>JAWKXC010000007.1:0-288377 GCA_041397205.1 Paracoccaceae bacterium
AATATTGCTGCGGAAATTGCGAATAGAAAGAGGGTTTTCAGAGAGTATCCCGGCGAGAGAAGGAGCCCACCATTCCTTTCAACGGAGGACCGCAAGCGCATCGTATTGAAATCATTCTTGGTTTCTATCTTTGCCTGGCCGATCATGCTAGTTGTTTTGGTTGTTTTGACTGTCCGGACACTAAATCAACCAGAAGACTTGGATGATGAGATTTTCGAGAACGACTACCCTGAGGAAGGCACGTTTCATTATCAGAGATCCGCGGAACTCAACCTTTCCGAAAAAAGCATATTGGTGAAAATATACTGGGAGACATTCGTTTGGTTCTTCATTGTGATCGCAATCAACTACGCACTACTATATAAGGACGGTGAGTTGCGCTTTGGCGATCTACCAAGCGCACCATCTCGTCGAGAACTCCAAGGTCCAGTTCCTGTTGACTACGTCTAGCGTCGGCCGCCACCACGCAATGTCGTCGAATTGATTCTCTAGATCGGAAATTGGTTTTGAGCACGGTGCCAATCCCGACCCTAGCGCGGCGGCGCTATCCGCCAGACTCCCGATAGTGTCCCACCCCCCCAAAAAAACACCGGCCCGGGACGAGGTGCCCGGGCCGGGTCGTGCTTTCTGGCGGGTACTTACACTTTGGCCAGCCAGCGGTCGACTTCGTGTTCGGCCTCTTCCTTGGCCTTGCCGTATTTCTGCTGGAGCAGGCCGACCATCTGGTCGCGTTCGCCGGCGGCCTTGTCGAGCTCGTCGTCGGTGAGCTCGCCCCATTCCTCGCGGGCCTTGCCCTTGAGTTCCGTCCATTTGCCTTTGATCTGGTCCCAGTTCATAGCGTTCTCCTTTCCTTTGCCGCCCGGGAGGGCTTGGGCGGCTCGTGTATGGGAGGACAACGCAGGGAAGCGGCCGCGGGTTCCATGATCGGGTGAGGGATCGGCGATTTGGGGAATGGTGGGGTGAACCCCACCCTACGGGGGTGCGCCGTATTCGGCGCAGGTCGTTTCGAGGGCGGCGCGCATCTCCGCGGCGGCGGGGTGGTCGGGGCCGAGGTCTCTGGTCTGCCACCAGTCGGCCTCGAGGTCGAACAGTTGTTCGGAGCCGTCGCCGTAGCGGATGAAGCGGTACTTGCCCTTGCGGATCGCGGCGTGGGCGTCGAGGAAGGTGGGCACGGCGCGGTCGGGGTCGCTGGCGCCGGCCTCGACGTAAGGCCTGAGCGAGCGGCCGATGAAGCTGGGCCCGGGCGGCAGCGCGAGGTAGTCGGCGATCGTGGGGCGATGTCCATCAGCGCCACCGGGTCGGTCATCACCCGGGCCTCGGGGCGCGTCGGGTCGTGGACGATGAGCGGCACGTTGGCCACCTGCTCCCACAGCGTGTGCTTGCGGAAGCGGTCGCGCTCGCCGAGGTGGAGGCCGTGGTCGGAGGTGAGGATCACCAGCGTGTCATCCGCGTGTTTCGAGGCCTTGAGCGCGTCCCAGACCCGACCGAGTTGGTCGTCGACATAGCTCACGGCGGCGAAATAGTTGCGCAGGCTCTTCGACCAGAACCGGTAGTGGCTGGTGTTGATGTTGGGGGGCGTCTCGGCGTCCATCGCCGGGCAGGGATCGAAGCCCGCGTGCCAGGCCCTGGGCCGCTTGACGGTCTTGGGGTCGTACATCTCCTTGAAGCGCAAGGGCGTGGTCCAGGGGCCGTGGGTGCCGGCGAAACCGATCTCGCGGTAGAAGGGTGCGGCGCCGTCGTAGCCCGCGAAGAAGGCCTCGGCGGAGGCAGCGACCTGGGCGTCGTAGAGCTTTGCGTCCTCGGCGGGATCGGTGGTGACCGGGCCGCCGCGGAAGCCGCCGAGCTCGACCCGGCCGGGCAGGCCCTGTGCGCGCAGGACGCGCGGGCGCGGCCCGAGGGGGAAAAGCTTGGGCGGGTCGGAATAGAGCGCGTCGTGGACCTCGGCGGGGAGCGGGGCATAGCCGCGCATCACCTTGCCGCCGGAGGAGCAGTGGTAGCCCGCCTGCCGCAGCCGGTGCGGCCAGAGCCGCGCGGGCGGGATCCTGTCGAAATAGTCGCGGTCGGAATTGAGCACCCCGGTCTGGTGCGGCGAGAGGCCGGACATGAAGCTCGCCCGCGAGGGCTGCAGACCGGGGCCTGGGCGTAGGCGGCGTGGAAGGCGGTCGAGCGGGCGCAGATGCGGTCGAGATTGGGGGTCCGGAGCTCCGGCCCGAAGGCGGTCCGGTAGTGCCAGAACGCGACCATGTCGTCGAAACTGACGAGAACGAGGTTTCTCGGCGCGCCTGCCACGTGGGTCTCCCTGGGGTGCTGTTCGGTACTGCTCGTGCCCTTGCTACAACCGCAGGTGGGGAAAGGACAAGCGATGCGGGCGGATGGGTGCGGGGGGCGGGGGGTCCGGAATGGGCGCGAACGGCGTGGCCGGTCGGGGTTCCGCGGCGGCATATGCCGCGCTAGGCTGCGCACGGGACGCGGCGAAGGGGGGCCGAATGGCGCGGATCATGTGGATCGGGCTCTGGGTGCTGCTCGCGCAGGCGGCCGCGGCGCAGGATTGGGACGCGCGGATCGCGGCGGCGCGGGCGCGGGCCGCCGAGATCGAGACCTATGCCGGGCGATACGGCTACGATTACAATTCCATGGGGGCGATCATGCGCTACGTCGACACCGGGCGCGTCCGCTGCCTGGTGCTCGCGGACATGGTCGGGCTCGGGGATATCTCGCACTACCAGGAGTTTGCCGGGGTGAGCCCGGTATCGGCGCTGCCCCTGCCGGGGCCGGACATCGTGCCGAACGCGGACACGCTGCTGCCGCTCCTTTGGTATGCGTGGAACCTGAACGATTGGGCGAGGACGGCGGAAGACTTTCTGAAGTACAGCGACGATCAGCGCGCAGAGACCTGGGAGCTGAACTGCAACGGTCAGGACGGGATCCCGGACGGGCTGCTGCCTGCCGCCTGGAACACGCAGGCGAGCTTCCGTCTGGACGGTACGACCCTCAACGTCCTCGGCGACATCACGCCGGGCTTCTTCGAGGCCTTCAAGGCGGCGCTCGACGGCGCCGAGGTGAAGGTCATCGCGCTAGGGAGCCGCGGCGGAAGCGTGCAGGACGCGATGGAGGCGGGCGGGCTGATCCGACAGAGGGGTATGACACCGCGCTGCGCGGCGATTGCGATCCGCCTGCCCGTTGGTCTTTTCGGCGGCAAGACACCGCGGGTACTCTATCAGGCCCCTCTGCCCCGGCTCGGGTTCCATCAGGTCTCGACCAATGGCGTCGCCATTCCGCTCGACAGCCCGATCTACGATCTCATCGGCGGCTATGTTGCCGCGATGGGGGTCGATGCCGATTTCGTGCTCGCCACGATGAAGAGCACGCCGCCGGAAGGCATGTTCTTTCCCGACTACCAGGCCTATTGCGCTGCGCATTTCGTGGATTGGGCCTACCAGGCGTGCAACTGGCCGCCGACCGACTGACCGGGGCGCGCGGAACGCGGTCGGAGCGACAACCGTGCGCCGCCATGCGTGTGCCGAGCATGGCGCCCCCCCTGCCCGCCCCGCCCTAGAGGATCGGCGCGCCGAGGCGGAAGGTGGCTTCGGCGAGGCGTCGGGTCAGGGTGGCGGGCTTGGTGCCTTCCTTGGCGGCGCTGGCGAGGCCGGCGTACCAGTCGGCGATCTTCGCCACGGTCGCGGCGTCGTAGACCACCAGAGCGGTCTCGAAATTGAGCAGCATCGAGCGGACGTCGATATTGGCCGAGCCGATGATGGCGAGCTCGTCGAGCACCACCGCCTTGGCGTGCAGCATCCGCGGACCGTAGCGCAGCACCCGGACGCCGGCCTCTTCGAGGTCGCGCAGATAGGCGCCGCGGGCGAAATCGGCGATCCGCTGGTTCGACCGGGCCGGCACCATGAGGCGGACGTCGCGACCAAGCCGGGCGGCCGTCGCCAGCGCGTAGTAGAGCTGGTCGGAGGGCAGGAAATAGGGCGTGGCGATCCAGACCCGCTGGCGCGCCGTGTGGATCGCGTGGACGAGCCCGTCGTGGAGCCCGTCATGCGGCAGGTCGGGCCCCGAGGGCACCAGCTGGGCGAGGGTTTCGCCGCCCGCGACCGGCCCGGTCGGGCTGATCGGCTCGGCGGCCGGCTCGCCCTCCTTGCGCCAGTCGGCCTCGAAGACCTCGGCGAAGCGCTGCACCGCCGGGCCTTCGATGGTGTAGGAGAGATCGCGCCAGGTGGCGGGATCGTTCGGGTCGCCGAGATAGGTGAGCCCGACATTGCGCCCGCCCGACCAGACCGCCTGCCCGTCCATGATCACCATCTTGCGGTGGTTGCGCAGGTTGAGCCGGCCGGTGGAGAGAAACTTTGGGAAGGGCGAGAACATCCGGAGTTCGCCGCCGGCTTCGGTGAACGCTTTCAGCGCCGCCCGCGGGCGCTGGATGAGCGTGCCCATGTGGTCGAGGATCATCCGCACCTTCACGCCGCGGGCGAGCGCGGCGTCAAGATCGGCCATGAAGGCCTCGGTGAAGGGGTCGGGATCGAGCCGGTAGAGCACGATGTCGAGGCTGGTGCGGGCCTCGGTGACGAAGCGGCGGAGGGTGTCGCGGGCGGCCTTGGGATCGGTTTCGAGCGCCAGCCGGTGGCCCGGGCGGGCGGCGGGCAGGTGCAGGCGGCGGAACATCTCGTCGAGGTCGCCTGCGGGCGGCGCGGGCGGATCGGTCTCGGGCGCGAAGGCGATGTAATCGTAGCGGGTGCCGCGTTTGCGCACCCCGAGGGCGTAGAAAAGCGGCACCCCGAGATAGGGCACCGTGACGATGAACAGGATCCAGGCCAGCGCCGATTGCGGCGAACGGCGCTGTTGCAGCACCCAGACGAGCGCGGCCGCCGTGAGGGCGACGCCGAGGACGATGGCGAGGTGGGTGAGCGCGACGCTGAACATGGCTCCGGTCATGGCTGGTCTCATTACATGAGATAGGGACCGGCGGGCCGGCTTTGAAGGCACCGCGCCCTGCCCGCCGCCCGGCACGCCCGCTGCCCGCTCCCACGCACCTGCGCTGGGGCATGCCGCAGGACCGCCTGCGCGACGGGCACCCTGCCCGGCGAACGGGCATATCGCGGGCAAAATCGCCACCCCTGCCCGCCACCGGTTCCGCTCGCCACGGCGGGCGGCTATGCTGGGGCCATGACGCGAGAGCCGACGTACCAGCCGAAGACCGGGACCCGCGCCGTGGTGTTCACCGATCTCGACGGCACCCTCCTCGACCATGAGACCTACGCCTGGGCGGCCGCGATACCGGCGCTCGACGCGCTGAAGGCCCGCGGCGTGCCGCTGGTGCTGGCGAGCTCCAAGACCGCGGCCGAGATCGCGCCCCTGCACGCGGCGCTCGGGCTCGGCGACGCACCGGCGATCGTCGAGAACGGCGCCGGGATCTGGCGGCCGGGCGCAGAGGCCCGGGAGGATGGCGCCTACCGGCGGCTGCGCACGGCGCTCGAGGCGCTGCCGAAGGAGCTGCGGGTGCATTTTCGCGGCTTCGGCGACATGTCGGCCTTCGAAGTGGCCGAGATCACGGGGCTGTCCCGCGAGGCGGCCGCCCTCGCCCGGACCCGGCGGTATTCCGAGCCCGGGACCTGGTCGGGCGATGCCGCGACCCTCGAACGCTTTCTCGGCGCGCTGGAGGCGCAGGGGATCGCGGCGCGGCGCGGCGGGCGGTTCCTGACGCTGTCGCTCGGCGCGACCAAGGCCGACCGGATGGAAGAGATCGCCGCCGCGCTCGGCGCGACCACCACGCTGGCGCTCGGCGACGCGCCCAACGACATCGAGATGCTGGAGGCCGCTTCGGCGGGGGTGATCGTGAAGAACGACCATGGCACCCCCCTCACCCGGCTGATGGGCGAGGATGCCGGGCGGATCACCCGCACCGAGGCGCCCGGACCCGCCGGCTGGAACCAGGCGGTACTCGACTGGCTTGGTATGGCAGACATCGACTGAACCCACCCCCCACGGAGGCCGCTCCCCGCATGGCTGACTTTCACCAGAACGGCAACATCGCCCAGTTTCACAACCTGCGCTCGCGCTCGCTCGACGAGCTGTGCTACGAGCTCGAGGCTTTCAGCCAGACCCGGAAGATCAGCCTGATCCTGCCGTCGCTCTATTCCGAGCTCGAAGGCGACGCCCTGCCCAACATCCTCGATGAGCTCGCCAAGGTGCCCTACCTGCACCGGATCATCGTCGGGCTCGACCAGGCGGACGAGGCGCAGTACCGGTATGCACGCAAGTTCTTCTCGCGGCTGCCGCAGACCCACACGGTGCTGTGGAACGACAGCCCGCGGATGAAGGCGATCGGCGCGCGGCTCGACGCGCTCGGGCTCGCGCCGCAGGAACCGGGCAAGGGCAAGAACGTCTGGGGCGCGATCGGCTACCTGATCGCCTGCGCCGATTCTGCGGTGATGGCGATCCACGATTGCGACATCGTCACCTATGACCGCGAGATGCTGGCGCGGCTGGTCTACCCGGTGGCGCATCCGGGGTTCTCCTACCAGCTCTCCAAGGGGTTCTACCCGCGGGTCGGCGACGGCAAGCTCAACGGGCGGGTGACGCGGCTTCTGGTCTCGCCCTTGCTGATCGCGCTCAAGAAGGTGATCGGCGACCGCGACTACATCGAGTATCTGCGCGCCTTCCGCTACCCGCTCTCGGGCGAGTTCGCGATGCGCACGGTGATGTTGCCGGATCTGCGGATCCCGTCGGACTGGGGGCTGGAGATCGGGGTGCTGTCGGAAGCCTGGCGCAACCTCGGCCCCGGCGCCGTCTGCCAGGTCGAGATCGCCGACCGCTACGACCACAAGCACCAGGAGGTGAGCCGCAAGGACGCCAAGAAGGGGCTGAACCGGATGTCGACCGATATCTGCAAGGCGATCTTCCGCAAGCTGGCCGCAGATGGCACGGTGTTCACCAACAACACTTTCCGGACGCTGCGCGCCACCTATTACCGCACCGCGCTCGATTTGCTGGAGGCCTATGCCAACGACGCGCGGATGAACGGGCTGAGCCTCGACCGGCATGCCGAGGAAAAGGCGATCGAGCTGTTCGCGGGCAATATCGTGAAGGCCGGCAAGACCTTTCTGGAGACGCCGCACGAGACCCCGTTCATTCCCAACTGGAACCGGGTGAACGCGGCCGATCCGACGATCATCACCGATCTCAAGGCAGCGGCGGCGGCGGACGAGGCGGAGTACGCGCCGGTCGACTGAAGCGCGTGACGGCGGGTCGGGAGACGGGCGCGCGCGCCCGTGATCCCGCCGCGCGCGCGGCGGGCACCCGTCGGGGCCGGGTGTCCCCGGCCGGTGAAGCTGTTGGGCCCGGGTCCCGGGGTGGTGGCGGTGCGCCGGTTGGAGGGCGGCGCGACGCGATTTCGAAATCGCGTGGGAAGCGGTTTCGAAACCGCTTCCGCCCGGCCCGGCCCGTCATGCCCTCAGTTGAAGTTCGCGATCCAGCGGCACTGGTAGGGCTCGAGCGTGACCACACCCTCGCCCGGCCGCACCGGCTCGCCGGAGATCAGGTCCGCCCAGACCTCGTCCTCGATCAGGTTGAGGTGGCTCACCGGGATCTCCAGCACTTCGTCGGAGACGTTGTGGAGCGCGAAGATCGACTGGTTGCGGTCGAGCGACTGGCGCCAGACGCCGAACACCCGATCGTCGAGATTGAGGGTGAACTGGGTGGCGTTGGGGTGGAACGCGGCCTGGCGGGCGCGGAGTTTCAGCCGGTCCGAGAGGCGGTGCAGGACCTGGGCCTGATCGCTCTCCGGATCGGCGAGCAGCGCCTGGAGCTGCGGGTAATCCCAGCGGTGACGGTTGATCGCCCGGTTGATGCCGCGCCGTTCGACGCCTTCGAGGTCGTTGGGCGTGGCCAGAAGGGAGTGGATGTAGAAGGCGGGGATGCCTTCGAGCGACATCACGATGGTCTGGGAACAGATGAAACGGTCGATCTTGTGCGCGTCCTCGCCCTTGAAGGTATGGCCGACGGCGTCGAAGAACGAGGTGTTGAGCTCGTAGACCGCCTCGCCACCGCCGGGCAGCGCCCGCATCGAGGCGAGGCCGCCCGCGGATTTGACGGTCTCGATCATCCGGTCGATTTCGGCCTCGGCGAGCAGCCCCTCGGCCGGGCGCATGCCGATGCCGTCATGCGAGGCGGTGAAGTTGAGATAGGCGCAGCTGAGCGGGGCCGGCGGCATCGCGCGCTGCCACTTGAGCAGGTGTTTCGCCGTGCCCGCGAGCACCGCGTGCAGCACCAGCGGCGGCAGCGGGAAGTTGTAGACCACATGCGCCTCGTCGCGGCGGCCGAAATAGGAGAGGTTCTCGGCCTTGGGCACGTTGGTCTCGGTCAGGATCACCACGCTTTCGGTCGAGAAATCGGCGAGCAGGCGCAGGAGCTTGACCACCGCGTGGGTCTCGGGCAGGTGAATGGACGGCGTGCCGATCTTCTTCCACAGGAAGGCGACGGCATCGAGCCGGATGATCCGCACGCCCATGTCGACATGCAGCCGGATCACGCGCAGCATTTCGAGCAGCACTTCTGGGTTGGAGAAATCGAGATCGACCTGGTCGTGGCCGAAGGTGCACCAGACGTATTTGGGGCCGGCCGCGGTCTCGACCTCGCGGAGCAGCGGCGAGGTGCGGGGGCGCACCACCGCGGTGAGGTCGTCCGACGGGTCGGCGGTGACGAAGAAGCGGTTGTAGGGCGCGTGGTCCTGCAGGAATTCATTGAACCAGCCCGATTGCGACGAGACGTGGTTGAGCACGAGGTCGGACATCAGGTGGAAATCCTGGCCGATCCGGGTGATGTCGGCCCAGTCGCCGAGCTTGCCGTCGACCTTGCGGTAATCGGTGACCGCGAAGCCGTCGTCGGAGGTCCAGGGGAAGAACGGCAGGATGTGCACGCCGTTGACCACGCCCTTCATGTGACGCTTGAGGAAGTCGTGCAGGAGCGCGAGCGGCTTGTGCACGCCGTCGATGACGCTGTCCCCATAGGTGATGAGCAGCGCGTCGCGTTCGGACCACATGTTGTTGCCCGGGCGGCGCGGGCGGGTCCGCCGGTGTGCGTCGTCCGGCCAGTAGGCGTCGATCACCTGGGAGGCGAGGATGTCGGCATCGAGATCGGGGTAGATCCGGTTGAGGAGCCCGATGAGCCGGGCACCGAAGGTATGCGAGTTGTGCGTCATGATCCCTGACAAACTTCTGTGTTCCAACGGAACTTTCCGGAACGTCGTCCCCCGAGGTTAGACCGGTGCTGTCGGGAAGGTCCAGAGGCGGGCCGGCGTTGCCGGGGGCGTTGCCCGATATCCGGGCATGCCGCTCAGGGAATCGGCAGGCTTGACGGCCGGCGGCGGCGCGCGCCCGGCGGCGGGTCGCGGACCGCCCGCTTTCGCGGTGGAACGCGGCGCAGAGGGAGCGTCAGCCGCCGATGAGCTGCTCGGCGGCCGCGCGGGTGCCGGCGCCGACGATCCCGTCGGAACCGCCGTTGTAGACGCCGCGGGCGCTGAGCGCGTCCTGGAAGGCGACGGCGGTGTCGTATTCCCAATCGAACGGCGCGCCCTTGCGCAGGTCTTCGAACGGACCTTGCCGGTTTCCAGCGCCTCGATGTAAAGCGCCGCCGCGCGGGCGGGCTGGCGTTCGACCCCGCGGCCGGTCTCGTAGAGCACGCCGAGCGCGGCGATCGCCGAGGGCAGGCCGGCATCGACCGCCATCTGGGTCAGCCGCAACTGTTCGGCGGGGTTCTCGTGCAGGCCGCTGTTCGGATCGGCATAGAGCCCGGCGAGCTCCAGCGCAGCATCGAGGTTGCCGGCATCGGCGGCGCGGGTGAACCAGGTGACCGCCTGTGCCGGGTCGGGAATGCCCAAGGCAGGGTCGGCGCGGCCGGGAACGCCCTCGCCGTCGAGATAGGCCTTGGCCAGCCGGTACTGGGCGAAGTGGTAGCCGTCGTTCGCGGCCTCGGTCAGCAGCTCGATCATGCGCGCGGAATTCTGCGGCACCGAGCTGCCCTCGCCGTACATCAGCGCGAGCACGGTCCGGGCCTGCGGGTCGCCGGCCGCGGCGCCGGCTTCGAGCCGGGCGGCGGCCTGGGCGCTGTCGGCGGTGACCGGCGGGGCGCCGTAGACGTAGAAGTCGGCGAGCCGGGTATTGGCGGCGGCGACGCCCTCGGCGGCGGCGCGTTCGTAGAGCGCGAAGGCGCCGGGAAATCGCCGCGGGCGAGCGCGACCTCGCCGGCGAAGAACAGCACCTCGGGCGCGGCACGCGGGCCTTCGGAAGCCGCGACGCAGGCCGGGGCGGCCTCGACCAGGCGGGCGCGCGCCTCGGCCTTGGCGGTGTCGTTGGCGGGGACGCCGGCGAAGGGCGCGCCAAGCGCTTCGAGACAGACTATCTGGTTGGGATCGGTCATCGACTTTTCTTCGAACGGCGCCTGCGGATCGGCGGCCAGCGCCGCGAGCACCGCTTCCTCCTCGCGGGTCACGACCTCTTCGGTGACGTCGGCAAAGGCCAGGTTCGGGGCGACGAACTCGCGCTGCGCCGCCGCTTCCAGCACGGCGTTGCCGCCGCCGGTCATGCGGATGAGCGCCGCGAGATCGGATTCGCGCGGTTCCTCGCGCTCGCCGGGCAGCGCCGCCCGGACAAGGGCGTCGGGGCCGAGCTCGCCGCCGGCCAATTCCAGCGTCGAGGGCGGGGTGAGGGTCGCCGAGGCCAGGGCTTCGAGCAGTTCGGGGCGGGTCGGCCGCGGCAGGGCGCTGGTCTCTTCGCGGGTGAGCCGGACGAATTCCTCGCCCGGCGCATCCTCGTCGGAGGCGGCGCCGGCGCCGAGATCGGCCGTGGCGATGACCATGTCGGTGTCGGGAGGCAAATCGACGGCGACCTGTGCCGGATCGGCGCCGACTTCGATCTCGACCAGCGGCACCGGCGGCGGGCCGGCTGGATCGGGCGCCGCGTCGGCGGTTTCGCGCACCATGTCGGCGAGCCCGCTCGGCGCCGGCGGTCCGAGTGGCGCCGGCTGCGCCCCGGCCGCGGCTTCGGCCACCGGGTCTTCGCCGGTGGCCGGCGCGACGGTGTCGCGGGTCGCGGGTACTTCGGCGACCTCAGGTTCGGGGAAGGCGACGTTGCCCGGTTCCGCGGTCTTGGGGTCGGAGCCCGCGGTCGCGGGCCCTGCCAGCTCGACCGGGGCCTTTTCGGCAGCGCTCACGGTGCCCTTGTCGACCGCGCCCCCAAGGAGACCGCCGCCGATGCCGGACCCATCCTGCGCCGTCACGAGGGCCGGCCACGCCACTGCCGCGGTCGCGGCCATGAGCTGGAAGAACTTCACGGGCAATCCCCTTCTGGTTTGCGCATGCCATGGGTAGCCCGCGTTGCCGCCTATGTCCATGAAAAGACGGCTCTCACCGGTCATTCGGCGTTGCCTGTGCGAAACCCTGCCGGTAGCCTGTGCCGGTCGCATGTTGCCCCTGTCGTGTCACCCTTGTCCGGAAGGTGTCGGTTTGTCATCGCAAGTTGAAAGTGCACCGGCCGGGCCGGCGGAGCTGCGGGTCTCGCTCGATCGCGACCTGCTGAACGGAACCCTGGCGCTTGAAGCCTTCTGGCAGGCGCTGCGCAAGGATTGGCGGGTGCTGCGGTACGCACCGGCCGCCTTCGCGGGTCTGCCGGGCACGGCCGCGACGCTCCTGGAGGCGGGCGACGGGCCGCAGATCGAAACCCTGCCCTATGACGGACAGGTGGTCGACCGGCTGAAGGCGGCGCAGGCGGCGGGACAACGCGTGGTGATGACCACCGCCGGGACCGAGGCCTTTGCCGGGCGGGTGGCGCAGCATCTGGGCTGCATCGATGCGGTCGAGATGTCCGCCGACCGGACCGCGCTCGTGCCGGTCGCGCCGACCGGCCCAGGCGCGGGGCTGTCGCGGTCGCTCACCGTCCTGCGGGCGATGCGGCCGCATCAGTGGGTGAAGAACGTGCTGGTGTTCCTGCCGATGATCGCCGACCACGGGCTGACGCCCGCCAATATCGGCTGGACGCTGCTCGCCTTTCTCGCCTTCGGCCTCGTCGCGTCGTCGGTCTACGTGCTCAACGACCTGATCGACCTGCCCGCCGACCGGCGCCATCCAACCAAGTGCCGCCGCCCCTTCGCCTCGGGCGCGCTGCCCCTGTCCTACGGGCGCTGGATGCTGCCGGGGTTTCTCGGCGCCGGGCTGCTGCTCGCCGCCCTCGGTGGACCCGGGCTGTTCCTGGTGATGGTGCTCTACGCGATCCTGACCACCGCCTATTCGATGAAGCTCAAGGGCACGCTCGGCGCCGACATCATCGTGCTCGCGCTGCTCTACACGCTCCGGATCATCGCCGGCGCCGCGGTGACCGGCATCGTGCTGTCGATGTGGCTCCTGAGCTTCTCGGTGTTCCTGTTCCTGTCGCTCGCCGCGGTGAAACGGCTGTCGGAACTGGTCTATATCGAGACCGAGGGCGGCCGCGGGCGCGCCGCGGGGCGGGCCTACACGGTCGAGGACCGGCCGGTCATCGCGATGATCGCCACCAGCGCCGGGTTTCTCTCGGTGCTGGTTCTGGCGCTGTTCATCGACAGCCCGGAAGTCTCAGCGAAATACGCCCGCCCGGAGATCCTCTGGGGCCTCGGGCTCGGGCTGTTGTTCTGGATCAGCCGGACCGTGCTGCTCGCCCATCGCGGCCTCGTCGACCAGGATCCGGTGATCTTCGCGCTGTCGGACCGGGTCAGCCGGTTGACCGCGATCTTCTTCGCGCTGGTCTTCCTCGCCGCGACGCTCGGGTGAGTCGGGCCCGGGTCCGGGTAAGGGTCTGGCGCCGGTTTGCGGCCGAGTCGGGCCCGATTCGGTGGATGACATGTGGATGAAGGACGGCGGGCCGCGCGGCAGCGGCGCCCAACACGTTCGAAGTTTGAAGTCCACCCACACATCCGCGACATCACGTCGCGGTCTAGCTGCACTGCAGCATCGGAAAAGTGGGATTCGGGCGGAAACCCGCGCAAGGTAGGCGAAAATCCGGGCAAGGTATGTCGGATTATTGTCATATTAAGGCAGACTCGATACGTCCCGGCTCATGACAGTGAATGACACGCCCCGGTCGCAGAACGCACCAGAGATTGCCCGCGCGACCCCCGACCGCTCCGTCCTTGCCCGCGCCGGGCTCATTGCCGGCGGCGCCAGCGCAGGTCTCGTGGCTTCGGCCATTGCCGGCTTCGGCCTGGTGAGCCTGATGTTTCCCAATTCCGGCCTGCCCGGCACCGGCGGCGCGGCGCTGACCGCCGCGGCCTACTTGCCGGCCCCGGTCTCGGTGACGGTGATGCCCGAAACCCAGGTGGCGCGGACCGCGCCGGCGCCGGTTGTGGCGCCTGCCGCCCTTTCGGTTCCGTCTTCAGTCGTAGCCGAGGCGCCGCTGGCGCCCGCCGCGCTGCCGGCGGACGAGCTGAAGGTGGCGATGGCGACGCCCGAGCCCACCCTGCCGCCGGTCGCGACCCCGGTCGCTGCCCCTGCCCCGATGCAGGTGCAGCCGATCGCGACCCCCGCCTCCCCGGACATCGCCGCGCCCGCGACCACGGCACCCGTGCCGCATACGGTGATCGCGACGAAGAGCGCGCCCGATCCGGTCGACCGGCCGGTCCCGGACCTCGACCTGTCGCTCTATGGCCCCAGGATCTCGGCTCTGCCCGCGGAACCGGCTCCCGCGCCGGTCCCGGACCAGCCCGGGACCTTCGCCTCGCTCGCCCAGGACGACGCCGCCACCCGTGCCGGCGCCGGGCTGTTCGCCGGCACCGAGCCCGCAGAAACGGTCGCCGCCGTGGACACCCCGCTCCGCCCGGCCCCGCGGCCCGAGGGCCTGGCCGCGCAGAGCGCCGCCTTTGCCCCCGCCATGACCGACGACTTCGACAGCGCCGCCGCCGCGGCCGAACCGCAACTGGCCAGCGCCGCGCCGACCCGCTCGATCCGCCCGGCGGCGCGCCCCGAGATCGTGCTCGCCGCCGCGACGGTTGCGGCCGCCCCGGTCGCGCAGGCCCCGGCTGCGACCGCCCCGATCGCCCCGCCCACCAACGTGGTCGAGGTCTCGGCCAAGCAGCGCTCGACCGGGTTCCTCTCCGGCGGCTCGTCCGATTGCGGCCGGACGCTGGCCCGCGCGATGCCCTCGCGCACGGGCGGCGCCACCGGCTCGGCCTTTTTCGCCGGTCTCACCAATGTCGGCGGCCCGGAGCGCGACGCCCAGATCGTCGCCGAGCTGGCCCGCGGCAACATGCCGGGCTTCCTGCACGATCTGCAGCCGGTCACGTTCAAGGGCCAGGATTCCAAGGGCGCCGCGGTCGAGATCACCCTCTGCGTGACGCCGGACTACCTCGCGCTCGGCTCCGACAGCGATTTCGTGC
Organism: Paracoccaceae bacterium; assembly: GCA_041397205.1. GTDB lineage: Bacteria > Pseudomonadota > Alphaproteobacteria > Rhodobacterales > Rhodobacteraceae > Sinisalibacter. The sequence goes on from JAWKXC010000007.1 coordinate 14,398, forward strand.
GCGTGCCGCTCGGCCTGCCGGCGGCGGCGCGGATTGCAGGCGCCTTCGACATGACCCTGCCGACCCCGAAAATGGTCGACGCGATCTATGCCCAGGCGGGCGTGAAGCTTTCGCCCGCGCCGATGACGCCCGGGTCGCAGATGTCGACGACCGCCTATTTCGTCACCCATAACGCCACGATCGAGGGCCAGCTCCAGGGCCGCCACGGCTTCGTCGCCGGGCACAAGAAGGACGTGGTGATGGCGAGCCGGATGGCCTCGGCCCCGGGCCGGGTGGCGATCTACGGGTGGCACCAGAAGAGCGGCGCCCCGATCCAGCCGGTCTCGACCGTGCACGGCGCCAATTACGCCGATTACAGCCACGGGATCCGGCTGGTCTCGAAGACTGCGTACCTCAACGGCAAGGCGGTCGCGCTCGACGACCTGCTGTCCTCGGGCCGCTATGCCTACCTCATCAACACCGACGGCTCCGATGCCGGGCCCGGTGATCCGGACCGCGTCGAACTAGAACAGAACGAGGGACGATGTGGGACCGCCGCGCCGGACAGGGCGCGGCGGTTTTCGTTTGGGGGCCGAACGTGGCGGCGAAGCGCGGCGCCCGGCGGGGCCGCAGGCCTCGCCCCCGCCCGCCGCAGGCGGCGGGCGCAGCCCGCTTCCCCCCCACTCACCCCCGTTCGGGAGCGGCGCCGCACAGGACGAGACCCCGATGGGGCGGCCGGTCATGAGGACCGGGAAGGACTGCCGCACCTGATGGCACGGGAGACAGGCACACAGACGCTTGCAGATCCCGCCCAAGGATCGCGCCCTGGTTCGGTCCGCCGAGGAGGTTTCCCGCGGCCCCTGCCCCGATCCCGGCCGGGAACGGCCCAGCGGCAACGGTCCGGATATCGCGAGTGAAGCATCCAGCCTGGGCACCTTCCCCGAGCGGGGGACAGACCCGGCAAGCCGGGCCTGCGCCTGCGGCGGGCGGGGCGGGGGCTTCGCCCCCGCGGGTCCGCGCCACGGCGCGACGGCTTCGCTCTGCCGTTCCTCAAATGGAAAAGGCCCGCCCCTGTCCCGGGCGGGCCTCTCCGCGAAAGCACCGGACACCGGCGTCGACGCAGCCGACACCGTTTGGCCGGCCGCTACTTCACATCCTTGAAGCAGCGGAAGCCGAGGGTGGTAGTTGGAATGCGAGTGTGACGACAGCACCGGCGTGCCGTGCCAGTACGGGCGCGCCAGCGGGCCCATTCCTCGTGCGCGGATCGTGTCCCAGATGAACCACGAGCCCTTCATCTCGGTCACCCCGAGGGTGGTCGAGCCGCGCGACGACATCTGGTCGGGCGAGAGCGGCAGGTTCATGTGTTCGGCGGCGTTGCCTTCGAGGTCGTAGACCCCGAGCGCCGACTTGCAGTTCGGGAAACTGCCGACCGGGTAGGTGTTGGTGCCGCAGCCGTTCCAGTCGCCGCCGTTGCAGCCGGGGGTCTTGGACGAGCCCTGGGCGCAGATCCCCGCGCGCCATTGCGGCCCGTAGGTCCAGCTCTTCGACGGGCCCCATTTGGCGTTGTGCGCCGCGCGCATGCCCTGCGGGTTGCCGATGTCGAAGCGGTAGTCGGGCTCGAGCAGGGCGCCGGCGGCCGCCCCTTCCCATTCATGGGCGTCGCCCATGCGCTTGCCCTCGGCCCAGCAGTTCTCGGCCGCCTCGCGGGCGGTGATCCAGGTCACCGGGTAGGCGAGCGGCACGTTGGGATACTCGAACATGTCGACGCAGACCTTGGCGTCTTCGGGCTTCTGGGTCGCGGGATCGTAGAGCGGCGCCATGTAGCGCTCGCCGCAGATCCGCTCGAACTGGGCGTTGCGGTAGTATTCGTAGGCGTTCTGCGGCAGTTTCGCCTGCGCCTGTTCCGGCGTCATCGGGTGCCGGGTCACCGCCGGGCTGTTCTGCCCTGCCCGCCCCGAGCGGTTGAAGATCTCGCGGATCTTCGCGATCTCGGCCGCGGAAACCCGCGCGCCTTCTGCATCAGCGCGAACATCGCCTCGTTATTCTCGGCGAGGTTTGCGCGGTCGCGGGCACGCCCGCCGACCCGAGGACCACCGCCACGGCCAGCGCGGCCGCCTTCATCCCGAACCGCATCGCCGGTTACTCCTTGCGCAGCATGTAAATGAAATCGCGGTTGTCCGAGAAGTTCACGAACCGCGGCACCTGGCCGCCGGCGAGATAGGGGTCGCTTTCCTTCATCAGGCTGCTGAGATGCGAGCCGATGACGCCGTCGCCGCGGGTGTTGTGCTGGAAATAGGCCATGTAGGTCAGTTCCGGCGAGTTCATGTCGAGGATCATCCCGTAATCGCAATCGTAGGCCTGGAACACCCGCGCCATCGCCGACGGCGTGACGGAGGAGAAATAGCCGTACATCAGGAACTTGCGCCCGCCGGTCTCGCGCAGGCACATGCCCGAGCGCAGGGTGCGCAGCTGGGCGTCGGCCGAGCCCGACCAGTTGCCGCCGCCCCAGGAATTGACCCGGTCGCCGACCTTGATCTCGCCGGTCGCCGGGTCGCGCTCGACCACGGTGACGCCGTTCTGCCGGGCATAGGCAAGGTTGGGGATCATCGCGTTGTCGGCTTCTTCCCAGGTCTTCATGCCGACCTCGCCGTCGACCGTCACGTAGAAGGTCGCGAGGTTGTCGCGCAGACGCGAGAAGGTGACGCCGTTGGCGAGGAAGCCGTAATGGTGGCCGCGGTTGAAGCCGGCGTAGTCGCCGAAGCGGAAGGCGCCGTGGTCGCGCTTGAAGCCGCCGGCCCAGGCCGCGACGACCCGCGGCAGGAGATCGGGCGGCAACATGCCGTTGCGCACCAGAGGGGCCGCGGTCGAGAATCCGTCGGGGCCCGGCAGGTTGTAATCGGCGCCGGAGCGGCCCGGACGCGACGACCAGCCGAGGCTCGGGTGGTCGGTGCCGAGTTCGTAGCCGATCTCGTAGCGCGTGAGGTCGAAGGCCACGAGGTAGACGTCGGCATTGCGTTCGGTGCCGTCGAGCCCGTTGGCGGCCCCGCCCGAACGCAGGATCTCGTCGGAGACCAGCCCGGGCTGGACCACCGAAGCGAAGACGCCGTCGGACCCTTCGACCTTGTACCAGGAGCCCGCCTGCATGCCGCCGGCGGCTCCCTCGACGGGCAGGCCCATCTGGGTGCGCATCACCGGGGTCGCGGAGAGGTGGGCGGTGCCGAGGGCCGCGACCTGGGCGTCGGTGTCGTCCACCGCCTCGCCGAAGGTGGCGTTTTCGAGGAAGGCGTCTTCGAAGAAGGTGCCCTTGATGAGGTTCACGAGCTTGTCGCCGAACACCACGTTGTTGCGCAGGAAGTCGGACACCGCCTCGCGGTTGGTCTTCGACCCCTGCACCCGGTTGCGCAGGTACAGCCGGGCGCCGCAGACCGGCGCATAGGGCAAGGCGCTGTTCGCGGCCGAGGTCAGTTCGGGCACGTCGCCCGACCAGGGCGCGCAGGTGTGGCGCTCGCCCTTGCCTTCGATCAGCAGTTGCGGATCGGCCTCGTCGGTGAGCGAGACGGTCCAGGTCTTGGCATCGGCATTCTCGAAATGCCAGGTGCTGGTCGCCCCGTTCGCATCCGTCGTCTCGAGCAGGTACCAGCGGTTGACGCCGGGGTGCAGCGAGGTGAGCTGCAACCGGCGGCCTTCGCTGTCGAAACGCTCCATCGTCACCCGCATCGGGGCGAAATCCATCACCGACGGGACGGAATCGCTCATGTAGCGGTCCCATTGCGCGGCGAGTGTCGCGTCATCGGCCGGCGCCATGCCCTGTGCGCTGGCGGCCCCGGTTCCGGTCGTAAAGCTGGCCACGACGGCCGCAACTCCGGCAAGGTGCCGGAAACCCCCGAATCTCATGCTGTCCTCGGTCTATCTGAACAAAACCCTACAGGTCGCGCCGGCACAAGCCATCCCCGCGGCATCCGGTGGCGCCTCAGGCGCTCGCGAATGCGTCATGCGTGCCCACCCGACGCAACCCGCGTCGAAAAAGTACTAGTTGTTTATACAAAACCCAACATCACAACCAAGCCGCAACTGTCGAGAATCTCGAAACGCGACGTTTTCGTTTGCGATACAACTGCTTTTGTGGCCGCTGTGCCACCCCTTGTGGCAGAGCGCCCGCACCCGGACATGGAAACGCCGATCCGGCGCCTTGTCCAGGGCAAGGATTCACCGGATTTTATGATCTCTGGCTCACCAAGGGGAGGCTTGCAAGGAGTCTCCGGATGTCGATTCGCCAAAAAATCATTCTGTTTCCCGTCGCCGTCGCCCTGCTCGTCGCCTTCCTGATGGGGACCGGCATGTTCCTCAGCGGCCAGCGCGCGATGACGCTCATCCACGACCGGGATCTCGACACCGCCCAGGCCTGGCTCGAATCCTCGATCACGCGCACCCACGAGGTCGCCCTCGCCCAGGCCGAGATGATCGCCGCGCTGCCGGTGGTGCAGGACGCGGTGGCCGCGGGCGACGACATGGCGCTCGAACGTCTGTTCGGACCCGGGTTCGAGCACATGAAGGCGGAAGCGGGCGTGGCGCAACTGCAATTCCATCAGCCGCCGGCGACGTCGCTCATCCGCATCCACAACCTCGAAAAGCGTGGCGACGATTTGTCGGCCTTCCGCCGCACCGTGGTGGATGCCAATACCAGCGGAGCCTCGCTCTCGGGGCTCGAACGCGGGCGCGCCGGGATCGGCGCCCGCGGGGTCGCGGTGATCCGTCACGCCGGCCGCCCCGTCGGCACGGTGGAGGTCGGGCTCGACGTCGGCGTGCCCTTCCTCGACGGACTGTCGCAACGCAGCGGCAACGATTTCGAATTCTACCTTATGCCGGATACCGGGATCGACACTTTCGACGCCGCCGACCGGACCGATTACCGGCTGGGCGCGACCTTCGAGGGTCCGGCGCTGCTGTCGGCCGAAGACCTCGCCCGGCTGCAGCGCGACCCGTTTCTCGACCGCGACGTCGCCATCGCCGGTGCGCCCTTCGCGATGCGCGCGCTGGCGGTGCGCGACTATTCCGGCGCGGTGGCCGGGATCATCACCATCGCGATGCCCAGCAGCGGCTATACCGCGCTTGCCGGAGAACTGATGACCTCGGCGATCGCCGCCGCCCTGATCGCGATGCTGATCGGGACCGGGATCGGCTTCTGGAGCGGTCACAACCTCGCCGGGCGGTTCGCATGTGTCGTCCTGACGGTCGAACGGCTCGCGCGCGGCGACGGCGATCTGGTGATTACCGGCACCGACCGCAACGACGAGATCGGCGGCATCTTCCGGGCGCTCAAGATGTTCCAGACGACGATGCAGGAAAACCTCGAAATGGCGAGCGCGCTCGAGACGGAAGAGGCCGCGCGCAAAGCCGAGGCCGAGCGCACGCGGGCGCGCGAGGCGGACCTCGCCGAGGAGCGGCGCGCGGCGGAAGAGGCCGACCGGCGGCGCAGACAGGAGCTGGCCGAGACCGAGGCGCGGGCCGCCCAGGCCGAACAGGCGGCGGCCGAGGCCCGGGTGCGCGAGCAGCAGGAGGTGGTCCAGCTACTCGCCGAGGGGCTCGAAGCGCTCGCGAAAGGCGATCTGCGCTACACCATCGCTACGGCGTTGCCGGGCGATTACGAAACCCTGCGGCACAATTTCAACCGGGCGCTCGCCCGGCTGAGCCAGACCCTGTCGGATCTCGACCGGACCGCGGGCGGGATCGACGGCGAAGTGGTCGCAGTCGCCGAAGCCGCGGACGAGCTGTCGCGGCGTACCGAACGCAACGCGGCGACGCTGGAACAGACCGCCGCGGCGCTCGACGAGCTGACCAGTTCGGTACGCTCGGCGGCAGCCGGAGCCACGGAAGCGCGGCGGCTGATCGAAAGCGCCAACCGCAACGCCGACGACGGCGGGGTCTCGGTGGCGCACGCGGTCGAGGCGATGAACCGGATCGAGGAGGCGTCGCGCGGGATCGCGAAGATCACCGGCGTGATCGACGAAATCGCCTTCCAGACCAACCTGCTCGCGCTGAACGCCGGCGTCGAGGCGGCGCGGGCCGGCGAGGCGGGGCGCGGCTTTGCCGTCGTCGCCTCGGAAGTGCGCGCCCTCGCCCAGCGCTCCTCGGAGGCCGCGCGCGAGATCTCCGACATGATCGCGGCCAGCGAGACCGAAATCCGCCAGGGGGTCGATCTCGTGGGCAAGACCGGCGTGGCGCTCGACCGGATCCTCGATTCGGTGCGCGACATCTCGGCCCAGGTGATGGTGATCGCGACCTCCTCGGAAGAGCAGGCCATCGGCCTCGGCGAGATCAACAACGCGGTCAACCAGGCTCGACACGGCGACCCAGCAGAATGCCGCGATGTTCGAGGAAACCAGCGCCGCCACCACCGTGCTCAACGCCAAGACCCGCGACCTCGTCGCGGCGATCCGCCGGTTCGAGTTCGACGGCACCGCGGCGCCGGCCGCCCGCGCCGCGCAAACCGCATCCGAAGTCGCGGGCCGCGCGGTCGCCTGAACCGGGGGCAGTCGCGGCACCGGGCTGCCGGATCCGGACCGGGACAAGACAGGCGCCGCCCTCGCGGCGACCGACGGCGGGTGCGGGTCGCGCGGCCCGGACCCGGACCGCGCCACGGGACGAGACCGGCGCGCCCGGATCAGACGCCGCGCGGGTTAAACCCAGCCCGGATCAGACGCCGCCCGAGTGGACGACCTGGTAATAGAGCGCCTCGAGGTCTGACTTGTGCTTGGATTCCTCGTTGGCGAGGAAGCTGAACACTTCGTGCAGGGGCCCGGGCGGGGTGTTGGCGGCAAGCTCGGCATATTCCTCGATCGCCACCTGCACGCGCGCCAGCGCATAGGCCAGCACCTCCTGGTCGTCGGGGTTGTCGCCAGTTCCGGCGCCTGGATCGCGTCGGAGAAGCGCCGGTCCGCCTCGGGGCGCAGGATCGCGTCCTTGAGGTGGCCGGCCAGGCTCCTTGGACCGGGCCAATTCGCGCAGCTTGATGATGTGTTCGAGTTCCGACCGCGCCAGGTCCTCGACGATGTAGCGGATGTTCTTCGACACTTTCGGAACCAGGTCGACGTAGAAGCTGTGGGCCTCGCGGTCGAATTCGGCCACCGTCTCCAGCACCTCCTCGACCGTGGTCATCTTGCTGAGTGCCGCGGTTTTGCTCATTTCGCCCCCTCCCCTTTCGCCAGCAGCATCGCGTTGATCGAGGCTGCCACCTTGTGGCCGTCGGCGACGGCGTGGATCACGTCCGGTCCGTGCACCGCGTCGCCCGCGGCCCAGAGCCAAGGCTCGGAGGTGCGACCGTTGACATCGGCCGCGATCCGGCCGCGCGCCCATTCCAGCGCCTCGGTGAGTTCGGCGCCGAGCAACGAGACATCGGCCGCCTGGCCGATTGCCTCGACCACCATGTCAGCCGGGTGCAGCATCTCGTCACCCGGGTCGTACTGCGGCGCGAAGCGGCCCTGGTCGTCGAAGATCGAGGTGACCTTCCAGGTCCTCAGCCCCTTCACCTGGCCCTTCTGTTTGCCGGACTTGAACCGGACCACTTCCTGCGGGCCGCGGCCATCGAGGATCTCGATCTGCTCTTCGAAGCTCTCGGTCACCTCTTCCTTGTCGGCGAGGAAATGGTCGAAGTCTTCGAGCGCCGTCACCGTCACGCCGACACGCCCGTATTTCTGCATCTGCAGCCGGGCCATGGTGCGGGCGATGTCCATCGCCACATTGCCGCCGCCGATCACGGCGACCTTTTCGGGCACCGGGATCTCCTTGCCGGCGGTCACCCGGGCGAGCAGGTCGATCGACTTCTCGACGCCTTCGCCGTCCGAGCCCGGCACCCGGGTCGAGCGGCCGAGGTGCAGGCCAATGCCGAGCACGACGGCGTCGTTGTCGGCCTTGAGTTGCGCCATCGAGATGTCCTTGCCGATCCGCACGCCGGTCTTGATCTCGACCCCCATCGCCTGGATCACGGCGATGTCGCGGTCGAGCGCATCGTAGGGCAGCCGGTATTCGGGGATGCCGTAGCGCATCATGCCGCCGGGTTTGTCGTGGGCTTCGTAGACCACCACCTCGTGGCCCATCCGGGCGAGGTCGTAGGCGGCGGTGAGGCCCGCAGGGCCTGCCCCGACGACCGCGACCTTGCGGCCGGTGTCGGGCATCTCGGGCTCGCCGACGATCTCCAGCCGGCGCTCGACCGGCACGTTGTCGATGATGTGGCGCTTGAGCCAGCGGATGGCGATCGGCTCGCCTTCGTGGGCCGCGGCACAGGCGGTTTCGCATTTGTGGGTGCAGACCCGGCCGCAGACCTCGGAGAACGGGTTGGTCTCGTAGAGGATCTGGGCGCCGAGGTCGTAATCGCCGTCACGCACCGCGGCGATGTAGTCGGGGATGTCCATATGCGCGGGGCATGTGGCGACGCAGAGCCCGCATTCGACGCAGCGGTCGGCCTCGAGCACCGCCTGTTCGCGGGTATAGCCGGCGACGATCTCGTCGAAATTGCCGATCCGCGCCTCGGGGGCCAGCTCGACCATCTCGGGCCGTTCGAGCCCGGTGAGCATCCGGTCGCCGAAGCGCTGGTAGCCCTTTTCAAGGTCGTCCCAGGGCTTGGCGTCGACCCCCGGCGTGAAGCGGAAGGCATCGGGGTCGGCATCGACCCAGGTGTATTCGTTCGACATGGTGAGCGAACCGGTCATGCAGACGTCGACGCAGAGCGCGCACCAGCAGCAGCGGCCGTAGTCGATGTTGGGCCGCAGCCCCGAGTCGCCCTCTTTCGGGTCGGAGACGGCGACCATGTCGATGGCGGCGTTCTGGCAGATGTCTTCACAGGAGCCGCAGCCGATGCATTTGTCGACATCGTTCTGGTGGAAGCCGCGGTAGCGGTCGGCGGCCTCGCGGCCGATCGGGTTCTTGATCGTCACCGGCGTGTCGACCACGTGTTTCCACGCGGTGAAGGGGGAGAGTACGTCGCGCAAGCTGCCCATGGTCGGTTACCTCTCGATCTCGGGCGGATAGGTGTGCAGCGACACCATCAGCGCCGCAATATCCGAAATGTTGGTGCCGGGGATCAGGTGCTCGAGCAGCGCCATCGCATGGGTGTAGCTCGGCCCCCGGACGTTGACCCGGCGCGGGTAGCCCGAGCCGTCGGTCACAAGGTAATAGCCGTATTCGCCGCGCGAACTCTCGCCCTTGATGTAGGTCTCGCCGCGCGGGATCTTCCAGTGCAGCACGTTCGGCAGCGGCGTCATCACCGGGCCCTCCTTCGGCATTTTGGCGAGGATCTGGCGGATGAGGTCGATGGTGCCGAGGAGATCGCGGTAGCGCACCTGGGCGCGGGACCAGATGTCGCTGTCGTGCTCGATGGGTACGTCGAAGGTGAGCTGGTCGTAGACCAGGTAGGGCGCGTCCTTGCGCACGTCCTTGGCGACGCCGCCGGCGCGTGCGTTGGGGCCGGTCACGCCGTAGCCTTCGAACAGGGCCGGGTCGATGACGCCCACGCCCTTGGTGCGCTTCTTGAACACCGCGTTGTGGAACATCACGTTGTCGACGTCCTTGAGATAGCGCTCGGCGGTCGCGAGCACCTCTTCCATCCGGCCCGCGAAGCCGTCCGGGAGCCCGGCGCGGACGCCGCCGGGCAGGATGAACATGTGGTAGATCCGGGCGCCGGTGAGCTCTTCGAACCGGTCGAGCATGAGGTCGCGGACATAGGTCATCCACTGGCCGACGATGCCGTTGCCGAGCGCGCCGGCGATCCCGCCCATCGCCATCATGTAGGAGTTGAACCGGCCCATCTCGAGTATCAGCGTGCGGATCCAGTTGGCCTGTTCCGGCACCTCGATCCCGGCCAGTTCCTCGACCGCGGCGGCGTAGCAGTATTCGTTGAAATCGGGCTCGGGCACGCAGACCCGGCAGACGATCGGGAAGACCTGGATGAAGGTCCGCCGCTCCATCAGCTTTTCGAAGCCGCGGTGCAGATAGCCCACGTGGGTCTTGCCCTCGACCACCTCGTCGCCGTCGACGGTGATCTCGACCGACATGTTGCCGGTGATGCCGGGGTGGTTGGGGCCGTGCCAGAGCTTGAGGTACTTGCCGGTCTCGAGGTCGACCTCGAGCTTGCCGTCGGGGCCGACGTCGGGGTACTGGCTGCGGTCGGGCGTGAAGTTGAACATATCCCTTAGCCCTCCGGGTACAGCTTGTTTTTCATGTGCGTGCGGGGATCTTCGGTGGCGCGGCCGGGGCGGTCGCGGTAGGTCTGCTGGCTGTAGGCGAGCGTGTCGAAGTCGCGCCGGTAGGGCGGCATGTCGGTCCAGCCTTCGAGGATGAACTCGTCGTTCACCCGCGGGGAGCCCGGGAAATCGATGCCGAACATCTCGCGCAGCTCGCGCTGGTAGGTCTCGGCGGTCGGCCAGATGTCGTGGATCGTCTCGCCCACGGCCGCTTCGCGGTCGAGGAAGACGCGCAGGCCGAGGGTCAGGTCGGCTTCGCGGTTGTTGAGCATGTAGGTGAGCTGGAACCGCCCCTCCTCGATCCAGTCGACCGCGGTGAGCAGTACCAGGTGGGTGAAGCCTTCGCGGTCGCGCAGCTCCATGAGTAGCGCGCGGAGCTGGGCGTTGTCGGAGAGGTCGACGAAGGTGAGCCCCTTGCGCTGGTAGGTGGGCGCGCCGAGCTTGTAGTGCCGGGTCAGCCGTTCGATCAGGTCTTTCATCGCGTCCGCTCCCTCACCAGCTGTAGTCCGGCATGTCCCAGTCCTTGATCACGGACTTCTGGTTCGCCTTGTACCAGTCGAAGTTCACTGCGTAATTGTACGCCCCCTCGCCCTCGCCCATGCGGATGATCTTCTTGAGATCCATGAAGCCCGCGAGCAGCGCTTCGGGCCGGGGCATGCAGCCGGCGATGTAGAGGTCGACCGGCAGGTAGTCGTCGAGCCGCTTGATGGTGTTGTAGCTGTCCCAGTACATGCCGCCGTTGATCGTGCAGGACCCGAGGCCGACCACGTATTTGGGCGCCGGCATCTGCTCGTAGGCGCGGATCGCGCGCTTGAGCGTCTTGACCGAGAGGTATCCCGAGATGACGAGCAGGTTGGCCTGCCGCGGCGTCGGGCGCCACTGGATGCCGTAGCGGTAGGCGTCGAACCGCGGCGTCATCAGGGGACGCATCTCGATCGCGCCGCAGCCGGTGCCGAAGCCGAGGATCCAGAGGCTGTGCGCGCGGGCCCAGTTGTAGAAGTCTTCCACGATCTTGAAGTAGGACTTGGCGTGGACCTTGGGCGGCTCCTGGCAGAAGTAGTCCTGCAGGGGGTCGATGTCGATCACCTGGCCGTCGGGCGCGGTGACCTGGTGGGGGCGCATTTCCTCGCGCAGGGGAAACTCTGACTCGGTGTCCTTTTTGAAGGACTTGTCCATATCTTTCATGTCGTTACACCGCCATGATTGCGAGGATGCCGACCGGCAGGCCCCATTTGAGGAAGAAACGGATGCTCTGTTCGACCCGGAACCGCGGGTGAACCACGCCGATGAACACCGTCACGAAGTAGAGCGCGAAGACCTTGACCGCGAAGGCGCCCCAGCCGGTTGCCCCGCCGAAGAACAGGTTCATGTAGATGATCGTCTTGGCGATCGGGAAGATGACCCGGTTGGTCTGCATAAGCGCGAGATAGGCCGAATGGTACTCGGTGGGCGGGCCGATCGGGATTTCCTGCGGCGCCAGCACCACGTCGAAGGGCGAGCGCATCATCGTGCCGACGAAGCCGAACATCGCCGCGATCACCGCGAGCGGGTTGGTGAACAGGGTCCAGTTGAAGATCGAGCCCTGCTGCGCGGCGACGATCTCGGTGATGTTCAGCGTCTGGTATTGCAGCGAGATCGAGAACACCGCGAGCGCCAGCGGCAGTTCGGCGGCGGTGACCTGGGCGAGGCCGCGGCTTACGCCGATGGCCGAATGCGGATGCCCGCTCTCGCCCGCGCCGAGCGCCATGCCGAGGGTACCGAAGAAGATGAAGTAGAGCGCGAGGATGAGGTCACCGGAATAGGAGAAGTTCTGGTGCATCACCGAGCCGTAGATCGTCGGTACGAAGAGGATGAGGCCGAGCCCGCCGGTGAGCCGGAAGACCGGGCCGAGGTAGAACATCACGCCATGGGTGATCTTCGTGCGCAGCGCCCAGTTCTTCACCAGGTCGATGTAGTTCTGCCAGACCGGGATGCCGTAGCGGCCGCCGACGCGGGCGCCGATCTTCTGCATGATCGCGGTCATGATCATCCCGTAGTTGAGGATGATGAACACGGTCAGAAGCGCGTAGGGGATCTGGATCCATTCGAAGGTCATGACACGCCTCCCGCGGCGATGATGTAGACGGCGACGACGAAGAACAGCACCTGAACCGCGTAGGTCTGTCCGTTACCGGTGTAGAGCCGGCGGGTGAAATCCGCGGTCGCGTGGAAGCTGTCGGAGACCCCCTCCCAGAACCGGGTGACGACCGGGGCTTCGAGGAAGCCGAGCGCCTTGCGGTAGGGGGCGAAGAAGTTCCATGCGAAGTGGGTCGTGTTGGGCTTGAACGGGCGTTCGGCCGAGAACACGATGTTGAACTGCTTCACCTTCACCGCGTCGTGGTTCTTGGCGATGAGGATCGCGAGCACGGTGACGAAGGTCACGCCGATCACGGTCATGATCGCCACCGGATTCCAGTTGCCGAAGCTCGAGGTGATCGCCCGGCCCGACCAGCTGAGCGGCGCGTCGCCGAAGAGCTGGCCGATGTAGCCGTCGACCCGTTGCAACGCGAGGCCCGGCAGCACGGCGAAGCCGAGGAGCGCTGCGACGAAGAGCATCTGCGGCAGCACGAGCCAGAACGGCGCTTCCTTGAGCTTCCTGTGCTCCGGTTTCGGCTGGCCTAGGAAGATCGTGTGGATCAGCCGGAACAGGTAGAGGAAGCCGATCGGGCCGGACATGAAGATCAGCACCATCGGCAGGCGCATGTCGGAGGCCATGATGGCGTTGTAGAACAGCCAGCGGCCGCCGAAGCCGGACAGCGGGGGCACGCCGGACATGGCGATGATGCCGACGAGCACGGAGACGAAGGTGAAGGGCATCAGCGTGATGAGCCCGCCCATCTTGTACATCAGCTTGGTGCCGGTGCGTTTGTAGACGCCGCCGACGGCGAGGAAGAGCATCGACTTGTAGATGTAGTGGTTGATGACGAACATCACCGCAAGCAGCCAGCCGATGTGGTTCATCAGCGCGAGGCCAAAGACCGCATAGCCCATCTGGCTGATCGAGTGAATAGGCGAGCAGGCGCTTGGCGTCTTCCTGAAGATCGCCGCGATGGCGCCGAGGAAGGCGGAGAGCGCGCCGATCCAGGAGCAGCACCTCTGTGAGGTCGACGCCGAACAGGTGCTGGCGGCCCATCGTGGTGACAAGCAGGAACAGCCCGAACAGCCCGGCCTTGAGCAGGATGCCCGAGACCATCGGCGAGACGTCGGTCTCGGCCTCGGCATGGGCGCCGGGAGCCAGACATGGGAGGCCGATCGAGGCGGTCTTGGTCATGAAGCCGGTGGCGAGCAGGACGAAGATCCAGGGCGCTGCCGGCACCGCGGCCTCGGCGAGCGCGGTGAGGCCCGATTTGAGATCGAAGGGCTGGACGCCGGTCGAGGCGACCGCGAAGCCCGGCGAGGATCAGGAAGGCGCCGCCGAGCGAGAACAGGATATAGGAGAGCGCATGCGGCTCGCCCATCTTGCCCCGCAGGATCAGGTAGTAGGAGCCGAGGGTCAGCATTTCCCACAGGCGGCGAAGAAGTCGAACGAGGTCCTGGCCTCGATCAGCAGCGCGAGCCCTGCATACATCAGCATCGCCGGCACGTAGAAGCCGATCCGGCGGCCGTGTTCGTAGAACGAGGCGAGCAGGATAACGGCGCCGCCCAGCAGCATGACGATCGCGAAGATCATCTGCATCGGGTCGTAATTGTCCTTGCGGAGCCAGAACCAGGCCACGAGCCCGGCGATGGCGAGGATGTTCTTGACCCAGGCCGGGCAGCGGTTCGAGCACCAGTGAAGGCGAGCGCGAAGAGGAACGGCACGAGGGTGAGCAGGTTGGTGTTGCCCGAGGCGGCACCCCAGGCGAAGCCGAGCGCCCAGCCGGCGGCGAGCGCCGCCACGACGACGCCGACCTTGTCGACGGCGAAGCGCGGAAGCGTCTCGGCCGCTGCGCGTTTGATGGCGAAGCCGAAGAAGCGGAACATGTAGCCCGCCTCGATCAGCGCGCCGAGCAGGACGAAACCGATGATCCAGTAACGGTCGGCGGCGACGAGGGCGTGGACGAGGTCCCACTTGGCGTAGAAGCTCGGGAACGGCGGCAGGCCGACCAGCATGGCCACGAAGGACTGGCGAAGGCGAAGATCAGGAGCGGGTTGACCCGCAGGATCGCCCAGTCGGTGAGCGACGCGGCCCGGGACCAGGCCCGAAAGCCAGAACAGGCCGGCCTTGGCCACGGCATGGGTTATGAGCACCCCGCCGGCGACGAAGAAGTAGCTGTCGCCGAGGATGTCGCGCTGGCCGACGATGGCGAGCACGAGGCCGATCTGGCCGACGGAGGAGTAGCCGAGCAGCCGGCGGTCGTTGTCCTGCGCCAGCGCAAGCACGTTGGAACCGATGAAGCTCAGGAGCCCGAGGCCGGTGAGCATCGGCAGCCACTCGACACCGCGGCGGCGGCGAGCTTGTCGGCGGCGAAGAGCGCGGCTGTGCCGGAGGCGGCGGAGAAGATCGCCGAGAAGCCGGGATGGGCGCTTTCATAGATGTCGAGCGCCCAGCCGTTCGCCGGGAAGGGCTTGAGCTCGAGCACCAGCGCCATGAGCAGCAGGAACATCGCCAGCGAGGCGCCTTTGAAGGCGAGCGGGACGGCGGCGAAGTCGTCGATATTGAGCGAGCCGTTGGCGTGGTAGGTGAAGACGACGCCGATGAGCAGCAATATCGAGATGATCTGGCTGACGACGAGGTACTTGAACCCGGCGGCGACCGCGCGGGCGTCTTCCGACAGGAGCACGAGCCCGCCGGTGGCGATCACGATCAGCTCGAAGAAGACGAAGAGGTTGAAGGCGTCGCGGGTCATCACCAGACCCGAGAGCGCCATGACCATCACCAGGAGCACCGCCATCGCGCCCCGGCCGAGCCGGCGCAGCGCGTCGTACATGTAGAACGCGGACAGGAGCCCGGTCACGTTGATGACCGTGAGCAGCCAGGCTTCGGCGGTGCCGATGAACAGGTTGATCGCGAAGGGCGGCTGGGTGCCGGCGGTCAGGATCGTGGTCGGTGCGACCGCGCCGCGGCTGAGCGCCACGGTCCAGTCGAGCGCGACCCAGGACATGAAGGCCAGCGCGACGATGGTGAGCAGGAAGGCGAGGTCCTTCAGGGCCGATTTGAGCAGGCCGAGGAGGAAGGCGGTGCCGAGGCCGACCGCAATGATGTAGATCGCGCTTACCATTTCACCTCCGTGAAGTTCGAGATGTCGAGGCTGTGGCGGGTCCGGAACAGCCGGTAGGCATAGGCGAGCATCAGCGCGGTGACGCCGAGGCCGATGACGATGGCGGTGAGCACGAGCGCCTGCGGCACCGGGTCGATGATCCGGGCGGCGGCGTCCGCGACCGGCACCGCCGCGTCCATGATCGGCGCCGTCCGTCCGGGCAGGTAGCCTACCGCGACCAGCACCACGTTGACGCCGGTCGAGGCGATGGTGAAGCCGACGATCATGCGCAGGATGTTGCGGTGCGTGAGCGCCCCGTAGAGGCCCATGAGGATGAGCAGGAAGCCGGTGGCCATGGCGATCTGGGGAAGGAACTCAGTGGACATCAGGCGTCCTCCGTTTCTTCGAGGCTTTCGAGGATCGAGCTGAACTCGGCCCCGACCTTGAGGCCGATGAGGGTGTAGATCAGCGGGATCGCGCCCGCCGACAGGATCTGGCCGTAGGTGCCGAGCGGCAGGATGCGGTTGTCGAGGAAGCCGCCGGCCCAGGCGATGCCGAAGACGCCGACGAGGACGTAGACCAGGCCCGACAGGCTCTCGACCCGGTGGATCACCGTCTTGCGGAACCGCTTGCCGGGGTCGGCGAGCAGCAGGAGCAGCATGCCGGAGGCGAGGATCGCGCCGCCCTGGAAGCCGCCGCCGGGGGTGAGGTGGCCGTTGACGAAGACATAGGCGCCGAACAGCAGGATGAGCGGCAGGAGCATCTTCGTGCCGGTGGTGAGCAGCTCGCCCGAGGGCAGGAAGCCGGAGCCGGAGCTGCCCGCGGGCGCCTTGGACTGGCCCAGCACCAGCGCGATGATCGCGGCGGTGAGGAACAGCACGGTGACCTCGCCGAGCGTGTCGAGGCCGCGATAGGTGACGATGATCGCGGTGACGATGTTCTGCGCCCCGGTCTCGGCCGCGGTGTTCTCGGCGTAGTAGAGCGCGGAGCGGTTCAGCTCGGAATCCGGGCTGTAGCCAGCGGTGAGCGTCCAGAAGGCGGTGCCGAGGAGCGCGAGGAGCAGGAGCGCGATGGCGCCGCGGGTGGTGAATTTACTGGTCATGGCCGCCCTCCCGGCGCATCCGTCCAAGGACGTAGAAGAAGAGGAACGTGGTCAGCCCCGAGCCGATGGCGGCCTCGGTCATCGCCACGTCGGGGGCGGCGAGCGCGAGGTAGATCACCGAGGCGAAGAGGCTCACGAGGCCCGCCGCGATGACCGCGACGGTGGTGGAGCGGGTGACGAGGGCGACGAAGGCCGCGACGATGGCGAGCAGGCCGAAACCGATCGTGGCGACGAGGGGAACGAGGGTCATGACAGGTCTCCACTGTCCTGGGCGAGCTGGTCGTGGCGGGTGGCGCCGGTCGGCGGCACGCCGGCGCGGTGCGCCGCCCGCGCGAGCACCTGGCTCGACAGCGGGTTGGTGAACATCAGGAACAGCATGATGAGCAGCAGCTTGATCGCCCAGCCGGGCACGATCAGCGCCGCGCCCAGGAGCAGCAGCAGCGTGCCCAGCGTGGTCGCCTTGGTGCCGGCCTGGATGCGGTTGTAGATGTCGGGCATCCGGTAGAGCCCGAGCCCGCCGAGGAACAGGAAGAAGGCACCGGCGAGCAGCACCAGGGCGCCGATGAGTTCGAGAAGGTCTGCCATCATTCGCCTCCTTCGAGGTAGCGGGCGGCGACGATCACGCCGAGGAAGGACAGGAGCGCGTAGACCAGCGCCACGTCGAGGTAGATCGTCCGTCCCGCCACCAGGGCGGCGATGACGATGGCCGAGATCGACAGGACCGTGAGCACGTCGAAGGCGACCACCCGGTCGACCGCGCGCGGGCCGGTGGCGAAGCGGATCATCGCGAGCAGGAAGGCGAGCGCGAGCAGCACGCCCGCGGCGGTGAGGATGATCTCAGTCATACATGGCCTCCAGGTAACGTTCGAAACCGGCGACGATCTCGCGCGTCGCGGCCTCGCGGTCGGTGCCCCGGGCGACGACCCAGTGGACGTAGAGCGTGTCGCCCTTGTATTCCACGCTGAGGGTGCCGGGGGTGAGGGTGATGGAATTGGCGAGCAACAGCCGCGCGACCGGGTGGGTGAGCTTGACCTGCGTTGCGACGATGGCGGGTTCGATCGGCAGCCGCGGGTTCAGCACGATCGCGGCCATCTGCAGGTTGGCCTTGACCAGTTCCTTGAGGAAGAAGCCGACGTAGAACAGGGTCGCGATCAGCGCCTGCGGGGTCAGCTTGTGGCCCGAGAGCACCGACATCGTGTCGCGGAAGGCGAGTGCGATCACCGCGGCGACGGCGAGGCCGACCAGAGCGTGCCCGGGGCCACCGAGCCGTTGAGCAGGATCCAGAACAGCAGAAGCGTCGCGAAGAGCTTCAGCAGATCCATGGGGCGCGTCATGTCAGGTCCCTCCTTTGGTCCGATCCCCGGGCCATGCCCGATGTGCCCAGTGCCACCGGCCGGTGCGAAGGCCGCCCTGTCCGGGGCGTTTCGTCCGTAGATCGAACCTGTGTTGCGCATGAGGGTTAAGGATCCGTGAACCGCAAATTTGACACGGGAAAAATCACACATTCACGGATGGCGATTTGATTTGGGACAAACGGGCCGCCGAATTGCCCTGCAGTGATGCAAATCGGTCGCCCGGCATAGCGGGTATTCCGTGAGTGCATGGGAAATGCGGCGCGGCAGGGCGCAGGGCACGCGCAGGTCGCCCGAAGGGCTTTCGGCGGCGAAAACGCCCGCCGATGCCGGTGCGCAGGGCCCCCGGGCCGTGCGAACAGGTCACACGGCCCGGGGGCGGGGTGTCAGAAGACGAAGTCGTCGGCGGTGATGTCGGCGGAGGACACGTTCCACAGCCGGATCTCGTTGCCGTTCCACTGGATCAGCGTGTCGCCGCCATCGTCGACGATGGTGAGCGCCCGAAATTGCCCGTGCCGGTGACTTCGAGCAGGTCGGTCCCGTCCTCGAAATCCTCGACCTCGTCGTTGCCGAAATTATCGCCGCGGAAACTGAACGTATCGGCGCCCAGGCCGCCCTCGAAACGGTCGTTGCCGCGCCGGGAGATGAGCAGGTCGTCGCCTTCTTCGCCGCGCAGAATGTTGTCGCCGGCGTCATCGCGCAGCTCGTCTTCGAAGTTCGACCCCCGGACCTCCTCGATATTCGTGAAGGTGTCGGTGTTGCCCCAGGAATCGCGCGCGGTGCCCGTGGCCATGTTGACCACCACCCCTGCACGCCGCCGAGGTAGTCGCGGTCGTCGAACCGCAGGATGTCCCAGCCGCCCCTGCCGTTGAAGAAGTCGTTGCCGCCCAGACCTTCGAACCGGTTTTCGCCGCCGTCGCCGATCATCCGGTCATCGAACATCGATCCCTGCACGCGCTCGATGCTGTAGATCCGGTCGCGAATGCCATCGGTGCCGACAATGTAACCCTGTCGAGCCGGGCGACGATGCCGTCAGTATCGGCCGGCAACGCCAGGTGTGGTTGTTGTAGGTCACGGTGTCTTCGCCGCCGCCGCCACGATAGACGTCCTTGCCGCCGGCATCGTTGATCCAGTCGTGCCCCCTGCCCGCGTAGACCACGTCATTGCCGTGTCCCGTATGGATGCTGTCGCCGGCATAGGGATCGCCCAGGTCGGCCCGATCCGAGCCGTAGTAGGTATGTCCCTGGCCGAGGATGTGGTTCACCGCGTTCCAGCCGCCGTTGTAGAAGACCATTGCCGAGACATAGGGCATCGAGAGATCGAGCCCGTCGATCTCCATGACCAGGTCGCCGTCGGCGTTGAACAGCTTGACCTTGGTCAGCGTGCCGGCGGTGTAGTCCCACTGGCCGGCCTGCGGCCCGGTTTCGAAAGTCTCGACCACGCCGTCTTCAACGACGAAGCGGATCGTGTAGGGCAGCCACTCGTCGATCGGGCCGTTGCCGACCTCGTCGTAGGTCATGACCATTCTGTCGGGCGTGAGTTGGGTGTTCAGGTAGAGGCTCATGTCGCCGTTGAGCTGAACGCCGAGATTGTTGTCGTAATAGCGGACCGTACCCATGCCGGTTCCTCCTAATGCAAGCGTTGAAAAGATCTGTCCAAAAAAGCGGAACAATATTGCTGAACGCCCCTCAACTTAGCACGATTCTTCACAAATTCCCACTCGTGATCGAGGGATGCCCAGCTGGGTAAGGCTTTTCAATCTGGGATTGAAGTCACTTTGCTGGGTGCAATCGTGGGTGCTGAATGCGCCCGGCGGCGGGCCTCAGAAGATCACGCCTTTGCGGAGGATGAAGCAGCCATAGGGGCGGTCTTCGGAGCAGCGCACGACGGCGAAGGCTGTGCGGGCGTGGGCATAGAAATCCTGCCGCTCGAGCGAGGCGGTGCCGCCGCCTTCGGGAGGTTTTCGCCGATCACCGCAAGGGCATCGTCGTGCACCAGTTCGGGGCGGTCGCCCTGCCCGTCCGCCTGCATCCACAGGGCGCCAGCGGGCACGAAGGCGTCGAGCGGCATCACCGAGCAGATCAGCGCGATGGCCTCGGGCGCGGAGAAGCCCGGGAGCTCGACGACCCGGCCGGTAACCGTGGCGGCGGCGTTGGAATGGGACGGGTAGTTGCGGTCGGCCAGCACCAGTTCGTCGCCGTGCCCCATCCGCATCAGCGTGTCGAGCAGCTCCGCCGTCATCCGGCTGTCGATCCCCTTGAGCATGTGAAACCTCCTCTGCTGTCCCGGTCCGGCGGCGCCTATTCCGGGTAGAAACAGGCGACCCGGTGGTCGGTGCCTTCGAGCTCGGGGCGCGTCGCACGGCAGCGGTCGACCGCCTTCCAGCAGCGCGGCGCGAAGGGGCAGCCGTCGGGCACGTTGAGCGGCGAGGGCAGCTCGCCTTCGAGCTTGATCCGTTCGAGCTGGCGGGTGGGTTCGGTGGTCGGGGTCGCCGACAGCAGCGCCTTGGAATAGGGGTGGCGGGGATGGGCGAACAGCGCCTGTTTGGAGGCGAATTCGACCGGCCGGCCGAGATACATCACGATCACCTCGTCGGCGACGTGGCGGACAACGGAGAGGTCGTGGCTGATGAACATGTAGGCGAGGTCGAGCCGCTCCTGCAGGTCGAGCAGCAGGTTGAGCACCTGGGACTGGATCGAGACGTCGAGTGCCGAGACCGGCTCGTCGAGCACGATCAGCTTCGGCTCCAGCATCAGCGCCCGGCCGACCGCGATCCGCTGGCGCTGGCCGCCGGAGAACATGTGCGGGAAGCGGTCGTAATGTTCGGGGCGCAGGCCGACGAGCTGCATCATCGCCCGGGCCTTTTCCTCGCGCTCGGCGGCGGACATGTTCGGGCGGTTGATCTTGAGCGGTTCCTCGAGGATCGAGCCGACCCGGTGGCGCAGGTTGAGCGAGCCGTAGGGGTCCTGAAAGACGATCTGGACGGATTCGCGCAGCCGCGCCCAGTTGTCGGGGGTGCCGGGGAGGCCGTCGAGGGTGAAGCTGCCGGCGGTCGGCTCCTCGATCAGGGTCACGAGGCGGGCGAGCGTGGACTTGCCGCAACCGGACTCGCCCACGACCGCGAGCGTCTTGCCCGGGTCGATGGAAAAGCTCGCCTCGGAGAGGGCTTTGACGATCTTCGGTTTCGAGAACATGCCGCCGCCGACTTCGTAATGGCGGGCGAGATGCTCGGCGGTGATGACGGGCGCGGTCATTGGGCGGCCTCCTGTCCCGGGGTCGGGATCGGGTAGTGGCAGGGCAAGGCCGAGCGCGGCGGTTTGCACCGGCGGCGCTGGCGGCAGCTTGTCGTCCGCCAGCATGCAGCAGGGGGCTGAAGAGCAACCCTGCGGCCGGTCGAACTGGCCCGGCACCACGCCGGGGATGGTCGGCAACCGCCGCTCGGCTGGCCCGCTCCGGCAACGCTGCGAGCGGGGCCGCGTACCCTTAGAGGTGGTGGGGGGTGTCGAACAGCGCGCGGACGGGCTGTTCCTCGACCTTTTGCCCGGCGTACTGGACCTGCACCCGCTGCGCGGTCTCTCGGCGACCACGCCCATGTCGTGGGTGATCAGGATCAGCGCCATGCCGGTCTCTTCCTGGAGCCGGGCAGGCAGATCCGAAGTCTGGGCACGGATGGTCACGTCGAGCGCGGTGGTGGGCTCGTCGGCTACTGAGCAGCTTCGGGTTGCACGACAGCGCCATGGCGATCATCACCCGCTGGCTCATGCCGCCCGAGTTGGTGCGGAAGGCGCCGAGCCGGGTCTCGGGGGCGGGATGCCGACGAGGTCGAGCAGCTCGACCGCGCGGGCGGCGCTGGGCGCGGTCGGATCGGTGTGCTTCTTGAGCGATTCGCCCGATCTGGAAGCCGACGGTGAAGCAGGGGTTGAGCGAGGACATCGCTCCTGGAAGATCATCGCCATGTCGCGGCCGATGAGCTTGCGGCGCTGCTTCGGGGTGAGCGTGCGGATGTCGTAGCCCTCGAAGGACATCTCGTCGGCGGTGATCGTCGCGGTCCAGGGCAGAAGCCCCATCACCGCCAGCATCGCCACCGACTTGCGGGCCGACTCGCCGACGATCGCCAACTTGTCGCCGGCATCGACGGTGACGTCGACGCCCTCGACGGCCCGGAACGGACCCGCGGTGGTGGCGAAATCGACGGTGAGGTTGCGGACGCTCAGGAGCGGCATGGGGTGGCCTCCTTCGGTTTGGGCGAAGGGATGGGCGAGTTCGCACGGGGTGCCAGGGTATTGATATTGCTACAGATAGCGCTAACTTGGCGCGCGCGGCCGAAAGCGGCGACGGCGGGCCGGTGGGGGGCTCTACCCCCCCCACACCCCGAGGTATTTGAAGACCAAAGAAGGGGCGCGGTGGGTGGAGAAAAGGGCGGCGTGGCGGGCGGGTGCGGGCGCAGGCAGCGCGGAGCCGGGGCGCGCGCGGCTGGGGTGGCGGGGGTGGCGGGGGTCATCGTCAGCTCCGCTTCAGCAGGATCGAGCGCGTCGCGCAGCCCGTCGCCCATCAGGTTGATCGCCAGCACGGTGACCAGGATGGCGAGGCCGGGGAAGGTGACGACCCACCAGGCGCGCGCAGGATGAACTCGCGGGCCTCGGCGAGCCTGTCGTGCCCCATTCCGGTGTGGGCGGCTGCGCGCCCATGCCGAGGAAGCCGAGGGCGGCGACGTCGAGGATGGCGTTGGAGAAGCTCAGTGCCGCCTGCACGATGATCGGGGCGAGGCAGTTGGGCAGCACGGTGATGAACATCAGCCGCGCCAGGCCCGCCCCGGCGACGCCGGGCCGGATCACGTAATCCCTTGTTTCTTCTCCGACAGCACCGCGGCGCGGGTCAGGCGGACGAAATGCGGTTGGTAGGCGATGGCGATGGCGATCATCGCATTGAGCGCTGATCGGCCCGAGGATGGCGACGAGCACCAGGGCGAGGCAGCGCCGAGAAGGACAGGATGATGTCCATGATCCGCACGATGATGGTATCGAGCCAGCGCGGCGCGAAACCGGCGACGAGGCCGATCGGGATGCCCGCCGGTGGAGGCGAGGATGACCACGCCGAGGCCAACGAGCAGGGAAGGCTGCGCGCCGTAGAGCAGCCGCGAGAGGATGTCGCGCCCGAGCGGGTCGGTGCCGAGGATGTAGGACCAGGAGCCCCCGTCCTGCCAGACCGGCGGCACGGAATTGGCGGCGCGGTTCTGCACGGTCGGGTCCAGGGCGCGATCAGCCCGGCGGCAAGCGCCAGGGTGACCAGCGCGGTGAAGACGTAGAGCCGATCACCGCGCCGCGGTTCTCGCGGAAATAGCTCCGGGAATTCCTTGACCCTTCCCGGGCGGACCAGCAGAGACGGTGGGGGCGGTTGCGTCAGCCATGTCAGCGCTTCCGGATCTTGGGGTTGATGAAGGCCGTAGAGCAGATCGACGATCAGGTTGACGATCATCACGAAGACCGCGACCAGCAGCAGCCCGCCCTGCACCACCGGGTAGTCGCGGCGGAAGATGCTGTCGACCATCCACTTGCCGATCCCGGGCCAGGAAAAGATCGTCTCGGTCAGGATCGCGCCGGCGAGCAGCGTGCCGACCATGAGGCCGATCACGGTGACGACCGGGATCATGGCGTTGCGGAGCGCGTGCAACCCGTTGACCCGGACCGGCGCGAGCCCCTTGGCGCGGGCGGTGCGGATGTAGTCTTCCGACAGCACTTCGAGCATCGCCGAGCGGGTCTGCCGCGCGATCACCGCGAGCGGGATGGTGGCGAGCACGATGGTCGGCAGGATCAGGTGCGAGACGGCGGAGCCGAAGGCGCCCTTCTGGCCGGACAGCAGGCTGTCGATCAGCATGAAACCGGTGGTGTTGGGGAAGAAGTAGAGAAGGTCGATCCGGCCCGAGACCGGGGTCCAGCCGAGATTGCCGGAGAACACGATGATGAGCAGCAGCGCCCACCAGAAGATCGGCATCGAGTAGCCGACCAGCGCCGAGGTCATCAGCAGCCGGTCGAACAGCTTGCCGCGGTTGACGGCGGCGATCACGCCGGCGGGGAGGCCCAGCGCCACGGCGAGGATGATGGCGACGAAGGAAAGTTCCAGCGTGGCCGGGAACAGGGCGAAGAACTCGTCGAAGACCGGCTTCTTGGTGACGAAGCTCTGGCCGAGATCGCCGTGCAGCACGCCGGTGAGATAGTCCCAGTACTGGACGAGTATGGGTCGGTCGAAACCGAACTGCTCGGTGAGCTGGGCATAGCGCTCCTCGGTCATGCCGCGCTCGCCCGCCATGACGATAATCGGGTCACCGGGCAGGATCCGGATGAACATGAACGAGATCAGCGTCACCCCGATGAAGGTCGGGACGAAGGTGAGCAGGCGGGAGAGGAAGAAACGGAGCATCGGCCCTCTGGTTCGACGGTGGGTCGGTGGCGTCGGGCCGGGGCGCGGAGCTGCGCGGGGCACGCCGGCCGTGGGGCGCGGTGCGGGAGGCCTCTGCCCCCCGCACCGCCTGTGTCACAGGGCCTGTGTTACTCGGCGAGGCTCACTTCGGTGAAGATGTGGCCGCCGAGCGGGTGCATCACGTAGCCTTCGACTTCGGGACGCATGGTCATGAAGACGACGGAATGCGCGATCGTCGCCCAGGGCGCCTGCTCCTTGAACACCACCTGGGCCTCTTCGTAGAGGCTGGTGCGTTCGGCCACGTCCGTGGTCACCTTGGCCTTCTGAACCAGGTCGTTGAACGGTTCGTAGCACCATTGCGCCCGGTTGCCGCCGCCGACGCCGTCGCAGCCGAGCAGCACGGCGAGGAAGTTGTCCGGGTCGCCGTTGTCGCCGGTCCAGCCGAGCAGCACCGCACCGTCACGGTCGGTGGCCTTCGAGCGGTCGAGATATTCGCCCCATTCATAGGAGACGATCTCGACCTCGACGCCGATCTTGGCGAAGTCGGCCTGGATCAGCTCGGCCATGCGCCGCGCGTTCGGGTTGTAGGGACGCTGCACCGGCATCGCCCAGACCTTCATCGAGAGCCCTTCGGCGCCGGCCTCGGCCAGCATTGCCTTGGCGGCTTCCGGATCATAGGCATCGTCGACCACGGCATCGTTGTAGGACCACATGGTCGGCGGGATCGGGTTCTTGGCAATCTGGCCCGAGCCCTGGAACACCACGTCGATGATCGCCTGCTTGTCGATCGCCATGTTGAGCGCCTTGCGCACCATCGGGTTGTCGAACGGCGCCTGCTGGGTGTTGTAGGCGAGGTAGCCGACGTTGAGCCCTTCCTGCTCCATCACCACCACGTCGGGGTTCGACTTCATCTCGGCGATGTCGGCGGGGTTCGGATAGGGCATCACGTGGCATTCGCCGGCCTGCAGCTTCTGGTAGCGGACCGAAGCGTCGGTGGTGATGGCGAAGACCAGGTTATCGACCTTGGGCAGGCCCTCGGCCCAGTACTCGGCGTTCTTGACGTAACGGATCACCGCGTCCTTCTGGTACATCACGAATTCGAACGGGCCGGTGCCGACGGGCTGCTGGTTGAGCAGCTCGGGGGTGCCCGCGGCCATCAGCTGGTCGGCGTATTCGGCCGACTGGATCGAGGCGAAATCCATCGCCAGGTTGGCGATGAACGGCGCTTCGACGCGGTTCAGCACGAACTTGACGGTGAGGTCGTCGACCTTGACGATCTCCTTGATCAGGTCGGGCATCGACATGTCGTTGAAGTAGGTATAGGCGCCGCCCTCGGCGGTGTACCAGGGGCCCTCGGTGTCGAGCTGGCGCATGAACGAGAAGATGACGTCGTCGGCGTTGAAGTCACGCGACGGCGTGAACCAGTCGGTGGTGTGCCACTTCACGCCCGGGCGCAGGTGGAAGGTGTATTCCAGACCGTCTTCCGAGGCTTCCCAGCTCTCGGCGAGGCCGGGGACGACTTCGGTGGTGCCGGTCTTGAACTCGACCAGCTGGTTGAACACCGGGTGCGACGTGGCGTCGAAGGTGGTGCCGGCGGAATAGAGCGAGGGGTCGAAACCCTCGGGGCTGCCTTCCGAGCAGTAGATAAGCGTCGATTCCGCCGAGGCGGCGCCGGCCATCGACAATACGAGGCTGGTCGCCGTCAGAAGTTTGCGCAGTGACATGGGGGAGACTCCCTGTTGGATATGGGTCTGGGGGTCTGCGAGCCGGAACCGCGTCGGCGTCTGCCCCGCCCTGCCCTTCGGCCGGCCGAGGAAACGGAACCCGACGGTTGCCCGGGGTGCCCCCATGGGTGGGGATCAAACTCCGAAAACGCGCACGGTGCAAGGCGTGACGCGGGGTTTTTTGACCGAAGAGTCGAAACGTTGCGGTGGGCAATGGAAATGGCGCCCGCCCGACGGGTGGGCGGGACGTGGGCGGGACGGCGGCGGCGGCCGGGCCGGTGCGGGGCTACTCGCGGTAGACCGGGGTTTCGCAGCTGCCGACGGCGTTGTCGCCGAGCCGGGCGGTGGCGGTGCTGCGGATCGCGATGCCCCGGGCGCAATAGCGGACCTCGTTGTCGGTCACCTCTCCGGCGGCCGCGCGCCCCAGGCCGATGCCGATCTCGACGTTGCGGATCTGGTTCGCACGCACCAGGGCCGCACTGCGCTGAACGCCGATGCCGATGTCGGTGCGGGACACGAGGTTGTCCTGCGCGGTGCCGCCGCCGCCGTCGAACTGGATGCCCATCTGGCCGCCGCGGATCCGGTTGCCCTCGATCACCGGGGCGGCGGCGGCTCCGGCGATCCGGATCACCGCCGGGGCCTCGGCCAGCGCGGTAATGTCGCAGTCGCGAACCCTCGGCGCGCCGCTGCGGATGTCGATCAGCGCGGTTTCGCGATGGGTCAGCGGCTCGGCCGCGGCCGGTCGCAGGGTCAGGCCCGACAACGAGCCCTCGGCGGCCTCCCAGCGCAGGAGCGACGGCCAGGTCGTTTCCCAGACGATGTCTTCGCGCGGGCCGGTGCCGACGATGTCGACCGGGGTCTTGACCGTGACGTGACCGGTATAGGTGCCGGGGTAGACCAGGATGCGCGTCCCGGCCTCGGCCGCGCGCACCGCCGCGGCGATCGAGCCGTAGTCGCCGCCGCCGTCGGGTTTGACGGTGACGATCACCGGCGCGGCTTCAGGCTCCGCCGGCGCCGGGGCGGCGGCCCGGGATGGGGATGTGCCGTCGAACCCGAGCGCGGCCAGTTCGTCGGGTGAAAAGACGTACATCTCATCCGCCGGCGTCTGGAACATCCGGCGGCGGACCTCGTCGGGCACGCCGAGATGGTTCAGCGCGTCGAGCACGTCGTTCATCACGTATTGCGCGGACTGCTGGTTCGGGGCGCTGAGCTGGTGGACGCCGAGCGCGCCCAGGGACTGTCGCCCGGTGCCGGCGAAGAACAGGAAGGAACAGGCGGAGTGGCAGCGGTCGTCGGGCGCGACCCGGGTCGCGAGCCCGGCGCCGCGGATCGTGTCGACCATGGTCAGCGCCTGGTAGATATCGCCGCCGGGGCTGTGCAGTTCGAGCGTGGTCACCCCGGGATGCGCGCGCAGCGCGGCGCCGAGCATGAACGGGGTGCGCACGTCGATCTCGCCGTCGAGCCGGAGCACGCCGGGACGGGTCGGGTCGTACCGGAACGGGGCGAAGGCATCGCCGGTCTGCGCAAGCGCAAGGGCGGGCAACAGGGCGGCCAGAGCCAGGCCCAGCGCCAGGCTCAGTGCCACAGGGGCGCGCGATGGTCTGAGGTCAGGTCTTGGCCATCTCATCTCGTCCGGTCCTCGGCTCGCTCGCGCAGCATAGCGCAGGGGGGCGGCCTGCCGGAAGTCGCCGCGCCCGCCCCGGCGCAACACCGCCGTTGCGCTGCGAGTGGCAGTCGCAGACCGGATCGCGGCATGAAAACGCCCCGGCCTTGCGGACCGGGGCGTCTGGCTTTGCCGTTGCGGGCCGGATCACGCGCGCTGCGAGAAGACCGGGGCCTTGACCGCGAGCCCGTAGGGGCGGGACCGGTCGAGGGTCGCGTCGTAGCTCTCTTTCACCCGGGCGAAATCGGGGTTGGCGGCGGCGTTTTCCGCGAGCACTTCGGCGGCCGCGGTCTTCAGCGCGGCGACGACGTCGTCGGGGAAGGCGCGGAACTCGACGCCCTGCTCCTGAAGCTGGATGAAGGCCTGGGTGTTGAAGTAGTCGAACTGGGCGAGGCTCTCGGCCTCGGCGGCCTCGGCGGCGTTCTTGATGATCGCCTGCAGATGCGCGGGCAGTTCGGCCCAGGCATCGGCGTTGACCACCACTTCGAGCCCGGCGGAGGGTTCGTGGAAGGCCGGCAGGTAGCAGTAACTGGCCACCTTCTGCAGCCCGGAAGGCCTGATCGAGCAGCGGGCCCACCCATTCGGCCGCGTCGATCGCGCCGGACTGGAAGGCGGGAAGATCTCGGTCGGCGGCAGCAGCACCGCGTTGACCCCGAGCTTGCGCATGGTCTCGCCGCCGAGGCCGGCGATGCGGAAGTTGAGGCCCGCGAGGTCGTCGACGCTGTCGACCGGGTTCTTGAACCAGCCCGCGGCCTGGACGCCCGAGTTGCCCGAGTAGAAGGGCACCAGGTTGCGCTGGGCGTAGAGCTCGTCCCAGATCTCCTGGCCGCCGCCGTAGCGGATCCAGCCGGAGGTCTCGACCGCGGTCATGCCGAAGGGCACGGCGGAGAAGTAGTGCAGCGCGGTGTTCTTGGACGCGGCATAATAGGGCGTGGAATGGCCGATCTCGGCGGTGCCCTGCTCGACCGCGTCCTCGACGCCGAAGGGCGGCACCAGCTCGCCGCCGGAGAAGACCTTGAGGGTCAGCTGGCCGTCCGACATCGCCGCGACGCGGGCGGCGAAGGTGGTGGCGTTGGTGCCGACGCCGGGGGCCTGGGCCGGGAAGGAGGTGGGCATCTTCCACTCCAGCACGCCTTGCGCCAGCGCGGGCGCGGCCAGCGCCGCGGCGGGTGCGGCGAGCGCCCCGGATTTCAGGAATTCACGACGTTTCATCAGGGATCCTCCAGGTTGGGTGTTTTTCAGAACAGCACTTCCGGCAACCATGTCGCCAGCGGCGGGAACAGGGCAAGGAGACCGATCGCCACAAGCTGGATCAGCACGAAGGGCACGATCGAGCGGTAGATGTCGCCGGTGGTCACGTCGGGCGGCGCCACCGAGCGAAAATAGAACAGCGCGAAGCCGAAGGGCGGGGTGAGGAAGGAGGTCTGCAGGTTCATCGCGAACAGGATCGCGAACCAGACCGGGTCGATCTCGCCGGTCAGGATCACCGGGCCGACGATCGGGATGACGATGAAGATGATCTCGACGAATTCGAGGATGAAGCCGAGCAGGAAGACCACCAGCATGGTGACCCAGAGCATGCCCCAGGCGCCGCCGGGGACCTGGTGCATGAAGGCCGAGACCATCTCGTCGCCGCCGAAGCCACGGAACACGAGGCTGAGCACCGAGGCGGCGATGACGATGCCGAAGATCATGCCTGAGACCATCAGCGTCTCGACGATGGCGGGGCCGAGGATGCGGGCGGGGACGAGGGCGAAGGCGGCGCGGGCGAGGCCCGCGAGCGTGAGCGCGACGAGGCCGCCGGCGACCAGCGTGTGCGGGCTCATGGTGAGCGCGCCGGAGGTGAAGTCGACCCGCACGAGGCCGCTGGCGGCGGCGGCGAGGAGGGCGACGGCGAGGCCCGCGGTCAGGAGCGCGTGGCGTTTCAGCCGCGGCGAGAGCTGGGCGCTGGCGATCAGGATCGCGCCGCCGACGCCGACGCCGGCCGCCTCGGTCGGCGTGGCGAGACCCATCAGGATCGAGCCCAGCACCGAGACGATGAGCGCGAGCGTCGGCAGGATGCCGGCGACGACCTCGGAGAGGGGGAGCCCGGGGGCGGCGGCGGCCACCGGCCCCCCTGCCCCGCCGCGCAGTTTCCACAGGACATAGACGGCGTAGAGCGCCACCAGCGCGAGCCCCGGCAGCATCGCGCCGGCGAAGAGGTCGCCGACGGTCACCGGGTCGGGGGCGAAATTGCCCGCCGCCTGCTGCGCGACGAGATAGGCGTTGGACACCTGGTCGCCGAGCAGGATGAGCACGATCGAGGGCGGGATGATCTGGCCGAGCGTGCCGCAGGCGCAGATCAGCCCGGAGGCGGTGCGCTTGTCGACCTTCGCGGCGAGCAGCGTCGGCAGGGAGAGCGAGCCCAGCATGACGATGGTGGCGCCGATGATCCCGGTCGAGGCGGCGATCAGCGCCGAAACCACGATCACCGAGAGCGCGAGCCCCGAGCGGGTGCCGCCGAACAGCCGGTTGATGTTGGTCAGCATCCGCTCGGCCTGTTTCGAACGGTCGAGCAGCACGCCGACGAGGACGAAGAGCGGGACCGCGATGAGGAGCGTGTTCTCCATCACCCCGAAGACCCGCTGCGGCACCGCCTGGAAATAGGTGAGGTCGAAATGGCCGGTGAAATGCGCCGCGATCGCGATCAGGGTCGGCACGCCGGCGAGCACCAGCATCACCGGGATGCCCGACAGGATGCCGGCGAAGAGCGCGACGGTCATCGCGAGGAGCCAGACGAGATCAATCGCCATCGGGGTCTCCCGGCGCCCGGCGCTCCCCAGCCGAGAAGAAGTCGATGACCCCGAGGGCGAGCACCAGCACGCACATCACAAGCACCGTCGACTTGACGAGGAACAGGCCGGGCAGTCCCCCGGTTTCGCGCGAGCCCTCCATGATCGCCCAGGAGGTGCGGACCAGCGGCCAGGCGTTGACCAGCATCAATCCGAAGACGGGCAGCGTGAACAGCGCATGGCCCCAGCGGTCGATCCGGTGGTTGGTGCGACGCGAGAACCGGCTGCGCAGGATGTCGACCCGCACATGCCGGCCCATGCCGGCGGTCAGCGGGATGGTCAGGACGACGAGGGCCGAGAAACTGTAGGTGACCGCGTCCTGCAGTTCGAGGAAGCCTACGCCCATCACGTAGCGCATCAGCACGATGACGAGCTGGGCCGCGAACATCACCGCGAACAGCGCGACCGACAGCCGGAGGGTGACGCGGTGGAGGAGGTCGGCGGCGTGTCTCATCGATTTCAAGACGGCTGGCGCACCCGCACCGGCCGGCCCCCTTTCCTCTGTACTCCTAGGGGGTGTTTGTCCAAATCGCGCCGGTTGTTCAACAGGCTTTTCGCCGCGCGCCGGCGCGGGAAGGCAGCTGGAACGGCGACGGCCGGGCGCCACCGGGCGCCGCACGCGGGTCGCCGGGCCGGGTGGCGGGTCATCGGCGGAGGTGCTGGCCCCCCATCCGGGACGCGGCGGTGCGTGCTGGACGGGGCGCGGGCCGTCGACCCGCGCACCAGAGGGCATTTCAGGGCGCGCGCGCGTGCCACGGGGCCAGGCGTGTCGCGGGCACCCTGCCCTCCGGCGTCGGCGTGGCACCGTGGGTGGCACCGTGGGCGCGCGGGGGGGGGGGGGGAGGCCCGGCGGTCGGGTCGATTGTTTCCAATATAGAAACAATCATAGATTTATACTCCGGTCGTCCCGCCAGGATAATCAATCGCCGCGCCGGGGCCGGGCTGGGCTGGTAAACACCCCCGGCGGGGCGGTCCGGCATGTCCCCGCGGGAATACCCGCATGCAGAAATCACGCCCAATCCGCGCTTTCCTGGGTGGATTGTCGCTGTTTCCAATACTTTTCCGATATTCGCAAGCCGGATGTGTTCCGAAAGGCTTGAAAAGTGCAACTCGCTTCGCCGTGCCGGAACTTGCCCGGAAAGGGGGTGGCGGCGGCTGTCGCACGCCTCCCGACGCACCGCGCAGCGCCAAGACGCGGCCGATCTCCGAGGCGGGCGGATGGCAGACGCCCGATCCACGGCCGTCGCGCGCGGTCGGCGCCACGGGTGCGGGTGCCGGGCGTCGATGCGCAGGGGGCGGCGTCCACGGCGGGGCTGCAGCCAGCGCGCGGGACGCCGGGCGCGGCCCTGCCTGCCGTGACTTTGCGCGCCGCGTGCCGCCCCTGCCCGCGGTGGGGCCTTGGTAAGATGCTGAACTGACGGGCAGAGACTCGGTGCGTGCCTGGGCGGCAACGCGGTGGGAGGGCGGTCACACAGGTGTCGGCCCCCGGCGCGAGGATCACGCTTGCGTGACCGGCGCAGGGCATGGCCCGGGCGCCCGTCGCGGCGCAACACGGCCCCGGGGACCGGGCGGTGGCACCGCGCACGGGCCCGGCGGCTGCGCCGGTGCAGGGTCCGGACCGCCCCGGGCCCCGGTCCCGCCCGCCGCCGCGGCCGGTTCACCGTTTCTTCGGCTTTCCGTGCCTCGAACTGGGGCAGAGAGGTGGCGAATCAACTCCGATTTGGGCACCACGCGCCGCGCCTTTCGGGCAGAATATGGCGAAATCTGGGTGCCCGGCGGGCGTCCCGCCGGCAACCGCGGTATTTCGGTGACGGTCGTTTGGAATTTTGTTTTCCCCATAGCCGGGACAATACCCGCATGTAATAAGCTTCGTTGCATAACCGGGTCTCGAATCGTAGAATTGTTGCGGGGTGAGAAACGGTATGTAGACGAGATAGCACAGGGTTCGGGCCCGGGCTGGTGCTAGATTGATTAAGGCGAGATTGAGGCAAGTGTTGGCCTTGATTGTGCCGCAGGAACGAGTGTGTACCGGGGTGTTTTCCCCAGTCCAACGCGGGATGTCCGTACCCGCACAGAGCCGCAGCGCGGCACCGGACTGGGGAGTGTGAAAGCCGAGCGACTGCTGAGGGGCGGGCTCGGAACACCGGTCGAGCAAAAGAGAAGGGGTGGGACATGAACAGAACGATGACCGGAAGCCGGGTTGATTCAGGCGTACTTCCGGTGGGTGAGGTCAAACGCGCTATTGCACCGCACGTTGATGCGGCAGCGGATTTCAGGCCCCGTCTCATGAAGGCGATCGAGACCTTCCCGCGCCCGGTTTCGGGTGTCAAATCGGCCGATTCCTCCTGGTATCTGCGTCACGGCAAACGCGTCATCGACCTCGCGCTCGTCCTGCTCGCCGCGCCTTTCGTCCTGCCGGTGGTGCTTCTGACCGCGCTGGCGCTCTGGATCGAAGGCGGCAACCCGTTCTACCAGCAGGACCGGATGCGGGCCGACGGCTCGCGCTACCGGATCCTGAAGCTGCGCACCATGGTGCAGAACGCCGACAAGAAGCTCGCCGCCCTGCTCGACAGCGACGCCGAACTGAAGCGCGAATGGGAAGAAACCCAGAAGCTCAAGAACGACCCGCGGATCACCACGATCGGCCGTGTCCTGCGCGTGACCTCGCTCGACGAGCTGCCGCAGCTGTGGAACGTCGTCACCGGCGACATGAGCCTGATCGGCCCGCGCCCGATGCTGCCCGACCAGGTCTCGATCTACCAAGGCCCGATCTACTGGGGCATGCGCCCGGGAATCTCCGGCCTGTGGCAGGTGTCCGAGCGCAACGACCGCAACTTCGACTACCGCGCGGAGATGGACAGGATCTATCGCCGTCAGGTAACCTTCCGTGAAGATCTGTCCATTCTTGTGCGCACGGTCATTGTGATGGTCCGCCGGACCGGCTATTGAGCCAGTGTTCGGAACCGGGAGACCCGCGCGATGAACAAGATGAATACGGATCTCCATGCGGACGAAGCTGTGACCGGTATGTCGGACCAGAACAATACAGACCAGAATAACACGGGCCAGAATTTCGCTGGCCAGGGTTCCACGGGCCAGAACGCCTCGGCGGACGACGACAGGAAGAAGCCCACCGGCACCGCGCTCGTCGCGGTGCCCACCGGGTCGCTCACCGGGATCGAACGCGACCCGCGCGAAGAAGTCTGGGGCGTGCTGCACAATGCCAAGCGGACCGAGGCGGAAGTGCCGCGGACCTGGCGCCGCCGCAAGGTCGCGGCCAAGCGCGAGGAAGCGGTGCAGGCCTTCGACCAGCTGCGCACCCAGTTCCTGCAGGCGGTCCGTTCGGAAAACCTGCGCCGGATCGCGGTCGCCGCGCCGCGCTCGGGCTCCGGCGCCACCTTTACCGCCGTCAACCTCGCCCGCTCGCTGTCGCGGGTGCCCGGCTGCAAGACGGTGCTGCTCGACCTCAACCTGCGTGCCCCCGCCGTCGCCGAGACCATCGGTGTCGCGGCCGAGGGCAATGTCGACGAATTCCTGACCGGCGAGATTTCGTTCTTCCAGCATGTCGTGCGCTACAATGACGGGCTCGCGCTCGGGCTGTCGCGCAGCGCCCGCCCCAATGCCCCGGACCTGCTGCAGAGCGGGCTGGTGGCCGGCGCGTGTCGGAGATGACGCATCTCTTGAAGCCCGACGTGGTCATGCTCGACCTGCCGCCGATGCTCGAATACGACGACCTCGCCGCGGTCCTGCCGCATGTCGACGGCGTGCTGCTGGTCGCCGACGGCACCAGCACGCAGACCAAGGACATCGAGGAATGAGCGGCTGATCAAGAACAGATCGAAGCTGATGGGTGTCGTGCTGAACCGCGGCCGGACCTGACCGGGCGGTGGCGGCAACGCATTTGCCCCATTCTGAAACACAATCGCCGCAGGATTGACGCGGCGCCCGCCTATGCGTGCCGCAGACGCCCCCTGCCCGGGGCCCTGCCGAACCCAAACCCGTGACCGGAGAGCGTGACCCATGTCTCCTTTGGACCTGATCGACGAAATCCTCGACATCCTGCGCCGCCGCTGGCGCCCGATCACCAGGGCATACTGCTGTGCATCCTCGCGTCCGCCTATATCGCGCTGAAGACCCCGCGCAGCTTCAGGCGCTGGAAGTGATCCAGATCGAACGCCCGGTGGTGTCGGAAGACACGGTGGAAGGCGTGGGCGCGGCGACCTCGGCCCGCCTGCTGCAGACCATCGAACAACGGCTGTTCACCCGGGAATCGGTGCTCCAGGTGGCCGAGGAACAGAACCTTTTCGCCGACGCCCCGGGGCTTTCGGAAGACGACAAGGTCGCGCTGATCCGCGGCGCCGTCAGCCTCAACGCCGTAGCCGCGGCCCCGCGAGGGCTATGCCGATGACGGCACCATCTCGGTGGTGCGGATCTGGGCGGTCTGGTCCGACGGCGAAACCGCCCGCGACCTCGCCCATATCTTCGCCGCCAAGACGCTCGAACTCAGCGCCAGCCAGCGGCTCGAGACCGCGCAGCAGTCGCTCGACTTCTTCAAGCTGCAGGAAGAAAAGCTGAACGGCGAAATCGCGGCGGTCGAAGACGAGCGCGAGGCCTTCCGCAACGAGAACATCCTCGCCATCGCCGGTTCTATCGAGTCGCTACGCGGCGAGATCAGCACGATCAACACCCGCATGTTCGAGCTTGACCAGCAGATCCTGACCAAGGAGGGCGAGATCGACCAGATCAACAAGGCCGACCGGACCTCGGAAGTGGCCAAGCTCCGGGCGCAGATCCAGACCGAAGCGCTGCAGGACGATATCGGCCGGCTCGAAACGCAGAAGGCGGCGCTGCAGGCCAACAAGGCCGAGCTCGAATCCGCGCTGGCGCTGGTGCCGGTCGTGGAGCGCCGGCTCAGCGACTACGACCGCTCGCTGAGCCAGCTGCAGACCGAGCTGAACGTGGTGGCAGGACGCCGCCGCGAAGCCGAGACCGCCTATGCGCTGGAAGCGCAGGACCATGGCGGCCGGCTCACGGTGATCGAGGCGGCGACGGTGCCGGAATACCCGACCGGGCGCAGCCGCAAGATGACCGTGGCGCTCGGCCTGGTCGCCGGCATCATCCTCGGCGGCGGGCTTGCGCTGCTGCTCGAAATCCTGCATCCGGTGATCCGGACGTCGGGCCAGATGACCCGTCGCCTCGGGCTGACGCCGGTGGTCACGATCCCCTCGGTGGGCGAAGGCAGCCGCCGCTACGATCGCCGCCGGCTCAAGCAGCCGCCGCTCGGGACGCTGTAGCGCGGACGGGACGGGGCGCGGGCGCAGCTCGGCGCCAGGCCGCCCGGCCCGTGTCGAGAGGCCGGCCCGTGTTGAGAGGGATGTGACGTGACCATTGCCTACGTGCTGAACACCTACCCGCAGCCCTCGCACAGCTTCATCCGCCGCGAAGTGCGAGCGCTGGAACGGCGCGGGCTGCCGGTGCACCGGATCGCGATGCGCCGCTCCGAGCTCGCGCTGGTCGACCCGGGCGACCGTGAGGAAGCGGAAAAGACCGACTACGTGCTCGATGCCGGTGCGGTGGGGCTCGCCCGCGCGCTGGGTCGCGCCTTCGTCGCTGCGCCGGGACCGACCTGGGCGGCGCTGAAGCTGGCGCTGAAGATCGGCCGCGCCTCGCCGCTCGGGCGGCTCAGGCACCTGATCTACCTCGCCGAGGCGGCGGACGTGAAAGCCCGCTGCGACGCCGCCGGCATCACTCATGTGCATGCGCATTTCGGGACAAACGCCGCGGCAGTGGCGATGCTGACGCGGGTGCTCGGCGGCCCGCACTACAGTTTCACGGTGCACGGGCCGGAAGAATTCGACGCGCCTGCCGCCCTGTCGCTCGGCGAGAAGATCGCCCACAGCGCCTTCGTCGTCGGCGTGAGCCAGTTCGGGCGCAGCCAGCTCTGCCGCTGGACCCCGCTGGCCGACTGGGACAAGGTCAAGGTGGTGCATTGCGGGATCGAGCCCGCGGTGTTCCCCGAACCTGCCCCGCCCGAACCGCATGACGGGGTGCACCTCGTGGCCATCGGCCGTTTCGTCGAGCAGAAGGGCCAGAAGGTGCTGGTCGAGGCGATGGCGGCGCTGCCCGAGGGTGCCCCGCCGGTGACGCTGGCGCTGGTCGGCGACGGCGAGCTGCGCGGCGATCTGGAGGCGGCGATTGCCGCCGCCGGGCTCGGCGACAGGGTCCGGATCACCGGCTGGCTCGACGAGGCGGGTGTGCGCGCCGAGATCGCGCGGGCCGATGCGCTGGTGATGCCGAGCTTTGCCGAGGGGCTGCCGATGGTGATCATGGAAGCCATGGCCATGGCCCGGCCGATCCTCTCGACCTATATCGCCGGCGCCCCGGAACTGGTGCGCGAGGGCGAACACGGCTGGCTGGTGCCGGCGGGCGACCCGGCGGCGCTGGCCGAGGCCATCGTGAAGCTCGCCGAAACTGCGCCCGAGACCCGCGCGGCGATGGGGCTGGCGGGGCGCGCCCGGGTGATCGAGCGGCACGGGATCGACGGACAGGCCGAACGGCTGGCGGGCTTCATCGCGGCCGCCGGCTGACACTTAGGGATTTCGCTCAGTATCGAAAATGACCCGTGGTTCGCTCAGCGCCCGCGGGCCCAGCCCGATCCGCGCGCCGGCAGTTTGCTGGCGAGCTTGACCGCCGCATAGGTGAGCCAACCGAGCGGATCGCTCAGGAACAGCCCGAGGGTCCGGCCGGCGCCGGGGGGCAGCTTGTCTTCGTTGACTTCGAGATCGGGCCGGACAGCCATGAGCTCGCGCACGCCCTGGTCCTGCCGGCGGCGCACCCGCACCAGCGCGAAGAACCCGTCCGAGGGAGGCCAGTCGTAGGTCTCGGCAACCTGGACCCGCTCCTCCGGCGCGAAGACCAGCCGCGCGAAGGCGTCGTCGCCGGTGATCCGCGGCCAAGTGCCCCAGCGCGCCCGCCCGGCCCGGTTGATCGCGAACAGCCCGAACCCGGGCGCGCGGGTCTCGAAAAACGGCATCCGGGTCCACATGCGGGTGTAGGCGCGGGTGACGGCCGAGGGCGAGCGGGTGACGATCGGGGTGCCGCCGCCGTAGAGCGGCGTGTCGGTGTCGAGGGCGCGGGCGAGGGCCGCGATCACGCCGGGCGAGACGATCACGTCGGCGTCGAGATAGATGAGCACCCTGCCCCGCGCCTCGGCCTCGCCGAGGTCGAGCGCCAGCGGCTTGCCGCCCTCGGCGCTGTCGACCACGGTGAGCGCCCAGCCCGCTGCCTGCGCCGGCGCCTCATAGCCCCGGGCAATCGCGGCGGTGTCGTCGCTGCAGCCGTTGGCGACGACGATCGCCTGCGCGTCGAGCCCGCCCAGATCGGAGGCGAGGAGCGCCTCGAGGGTGCGGCCGAGGTAGCCGGCCTCGTTATGGGCCGGGATGATGACGCTGACCGTCGGGCTGTCCGTTGACGTCATTCAGACGAAACCTCATCGCGCGCCGCAACCAGCGCATCCCATCGCGGGTTCTGGTCGCCAAGGTAGCGCAGATGCCCCCAGCTTCCGTATTTGCTGGGTTGCTCGACGTCAAGGAAGGCGGCGAAGATGTCGCCGCCGGCGGCCTTCCAGCCATCGAACACCGTCTTGTAGAGCGCGGCCATCTCGGGCGTGTAGTTGAAGTACATCAGGAAATCGTTGAGCTCCTCGTCCTCGTGGTTTTCCCAGCTCGCGACCACGTGGGTGCCGCCTTCATAGGCGACGAGGTCGAGCCCCCACTCCTTGGCGATGCCGGCGTGGTAGGTGAAGAGGGTCTTGGTGAGCTTTTCGACGTCGTGGATGTCTTCGTTGGGCCCGTCGGCGCCGGCGAGATGCTCGTAGGTGCGGGTCACTGCCGCGTCGTATTTGTGCGCCTCGATATAGGTTGCGCGCGCGTCGCCGGTCAGCCCCTCTGCATCGGCTGCCGCTTCCGCCGCCGCCTTGCTCTCGGCGATCCAGGTCCGTACCGGCTCGGTCCAGTCGCCGCGGCCGAGATGCGAGCCGAAATAGCCGGTGATGGCATAGGCGTCAAAATGCTTGCCCGGCGCGGTGCGGCCGCGCTCCTCGCCGACCCATTTCGAGGCGTTGAGGATCTCCTGTTCGAGCCCCATCCAGCCGGTCTGGGTGGCGATCACCCGCACCAGCCGGTCCTCGGCCTCGGTGCCGTAGACCTCGGACCAGATGTCGACCACCTCGGTGGCGCGGCCGGCGTAGAACTGGATCCAGCTCGGGTTGCGGCGCCACAGCGCCTTGCCTTGTTCGTCGGCCCAATGGGCCTGGTCGAACTGCCAGTTCCAGACCTCGTTCGAGAACTCGACCCAGGCGCGCAACTCGGGGTCGAGCTCGGTGTGGACGAGCTCGGCGAAGTTGCGCACGAAATCGTCGTCGGCAAGGTGGGGGATGTTGAACCAGGGTTCGGCGCCGAGCTCTTCGGCCAGCCGGATCATGATCTCGACCGGCACGCCGTGCTCGCGCCAGGTCGCGTCGCCCACTTCCGGACGGTCGGCCCAATGGGCGAGAGTGGCGTCGTTGGTGTGCATCCAGTCCATGAAGCGCAGCACGTCGAAGCCGTCGATCAGCGCCAGCCAGTCGGGGTTGAACAGCTCGCCGGCGGTGAAGAGATCGACCCGGTCCTTGCGCACGATGGTGATGTCGCGGATGTAGTCGCCGGTGCCGGCGGGGTCGGTTTCGAGGATTTCGAGATGCACCAGATCGGTGCCGGGCACGTAGTCGAACTCGACCGTGTTGGGCCCGTGGGTGACGTTTTCGGCGCCGAGGTCGACCTCGACTTTGCCGGTGCCCTGCCAGCGCACCACGTAGCGCCCCACGGCACCGGGCGCGTCGTCGGGTTGGGCGGTCAGGACCAGGGTGCCGATAGAGCTCACGCCCGCGGGGATCGCGGTGGGCC
Organism: Paracoccaceae bacterium; assembly: GCA_041397205.1. GTDB lineage: Bacteria > Pseudomonadota > Alphaproteobacteria > Rhodobacterales > Rhodobacteraceae > Sinisalibacter. The sequence goes on from JAWKXC010000007.1 coordinate 53,862, forward strand.
AGCCGTGGTCGTCGAGCACGCCGGCGGCGGCGAGATCGTCGCGGTTCATCACCTGCCACTCGTCGCCGCCATGCCCGATCCAGGGCCGCGCGGTCTTCATCAGGTCGAGAAACGGCAGCGCCGTGCTCCAGTCGACGGCCGAGGCCAGGTTGATGCCGACATTGTCGGCCTGGGCGCGTTGCGGAGCCGTGAACAACAGCGCCGCGGCCAGCAGAATGTTCGCAAAACGGATCATTTTTCTCCCCTCAGTTCCGAAAAAAATGGCGTTGAATCATACACTCCGCAAGGCCGGACGGGAAAAACACTCATAAACTTTCGGTCATCTCGGCGGATCGTTTCCGTGCGACCGGCGGCACCGGGGACGGGTCGGCCCGGCCCGCCGCGGGCTGCGGTTCACCAGCCCGGGCGCCGGATGCCCGGCAAGGCCACCGCGCCTGTCCGTCGTCCTCCCGCCACATCTTCCGGTTGGAACAACTTGGCCGCAAACCTTCCCATTTTGCGACACAGTGTCCGGGTAACGGGATATGTTATTAGGGAGACACACCGAATGCGCGGGGTCGCCCCCCGCGACCGCGGGAGAGGCGGCGTTGGCGCGGGGGAAGCGGCGATGCCGATGCGGTGCATTTGAGGAGGAGACGGGATGACAGGTCTAGTCGATACGCTGAAGACGGTCGCGAAAGCCGGCTGGAGCTACCAGTACAACAGGTCGAACGCCCGATGGGTGGCGCGCATCCTGAAACAGCAGGAAGAGGCCGGCATCCGCACGGACGAAAAGACCAAACATGTCTGCGAGGAATATGCGCGCGACGTGCTGGGCGGCAAGAAGTATGCGCCCTGGCTCACCCTCTATGCGACGGTCCGCGGCGAGTTCAAGGAAGGCTGGATCCCGGACAATTTCTACGGCGAACGGGTGGTCGGCGAGACCAGCGGCTCCTACGGCGAGATCGCGGACTCGCGGGCGCTGAACTACCGGCTGTTCGGGGCCGAGGAATTTCCCGACGTCGGCGCCTATGTCAACGGCGTGTTCGTCGACCGCGAGGGCCACGCGATCCCCGACGACAAGGTCAAGGCGGTGCTGTTCCGCGACGGCGACCGGGTGGCGTTCAAGCAGGACCAGTCAATGCAGGGCATCGGCATCCATTTCTTCGACCGCGACGAACTGGACCTCGCCCAGATCCGCAAGCTCGGCAACGGGCTGTTCCAGACCTATATCGAGCAGCACCCGTTCTTCGACGCCTTTTCCACGGGCGCGGTCGCGACCCTGCGGCTGACCACCGCGATCGACGATGCCGGCGAGGTGTCGCTGCGCGCGGGCTATCTGCGGCTCGGGCGCGGCGAAGACACCCATGTGCAGTCGGCGAGCCACGTGCGGATCCCGATCGACCGCGAGACCGGCCGGCTCGGCGACATGGGCTATCTGCCCAACTGGCTGACGACCGACGCGCACCCGGACAGCGGCGTCACCTTCAAGCAGAAGGTCATCCCGAGCTATGCCGATTGCGTCCGCGTGGTGACCGAGAACCACCTCAAGATGCCCTATGTGCGCTGCATGGGCTGGGATCTGTCGGTCGACAAGGCCGGCAAGGTCAAGATCATCGAGTGGAACGGCGGCCACAACGACATCAAGTTCGGTGAGGCCGTGCAGGGGCCGTGCTTCCGCGACCTCAACTGGGAGCGGTTCCGCCCGCACTAGGGGGGGCCGCGGGCCCGGGCGGCGGGGCTCAGCCCAGCAGCATACCCGGCAGCAGAACGACGGCGGTATGGATCAGACCGTCTGCGACCGCGAAGCGGCCGTCGAGCCGGGCGTCTTGCGCGACGGGTCCGCTGCGCCGGAGGAAGGTCGCTTCGAACTGGCCGGTATCGAGGTCCGGCGTCACCAGCACAGCGGCGAAGTCGAGCACCCGGTGGGTCACCGGGAACTGGCATTTGCAGACCGCTTCCTTGGCGCTGAAGATCAGCTTGGCGAGGCCGCCGCGGGCGCGCTCCGGTTGGGTCGCGAGCCAGGCGCGCTCTTCGAGGGTGCAGATCGTGGCGATCAGATCGGCGGCGAGCGGGGTTTCGTCCTCGACATCAATCCCGAGACTGCGGACCTGCGCGGACCGCGCGACCGCCGCGACGCAGGTGGTCGCGGTGTGGCTGATGCTGCCGGTGAGGCCGCGCGGCCAGGACGGCGCGCGGGCACGGGTCGACAGCACCGGCCGGGCGCTGAGACCGAGCTTTTCCATCGCCCGGTGGGCGGCGATGCGGCCGGCGATGTATTCGCGGCGGCGTGTCTCGACCGCGCGCGGCAGCTCGTCGAGCTCGGCCGGGAAGGCGCTGGGGTAGGCAATCCGCGGATCGGTGACGGCGACGGTCACCGGGTCGCCGGGGACCGCGACAAGGCTCTGGAATATCTCTTCCGTGGAGACGCGCAAGGGTTCGAGCTTCATGCCGCCGCCCGCCCGGACTTGAGCCGCAGCGCCCGGCGCCGGGCCATGATCGCCGCCCGGTCGAACCCGGGCAGGGTGACCGGGGCCTGGCCGGGCGCCGCGTGACCGGTCGTTTGCGCGAGGTGGGCCGCGAGGTCGCGCAGCACCGGGAAGCGGAAGATCTCGGTGATCGCGGTGGTGTCGAGCCCCGGCAACGCCTGGATCCGGCCGAGTGCGGCGACCGCCTGCAGCGACTGGCCGCCGAGCGCGAAGAAGCTGTCGCCGGCGCGGATGTCGTCGATGCCGAGCACCTGCGCCCAGATCGCGGCGATCTGCGCTTCGAGCCCCTCGCCGGGCGGCGGGCCGTCGTCGGTGCGCGCGAGCGGGATATCGGGGACCGCGTGGGGGGCATCGTCGGGATCGGGCAGCGCCTTGCGGTCGACCTTGCGGTTGGGCGTGAGAGGCAGGGCGGCGAGCACCACGAATTGCGCGGGCACCATGACCTCGGGCAGGTGGGCGACCAGATCGGCGCGGATCGCGGCCGGGTCGGCGGCGCCCGGGCCGGTCTCTTCGAGATAGGCGACGAGACGGGTCTCGCCCCCCTCGCCCTTCGGCACCACCACCGCCTGGCGCACGCCGTCGGCGCGGTTGATCCGCGCCTCGATCTCGCCGAGCTCCAGCCGCTGGCCGCGGATCTTGACCTGGTGGTCGCTGCGACCGAGGAAGTCGAGCCCCCCGTCGACGCGCCAGCGCACGAGGTCGCCGGTGCCGTAGATGCGCGGGGTTTCGAAGCGGCGGACGCCGGTCTCTTCGGCGAAGGGATCGGGGCGGAAGCGGTCGGCGTTGAGGTCGTCACGCTGCCAGTAGCCGCGGGTCACGCCGAGCCCGCCGATCCAGAGCTCGCCGGGCAGGCCGACGGGCACCGGCTGCATCCTGGCGTCGAGCACGTAGGCCGTCTGGTTGGCGAGCGGCTTGCCGATCGGCACCACACCGGTTTCGCTGCCGGTGACGACATGGGCCGTGGACCAGATCGTGGTCTCGGTCGGCCCGTACATGTCGACGATCTGCGCTTGCGTGAGACTGCGGATCTCGGCGGTGAGCGAGGCGGTCACCGCCTCGCCGCCGAGCAGAACCTGTTTGAGCCCGCCGAGGGCCGCGCGGGCGCCTTCGTCGGCGAGGATCATCCGCGCCATGCTAGGCGTGCATTGCAGCACCGTCGCCTTGTGCCGGGTGAGCTGGGCGGAGAGCGAGAGATCGCCCTCCCCCGCACCAGTGCCCGAGAGCGTGATCCGCGCCGCCTCGCCCACGATCACGACCGTGTAGCCGCGGGTGAGGGTGTAGAAGAGCTCAAGCACCGAGATGTCGAAGCCGAGGCTGGTGACCGCGAGCCAGGTGCCGTTTGGGGCCAGGAGCGCGTCCATGCCGGTGAAGAAATTGGCGAGGTTGCGGTGCTCGACCTGCACGCCCTTGGGGGTGCCGGTGGAGCCGGAGGTGTAGATCACGTAGGCCAGCGCATCGGCGGGGAGGTCGACCGCGGGGCGGTCGGGATCGCGCGCGCTCGTGACCATCACCGGCACCGCGTCGGAGGGCGGCAGGCCGGCGGCCAGGGTCAGGTCGGTGACGACGAAGGTGGCCTGGCTGTCGGTGACGTAATGGGCGAGGCGGTCGGCGGGATAGGCCGGGTCGAGCGGCACATAGGCGGCGCCGACCTTGTGGATGGCGAGGGCCTCGATCATCAGCTCGAAGCCGCGGGCGAGGTAGATGCCGATCCGGTCGCCGGGCTGCGCGCCTTCGGCGATCAGCCGGTGGGCGAGCGCGTTGGCGCGGCGGTCGAGTTCGGCATAGCTCATGCTGCGGTCGTCGACGATGAGCGCGGTGGCGTCGGGGGTGCGGTCGACCTGGGCCTCGAAGGCGCGGTGGACGGGGGCGAGGTCGGTCTCGGCCCGGGTGGCGTTCCATCCGACCAGCGTCAGGGCGCGTTCACGGGCCGGGAGCGCGAGGAGGTCGCCCACGGGACGCTCCGGTTTGGCCGCGAGGCCGTCGAGGAACAGCGCGAGCCGGTCGGCGAGCAGTGCGAGGGTCGCGTCGTCGATCATCCGCGCGTCGCGCCAGAGCGTGACCCGGCCCGCGTCGAGCGCGAGGGTGAGCGCGGTGCCCTCGACGGGATCGTGCCGGCTGAGGCCGAGCGCGGGCGTCTCGACGGCGGCGAGGTCGGGGTCACGGGCGACGAGGTCGGCGGCGAAACCGCCGGTGCGCGCGGCCGCGAGGTCGGGGGCGAGCGCGCGGGCGAGGGCTGCAACCGGCTGCGCGGCGGGATCTTCCAGCCCGAGGCCGAGCGGCACCCAGGGCTCACGTAGCCCGGATGCGCCCTGGCGGCGGCCGTGATCCTGCGCCGGCATAGGCGAGGCCGGCGCCCCAGTCGCCGGTGTTGCGCAGACCCCAGGCCGCGAGGGCGGCAAGCACGGTGTCGTCGTCGAGCCCCGCCGGCGCGTCGAAGCGGCGATGGTCCCAGGAGGCGCGGCCGCTGGGGGGCGCGGCGAGGGCGAGCCGGGCGGGGCGGAAGCAAGCGAGCCGGGTGCGCCAATGCGCCTCCACGGGGGCCAGCGCATCCAGCATGCTGCGCAGCGCTTCGGCTTCCGCCGGGTCGGGCGAGGCGAGCACCGCGTCTTCCAGCGCCTGGGTATAGAGCGTTACCGGGCGGCCGGAGAGGTCGGAAAACCCGCTGAGCCGCAGGGCGCCGTCGCCGGTGGCCACCGTCATCGCCTCCGGGCTCACCGAGAGCACCGTGCCGGGCGCGGCGGTGGCGAGGGTTTCGACGGGGCGGGCGCGGGCGACCGAGAGGAGGCGGCCGCCGGCCTTGATCTTGGGCGTGGTCAAAGGGTTCCAGCCCGGGCCGAAATCGAGCGCCCGGACAAGGCGGGCGATCTGCGCGGCGGATTGGGTGAAATCGAGCCGCCCGGCCGCCTCGGGGCCCGGGACGGGCGCCGTGCGCCGGTCGGTGCGGTCCTGCGGACGGCGGGCGAGCTTGCCGGTTTCAAGCTGGTCCATGAGCCTGTCGAAACCCATGTGCCCGGCCGCGGTGCATTTCGCCGCGAGGGTGGCGGCGGTATCGGTCGCGGCGATGGCGACGGGTTTCTCGACCAGGATGTCGCCCGCCTGCCCCGCCGCCTCGATGAGGTGCCAGGTGACCGCGTGGGCGGCGGCGCCGGCGAGCAGCGCCCGGGCAGGGCCGCCCTGCCCGTCGCCGAAGCCGATCGCGCCCTTCCGCGCGCGGGTGCGCAGCGCCTCGGGGAGCGTTTCGGCGGGGGCGACGGTCACGAGCCAGTCGAAGGTGATGTCGGGGTCGAGATCCTCGGCCCGGGTTACGTCCGGAACGCCCGCGCCCCGCGCCCAGCCCTGCACCGCCGCGCTCCCGCTCACCACGCCGACCACCGCGTGGCCGCGTCCGGTGAGCGCGTCGCCGCATCCGGTGAGGAGCGCCTCGTCGCCGATCAGCAGGCAGGTGAGCGGGGTCATGGCGGGTCTCCTTCTCGCCCAGATCAGCCGGCCCGACCGGGCGGGGCCGAGCGGCCGGTAACCAGCGCGCGCAGGTGGTGGCTGAACAGATCGCGGGCGAAGCGGTAGGTGTTGCGGTAGCGTTCGGCCCTGGGGTTCACCAGCCGGCGCAGGTGCCAGACCGCCTCGCCCGTGAGCAGCGACAGGGTGACCGCGATGGCATAGGCCAGCCCGTAATTCTTGCGGAAATAGTACCAGCGCGAGTCGAGCCAGTAGGACGGCATCCGTTCCCAGCTGTAATTGCCGGTGGAGGCGCCGCCGATATGGACGACGCGGCTGTCGGGGACCGCCCAGATCTCCCACCCCGCCCGCTTGCAGCGCAGGCAGAGGTCGGTTTCTTCGAAGTAGAGAAAGAAGGCCTCGTCGAACAGCCCGACCGCGTCGAGCATCGACCGGCGGAACATCATCGACGAGCCCGAGACCCAGTCGACCTCGCGCGCCTCCACCGCGATCGGCGAGGTTTCGCGGCCGCGTTCGAGGAGCTTGGAAAACACCGCGGTGCGGGCGGCGTCTTCGAACTCGCGCACGATGGTGGGGAAGCGGAAGGCGCCGTAGGCGGGCTCTCCGTCCGGGGTGAGGATCAGGCTGCCGAGCACGCCGGCCTTGGGATGCGCCTCGAAGAAGTCGACCAGCGCCCGGATGGCGCCGGGTTCGGGCACGGCGTCGGGGTTGATGAGGTAGACGTAGTCGGGCTTTGCGCCCGAACTGAGCCCGGCGCGGATCGCGTGGTTGTTGCCGGCGCCGAAGCCACCGTTGCGCCCGGCGCTCTCGACGCGGATCCGGCCGCCCGCCTCCCAGCCGCGTTCGGCGGAGGTGGCGCGCAGGTGCTCGATCGAGCCGTCCTGCGAATCGTTGTCGACGACGACGATCTCGCCCCTGAGATCGGCCATTTCCCGCAGCGCGCCTTCAGCGGCCTTCACCGCCAACTCGGCCGTGCGGTAATTGAGGATAACGGTCAGGACCGTGGGACCGGACATCGTTGTTTCTGACAGCTTGGGTTCAGAGACCTTGGCTTCAGGCACCGTGGTTTCAGACAAATCCGTTCTCCATACGCGTTACTCGGCGGCTCTCGCGCGCTCCCACTGGACGGTTTCGCCCGGGGCGGCAAGGGCCGTGTCGATCCGGGCCCGGAGCGCGGCGCCGAGCACCCCGACATTGGGCACCAGCACCATCGAATCGTGGTCGCCCGGCACCTCGACGACCTCCAGCCGCGGGATGTAGGCGCCCCAGTCGTTGTCGGGGGTCACATAGCGTTTCTCGGCCGAGATCCAGCGGCCGCGGCTGACCTTGTAGTGCTTGTCGAGGGCGGGACGCAGCAGCACGCAGTTCATCTCGTAGCGAGCCGGTTCATAGGCGGCGATGGCCCTGCGAAATGCCTGTTCGATCCGCTGGTTGTGGAAGGCGCCGGCCGTGTCGGGGGCGCGGCTGCGGCGCTTGCCGAGTTCCCAGGCGACCCGGTCGCGCAGCCATTCGCGCCCATAACCCAGCCCCTTGCGGCGGAAATCCGTGAGCTTCATCAAGGCCTTGTCGAGCAGTCTTAAGTCCGGATCGAGGTCGCGGTAGGTGTCGAACAGCGCCACCAGCGCGACCGTCTCGCCCGCCTCCTCGATGAGCCGCGCGATCTCCAGCGCGGTGATCCCGCCGCCCGAGAAGCCGGCGAGCAGGTAGGGGCCGTGCGGCTGGATGCGGCGGATCTCGGCGAGTTTGGAGGCGGCGGCGTCGGCGAAACTGTCGAAGGGCGCGTCGTCGCCGAGCAGGCCCTTGGCCTGCAGCCCGTAGACCGGTCGGTCGTCGCGCAGAATCTGGGCGACGTGGCGCAGGTTGAGCACGTTGCCGAACATGCCGGCGACGATGAACAGCGGTGTCGCCTGCGGATCGCCGGCGCGGTTGAGCGGAACGATATGGGTGAAGTCCGGGCGCTCCTGCGCGGCGGGCGCGGCCGCGTCTGCCGGCGCGGCCGCGGCGTCGATGCGCGCGGCCCATTCGCGGATTGTGGGGGTCTCGGCGAGGATTGCGAGGCGGAAATCGGTGCCCAGGCGCGCGTTGACGCTGGCGCAGAGCCGCGCCGCGATCAGCGAGTGGCCGCCGAGCTCGAAGAAATCGTCGTCGATCCCGACCTGGGCGAGGCCGAGCAGCCGCGACCAGTCCGCGGCCAGCGCGGTCTCGGTGTCGGTCTCGGGCGCGGTATAGGCGGTGGCGAGCGCGGGCCGGTCGAAGCCCTGACCGGGGCTCTGGCCGTCCTCCTGACCCAGGCGCGGCGCCTCAGGTTGCGCCCGGTCGGCGGCGGCGATCAGGCCCGCGAGGTCCAGCGGCGTGACCAGCACCTGCGGCAGGTCGCATGCGAGGGCGCGCTCCAGCGCCGCGAAGCCCTCGCCGGGGCGGATGCCGTTGTCGACGGTCCAGGCATGCAACGCGTTTGCGGCCCTTTGCCTGCGCGGGGCAGGTTCGGTTGCGGCGACGTCTTCGGTGGCCGACGGTGCCAGCAGCTCGGCGGGGTCGCTGCGCCTGAGCTGCAGCGCTTCAATCTCCACCAGCACCTGGCCATGGAGGTCGCACAGGGTCACGTCGAAGCGCGCGGTGTCGGTGGTGTCGGCGCCGGTATGGCGCACCCAGCAGGCCAGCTCGGCCCCGAGCGGCCCGTGCACGCGGACGGTGCCGCAGCGTTCCGGCAGCCACAGGCTGTCGGCGGTCCAGGCGGCCGCGAGGTCGACCGCCCAGGTCATGGCGAGCTCGAGAAGGCCAGGGTGCAGGAGCGTGCCGGGCGCAAGCGTGTCCGCCGCCGAGGCCGGCAGTTTCAGCCGGGCGAGCCCCTCGGTCTCGCCGAGCAGGGATTCGCGCAAGCCCTGCCAGGCCGGACCGTCGCCGAGCCGGGCCTGTTGCGGGGTACGCAGGTAGTCGCCTTCGCCGGCCGCGCGCGGCCGCCCGTTGCGGCAGCGCGCCGCCACGGCGGCGAACCCGACCGGCGGCGGCGGCTCCGTCCCGGACGCGGCGATCCGCGCGCGCGCATGGGCGCGCCGCACCGGGCGGCCGTCGCGGTCGTGCTCGCTGTAGAGCTCGAACTGCACCGTCGCGCCGTCCTGGTGCAGCCGGACCGTTGTCTTCGGCAGGCCCTCGGTGGCAAGGAGCGGGCGGGCAAGAGCGAGGTCTCGGATCTCGAACGGCCCGGTGCCGCCATCGGCGCGGTAGGCTTCCGCGGCCAGTTCGAGGATCGCGGACATCGGCATCAGGCCGGTACCGGGACCTTGCTGACCTTCCCCTGCCCCGAGGCTGTGCTGGTCGAACACCCAGGCGCGGGATCCCGCCCAGTCCGTGCGCATCAGCCGCGCGCCGTCGGGGTCGAACCCGGCGCTGTCGAGGAAGGGCGCGTCCACCGGGTCGGCGGGCAGCTCCGTCGGGACGGCCGGGTCGAGCGCGCGGGCGGCCATGCCGATTTCCGACCAGGCGCCCCAGCCGATGGACACAACGCGGGTGCGACCGTGCTGCCGGCTCTGGGCATAGGCGTCGAGATAGGCATCGGCGGCGGCGAGATCGGCCGCGCCAGCGGGGTGGACGGCGGGGGCCGTCGAGGAGAACAGCACCATGAGGTCGGTCGCGCCGTCGGGAAACCGCGCGTCGAGCACCCGCAGCCCGTCGATCTTCGGCGCCAGCACCGCCTTCATCGCCTCGGCGTCGCGCTCGAGGAGCGGGCCGGTGTCGCCGATGCCGGCGGCATGGATCACCCCGTCGATCCGCCCGTGACGCGCGGTCGCCGCGGCGACGACGGCGCGCATGGCTTCGAGGTTGGTCACGTCGGCGGTGGCGATCTCGACCGCGCCGCCGGCCGCTTCGAGCGCCTGCACCCCGCGGATCGCGGCGGCGGTCCGGTCGCCCGGCGGGCTGCGGCGGAGCACGGCCGGCCAGCTCTCGCGCGGCGGCAGGGCGCGGCGGCCGACGAGGAGGACGCGGGCACCGTGGGTCTCGATCAGCCCGCGGGCGATCTCGCGGCCGAGGTCGCCGAGCCCGCCGGTGATGAGCCAGGTGCCGCCGTCGCGCAGGACCGAGGCCTCGGGCGCGGGAAGCGCGACCTTGCGGTAGACCTGACGATAGCGGCGGGTGCCGCGCCAGGCGGCCACCTCGTTCGCGGGCTCGGCGAGCAGGTCTTCGAGGAGGTGCAGGATCCGCACGTCGCCGGGGCGATCGTCGCGCCGGGCAAACAGGCCCCTGCGGGCGGGGTCGCCCGCCTCCGGATCGAGGTCGAGGGTCGCGCAGGTGACCCCGGGCACTTCGCGCGCCATGGCGCCCGCGGGGCCGGCGATGGTCGCCGTCTCCGGCTCGAGGAGCGCGCCGCCGTTCACCGAGACGGCCCCGCGCGTGACCGCCAGCACGTGGACCGGGCCCGGCAGATCGGCACCGCCCAGCGCCTGGGCGAGATAGCTCAGGCTGAAGACGCCGTATTCCATGTTGTCGTGGAACGGATCGGAGCCGGGCCGGTGCGCCGTCGCACCGGCAAGGGCCCAGAAATGGACGATCCGGGTGGGCAGGAGCCCGCGTTCGGCGAGCGCCGCGAACAGCGCTTCGTAGCCCGCGCGGCCCTGTTCGGACATCACCGTGAAGCGGCGCGCGCCGACCTCGGCGAAGCAGTCGCCGGCGGCCACGCGCACCACCGTGTGCCCCGCCGCTTCGAGCCGGTCGAAGGCCGCGGCGGCGAGCCCGCCTGCATCCTCGAACACCAGCCAGGTCTGTTTCGGCGCGCGGTCGAGCCCTTCGGCGACGTCGTGTTCGCAGGCGGCATGGGCCGGGAGCCAGGCCGGACGCCAGCCCCAGTCGGCAATGGCGTCCTGGCGCGGCGGGCCGGCCGGGGCCGCCTCTGCCGCCGGGGCCGTGCCCGGTTCGATCAGGTAGCGGGCGCGCTGGAAGGCGGTGCCCGGCAGCGGCAGGCGCTGGCGCCGGGCCCCGGCCCAGAACTGGTCCCAGTCGACGTCGATGCCGAGGCCGTGGAGCCGGGCGAGCGCAGCGACGAAGTGGACGTCGCCCGCGAGGTCGCTCTCGACCGGGGCGAGCAGGTCGACGATCCGGTCGTCGGCGATCCCGGCGGCGCGAAGGCGGGCGGCAAGGTCCGGATCGGGGCCGAGAACGAGGAAAGCGCGGTCGGGCCGCGCGGCGAGACTGGCGAGCGCCTTGGCGTGGCGGCTGTCGTCGGGGGCGGTGTCGAGCCAGGTCTCGGCGCTGGTCGCCTGGGCGGCGGTGAGCGGCGCACCGGTGCGGGCGGAGAGGAGCGGCAGCCTCGGCTTTTGCAGCGCGAGCCCCCGGGCGAAGGTGCGCAGCTCGGTGCCGAGCACGCGCCGGGCCGTGGGGTCGGTTGTCGCTGCGCGCCGGCCGTGGAAATGCGCGAGGTTCACGGCCGCTTCCAGGTCGAGCACGCCCGCAACCACGGCCGCGGCGGTTTCGCCGGCCGCCGCGCCGGCGAGGGCCGAAGGGACCACGCCCCAGGACAGGGCGAGCTCGGCCGCGGCGACGCCGAGGATCACCGCGAGCGGCTCGGCGAGCGCGGGGTCGGCACGCCGGCGCGCGGCCGCTTCACTTTGCGCATCGGCGGCAAAGACCAGCGCGGGGATGTCCGCGCCGGCAAGCGCGCCCAGCGCGGCAAGTCCCCGGTCGAGCGCGTCGCAGAACACCGGCTCGGTATCGTAGAGATCGCGCAGGGCGGCGGGCGCGAGCCGGGGTCCGGCCGGGAACAGGAACACGGCGTCCGGCGCCGCGCCCAGCCGGTCCTGGGTGAAGACGCGGGCCCGGTCGCCGCTCTCCAGGAGCTGCGCGGCCTCGGCGGGATCATGGGCGACGAGCACCCGGGTCTTTTCGAACCGCTTGCGGCCCTCGATCAGCGTGAAGGCCACGTCGGCGAGGCTCTCCTCGGGGTGGGCGCGCAGATGCGCCGCCAGCCGGGCCGACATCGCGTCGAGCGCCGCTGCGCTGCGGGCCGAGAGCACGATCGGCTGGAACGGAAACAGCCCGGGCTCGGACGCGGGACATTCGGGCGCCTGTTCCAGTACCGCGTGGGCATTGGTGCCGCCGATGCCGAGCGAGTTGACCGCGGCGCGGCGCGGGGTGTCGCGCTCAGGCCAGGCCGCGCGCCGGTCGGCCACATGGAACGGGCTGGCGGCGAAGTCGATCATCGGGTTCGGCGCCTCGTAATTGAGGCTGGGCGGGATCTCGGCGTGGTGAAGCGCGAGGGCGGTCTTGACCAGCCCCGCGACGGCGGCGGCGGTGTCGAGATTGCCCAGGTTGGTCTGCACCGAGCCGATGCCGCAGGTCTGTGTGCCGGCCGCGCCGCGGGCCCGCCAGGCGCGGGTGAGCCCGGCCACCTCGAAGGGATCGCCGAGCAGCGTCGCGGTGCCGTGGCACTCGACATAGGAGATCGTGTCCGGCGCGACCCCGGCGGCGTCGAGCGCCTGACCCACCACCTCGGCCTGCCCCGCCTCGGAGGGGGCGAAGTACCCGGCCTTGTCGCCGCCGTCGTTGTTGACGCCGGTGCCCTTGATGACGGCCCAGATGTGGTCGCCGTCGGCCAGCGCCTCGTCGAGCCTGCGCAGCACCACCACGCCCACCCCCGAGCCCATGACCGTGCCGGCCGCCTTGTGGTCGAAGGCGCGGCAATGGCCGTCGGGCGAGAGGATGTCGTCGTCGCGGTACAGGTACCCCTGCCCTGCGGCATCTCGATCGACACCCCGCCCGCGAGCGCCAGATCGCAGTCGCCGTCACGCAGCGCCTTGGCGGCCTGGTGGACGCCCACGAGCGCGGTGGAACAGGCGGTCTGCAGGGTGATCGAGGGCCCGGTGAAGTCGAGCGCGTGGCTCACCCGGGTGGCGAGAAAATCCTTGTCGTTGCCGGTGTTGCGCAGCTGGAATGGGCCGAGATCGTCGACCAGGTCGGGATTGGTGAGCAGGTTGCGGTAGAGGTAGCTGCCGGCGCCGCAGCCGGCAAAGACGCCGACCCGGCCCGCGAAATCGGCCGGCGTGTGCGCGGCGTTTTCCAGCGCCTCCCAGGCGCATTCGAGGAACTTGCGGTGCTGCGGGTCGAGGATCGCGGCTTCACGCGGGGAGAAGCCGAAGAAGGCGGCGTCGAACATGTCGTAGCCGTCGAGCAACCCGGCGGCGGGGACGTACTCGGCGCGGCGCAGGATCTCGGGGCTTTCGCCGGCCGCCTTGAGCGCGGCGGGGTCGAGCCGGGAAATGCTTTCGACGCCGCCCGCGAGATTGCGCCAGAAATCGTCGAGCGAAGCCGCGCCCGGCAGGTTCACGGCCATGCCGACGATGGCGATCTCGCCTGTCCCTTTGCCGGAACCTTTGCCCTGGGTCACTGTGCTGATCCTGTTCCCCCGCTGCCGGATTTCAACATAACAGGACATGTCATGAAACAGTACCGCCGGGCCGGCGTCGGGCGAGCTGTTTGGACTAACTTGCTGAAATATATCAAGAAACACAGAGTTCACAATTCAGCGACAGTTGCCGGGCGGGAAACAATCTGTCCACATGTCGGCGTTTCGTCCGCGGGCCGCGGTCCGGGTCCCGCAGGGCGGAGGCCGGAGGGTCGCCCGGGCGGGACAAAGCACGAATCGGCGACCCCGGACGCGCGGGGACGGACCCGGGTCCGATCCCCTGCCGTGCTGGGGCCTGGGCCGTGGCTCTGCGCGGCGCCCCGGCCCGGGTCACCGCGCCGGATCTCGGCCGGGATCGACCGGACAGGGGGCCGTGCAACCCCCAGATCCCGGAAACAATCTCCGCCCCTGCCCCGGGATTTGCGCGACTTTCGCCACAATCGCGCCGGAGGAGCCCCGTTCCCGCCCATTCGCTGTTTTATTCCGGCTTCAATCGGTCGATAGGATCGCGCGCGGACGGGCCGCTGTAGGCCCGGAAACGACACATGTCCAGATGAGGTCAGGCCCCGTGCAGTTCCGGTATGACGACAAGACGATCACGGTGAACGTCGCTACGAGCGAAGAGCTGGCGGGCAAGGTCCGGGCGCGCTGGCGGGCGGGCGACGGGTTTGCGCTGGCGACGATCAACCTCGACCACCTCGCCAAGCTCGAGGTCGACCCCGGTTTTGTCACCGCCTATGCGGCGCAGGATTTCGTCGTCGCCGACGGCTGGCCGATCGTCACGCTGGCCCGGGTCTCGGGCCATCCGGTCGAGCTGATGCCGGGGTCCGACATGGTCGAACCCTTGTGCCAATGGGCCGCGCAGGCCGGCGTGAAGGTCGGTTTCGTCGGCAGCCACGATGCGGCGCTGGAAGACGCGAAACGGGTGCTGACGGACCGCGTGCCCGGGCTCGACGTGGTCTATACCCATGCGCCGGCGATGGGGTTCGACCCCGAGGGTGCGGCGGCGGCCGCGATCCTCGCCGCGCTCACCGAGGCGGGCGTGGGGATGTGTTTCCTGGCCCTCGGCGCACCGAAACAGGAACAGCTCGCCGCACGCGGCCGCAAGCTGGCGCCGACGGTCGGCTTCGCCTCGATCGGGGCCGGGCTCGACTTCTTCGGCGGTCACCAGGTACGGGCGCCGAAACTGGCCCGCAAGCTCAAGGTTGAATGGCTCTGGCGCGCGCTGACCTCGCCGAAACGGATGGTGCCACGCTACTGGCGGGCGGGCAAACTGCTGCCACGCCACCTGATCGAGGCGCGCCGGCAGAGCCGGCAGGGCTGAGAACGTGCCCCGCGCGGGGTCCGGCGCCGGGCGGGGACAGGGGCCGGAGCTGCACAGCCCGGCCGCCCCGACGGACATCCGGCTCCTGTTCGTCAGCGTCGGCACGCTGTTTTTCGGCGTCGGGATCCTTGCGCTCGGGAAAACGCTCGTTGCCATGGTGACCCTGGCGACGGGAGGCACGCTGGAAGGGCGGCTGGTCTACGGCTTCCTGATCGGGCTGCCGTTCGCGGGATTTGGCGCGCTCGCGATCTGGGTGTTTGTCCGTCCGGACATGCGCCTGCGCTTAGACGGCGGCGCAAGGCAGGCGGTCCTGACCCGGACCTATCCGTTCGGTTTCGTCCGGCAGACGGCGTTCGACCTCGCCGGGCTTTCGGAACCTGAGGTTGTCTGGCAAGAGGACAGCGACCGGATCGACGGTGGCTTTTGGGAGCTGAAGCTCGATCTGCCGGGGCAGCGCCCCTTCCGCCACCGCCCCGCGGTACGGTCCTTGACCGTCCAGAGGACCGAGGCCGAACAATTGCGCGCAGCGATCACGCGGCTCCTCGACGCCTGAGGCCCGGCGCGGCGTGATGCCTTACTTGTATTCGATGAGCGTCGAGCGCTTCGAGGTGAGCTGGGCGCGGTAGAACCTGAGCGCGCCCAACGCCTCGGGGATCTTGCCGAGGGTGAGGAAAAACGCCCATTCCCAGGAGAACCTGTCGCCGAAGCCGCGCGAGCGGGCGAGGCGGGCGATCTGCAGCGGGTAGAGCCCGAGCAGCACCAGCCCCCAGGGGCCGATCGTGACCACGACGGCCAGGATCAGGAGCGGGAGCGCGAGCCCCCAGATCATCAGCCGGCGGGTTTCGCCGACCCAGTGGCCGTGCGCCTTGCCATGCAGCGCGGCGCCCTCGGCAAAGGCGTGACCGGCGCGGCTCACGCGTTTCCACCACTGGCCGAAGCGCAGGATCGCGGCATCGTGCGCGGTCATTTCCGCGTCGAGCCGCCAGATCTTCCAGCCCGCGACGCGCAGGCGCAGGCAGAGGTCGGGCTCTTCGCCCGCGATCAGCGTGGGGTTGTAGCCGCCGACGGCCCGTAGCGCGTCCCAGCGGCCCAGCGCATCGCCGCCGCAGGCGAGCGCCTCGCCCACCGGCGTGTTCCATTCGTCGTCGCAGAGCCGGTTGTAGACGGAGGCCTCGGGGTGGATCTCGCGCCGGCGGCCGCAGGCCATCGCCACCTTGGGGTTTTCCTCGAGAAAGGCGCGCGCGGTGTCGATCCAGCCGGGTTGCAGCACGCAGTCGCCATCGACGAACTGGACATAGTCAGGCGGGGCGCTCCTGAGCGCGTTGATCCCGGCGTTGCGGGCGCGCGCGGCGGTGAAGGGCTTGGACATGTCGAGCGCGACCACCTCGGCGCCGAGCTTTTCGGCGGCCTCCGGGCTGCCGTCGGTCGAGCCCGAATCGACATAGACGACCCGCGCCACCGTGCCGGCAAGCGACGTCAGGCAGGCGACGAGGCGTGCGCCTTCGTTGCGGCCGATGACGACGGCGGCGATCTGGGTCACTTCGCACCTCCCGCGCGCCATCCGGCGGCGATCCGGGCCACGTCCGGGCGCCAGTCGGGCTGGGCAAGGCCGTAGGCTTCGGCGATGCGGGTGCAATCGAGCACCGAGTTGGCCGGCCGGGCGGCGGGTGTCGGGAAGGCCGAGGAGGGCACCGGGTCGATGCGCGGCGGCTTGGGTGTGCCGGCGAGGATCGCGGCGGCGAAATCGTTGCGCGCCACCGCGGGGGCGCCGGCATAGTGGAACAGGCCGGGCGCCCCCTGCCCCGCCTCGAAGGCGCGGGCGATGTGGAGGAGCGCGTCGGCCACGGCGCGGGCCGGCGTCGGGCTGCCCTGCTGGTCGTCGACCACGCTCAGCACGTCGCGGGTGGCGCCGAGGGTCAGCATGGCGGTGACGAAGTTCTTGGCTTCGCCGTCATAGACCCAGGCCACCCGCAGGATCACCGCGTCGCCGCCCGCTTCCAGCACCGCGCGCTCGCCGTCGAGCTTGGTCTGGCCATAGACCCCGAGCGGGCCGGTCGGGTCGTCCTCGCGGAACGCCCGCGTGCCGGTGCCGTCGAAGACGTAATCGGTCGAGATATGCAGGAAGGGCACGCCCTTTTCGGCTGCCGCTTTCGCCATCGCACCGGGGGCGGCGGCGTTGACCTGATGCGCGGTCTCGCGGTCGGTCTCGGCGGCGTCGACCGCGGTATAGGCGGCGGCGTTGATGACGGCGTCCGCGTCTGCTTCGGCGATGGCGCGCGCGCAGGCGGCGGGGTCGGTGAGATCGGCCTCGTCGCGGCCGAGGAACCGCGCCTCGATGCTGCCTTCGGCGCAGGCGGAAGCCAGCGCGCGGGCGACCTGGCCACTTTTCCCGAACACCAGGAGGCGCATCAGGCGGCTCCCGCCTTGGCCGTTTTCGCAGTCCCGAGACGTTGGCCGACGCCCTGGCGCTCCTGCAGCGGCCGCCACCAGGCTTCGTTGTCGAGATACCACTGAACGGTGTGGCGCAGGCCCTCATCGAGGGTCAGCGAGGGCTCCCACCCGAGCTCGGCCGCGATCTTGGTCGCGTCGATGGCGTAGCGGTGGTCGTGGCCGGGGCGGTCGGTCACGTAGGTGATGAGGTCGGCATAGGGTTTCGCCCCGGGCCGGATCTCGTCGAGGATGGCGCAGATCATCGTCACGAGGTCGATGTTGCGGGCTTCGGCATTGCCGCCGATGTTGTAGCTCTCGCCGAGCGCGCCCTTGTCGAGCACGGTGAGGAGCGCCGTGGCATGGTCCTCGACATAGAGCCAGTCGCGGACATTGACGCCCTGGCCATAGACCGGGATCGGCTTGCCGGCGAGCGCGTTGAGCACCACCACCGGGATCAGTTTCTCGGGGAACTGGTAGGGGCCGTAATTGTTGGAGCAGTTCGACAGCACGACCGGCAGGCCGTAGGTCTCGCCCCAGGCGCGCACCAGGTGGTCCGAGGCCGCCTTGGAGGCGGAATAGGGCGAATTGGGGCTGTAGGGCGTGGTTTCGGTGAACTTGCCGGTGTCGCCGAGCGTGCCGAAGACCTCGTCGGTCGAGATATGGTGGAAGCGGAAACCCTCGGGCCGGCCCTGCCCTTCCCAGAAGCTCCGCGCGGCTTCGAGCAGGTTGAAGGTGCCGGTGATGTTGGTCTCGATGAAATCGGCCGGGCCGTCGATCGAGCGGTCGACATGGCTTTCGGCGGCAAGGTGCATCACCCGGTCGGGCCGGTGGGTGGCAAAGACCCGGTCGAGCCCGGCGCGGTCGCGCAGGTCCACCTGTTCGAAGGCATAATGGTTGCTGCCCTCGACGGAGGCGACGTTGGTGAGCGAGCCCGCATAGGTGAGCGCGTCGAGGTTCACCACGCTATCGCCGCGGGCGATGGCCTGGCGCACGACGGCGGATCCGATGTAGCCGGCGCCGCCGGTCACGAGAATTTTCATCTGTCGGTCTCCGGGTGAATTTCTGAAGAAAACGGTGTGGTCCAATCCTTGAACGCGGGCGCCGCGGCATCCTTGGCCGAAACCACGGCCCGGTCGGGGGCGATGCCCCAGTCGATGCCGAGGTCGGGGTCGTTCCAGGCGACCGAACCGTCGGCGGCGGCGTCGTAATGATTGTCGACCTTGTACTGGACCAGCACATCGGGCGTCAGGGTGACGAAACCGTGCAGGAAACCGCGGGGCACGAAGAGCTGGTTGCCGGCCTCGGCGGAAAGCTCGACGGCGACCCATTTGCCGAAACCGGGTGAGCCCTTGCGGACGTCGACCACGACGTCGCGGATGCGTCCCGAGATCACCCGGACGAGCTTGGCCTGGGCCGAGGGCGGCGCCTGGTAGTGCAGCCCGCGCACGGTGCCGGGGGTGGCCGAGAGGCTTTCGTTGTCCTGGACGAAGGTGGTCTCGATGCCCGCCTCGGCAAGGCGCTGCCGGTTCCAGGTTTCCGAGAAATATCCCCTCGCGTCGCCGTAGCGGGCCGGTGTCACGACCACCACCCCGTCAAGCGCCAAGCGTTCGACCTTCATACTCTACCTCCGCGGCGGCCCCACCCGAGCGATGCGTGCCGGGCGCGCCCTTGATACTGTCCCAGGCCGGGAACGTCATGGCATCGGCCCCCGGGTTTCCCGCCGGGTAAAGGAAAAAAACTGTTTCTTCCAGACGAAACCAAGGCGATTGTGTGCAGCCTGCGGACAACCCGGGCGGTTGCGGCCGGGATGCGGTGCTGTGACGCGGGGGGCCGCGACACGCTCCGGTCGGGCCTGGGCATGGCGCCGCGCGCGCGGCGCAGAGGCTCCGGCGCGCGCCGGAGCTTGTCCCGGCCTCAGTAGTCCTTCTCGAAATACACCCCGATCCCGGTGCCGCCGTCGGAGCCGACGCTGCCGCGGGCGGTCAGGTTGGGGGTCAGCGTGAGGTTGAGATTGACCTCGGCCTTGCCGTCGGCGCCGACGGTCACGTCGGTGTAGATGTTTTCCGTGATATAGGTCCCGGCCTTGACTTCGAGGGTGCCGTCGTCGGCGGTGGTGACGTCGAGGTCGTCGAGCCCGAAGCCCTCGCGCAGTTTCGCGATCGTGCCGGCCCCGCCCTTGCCCGAGAGCGTGGCGATGGCCGAGGCGAGTTTCACCGCCTGGAAGGCGGAAATCTGGTCGAGGCCGCGGCCGAAGACCAGCCGGGCGAAGATCTCGTCCTCCGGCAGGTCGGGCGAGGAGGTGAAGGTGACGGTCGGGTCGGAGGCGAGCCCGGTGACCGCGATCTGGATGGCGACATCCTCGGCGGTGGTCTCGGCACGCAGGTCGAGCGTCGGGTCGAGGCTGCCCTGCAGCGTCGCCGAGCCTTCGGTCAGCGCCAGCCGGTTGCCGAGGATGTCGAGCCGGCCGCGGATCAGGGTGACCCCGCCGGTGGTGATGACGTTCTGGGTGGTGCCGCCGACGGTGAGCGTGCCGCCGAGCTCGGCGTCGAGCCCGCGGCCGCGGATGAACACCGCGGCGGGTGCCGAGATGGTGATGCCGAGCCCGTAGGCCGCCCCGCCGCCGCCGCTGGAGGTGCCGCCGAGGCTCTGGCCGGCGCGCGCGAGGGTGCGGCGCACCGGGGCGGGCGTACCGACATGCTTGAGCCCGTCGAGGCTGCCATTGGCGCCGAAACCGGTCTCGGGGATGCGCAGCTCGACGGTGCCGAGGGTGATCCCGCCGGTGATGCTGGCCCCGCCGGTGAGCGGGCCGGACATCGCGAGGTCGCCGTTGAGGGTGAGGTCGTAAAGGGTTTCGTCGCGCAGATGCACGTTCTGCGCGTCGATCGAGAGATTGCCGAGGTACGGCGCGGTCAGCCCCACCGGTCCGCGCACCAGGACCCGACCGCCGGAGGAGACGGCGGCGTTGACGTCGACCGTGGCCTGGCCGGAGGCGAGCCGGACCTTGGCGGCGAGCGGATCGAGGGCGATCCCGACTGTCGGCAGGGCGGCGCGGGCGCCGTCGGCGGTGACCGTGCCCGAGACCGAGCCGAGCGCGAGCGGGCCGTCGAGGCGCAGATCGAACGCCGCCATGCCCGAGAGCGCGCGCGGCTTGATCGCGTCGTTGACCAGCGCCAGCGGCAGACGGCCCTTGAGCGCGAGATCGGCGCTCTGGACGTCGACTGCGACGCTGCCCGAGACATCGACCACGGTGCCGCCGGGGCCCTGCCCCGAGACCTTCACCCGCCAGCCGGTCTCGGAGAGATTGGCCTCGCCCGAGGCGGTGAGCGGTCCCGGCAGGCCCGGCACGAAGGGCGCGAGATCGCGCAGCCGGCCATCGAAGGTGACGCGCGGCATCTCGTCGGCGGCCCGGCCGGTGGCGTTGAGGCTGAGCTCGGGGGTGGTCAGGTGGAAATCGTCGACGATGAACACGCCGGCCCGGTTGCGGCGGATGTCGAAGGTCGCGGTCGAGGCGCCGGCGGTGAGCCGGTCGGCGGTGCCGAGGTCGAAGTCGAGGTCCTGGCCATCGGCCTCGCCCGAGAGCTTGAACCGGCCATCCTCGGGCGTGAATTCACCGCTGGCGCTGAAGCGCGCGCTGCCGGCAAGGTCGTGCTTGGCCAGCCCCGACCAGGCGGCGAGCCGGTCGATGCTGCCCGTGGCGTCGCCCGAGACCTTGACGAGGCCGCGCTTGCGGGTTTCGGCAAGGCCCGAGAGCTTGACCCTGGCACCGCCGGGGCCGGTGGCGTCGACCGCCAGGTCCCAGTCGCGGCCGCGCTGGAGCGCGGTTGCCTGGGCCGAGAGCGGCCCATCGAGCCCGTCGGCAAGCAGTGCGGCATCGGGCAGGTCGAGCCGCAGCGCCACCTGGCTCGCATCCTCGGCGAGCCAACCAGTGCCGGTGGCCGTGGCGCCGGGCGCGCGGATGTCGAGCCGGTCGATCTTGGTACCTTCCGCGGTGCGTTCGGCGGAGATCGCCAGCGTGCTGGCGCCGGCGAACAGCCGGTCGACCTCGGCGATGCCGATGGCGAGATTGCGCCCGGACCCGGTGATGTCGACGTCGAACGGGCCGCCCGGGAGTGCCGCGTTGCCCGAGACGTCGAGCCGCGCGGCGCCGCTGAGCTTCTGGCCGGACAGGGCGGCGAAGCGGGTGAGGTCGTTGACCGAGAGCGTGACGGCGCCCTCGGCGACGAGGTCGAGCTTTTCGACCACGGTGTCGAGGGTGACGTCGCCGGTGATCCGGTAGTCGGAGCCGCCGAGGTCGAGATTGGTGAAAGCCAGGGTCTCGCCGCTGGTGCGGGCGAGATCGAAGCGGCCCGACAGGTTGGGCCCGAGCGCCGCGGGGGCGCTGTCGGCGGGGCCGGTGAGCCCCGCGGCGGTCATCTCGACATGGCCGCCGAAGGCCGGGAGCTGGCCCGGTTCGGCCGGGGTGAGCGTGCCGCGGCCCTGAAGCGTGGCGCTGGCGAGCTGCAGGTCGGGACGGGAGAGCCCGTCGAGGGTGACGTCGGCCTGCCAGTCGTCGCCTTCGAGTTCGTCGAAGGCGAGGGTAAGGCCGATGCGGTCGACCCAGGTCGGGTCGCCGCCGATCGGCAGCCGCACCGGGCCGCCGTCGGGCGACACGACCCGGCCCGTGAGGTTCACCCGTTCCGGCCAGCCGCCCGGCGCGATCACCGCGTTGCCCGAGAGCTGCAGGGCGTCCGCCGCGATGACCAGCGAGGACAGCTCCAGCGTGCCTTCGGGATCGCGCAGGCCGATCACCGCGAGCCGGGCGTCGTCGCCGAAGAAATCCTGGTACTCCGCCGCGAGCAGGGGCGTGAGGTCGCCGTCGAGCCGCGCGGTGAAGGACATCGGCGCCTCGGCAGCCGGCCGGTCGAGCGTGACCCGTCCGGCGAGCCGGTCGGCCCCGTCGGTCGCGAGCGCGAGGTCGGCGGTGTAGTCGCTGATCGGGCCGGTGCCCTTGAGCGTGAAGGCGAGCGGCGGCGCGCCCGGGAGCGAGGTGAGCGTGGCGACGATGCCGTCTTCGCCTTCGTCGAGGTCCAGGTCGAGCGCGAGGATGCCGGTCTCGTTCGCGTAGCCCGCCGACAGGGTGAAGCTGCCGCGCTGGCCGTCGATCCGTTCGAGCTTGAGCGCGGCCTCGCCGGCGCCGTTTTCGAGGGTGCCGCCGCCCTCGAGGATCAGCTCGGCCGGGACGCCGATGACCGGCTCGCCCAGCACCAGATGGGCCGCCGAGATCTCGCCGATGTCGATCGAGACCGGCAGTTCCGGCAGGGCGAAATCCGAGGTCGTGGGCTGCGGCCCGTCCGACACCGCCACAGGGCGGCGGGCGACCTCGATCCGTTCGGCGACCAGCGCGTCGATCTCCAGCCGGCCGCGCAGGAGCGCCGAGCGGGTCCAGTCGAGCTCGGCGTTTTCGATGGTGAGCCAGACGCCCTCGTCATCCGCAATCGTGAGCCGCTGCATCGTCGCGCGCGACGACAGCGCACCGGAAAAGCCGGTGACCTCGACCGAGCGGCCGGCGGCGGAGAGCTTGTCCTGCAGGAAGTTTTCCAGCATCGACTTGTCGTCGGTCGCGCTGTCCTGCGCAACGGCAGGCAGAACCGCGAACAGGGACGCGGCGAGAAGGACGGGAAGCCGGGTCAAAACGCCTGCCCGATGCCGATATAGAGCTGGGCGTCCCAGATCGTGTCGAGGCTGGCGCCGGGCCCCGAGACCGGCACGCCGACGTCGAGCCGGATCGGCCCGAGCCCGGTGTAGTAGCGCACGCCAGCGCCTGCACCGATCTGCCAGTCGGCGGTGTCGAGGAAGCTTTCGGAGCCGACCCGGCCGGCATCGGCGAAGCCGACGATCCCGATCTGGTCGGTCACCTTGTAGCGCAGCTCGGCGGAGCCGCCGAGGAAGGTGCGCCCGCCGACCGAGTTGTCGCCGCCCGGCCCCGCGCCCATCGACTGGTAGGGGAAGCCGCGCACGCTGCCGCCGCCGCCGGAGTAGAACAGGAAATCGGACGGCACCGCGCTGGTGTCGTTGGCCGCGACATAGCCCGCCTGGGCCCGGGCCGCGAGCACGAGGTCGCCGTCGGCGACGTTGTAATAGGCGCGGGCGTCGACGGTGCCGCGGGCGGCGAAGGCCTCGTTGTTGAACTCGTAGAGCGGTTCGAGCTCGGCAAAGACATAGGTGCCGGTGGTCGGGTCGAGCGCGTTGTCGCGCCGGTCCCAGGTCAGGTTGCCGGGGATCGAGACATAAGAGAAGTCGATGTTGCCGAAATCGGTCTTGAACACCGCGTAGGCATAGGCAAGGCCGATTTCGCCCTCGAGCTCCGGGGTGAAGCGGCGATGGACGCCGACGCCGCCGGCGCCGATGCCAAACTCGAAGCCCGGTTCCTGGTAATAGCCGCCTTCGAGCTCGAAGAAGACGTCGTTGTCGGTGCCCAGCGCGGCGGGAATGTCGAGCCGGCCGGTGAGGCTCGCATCGAGGGTGTCGAGCGAGGTGCCGATATGCGAGATCTCGGCGTCGACCCGCAGCCGCTCGGCGCCGCCGAGAAAGTTGCGGTGCATCCAGAAGCCCGAGATCGTGAGCCCTTCGAGCGAGGCGAGCTCGGCACCGAAACCGAAGCGGCGCGGTTTCTCGTCGGCGAGCGCCAGCTCGACATCCATGGTGTCGCCCGGGCCGAGGGTGTCGGCCTCGGTGACCGCGACCGAAGCGAAGGCGCCGGTGCGCCGGAGCCGTTGGGCGGCCTCCTCGACCTCGTCGGGCGAATAGGTCTCGCCCGTCGGCAGCCCGGCGATGACCTGGATCCGGTCGGCGCGCACCGCCGAGGGGGTGGTCTGGACGAGGTTGCCGAGGGTCACGACCGGCCCCGGGGCGAGGCTGATCTGGGCGTCGAGCGTCTGGGTCCGGTGGTCGGCGGTGACGCTCTGGCCGGTGACCGCGGCCTTGGCCCGGCCGGCGTCGCGCCAATCGGACACCGCGTCGTCGACCGCCGCCTGCACCGCGGTGCTGTGGGCGGGCGCGCCGGGCTGGAAGGCGTCGGGCGCGGTGGAGCCGGGCGCGCGCGGGCCGATCGAGACGTCGCCGAAGGTGAATTGCGGGCCCGGATCGACCTCGACCGTGACAGTATCGATCCGGTCCGGCGCCGCGAAGGGCGACAGCGCCGCGGCCTCGCGGCCATCGACCAGGATCTTGACGGTGCCGCCGTAATAGCCCTCGCCGTAGAGCGCGTTGACGAGCCGGGAATAATCGGCACGGGCGGCGGCGAGCACGTCGCGCGGGTCGCGGTCGGCCTGGTCCTGCCCGGCATAGAGCAGCGAGGCGCCCTGGAGCGCCGAGGTCACCGACTTGTCTTCGGTATCGACCGTGAAATCGAGCTGTTGCGCGGGCGCAGGCAGGGCGGCCGCGGTCAGCGCGACGCCGAGAAAGCGAGGAAGGAGTGTCGTTCTTGCCATTGCCGGTACCCACCCAGACGTTCGGAGCCGAACCGACAACGCTTCGCGCCCTGTCGATTCGGACAGGGTGGATACGATGTCGAGCAGCCCCTGGATGCATTATGCGCGGGCGACGGTGCGGGTGACAACCGGTTGTTCGGCCGCAGCGCGGCCGTCGGCGGGATCGTGTTGTGTTCCGCACGCGCCCGCGGAAGTCGACTCACCGCGTCTCAAGAAGCCGCCAATGCCGGAGTGAAGCAGTTTCGGCGCCGGAAGACGGCCTCCGGGCGGCACGCTGATTGTTTCCGCTTTGGAAACAGTCCCGCTGTGCGCCGGTGCCCTCAGCGATAGATCGGCGGTTGCGGCCGATGGCGGGCGCGGATCACCGTGCCGGTCTCGCTGATCCGCGCCGCCGCATGGGCGACGATGGCGGTATCGAGCGCGCCGGTGCCGATGAGGTCGCAGATGGTGATCTCGGCGGGCGAGCCGCGGCCGCGGTGCCGGCCGGTGACGATGTCGCCCAGCTCCGGCGGCGTGACGTCGACGAACAGCCCGGCCCGCCGCGCGGCGTGGAGTTCGCCGGTGGCGCCGCACCTGTCGGCATGGTCGCAGACGAAGAGGTCGGCCCGCGCCAGAGCGAAAGGGTCGACCTCGTTGCGCTTCGCCTGGTCGGTGCCGACCGCGGTGACATGCAGCTCGTTGTGCAGCCATTCGGCCATCAGCACCGGGGTCTGCGCCGAGGTGGCGGTGACCACGAGCTGCGAGCGCTTGACCAGCACCTCCGGGTCGGTGGTGACCTCGACCTCGACGTCGAGCGTGGCGCCGAGATCGGCGGCGCAGGCGGCGGCGTTCTGCGGGTTGCGGCCATAGACCAGCACCCGTTCGAAGGGGCGCACGAGGCGCGCCGCCTTGATCTGCAGGCTCGCCTGCGTCCCGGCGCCGATCACGCCCGCCGTGGTCACGTCCTCGGGGGCGAGGTAGCGGGCGGCGACGGCGCCGGCTGCGGCGCTGCGCAGATCGGTGAGATAGCCGTTGTCGAGAAAGACCGCTTCGACCGCGCCGGTGCGGGCCGAGAGCTGGACCACCAGCCCGTCGCGCCCGGGGCGGCGCACGTCCGGCGTGTCGCGCAGACCCGAGAGGATCTTGACCGCGTAGCTCTCCAGCCCCTCGATCCGGGCGGTTTCGATGTCCACCTCGCCATCGCCCTCGGCGAGCGGCATGGTCAGGCCGGGCGGCAGCTGCACCTGGCCCGAGGCGAGGGACACGAAGGCGGTCTCCATCGCGTCGATCAGATCGAGATCCAGGGTGACCGACTGGCGCAGCTCGGTTTCGGTCACGATCCGGATGTCATGCACCATGCGTCTTCCCTTCGCGCATCCCTCGGCGGAAGGATGTCCTGCGCCGCAAGATAGAGCTGAATCGGGCCAAGCTGAGGTTGCCACCGGATATTATTGTGGCGAACCGGATGGTTAGGGGACGGAGGCAGCCGCCGGGCGACAGTCTTTGACGTCCCACGGGCTGGCATTGGGCACTGGTGGCAGGGCAGCGGGACGCAGGGGGCGCGCAGCCAGCCGCCCGCGTGCACAGCGCGGTGACACGCGCGGGGCGAGCGGTATGGGGATTCCGACCCGCGATTGTTTCGCATCTGGCAACAATCGCGCCCGATCCCGCGTCTTCCGCGCCCGACTTTGCAGGCGTGGGCGACACTCCGGCCCCGCCCGGTTCGCGCGCCTTGGCCGTCGACCAGGGGGATTGGGCGGCGGCCCGTGACCCACCCCGCGCTGCGCATTCTGCCGCGGAAGCCCGGAGCCCCCGAACGAGCGGCGCAGCTTCTACGCTCCGGGCAACCCCGGCACGCTGCCACCGGTCCGGTCGGACGGCGCGCCCCCTGCGGCGGCCGGTGCGAGAGGACGCGCGGCCCGCGGCCCGCAACGGGATGGCGATGACAGGGCCGGGGCGTTCCCAGCGAGCGCGACGGCCCCTGTGCCGGTCTGGCACCGGCCGGGCCCGTCCCCGTGGGCGTCGAGATACCGCGCGCCGGGCCCCGCCCTTTCCGGCGGGAGCGCCACATTTCCGTCCCAATCCTGTTGACCTGGCCTGCCGACCTGCCCCGAGCGGTCGGTCCACATGTTCGAATCGTGCCCGATTCGCTGGCAACCAAGCGATTTCTGCGGCATTTTCCAATTCGAGCCCGGCGCTCGACCGGACCCTCGAAGCGGAAAAACGGCTCCATTGTCTCCACAATATGAACAATGATCGCTCCAAGGGGGAATTATGTCGGCAAAAATACCATGAACAATACGTTTCTGTAATTTAGGCAGAAATCGGGCACCGATATGGCAGACAGGGGGCTGAAACCGGGCTAGTTTGTGCTCGGTGTGGTGTGTGTATCAGGGGGACCGAACATGACATATGAAGCGGGGCCGCTCCCGAGCGGGGAAGCTGTGCGGGTTGGCCGTCAAACGTCCAGGGTCAGAGTCAAGGCCCGGAGGAACGAAATTTCTGTCGCCAAGCTGGTCTTCGACAAGGCCTTCGCGGCTGCGGCGCTGCTGATGCTGGCGCCGATCATGCTGGCGATCGCGATCGCGAACCGCCTCGGCGACAAGGGGCCGGTGTTCTACAAGCACATGCGGATCGGCCAGAACGGCAAGCCGTTCTACTGCGTCAAGTTCCGCTCGATGCGCGTCGACAGCGCCGAGGTTCTCGAACACCTGCTCGCGACCGATCCCGTCGCCCGTGCGGAATGGGAGCGCGACCAGAAGCTCTCGAACGACCCGCGCATCCATCCCGTGGGCAAGTTCCTGCGCAAGACCTCGCTCGACGAGCTGCCGCAGTTCTGGAACGTGCTGAAAGGCGACATGTCGATCGTCGGCCCCCGCCCGATCATCACCGACGAGGCCAAGCGGTATGGCGCGCATTTCGCCGATTACTGCGCCGTGCGCCCGGGGATCACCGGCGCCTGGCAGGTCGGTGGCCGCAACCTCACCAGCTATGACGAGCGCGTTGCTCTGGACGTGGATTATGTCCGCAATGCCACGCTTGCGGACGATCTCCGCATCGTCTTCAAGACTTTTGCCGTGGTTCTGACACAACAGGGTGCTAGCTGACGCCCCTGTACGTTACACAGTCAAGAGCGACAAGTATGACCAACACCATGAAGGCGCGGGACTGGACCGGCCGGAAGAGCGACTTGCCCGACCGGAATCGAGCGAACCTGGGCCCCGCCGGTCCGATCCTGCGCGGCCTGCCCGAACCGACCACCGGCTTTCGCCTTGTCGTGTCGATCCCGTCGACCGGCCGCGCCAAGATCCTGCCCGACACCGTGCGCGCGATCGCCCTGCAGAACCGGCTGCCAGACCTGCTCATCCTGAGCCTGGTCAACCCGGAAGACATCGGCGACCTCGAGCCCGACACCCTGCCCTTCCCGGTCAAGGTGGTCTACGGGCGCAAGGGGGCGACGGCGCAGCGCAACCGGGTGTTCGAGGAATGCAAGCCCGACGACATCGTGCTGATGCTCGACGACGATTTCCTGATGGCCCCGGATTACCTGCAGAAGACCCTCGAGGTCTTCCAGAGCGACCCCGAGGTGGTGCTGGCCACCGGCACGGTGCTCGCCGACGGCATCATCGGCCCCGGCTTCACCCATGAGCAGGGTCGCGCGATGCTCACCGGGCTGAACAAGGACGACCTGCCCGACACGATCCAGCCGGTCTATTCCGGCTACGGCTGCAATTTCGCCTTCCGGGTCTCGGTCGTCGCGGCCTACGAGCTGTGGTTCGACGAGGACCTGCCGCTCTATTCCTGGCTCGAGGACCTCGATTTCTCGCGCCGGATCGCGCATTACGGCAAGCTGGTCAAATCCGGCGGCATGCGCGGCGTGCATCTCGGGACCAAGACTGCGCGCACCCCGGGCGTCCGGCTCGGCTATTCGCAGATCTCGAACCCGGTCTACCTGCTCGACAAGGGCTCGATGACGCTGTGGCACGTGCTCTGGATCGCCGGGCGCAACATCACGTCCAACTTCCTGCATTCCTTCCTGCCGAAACCCTATGCGGATTTCCGCGGGAGGCTGAAGGGCAACGTGATCGCCTTCGTCGACATGTTCCGGGGCGATCTGTCGCCCGAGCGCAT
This sequence comes from Paracoccaceae bacterium, assembly GCA_041397205.1. Classification (GTDB taxonomy): domain Bacteria; phylum Pseudomonadota; class Alphaproteobacteria; order Rhodobacterales; family Rhodobacteraceae; genus Sinisalibacter. The sequence goes on from JAWKXC010000007.1 coordinate 82,512, forward strand.
CCTCGAATTGTAGGACATCTGCGCCCGCGCCTGCCGCGCGCCCGCGCCTCAGGCGCGGGGTCAGGCGCGGCTTTCTTTCAGCACCCGGAGGTACTGGTCCTCCAGCGCGTCGATCCAGCCTTCGGGCGTGTTGCCGAGCGCGCCGTCGCCGGCGAACCCGCGTTCGCTCATCGCCCGCAATTCGGCCGCGGGCATCTCCATGATCCGCCGGATCGCCGTGTCGAAATCGGCGTCGGAAAACACGTCGAAGGCGAAGCCGAACCCGCGCTCCTCGACCTCGCCCGCCATCTCGGCGGTGTTCGAGGCGAGCACCGGCAACCCGCTGGCCAAGGCTTCGGCGATCACCAGACCGAAGGGTTCGGGGTGGCGTGAGGGCAGCACCAGCGCCCGGGCGCGGGCGGCATATGTGCCGAGGTCCGATTTCTCGACCCAGCCGACGAGTTCCGCCTGCGGATAGCGGGTCGCCAGTTTCTGGCGCACCGGCCCGTCGCCGACGACGATGAGCGGCACGCCGGTGCGCGCCGCCGCCGCGGCAACTTCGCAGACCCCCTTGTCCTCCTCGAGCCGGCCGACATAGAGCAGCGCGCCGTTGTCTTCCGCGCGGATCCTGGTGTCGGTGTAGGGCACCGCGGGGTTGCGCACCGTGAACAACCGATCGTCGCGGTAGCCGGCGCGGGCGAGCTTCGGTTTCATCCCCGGGTGGATCACCAGAATCCCGCCCCAGCCGTCGAGCGTGCCGAGCGCGCGGTGCACCCGGGTCTCGCGCGCCACCCGCCAGAGCTTCTGGGCGTAGCTGCGCTTGTCGCAATTCGTCTTGATGCAGTCGAAGGAGTTGGGCACGCGGGTGCAGGCCCGGTTCTTCTGGTAATCCATGTAGACGCCGTTGGGACAGGCGAGGAACATGTCGTGGGCATGCAGCAGAGTGCGCCGCGCCACCGGCCGCATCACCGGCAGGATCGCCGGCGAAAAGATCTGCGCCCAGCTGTGGACGTGATAGACGGTCTCGGGCGTGTCGCGGGTGGCGAGGAACTCCGCCATCATCCGCGCCGCGGCCCGGTTGTGCAGCCCCTCGACCAGCGCCTGTTTCGCCGGCAGGTGCAGGAGCGGCTGCGAGCCCAGCGCCACCACTTCGATGCCGTGGGCAGTGAGGTCGGGATTGGCGCCAGCGTCACCGCAGAGCCAGATAACTTCGTGACCGCGGTCCGCCAGCGCCTTGGCCGACATCACGGCGAGCACCGCGGTGCCCCCGCGTGCGATGCTGTCGTCGTTCACTACGACGATACGGCGTTTGCTCATCCGCCCCCCACGCGACCCCGGGATCGCTCAGAAAAATGTCTAACTCGTTCCAGTTAATTGCACAAATCGCGCAAAAGCCGCGCGAGGGCCAGTGAAAATCGGGCAACAGGGTGTTGCCGGATCGAGATCGCGCTGTTTCCGCGGGGTGTTCGCCAGCTTGGTGGCTAATCGGCGCGGCGCAGGGTGAAGCGGAAATCGGTGGCGTCGCCGTCCGGGCTCTCACCCGGGCCGATCACGATCTCCAGCACGTCGCCGGCGGCGAGCGTAACGGGGGCGGCGCGAGCACGGCCGGGCTCTGCACCACGGTTTCTGCCAGCGGCGCGCCACCCAGCAGGAGCGCGACAGTCACCCCGTCCGAGGTTTCGGCAGAGGGCGCCACCCGGGCTTCGAGCGCGAGTGTCATCGCCTCGGGCGCGGTGAAGGCGTGGACGATCTCGACCGGCACCCCGTCCCACATAGACGGTTGCCCGAACCCAGCCTCCAGCCTCACCCAGCCGTCGCGTTCGGTGGTGAGATAGGGCGTCCAGGGCACGCCGTTGGTCTGCTGGCCGGGGCCGAGGATGAAGTCGACGCGGGTCTCGCCTGCCCGCACGAACCGGTCGAAGCCGTCGCCGGTGCCGCCCGGATAGGTGAACTGGTCGAAGCTGTCGGCCACCACGCTCTGCGGGCCGAGCTTCACGGTGTCGCCGATGACCGGCGCCGGCCCGCCCGAGAGCACCAGAAGCGGCGCCTCGGGGTCGAGCCGGGGGGCGGCGACCGGCGAGCCCGCGAGGTCGTAGGCGGCGAGCCCGTCCGCCAGCACCATGTCGCGCGCCGCGCCCCAGATCAGCAGTGCGCTGTCCCCAAACCTGCAGGCATAGGTGAAGGGGTCGGGTGCCGCATCCGCGACCGCCCTGCCCTGCATCTCGGCCTTGAGCAGCTTCCATGTGCGGCCGACGTCCGTAACTGCGCCGTCATCGGTGAGCAGCGGCACGAAGCCGTCGCCGCGGGCGTTGAGCGGGTACCAGGCGAGCGTCGCGGCGCCGGCGAGCGCCGCCTGGCAATAGGTCCTGGCCAGCAGCGCCGGGGCCTCTGCCGGGTCTTCGGTGCCGATCTCGGTGAGCTCCAGCGGCAGGGTTTCGAACCCGGGCACCTCGCGCAACAGCGCCACCTGGCGGCGCAATTGCTCGGGTGGCGTGGTGTAGGGGTGCAGGCCGATCGTGTCCATCTTCGCCGCCGCGCCGTCGACGGAGAGCGCGCCGAACCAGGCGAGCGGGATCGAATGCGCCGCGCCGCCGATGATCCGCACGTCGGGCCGCGCTGCGCGCACCGCATCGGAGGTCGCGGCGAGAAGCGCGGCGTAATAGCCGGCGCGCCCGATGATATCGGCCTCGCGCGCGGGGCCGGCGGTGAAGGTCTCGCTGTTCATCTCGTTGCCGACCTCGACCGCGACGACGGCGGGGAACCGCCGCGCGACCTCGGCGAAAAAGGCGGCATAGGCCGCGACCGCGGGGGCGGTATAGGGCGTGACGCCGGCGTCGTGGTCGGGATGGGTGCCGAGCGTGATCAGCGTCAGGCTCATGCCCGCCGCGGCCATCGCCTCGGGGAAGGTCAGGATCGGGTGGTCGAAGACGTACGTGCCCTCGCGCTCGCCGTAATCCCAGTGCAGCTCGTCGCGCAGGGCGGTGATGCCCTCGGCCGCGGCGGCGTCGAACACCACCTGGTTCCAGGTCTGGCCGAAGTTGGAGGCGGCCTGCAGCTCCGGCCCGCGCAAGTCCTGCGCCGTGGCCGGTGTGGAGAGCCCGCACAGAAGACCCATGAGGCCCGGACCGACAAGACCGAAACCGGATAACCGACGCATGACTCCCCCGCGAACCGACACCGCGTTCCCACACCGTCCCGAACCTGCCCGAGACGCGCCGCACGCGCAACCGGGGTTCACAGCGACGTGCGTTTGCGGCAGGTAAGAGCCAGGCGTCGAGACGGATGTCGCGACAGGTGTCGAGAGGGCCCCCCCGCGTGGAGTTCGTACCCAGTACCCCGATCGCCTTCGTGGCGATCATCCTGCTCCTGGTCCTCGGCGCGCGCCGTGGGGCCTGGGTGTTTTTCGCGCTCCTGCCCTTCGGCGCGGCGGCGGCGTTCAACCTGCCGGCGCTGGGCGGCGCCTCGATCATCGTGGCCGACCTCGCCGCGGTGGCGATGTTCGTGATCCTCATGCTCACCCGCGGCGCCGGCGCGAGCCTGCTCGGCACCGTGCGGCCCTGGCAGCCCGGCTTCTTCCTGACCCTGGTGATCCTGGTCTCGGCGTTCTCGGCGATCTTCGCGCCGCGGTTCTTCGCCGGGCTGACGGAGGTGTTCTCGATTGCCCGCGACGAGAGCCACGCGCTGATCGTGCGCAGCCCGCTCGGGCCGTCCGCGGGCAACATCACCCAGCTGTTCCGGCTGGTGCTCGGCTATCTCGTGTTCATCGGGCTCGCCACCGCCTTCCGCCGCTCGCCCAGGGCAGAGTCGCTGGTACTGGCGATGATCGTCGCCACCTCGGTCCATTTCGCGATGGGATGGATCGACATCATCACCTTTTCCGCCGGCATTGACAACGTGCTCGATTTCGTGCGCACCGCCAATTACACGATCCGGGTCACCGACACGATGGCCGGGCTCAAGCGGATGATCGGCGGCTTCCCGGAGGCCTCGAGCTTCGGCTTCTTCTCGCTCGGCCTGTTCGGCTTCTGGCTGCAATACTGGCTCGCCATGCGCCGGTCGCGGGCCGCGCCGTGGATGCTGGCGATGGCGACGATCGCGGTGCTGCGCTCGACCTCGTCCTCGGCCTATCTGTCGCTGATCGTCTTCCTGATCGGCTTCGCGGTGTTCAACTTCTTCCGCTTCCTGCGCCCCGAGGCCGAGCGGCGCTCGATCGCGGTGACGGTGGCCGGCGCGCTGCTGTTGTGGCTCGCCGCGGTCGGCGCGACCGCGAGTTACCAGATGGTCGAGCCGGTCACCGCCTTCTTCGACGACATCCTGTTCGACAAGATGGAATCCGACTCGGGCGTCGAGCGGATGAGCTGGAACACCCAGGCGCTGGTGAACTTCACCGATACCTGGGGGATCGGGGCGGGGCTCGGCTCGGTGCGGGCCTCGAACTGGCTGATCGCCTGCCTCGGCTCGATCGGCGTGCTCGGCACGGCGCTGTTCCTCGCCTTCCTCACCGCCTTCATCCTGAGCCCGGCCGGCCCTCCCGGCGACGCGCGCAACGCCGCGGTCCGCGGCGCCAAGGCCGGGGTCTTCGCGATGCTGTCCTCGGCCATCCTCACCCATTCGACACCCGACCTCGGTCTGTTCATCTTCGCGCTTTCGGGGGCCGCCACCGGCCTGTCGCGGGCGGCAGTGGGGGAATCACTCCGCCCCGAAACCGGCGCGGGCGCGCCACGTTCCTGACACAATGTTGCCGCCATAAAGCCAGTCGATTCAGGGCCTTCGAGATTGTTTCCCGCGGCCCCCCGGAATCCGCAAAAAAACCATAAATGATTGACAGAACGTGAAGAAGCGCCGCATCTGGAAGAGGGAAACGGGTGCAGGGTGACGAGTAAGGGTAGTGAGGGTGACGACCGCTGGGGGGCGGTTTGCATGAGGCCAGGCCGGAGAGGACGCAAGGGGGCGTCGCGCTCCGGCTTGGCCAATGCGCCAAAAGCACCGCCGGAGACAACCGGCCGCACAGGCACCCCCCAGATCACAACCCGCATTGAACGCGCCGTGGCGCAAGGAGGCAACTGAGTGTCCAGGATGGATGTGCATTCGCCCATTCCAACCCGTACGCCGACGCAGCTGGCCGATGCCGACCGCGTCGACGTCCGTGGTCTGTTCCGTGCCATCCTCGGCCGCCGGGTGATGCTGATCGGGCTGATGCTGCTGTTCGGCGTGCTGTTCTATCTCGCCGCCTCGATGATGCAGCCGGTCTATACCGCCTATTCCAAGGTCATCCTCGCGCCGCGCAACGTGCAGGTGAGCCAGACCGACGCGGTGGTTTCCAGCGTGGAAGTCACCGAGCCCGAGATCTTTTCCGAGATGTCGGTGATGCGCTCGAACACGCTGCTCGGCGATCTGATCGATCAGATCGGGCTCAACCGGCTCGAAAGCCTCTATTACGACCAGCCGCGGGTCGACAACAGCCGCGAGAACCGTGTCGCCTCGCTGATCGACGCGATCCGCGACAATCTGCGGGTCCAGCGCGAAGCCGAGAGCTTCGTGGTGATGATCCGGTTCGACGGCCGCGATGCCGAACTGGTCGCCGCGCTCGCCAACGGGATCGCCGACACCTATATCGACAAGAGCCTCACCGCGCGGCGCGAAAGCGTGCGCCAGGCGACGATCTGGATCGAGGAACTGGTGGCCGAGGCCCAGCTCGACGTGCAGCGCACCGAGACGGCGCTGACCCGCGCCCGGGCGCTGAGCCTGCAGACCGAAGGGTCGAGCTACGACAACGCCAACCAGCAGCTGGGCAACCTGACCAGCGAGTTGGCCGTCGCCCGGGCCGGACTTGCCGCCGCAAAGGCCACCTACGACCAGCTCGAAGCGGTGCTGGAGCGCGACGGCGCCCAGGGGCTCGCCATGGCGGTGACCTCGCCGCTCCTGGAAACCCTGCTCGCCGACCGGCTGGAGGCCCAGCGCAAGGACGACGAATGGGCCCGCAGTTTCGGCCCCGAGCATCCGCAGCGGGTGCGGCTGCAGGGCGAGATCGAGGGCTCGACGCCCAGCTCGAACTCGAAGCGCGCCGGGTGATCGAACAGCGCGCCGGCGACGTGGTGGTCGCGGAGTCGCGGGTGAGGCTCGCTCGCCCAGTCGATCCAGGCTCGAAGACCAGCTCGCCGGGATCTCCGGCAACACCGTCGGCCTCCGTCAGCTCGAACTCGAAGCCGGCGCGGCGCGGCAGTATTACGAGAACTTGCTGGCGCGGCTGAGCTCGGCCACCGGGCAGGACAAGCTGCAGCTGCCCGAGGCCCGGGTGATCGACCGCGCGCCGGTGCCCGAGGCCCCGTCCGCGCCGCGGCCGAAACTGCTTGGCGCTTTCGGCGGCCTGCTCGGCCTCACCGTCGCGATCGTGGTCGCGGTCATCATGGAAATGACCCGCTCGGCCTTCCGCACCCGGCGCGAGGTCGAGGCCCAGACCGGGCACCGGGTGCTGGCCACCCTGCCCCGGATGCGCGGCCGCGACATGCGCCGGATCGTCGCCGGGCTGCGCGGCCGGTCCAACACCGTGTTCGGCGAACGGATGCGCCAGCTCAAGACCGTGCTGCTGATGCGGCGCGGGCGCTACGACAAGCAGGTCATCATGGTCGCTTCGTCGCGGCCCGGCGAGGGCAAGTCGACGGTGGCGATGGCGCTCGCCGAGATGGCGGTGCTGGCGGGCAAGGAGGTCGTGGTGGTCGACGGCGATCTGCGCTGCTCGTCGCTGGTCAAGAACTTCGGCTGGACGCCGGAACACGACTTCTCCGATTTCGTGCTCGAACGCTGCGCGCTCGACGAAGCGATCCTGACCGACGACGAGCTCGGCATCAACGTGCTGCCGACCGCGAACCACTCGGTCGCCGCCGCCGACGAACTCAGCGTCGACTGGCTCGCGCCGATGATGGACGAGCTCAAGGCGGTCTACGACGTGGTCATCATCGACAGCCCGCCGCTGCTTGAAGTGGCCGACGGCCTGGTGCTCGCGCGGGTGGCCGACAGCATCGTCTACGTCGTGCGCTGGGACAGGACCCCGCGCCAGGCGGTCGCCGAAGGTCTGGAAGCGCTGGCCGCCATGCGCCTGGGCGTCGCCGGTATCGTCTTGAATCGCGCCGATCCGAAGTATACGGAGAATTCCTACGGGGAATCTTACGGTGCCTACGCGAAGTAACGAGGATACATTCCCAATGAACGCCTATTCCGGTGCCGTCCCCCCCATTGCGCGGCGCCTCCGGCAGCGGGACGGCGAACCCCGCGTCGCGATCATCCACTACTGGCTCGTCGGCATGCGTGGCGGCGAGAAGGTGCTGGAAGCGCTCTTGCGGATGTTTCCGCAGGCCGACATCTATACCCATGCCTACGATCCGGCCTCGGTCAGCCCGCTGATCCGGTCAAAGAAGGTCACCACCACCTCGGTCGGCCGGCTGCCCTTCGCCACCAGGCTCTATCAGAAATACCTGCCGTTGATGCCGCGCGCGCTCGAAGAGATCGACCTCACCGGCTACGACCTCGTGCTGTCGAGCGAATCCGGCCCGGCGAAAGGCGTGATCGCGCCCCCGGACGCGGCGCATATCTGCTATTGCCACTCGCCGATGCGGTATCTGTGGGACCAGTACCATGTCTACATGGCCTCGACCGGACCGATCACCCGGGCGGTGCTGCCGCACTTCGTTCACCGGCTCAGGACCTGGGACGTGACCAGCGCCGCGCGGGTCGACAGCTTCGTTGCCAACTCCGTCCATGTCGCCGCGCGGATCGAGAAATACTGGCGCCGCGACGCGACCGTGGTGCATCCGCCGGTGCAGGTCTCGGATTTCGCCCCGGTGCCCGAGGCCGAGCGCGGCGACTTCTACCTCTGGCTGGGAGAGCTTGCGCCCTACAAGCGGCCCGACCTGGCGATCGAAGCGTTCAACCGCCTGGGCAAGCCGTTCTACATCATCGGCGGCCCCGATGCGACGGTGAAGAAACTGGCGGCGCAGGCGAAGGGCAACGTCAAGCTGCTGGGCAAGCTGCCGTTCGAGGAGATCAAGAGCTACATGGCCCGGGCCAAGGCGCTGATCTTCCCGGGCGAAGAGGATTTCGGCCTGGTGCCGGTGGAAGCCATGGCCGCGGGCCGGCCGGTGATCGCCTATGGCCGCGGCGGCGCGCTCGACACGGTGATCGACCGCAAGACCGGGCTCCTGTTCAAGGAACAGAGCGTCGAGGCCATCGTCGATGCCGTCGAACGGTTCGAGGCCGAGGGGCTCGACCGGCTCGATCCGGCGGCGCTGGTGCGCCATGCGGCGCGGTTCGACGAAGCGGCCTTCCGGCGCGGCATGGCCGAGGTGCTGCGCCCGCACGGGTTCGATGTGCACGCCGCGGCTGCACTGGGGTGACGCCGTACCGGGCCTGTCCGGCCGGACGCCCGGCCGGCGGGGCGACAACGCAATCCGACACGTGCACATCGGGTACGGGCACAGGGTAAGGACCGCAGAGCCGGCATGTTGAAAAGCCTCACAGAACCCTATGTCGTCGGCGTGACCTCCCGCATCCTCGGGCAGCTCATCTCCTTCGTCGCGGTCGCCGTGGCCTCGCGCTATCTCGCGCTCGAGGTCTTCGGCACCTATGCACTCGCCTGGGCGGCGGCGGTGATCGGCAACACCTTCGTCTTCACCGGTTTCTACCAGGCACTGCTGCGCTCGAAGGATTTCGAGCGCGACCGAGATACGATCTACTGGCTCAATACCGGCGTCGGCGCGCTCAGCACCCTGGCGATCGCCTTCTTCGGCCTCGTCACCGGCGGGTTCGAGACGGCGCAGGGCACCGCCCTGCTCGCGATTGCGCCGATCCCGCTGCTGATCACCCCGAGCGCCTGGTGGGAGGCGCAGCTGGTGCGCGAACAGCGGGTGCGCTCGGCCAGCCTCTACGTGCTGGTCGCCGAGACCTGCGCACTCGTCGCCACCATCGCGCTCCTGTGGCAGGGCTACGAGCTCGCCGCGCTGATCGCCCCGCGCTACGTCTCGATCGCCGTCGGCGGGCTGCTCACCGGCGGCCTGGTGCGCCGCCTGCCCCGGCTCGGCTTCCGCCGCGACACCACGACCGAGGCTGCGACAACGGCGCTGCCGCTCTGGGGCACGACCTCGGTGCACCTGTTTCAGAACTACGGCACCGACATCATCCTCGGCGCCTTCGCCAATGCCACCATGGTCGGCGCCTATCGCGGCGGCGCCCGGATCGCGGTCACCGCCTCCGACCTGGTGATGCAGCCGCTCCTGATCCTGACCTGGTCGCGCTTCACCCGGATCGAGAAGGAAGAGACCGGGCTCGACGCGCTGCGCATCGCCTGGATCGAGAACATGGCGATCGCCGCGGCGATCCTCTGGCCGCTCAGCGCCATCGTGGCGCTGCTCGCCGAACCGCTGGTGGTCAACGTGCTCGACGAGACCTGGCTGCCGGCCGCCGGCGTGGTAGTGATCCTGACCGTCTCGCGCGCGGTGCAGTTCCTCGCCGGGCTCCTGGAGCCCGCGCTGATGACCACCGGCTACGGACGGGCGCAGTTCTACATCCGCCTGTTCGGGGCGGGCAGCCTTTTGCTGCTCCTCGTGGTCTTCGCCCGGCGCGGCGCCGAGGCGGCGGCCTGGGCGCATTTCGCGAGCTCGGTGATGGTCTCCATCGTCGGGGTCTTTGCCCTGACCCGGATCCTGCAGCTCACCCGCGCCGATTTCCTGCGCACCTTCACCCCCGGGCTGGTGCTCACCGGGACGACCGCCCTGGTGATCCTCACCACCGCCACGCCGCTCGCGCGGCTCGGCGAGGCGGTCGGGCTGGTGCTCTGCCTCGCCGCGGTCGCGGTCGCCTGGCTCGGGCTGATGGTGGTGTTCCTCAAACGCGGCGCGGTGGTGTTGCCGAAACCCTGAAACGGGCCCTGAAGCCGGGCGCGCGGGCGGTCACCGGGCGGGGAAAGGCGTTTCGAAACGCCTTGTGCAGCGGGTTCGAACCCGCTGGTGCCGTACCCGGACCGGCGCGCTCACCAGGCCAGCTTGCGCAGGCTCAGCATCGGGCGGCGGACGTCGATCACGAAGCGCCCGGCGGCCGCATCCATGTGGTGGCAGGCGATCACGTCGTCGTCGAAATCGCCGGTGACGTGGCGCACCGGGTGTTCGGCATAGCCGGTCATGTCGAGACGGGTGATCTCCATCACGTTCAGCCCGTAGCCGTAGAGCCCGTGGGAATTGTCCTGGCTGGTGCGGTAGAGCTTGCCACCCTGTTCGAACACCCGGCCGCCGCCGCGGGCGGTGCGGCTGTCGATCACCACCGGGTTCAGCGGATGCGGCTCGATCTCGTTCATCATCGGGCTGTCGATCCGGTAGAGATGCAGCTCGGTGCTGTAGTCGCCGAAACTGTCGTGGCAGATGTTGGTGAACATCCACCATTGGCCGAGGTGTTCGAAGATCACAGTGTCGGCCATCGACACGCCTTCCATTGCGGTCCGGGCCAGCTCCCAGCCGGTGGGGAAATCGGTCGCCCGCCAGATCTCGAGCTGCTGGGTGGCGTGGGTTTCGGGGATCATCCAGATCGCCCCGTCCCAGTCGAACACGAAGGGGTAAGACAGATGGTATGGCCGTTTCAGGGCGGTGCCGAGCGGCACCATCCCGTCGGCCTCGACCCGGCCGACGTCGAGATGACCGCGGCGGGTCTCGTAATCGTAGACCTCGTAGAACACGTAGAGCGTGCCGTCGTGCTCGTAGAGAAACGGGTCGGCCCAGAAGGTGCCCGCGGGCGGGGTCAGGGGGATACTGGCGGCCGGATCGAAGCCGAGCCCGTCGCCACGGCCGAGGCGCAGTTCGAACATGCCCGGCCGGCGCCCGATCCGCTCGCCCGCGGCCATCAGCGCGCGCGAGGCGAGCTCCGTCACCGTGCGCAGCCCGTAGCCCGGCAGATCGCCCGATGCGAAGGACGGGCGGGCAGTGCCGTTGACCCGGTCGGTCTTGCGGGCGGGGCCGGCGGTCGGGTCCGGGGTCGCGGGCGCACCGTCCAGAGCCAGGCCCGCGAGCGCCTGCAGGGCGATCTGGACCGACTTCTCGCGGATCTGGGCGACGTTGCGCGAGGCGAGGAACTTGGTGTCGTAGCGGGCGGACGAGATCTTTTCGGGCGGCGCGCCGGCCCGGTGGCGGGTCAGCGTCACCGGGGTGACGGGGGCACGGTCGCGGGCCTCGGCGAGACCGGCATCGGGCGCATAGGCGCTCAGCCGCCAGACCCCTTCCGGCGCCGCGCCGGCGAGCGACAGCACCGCCGGGTCGTGGCTGAAATCGACGACGACGTCGCAGCCCGCGGGCAGCGCCTCCGGCAGGCCGGCGGGGTGCGGCGATCTCAGGCAGGTCGGTGGGCACCGGTCGGGCGCCGGGAACACCCGCGCCTCCAGCCGGAGCGCGGTGTCGACCAGCGCGGGCCGCGCGGTCTCGACGGGATCGGCCGCGGCCACCATGCACAGGTGAAACCGCGGATCTTCCGAGATCGCCTTGATGAACCTGCGTTCTCCCGGACCGGGCGTCTCTTCCCGGACAAGAACCACACCTACGCCGATACTCATGGTCGCCCTTCGCGCTTAGCCCTGGCGGGCCCGGTCATCCGGTCCGCCGTCCATCCAGTTGTCCGACTGTACCTGACCCTGCCAAGGCGGCTGGATTAGGGCGTGGATTTGTTTCCATTTGGAAGTCTGTCCCACGCGCCCGCGCGGGTGGAGGTCTGTCAAATGTCTTGCCGGAAATGCCGTCTTCGCCCGCAGCGTATCACGAAGGACGCGGCTTTTCACCCCTCCGATGCCGGCGCCCCCGGTCACCGGTTCCATTGGCCGTGGACGCCGCCAGTCACGGGCGCGGACCGCCGGCCTCGCGGGCCAGAAGCGTCAGGCACTCGTCGAGCAGGCGGGCGAAGCCCTCCATGTACTGGTCCTTGAACATCTCGAGGTGGTTGCCCGGCGTCTCGATGACCTTCAGGAGCGGCGCCACCTTGCTCCAGCCGAGGTCGTGGGCCTCGTAGGGCTCGTCCTTCACCGCCGCGGTGATGACCACGGTCGGGGCGGCGGTCTTTTCCGGGCTGTAGCGCTCCAGGAGCTGGTTCATGGCGCGGATCGAGATCGACAGTTTCGCCTTCTCGACCGGATCGAGGTTGGGATCGTCGAGGAAGCCGCGCCGGACGCCCGCGTCGCGGCCGCGGCGCAGGCGGGTGCCGAACATCTCGCGGGTGTACCACGCCTTGTAGCGCAGGGTGCCGAGCTTGAGGAGCTGCAGATCGACCAGGACGACGCCGACGGCCTCGCCCTCGGCTTTCAGCCGCCGGCCGATCTCGTGGGCGACGGCGGCGCCGAAGGAATAGCCGACGATGAAATAGGGGCCCTCGGGCTGGCTCGCCCGGATCGCCTTGCCCATACGGTCGGCGTAGTCGGAAATGCTGCCGAGTTCCGGCTCGTCGTCGAGAATGCCCGGGTGCAGGATCCCGAGGATGTCCCACTGCGCCTGCAACTCGCGCGCGACGGGGGCGAAGGGAAAGACGTGGCCGCCGGCGCCGGAGATCAGGAAGGCGCGCTGCGGCGGCACCTCGGGTTCCGGCCCTTCGGCGCCCGGAATGGTGAGCGGCACCAGCAGCCGGTCGGGCAGCACGGCGCCGCCCAGTTCCAGCGCTGCGAGCGCCTGGACCTGTTCGGAGAGCACCGGGTCGCGGTAGACGAAGCCGGTGTCGACCGGCAGCGCCAGCGCGCGTTCCATCTTCACCGCCGCGACCGTGGCCGCGATGCTGTCGCCGCCGAGATCGAAGAAATCCTTTTCCGGCCCGGTCACCGGACGGTTCAGCACGCCGGCCCAGATCCGCGCCACCTGGCCGAGCAGGCCTTCGTCCTGCAGGGTCTCGCCGCCGTCCGCCTCGAGATGCGAGAGGTCGCTTTCCAGCGCCCGGCGGTTGATCTTCTGGTTCGGCGTGCGCGGCAGCTCGTCGCGCACCACGATGGCGCTCGGCTGCATCGAGGCGATCGCTCCGCCTGCATCCGCTTGCGCAGCGCGGCGCCGCCTTCGAACCCGTCCGCGCCCTTGGACGAAGGCCGCGAGCCGCGGGCCGCCGTCATGGCCGAGCGGCTGCACCACCACCGCCGCCTCGATGATGTCGGGTTGTGCCGTGAGCCAGCCTTCGACTGCGCCGAGATCGACCCGGCGGCCGCGGATCTTGATCTCGCGCCCGGCGCGCGAGGTCAGCACGATCCGGCCGTCAGGGGTGAGTGCCCATGTCGTCGGTCATGTAGGAGCGGGTGCCGTCGGGGTTGTGGGTGACCTTGGCCGCCTGTGCCGGATCGACATCGCCCTGGTAGCCCAGTGTGATCATCTTCGACGTCACCTGCACCCGGCCGATCTCGCCCGCGGCCTTGCGGCTGCCATCTTCGGCGAGGATGTCGATGGTCACGCCCTCGGCGATGGCCATGTCGGCGAAATCCTCGGGCTGGACGTCACCGGTCAAGGGCACCGTGGTATGGGCCACGAGCTGGGTCTCGGTCGAGGCGAAGGTGGCCCGCAGGTGGGCGTCGGGCGGGGTCGACTGCGCGAGCAGGCGCACGTCGGCCTTCGTGGTCTTTTCGCCGCCGAGCAGGATCGAGCGCAGTTCGGGAAGATGCCGCCCTCGGGCAGACCGCTGCACAGGAGCCGGATCGCGGTGGGCGTGCAGTAGACATGGGTGAGCCCGGCGTCGATCAATCGGGCGGCGGCTTTCGGCGGGGTCTCGAAGCGCAGGTCCACCGGCAGCAGCGTGGCCCCCGACAGGATCGTGCGCAGCGTCGCCGCGCTGGTGAGCGCCGCGTCGAAGGTGGAGACCACCGAGCATTGGCGCCCGGCGTGAGTTCCAGGATCTTCGCCCCGGGATCGCGTCGCCGAGCAGGCCCTTCCACGGTGTGCGCCGCGGTCTTGGCGCCGCCGGTCGAGCCCGAGGTACGCTTGTAGATCGCGGTGCGGGTGAGATCGGCGAGGGCCGCGGGCGGGGTCACCGGACCCGTGGGTTCGGGACCGACCGCGACGACCGGGACCGAGAGGCCCGCGGCGGCCACCGCCCCTTCGGTGAGGTCGGTATGGACCACGGCGCCGGCGTCGAACTGTGCGGCGATCGCGGCGATATTGGCGGGCAGGTTCTCGCGGTCGATCGGCAGGAAGATGTGCGGGGTCTTCAGCGTCGCGAACATGCCGACGAGGCCCTGGCGGTCGTGGCCGGCGACCACGAGGCAGACCCGCGGCGTCATGCCGATTGCGGCGATGATCCGGTTGGCGAGGTCGTTGGTCCAGGCCTCGAACTGCGCATAGGTCATCGCGCCGGTCGTATCGGCGACGGCTTGTGTCTCCCCCTGGGTCCTGGCGATCTCGGCCAGTCGCGAGGCGATGTCTTGCACGGGGTCTTGCACGGGTGGTTCTCCAGTTTCGGGGCCAGCGGCGTCGCAACGGGGCCGGTGCTGGCGGTCGAATGCGTTTCCTGCACAATATGAAGCGAAAATGGCCGAATGTGGCCGAACCAACGACAGAAACGGGGGTTTCCCGCGGGCAGACCGGGGCTGCCCGCGGGATCAGACGGTCAGAACTTGACGAAGTCGTCGGGCAGGCGCGAGCCGAACAGCACTTCACCGGTTTCGGAGAAATGGTCGCCGTCGCTCCAGTAGAGATCGTCGCAGGTCATGAAATCCTTGGCGAGGTCGATGTGGAACAGTTCGTTCTGCGACACCCAGGTGAGCCGGTCGGAACCGACGGCGTCGATCTGGGCGGCGATCACCCGTTCGAGATTGTCGAACAGCGCGACCTGACCTTCGCGGAAGAAGTACTTCCCCTCGCAACCGTTGCGCAGGATGTAGTTGGAGCCGATATGGGGCTCCACGCGGGGCAGGAACCACACCACCGGGACCGACTTGCTGAGCTCGGCGACGTAGTCGACCCCGATCCTGATGTGTTCGAGATCCGGCACGATATGCTCGACCGGCTGGGTCAGTCGCAGGTTCGAGAACATCTCGCGGGACCCCTTCTCGCCGTTCTCCTCCTGCAAGAGGAACACGCCCGCCTGTTCGAAGATCACCTTGCCGAAGACCTCCGGATGTTCGGCGAGGAAGGCGGCGGTGTCGTCGTAATGGCAGCTCTCCTCCCAGTCGAACACCCGGCAGCCGCCCTGGGTGATGCCGGCGATGAACGGGTGGTCGGGGAAGCGCGAGGCGACCACGCCGTAGAGGTCCATGGCGTGGCTGTCGCCGAGGATCAGCACGCCGGGGCCGTATCTCTCGGCACAGCTCAGCAGCCGCTCCTGTACCTCCGGGGTCGGGAGCCTTGTGTTGAACCGGCAGTCGGACAGGTCGACATTGCCGAACGCGTCGGCGCCCCAGTTGGACAGTTCCGGGTTGGCCCGGGCGAGAATCCCGTAGGTCTCGCGCACGTTCTCGGGCTGTTTGGCGAGCCAATACTGTTCGAACCGCGGGTTGAGCGCGGTGCCGACGAGGCCGAGCGCCACGAAGAAGACGATGCCGACGAGCGAGCCCGAGAAGATCAGCCGCTTGCTGGTCACCGCCTTGAGGCGGAACGGGCGTTCGACGAAGCGCCAGCTGAACCAGGCGAGCAGCAACGCCACGACCGAGAGCACCAGCATGAGAGTGAGGCTCGGCGCCTCGGTCATGCGGATCCGGGCGAAGGCGAACAGCGGCTGGTGCCAGAGATAGGCCGAGTAGCTGATGAGGCCGATACCGACGAAGGGCCGGGTGCTGAGCAGCCGCCCGGCAAGCGTTTCGTTTGTGGCGAAGAGCACGATCAGCACCGAGCCGCCGACCGGCAGGAGCGCGTAGACGCTCGGGAAGGGCGTGGCCTCGGTATAGAAGAAGATCGAGTAGAGGATCGCCAGCAGGCCGATGCCCGACAGGATGTTGTTGGTGCGGATGCCGTGGCTCTTGATGAGGAAGGCCGCGATCGAGCCGGCAAAGAGCTCCCAGGCGCGGGTCGGGAACAGGAAGAAGTTGGCTTTGGGTTCGTTGCGCCAGCCCCATTCGCTGATCAGCAGCGAGCCGGCGGCAAGGATCGTGATCATCCAGAACACGCGGTTGCGCCCGAAGCGCCAGGCGAGGAACAGGAAGATCGGGAACAGCACGTAATACTGTTCCTCGACCGCGAGGCTCCAGGTGTGCAGGAAGGGCTTTTCGTCCGCCGCGGCGGCGAAGTATCCGGACGTCTTCCAGAACAGGAAGTTGGAGCCGAACAGCGACACCGCCCAGAGGCTCTGGGCAAAGTCCTTGAGCTGCGGCGGCTGCATCCAGGCCCAGGCGAAGGGCAACGTGCACAGCATCACGAAGAACAGCGCCGGCAGGATCCGCCGGGCACGGCGTTCGTAGAAGTTGATGATGCTGAAGCGCCCCTCTTCGAGCTCGCTGATCAGGATGGTGGTGATCAGGTAGCCCGAGATCACGAAGAACACGTCGACGCCGACGAAGCCGCCGCTGAACGGCGCGGCGCCGGCGTGGAACAGAATGACCGGGAGCACCGCGACCGTGCGTAGGCCGTCAATCTCGGGACGATATTTCAATGGACTGACCGTTTGCTTGCTTCAAAGACTGTCGAACTGTGTGGGGTGCCCGGCTTTCGTTTGCCTGCACGCCCGGTCCCCTCTGACCGGCTGTGGGTAGGCGCCCCGACGATTCGATTAAAGGGGAATTCTGGCGGGTTCGGGGCGGTGAACGGCCTGTTTTCTGGCGGGCAACAATTCCTCTCCCGGTTCGTGTGGTTTTGGCAACGCGAGGCCCGCGCGGGCATGTTCGAAAGCGGTCGGTGTGTTACAGGTTTCGCCCGGCCGGGGTAGCGGAGCGACCGGTGTGTCACCGGCCCGTCGCGCCCGCGGGCGAAGACCGGCGCTCACGCCCGGCCCTGCCGACGCCGCCGGAGCAGCGGCGAGATCGAGCCGCCGCCAGGCCAGTGCGAAGCCGGTGTAGACCATGACCAGGGTCGCCGCCGAGGCCAGCCCGGCGATGGTCTGGCCGAGGGCCCCGAAGTATTCGCCGGTATGGCCGAAGCGCAGGAACAGGAAGGTGCGCGCCGCCTTGGGCTGGTCGGCGAAGCGCTGGACCGCGACCACCTGCGCATCGGCCTGGGCGATGGTCAGCGTCTGCTGGCGCGTCGGCTGTCGCCCGGGGCCGGTGTCGACCGTCGCGGTGACGGTGTCGACGCCCGGGATCAGCGGCAGGGTGAGCGTCACCCGCCGCCAGGCCGGATCGTGAGCCTCTGCCGCCGCGAGAACGGCGTTGAGCCCCGCCCCGCCGTCGACGAGCTGGAGCGTATCGCCGGGTTCGCCGCCGGCGCCACCGGGACGGCCGCCCTCCGCTTCCGCGCCCACGCCTGCCAGCGTCATCACCACGCCCTGGACCCGGTCGTAGGACATGGTGACGCCGGTAAAGACCACAACCACCAGCGGGATCAGCGCCCAGAAACCGAAGATATGGTGCCAGTGGAAGTCGCGGGCCTGGGCGCTCGGGTAGCTGCGGCGGAACAGGATCAGGTATTTGATCCGCGCCCAGCGCCAGATTTTCGGCAGCCACAGATAGGCGCCGGAGAGCGCCAGGAACAGGAAGCCGAGGTTCGCGGCACCGGTCACCGCCCGCCCCGGACCGCCCGGCCCGGAGAGCGACAGCGCGCGGTGCAGCCCGGTCGCCGCGTGGAAGACCCGGGCGACGCCGGTTTCGCCGTCGCCGAGCGCCGCACCGGTGGTGGGATCGAGGAGCAGTTTGCCGCGCCGGCCGAGCGACGCGGTGACCGGCGCCGTCGGGTCGTTTTCGAAGACCAGCGCTGTCGCCTGTCCGTCGGTCTCCGCGAGCGCCGCCGCGGCCAGCGCCTCGACGTCGAGCCGCGGACCCGGCGCCACGGTGACGCTGCGGTGCTCGGCCCAGCGG
Organism: Paracoccaceae bacterium; assembly: GCA_041397205.1. Taxonomy (GTDB): domain Bacteria; phylum Pseudomonadota; class Alphaproteobacteria; order Rhodobacterales; family Rhodobacteraceae; genus Sinisalibacter. The sequence goes on from JAWKXC010000007.1 coordinate 100,417, forward strand.
GTGATCTGGGCCTCGTAGGTCAGCAGTACGCCGGTCGCCGCCATCACGAAGACGACGAGGCCGGTGACCACGCCGACGACCAGATGGCTCCAGAAGATGATCTTGCGGATATTCACGGCGCGGGTTCCTTCAGGCTTGCACTGCCCTGCACCGGACAGAGCGGACGCGCAGGGATCAGCCGGGGTTAGACCACAGGTTTCCGGTGGGGTTAAAGGGGCGGAACGGGACGCTCACGCAGGGGTGAAGAGGGGTGCGAGGGGTCGCGCTCAATGCCAGGTGTAGAGCTTCCAGAGCGCCGCGATCTGCGCGTCGCTCAACGGGTTGACGAAGCCGATGGTCTCGTCGCCCTTCACCCCGTTGATCAGCCGGGCGAGAAACCGGTCGCTCTCCTCCTCGCGCGCCATCAGGTAGAGATCGCGCGAAGCGAGTTCCGCGTCGGGATCGCCGCTGCCCAGCCCGTCGTGACAGCCGGCGCAATATTCGTCGTGGATCGCCCGTGCCTCGGCGAGCGCCGCCCGGGTGATGCCGATGTCGAAGGGGGCAAGGTCGAGCGGGTGGGCCTGCGAGACCGTTTCCAGCGCCCGGTCGAGCGGCGCGATCTGCCCCGGCTCTCCGGTCCAGTCGCGCCGCCACCCGGTCACCGTCGCGGCAGCCGCTTCGTCGCCCGCGACGATCAGCAGCCAGGGGATCAGCCCGAGCGCGCCGTCCACCCGTTTGACGATCCCGTCCCGGTGGAGCGGCGGCAGGTCGGGATCGGCGATCCGGGCGAGATCGGCGCGGGCGACCAGGATCTCGGCGGCGAGGATGCGGGCATCGCCCTCCCCCGCCGCGCTGGGACCGGCGGCCAGGACCGTGCAGAGGACCGCGACGCCCGTGAGCGTCGCGGTGCATGTCGTGTTGCGGCGCTTGCGCCACATGGTTTCCGTCCTTCGTCAGATCGCCGTCACTTGAGCGATACCGCGGCTTCCACCGGCAGGCCCTTGTCGGTCCAGCCGACCATCGAGGGATCGTACATCACCGCCTCTTCGTTGCCGAGGAGCTCGGAGGACACGAACCAGCCGATCGAGGCCCAGTGGCCGGTGTTGCAGAAGTTGACCTCCGGCCCCTCGGTGGGCACGCCGGCGGCCGCGTAGAGCTTCATCAGCGTATCGGCGTCGCGGAAGGTGCCGCCGCCGTCCACGGTCAGCCAGGATTGCGGCAGGTTCACCGCGCCCGGGATGGTCCCGTAGGCCTTGGCGGCGCCGTGCTTGTTGACGCCGAGGTATTGGTCTTCGGTCCGGTTGTCGACCGGCAGCGCGCCGGAGTCGAACATCGCCTGCACTTCGGTCTCGTCGGGGATCATGTCTTCCTGCAGATCGACCGTGAAACTCGCGGGCGTCGGCTCGACCGCGCCCTTGTCGAGCGGGTTCACCGGGTTGTTGCTGCCGTCGACTTCCTTGAGCCAGGCCGCCATGCCGCCGTTCAGCACCGAGACCTCGTCATGGCCCAGCACCTTGAAGGTCCAGTAGATCCGGGTGGCGGTGCCCATGTCGGAGGAATCGTTGCCGGGGGCGACGACCACCACATGGGTGTCGTCGCCGATGCCGAGGTTGCCGATCATCTGGCCGAGCGCGGTCGGGTCTTCGGGGAAGACGCCGGGCACGTTGCCGACCTTCACCCGCCATCCGTCCTTGCCGTAGTCGGTGTTGACCGCACCCGGGATATGGCCGCGCAGGAAGTCGGTCGAGCCGCGGGCATCGACCACCACCATGTTGTCGGCGCCGAGGTTGTCCTTGAGCCAGGCGACGTCGACCAGCGGGTCGGCGGCAAAGGCGGGCGCGGCCATGAGAGCGAGCGCGGCCACGGTGGACTTGAGGGTAATCGCGAAACGTTTCATCTGTGTCTCCCTTGTGTGTCTTGGCCCAGTCTTGGCCGGGGTGTCAGAGCGTGACGATCAGGTCCGCTCCCAGAACCGCCGTGGCTATCTCCTCCCAGGCGGGGTCGTCGTTCGGGTCGAGGGCGCGGGCATCGAAACGCGCGACCTCGTGGGTGGGTTCGAGGGTGGTCAGGGCGGTATCGACGCGCGGCGCGTCGGGGAACAGCCCGGTGTCGATCTCGACGATCTTCATGTTTCCCTCCTCAGATGCTGACGACGCGGTCGGCGTCGGCGATGGCCCGGCCCAGCGCGGCGGCGTCGAGCAGGGCGAGGTCGTCGCCCATCTCGGCGACCGTCGTCTCGGGGACGATGTCGCTGAGCTCCAGAAGCTCGGCCTGGGCGGCATTGGCCTCGGTTTCGGCCACCGGTTCGGTCATGAACACGAGCCGCACGTCGTGGCCAAAGATGGTCAGCCCCGCCGCCACCCGCATCGCCTCGGTGTGGTCGCGCCGTCCGAGCACCAGGATCTTCTTCTCGTTCATGTCGGGCTCCTTACAGGCTTATGACTAAAGGCTGATGACCCGGGCCGCCTCGGCCATGAGACCGGAGTTGACCGTCTGGCTGCCGCGCTCGACCGGGCAGGCGCCGGTCATGTGCAGCTCCCAGGAATGTTCACAGACCGCGACCCGTTGGGCGCCGGTGCTGGCGGCAGCAAAGCCCGCGTCGTCCAGCGCCCTGACCCCGTCATTGGTGAGAAAGGCCGCCCAGGTCGCGCCCTTCGCGCTCAGGGCGCGACCCAGCGCGGCGGCGACGGGGGCGGCCGCGGGGGTGGTGATGTGGAGCAATACGTCCATGGTTCTCGTGTTCCTTTCTGAACCCCGCTCGGGTGCGGCGGGGGGGTCTGGGTCCGGGCTCAGCTTCCCGGCGCGGCGAAGGCGACGCTGCCGCCGCCGGTCGCGAAGTCGCTCAACCGGTCGCGCAGGCTGCCGGCCGGTGCGGCTGCGATGGTCATTTCGCCGGTGCGCATCGGCGCTGTGTAGACCACCTCGCGCCAGGGCGCCCGGCCGTCTCCGCCCACGTCGGTCTCCAGCGCCGGCCCGGCATGGACCAGCACCTCGGCTTGCCCCGCGAGGTAGACCAGCGCCGCCGCCGCGCGCGCGTCTTCGGGCGCGACGGTGTCGCCTTGGTAGATCACCAGCGTCTCGGCCCCGGTCAGCCCGAGCGTGCCCAAAGCCCAGCGCAGGGCGTGGAAGCCGATCGGCGCGCCGTCTGCGCCGGTGAGCATCTGTTCCGCCGGCAGGCAACGCGCCCCGGGCGGACTGCTCGCAAGGCAGCTTTCCTCGTCGCGAATGTCGAGCACCGCGGTGCCCGCGGGGAGCGCGACCCCTGCCCCGCTCTCGATCGTCGCGATCGGACCGGCGCCAGCGGGCGCGGTGATGCAGAGCGCCGCGCAGACCGCTCCGCGCCAGACCGAGATCCGCCCGGTGGGCATCTCAGCAGCCTCCGAACTTGATCTCCGGTGCGGCGACGGCACCGGGCGCGGCAGCGGCGGGCGGGTTCTCGACGTAGTAGAGCATCAGTTCCTCGACCGGCAGTTCGCCGAAGCCGCCGCCGACATCGACCAGCCCCAGCGTCTCGGCCGGCTGCGGCGTGGCCGCGCGCGCAACCACGTCGCGGTCCATCGCCGCGAATGGGAAGGCCAGCCAGAAGACGACGAAGGTGACGACGAGGCTGCTCGCGACGAAGACCCAGCTGCTACGCTCCATGATATGCCTCCCCGTTCACAGCGTGTCCTTGAGAAACGCGAGATACATCACCCCGAAGGCGACGGCGGCCGCGATCAGCTGGGCGGTGGTTTCGAAATCCATCTGTCCTCCTCACTCGCCGCGGTAATGGCGGATCAATTCGTTCATGCTGACGGGCTCGCCGGTGATCATGTGTTCGACCTGGGGCGTGAAATGCGCCACGCCGTCGCGGTCGACGCGCAGGCTCTGCGGCGGAAACACCAGCGTCCAGCCGATGCCCAGAACCACCGCGGCAAGCGAGGTCCAGGCGTAGAGGTTCATCAGGAGCCGGGGCACCGTCATCGGGTCAATCCTTGCGAATGTAGACTTTCCAGCAGCGCTCGCCGGTCAGCGTGTCGAGGTGCTGGGCGTTCATCTCGTTGCACATCGGCGGCAGCGCCTCGACCGACGAGGCGTTGTCGATCAGCACTTCGACCACCTCGCCCGACCCGAGCTGGCTCACCGCCTTCTTGGTCATCAGCTGCGGCCGCGGGCAGCTGTCGCCGAGGCAGTCGACCTTGGTCTTGATGGTGACGACCTCGCCGTTCGACAGCGTCGCCTGCCCGGCGTCGCCGCAGGTCTCTTCGGTCTTCTTCCGGCTGAACAATCCCATGTCGTCCTCCGTTGGTTGGGTTCAGGTCATTCGGCGGGTTGGGCGGACGCCTGTGCCTTGGGCTTGGCCGCGGCGGCCTGTGCCTGGCTGTGCGCCAGCTCCTGCGCCATTTCCTTGCGCCGGATGGCGCGGTAGATGAGATAGAGCACCCCCATCTGGATCAGCCCGAAGACCACCGCCGGGATGCCGAGCTTTTCCTGCAGCGTCGCGGCATTGGCATAGCCGAGCTGGAAGGCTTCGAGGTTGGGCTCGCCGGTCATCGAGGCGGGCGCCGGCGGCCAGTAGTTGACCGACCAGACCATCGAGAACAGGAACATGCCGACGAAGGTGAAGATAAGCGCCCAGAGCGCGCCGATATTGCCCTCGCCGAACTTGACCCAGGTCGAGACCGTGCAGGCGCCGGCGAGCACCATGCCGACGCCGAAGATGAAGAGCCCGGCGAAGGTGTTGAGGCCGACATCGAAATGCATCGGGTTACCCTCGCCGAAGGTGAGGAACAGCGTGAAGCCGAAGGTGAGGATGATCATCGCCACCAGCAGCGCCTTGGTGTTGCGGTAGGTCTTGAACAGGATCGCGTCCCTGAGGGCGGCGGTGTTGCAGAACCGCGAGCGCTGCACCAGCAGGCCGACGATGGAGCCGAACATGAAGGCGACGAGGCATTGACCGATCGCAGACATCTCAGCCCTCCAGGATTTTCTTGTAGATCATCGAGCCCACCCAGGCGCCGGCGAGGATGCCGGAGATCGCGAGGTAGCCGCCCATGTTCATCTCGGGACCCATGCCGAAGAAGGTCGAGACGTTGCACACGAAGGCGAGCCGGATACCGATGCCCATCAGCAACCCGCCGATGGTGATGAGGATCCATTCCTCGAGCCGGCGCGGGATGCGGATGTAGAATTCCTTCGACAGCACCGCTCCGACGAAGGCGCCGAACAGCATGCCGAGGCTGATGTAGATCTTCCAGTAGGTCGGGTCGGGCGTGAACACCAGCTGCCAGAACGGCAGCCTGTCGAGCTCGTCGCCCATGACCGCCTGGGCAATCAGCCCGGTCATCATGGTCTCGCCACCGCCGACCGTCCAGGCGCCGACGATGAGGAACATGAATATGTCGAGGACGGCAATCGCGGACAGGGCGATGACGGGGTCCAGCGTCTTCTTGAAGAACTCGCTCGGCAAACCAACCTCCGTTTCTGGCAGCTTTCATCACGCTGATGTGAGCATAGGGAGGCGGCTTTACCGGTTGGTAGTAATTATTGGAAACTTGCGAAAAAATCGGGCATCTTCGCAGAGTCTTTGGGCGCAGCGGCAGACCGGAGCCTTGAAAAACAGGGACCGGGCCGGATTGGTGGGGGTGCGGACAACATGTCGATCTATGTCGAAATCGACCCGGACGATTTCCTCGGCCACATGTTCAATGCCTGCACGATCGACCAGGCCGACGAGTTCCGGCCCGAGAAGCGCGGTTTCCGCATCCACGGCCATTCGACGACGATTCGCCTCGAACGGGTGTTCTGGACGGTGCTGGAAGACATGGCCGAGCGTACTGGCACCACGCTCCCTGCGCTCATCACCCGGATCCACGACCAGTGCCTTGTCGCAAACGACAAGAACATCTCGTCCTGCCTGCGGGTGATCTGCATGAAGTACATGAACATATACGCCTGACGGCGGCCGGGCGCAGCGCGGCGACGGCACGCACGCCGCCCTGGTGACACGCGGGAGACTGGCGGCGAGACGGGCTGGACCGGCGCGCGCGGGGCGTCGCGGGCCAGGTGAGGTGCTGCGCGCGGCGGCCGGTCACGGACGCGGCAGGCCGGGCGCTCACAGGTGTCGCTTCCCTCGGGGCACCCCGTAGACGATGTGCTTTGTCGTTGATTTTCAAGGGAAACAGAGTGTTCGCGATTCCGCGGCTTTGGCGAAACGGCCGGGTTTCGGCTGCTGCAAACCCCGGCAGCGGCTGCAGAACGCTGGGAAATCCCGAGACGGCGTCGCAGGCGACGCCGCGCCACAGGCATCCCTGCCCCTCACTGCCCCCCCGGTGCGGGCAAGGTCACTCGGTTTCGGTGAGGATCGCGGTGTTGCCCGTCACCGCGCGTGTCGTCCCCCCGACGTCGACGCCCTCCCCTCGCCCGCTCCCGGCGCCGGTGCGCCAACGGCCCGCGTGAGACCATCGCGGTCCCCGTGCGCGACCGCTGCGCGCGGGGACGTCCGCCCCGCGGCCCGCCCCGCCGCCGCTGCGCGCGTCGGCTCACTCCGTGCCGGCGAGAAGTGCGGTGTTGCCGCCCGCCGCCGTCGTATCGACGCAGAGGTGGCGTTCGAGGACGACGTGGCCCCTGTCCGGCTTGCCGGTGATGAGCGGCAGGATCGGCCCCGCGCGGGCGGCAAGCGCCTCTGCATAGGCGCGTCCGGTCTCGGCATCGCCCCACCGGCACCCCGCCGAAGCCCGCGAGGCTCCTGAGCGCCTGCGGGTCAAGACCGGCCTGCAACGGCCACCGCCCGCCCCGAGCGCTTCGACCGCGGCGACCTGCTGCGCGACCGCAACGCCGGGCCCGAGGCAGAGGAGCGGCGGGCGCGGCAGGGTGGAGAGCCGGTTGAGCTCGCCGGTCGGGCCCGGCAGGATCTCGACCGTTCCGCCCCCGGGCAGCGCCGCCAGCCGGGCGAGGTCGGCGGCAATCTCCGCGACATCCGCCGCACCTGCGCCGGGGTCATTGGCCGGCGCGACCGCGCTTTGGGTGAACCGGGCGAGGTAATGCGGGCCGCCCGCCTTGGGACCGGTGCCCGACAGCCCCTCGCCGCCGAAGGGCTGGCTGCCGACGATGGCGCCGATCTGGTTGCGATTGGCGTAGATGTTGCCCGCGCGCACGGTCTCGGCAACCTGCTGCACCCGGTCGTCAATTCTCGTATGCAGCCCGAAGGTCAGCCCGTAGCCGGTGGCGTTGACCTCGGCGATCACCCGGTCGAGATCCTCGGCCGCGAAAGTCGCGATGTGCAGGACCGGGCCGAAGACCTCATGGGTGAGATCGCCGATGCCCGCGACCTCGATCAGGGCCGGCGCGACGAAGGTGCCGGTGTCGGGCACGGCCAGCCGGTGCAGGAGCCGGCCCTCGGCCGCGGCCTTGTCGACATAGGCCGTGATCTCGTCCCGCGCCTGGGCCGTGATGACCGGGCCGACATCGGTCGCCAGCGCCCAAGGGTCGCCCAGCGCCAGCTCGTCCATCGCACCGATCAGCATCCTGCGGATCGTCGGCGCCACGTCCTTCTGCACGTAGAGGCAGCGCAGGGCCGAACAGCGCTGACCGGCCGACTGGAAGGCCGAGGCAACGATGTCGCGCACCGCCTGTTCGGGCAGCGCGGTGGAATCGACCACCATCGCGTTGAGCCCGCCGGTCTCGGCGATGAGCGGGGTGCCGGGGGCGCAGCCCGTGGCCATCGCCTTCTGGATCTGGCGGGCGGTGGCGGTCGAGCCGGTAAAGGCCACGCCCTTGACCCGCGGATCCGACGTGAGCGCCGCGCCGATCACCCGGCCGTGACCCGGCAGCAGTTGCAGCGCGCTGCGCGGCACGCCAGCCGCGTGCAGCTTCTCGACCCCCCAGGCGGCGATCGCGGGGGTGCTCTCGGCGGGCTTGGCCAGCACGGCATTGCCGGCAGCCAGAGCGGCGGCAATCTGGCCGGTGAAGATCGCGAGCGGGAAGTTCCACGGGCTGATGCAGGTGAAGGTGCCGCGGGGGCTATCGGACAGCGCCCCTGCCCCGGCCGCGTAGTAGCGCAGGAAATCGACCGCCTCGCGCAACTCGGCCACCGCGTCGGCGAGGGTCTTGCCCGCCTCGGCGGCGAGCAGCGCGAACACACGGCCGAAATCCGCCTCGTAGAGATCGGCCGCCCGGTTCAGGACCTGCGCGCGCTCCGCCGCCGGGGCGTCCCAGGGCGTGGCCGCCGACAGGGCCAGCGCGACGTCTGCCGCGCTCGCGAGCGTCACCGTGCCGATCTCGGCCCCCGTGGCCGGATCGTGCAGCGGCTCGGTCTCGCCGCCTACGGGCGCGCCGGCGAGGATCGGGCCGACCGCGATCCGGTCGGGCCGGCTGCGGGCGGCGTCGATCCGGGCGAGCACGGTGGCGTCGTGGAGGTCGAAACCGGCCGAATTCACCCGTTCCGGCGCGAACAGCTCCGGCCCCCGCCGCATCACCGGCTCGAACGGCGCCGGGGCGCGCGCGAGGGCTTCGAACGGACAGGCGGCCACGTCCTCGGGCGGCACCGAGTCGTCGACCACCCGGTTGACGAAGGAAGAGTTGGCGCCGTTCTCCAAGAGCCGCCGCACGAGGTAGGCGAGCAGGTCGCGATGCGCCCCGACGGGGGCGTAGATCCGGCAACGGGTGCCTTCCTCGGTCAGCACGATGTCGTGCAGCGCCTCGCCCATCCCGTGCAGCCGCTGAAACTCGAAGGCGGTCCGGTCGATCCCCTCCGCCAGCTCCAGCACCGCGGCGACGGTATGGGCGTTGTGGGTGGCGAATTGCGGATAGAGCCGGTCGGTGCGTCCGAGCAGGGTGCGGGCGTGCGCGAGGTAGCTCACATCCGTTGCGGGCTTGCGGGTGAAGACCGGGAAATCGTCGAGCCCTTCGACCTGGGCATGCTTGATCTCGGTGTCCCAATAGGCGCCCTTCACGAGCCGCACCATGATGCGGCGGCCGTACCGTTCCGCCATCTCGGTGAGCCCGTCGATCACCTCGCCGGCACGCCTGCCATAGGCCTGGACCACCACGCCGAACCCGTCCCAGCCGGCGAGCCGCGGGTCGGCCAGAACCGCCTCGATCACCTTGAGCGACAGACCCAGCCGGTCGGCCTCCTCGGCGTCGATGTTCAGCCCCATCCCCGCCGCCGCCGCCTTCTGCGCGAGCCCCGCGAGCACCGGCACCAGTTCGGCCATCACCCGGTCGGTCTTGGCCACCTCGTAGCGCGGATGCAGCGCCGAGAGCTTGACCGAAATGCCCGGGTTGGCGGCGATCTCGGGGGACTTGCAGGCCGACGCGATGGCGTCGATCGCGGTTGCGTAGGCGGTGGCGTAGCGCGCCGCGTCCGCTGCCGTCATCGCCGCCTCACCGAGCATGTCGTAGGAATAGGTGTAGCCCTGCGCTTCCTTCTTCGCCGCCCGCGCCATCGCCGCGGCGATGTCCTGCCCGAGCACGAACTGGCGGCCCATCTCGCGCATCGCGCCACCGACCGCCTTGCGGATCACCGGTTCGCCGAGGCGGCGCACCATGCCGCGCAACCGCCCGGCGAGGCCCGGGTGCGGCTCGTCGTCGAGCACCTTGCCGGTGAGCATCAGCCCCCAGGTCGAGGCGTTGACCAGCGGCGAACTGGACTGGCCGATATGGCGCGACCAGTCCGATGGCGCGATCTTGTCCTCGATGAGCGCGTCCATCGTCTCGCCGTCGGGCACCCGCAGGAGCGCTTCGGCCAGGCACATCAGCGCGACGCCCTCGTCGGTCGAGAGCCCGTATTCGGCGAGGAACACGTCCATCATCCCGGGGCGCGCGGCGGTGCGGATCCGGGTCACCAGCCGGGCGGCGCGTGTGACGATCCGCGCCCGGGCAACCTCGTCCAGCGCCGCCCGCGCGACGAGCTCGGCGAGCAGCCCCGCTTCGTCGCGCCGCTTGCCGGCGTCCCACCTGTGGTCGAGGTCGATCATCGCAGCGCTCCCCTGAAGCCGGCTCCTTTGTCGTGCCAGAATAGCAGATCGCAGATGGCCGGTTTTCCCGGATTTGCACCCGTGGTAGGTAATTTCACCAATGTTTCATCTCACAACAGGCCAAACGGATGCCCCAGCCCCTCGTCCTCGACAGAATCGACCGCGAGATCCTCGACGTGCTCGCCCATGACGGGCGGATCTCGATGACCGAGCTCGGCGCAAGGGTGGGCCTGTCGAAGACCCCCGTCACCGCCCGGGTGCGGCGGCTGGAGGCCGACGGGGTCATCACCGGCTACCGCGCCGAGCTGTCGCCGGTGCGGCTCGGGCTCGCCCATATCGCCTTTCTCGAAGTGCGCCTGTTGGATACCCGCGAACAGGCGCTCGCCGCCTTCAACGCCGCGGTGCGCAGGATCGCCGAGGTCGAGGAATGCCACATGATCGCGGGCGGGTTCGACTACCTCGTCAAGGTGCGCACCCATGACATCGCGGCCTACCGCCGGGTGCTCAGCGAACAGATCTCGCGGCTGCCCCATGTCGCTTCGACGGCGACCTATGTCTCGATGGAAGCGGTGCGCGATCCCGGCGTCCAGCAGCTGGTGTGACCCGCGGCCGGTGGACGCCCTGCCCTTCGCTCACTCCAGCCCGCGTTCGCGGTAGAACCGCAGTGCGCCGGCGTGGATCGGGGCGCTCAGCCCTTCGCGCACCATCCGCTCGGTGCTGAACTCTGCGAGCGCAGGGTGGATCTCGCGAAACCCCGGCAGGTCGTTGAACAGCGCCAGCACCAGTTCGTAGACGGTCGAGGGCGCGGTTCGGGTGGAGGTCACCAGCGTCGCGGCGACGGCAAAGGACGGCACGGTCGCGGTCTGGTCGGGATAGGTGCCGCCGGCGATCGCATCGGCGAAATAATAGGGATAGGTCCCGGTGAGCTTGGCGACGATGTCGGTATCGACCGGCACCAGCTCGGCGCCGCACGAGGTGAGCATGTCTTCCACCGCGAGGTTGGGGTGCGCGATGGTGAACACCGCCGCGTCGATCTCGCTCGCACAGATCGCCTTGCGCGCCTCTGTGGCGCCGGTCCCGACGAGCGCGGTGAAATCGCCCTCGTCCCAGCCCATCGTCTCCATGACCACCTCCATCGTCGCGCGGCTGCCGGAGCCGGGCGGGCCGAGGTCGAGCCGCTTGCCGACCAGGTCGGAGAGCCGGGTGATGCCGCTGTCGGCGCGGGCGACGATGGTGAAGGTCTCGGGGTAGAGCGCGACCACCGCGCGCAGCGCCACGTCGGGGCCCGGGGGCCGCGAACAGGCCGAGCCCGTTCACCGCGTTGTATTGCCAGTCGGACTGGACGATGGCGAAATCGGCCTGGCCGGAGCGGAGCTTGCGCAGGTTGTCGATCGAGCCGCCGGTGGTCTCGCTCAGGCAGCGGATGCCGTGGCGCCAGCGCTCGGCGTTGACCAGCCCGCAGAGCTCGCCGCCGACGATGTAGTAGACCCCGGTCTTGGCCCCGGTGGCGATGGTCACCATCCTCAGATCGGCCGCGGTTGCGAGGTTCGGCGCGAGCAGCGCGAGCAGCAGCACGATCTGCCGAAGAGGGTGTCGGAGCGCCTGCACGCGCATCAACGGGCGTTCCGCCGCGGGGTTGCGCATGTTGCCCTCCTTCTCTTCCCACCGGACCCGGAGGCCACGTCTTGCGCCCCGATGATACAGGGGCTCGAACCTCGGTGAAACCCGGGCCAGCCCGCGGGCCGGTTGATTTCGACCGGTAACGGAGACGATACTGACACATCGCGACAGGTTGCGACGAGGAGGGAGCCCGGCCGCATGGAAGCTACCAGCGCCTGATCGACGTCATCGCGCTCGAGAACCTGCAGATGCGGGCGGAATACTGGGTGCTCACTCAGGTGCTGGTGCTGTCGACGCTGTGGCAGATCACCGCCGTGATCGCGGCGCTGCTCGTCGCCCGCATCCTGTCGCGCTGCCGAAAGCCTGGCTCGCCCGCCGGATCGCCGGCCTGCACATGTCGAACCGCTTCGCGCTCGGCATCCTGGCGGCGGCGCTGTCGATCCTGGGGCCGCTCGTCGCCCTGATCCTCGTGCTCGCCGAGATCTTCGTCGCCCGCAGCTTCGCCTGGCCGTCGCTGCTCCTGTCGATGACCGCCAACCTGCTGGTGGCCTGGATCTTCATCCGGCTGCTCTCGAGCCTGATCCAGAGCAGCTTCTGGTCCCGCGCCATCGCGGTGCCAGCCTTCGCCGTCGCCACGCTCAACATCGTCGGGCTCCTGGAACCCACCATCGTCCAGCCTCGACCGGCTGGGTCGCGTGCTCGGCAGCGTCCACCTCTCGATCCTCGACGTGCTCAAGGGGTGATCGAGCTGGTGGTGCTGCTCTGGGCGGCGGTGGTTACGGCGCGGCCCTCGACACGCGGGTGCAGCACATGCAGGGGCTGACCCCGTCGCTGCGGGTGCTGACCGGCAAGCTCCTGCGGTTTTCGCTGATCGCACTGGCGCTGGTGATCGTGCTGTCGAGCCTCGGGATCGACCTCACCGCCTTTGCGCTGTTCACCGGCGCCCTCGGGGTCGGCCTCGGTTTCGGCATGCAGAAGTCGATCTCCAACCTGATCAGCGGGCTGCTCCTGCTGTTCGACCGCTCGATCAAGCCCGGCGACGTGATCGAGCCTCGGACCCCAACAACCGCACGGTGCAGTTGTTCGGCTGGGTGACGGCGCTCAACGCGCGCTACGTCTCGCTCACCACGCGGGACGGCACCGAGTGGTTGGTGCCGAACGACGAGCCTGATTTCGCAACGCATCGTCAACTGGTCCTACACCCATAACCGGCTGCGGCTGTCACGCCGATCGCGATCTCTTTCGACAGCGACGTGCCGCTGGCGATGAAGATCGTGGTCGATGTCGCGAGCGCGACACCGCGGGTCCTGACCGACCCGGCCCCGGTCTGCCGGCTGATGAGCTTCGGCGAAAGCTGTGTGAACCTCGAGATGCGGTTCTGGATCGAAGACCCGTCGAACGGCATCGTCAACGTGCGTTCGGACGTGCTGGTGGCGATCTGGCGGGAGTTTCGCAAACACGACATCCGCACGCCGCAAGGGCACCGCGACCTGTTCATCCGCGACGATCCTGAGCTCACGGTGACGCTGAAGCCCGCGGCGGGCGAGAGCGCGGCCTCGACGGAGGCGCCACGCGCGGTGCCGGGACAAGGGTCTTCGAAGACCCTTGAAACGCGCGTTCGAATGCGCGCGTGGAAGCGGTTTCGAAACCGCTTCCCACCCGCCTCAACCGTAGGTCGACACCGGGGTGCCGGCGAGCGCCGACATGTTGAGCAGCCCGCGCGCGGTGATCGAGGGCGTCGCGATATGCGCCCGGTTGCCCATCCCCATCAGGATCGGCCCCACTTCCAGCGCGCCCGCGCGCATCTTGAGCACGTTGCGCACCGCCGAGGCGGGTTCGGTGCCGGCGAAGATCAGCACGTTGGCGGGCTCGGCAAACCGCGCGTTGGGGAAGATCCGGGCGCGTTCGGTCGGATCGAGGGCCGCTTCCACGCTCATCTCGCCCTCGTAGAGGAAATCCGGCGCGCGGGCGTCGAGCAGGGCAAGCGCCGCGCGCATCCGTTCGCCGGCGGCGGTGGCGAGGTTGCCGAATTGCGAGCTCGAACAGAGCGCGATCCGGGGCGCGAGGCCGAAGCGGCAGACGTGACGGGCCGCCGCGATGGTGGTCTCGACGATCTGTTCCGGCGTCGCCTCGGCGTGGACATGGGTATCGCCCACGAACAGCGGCCCGTCCTCCTGGATCATCAAGGACAGCGCCGCGATCGGCTGGCGGTCGGGCGTGCCGAGGATCTGGGAGATGTAGTTGAGGTGCCAGAGATACTGGCCGAAGGTGCCGCAGATCAGGCTGTCGGCCTCGCCGCGCTGGACCATCACCGCGGCAATTGCGGTGAGGTTGGTGCGCATCACCATGCGGGCGAGGTCCGGGGTCACGCCACGGCGCTGCATGATCGCGTGATAGCTCTGCCAGTAGTCCTGATAGCGCGGGTCGTTGTCGGGGTCGACGATTTCGAAATCGCGGTTCGGCCGGATCGGCAGGCCGGCGCGTTCGGCCCGCGCCTCGATCACCTCGGGGCGGCCGACGAGGATCGGCTTGTCGGTCATCTCTTCCAGCATCGCGTTGGCGGCGCGCAGCACGCGTTCGTCCTCGCCCTCGGCGAAGACGATCCGGCGCGAGGTGCTGGCGGCGGCGTCGAAGACCGGCCGCATGATGAGGGCCGAGCGGAACACCGAGCCGTCGAGCTTCTGCCGGTAGGCGGCGAGGTCTTCGATCGGCCGCGCGGCGACGCCGCTTTCCATCGCGGCACGGGCAACCGCGCAGGCGACGACGCCGGTGAGCCGCGGATCGAAGGGCTTGGGGATCAGGTAGTCGGCGCCGAAGTTCATCGCCTCGCCGCGGTAGGCGGCGGCGGCTTCGGCCGAGGTGGTGGCGCGCGCGAGCGCCGCGATCGCCTCGACGCAGGCGAGCTTCATCTCCTCGTTGATCTCGGTGGCACCGACATCGAGGGCACCGCGGAAGATGAAGGGGAAGCAGAGCACGTTGTTGACCTGGTTGGGAAAATCCGAACGCCCGGTGGCGATGATCGCATCCGGCGCCACCTCCCGGGCAAGATCGGGCAGGATCTCCGGCGTCGGGTTGGCGAGCGCGAAGATGATCGGGCGCGCGGCCATCTTCGCCACCATGTCGGGGGTGAGCACGCGGGGGCCGGAGAGGCCGAGGAACATGTCCGCCCCGTCGATCACCTCGGCGAGCCCGCGCGCCGCCGCGCCCTGCGCATAGGCCGCCTTCTGCGGCGTCATGTCGGCCGCGCGGCCCTCGTAGACCAGCCCGTGCAAATCGCAGAGCCAGACGTTTTCGCGCTTCACCCCGAGGGTCAGCAGCATGTCGAGGCAGGCGATGCCCGCCGCCCCGCCGCCGGTCGAGACCACCTTGATCTCGTCAGGCGCGCTTGCCCGCCACCTTGAGCGCGTTGGTGGCGGCGGCGCTGACGACGATGGCGGTGCCGTGCTGGTCGTCGTGGAAGACGGGGATGTTCATCCGTCGCGGCAGATCTTTCGACGATGAAGCAGTCGGGCGCCTTGATGTCTTCGAGATTGATCGCGCCGAAGGTCGGCTCCAGCGCGCAGACGAGCCTCGGCGAGCTTCACCGGCCGCTCTCGGCGAGCTCGGCGTCGAAGCAGTCGTGGATGCTGGCGAATTTCTAACGCACCGCCTTGCCTTCCATCACCGGTTTCGCCGCCAGCGCGCCGATATTGCCGAGGCCGAGGACGGCGGTACTGCCGGTGGCAACCACGCCGCGCCGCGCGCGGCGAACCTGCGCCGCGCCGCCGGTTCGGCCTGGATGTCGAGGCAGGCCTCGGCGACGCCGGGCGAATAGGCACGCGAGAGATCGCGGCCGTTGGCGAGCGGTTTGGTGGCGCGGATCTCGAGCTTTCCGGGGCGCGGAAACTCGTGGTAGTCGAGCGCCGCCTGGCGCTGGGCGTCCTGCTTGGCGTCCTGTCTGGCGTCGCTCATCGGTGTCCTCCCCGCTGCGCTGTGGAAAACAGTTTAAGGCTAAATCTATCCTGTCGCGCAATCGTTCAGACCCTGCGCTGGCCCCTGCCCTACTGGCGCCCGGCGCGCAGAAGCACGCGCCGGGCCCTTCGTTTCAGTCGGTCGTCAGTCGGTCTTCACCAGAGGTGCAGATGTATTTCATCTCCATGAACTCGGCCATGCCGTGGCGCGAGCCCTCGCGGCCGAGGCCCGATTGCTTGACCCCGCCGAAGGGGGCCACCTCGGTCGAAATGAGCCCGGTGTTGACGCCAACCATGCCATATTCCAGCGCCTCCTGGACCTTGGTCACGCGGCTGAGGTCGTTGGCGTAGAAATAGGCGGCGAGGCCGAAGATGGTGTCGTTGGCGAGCTCGATCACCTCGTCGACGGTCTCGAACTTGAACAGCGGCGCCAGCGGCCCGAAGGTCTCTTCGCCCGACACCGTCATGTCCTTGGTCGCGCCGGTGACGATGGTGGGCTGGAAGAAGGTGCCGCCCAGCGCATGGCGATGACCGCCGGTCAGCACCTTGCCGCCCTTGGCCACCACGTCGGCGATATGCTCCTCGACCTTGGCGACGGCATCGTCATTGATGAGCGGCCCAAGCTGGCTGCCGGCTTCGAGCCCGTCACCGACCTGCATGGCCTCGACCGCCGCCTGCAGCTTCTCGGCGAAGGCGTCGTAGACCCCGGCCTGAACGTAGATCCGGTTGGCGCAGACGCAGGTCTGGCCGTTGTTGCGGTATTTCGAGATCATCGCACCCTCGACCGCGGCGTCGAGATCGGCGTCGTCGAAGACGATGAAGGGCGCGTTGCCGCCGAGCTCCATCGAGCATTTCATCACCTGGTCGGCGGCCTGGTGCAACAGGATCCGGCCCACCTCGGTCGAGCCGGTGAAGGTGAGCTTGCGCACCTTCGGGTTCTCGGTGAATTCCTTGCCGATCTCCGAGGCGCGCTTCGAGGGCACCACCGAAAAGATCCCCGCGGGCACGCCGGCGCGCTCGGCCAGCACTGCCATCGCGAGCGCCGACAGCGGGGTTTCGGCCGCCGGGCGCGAGACCATCGCGCAGCCCGCGGCGAGCGCCGGGGCGACCTTGCGGGCGATCATCGCGTTGGGGAAGTTCCACGGCGTGATCGAGGCGGCGACGCCGATCGGCTGCGAGATCACGGTGATGCGCTTGTCGCGCTGGTGGCCGGGGATGGTCTCGCCGTAGGCGCGCTTGGCCTCCTCGCCGAACCATTCGATGAACGACGCGCCGTAAAGGATCTCGCCCTTGCCCTCGGGCTGCGGCTTGCCCTGCTCGGCGGTGAGGATAGTCCCGAGGTCGTCGGCATTGGCGACCATCAGGTCGAACCACTTGCGCATCACCGCGGCGCGTTCCTTGCCGGTCCATTTCGCCCAGTCCTTCTGGGCCGCATGGGCGGCGTCGATGGCGGCGGCCACCTCGGCGCGCGAGAGATCGGCAACTTCGGCGATCACGTCGCCGCGGGCCGGGTTGGTCACCGGGAAGGTGGCGCCGCCCTCGGCGTCCACCCATTGACCGGCGACGAAGGCGCGGGTTTCGAGCAGGCTCGGGTCGGACAGCATGTCGCGCAGGTGGGTCAGGTCTTTCGGCATCTTTCTTGCCCTTTCGTTGTCAAATCCTTCCGCTCAGACGAGGAGCGGCATCATCAGGCTGGCGAGGCTCAACACCAGGAAGAACCCCGCCATATCGGTGATCGTCGTGAGCAACGGCCCGGAGGCGGCGGCCGGGTCCTGCTTGAGATGTTTGAGGATCAGCGGCACGACGCCGCCGATCGAGACGGCAATGACGGAATTGGCGGCGAGCGCAAGCCCGATCACCACGCCGAGCCAGGGATTGCCCTTCCAGACCCAGGCGACTGCACCGATCAAGAGGCCGAGCAGGATGCCGTTGACCAGCCCCACGCTCACCTCCTTGCGCCAGACGCGGAAGGCGTCTTTCGGCTGGATCAGGCCCAGCGACAGCTCGCGCATCGACACCCCGACCGCCTGGTTGCCCGAGCAGCCCGACATGTCGGAGACCATCGGCAGGAACACGGCGATGGCGATCACCGCGGCCAGGGTCTCTTCGTAGGCCGAGATCACCGAGGCCGCGATGATGTTGAGCACGATGTTGGCCGACAGCCAGGCGAGTCGGCGGCGCGAGCGCAGCCAGAACGGCATCGAGCGCAGCTCGTCGCCGACCACGCCCTGGCGCTTCAGGCTTTCGCTCTCTGCGCGTTCGAGGGCGGCGTCGTGGACCGCCTGGCGCCCCACCGCGCCGACCAGCCTGCCGTCGTCGCCGACCACCGGGAAGCCGAGGAAGCCGTGGCGGTCGAACAGGTCCTGCAACTCGTCGAGCGTGGCGGTGACCGGCACCGTCATCACCGGCGCGATCATGATCTTCGACAGCCGGTCGGTGCGCTTGGCGGTGAGCAGCCCGCGCAGCGAGACCACGCCGACCGGGTGGCCCTCCTTGTCGACCACGTAAGGGTGCTGGCCGGCGTAGCCTTCCAGATCGGCATCCTCGCGGGCGAAGTCGCGCAGGATCGCGGCGACGGTCTGGGTGTCGCGAAAGGCGAAGACATCGGCGACCATCAGGCCACCGGCGGTGTCGTCCTCGTACTCGGCGAGGCGGCGGACGTCGGCGGCGTCGTCGAGGATCGAACTCGGCGAGGATCGCTTCGGCGTCTTCGGCCTCGAGGTCGCCGATCAGGTCGGCCCGGGACGCGGTGTGAGCTTCTTCGAGCACGTGTCTCGGCGGCGCGGTCGGGCGACATGGTCGACCAGCTCGGTCGCGGCCGCGTGCGGCGCCTCTTCGATCAACCGCGCGGCCAGTTCGACCGGGATCAGCTCCAGCAGCGTATCGCGGTCGTCGGCGTCGAGCGTGAACAGCTGGCGCATCGCCTCGCTGAGCGGCAGCGGGTCGAGGAGCGCGACCAGTGCGTCGCCGTCGCGGGCCTCGACCGCGTCGCGCGGTCGCGCATCCGCCGCGGCTCGGCGTCTTCCGGCGTCGAGGCGATATCGAGCGGATCGGATCGAGGGTCGTCGCGGGCGCTTCCGGGATCCAGGGCAGCGGATGGCGGCGAGCTCGGCGCGATGTCGTCGTCGAGCGGGGTCCGGCTGGTGTTGAGCAGAAGCCAGCGTCGAATGGCTCCAACCGTCGCCATCGGGCGGTCTTGCCCACGCGCGCCTCGAGCGCCGCAAGCGTCGCCTCAGTGAGGGCAGCATCGGCAAGAGCTCGTCCACCGCCCGCGCCAGTAGCGTCGGCCGGCGACGCCTGCCTCAGGCAGCGCGCAGCACAGGATGCGGGCGTCGTCCATGCCGCATTGCGCGCCCGCGGGGCGTGCTGCTGCCACTCGTAGGTGGAGCCGAGCCTTACGCCCGTGCGCAGGATCACCGCCTTCCGAGCCCTGCTTGCCGAGCGCGGTCCGGTTGACCGCGTGTTCACGCAGATCATCCAGGCGCGCAGGAGCGCGGGTTATGCGCCATCGATGCGGTAGACCCAGGCCCGCCCACCAAGCCGCCGCGCATGTCGGCGATCTCGTCCAGGCCAGTCGGCGTCGGTCAGGGGCGGGGAAATCGGGGGTCTCGGTCGTTTACCTCGGCTCTGGTCCGCGCATTCCGGGCGCCCTCGGCAATCCAGTCGGTATCGACATCGAAGGGCGCAAGCTCGGCCCGCGACCGCGCCCAGCGCATCCGGTAGGCGCAGCGGATGTTCTCGTTGGAAGCGGATCAGCACAACAGGAAGCCGACCGGCAGGTAGGGTGAAGATCTCGTCGCCCGTCACCATGTCGCGGTCGCGCTCACGGGTGATCAGGTGATGCGGCAGGGCTGCCCGGATGCAGGTCGAGCCCCGCCGCGCCGGTCATCTCGGCGATCGCCTTGAGCGTGTTGTGGTGAAACCGGTAGACCCGCTCGGTCTTGCGCGGCGCATCGAGGCGCGCTGGCGCAGCATGCAGGTGGCCGCCAGCAGGCCGTGGTTGGTGTGGCGGGCTGGCCTGGATGCAGCCGACCGCGAACATGAAGCCGCGGGCCAGTTGGCCCAGTCGACGGCGCGATGTGCCGAGGATGCGAAGGAGGTGATGAGCTGCCCGAGGCGCGATCTTGACAGTCGCGCAGGCCGACGCCGCGGGCGTGTTGTGGACGAGGTCAGCCCCTGTTGTATCCGAGATGGTCGGCGAACTCGACCGGCGCCGCGCCAGTGCCGCCGCCCCCTCCTTGCCGTCGACGACGATGAAATCGGGCACGATCCCGGTTCCAGCATCGCCGGACCATGCCTTGAACTCGCGCGGTGGCCGACGCAGGCTTGAAGCCCGCGGCTGCCATCGGAAAGCTCGCTGCCAGCCGGCGAGTAATTCCATCATCGATGGGCGTAGAGGAAACTCCGGATGCGCGGCGGGCGAGACGCAGTCGACCCCATCGGCACCGCCGCGCCGCCTCGGCGATCTCGGGGTGATCTTGGCCGCCGGCAGCGCACCGCCATGGCCGGAGCCGCGCTGGCTCATCTTGAGCTCGATCATCTTGACCTGCGGGTCGGCCGCCTGTTCGCGGAACTTCTCCGGGTCGAAGCGCCGTCGGGCGTGCGGCGGCCGAAATAGCCCGACCGATCTCCCAGATCAGATCGGCGCCGCCCTGGCGATTGGTAGCGGCTGATCCGCCTCGCCGGTGTGCTGGCCGGCTCGCCGCTCTTCGCACCTGGTTGAGGCGAGGATCGCGTGCTTCAGGCTTGCTGCCAAACTGTCTGAGATGTTGACGAGGATATCGGCAGGTTGCTTGCAGTCGGGGCCGCCGATGGGCACGCGGAAGTCGTGGTCGTCGATGTGGATCGGGACGGCCGAGTGGGTCCAGCCACTCGTAGCCGGCATCGTAGACCCGGCGGCAGGTGCCGAAGAGCGCCCGTCCTCCACCCCGCCAGCGCTGGTAAACGAGCAGGCGCACCTCGCGTGAAAACGGCTCCTCGTCGGCGTCGTTCTCGATCGGGATGTTCCCGCGAACCCCAGCGCCGCGGAAGGCGCCGCCGGGTGCCGGCGACGACGGGACTGACCAGGGTGAGCGCGATGCTTGCACCGTAGACCGTCTGAACCGCTGAAGATGCGCGGGCCGCTCCTCCTTTTACCGGAACCCACTATGCTCAGACCGTTATTCTCAGTTCGTTCCTGTCGGCTCACCCGGGTCGGATCACCGCGTCGATGGCGCGGCCGAGCTGTCCAGGCTCGTCGAGCTGGGCATCCTCGATGATGCGAAGGGCGGCGCCAGCGGCACGTGGTCGCCCTGCCGCCCGTCAGTGGTGCCGGCATCGGGTAGCGATCAGCTCCTCGACGAAGGCCGCTTCGATCTTGCCGGCAGCCGCGCCAGGCGGGTCGAACGGCGCGCCGATCTCACGGTCGGCCACAAGTTCGATGCCGCGGAACCAGCCCGCGGCCTGCGCGGAGATCGCCGTGCGGGTGCTGGCCGAAGCGGTCCTCGACCAGGCGGCGGCTTGTCACCCTGTTCGCGCACCCGCGGCGGCAGCCGCGGTCGAGGATCGCCGAGACGGCGACACCGGCCGCGGCCGCCGTCGGGTAGCCCATGTAGGTGGCCGTGCTGGAAAAGCCGCTGCCGGCGGCAATCGTGTCCGCTCAGATCAGCGGTGCACATCATCGCGCCGATGGCTTCGTCGCTCGGCGCCCAAGCCCTTGGCGATGCAGAGGATATATCGGGCGACCGTCCTGCTCGCAGGCAAAGAGCGTGCCGGTCCGGCCCATGCCGCACATCACCTCGTCGAGGATCAGGAGGATCCCGTATTGGTCGCAGATCTCGCGGATGCGCTTGAAATAGCCGGGCGCCGGCGTGAGCGCACCCGCCGTGGCGCCGACCACGAAACCGGCGATGAAGCCCATCACATTTTCCAGGCCGAGCGCCAGTTCGTCTCCAGCGCATTGGCCGCGCGCAGCCCGTAGTCTTCGAGGCTCTCTCCCGGCTCGCGCAACCGGTATTCCATGTAGCAGGGGTCGATGGCTCATGTCGAGCAGCAGCGGGCCGAACTGCGCCCGGCGCCCATTCGTTGCCGCCACCGACAGGGCGCCGATGGTGTTGCCGTGGTGGCTCTGCGCTGCGGGCGATCGAGCTGGCCCGCGACGGCTCGCCCTTCTGACCCAGTATTGCCCCCGCCGGGCGAGCTTGGCGATCGCCGCCTCAGTCGCCTCCGAGCCGCCGGAGACGAAGATTAGCCGGTCGATCCCCGCGGGCGCATGGGCGACCAGCAGATCGGCGAGGGTCTCGGCGGGCTCGAGGTGAAACCAGTATGGGCAAAAGGCGAAGGCGTTTCGGCCTGGCGCTGGATCGCCGCGATCACGTCCTTGTCGCCATGCCCGAGGCGGGAGACGGCGGCACCGGACGTCGAATGGCGCTTGCCGTCTTCGCCGATGAGGTAGCAGCCCTCGCCGCCACCGCGCGGCGGGAGCTGTTTGCTGTGCCAGGGAAGATGCGACATGCGAGTCCTTTCACTGGCTGTTTGCGGCGACGGGCGCGGTCGCGCGATTGCAGCGCCGACGCACCGGTCCGGCGGCACGGGACCGCCGGCAGGGTCACGGAGGTGCGGGAACGGGCCGGGCGGTCCGCCCACGGTCGTGTCTCGTCCCTATTGTGCCGCAACCGCCGCCTCGGCGGCGTGGCGTCGGCCGGTTCCGCCTCGAAGATGGCGAGGCCCTCGTCGATGATCGCGTCGGACGCGGTGAGCAGCAGCGCGATCGGATCGCGTTGCCGTGCATGCCGCAGCCGAGCAGGATCAGCCCGCGCTTGAGCGCGTTGCCGATCACCGCCTTGGCCAGCGCCGCATCCGGCGCCGCGCTGTCGAAATCGGTGACGAACTCGACCGCCAGCATCGCGCCGAGGCCGCGGATGTCCCACATCCGGAACGGCGCGACGCGGGAACCGATCTCGGCAAACCGCGCCCGGAAGGTCTCGCCCAGCGCGGTGGAACGGGCCGAAAGCAGCCCTGGTCTCGATCGCCTGGTGGCCCCACGGCGCGGTGCGGCGGCGCGACCTGGTTGCCGCCATAGGTGCCGCCGAGCCCGCCCGGGGCGAGCGCGTCCATCACCTCGGCCCGGCCGACCACGCCGGCGAGCGGGTAGCCGCCCGCCAGCGACTTGGCGACGGTGATGAGGTCCGGCACCACGCCGGAATGCTCGATCGCGAACCATTGCCGGTGCGCCCGAAGCCTGCCTGGATCTCGTCGGCGATCAGCAGGATGCCGTGCTGTCTGAATCTGCCTTGCAGACCCTGCATCATCGAGGCACGGTGGTGGCCGCCCTCGCCCAGCACCGGCAAGTGATGATCGCGGCGATCCGCTCGGGATCGGCGTCGGTCTTCATCAGCGTTTCCCAGCCCCTGCCAGCGCATCTTCGACGGTGATCCCGGCACGCCGATCGAGGGAACGGCGCGCGGAAGATGTCGGCCGGGAAGGGCCCGACGTCCTTCTTGTAGGGCGTGACCTTGCCGGTCAGCCCGAGCGTCATGATCGTGCGGCCGTGGTAGCCGGCGGTGAAGGCGATCACGCCCGGCCGCTTGGTATAGGCGCGGGCGATCTTGACCGCGTTCTCGACCGCCTCGGCGCCGGTGGTGACCAGCAGCGTCTTTTTCGGCGCGTCGCCCGGGGCCAGCGCGTTGAGCTTCTCGGCCACGGCGACATAGGGCTCGTAGGGCACGACCTGGAACGAGGTGTGGGTGTAGAGGTCTTCCTGCGCCTTGGCGGCGGCGATGACGGCGGGGTGGCGGTGGCCGGTGTTGAGGACCGCGATGCCGCCGGCGAAATCGATGTAGCGGTTGCCCTCGACATCCCACAGTTCGGCGTTTTCCGCGCGGGCGGCAAAGATCGGGGCCGCCGAGGCGACGCCGCGGGCGACCGCGGCTTCGCGCCGGGCGATGAGCGCGGCGTTGTCGTCGCCGGCAGCCGGCGCGACGGCGGTCTTGGTCGTCCGATTCGCTTCGGATTTGGATTTGTTGGCACGTTTTTCGGCGGCCATGGCGTTCAACCTCACGGTAGGAGTGGTTAGAATTTTAATCAGGCATTTGCTTATTATTTTAATAGATCGCTAAGGATTTTTGTCAATGGGCCAGCGATTCCCGGTTTTCCTTATTGCGCAAACGGTAGGCATCGGTGCCCGAAATTCAACCGGAAAGACAATGTTGACGAAGTGTCGCAGATGTGCTCAAAATTTCAAACATAGCGAGAGTGGAATGGGATTTGCAGTGAACATCGGCATCCGGCTGAAGGAGATTCGCGAAGAACGGGGGCTCTCGCAACGAGAGCTCGCAGCGCGGGCCGGAATGACCAATGGCGCGATCTCGATGATCGAGCAGGACAAGACCAGCCCGTCGGTGTCCTCGCTCAAGCGGATCCTCGACGGCATCCCGATGTCGCTGTCGCAGTTCTTCGGCGAGGTCGAAGAGCGCTCGGATGCGAAGTACTTCTATACCCGGGACGAGATGACCGAGCTATCGCCGCGGGACCTCGGGCTCGGCGGCAATGCCAGATGCCTGTCGCTGCGCCAGATCGGCGATGCGTCAAAGCACAGCCTGCAGGTGCTGCACGAGACCTATGCGCCCGGGGCCGATACCGGGCCCGAGATGCTGAGCCACGAATCGGAAGAGGCCGGCATCGTGATCTCGGGAACGATCGAAATCGCCGTGGGCAACCAGGTCCGCGTATTGCAACCCGGCGACGGTTACCTGTTCGACAGCCGCCTGCCGCACAGCTTCAGGAACGCCGGAGACACCGATTGCGTGATCGTGAGTGCCTGCACCCCGCCGACCTTCTGATCGGCGCGACCGGACGGGGTCCGGCGCCACGGGGCGCCGGACCCCGGGCAGGCACCTGTCTCCGGACCCGATGGAATACCCGCCTCAGCGGGAAAGACCGCTCGCCGCACAACAGACCGGCCAAGGCCGCGGCGGGCGTGTGATGTCAGCGTAACCACAAGGAGGATACCACCATGCTGAACTTCAGGAAGGCCGCGATCGCCGCGGCAATCGCCCTCACGGGCCAGTCGGCGACCGCCGCAGAGGAGACCTTCATCACCATCGGCACCGGCGGCCAGACCGGCGTCTACTACGTGGTCGGCCAGTCGATCTGCCGTCTCGTCAACCGCAATACCGCCGAAACCGGCATGAAGTGCACCGCGCCCTCGACCGGCGGTTCGGTGGCCAACATCAACGCGATCAAGGCCGGCGACATGGACATGGGCGTGGCCCAGTCCGACTGGCAGTACTACGCCTATAACGGCTCGCCGCAGTTCGAAGGCGGCGCCTTCCCCGACCTGCGCGCGGTGTTCTCGGTGCACGGCGAGCCCTTCACCGTGGTCGCCCGCGACGATGCCGGCGTCACCACCTTCGACGACCTCAAGGGCAAGCGGGTCAACATCGGCAACCCGGGCTCGGGCCAGCGCGGCACGATGGAAGTGCTGATGGAGAAACTCGGCTGGACGCTCGACGACTTCGCGCTCGCTTCCGAGCTCAAGTCGGCCGAACAGGCCGCGGCGATGGGCGACAACAAGGTCGACGCGATCATCTTCACCGCCGGCCACCCGAACGGCTCGATCCAGGAAGCCACCACCACCACCGACGCGCATCTCGTGCCGGTCGTCGGCCCGGTGATCGACGCGCTCGTCGCCGACAACCCCTACTACGCCAAGGCGGTGGTGCCCGGCGGCATGTACCGCGGCACCGACGCGGACGTCGAGACCTTCGGCGTGAAGGCGACCTTCGTGACCTCGGCCTCCGTTCCCGACGAGGTGGTCTACGAGGTGGTGAAAGCGGTGTTCGACAATTTCGACCGCTTCAAGGGCCTGCACCCGGCCTTCGCCAACCTCACCGAAGAGGCGATGATCTCCGAGGGCAACAGCGCGCCCCTGCACCCCGGCGCGGAGAAGTACTACCGCGAGCGCGGCTGGATCAACTGACCCGATCCTGATGCCCGATCCTGAAGGTTGACCACCGGTGGCGCGGCTCGACCCGCGCCACCGATCCCGAAGAACCTGAACCAAATCAGGTCCGCTCAACATGATGGCGCCAGGCGCCGCGGGGAGACAGTCATGGCCGACAAAGACGAAAAACACCAGTTCGAAGCAGCGCGGGTCGAGATGGAGGCCGCCGGCCGCGGCGGGCTCAGTCAGGAAGAAATCGACGAGCTCGTCGCTTCGTCCGACACCGGCGGGCGCTCGCCCTCGGGCCCGGTTGCCATGCTGCTGCTGCTGGTCGCCCTGGCCTGGTCTCTCTACCAGCTCTGGATCGCCTCGCCCCTGCCCTTCACCCTCGGCTTCGGCGTGTTCAACGACACCGAGGCGCGCTCGATCCACCTCGCCTTCGCGATCTTCCTCGCCTTCGCCGCCTTCCCCGCCGCCCGCAGCCCGGTGCAACTCGCCCTCGGCATCGGCGTGCCGCTCCTGCTCACGCTCCTGTTCATGACCGGGGCCAAGGAAGGCACCCCGGTCTGGTGGATCCCGCTCGCCGGCGCCTTCGTCGCGGGCTCGGTCCTGCTCGGCTCGCCCAAGGACAAGATCCCGGCCTGGGAATGGGCGCTCGCGCTGATCGGCGCCGCCACCGCCGCCTATCTCTTCGTCTTCTACCGCCAGATCTCCGACCAGCTCGGCGCGCCCAACATGCAGGATTTCGTCGTCGCCGTGTTCGGCATCATGATCCTGCTCGAAGCCACCCGCCGGGCGCTCGGGCCGGCGCTGATGGTCGTCGCCACGATCTTCCTCGTCTACACCTTCCTCGGGCCCTACATGCCCGGGATCATCGCCCACAAGGGCAACAACCTGTCCGAAGTCGTGAACCACCACTGGATCACCACCGAAGGCGTGTTCGGGATCGCGCTCAGGGTCTCGACCTCCTTCGTCTTCCTGTTCGTGCTGTTCGGCTCGCTGCTCGACAAGGCCGGGGCCGGCAATTACTTCATCCAGGTCGCCTTCTCGCTGATGGGCCACATGCGCGGGGGGCCCGCCAAAGCGGGCCGTGGTCTCCTCGGCGATGACCGGCCTCATCTCCGGCTCGTCGATCGCCAACGTGGTCACCACCGGCACCTTCACCATCCCGCTGATGAAGAAGGTGGGCTTCAGCTCCGAAAAGGCCGGCGCCGTCGAAGTGGCGAGCTCGGTCAACGGCCAGATCATGCCCCCGTCATGGGCGCCGCCGCCTTCCTGATGGTCGAATACGTCGGCATCCCCTATTTCGAGGTGGTCAAATACGCCTTCGTGCCGGCGGTGATCTCCTACATCGCGCTGGTCTACATCGTCCATCTCGAGGCAATGAAAGCCGGCATGAAGGGCCTGCCGCGCGCCTACACGCCCAAGCCCATCGTGCAGCGGCTGATCGGCATCGCCTTCACCGTCGCCGCGATCTGCGCCCTGTCCTTCGCGGTCTACTTCCTGATGGGCTGGATCACGCCCACCTTCGGCAAATCGGCCGGGATCGTGGTCTTCGTCCTGCTCTCGATCGTCTATATCGGCCTCCTGTGGGTGGCCGCGCGGGAAGAGCCCCTGCACATGGACGACCCCAACGCGCCGGTGACCTCGTTGCCGCTGCCGGGCCCGACGGTGCGCGCGGGCCTGCATTTCATCCTGCCGGTCGTGGTGCTGGTCTGGATGCTGATGGTCGAGCAGAAATCGCCCGGTCTCTCGGCCTTCTGGGCCTCGGCGTTCATGATCTTCATCCTGCTCACCCAGCGGCCGCTGATGGCGATCCTGCGCAAGACCGGCGACATGGGGACCGAGATCCGCGGCGGCTTCACCGACCTGATCGACGGCCTCGTCACCGGGGCGCGCAACATGATCGGCATCGGCATCGCCACCGCGACCGCCGGCATCATCGTCGGCGCGGTCAGCCAGACCGGCGTCGGCTCGTCGCTCGCCGACGTGGTCGAGGTGCTCTCGGGCGGCCACATGCTGGCGATCCTGGTGCTCACCGCGATCCTCAGCCTGATCCTCGGCATGGGGCTTCCGACCACCGCGAACTACATCGTGGTCTCGGCCCTGCTCGCGCCGGTGATCGTCTCGCTCGGCCAGCAGAACGGCCTGATCGTGCCGCTGATCGCGGTCCACCTGTTCGTGTTCTACTTCGGCATCATGGCCGACGTGACGCCGCCGGTGGGGCTTGCGAGCTTCGCCGCGGCGGCGGTCTCGGGCGGCGACCCGATCCGCACCGGCGTGGTGGCGTTCTTCTATTCGCTCAGGACCGCGGCGCTGCCGTTCCTGTTCATCTACAACACCGACCTCCTGCTGATCGACGTGGACCTGGCACACGGGGTCTTCATATTCATCGTCGCCACGGTGGCGATGCTGCTCTTTGCCGCCGCGACACAGGGCTGGTTCCTGACCCGCAACCGGATCTACGAATCCGTTGCGCTCCTCCTGGTCGCCTTCACCCTGTTCCGCCCGGGCTTCTGGATGGACATGGTGGCGCCGCCCTTCGACACGCTGCCGGGTGCCCAGATCGAACAGGCGGCGATGGACGCCGCGCCGGGCAGCGAGATCCGGCTGCAGGTGAGCGGGCTCGACGCGGTCGGGGATCCGGTCACCTTCGTAGCCCCGCTGGCGGTCGGCGAGGGCGAAACCGGGGCGGACCGGCTGTTCGCTTCCGGGCTCGAGCTCGTCGACAACGGCGGCGAGATGGTGATCGACAACGTCACCTTCGACAGCGAAGCCCAGAAAGCGGGGCTGGACTGGGATCAGAAGGTGATGTCGGTACAGGTGCCGGCGTCGCAGCCGTCGAAATACCTGATGTTCATCCCGGCCCTGCTGCTGCTGGCGGCGGTCGTGTTCCTGCAACGCGGCCGGGCCGCCCGCGTGGCCGCTGCGGCCTGAGCGGAAGAAGAGGAGGAGGAGAACCCATGTTCGACTGTGTGCTTCTGCCCGTCGACCTGAACCACCCGGCAAGCTGGGAGCGCGCGCTGCCGATGGCCGCGCAATGCGCCGGCGACGGCGGGACGGTCCACGTGCTCGGGATCGTCCACGACGTCGGCGCGGCCCTGGTCGCGAGCTTCCTGCCGGAAGATTACGAGACCAAGGCGCTCAACCACATGGAGGAGGCGCTCGAAGCCTTCGTCGCCGAAAAGGTGCCGGCGGGCACCAAAGCCGCGCCGCATGTGGGCCACGGCCATGTGCCCGAAACGATCCTGAAGGTGGCGAAGAAACTCGGCGCCGATCTGATCGTGATGGCCTCGCACCCGCCCGACGACCTCAGGAGCTTCCTCGTCGGCTCGTCGGCGGAAAAGGTCGTCCGCCACGCGCAAGTGCCCGTGCTGGTGGTCCGCTGACGGACCCCCGCCTGTCCCCGCCCGCGACCGGTCCCCGGGAGCAGGCGGAGGCGTAACGACCCGGCCCACGGGCAACCGCGCCCGTGCCGGACTTTGGAGAGTAAGACATGACCCCGTTCGCGATTGCCGGCGTGCAGATGCACGTGGCGGCGCTGCATTCGAACGTCGAAGCGATGCACCACAGGCTCGACATCCTGATGGCCCGCTTCCCCTGGACCCAGATGGTTCTGTTCTCGGAGCTCACGCCGTTCGGGCCGCTGCACACCTATGCCCAGCCCTTCCCCAACGACGTGATCGACGGGTTCCGCGAGGCCGCCCGGCGGCACGGCGTCTGGCTGATCCCCGGCTCGATGTTCGAACTGACCAAGGATGGCCGGATCTACAACACCGCCGTGGTCATCAACCCGGACGGCGAGATCGTCACGCAATATCGCAAGATGTTCCGTTCAAGCCCTACGAGGAAGACATCTCGTCGGGCACCGAGTTCTGCGTCTTCGACGTGCCCGAGGTCGGGCGGTTCGGGCTGTCGATCTGCTATGACATCTGGTTCCCCGAAACCACCCGCCAGCTCACCAGCATGGGCGTCGAGGTGCTGCTCAACCCGGTGCTGACGGGTACCACCGACCGCGACGCCGAGCTCGCCATCGCGCGGGCGACCGCGGCGCAGTTCCAGTGCTACGTCTTCGCCGTCAACGGGCTCGCCGCCGGCGGCGTCGGCAAGTCGATCGTGGTCGACCCGACCTCGATGGTGCTGCACCAGTCAGCCGGCCAGGAGGACATGTTCCCGATCGAGGTCGATCTCGACCTGGTGCGCCGCCAGCGCGAAACCGGGATCAAGGGGCTCGGCCAGGTGCTCAAGAGCTTCCGCGACCGCGAGGCCGATTTCCCGATCTATGAC
Organism: Paracoccaceae bacterium; assembly: GCA_041397205.1. GTDB lineage: Bacteria > Pseudomonadota > Alphaproteobacteria > Rhodobacterales > Rhodobacteraceae > Sinisalibacter. The sequence goes on from JAWKXC010000007.1 coordinate 130,131, forward strand.
CGCGCGAGCGGCGCGGATGCCTACCTGCACACGCTCGGGCCCCTCACGGTGCCGGAGAAGGGCTCGCGGGCCGGGGTGAACATGTCGGATCCGCGCACCGCGCTGGGGCTCGATACCGTTCACCCGAAAGCGTCCGAAAACGTGCCGATGTTCAAGGGCAAGACCGGAACCGACTGACCGCGGCAGGGCCGCGGCGCGCGTCAGGGGAGAGACGCGCATAAGGGAGGAAGACGAATGACCGGAACGACAGACCGCCTGCCGTCGATCGGCGATTACTACAGCGCCACCCAGCTGCGCGCCGACCGCTGGAGCACGCTCCGCGAAACCGTGGAATCGCTCAGTCTCGACGGCACCGAGGGGCGCAAGGGCAAGAAGCTGGTCAGCACCGCCGAGGCGCTGTTCGCCTCGCTCGAACCGATCGAGGCCTACTGGGCGTTTCCCGGTCGGGTGGCCTTCGACTACCTGCGCCGCCTGCTCGACCAGCGCGCAATCGAGGACCTGACGATCTCGGTCAAGCGCGTCGCCCGGGCGCTGGCGACCGGCGCCTACCGGCGACGCACGATCCCGCTCGGCGCCGACGACGCCGACAGCGAGGATTACGAGGATGAAAGCGCGATCTCGCTCGAAGCCCGGGCGCTCGGCCGGCCCTATTTCGAGGTGCTGATCGTCGACAGTGTGAACGAGCAGCAGGAGAAGTTCCTGCGCACCGCGCTGAACCGGGTCCGCCGGCCGGAAGACCCCTTCATCTACGAGCCGGTGATCGTGCCCAGCCTCGAAGACGCGCTGATGGGCATCCTGTTCAACCACAACGTCCAGGCGGTGGTGGTCCGCCCCGGCCTGGTGCTGAAGTCGAAGAACGTGCTGCCGATCCTGCAGCAATACGTGAGCCACATCGGCGACGAGGAAGAGGTCGACGCCCTCCTGCCCTCCGACTACGGGCCCGAGGCCTGCCGACTGATCGCCAAGGTGCGCCCCGAGCTCGACGCCTACCTGGTCACCGACCGCTCCGCCGAAGACATCGCGCTGATGGATCTCGGCCTGTGCCGGCGGGTGTTCTACAACCAGGAAGACTTCCTCGAGCTGCACCTCAACATCCTGCGCGGCGTGGCGCGGCGCTACAAGACGCCGTTCTTCACCGCGCTCAAGGATTACTCGCGCCAGCCCACCGGTGTGTTCCACGCGATGCCGATCAGCCGCGGCAAGTCGATCTCGCGCAGCCACTGGATCCAGGACATGGGCGCCTTCTACGGCCCCAACATCTTCCTCGCCGAGACCTCGGCCACTTCGGGCGGGCTCGACAGCCTGCTCGAACCCCGCGGGCCGATCAAGGAAGCGCAGGACATGGCCTCGCGCGCCTTCGGCTCGAAACAGACCTTCTTCGCCACCAACGGAACCTCGACCTGCAACAAGATCGTGGTGCAGTCGCTGATCCGGCCGGGCGACATCGTGCTGGTCGATCGCGACTGCCACAAGTCGCACCATTACGGCATGGTGCTGTCGGGCGCGCATGTCGTCTACATGGACAGCTATCCGCTGCACGACTACTCGATGTACGGCGCGGTGCCGCTCGCCGAGATCAAGCACAAGCTCCTGGAGCTGCGCGCCGCCGGCAAGCTCGACAAGGTGCGCATGGTGCTGCTCACCAACTGCACCTTCGATGGCCTCGTCTACAACGTCCAGCGGGTCATGGAAGAATGCCTCGCGATCAAGAAGGACCTCGTGTTCCTCTGGGACGAGGCCTGGTTCGCCTTCGCCCGCTTCAACCCGACCTATCGCCAGCGCACCGGCATGGACGTCGCCAACACGCTACGCGAGAGCCTGCGCACGCCCGAGACAGCGGCGGCCTGGGAAAAGCAGCTCAAGAAGCTCGACGGCGCCGACGACGAGACCTGGCTCAAGACAAGGCTGGTGCCGCCGCCCGATGCCCGCGTCCGGGTCTACTCCACCCAGTCGACCCACAAGACGCTGACCTCGCTCCGGCAGGGCTCGATGATCCACGTCAACGACCAGGATTTCAAAGGCGAAGTCGAGCAGGCCTTCCACGAGGCCTATTTCACCCATACCTCGACCTCGCCGAACTATCAGATCATCGCGTCCCTCGACGTCGGGCGGCGGCAGGTCGAGCTCGAAGGCTTCGAGTTCGTCCAGCGCCAGATCGAAAGCGCAATGGCGATCCGCCGCGCGGTCTCGACCCACCCGCTCCTGCAGAAGTACTTCACCGTGCTCGCCGCCGGCGACATGATCCCGGAGAGCTTCCGCGAAAGCGGGGTCGAGAGCTACTACGACCCGGAGGCGGGCTGGACCGATTTGTGGGAGGCCTGGAACAAGGACGAGTTCGTGCTCGATCCCACCCGCGTCACCCTCGCGGTCGGCGGCACCGGCTGGGACGGCGACACGTTCAAGACCAAGATCCTGATGGACAAGTACGGGATCCAGATCAACAAGACCTCGCGCAACACCGTGCTGTTCATGACCAATATCGGCACCACGCGCTCCTCGGTCGCCTACCTGATCGAGGTGCTGGTCGAGATCGCCAAGGAGATCGACGACCTGCTCGACGACGCCTCCAAGATGGAGCTGCGCTCGTTCCAGAACCGGGTCTCGGCGCTGGTCGAACACGTCCCGCCGCTGCCGGATTTCAGCTATTTCCACGAGGCGTTCCGGTTCGGCACCGAGACCTCCGAGGGCGACATCCGCCGCGCCTTCTTCCTCGCCTACGACGAGGACAAGTGCGATTACCTGCCGCTCGACGCCACGCTGATGGAGCGTCTCAAGGCGGGCGAGGAGCTGGTCTCGACCTCCTTCATCATCCCCTACCCGCCCGGCTTCCCGATCCTGGTGCCGGGTCAGGTCATCAGCCCCGAGATCATGAGCTTCATGATGGCGCTCGATGTGAGCGAGATCCACGGCTACCGCGCCGATCTCGGGCTCAGGGTGTTCACCGAGGAGGCGCTGGACGCCGAAACCTCTTGATATTCAAGGGAAACAGACAAGTTCCAAAACCGATAAAACAGGACGACCAACAGGAAGGATGGAGCCGACATGGCCAAGAAGACCTTGAAGAACATCTCCGAGATCCGGCGGTACTTCCACACCAACGACGACCCGATCTATTTCGTCTCGGCGACCAATTTCAACCTGCTCGGGCTCGACGAATGGGTGAAGAACTTCAAGTACATCTGTTACATGGACTGTTTCGACGGGCGCCATCCCAACGTGCTTTGCCCCTCCGAGATGCCGCATGACGAGTTCCAGTCGATCGAGGACATCAACAACTACCTGCTCCAGCACAAGGAGGTGATCGACTACGTCAAGGCACGCGGCGGCAAGCCGAAATTCGTCTTCCTGATGTTCGACGAGAAGACCGAGGCGCTGGTCAAGGAACTTGGCGGCGAGGTCTGGTTCCCCAAGGCCAAGCTGCGCCAGGCGATGGACAACAAGATCGAGACCGTGCGGGTGGGCAACAAGGCGGGCGTTCCCTCGGTGCCGAATACGCTTTCGGAGGTCACCAGCTACGCCCAGCTCCAGGAGGTCTGCGCGGCGGCCGGGCTCGGCGACGACCTGGTGCTGCAATCGGCCTTCGGCGACAGCGGCCACACCACCTTTTTCATCAAGTCCGAGGCCGATTTCCGCAAGCATGAGCACGAGATCGTCGGCGAGGGCGAGATCAAGATCATGAAGCGGATCGACTGCCGCGGCTCGGCGATCGAGGCCTGCGCCACCTCCGAGGGCACCATCGTCGGCCCGCTGATGACCGAGCTCGTCGGCTTCAAGGAACTGACCCCCTATCGCGGCGGCTGGTGCGGCAACGAGATCTTCTCGACCGCCTTTCCGCCGAAATCCCGCCAGCAGGCCCGCGAGCCTGACCTTCAAGTTCGGCGAGCAGCTGCGCAAGGAAGGGTATCGCGGCTATTTCGAGCTGGATTTCCTGATCGACAAGAAGACCGGCGAGATCTGGCTGGGCGAGCTCAACCCGCGGATCACCGGCGCCAGCTCGATGACCAACCACGCGGCCTTTGCGCATGCCGACGCGCCCCTGTTCCTGTTCCACCTGCTCGAATTCTCGAAGAAGGATTTCGCCCTCGACATCGAGGAGCTGAACGCCCGCTGGGCGGACCCGGAGATGATCGACAGCTGGTCGCAGATGGTCATCAAGCACACCGAGGACAATGTCGACATCATCACCCAGGCGCCGCAATCGGGGATCTACCGCATGCTGCCCGATGGCAAGGTGGTCTACGACCGGTTCGACTACCACCGCCGCGCGGTCGAGAACGAGGACGAGGCGTTTTTCCTGCGCATTTCCAACGTCGGCGACTACTGCTACGAGGGCGCCGATCTCGGCATCCTGGTCACCCGCGGCCGGTCGATGACCAAGAATTTCGCGCTCACCGAGAAGTCGAAGCAATGGATCGCCGGGATCAAGTCGGCCTATTACGCAAGGCCGCTGCCGTCCGCGCAGGTGATGGAGGAGCCGGCGTTCAAGATCATGTAGGCCGCTTCGCCCGGGCGCAGGGCGCGCGCGGACGCGCGCGGCACCCCGGGCGGCGCGCCCGGGACCGCCTGAAAGATTAGTTAGCGATATCATGAGTGATTTCAACGACCTGATCCCCGTCCGAGTTCGCCCATCCCTCGCCCGCGCCCGTCGCGCCCCTCTTGCGACGGCGCCCGTTAAGGTCCATTCCTGCGCCATGAGCCTGACCTTCCGCGCCATATCCGAGGACCGGCCGGGCCCGAAATGGGCCGGGCTGTTTGCCGGGTACTGGCTGGCCTACGGCGCCTGGTGGGCGAGCGAAGGGCTGTCGGCCCGGCCGACCTATCTCGAATGCCGCCGCGCGCTCAAGACGCACATGCCCGAGATGGTGCCGCTCTGGGAGGAACTCACCGAGCTTGCCGGCGGCGGCGACATGGAGGCGCGTTTCCTGAGCTTCTACGGGCCGCCCGCCTACCTGTCCGGCTGCAGCCAGGCGGTCTGGCCCGGCGACACGCCGCTGCTCGTGCGCAATTACGACTACGACCCCCACGCCTTCGACGCCGTCCTGCTCAAGACCCGCTGGCAGGGCCGCGGCGTGATCGGGCTCACCGACGGGCTGTTCGGGCTGGTCGACGGCATGAACGATGCCGGGCTCGCGGTGTCGCTCACCTTCGGCGGCCGGCGCGCGGTCGGCGAGGGGTTTGGCGTGCCGCTGATCCTGCGCTACGTGTTGCAGACCTGCGAAACCGTGGCCGAGGCCGGCGCGGTGCTGGCGCGCGTCCCCTGCCACATGAGCTACAACGTCACCGTGCTCGATGCCGCGCGCAACTACCTGACTGCGCTGCTCGCCCTCGACCGCCCGGCCGTGCTCTCGCACGCCCCGGTCGCGACCAACCACCAGGAACGGGTCGAATGGACCCGCCACGCCCGCTTCACCGCCACGGTCGAACGCGAGCGCTTCCTGCTGCAGCAGCTCACCCTGCACCCGATGGCCGAGGACAAGTTCATCGCCACCTTCCTGCAGCCCCCGCTCTACTCGACCAACTTCCGCGACGGTTTCGGCACGCTCTACACCGCGGCCTACCGCCCGGCCGAAGGCCGGATGGAGCTGCACTGGCCGGGCCGGACCTGGGCCCAGAGCTTCGCCGATTTCCGCGAAGGGTCGGTCGCGCTGGTCATACCCGACGCCGCCGTTCCGGCGCCGCGCTGGAGCTGATCCCTGCGCCCAAGGCAGGGCGCAAGGCCGGGCGTCAGCCGTCGATCCAGTCGGGCTTCGCCACCATGATCGACCCGAACTTGTCGGTGAGCGCGCGCAGGATCTCGTCCGAGATCGCCCGTTTCGGCCCGCCCGCCGACAGCACCCTCCGGTGGATCGACGCGGCCTTTTCGACGGTTTCGACCAGGCCGAAGATCTTGTCGGGGCTCTCTTCGCTCACGAAGATCCCGTGATGGCTCCAGGAGATCACCCGGCTTTTCTCGAGCTCCACTGCCGAGGCTTCGGCGATCTCCACCGTGCCGGGCAGCAAGAGCGGCACCACCCGCACCCCGTCGGGAAAGATCACTATGCATTCGGGCATCTTCTCCCACAGCGCCCGGGTGAGCGCGCGGCTGTCGAGCGCTTCGAGGAACGACAACGCGATGAACTCCGGCGGGTGCGCGTGCAGGATCATCCGCTCGCGCCCGCCCGACAGCCGCTTGCGCACGGCGTCTGCTACAAGGTGCGTGGCGAATTCCGAGGTCGGCTTGGCGCCCGAGCTGAAGCCCCAGACCTGCCGCCAGCCGGTGCCGCCGTCGACGATCTGGACGATGCCGAACACCTGGTTCGGGCGTTCCAGCGCGTGGCGGAAGAACTGGCCCGAGCCGGTGACGAGGAAATACTCGCCGTCGAGATCGGGCTCGTCGATCGGCATCGGCACCGCGGGGCCGGGCTGAAGCTCGGCATAGTGACGGGCGAGGCTGCCCTCGATCTCGTGGGTCGGCAGGCGCCAGGAGAAGTTGCCGCCATTGGCTTCGTTCCAGCCCATCTTCCAGCACAGGTGGATGAAGGGGGCGGCTTCCTTGACGAAGCTGATCGGGTGAGTGAAGGCGGCCATGCTATCCCCTCCCCGCGACCGAGGCCTGGTAGGCATCGAGTTCGGCGGCGAGCGCCTGACCCACCGGCACCTCGTTGCGGTCGCAGAACTCGGCCCAGACCGCAGCAAACGGCAGGTCCTTCAGCTCCTCGGTCAGCACCAGGCGGGTGGTGAAGTCGAGCTTTTCCTCTGCGGCCTTGAGTTGCGCCTGCGGCAAGAGCAACGCCCTCAGCAGGGCCTTCTGCATGTTGCGGGTGCCGATCACCCAGGCGGCGGTGCGGCTGATGGTGGCGTCGAAGAAATCGAGCCCGATATGGGTGCGGCCGAGCAGGTCGGCAAAGACCAGCTCCTGCGCCATCTGCAGGATGCTGTCATCGAGCAGGATCACGTGGTCCGAGTCCCAGCGCATCGGGCGCGACACATGCAGCAGCAGCTCGTCCACCGACAGCGCCACCGAGGACAGCTTGTCGGCGATGTTCTCGGTCGGGTGGAAATGGCCCATGTCGAGGCACAGGAGCGTGCCCTTGCGGATCGCGTAGCCGAGGTAGAACTCGTGGCTACCCACGGTCATCGCCTCGACCCCGATGCCGAAGAGCTTCGATTCCACCGCGTCCAGCATGTGCGCCTTGTCGAAGGGCGTGGCGATCATCTCGTCGAGCGAGGCCTCCAGCCGCCGCCGCGCTGCCATCCGGTCGACGGGCACGTCCTTCGAGCCGTCCGGCACCCAGATGTTGTTGACCGCCGGGCTGCCCAGCGCCTTGCCGATCCCGGCGGCGATTTCGCGGCTGCGCTTGCCGTGTTCGATCCAGAACTCGCGGATGCCCCTGTCGGGGTGGGAGAGCGTGAGGTTGTCGTCGGCCTTGGCATGGGCAAAGAAGGTCGGGTTGAAATCGAGCCCGATCCCCTGCGCCTTCGCCCAGTCGACCCAGGGCGCGAAATGGCGGTATTCGATCTCGTCTCGGTCCGGCGTTTCGTCGGTATCCATGTAGAAGGCGTGCAGGTTCAGCCGGTGCTTGCCAGGGATCTGGGCATAGGCAAATTCCAGATCGGCGCGCAGTTCGTCGGGGGTGCGGGCACGGCCGGGGTGGTTGCCGGTGGCCTGGATGCCGCCGCCGGAGCTGCCGGATTGGCCCTCGAAGCCGACCACGTCGTCGCCCTGCCAGCAATGCATCGAGATCGGGATCGTCCCGAGCGCGGTCATCGCCGCTTCGGTGTCGACGCCCCAATCGGCGAATACCGCGCGCGCGGCTTCATAGGATCTGCTCATCTCTTCTCTCCTTTCCCGCGGTCATCGAAACCGCCGATTGTCACGGCCGGGATCGGCCACCCTGGCCGCGCCCGTCGGTCGCATGTCTCGGGGCACCGCCTTGCGGAGGCTCGGCATGTGTTCGGTCCCGGCAGCCGGCAGCGGCGAGCTCCCGGAAATCGTGGACATCATGGCATCGGCCCAGGCGCATGCGCCCGCCTCCGTTGACCGCCACCGGCCGACGCGCTAGGCTCGCCGGGCCGACGCGGCAGACGGTCCCACGACCCGTCCCCCGTGCCGGACACTTCCGGATTCCAACCAGCCTCCCGAAAAGGGGAAACGCCATGTCCGAATGGCTTGTGAACGGGATCGGCGCCGTCGCCGGCGTGCTCGGCACGCTGGTCTGGCTGCCGCAACTCTCCAAGATCTGGCGCTCGCGCGAGACCCGCGACCTGTCGCTCGCGTCGAACCTGCTGCTGTTCGCCACGATCTCGATGTGGACCGTATATGCCTTCGCCATCGGCGCGGTGCCGATGATCGTGTCGAACCTCGTGGGCGGAGCGATCGTGGCGGTCATCATCGGGTTCAAGCTGCGTTACGGCTAGCGGGTGAACGCTTCCTTGTTGCCGGCATCGACGTTGAGGATGTTGCCGGTCGACTTGGCGGAGAGGTCGGAGGCGAGGAAATAGGCCGCCTCGGCGATGTCCTCGGGGAAGACCGAGCGCTTCAGCATCGAGCGGTTGCGGTACATCTCTTCGAGCCCTTCCTTGTCGGTCTTGTAGGTCGAGGCGCGCTGTTCGAGCCATTCGCCCTCCCAGATCTTCGAGCCCCTCAGTACCGCGTCGGGATTGACCACGTTGACCCTTATGCCCGCCTCGGCGCCTTCCAGCGCGAGGCAGCGGGCAAGGTGGATTTCCGAGGCCTTGGCGGTGCAATAGGCCGCCGCGTTCGGCGAGGCGGCGAGGCCGTTCTTCGAGGCGACGAAGACTACCGCGCCGCCCATGTCCTGGGCGCGCAGGAGCTTGAAGGCTTCGCGCGAGACCAGGAAATAGCCCGTCGACAGGATGTCCATGTTGCGGTTCCACAGCTCCAGCGAGGTCTCCTCGACCGGGGCGGAGCTGGCGATGCCGGCATTCGACACCAGGATGTCGAGCCCGCCGAATTCCACTGCGACCTCTTCGTAGGCGCGGGCCACGGCGGCTTCGTCGGTGACGTTCATAGCGACGGTGCGCACCACGTCCCTGCCGTAGCGCTGGACCAGGCCCGCAGCGGTCGCGGCCAGGCTGTCTTCGTTGATGTCGGCGAGCATCACGCAGGCGCCTTCCGAGAGGTATTTCCCGGCCACCGCCGCGCCGATCCCCCCTGCCCCGCCTGTGACCAGCGCCACCCGGCCGGCCAGGCTTTTCGGTTTCGGCATCCGCTGCAGCTTGGCCTCTTCGAGTAGCCAGTACTCGATGTCGAAGGCCTCCTGCTCGGGCAGGCCGACATAGGTGCTGACCGCGGAAGCACCGCGCATCACGTTGATCGCGTTGACGTAGAACTCGCCCGAGATCCGCGCCGTCGCCTTGTCCTTGGCGAAGGTGATCATACCGACGCCGGGCACCAGCCAGACCACCGCGTTGGGGTCGCGCAGAGCGGGTGAATCGTCATGCTTGCAGCGCTCGTAATAGGCCGTGTAATCGGCGCGGTAGGCCGCGACCTGCTCGGGCAGCCCGGCCAGCACCTCGTCGATATTGCCCTTCGCCGGGTCGAAAGCGACGACCAGCGGCCGGATCTTGGTGCGCAGGAAATGGTCCGGGCAGGAGGTGCCCAGCGCCGCCAGCGGCGACAGGTCGTTCGAATTGACGAAGTCCAGCACTTCCGGCTGGTCGTTGAAATGGCCGACCATGTGCTGCAGCCCCGAGACCATGCCGCGGGCCGCCGGCATCAGCTTTGCCGCGACGGCGCGGCGGGCGTCGGCCCCGAGGCTCTCGTGCCGCGCGCCACCGAAGGCGGGCTTGCCCGCGGTCTTCGCTGCAAACCAGTCGGTGGCCTTCTGGATGATCTCCAGCGTCAGTTCGTAGCACGCCTTGGCGTCGTCGGCCCAGGTGAACAGCCCGTGGCTTTCCAGGACAACGCCCTTGGCGTCGGGGTTGTCGAGGCAGAACTTCTCCAGCCACAGCCCCAGCTCGTAGCCCGGCCGCTTCCACGGCAGCCAGCCGATTTCGCCCCCGTAGATCTCGGCCGTGAGCTCCTTCGAGTTCTGCGCCGCCGCAATGGCGATCACCGCGTCGGGGTGCATGTGGTCGACGTGTTTCTTAGGCACATAGGCATGCAGCGGGGTATCGATCGAGGCGGCGCGCGGGTTGAGGTTGAAGGTGCAATGGGGGAGGAAGCCCACCATCTCGTCTTCATATTCCACCCCGCGATAGATGGTCTTCAGCGCCCGCAGCTTGTCCATGTAGAGCGTGGCGAAGCCGTCGAGCTTCATCGAGCCGACATCGCCGCCCGAGCCCTTGACCCAGAGCACCTCGACCGCCTCGCCGGTCACCGGGTCGCGCTCCATCACCTTGGCCGAGGTGTTGCCGCCGCCGTAATTGGTGATGCGCATGTCGGAGCCGAGCAGGTTGGACCGGTAGAGCAGCTTTTCCGACTCGCTCATCGCCGCCGCGCGGGCGTCGTCCCAACCGTTCGCAAGACGCTGGTTTGCAGCGGTATGTCCTCCGTCAGCGCTCTTGGGACATCTGAGTTGATTTTGTAACGGAGGGTTTCTGGCTCATCGTAACCACCAAGGAGTGAAGATGAGACAGAAACCCGGAACAGCGAAGCCGACGGCGGAGTCGATGGTGAAGGACATCCGCCGGCGCACGCGGAAGCATCATTCGGCCGAAGAGAAGATCCGGATCGTGTTGGATGGGCTACGCGGCGAGGATAGCATTGCCGAGCTCTGCCGACGCGAGGGGATCGCCACGAGCCTCTACTATAGCTGGTCGAAGGAGTTCCTCGAGGCGGGCAAGAAGCGGCTCGCGGGCGACACGGCCCGCCAGGCGACGAGCCCCGAGGTCAAGGATCTGCGGCAGGAGGCGGCGGCACTGAAGGAGGCGGTGGCTGATCTCACGCTCGAGAACCGGCTGCTCAAAAAAAGCATGCTCGGGGATGGGGACGAAGAGGCATGAGGTATCCCGCATCCGAGAAGCTCGAGATCATCCGGCAGGTCGAGCAATCGCACCTCCCAGCGAAACGGACACTGGACATGTTGGGCATCCCGCGCACGACTTTCTACCGCTGGTATGACCGCTACCTGTCGCTCGGCGCCGTCGGGCTCGAAGACCGGCCCTCGCAGCCGGGTCGGGTCTGGAACCGGATCCCCGACAAGGTGCGCAAGCAGATCGTTGATCTGGCCCTCGACGAGTCCGATCTGTCGCCGCGGGAACTCGCCGTCCGGTTCACTGACACCCGGCGCTACTTCGTGTCGGAAGCCAGCGTCTACAGGGTTCTGAAGGCGCATGACCTGGTCACCAGCCCGGCCTTCGTGGTGATCAAGGCAGCCGACGTGATCCTCCCCCAATGAAGTGGTCGGCCGTTATGTTTAGGAAAACGGAGGATCAGAATGGCTACGAAACGACACAAGCCCGAGGAAATTGTCACGAAGCTGCGGCAGGTTGAGGTGCTTGTCGGGCAAGGCATGGCACGGGTGGATGCGATCCGCGAGGTTCGCATTACCGAGCAGACCTATTATCGCTGGCGCAAGCAGTATGGCGGTATGGGAACCGACCAACTCAGGGAACTGAAGCGTCTCCAGAAAGAGAACGAACGACTGAGGAAAGCCGTGTCGGATCTGACGCTGGACAAGCTCATCCTGGCGGAGGCAGCAAAGGGAAACTTCTGAGCCCCGCTCGTCGTCGTGCCTGCATTGACCATGTTCGCAACGAGCTGGGCATCTCGGAACGTCGAGCCTGCCGAGTATTGCACCAGCATCGCTCGACGCAGCGCAAGCTACCGAGGGGGCGGGCTGATGAAGAGCGCCTGGTTGCCGACATGATCGAACTGGCTCGCCAGTATGGACGCTACGGCTATCGTCGGATCGCGGCTCTGCTGAGAGATGCGGGCTGGGAGGTCAACGACAAGCGTGTCGAACGGCTGTGGCGGCGAGAGGGGCTGAAGGTACCCATGAAGCAACCGAAAAAAGCCGGCTCTGGCTGAACGATGGATCCTGCGTCCGGCTTCGGCCGGAAGTATCGGAACCACGTCTGGAGCTATGACTTCGTGCATTACCGGACGGAGGACGGAAAGGTCTTCAGGACGCTCAACATCCTGGACGAGCACAGCCGGGAGTGCCTGGCGATCAGGGTGAAGCGTAAACTGAACTCAGGTGACGTGATCGACGCCCTGAGTGACCTGTTCATCATGCGGGGCGTGCCGGCTTACATCCGGTCAGACAATGGCCCGGGTTCGTGGCGCAGGCAGTTCAGGACTGGATTGCCGCCGTCGGCGAGAGTGTCAGATCTTCTGTGTATGAATGATCCGGTCCATGCTTCTTCGAAAGGAAGCATGCATGACGATTTCAAGGAACTGCTGGACGAACTACTGAAGGGCGTGGAGCGCCCTGAGGACCTGCTCGGCGAGGCCGGGCTGATGAAAGAGCTGAAGATCAAGCTCATGGAGCGGATGCTGGGCGCCGAGCTGACCGCGCATTTGGGCTATGAAGAGGGCAAGGAGGTTCCACCGGGACAGGGCAACCGCCGGAACGGCACCTCGACCAAGGTGCTGAAGGGACAGGACGGAGAGATGCCGGTGGCGGTGCCCCGCGACCGCGACAGCAGCTTCGAGCCCGAACTGGTGAAGAAGGGCCAGACCCGGATCGACGGGATGGACGACAAGATCATCCATTGCCCGGCAGGCGATTTGCAACGCAAATCTGCCGAGAGGGGGGCTCTATGCCGCCGGGCTGACGGTGCGGGATATCCAGGCCCATCTGCTCGATCTCTACGGCCTGAAGGTCTCGCCCGACCTGATCAGCCGCGTGACCGACGCCGTTCTGGACGAGGTCCGGGAATGGCAGAGCCGGGCGCTGGAACGGATGTATCCGATCGTGATCTTCGACGCGCTGCGGGTGAAGATCCGCGATGCCGACAGCCGGACGGTGAAGAACAAGGCCGTGTATGTCGCCTTGGGCGTTACCCGCGATGGCCAGCGCGAGGTTCTTGGCCTCTGGATCGCCGAAAATGAAGGCGCCAAATTCTGGCTTTCGGTGATGAGCGAGCTGAAGAACCGCGGCACCCAGGACATTCTGATCGCGGTCGTGGACGGTCTGAAGGGCTTCCCCCAGGCCATCACCGCCGCCTTCCCGGAGGCCATGGTCCAGACCTGCATCGTGCATCTGGTGCGCCACAGCCTGAACTTCTGTTCCTGGAAGGACCGGAAGGTGGTGGCTGCCGACCTGCGCCGGATTTACAGCGCCCCGACCGCCGATATGGCCGAGACCGAGCTCGATGCCTTCGAGGAGAAATGGGCCGGGAAATACGCCTCCATTGCCCCGGCCTGGCGCCGGGCATGGCAGGAGGTGATCCCGTTCTTTGGTTTCGATCCCGCGATCCGCAAGATCATCTACACCACGAATGCCATAGAAAGTCTGAACCGCGTGATCCGCAAATCGATCAGACCAGAGGCTCGTTCCCGACCGACGAGGCCGCGACCAAGCTGATCTACCTCGCAATCCGCAAATTCGAAAAGGATGGCCGAAATGTCCGGGAATGGTTTGCCGCCCGCAATCAGTTCGCCATAATGTTCGGCGAGCGCTTCGACAGCAGTTATCCCAAACCGCATGGACCGGCCCAGATACACAAAGTTCAGGACACCCCCACCTCCCAGCGAAACGGACACTGGACATGTTGGGCATCCCGCGCACGACTTTCTACCGCTGGTATGACCGCTACCTGTCGCTCGGCGCCGTCGGGCTCGAAGACCGGCCCTCGCAGCCGGGTCAGGTCTGGAACCGGATCCCCGACAAGGTGCGCAAGCAGATCGTTGATCTGGCCCTCGACGAGTCCGATCTGTCGCCGCGGGAACTCGCCGTCCGGTTCACTGACACCCGGCGCTACTTCGTGTCGGAAGCCAGCGTCTACAGGGTTCTGAAGGCGCATGACCTGGTCACCAGCCCGGCCTTCGTGGTGATCAAGGCAGCCGACGAGTTCCATGAGAAGACCGTGCGGCCGAACCGGCTCTGGCAGACCGACTTTACCTACCTGAAGGTCGTCGGCTGGGGCTGGTTCTACCTGTCGACGATCCTCGACGACTACAGTCGCTACGTCATCGCCTGGCGGCTCTGCACCACGATGAAGGCGTCGGATGTGACCGCCACGCTGGAAGATGCCTTGGTCGCCTCGGGCTGCGACCGCGCCACGATCGCCCACCGGCCTCGGCTGCTCAGCGACAATGGCAGCAGCTACATCTCCGGCGAACTGGCCGACTGGCTCGCGGACGAAGGCATGGATCACGTCCGTGGCGCTCCCCGGCACCCTCAGACCCAGGGCAAGATCGAGCGCTGGCACCAGACCCTGAAGAACCGCATCCTGCTCGAAAACTACTACTTGCCCGGCGCCCTCGAAGGCCGTCGCGACCTTCATCGACGACTACAACCATCACCGCTACCACGAGAGCCTCAATCTCCACCCCAGCCGACGTCTATCACGGCAGGGCGGAAACGATCCTGCAACGACGAAGGGAGATCAAAGCCAGGACCATCGAGAAACGCCGCTTGCTGCATCGCCAGAACGCGGCATAGACTGAAAACCCAACGAGCCAGACCCTCCGTTCCAGATCAGGCGCTCGTGTTCCAAATCATCTGACGACGGACACAGGAGGAACGGCGCAATGAACACCCCGGCCGTCAGAACGACGGCCGGAGCGACAAGCAGTCTTGCGCTTTTGTTGGTGAGCATCGGGCCTTCGGCCTATTGTCCGAGGATCTCCATGTTCCACCGTTCAGTCCAATCGGCCCGTTGTTCAATCAGCCAGGGCCAGTCGAGCTGGAGCAGGCTGGCGACCTCTTCAGGCGAGTTGATCGTGTCGGCGGCGGCACTTTCCGACAATTCGACATTGGAGTTGGTCGGCCCGAAATAGATCTCTTCGGAATAGGCCTTCTGGGTGTCGGTCGAGAGCGCGTAGTCGATGAACATCTTGGCGAGTTCCGGGTTCGGGCTACCGGCGACCTGGCAGACCATGTCGCGGATCAGAACCGGACCGGGATCGGTCGGGAAGGAAAAGCCGATACCTTCCCAGTCCTTCAAGCCAGCGAGCACATAGCCCGAGATCATCGGCGCCATGGCGACTTCGCCGGCATCCATCAGCGCAAAGACCTCGTCGAGGCTGGTATAGTTGAGCGCCGGTGCGCCGAGCTTCGGCGACCTTGGCGAAGGCCACGTCCGGGTTGTGCTCGTCGGTACCTTCGAGCCGCGCGGCCACACCGAGCAAGCCATCGCCTTCCGAGCTCGGATAGGGCGCCATTGCGATCATACCCTTGTACTCGGGGTTCCACATGTCGGCCCATTCCGGCGGCTCGCTGACCAGCGCCTTGGAATAGGCGATGCCAGGCCGGCCAGCGACATCGCATAGCAGCCCTCGTTCATGCCCTCCCAGATGGCCTTGTACATGTCGCTTTCGGGGTCCGGAGCCACCACGAGGCCATCGGCCAGAGCTGGGGCGCTTCGTAGATATTCTGGAAGGTCACGTCCATCGTCGGGTTTTCGCGCTCGGCATAGATCTTCGACATCCGGTCGCCCGAGCCGCCGAGCAGAAACTCGACTTTGGCACCGGTCGCTTCCATCAGCGGTTCGGCGGCATGTTCGCGCAGGAGACGTTCGATATCGCCTCCCCAGGTGCCGACGACGAGCGTTTGCCCACTAAAATCCTGAGCCACGGCGCCGGTCACCCAGACAGCCGCGAGAGCTCCGATCACCACCGGTTTGTGCAGTTTCCTCACCTGTCATTCTCCATTCTTTGGGGCGCAGTCCGGTTCCGTGATTCCTTTGGCCGAAACGGGAGATGCGCAGCGTTTGCACCTGATGATCCGGGGCCCCTCCGGGAGCCGCAACTCAGGCCCGCCGAATTCTCGACCGCCTTGGGACAATGCCCGCCCACCGGGCAGAAACCAAAGCGGCGGCACATTTCGGAGGCGGCACCAGAAACGGCTCACCCTCGGACTGCGTAGAATCACACGGAGGCTATGCGCAGGAACAGCTCACGGCGCCGCACGCGAAAACGAAACCGGCCATGGCGGGCTCCGTCACAGGCACGGAACCTCCATTGGCTCTCATGCCGCCCGGTTTCCCGGGACCCTTTCAGCTCACGGGTCGCGATCTTTCGGCGCTCCTGCAGGTCAGCTCGGAATGCGTTCCAGTTTGGATCATGCGCCACGTCGCAGGGGTGAGCGCTGGAGCACTTCTCCACCCGAATGATTTGGCTCAGATACAGCGTTGCATCGACGTGCAACGCGGTCCTTCGGATGTTTCCCGGCAACCGGACCACCTGCGGGATCCGATGCCGCGCCCGGCCGCGAGGGCGAGGCGCGACGTTCACTTTCGGTTCGGGCCTCAGCCCTGGCTCTTCAGATCGTTGTACATCTGGAACGCTTCCGGGTTTTTCGAGCTCGTGCACGACCTTCGACACCGCCTGGATCATCGCAACGGGGTCTTCGGCCTGGAAGATGTTGCGGCCCATGTCGACCCCGAGGCGCCCTGGTCGATGGCTCTGTAGGCCATGTCGAGCGCGTCGAGTTCGGGCAGCTTCTTGCCGCCGGCGATGACGATCGGCACCGGGCAGCCTGCGGTCACGCGTTCGAAGCCTTCTTCCACGAAATAGGTCTTCACATATTGCGCGCCGATCTCGGCAGCGATCCGGCTCGACAGGCCGAAATAGCGCGCGTCGCGGGCCATGTCTTTGCCGACACCGGTGACCGCGAGCGTCGGCATGCCATAGCGCAGTCCGGCGTCGATCAGCTTGATGACGTTCTTGATCGACTGATGCTGAAAATCGGCGCCGATATAGACCTGCGCGGCCATGGCTACGGCGTTCATCCGGAGACCGTCCTCGATATCGACGGCCACCGTCTCCTCGGAGAGATCCCCGAGGATCGAGTTGCCGCCCGAGGCGCGCAGCACCAGGGGTTTCTGCGTCGTCGGCGAGATCGACGAGCGCATCGCGCCGCGGGTCGCCATCAACACGTCGGCATGTTCGGCCAGCGGCGCGATATGCAGATCGATCCGCTCGAGCCCGGTGGTCGGCCCTGAAAATAGCCGTGGTCGAAGGCGAGCATGACGGTGCGCCCGGTCTTCGGGTTGAAGATGCGGCTGAGGCGGTTCTTCATGCCCCAGTCGAGATGGTTCGAGCCCTTGAGGAAGAACCCCGAGGTGTCTGCCGGCCGGTCCAGTCCGAAGTCTTTTCCGTCCTTGATGTCGTCCAAATCGGCCATGTGAGATCCTTTCGCGTGGCGCGTTTCGGCCGGCGCGTGCGGCGCCGGCCCTTGAAGCTTGGTGCCCGCCGCCCCCGAAGGGGCGACAGGCGGGGAGGAACCGCTCAGAAGTCGAAGTTGTCGATGTTTTCGGCGGTGAACACGGTGCGTTCCGGCAGCAGGATGATGCCGTTGTTTTCGGCTTCGTAGTCATAGCCCTGCACCGCGTTCGGGCTCACTTCGACGGTGCCGACGCCCGGCACTTCGATCTTGTCGCCTTTTTCCCAGACGGCGCCCTTGACGAGTTCGTTGGCGATGAAGACCGAGAGCTTGCCCTGCATCACGACATCCCACAGGCCGAACTGGCCGACGGTGCCCGACTTGACGTATTGCCGCATGGTGTTCGGGGTCGAGAAGCCGGTGACGATCAGATCGCCGGCGATGCCGAGGTTCTCAGCCGCCTGCGCCGAGCCCGGAAGGGCGTTGGCGTCGGGGCAGATGATCGCGTCGAGATCGGGGTAGGTCTGGTAGAGCGCGGTCGGCACCTGCACCGCTTTCTGCGCGTCCTGGTTCGAGAACTCGGTCGCGACGATTTCCCAGCTCGGGTATTGCTCGCCGATGATCGCCTTGGCGACTTCGGCCCACTGGTTCTGGTCGGTCACGGTCGGCGAGGAGTAGTGGAAGGCGACCTGCTGCGGTGCGGTCGGGTCTTCCATCTGGTCGGCCGTCATCTGCACCAAAAGCGCGCCGAGCTGTTCGGCAGTGCCCTGGTTGATGTAGTAGCTGCGGCACTCGGGGCTGACGTCGCTATCCCAGGTCAGGACCTTGACGCCTTTCTCCTGCGCGCGGTTCAGCGACTCGCAGAGCCCGTCGGGCGACAGCGACGAAATCGCGATGGCGTTGTAGCCTTGGTTGACGAAGTTGTTGATGAATTCGACCTGACCGGACACCGAGGCTTCCGACGGGCCGTCATATTTCACTTCGATGCCCAGCTCTTCGCCCATCGCCACCGCGCCGGCGCCGCCGCTTTCAAAGAAGCCGACCCCGGTGAGTTTCGGGATGAAGGCGACCTTGGCATCCTGGGCCATCGCCATCCCGGCCGAGAGACCGACCGTCAGCGCGGTCGCGATCCCGAGGGTTTTGGTTACGAGTTTCATGGTAGTTCCTCCACTTTGGTAAGGGTTGTCGACGTTCCGTAGTCCGGCCTTCTGGGCGGGGGGCATCGGCTCACCCGCCATTTTGCGTGACCGCCATCCGCTCGGTTTCGTAGGCGGCGCGGTTGGCACGTTTGACGTGCAGCACCCCCATGCCGATCTTCAGCGCAACGGAGCCGATCAGCAGGAGGCCGACGATCACCGGCACCACGTCCGAGCTGATGCCGAGCGCGAGCAGGCCCTGGCGCAGGAAGCCGAGGACCAGGCC
This sequence comes from Paracoccaceae bacterium, assembly GCA_041397205.1. Classification (GTDB taxonomy): domain Bacteria; phylum Pseudomonadota; class Alphaproteobacteria; order Rhodobacterales; family Rhodobacteraceae; genus Sinisalibacter. The sequence continues at coordinate 148,772 of JAWKXC010000007.1, forward strand.
GGCGAGGAAGGTGCCGAGCACCGAGCCCTGGCCGCCGTAGATCGACGAGCCCCCCAGGACCACGGCGGTGATGATGTTGAGCAGCGCCTCGGCCCCGAGGTCGGAGCGGGCGGATGTGAAATAGGCGGTCAGCACCAGCCCGGCGACAGCGGCGGCGAAACCGTTCAGCGCATAGACCGTGACCAGGGTGCGCCTGACCGGAACGCCGGTGAAGCGGGCAACCTCGGCGCTCACGCCGATGAGCTTGAGATAGCGGCCAAAGCGGGTGCGGCTCATCAGGTAGCCCGCGCCGAGCGCCATCACCACGGTGACGATGAGCGGCATGGGGATCCAGCCGATGCTGCCGGTGCCGACCCAGGTGAAGCTTTTCGGCAGGCCGCCGATGCCTTCGTACTGGTAGGCCTCGAAACCGCCGGCAAGACCCGCGCCGGAGCCCAGCATGTCAAGCAGCGTCGGCAGGCCGGTGGCGATCCCGGCATAGAGGAAGAGCATCGCCAGCGTCACCACCAGAGGGTTGATGTCGGTCTTGGCGATCACCGTGCCGTTGAAGGCGCCGGCACCGAAGCCGACGGCCAGGGCGGCGATCACGGCAAAGCCGATCGGCACGCCGGCCACGAACATCAGGCCGAGCACGATCGAGGCGAGCCCCATGATCGAGACACCCGAGATGTCCATGCCGCCGGTCATGATGACGAGGGTGAGCCCCACCGCCGCGATGATGACGTGGACGAAATCCGAGGTCGAGAACAAGAGGTTCTCGATGTTGAGGAAGGCGGTTGATCAGCCCGAGCACGATCAGCTCGACCACCAGAACCACGGCCAGCATCGCTTCCCAGCTCTTGAACATGCTCATGAGTTTCATGACGTCGCCTCCGTGGTCTGGCCGTGCACAGGCGCGGCGCCGGTGTCCTGTTCGGTTTCGGAGTTCTGCATTTCGGCGGCGCGGGCGGCGAGCCGGCGGTTGCGCACGGTGCGACGGATCAGGAAGTCGAACACCACCACGGCGAGCAGCACGAAGCCCGCGACCGCGTTGTTCCAGGAGCCCGGCACCTTGAGGAAGATCATCATCGAGTCGACCGTGGTCAGGAACAGCGCGCCGATGACGGCGGACCAGATCGAACCGGTGCCGCCCATCAGGCTCACCCCGCCCAGAACCACGGCGGCGATTGCCTTGAGCTCCTGGCCGTTGCCGGTCTGCATCGGCACGAAGCCGATCTGGCCGACGAAGACGATGGCGGCGGCGCCGGCGAAAAAGCCCGAGAGCGCAAAGGCCCAGAAACGGGTCATCTTGACGTTGATACCGAGCAGGTAGGCGCCGTCGTAATTGTCGCCGACCGCGTAGAAATAGCGCGCGGGCTTGAGCTTCCACAAAAGGAGCGCGACCACGATCACCACCACCACCATGGCCCAGACCATGAGCGGGACGGAGAGATAGCGGGTAACGGCAAAGGATTTGATGTTCTGCGGGATCGACTCGATCCAGCTGCCGCCGGTAAGCACCCGCATGAGCCCGCGATAGGCGCCGAGGGTGCCCAGCGTCATGATGATCGGCGGGATGCCGACCCAGGCGACCCCGACCCCGTTGACCATGCCGCCCGCAAGACCCGTAAGGAGCGCCAGGATCATCGACAGGGGCAGCGGGATCCCGGCGTTGAGCGCAAAGCCGAAGATCACCGCGGCGAGGCCCGCGATCGCCCCGACCGACACGTCGATGCCGCGGGTCAGGACAACGAACATCTGGCCGATGGCGAGCAGCATCAGGAACAGCGAGGAATTGACGATGTTGATGAGCGTCATCGGGCGCAGCACGGCCTTGTTGACCGTCGCCACGGCGAGGATCATCGCCACCAGCAGCACCAATACGAGAAATTCGCGTGATTTGAGGATCCGCATCATGCCGTCACCCCGTTGTTTGTGTCGAAGGCGGCCGCCGAGATTTGTTCGACGCTCCGGATCCCGGGCGCGAGTTCGACGAGACGGCCGCGTTTCATCACCATGATCCGGTCACTCACCTCGGCGATCTCTCCCACTTCGGACGAGATCACCACCACACCCACACCATCGGCAGTGAGTTCGCGGATGATCCGGTAGACGTCCTGCCGCGCGCGGGCGTCGATCCCGCGCGTGGGCTCGTCGAGGATCACCACCCGCGGTTCGGGCGCGAGCGTCTTGGCCAGCACGATTTTCTGCTGGTTGCCGCCCGACAGTGTGCGGGCGTATTGCATCGGCGAGGCGAGCTTGATCCGCAACCGGTCGACGAAGGTCTGGGCCAACTCGGTTTCCTTGGCCGCCCCCATGAACCGCGACCGGCCCAGCGCCATCAGCCCCGACGAGATCGTGTGCGCACTCGGCAGGTCGAGGAAGATGCCATGCGCGTGGCGGTCTTCCGGCACATAGGACAGCCCCATCTCCTGGCAGGCCTGCGGCGAGCGGTTCACCGCCGGTTTGCCGTTGATCAGCACCTCGCCAGTCGCGTCGCCGTCGATCCCGAAGATTGCTTCGGCAAGCTCCGTCCGGCCCGCCCCGACCACGCCCGAGATCCCGACCACCTCGCCGGGATAGACGTCGAAACAAGCGTCGCGGAACACCAGGCTGGTCAGGTGGCGCACCTCCAGGACCGGCGTTGTGCCGCGTTCGACCGTCACCGCCGCGTGTTCGGCGGGACCCGAGAAATCGGCGGGCAGCATCGCTTCGACGAGCTTGTCGGCGGTCAGGTCGGCGGTGTCGTCGGCCAGCACGAAATTACCGTCCCGCAGCACGCTCACCCGGTCGGACAAGTCGATCACTTCGTTCAGACGGTGCGAAATGAACAGGATGCCGATTCCGCGCGCGGTCAGCGCCGACATCTGCGCAGCCAGGCTGGCCACTTCGCGCCGGGTCAGAGACGAGGTCGGCTCGTCGAGGATCAGCACTTTCGCATTGCGCAAAAGCCCGCGGACGATCTCGACAAGCTGCTGGTTGGCGATGGACAGCTCGCCACCAGGAGCGGCGAAGTCGGACGCAAGCCCGATCTCGGCTGCAATCCCGCGGGCGCGTTTCGCGTTGGCCGCGGGATCACCCGCAAGCCCCATGAGCAGGTTTTCCTGCACCGAAAGGTTGGGGAAGATATGCGGCTCCTGCGGCACCATGTAGATGCCCTGAGCATGGGCGTCGGAGGGGCGCGAAAAGCTCTGCGCGACGCCGCCCACCTCGATCGTGCCGGCGGTCGGCTTGTAGGCGCCCGAAATGATCTTCACGATGGTCGACTTGCCCGAGCCGTTGCCGCCAAGGAGCGCATGCACTTCGCCGGGGCGGATATCGAAGTCGATCCCACGCAGCACGGTCACGCTGGCGAAGACTTTCCAGATGCCGCGCAGGGCGACGAGCGGGGTGGTCTTTGCGGTGTCTTTAGGCATTTTCTGTCTCCGCGGTCGCGAAGGGGCGGGCGTGGTCGGCCCAGGTCTTACCGAGGGTGGCGAAAGCGGCCGCCGGGGCGGCGGCACGGAAGATCGCGCTGCCCGAGACAATCATGTCGGGTCCCGACGCGGCGGCGTCGGCGATCGTGTCGAGTGTCACCCCGCCGTCGATCGCCATCAGCGGCCGGTGCGGCGCGACCATCTCGGTCAGCGCGGCCAGGCGTTCGCCGGCGCGGGCGAGGTTCGCCGGCGCGCCGTCGCGCGGGTCGAGCGCGAGCACCAGGATCAGGTCGGGCATCGGATCGAGGAGCGGCGCGAGGCTGTCGAGCGGCGTGCCCGGCATCACCGCGAGCCCGGCGAGGATCGGACGGCCCAGCCGGTCCGAGGCTGCGCGAACGGCATCGAGCGCGGCGCCTGCCGTCGGGGCCTCGGCATGGAGGGTCAGGATGTCGGCGCCAGCCTCTGCAAAGGCGTCGATCTGCGCGGCGGGGTCGGACACCATCAGGTGCACGTCGCGCAGCATCTCCGTGTCGAGCGCCTTCACGAAGCCCGGCCCGGCGGTGATCTGCGGCACGAAGACCCCGTCCATCACGTCGAAATGCACGATCCCGGCACCCCAGCCGGCCATGTCGCGCGCGGCCTCCGCGAGCGCGCCGAGGGGTGCGGCGAAGAGACCCACGCTTATCCCGCGGGCCCGCTCGCGAAGGCTTTGGCGCGACGCGCTCGTCATCGGATCACTTCCCTCCGAGAGCGGCGGCGTGATCCGGCATCACCATGCGGAAGAAATCCTTCTCCCGGGTGGCGGTGGTCATCAGGTCGTTGAGACCCTCGACGGTGCGCTTGTAGTGCTCGGTCTGGCGATGGGCATCTACCGCGGCTTCATCGACGAAGGCCTCGTAGATCACGAAGTGGCTTTCATCTTCGGGATCCTGGAGGACGTCGAAACGGTAGTTGCCGGGTTCGGCGCGGGTGCCCTCGAAATTATCGCGAAACACTTCGAAAAATTCATCCGTACGCCCCGGTTTGACGCGGATATGAACCAGTTGAACGAACATGGAGACCTCCCAGTCTTGAGCCTGCCACCAGATGAGTAGGCCGATCATTTGCTCTATCCAAATACTTTTGTTCACCACTGTCAAGATTTTCACGGTGGGGTGCGTCAATAAAAACAGGATTCTATGCTGCGACTGCAGTATCCATTGACATAAGTCGCAACAAATGTTCGACTTTGCCGTGACGGTGAACAGTTGGACAGGCGGGCGTTATGTATCAAGATCCTGCGGAGCTTTCCGATCTCGACGAGACCGAACAAATCACCCGTGCGGCATGGCACTACTACAATGATGGCCTGACCCAGAATCAGATCGCCGACATGCTGGGCGTGTCACGCATCAAGGTGTCGCGGCTCCTGGAGAAGGGTCGTCAGTCGGGGCTGATAGAACTCCGGATCAATTCGTCCTATGGCGGCTGCCTGATCCAGCAGAAGGAACTCGTCGAAGCCTTCGGGCTGGTCGATGCCAGGGTCGTCCCCACTGCGCCGGACCTTCCGGCGGCGCCGCGGATCGGGCGCGCGGCTGCGTCGCTCCTGATGCAGAAGCTCGACCCCAACGACCTGCTCGCGATCGGCTGGGGCGAGGCGACGACGACCACGCTGCGCTACATGGCGCCGGTGTTTCCGCAGTCCAATATCTCCATCGTCAGTTTGACCGGCGGGGTTTCGGCCTATATCGGCACCACCGGCCTCTACGGCCCTCAGAACAATGCGCATCTGATCCCGACGCCGTTGCGCGTCTCGTCGGAGGACCTGGCGGAAATGCTGAGGGTGGAACCCTATGTGCGCAACGTACTCGACATGGCGGCAACTGCCCGGTTCGGCCTCATTGGCGTCGGCGCGGTGACGAGCGCCGCGACGCTGGTACGCTACGGCTATTGCTCGGCGGCCGAAATCGAACTGTTCAAGCGGCGCGGGGCGGTCGGCGACGTGCTGGGTTACTTCTACGATGCCGATGGCGAGATTCTCGATCTCGACCTGCATCGCCACGTGGTCGCCGTGCGCCCCGACGATCTGCGCAAGATCCCCAATGTCGCGGCCGCCGCGGCCGGACCACACAAGATCGACGCGATCCTCGGGATGTTGCGCGGCAAGCTCGCAAACATCCTTGTCACCGACGAGGACACCGCCACGGAATTGCTCAGGAGGCATGGATGAGCACGCATCTTCTCGTACTCGACGCGGGCACCGGCTCGGGCCGGGCGGTGATCTTCGACCGTGACGGCCGTCAGATCGGCATGGCGCAGGAGGAATGGCTGCATCTGCCCGAAGAGGGCATCGCCGGGTCGATGCGGTTCGACGTCGAGGGCGGCTGGGCGCTCCTGCGCCGCTGCATCGGCAAGGCGCTCAAGACCACCGGTCTCACTGGCGCCGACATCGCCGCGATCTCGGCCACGTCGATGCGCGAAGCGATCGTGCTATATGACGGCGACGGTCGTGAGATCTGGGCCGTTGCCAATGTCGACGGGCGGTCCAGCGCCGAAGTGAGCGAGCTGAAGGCGAAAGGCCCGGGTTACGAGCGCGAATTCTATGATGTCTCCGGTGAAACCTTCGCCCTCGGTGCGCTCCCGCGGTTGAACTGGTTGCGCAAGCATCAGCCCGAGACCTTCGCCAAGGTGCGGGCGCTGTCGATGATCAACGACTGGATCGGCGCGCGGCTCACCGGCGAGATTACCGTCGAGCCGACCAACGGCTCGACCAACGGCCTGATCGACCTCGCCACCCGCGACTGGTCGGATGCGCTGATCGCCAAGGCCGGTCTGGAGCGGTCGATGTTCCCGCGCGTGGTCGAACCCGGCGAGGTCGTCGGCCAGGTCACCGCCTCGGCGGCAGCCGACACCGGTCTCGCCGAGGGCACGCCTTTCGTCGCCGGCGGTGGCGACGTGCAGATGGGCGCACTCGGGCTCGGGCTCGTCGAGGCGGGTGAGGCCGCGGTCCTGGGCGGAACCTTCTGGCAACAGGTGGTCAATATCCCCACCGGCCTGGTCGACGAGACCATGCGGCTCCGGGTCAATTCGGCCGCGCTTCCACAGATGAACCAGGCCGAGGCAATCAGCTTCTTCGTCGGCCTCACCGCGCGGTGGTTCCGCGACGCCTTCTGCCAGCAAGAGATCGCGCGCGCCGCCGTCGAGGGGCGCGATGCCTATGAGCTTATGGAGGATCTCGCGATGCAGGCGCCGGTTGGCGCAAACGGGATCATCCCGGTGTTCTCCGATGCAATGGATTTCGGAAATTGGTACCACGCGGCGCCCTCGTTCCTGAATCTCTCGATCGACCCCGCCATCGCCAACAAAGGCTCGATGTTTCGCGCCATCCAGGAAAACGCAGCCATTGTCGCGGCCATCAATCTGGACCGGGTCGAATCCTTTGCACAGGTCGACAGCACCGGGCCGCTGACACTCGCGGGCGGGGCGTCGAAGGGGCGTCTCTGGCCCCAGATTCTCGCCGACGTGACCGGGCGCGAGCTGCGCATCCCAGTCGTGCGCGAGGCCACCGCGCTCGGAGGCGCTGCCGCTGCCGCCAAAGGGGTCGGCCAGTTCGCGTCGCTCCGAGAGGCCGGCAGTGCCTTCGTCGCCTGGGAGCGTTCGGTCGAGCCCGACCTCGCCAACAAGCCGATCTACGATGAGGCGCGGGCACGCTGGCAAGAGGCCTACGTCGCTCAGAAGTCCCTCGTGGACAAGGGCGTGACGACATCCATGTGGCGCGCGCCAGGGACCTGAATGGCCTCATGCTCCTCAAGGCGGTCGCATCGGCGAACGGCGTGGCAGAACCGCGGAGGCGTAGGTGGTGCCAACAGATGGCGCGCGATCTCTGAAGTCGGCGATCCGGTCGCGTTTGCAGGCGACCCGGACGCAGGATAGCGATGTGCCGACCACGGTGACTGGGCATTCCCGGCTACTGTCGTCCATTACGCAAAGAAGGCGAAATCGGCGGCTTTGATCCGTTTGGGCGCCTGACAATTTCAGAGCTTCTTCGGAGTGCGCAGTCGCAAGACAACGATGGCAGCAGGTCTGCATGACACTGCAAGCAGCGCGCCGGCTTCCGATACCAGGGAAGCGCCGGCCTGTGTCTGCTCGCGCGCCCGTAGAAAAAACAGTGGGGCAAGGCATTCTGCAATCCCCACATGACGATCGCGAGGGTCCGTCGGCCAACGATTTTGGACTAGCGAGCCTGATCTTGAACAGAAGGTCTGGCTCGTTTGGGTTTCAGTCTTTGCCGCTGTCTGGCGAACCATCCGGCGGCGCTTCTCGATGGTCCCGGCTTTGATCTCCTTACGTCGTCGCAGGCTGGACTCGGCCCGGTCGAGGTAGACATCGGCAGGGGGCAGGTTGCCGAGGTTCTCGTGGTTGTGGCGGTGGTTGCAGTGGTTGACGAAACCGTCGATCGCCTGTTCGAGCGCTCCGGGCAGGTCGGATGCCTCAGGCAGGACCCGGTTCTTGAGGGTCTGATGCCAGCGTTACGCTGGCCGCCATAGCCTTGCGCAGCAATGTCCCGAGAGGCGATGACGTGCTCCCCCGAGAGTCCGCGTTTATGGGTTCGCCCTGTGCAGGGTTTGGCCCTGTCTTGACCGGTGGTGATACTCCCACGGGGTGAGCCCGTCGAGGCACGTGTGGGGGGCGGTGATGATTGCAGTCGTTGCGCCAGGCCCGGATCAGGTGGCGGGCGTGGCGCAGGTTGGCGACCAGGTGCTCGTTGAGGCACTCGTCCCTCAGGCGTCCGTTGAAGCTCTCGACGATCCCGTTCTGCATGGGTTTCCCCGGCGCAATGTAGCGCCATTCAACGCGGCGCTCTTCCTGCCCCCCTCCAGAACCCGGAGCGGAGGCCACGTCGGCGACAGAATGGCGGAAGCCCTGGGACGGTTCCGCGGACGGAACTCGACCAGGGCCACCCTTCCGTCGGACAGGCTTGCACGCCGCCCGACCGGTCGAATCCGAGCGAAAGATCACTCCGGCTGCCAGGTGCCGGCTGCGACCTGCATGACCGGCGAACGACGCCGGCGGCTCGAACCGCCCGACTTCCGGGCTGAAGGGAAGGTCCGACGGGCAACGTCGCGGCAGAGACTGGCCCGGGAACGGGCAACGATGGCGCAGACCGCGCTGATGGGCAGGAGGACGTCGTGGGCATCGTTTTCGTGGTTGATCACTTTTCTCCAGTTGAGTTGAACTGGTGGGTAAATGATGCGGACTTTCGCCGGCCGGAAACGCAAGCGCGAAAACGCCGGAAATTTCCACGGATCAAAGGAGAGCAGTCTGTCGTCCCGCTGTCGTCCCGACTAAGAACCGGACAAGGCCGAGATATCCATGGAAACACAAACTTTCCATACCTATCAGTGGCTTATAGTGGTGCCCGGGGGCGGAACCACCCGGAGGGAAGACCCATAGGGCACCTCGCCATAATAACATGTTTTAACATACTTTTTCCACACGATCGCCTTGACGGAGACCGTTCCGTGGGAGAAATGTGATACAAAATGTGATACGGTTATGGGCGAGTTCCGGCATGTCGAACACCTGGCTTCGAGGGAATACCTACTGGTTCCGGATGCGCCGCCCGAAGCGGTATGCGGGGGTCCACGGCGCCACGCACATCACGATGTCTCTCAAGACAGACAGTCTGCAAGAAGCGAAGGCGCTGGCAACCGTTCTGAAACGCCAGGTCATGCTGGACCTCGATGCCCGCCTGGCAGGCACAGCGGAGGCGACGGACCGGGAGGCATACGAGTCGAACCTTGCTCTTGCGAAGGCACACGGTCGCACCCACACAACGGTCGAGGACCTCGCAAACGCCCCCACCCAGCAATTCATGGAGGCGATTTCCTACGTCATGGCGAACGACCCCAAGGCCGAGACCGCATTGTTCTCGGCCGTTTTGGGGGGCTACGACCTCCCGGGCACGACCATCTCGGAGCTGGCGGAGGATATGGAACGGCTCCTTGAGCCCGAGATCCGGGCAAAGAACCAGCGGCAACGCCGGGTCTGGAAAAACAAGTGGGTGCGCGCGGCGGACAGCTTCGTCAAGGAAGTGCAAAACAAGCCCGTCACCAGCGTGACCAAGGAAGATGCCTACAAGATCCGGCGCCATTGGAAGGATCGGGTGGTCAACAGGGAAGTCGAGACCGCCTACGCCAACAAGCACCTCGGCTACCTCGAAACCATGGTCGACGCCTTCTATGACGACCTCGAGATAGATGAATATCCGAACCCATTCGTCGGCATCCGCCTGGAAGAGAAGCAGCCTTGGGAGGTGAAAGAGAAAGACAATACCAAACCCGAGTTCAAGCCGAACTGGATTCGGGAAACGATCATCACCCCGGGCAAACTCGACATCCTCAATGACGAGGCGCGGGACATCCTCATTGTGATGGCAGAAACGGGCTGCCGGGCGTCGGAGGTCTACGACACCCCCGCCGCGTCGATCTACCTGGACCACCCGATCCCGCACATTTCGATCAAAGTCGAGGTGTCGGAGATGGAGGGCTCCTCGGAGAACAACCGCGACGTCAAGACCCAAGCGTCGATCCGAAACGTTCCCCTCATTGGCGCCGCGCTCGACGCGATGAAACGACATCCGGACGGGTTTCCACGCTATCGCGGGAATGCGAACTTCTCGAATACCGCCATGAAATACTTCCGGGACCACAACCTCATGCCCTCGCCCGAGCACAAGATCAGCAGCCTCCGTCACAGCTTCGAGTCGCGAATGCGACGAGGTGGCATCGACAACGAAGAGAGAGGCCAGTTGATGGGACATTCCCTCAAGAAAATCCGCGGTCGAGAAGTATATGGCGACAAAACGGATCTGCAACTGCGGGCCCTGTTCACGGAAATGGTCGCATTCCCGACGGACACCTGGAACCCACGCCCGAAAAAAGTCCTGAGAGCCGAGATCGACAGGATCCTGGAAGAAGAGGGCTACAAGCGCTCGGAAGAATGAGTTTCGGGCCGGTCCGGATCGCGTCAAATCCAAGCCGTAGACACTGGATGGAGCGAAGCGACCGACCGAACATGCTCCCCAATAGCCTCTGACACCATGTTCGCCCATGGCGACAATGAGAGGGTGTCGATCTGAACTGGACGTTGAAGGGACGGGACGGGGGCTTCCGGGGCGATTTCGGAGGGTCTGCGTGAAGGCGTCAAGACGAGGTGGATCCGCTGCCGGACGGTGACGCGGCTTTTTCGGTGAAGCCGCGCCACCAACCGGAGCGCACCCGAACCTGGAAAAGAAGGAGGTTGCGCTGGGACCGCGATAGGGTCTGCAAACATGAAATGGGCCTACTTGACGCGACCTCAGTCCGAGGCCGCACTTAACAGAGAGGTGCCCAGATGAGGCATATTCCCGAGGCCCATTCCCTCGCCCGCCACGCGAACATCACCAGCGAGTTTATCCGCTGGCTTCGAGTCGAAGGCCATTCATTGGTCGCCGCTGCCCGCCTGCTCGGCGGTTCTGCATGGGCCAAGCGTGCCGAGGATGTCGTCAAGACAGCACGCGCCGGTCACGACGTGGCCGCGCGACGCGCCGACCTTCTCGCGCTCCGCAAGCTGCTGCACCTCGAGTTCACCTCCCAGCTCGAGAGCGGCGAAGCGCTGCGGTTTGCGTTGCCGGACCCTGATGACCCCCGAGCGGAAGAAGCGCAACTCTGTGCCGAGGCGCTGGACCGCGGCGTTCGGGCGCTCGAAGCGCTTCGCCTGGTCGGCGTCGTGAACCTGAGGGAGACAGCATGATGCCGACTTCGAACATCCTTCAACCAGCCCAAGCTTGGGATGACCTCCGACTCGCGGGGCAGTGGCTCGCGCTGCTCGGCTTCAAGGTGAACGTGGCCGCCCCAACCTTCTCGCCGCTGATCTCGACATATCACGAAGTGCTGGACCCCTCCGGCGAAGAGGCCATCCGCCTGGAGGCTGCAAGCACAATGCTCTTGCACGTGCGGCGACAGCTTGTCCGCGAAGAACTTCGCGGGCAGGACGATTACGCACAGAAGCGACCGTCCGACCCCTACGGTCTCATCTGGCAAACAACCGAACGGGGCGCCGCACTCTTCATGATCGGGCGCTTACTGTCCGAGGCGATCGAGTCCATCGATGGCTCTCTGAATCCTGCCAACTGAAGGTGGCAGCCAGCGGAGACAACATGAGGTCTCCGCTGGCCATCAAGTGAGACAGATACTGATAGAGCCACGGCGCTACGTCACCGAAGCCGTCCGAACCAATGGTTGCTGAACCGTGAGTGCGGCCCTCAGTCTGTGTTTTCACTGCTCTCGTCCAAGTATAGACACTACCCTTCACCCAGGGGATATCATTGATGCTCGGCGACGCGCATGGCATATTTGACCGGCGCACTGTGCGTTTCTCGCGTTGAGGAGCAACGATGAAAGGCTTTGGCGACTATTCGGATCAGCGTCACAAGACTTGGTGCATTCACTGTGGGGGAGGTCCTGGCAAGCACTGAAACCAATCTCGATCATGTTCCATCAAAGAGTTTACTGGACCGGCCACTGCCCGATAACCTCCGACCGTTCGCATATGCCGCAAGTGCAATGCGTCTTTCTCAAGAGATGAAGAGTATTTCGTGGCATTTATGGGGTCGCTCCTGGCAGGAACGACCGATCCGGAAAAGCAAATTGTTGGGCGGTCTGGAAGGATCTTAAGCTCAAACCACAAGCTTCAAAATGAAATAAACGCCCAACTTGTGGTTGAGAAAGGCGCAGATGGCAAAGATCGGGTAGCTCCTCATTCCGGACTTGGAACGCATCCACAATGTCGTTACCAAGAACGCGCGTGGCCACGTTCTATTCGAACACGGCCAACGAGCACAGGACGATCCAGCTCACATCTTTGTTCACCCGCTTATCACTTTGCCGCCGGACATACGCTCGGAATTCGAGACAGTAGACTATGGACCTGCCTGGCCCGAGGTGGGGAGCCGTCTAATGCAAAGGCTGGTCACCGGTGAAGACATGCGCAGCGATGGCTGGGTAATAGTTCAACCGGGAATCTACCGTTTCGCGGTCATGGACATAGGGCAGTTCGTCGTTCGGACCGTGATCCGCGAGTATTTGGCGACGGAAGTCATCTGGAACTACTGATGGCGCCGCACAAGGACGGTTGCCAATTGGCACTCGAACGACATCTTTTGAGGGCTACATCTGCCAAACTGAACCGATGTCCGACCGCCGCTCAACCGCGGTCGAAACGTAAACGTTCCTTGATGGTCCGACTACATTCCGCCCCGGGGCCTGAGAAATCCGCGTGCCACACCCATTAGACAGTCGCCGGATCAGCGCGCGATCGTCCCGGTCCAGCAATCTGTGCGGTTGCGCCAATGTCTCTGGCATTCTTGAGGAATTCCATATCGTCCTCACAGCTGCTGCTGCGGGACCCTTGTTCATTCGGATCCACGGCTCAAAGGCTACAGTTCGGCAAAGAACTGCCACGCTGCCGCCATCAAGGCAAAGCACAAAAGGGCAGATCTGGAATCCCGAAACCCTGACCAACGTAATGATTGAACAAGTATCGTGCCCACATTGCGGCTCGGCATTCACCCCAAAACGGACGAACATGAAATATTGCTCACGGCGATGCAAGAATAATCGCTGGCAGAATGAGGACCGACAAAAACAGCGCGCGAATTTAGCCATCGCGGGGAAATCGTCAAAGAACCGCATCAATTATGAGCTCTTTGAGTCGACGATAGAATTGACTCTGCTATTCCACAGGACCCATCCGCGGGAGCGTCTCGGATATATCAAGGACTTGGTAGACGATGCGCGAAATGGCAACGCGAAGTTGCGACAGATCCTTTCCAATAAGCAACTACAGTATCCTGAAGCCGCTTCACTCAAAAGGATGATGCGAAAGAACAACCTGGACTTGACAGTCTGTCGACGCGCAGATGCTTATTGCCGGCATTTCTGGGACGCGCCCGTTCGCGATGTGGTCTACAACAAGGTCGCAGAACCAGCGACGGGTGAAGTAATCTGACCCCAGATCCGTCTGCGACCGACTCAGTTCTCGGAGTTTCAACTCAGGCACTGCTGTCTGGCCATTCCAGATCAAATCGGGTCTGCTCTAACCGTCGGAGTTGTTCAGGACATTCGGCAGCCGCCAGGTTCAATTGGCACTGTTGCGCAGAGGGAGTAGTGTGCGGGCGATGAAGAGTTGCCGCTTCGTCGAGCCGGTCCTCCATCGCTGTCAGTTGGAGTTCAGAATCGGCAAGGGGCTGGAAGCCGCGCACGCGATGCGTTTTGTTGGTGTTGTAGTCCGCGACACTCCCACACCAACAGCCGACACCACTGTGGTGGCTCGACGGCGCCGCTTGATCGCGCCATGCTGTTGCTACTCGGTGATCACTGCTCAAGAGCCTCAGCCATCCCCTGGAAGTCTGTTTGTGGTGTCGAGGACGGATCTCCACTTCCTCTCTCGGTTGAACCGGGTATGGCTTCTTGTGCAACACCCTGCGCCATGGACGCCGCCACGAAAACGGATAACCCAAACTCGATGAATGGTTCGGGAGACACCGGAAGAGATGAACAACAGACTGGAAAAGGGATCGTCGCCGTCGATCTCTTCTGCGGTGTTGGCGGGCTGACGCACGGACTGTCCAGTAGCGGCGTCGACGTCAGACTTGGAGTCGACCTCGATCCTGGATGTCGCTACCCATACGAACAAAACAATGATGCGGCATTCATGGAGGCCGACGTCTCCTCGCTTGATGCCGAACTGATTAGGGATCAGTTTGATCCGTCTCGGCCCAGCCTTCTTGCAGGCTGCGCTCCGTGTCAGCCATTCTCGACCTATTCCCGGCGCAAGGACAAGACCCATCCCTCCGAAGATTGGAAACTCGTTCATCGCTTCGGCGAACTCGTTCGCCAGACCCAACCCGATCTCGTCACAATGGAGAACGTTCCACCTCTTGCTCAACAGGGCGTGTTCCAAGAATTGCTCGACGAACTCGAAGGCTACTCGGTGGACTGGCGGGTATTGAACTGCGACGAACTCGGCACTCCGCAGACCCGCAGTCGGCTCGTCCTCGTCGCTTCTCGTTTGGGGCCGATTTCGATCCCCGAGTTCGATCTGCCTGTGGTGACGGTGAGAGATACGATAGGCGGCCTTCCATCTGTGGCGGCTGGCGAGAAGAACGATGACGATCCACTCCATTGTGCGAGTGGTCTAAGTGAAACGAATCTCCGCCGCATCAGGGCGTCGCGTCCCGGTGGAACTTGGCGTGATTGGCCGGAGGATCTTCGCGCCGCTTGTCACAGAAGGGATACCGGGACGAGCTATCCTTCCGTGTATGGCCGCATGGATTGGGACGCACCAGCTCCAACCATGACAACACAGTGCTTCGGATACGGGAACGGTCGTTTCGGACATCCTGAGCAGGATCGGGCCATTACGCTCAGGGAAGCAGCCATGTTACAGGGGTTTCCGCGCGACTACGCCTTCCTTCAAGAGGGCGAGAAGGTGAATTTCTCGCAGTTGGGACGCCTAATAGGAAACGCCGTGCCAGTTTCCCTTGGTCGCGCAATCGGTAGTATACTTGTCGACCACGTTGCCAAATGCACCACGCAAATGTGAAAGAAGAAGTCGATCCTGCGCGGTCCCGTCTGATGTCCCGTGTCGGGCCAAAAGACACGAAACCTGAGATGATTGTCCGTCGGCTCCTCCACGCCGCCGGATACCGGTATCGTCTTCACGTGAAATCCCTCCCTGGCAGTCCCGATCTGGTGTTTCCGTCGCGACGTGCGGTGATCATGGTTCATGGTTGCTTCTGGCATCGACACGAGGGTTGCAGGAAAGCGACAACGCCAAAGACCCGCGTCGAATTCTGGAAAAACAAGTTCACCGCCAATCAGGCGCGCGATGAACGTCAGCTCGCCGAACTGCGAGAGTTAGGGTGGCGAACCTTGGTCGTCTGGGAGTGTTGGACCGAAGCCCCAAACGAACTTGAGAGGCGGCTTGTGGACTTTCTCGGTGAGCCGGGTGGCGCAGTTTGAGGGGTGGTATTCGATGTGAACGATCAGGCCGAAGGAAACTCGAAAGCGCTTGGAATAAAAAGTGATTTCGCCCATTCTTTGGACATGGATGGTCGCGAAACTCATCTTGGGACCCAAACGCCGCCCACAGGACATTTCTGAGCGAGTTCAAGATGCGATAGAAGACCTTTTGGGCGATGCCCAACGGCTTGGCGGAACCCTTGAGAGATCGTCGATCGACAACTACTACCTCGACCGGAAGATCCGGCCGCAGGAAGCGAGTGCCGTAGAACGTGCCATCAAGGATGCTGGCGTCGCTATCCTTGAAGAACCACCGCCCGCAGCTGCAACCTTCGCACCGGGAGCCGGGGATGCCCTCGAGGCTCTCCTCCGGACAATCAGGACATCTACTGAATGGCTCAACGAAGATGAAGAGAAGGCATGTGGTCATGCCATTCGGAGGCACCTCGAATACTCCTCGTCCGAGGACCAAGACCCAGAACTGTTGAAACGCCTCGAAAGCGCATCAATGGCTGCCAGAGAGCGACTTGTCGTATCTAATGTGTTTCGGGCATTGAAGATTGCCCGTGAACACAGGAAGGGTTCGGGTCTTAGCCTGGAAGACCGGGTCCAAGAAGGCGTTGTCGGCTTGATGCGGGCCGCCGAGAAATTCGACCCTTCCCTTGAAACCAGGTTTGCGACTTACGCACACTACTGGATTCGCCAATCAATCGAACGTGCTGCCGCCGACAAAGGGGCGACAATCCGTATTCCGGTCCACAGGCGGTCGCAAATGTCCCAATATCGGAGAGCTCGAAGAGCGGTTGGCATCGAGGGCGCTTACCGACCGAGCGAGATCCCGATCATCGCTGAAAAACTCGGGTGGACCAACGACTTCACGCACATGATCGCCATGCTATTGGAAATGCGGACAAATTCTCTGGATTTGCCGTTGACCGAAGACGGTTCTGCAAAGATTGCGGACGTAATTCCGTCCGAAGAGCCCAACCCCGAGGATGCCGTGCTCGCGAATGATTTTCGTCGCATCGTGCATGCGCTCGTGGCCTCACTTCGAGACGCGCGTCAACGGGACATTCTGGCCCGACGGTTCGGGCTCAATGATCTCGGTGAAGGGCAAACTCTGGAAGAGATCGGTCAGATCTATGGCGTGACCAGAGAGCGAATTCGGCAGATCGAAGCGAAGGCGCTCAAGAAACTACTGATCAAGGCGAAGAACCAGAAGCTTCATCGTCTCTTGGAGGATCGCACATGACCGCGACGGAATCGGAACGCTACGACGCGGCGCAAAAGTTCGTCGGTTGGCTTGAAGGACGCATTCAGTCAGCGGCCACAGGGTCAGCTGAGACGACAAGAGAGAATGATCCTTTGGCTTCCCTTTGGCTTGGGCGATTGGCGCCTGCAAGGGAGATCGCCAATTCGGATCTCGGCGACAGAGCCGAGCGACTCGAACCTTGTGCAATTGGCATGCGCCTTGCACCGGCGACGGAAACTGGAAACAGGTCGTGCACCGCTCGTGTCCGTTTCTTCCTCTGGCACCGGACCCAGAACGGCTACGAGAAGATCGGCCCCGTGGAAGCAGATGTGCACATTGAGGTCGGAAATGAAGTAGTTGTCGACAACCGCTCAATCGAGGAAGCACTCGCGGCTGTCGCGCCCAACACGGGGTTGGCCGCCCGGGTCAAAGCGGAACTCCGTCGAATGCGGAAAGGCCCGAGCATCCTTGAGGTTACGTTCGTAAATGAGAGCGAACCCTCATCCAAGGATGCCGACCGGACTTGGTGCCGACTGCGCCTATTCGAGTGCGAACTCCAATTGAAAGGCCTTATGACAATTCCATTCGTGCTCGAGGCGCTGCCGGACGGCTTTCGATATGACCGCGACGTGCCTGCATGGGGTATCAACTGCGGCGTGGATGCTGATGAAGACACCTTCCGAACCGTCGATCTTCCAAAAAAAGTTCGGATGCGCCCCACTTTTTGGACAGTTGACGAACCGGAACCAGATTTTCGCTTCGATAGCCTTGCGGACGACCCATCGCCTCCTTTGGATGCTCTTATTTCGGCCGCACGAAAATGGGGCGAGGTCGCCTGGTCCGAGAAGTCGATTCGGCACCATATTCCCGAATGGACCGACGACATAGCCACGCATTTCGCCGGGGAGCGGGCAGGTTTCCACGAGGAATTGGTGCGTTTGGAGCGCGGCCTCGACGCCATAAGAACAGACGAAACCTTGGGTCGAGCGTTTCGTTTGATGAACAAAGCGATTGGCATGTCCGCACGCGGTCGCTACGACCAGTGGCGTCCGTTCCAGCTCGGCTTCATGCTCGCAAATATAGTCGCATGCCGAGGCGAGGAGGATGACCTCGTCGATATTGTATGGTTTCCAACTGGTGGCGGGAAGACGGAAACGTATCTCGGGCTCGTCTTGACGACTGCATTCTATGACAGACTGCGAGGGAAAATGACGGGCGTCAGTGCTTGGGCGCGGTTCCCACTCAGGCTTCTCTCACTTCAACAAACCCAACGTTTTGCAAATGCATTGGCGGCAGCCGAGTTGGTCCGACAAGAAGAGGGCATCGAAGGGGACCCATTCGGCCTTGGATTTCTGATCGGAGGATCAGCTACACCCAATAGCATTCAAGACGCATCTCCCGATTGGATCGCTGGGAATGGACGGCAAACGATCCAGCAGGAGGGGGCGGTGTCGACAATTGACGGTCTGCCCGTTCTGTCGTGAGCCTTCCATCAAGACCAAGATGAACCGTGCGCTTTGGCGAATGGAACATCGTTGCCGCAACCCGGAATGCCCGTGGCCCAGTGGAACCGCACTTCCTATATGGGTAGTAGACGACGATGTCTGGCGTTTCTTCCGACCGTAGTGGTAGGAACCCTCGACAAGGCCGCAAACGTCTCGCGACAGGCGAGTATGAGGGGGCTCTTTTCTGCTCCATTGGGTTTCTGTTCGAGCCCGGGCCATGGCCATACCTATGCAACTCGCTCGAAACGCCCGAAGGAATGCCTCGTTCCCGGATGCACCGCGAACACAGGACCCGTTCCCCAAGACGAGCGGTTCGGCCCGACGCTCGATCTCCAAGACGAAAGTTTGCACTTATTGCGCGATAGTCTGGGAGCCGTGGATGCGCACTACGAAGCGATTTTGGACGATCTCCAAACCCACTTCACGGGGACGCGCGCAAAGATCTTGGCATCGTCGGCAACGTTGACAGGATATGAACGGCAAGCAGATGTGCTCTATCGCCGAAAAGCACGCGTTTTTCCGCATCCAGAGCCTCGAGTTGGGCGTGGCTTTTGGATTGGAGAGACCGAACGAGAGATGCGTCGCTACCTCGCTGCTGCGCCACGGGGCGTCACGATAGAATACGCTCTGGACCGAACCGTCGTGGCCCTTCAGACCGCAATCCGGGACGTTCTTGCGGACCCGGTTGGAATGGCTGCCGAGATCAATGTAGATCCGTCCCTTGTGCCTTTCCTAATAGACCTCTACGGAACGAATGTCGTCTACGGCAACACGATCCGGGACCTGGATGCAGTTGCACGATCTGCCGAAACCCAATGGGGCGATATCCCGGCACCTGACCCCCAGGTGACCTCAATGACCGGAAGGACGTCGCAAATGGACGTAGCCGGGACGTTGGAACGCCTCGAAAAGCCCGAAGAGGATTTCGCGGACAGGCTGCACGTCGTCACAGCGTCTTCTATGATGTCTCACAGGTTGACATTGACCGGCTGAACGTCATGGCGGTCTTAGGTCTGCCACTCACGACCGCCGAGTTCATTCAAGCTACGGCTCGTGTGGGACGACGTTAGCCCTCGCTCGTTCTCGTCCTCCACAAGATCAGGCGCGAGCAGGATGCGAGCGTGTATCGAGCTTTTCGAAGTGGGTGGAACAGGGAGACCGATTCGTCGAGCCAATTCCGATCACGGCAACCAGCCGGCGAGTTCTGGAGCGGACCATGCCGGGTCTCGTATTTGCACGCCTCTTGGCGATCCATGAACCACAATATGGTAGGACCCTGTGGCGTGGCGTCGACGTCCGGACGCGCATGGGTCAGGTCGACGACTTCTGCGGAGGAAGTCGGCATGCTTTGATCGCGGCCCTTGACCTTGATCGGAGGGTCGCGAAGCGCTGCGCCGCGATGTCGAAGCTTGGTATGAGCAGTTCGCGCGCAACGCGCTTCATCGGCTGCGTCAAACGAAGGGCATCCAGACCTTTCGCAACCGGCCCTCCCATGTTGTCGCTTAGGGACGTCGAAGAGCAGGTAGAAGTCTGGGAAGGGATCCCTCATGAAAGAGCAAAGAAGCGCCTCTCAGATTCTCTTCGGACTACTACCCGAACAAACAATCGACATACGATCAGGGATTTGGAAAGTCGCGAAGTGGAACACGAACCCGGTCAACGACGTCGATGAAGAGGCCCTCAGAACTGAGTTGATCCGCGTCGCAACACCTGGGAACTCAGGCCGGGGACGGTAACTACGTCCGGGATCTGCGTGCCGGACGGCGGGTGAGGTCGCATCTTTGGATCGAGACAAAGGGGTAGTCGTCTCATCCTTCCCACAAACATGGCGTTGTTGTCGCACGTGTGGCAGATTGCATGACAGTCCCAACGTGAAGTACCAGATGCCGGAAGACCGAACGCACGACCCATTTCGCCATCACGTTCTTCTTCCACTTGGCCTGCAGGAACTTGCGGCGGCGTAACAACACGGAGTGTCCCGAACTGCAAGCTCGCGCACCATCTTCCGTCAGCCACCGGCTGGAAGATGCCTCGCCTGGTGTTCCGTCAACCTTGGTTAATTCCGCATCGTCAAGTGCGATTGCGGTAGAAGCAGGCGCCGCGGCGAGCATGGAGTATGCCGTCCACAGGAGCGCCATGGTCTACACGCCGCGGTCGGTAGTTATCGTTAACACAACCGGGCCGAACGGGTGAAGCTGGACAATGCCGGCGGGCCCGATACGGCCTGCGGTGGGTGCTCGGCGGTCTTCAGAACGGTGGGTCGACGGTCTGCGGGACGTCGGCAGCGAAGTCCGGGCCGGACTCATTTCAAGCGGGCTCGACGCCGGCGATCGAACGGATGATGGCGCAGATGGGGGGTGACGACGCTGCTCCAGATGATCTTTCCCTGCCGGCGTCGATAGGCGAGCGAGCACGCAGAGAAGCGGTCTCGATCACCCTTGCCATGTCCAAGACGGGTTCAAGGGTGACGGTGGCCGATCTCGTTCGCGATGGGCCAAACTCTCAAAACAGACTGGACGTCGAATACCCGGAACGAATGAACGACGCGGGGCTTCAAGTCGACTTGATAGACAAGTTCCCATCTTAGAAAGGAATGTTCGGCTATACACGCGGAGATCACGAACCTGGACAATCCTGCCTCAAACCGTTCTGAGAAGGATGGAACCTACATCGTCTATGGGGATCGTGCAGGAGACCGAGGCCTTGTTTCTCCGCCTCCGTCCGTCAGTTGTGTCTGATTGGCTTCAAAAGAGAGGCATCGACGTAGGAGTGCCTGCCGACGCTGATGAAGCGACGATCCATCGGTCCATTCTCACGAGCATTCACCACGATGTTGAGACTGATGAGGTTTTTCGCAACATAGAGACCTTGATACATAGCCTGTCGCATCGGACGATACGGCAAGCGTCTTTGTATGCAGGCATCGACAGGAATTCTCTGTCCGAACTCCTCTTTCCTACCGCACTGTCATTCGTAGTCTACGCGGAGCCGAGAGGTGGCTTCGTCCTCGGGGGCCTCCAGGCCCTGTTCGAAGGCGATCTCCATCTCCTGCTGGACCGCTTGGTCAACGACGACCCCAGATGCGCCCTCGATCCAGGTTGCGGGCAAGCGGAGGAAGCAGCGTGCGCCGTGTGTCTCCACCTCGGAGAACCGTCATGTCGCCTCTTCAACACACGCCTTGATCGACGGACTATGTTCGGCCCCGAAGGTTATCTCGCACCCTGAGGTTCACACATCCCAACGAGTTCGGCTACGGCGGCGTTTTGACCCAAGCACGCGAAGAAATGAGCGGGCCCTGCTGAAACCTACGTAGGCAGGCCGATCATGGCCTTCCAGCACTGTGCCATCCAACGCAAGGACAACCGCGTCGGCTTCAAGACCCTTGAAGCGCCCAATCGTCTCGAGCACGACGCCCTGCCCGCCATATTCTGTGAACACGGTGCCCGGCAAAGCACGGCTGCCGAGATCATTCCGTAGGGCCGCGGTTTCACATAGGACCGCAATTTCGTTGGGCGCGAACCCCTCGAATAGTAGTTCGGCCGCCGCGTCTACGACGGCCTCGGTCATCCGACCAACCGAAGCAACGTCAGTCCAGATCGGCTCGGGTCCAACAGCTGCGATACTGTCGGACCGGGTCTCGGCAACCGCCGCGACACGATTTGCGATTTGTTGGTTGTGGATAGGCATGCAAGATTGACCCCCATCGAGGGGTGATCGGCGTCCAAAAGTGACCCCCTGACAATTCTGTTCAGAAGCTTCCCAAAAGCATGGGGGAGCAGTTCGAGGATGTTGGTTGTGGAGACGATCGCGAAGATCAGGCGTGCGCATTTCGTCGACGGCAAGTCGATCAAGCAGATCTGCCGGGAGAGTTTTGCAGGTATCGCGTAACACACGGTGCGCAGGTCATCCGCTCGGGCGCGACCGAGTTCACCTATGATCGCGCAACGCAGCCCGGCCGAAGATCGATCCCTGGCGCTCGGAGAGCGTTTGGACGAGATGCTGGCCGAGAATGCCCGGCGGCCGAAGCGCGAACGTCTGACGCTGGTGCGGATCTACGAGGAGCTGCGCAACCGCGGCTACGGTGGCGGCCTATGATGCGGTGCGGCGCTAGCCGGCCAGTTGGTCGAAGCGACCCGGGAGGCGTCTGCGGCGGCCTATGTGCCGCTGAGCTTCCGACCCGGGCGAGGCCTACCAGTTCGACTGGAGCCATGAGATCGTGATCCTCGATGGCGCGACCGTGACAGTGAAGGTCGCCCATGTCCGCCTGAGCCACAGCCGGATGCTGTTCGTGCGCTGCCGCGCGAGACCAGGAGATGGTCTTCGATGCCCACGACAAGGCGTTCGCCTTCTTTGGCGGCGCCTGCGCCCGCAGGATCTATGACAACATGAAGACGGCAGTGGACGCGATCTTCGTCGGCAAGGATCGGGCCTACAACCGGCGGTTCGAGCAGATGTGCGGCCATTACCTCGTCAGACCGTCGCCTGCACGCCCGCTTCGGGCTGGGAGAAGGGCCAGGTCGAGAACCAGGTGGGCGTGATCCGGCGCCGGTTCTTCGTGCCGCGCCCGAGGTTCAAATCCTATACCGAAATTTGAACGCCTGGCTCGAAGACCGCTGCCTGGCCTACGCACAGGCAAACGCATCCGGAGAGTACGCGGGGAGAAGACGATCTGGGAGGTGTTCGAGGACAGGCGCCCGGGCCTCGATGCCCTATGTCAGCCCCTTCGACGGGTTCCACGCCGGCCTGCCGGCGTCGGTGTCCAGACCTGCCTCGTCCGGTTCGACAACAACCGCTACTCGGTCGATGCCCGCGCCGTGGGGCGGCCGGTCGAGATCCGGGCCTATGCCGATCAGCTCGAATGCTGGCAGGACGGCCGGATCGTCAGTCCGCACGTGCCTTCGGGCGCGGCAAGACCATCTACGATCCGCTTCATTACATCCCCGTATTGGCCCGCAAACCCGGTGCTCTGCGCAACGGCGCGCCATTCAAGGAATGGGATCTGCCGATCGCGATCCGACGCGTGCAGCGCAAGCTGGAGCGTCAGCCCGGCGGCGACCGGCAGACGGTCGAGATCCTGGCCTCGATAGCGACGGACCGGATCGAGGGCCGTCGAGGCCGCCCTGCGCCGGGCGCTGTCGCACAACGTCCATTCCGCCGGTGTGGTGCTGAACATCTGGCCTGCCATCGCGAGCCGCCACCGCCCCTGACGATCACGACCCCGGACGCGCTGAAGCTCGCGTGCGAACCGGCCCGCCGATTGCGACCGCTATGACAGCCTGAGGAGACAGACAGATGGAACGTTCCGACGTGTTGGACGCGATGGGGAAGCTGAAGCTCTACGGCATGAGGGCGTCCTACGACGAGATCATCACCACCGCCCGCAAGCGCCAGCACGAGCCACAGCAGATCATCGGCGACCTGCTGACCGCCGAGATCAGTGAAGCAGGCGCGCTCGATCAAATACCAGATGACCATCGCCAAGCTCCCGCTGGCAAGGAACTCGGAGTTCGACTTCGACGCGGCCGAGGTCAACGAGACCCTGGTCCGCGACCTGGCCACCGGTATTCCTCGATCACCAGCGCAACCTCGTGCTGATCGGCGGCACCGGAACCGGCAAGACCCCACCTGGCCGTCAGCGTCGCCCGCGCCTGCATCGGGCCGGGCGCCGGGGGCAGTTCTTCAACGTCGTCGACCTGGTGAACAAGCTGGACGCAGAGGCCCGTGCCGAACGGCAGGGCCGGACCGCAGAGGGCCCGATCTCCCGCCTCGACTTCCTGATCCTCGACTTGAACCGGTTACCTCCCCTTCGCCCAGACCGGCGGCCGTTCCTGTTCCACCTGATCAGCAAGCTCTACGAGCGAACTTCCATCATCGTCACGACCAACCTGGCGTTCGGCGAATGGCCCAGCGTCTTTGGCGACGCCAAGATGACAACCGCGCTGCTCGACCGCCTGGCCCATCACTGCGAGATCGTCGAGACCGGCAACAGCTGGCCTTCAAAGACCGAGCCTGACGCCCGGCATCACCCCCCGCTGGCCTGCCGCTGCGTTAACTGGAACTACGCAGCGCCGGGCCAGGCTCAATCCAACGGGGTCAATGTTGGATGCTGAAAGGGGGTCAGCATTGGATGCCGTTTGACACTCTGGCCTGAGAACCACCGTTTTCTCGACGCCCTCGTCGTTCTCGATACCCCCGGCGGCAGGCTATGGGCCGCCTACGACGCCAAGCACGACACGCCGATCTTCTCATGCGACTTCGGCGTTTCCGAGCCCTACCGATACTGGCCATCGCGTTGCTGGCCGCCACTTCAATGTTGGAGAACACATGGTCCGCTCGCTCTGGCACAGCATGCTGTTCGAAAGTGAATGCGACCAGCAGTGGTCGCCTTGGCTCTGTGCGGTCAGGGCAACGGCCGCACAGCGCAGAATATCTTCTCGAAGGCGCGAAAAAGAAGCGCGCAAGCCGGCCCGGCGGGCGTCGGGAGCATCGCGAACGGCTGGGAATGCCCGAAGAAAACGAGTGAATCAACTGCATTTCAAGTGATCTCCAATGAAATACTCTCTTTGAGAAAGGAGCAATTCGGAGCCGACGCCCATTGCCTGTTTTCTCGCAAAAACCTTCACTGCGATATATCGAGCCAGCGGCCTTTCCGGAGCAAAGGGCTCGTCTCCTGAACCGGATCAGGGACCGACGCTATTGCGGTCATAACAATTTTGAGGCCGCCCATGAGCATTCGGAATAAGCCCCGTGCAGTCCGGGCTGCTACCTGGCTGGAAGTGGCGGAGCTAACCTGCCTACGGCCAGATCGACCGCGCCGGCATTGCAAGCGTGGTCGAGCATTGAGTCCGCAGGCCCTTGCCTGCCCCACACCAGGAAGGAAAACATGACAGACTACAGACTTACACTGAGCTGCGCCAACACGCCAGGCATCGTCGCCAAGGTCGCGGGCGCCATCGCCGCGCAAAGGCGGGAATATCACCGAGGCGCAGCAATTCGACGATCTCGCCTCTGGTCTGTTCTTCATGCGGGTCGCGTTCTCGTCGGACGCCGAACGCGCCGAGCTCGAAGGCGGCCTTCGCGCCGGTGGCAGCCGAGCATGCTATGGACCTGAACCTCACACCCGCGGACGCGCGCAAGAAAAGTGCTCGTCCTGGTCTCGAAGTTCGACCATTGCATGGGCGACCTGCTCTACCGACAGCGGATCGGCGAGGCTCAACATGGAGGTGGTCAGGATCGTCTCGAACCACCCGAGCGAGGCGCTGGCGCTCAGCACTGACGCCGGCATCCCCTTACCACCACCTGCCGATCACAAAGGACACCAAGCCCGCGCAGGAGGCCCGGATCAAGGCAATCATCGAGGAGACCAGGGCCGAGTTTGGTGGTGTTGGCGCGCTACATGCAGGTGCTGTCGGACGACTTTTCGCGGTATCTCTCTGGCCGCTGCATCAGCATCCATCATTCCTTCCTGCCCGGCTTCAAGGGCGCGAAGCCCCTGCCACCAGGCCTATGAGCGCGGCGTGAAGATGATCGGCGCCACCGCGCATTTCGTCACTGGCGATCTCGACGAGGGCGATCATCGCCCAGGACGTCGAGAACGTGACCACGCCGACACGCCCGACACGCTGGTCCGCAAGGGCCGCGACATCGAGCGGCGGTGCTGGCCAGGCCCGTCGCCTGGTATCTCGACGACCACATTTCATGAACCGGACCAAGACGGTGATATTCCCGACTGAGCGCCGCCGACCCGCAGACTTTCAGACAACGACCGGAGAGGAGACCAACATGGCACGCATCATCGGAGGCCTCGGCGCCTCGCATTCGCCCACTATCGGGTTTGCCAAGGACACGAACAAGCACAACGACCCGGCCTGGAAGCCGATCTTCGACGGCTTCGACGTGCTGCGCAAATGGGTGCAGGACAAGGAGATCGACGTGATTTCCTGATCTACAACGACCATGTCACCTCGTTCTGCTTCGACCACTACCCGTTCTTCTCGCTCGGCATCGACGACACCTACCACACCGCCGACGAGGGCGGCGGCCCGCGAGATGTGGCGCCCGCGAAGGGGCATCTGGGGCTCTCGCAGCACATTGCCATGGCGCTGACGGCGGACGAGTTCGACATGTCGTTCTTCCAGGGCAAGCCGGTCGACCACGGCCTCCTGTCGCCGCTCAGCATGCTGGCCGATGCCGACGGACCCTGGCCCGGCAAGGTGGTGCCGCTGCATTGCGGGCTCCTGCAACTGCCGATCCCCTCGCCGAAGCGGATGTGGAAGCTGGGCCAGTGCTCAGGAAGGCGATCGAGAGTTACCGAGGACCTGAACGTCGCGGTGATGGCCACCGGCGGTCCTCAGCCACCAGGTGCACGGCGAACGCGCCGGGTTCATCAATGAGGACTGGGACAACGAGTTCCTTGGTACCATCGAGACCGACCCGGAAAAGCTCGCGAACATGCGGCTCGCCGAGTATGTCGTCAAAAGGCGGCATGGAAGGTGCCGAGGTGATCATGTGGCTCATCATGCGCGGCGCGCTGTCGGATCACGTGACGCTGAAGCACAAGACGACCTACGCCCCCTCGGTGACCAACATCGCCACCATGATCCTCGAAGACGAGGCGCCCCCGCGACCGAGGCCGAGAGCAGGCCACCGGGAGCACATGGGCTACCATCTCGCCGGCGCCGAGAAGGTGGAGGGGCACCCATCCCACAGCCCATGCGCGCTCGCAGGCGGCGTTCCGCATCAACAGCTTCCCTGCGACCTGATCAAGCCGGAGCACGCAGGCGGTTCAAATCCGACTTCAACGCGCTGGCCGCTGAACGGGGGCTGACAGACGAGGAAATCGCGCTGATAAACGGCCGCAAATGGATCGAGATCGATCCACTACGGCGTTTCGTTTTTCATGCTGGAGAAGATGGCTGCCGTGATCGGCGTGCCGAACCCTGCCGTCTATGCCGCCTTCGCGGCGAGACGCTCGAAGAGTTCAGAAGAGCCGCAAGGTCGCCCTCACCTATGGCGTCGGCGGTGGCGACAGGCAGCTGGACGGGGCGTGACACCGGACGCCCCAGCACAGTGGAAGACCGCCCTCGGGCGGCCCTGCTTGTCTACGCTGGCCAGTCGCTCTGGGCTCTGACAGGTCACAACCGCGTTTCGTCCCTCGCGTCGAACAGACTCGCCGCGGCCATGTCGATGCCGATCTCCATCCGGTCGCCCTCTTGCGCATTGAACTTCCCGTCAGCCCGCGCAGAACGGCTCGCCAGCGAGTTTCACCCAGATCAGGGTATCCGATCCCATCGGCTCGACCAGGCTCGACCACGACCTCCACCTTCGTCCCGGCATCCGCGAGGTCGCGGCCTGTCAGGACGTGTTCGGGACGAAGGCCAAGGATCACCTCGCCCGCACCCGGCATCTGGTGAACTCGTAGCCGCGAGCGGCACACGGAAGTCGCCCGACAGGAACTGGCCGTCAGCAATACGCCGCGCAAGGTGTTCATCGTCGGGCTGCCAATGAACTGCGCGACGAACAGGTTGGTCGGACGTATAGACATCGTCCGGCGTGCCGAGTTGCTGGATCTTGCCGTCCTTCATAACGCGATCCGGTCGGCCAGTGTCATCGCCTCGACCTGGTCGTGGGTGACGTAGATGTCGTGTTGGTCGCAAGTTGCTGGTGCAACCGCTTGAGTTCGATGCGGAGCGCGCCCCGCAGTTTGGCATCGAGGTTCGACAGCGGCTCGTCGAACGGGAAGACGTCGACGTCGCGCACCAGGGCCCGTCCGATCGCCACGCGCTGCCGCTGGCCACCAGAGAGCTGCGCAGGCTTGCGGTCGAGGAACGGCGCGGTCTGGAGCACCTTGGCGGTGCGCCGCACCGCGCTCTTCGATATCCGCCTTGGGATGGCCCGCGTTGCACCTTGAACTCGAGATTGCCGCGCACGCTCATCTGCGGATAGAGCGCGTAGGACTGGAACACCATGCCGATCCCGCGCTCCGACGGCTCGGCGGAGTCGCGTTCCGGTCGCCGATGAACACCTGGCCAGTGGTCGGGTCGGTGAGCCCGGCGATGCAGTTCAAGAGCGTGGACTTGCCGCAGCCGGACGAGCCGAGCAGGACGTAGGAACTCGCCCCGGTAGATCTCGATATTGAGATCCTTCAGCACCTCGACCGCGCCGTAATTGAGCGACAGATCGCGAGTTTCGACGGAGACCTGTTGTACGGGATGGGACATCGGATCAGCCTTTCACGGCGCCGGCAGCGATGCCGCGCACGAAGAGTTTGCCGGAAGAAATACACCGCGAGCGGGACGACCCGGTAATGATCGTCGCGGCCATGTTGACGTTGTATTCCCGCACGCCCAGCGAATTGACAATGTTGTTGAAATGCACCGAAATCATCGGGTAGTTGGCGGGCGTGGTGAAGACGACGCCGAACAGGAAGTCGTTCCAGATGCCGGTGACTTGCAGGATCATGGAAACCACCGCGATCGGGATCGAGAGCGGCAGCATGATCCTGAAGAAGATCCGCCAGAACCCGGCCCCGTCGACCCGCGCTGCCTTGAAGATCTCGTCCGGCAGGCTCGCGAAGTAGTTGCGGAACAGGAGCGTGTTGATCGGCATCCCGAACAGGGTGTGCACGATCACCAGCCCCCAGAGCGACCCGTAGAGCCCGAGGCCGCTGATCAGCATCACCATCGGGTAGAGCGCGACCTGGTGCGGGATGAAGGCACCCACCAGCAGAAGCGAGAAGAAGGTCTCGGAGCCTCTGAACTTCCACTGCGCGAAAACGTAGCCGGAAAGGCTCGCAACGGCGACGGAGATGAGCACCGAGGGGACGAGGATGAACACCGAGTTGAGGAAGCCCGCCGAGAGCCCCTTGCAGGTGAGCCCGGTGCAGGCCCCGGCCCAGGCCTTGGCCCAGGGCTCGAAGGTGACCTCGACCGGCGGGGCGAAAATGTTGCCCATGCGGATTTCCGGCATACCCTTCAGCGAGGTCACCACCATGACCCACAGCGGGATGAGGTAGTAGACCGCAAGCACGAAGAGCGTGCCGTAGAGCATGATGTTGCCCCGGGTGAGCCACTTGGTGGGTCGCGGGCCTTGCGGGCCTTCGAGTGACCGCTTGCCGCGGGGAGTGGCCGTCGGATCGAAGTCAGTGGTGTGCATTTCGCCGCTCCGCGCGTTGCATGTAGAACCATGGGATCAGGATGATCACGACCGCGATGAGCATCACTGTCGACGCGGCAAAGGCCTGGCCGAGGTTCTGCGAGGTGAACATCGCGTCGATCACGTATTTTGCGGGCACCTCCGACGAGCCCCCGGGGCCGCCGTTGGTCATGGCAACAACGAGGTCATACATCTTCACGATGTTGACGCCGGTCATCACTACCGCTGTCGCGATCGCCGGCTTCATCATCGGCAACACGATCCGGATGTAGACCTTCCACGCCGGGATACCGTCGATCCTGGTCGCTTTCCAGATCTCGCCGTCGATCCCACGGAGCCCGGCCAGCATCACCACCATGTTGAGCCCCGTCCCCTGCCATAGCCCGGCGGCGATGATGCCGAAAATGACGATGTTTTGGTTGAAAAGCGGGTCGAAGGCGAAGCTCTCCCACCCAAGCCCGCGCACCACCGACTGGATGCCCAGGTCGGGGTTGAGGATCCATTGCCAGGCCAACCCGACGACAATGAAAGAAAGTGCGAACGGGTAGAGGAAGATCGTCCTGAGTATGCCCTCGCCGCGGATTTTCTGGTCGAGGAGCGTTGCGAGGAAGAAGCCGAAAGTGAGCGACAGCACCATCACGAACAGCCCGTAGATGGCGATGTTCTCGATCGCCACATACCACTTGTGGGTGCTCCACAGGCGTTCGTATTGGGCGAGCCCAACCCAGCTCTCGCGCGGCAGCAGCTTCGAATTGGTGAAGGAATAGACGATCGTCAGAGCGTGCAGCCGATGGTCACGACCAGCACCTTGATCATCACCGGCAGCGCCGCGGTGCGCTGAGATCTTCAGTCTTTTGATCCTGCGATCGACGAGAATAATCCTGCGGACGCGGACGGCCGGGCCGTTCGCGTTGGAGGTGTCCCCGCGGCGCAAGGGCCGCGGGGAGCCGGTCGTTGGCTTACTCGGCCTGCTCGATGATCGACGCAAACTCTTCCTGCGCCGCCTCGGCCGACATGCTGTCGTCAGCGAGGAAGCGGGAGGCGAGATCACGCAGAGAGGCCAGCGTATCGGCGGTCACGTATTGCTCGACGCCGGGGATGATGTTGCCCGCGGCGAGGATCTCGAGGCCCTTCTGCATGCAGGCGTTCGCGCTATCCATGTTGATGTCGCCGCGCACCGGCAGCGAACCCTTGGCGAGGTTGAAGCCCACCTGCGCTTCCGGCGAGATCATCACCGAGGCCAGTTCGAGCTGGGCTGCCGAGGCCTCCTCGTCGTCGAGCACCGGGAAATAGAAGGCGTTGCCGCCGGTGTTGACGATCGGGTTGACGCCGAGGCCGGGAAGGCATTCGTAGTCGGTGCCTGCCGTCTGGCCGGCAACGGCAAACTCCGCCTGCGCCCAGTCGCCCATGATCTGGCCACCGGCCTTGCCGGTGATGACCAGGTTAGTCGCCTCGTTCCAGCCACCGACATTGGAGCCGGCAGAGAGCTCGCGCACGTTGGCGAGCGCCTGGAACATCTCGGCGACCTTGGGCCCGCGCACGACGTCCATGTCGCGGTCGCCGTAGATCGTCTTGTAGAGCTCGGGTCCACCGAGCGACCCGATGATCGTGTTGAACGTGAGGTAGTGCTGGAACCCATCGTTGCCCATCGCCATCGGCACAAGGCCGGCCTCGCGCAGCGCGGGTGCTGCGGCGACGAACGCGTTCCAGTCGGTGGGCACGTCAACGCCGGCCGCGTCGTAGGCCGCGTGCGACAGCCACATCCACTGCTGCGAATGGATGTTGGTCGGCACACAGTAGATCTTGCCGTCGTAGGTGCAGGCATCGAGCAGCGAAGCGGGCTGGACGAGGTCCGCCCAGCCTTCTTCCTCGGCAAGTTCGGTGAGATCGCGCATCAGGCCGGCTTCGACGAGTTCCTCGGCCTGGCGGCCATGAACCATGACGGTAGCCCCCATCGGGTTGCCACCGACGATCCGGCTGATGATCGCGGGGATCGCGGTGCCGCCGCCGCCGGCGATGGCGCCATCGACCCAGGTGTTGCCGGTCGAGTTGAAGGCGTCCGCAAAGGCGCCCAGCGCGGCAGCTTCGCCGGCCGAGGTCCACCAATGGGTCACTTCCAGCTCCGCGGCCATCGCCGATCCGGTGATCCCGCCGACGAGGGCCGTGGTGGCGGCCAGGTAAGTCAGTCGTTTCATGTGTTCTCCTCCTGTCGGATCTCATTCATCCCGTCCCGGGATGCTCGCTTTCCAAAATCGTTCCGGGTGATACTGGCGCCAGGCCCTCGCCCCCTCCTCCGGGTGCCGGCGGCGAAACCTGGTCCGCCAGCGCCGAGTTCAAGTAGACCGGGCGGCGGCTCTCCGCTCTATTGCGAAAATCGAATACCGGGCCTCATTTATGTCATTTCCCGGCGGCGTCAGTCGCCGGGTCCGGTCTCAATTGAACATCGACTGCGGAATCAGCAGCGCGATCTCGGGGACCGCGACGATCAGCAACAGGCAAACCAGCATCGCGATCCAGAACGGCAACACACCGCGGAAGATGTCGAGCATCGGCACATCGGCCGCCACGCCCTTGACGACGAACACGTTCAAACCGACCGGTGGCGTGATCATCCCCATCTCGATCACGATCACCGCGATCACGCCGAACCAGATCGGGTCGAAGCCCATCGCCGTCACGATCGGGAAGAAGATCGGGATCGTGACGACCAGCATGGCGAGCCCGTCGAGGAACATGCCGAGCACGAGGTAAGCGACGACGATCATCGCCAGCACGCCGTAGGGGCCGAAGCCCGCGGAGGTCATCGCCTGAGGCCGGCAGGTGGGTGAGCGCGAGGGAATGGGTTCAGCACGTTCGCGCCGATCACGATCAGGAACAACATCGCGGTGGTGCGCACGGTGTCGGCGGTGCCTCGCCTTGATCGTTGCCCGTCGAGCTTGCGGGCGATCGCCGCCATGACGATGACCAGGGCCGCGCCGACGCCCGCCGCTTCGACCGGGGTGAAGACGCCAAGGTAGATGCCACCGATCGAAGCAACGATGACGATCACGAGCGGCAATGCGCCGGCAGCGCCGCGAGCTTCTCGAACGACGTCCGCTTGCCGCGCGGGCCCATCTCCAGGTTCACCAGCGTGGCCAGCAGGATCGTCGCCATGAACAGCGCAGTCAGAAGCAGGCCCGGCAGGATCCCCGCCATGAACAGCTGGCCGATGCTCTCCTCTGTAAGGATCGCGTAGAGCACGAAACCGGTCGAGGGTGGGATCGAGTAAGCGTGCCGCCCGCCGCAATGGCGCCTGTGGCGAGACGGTCCGAATAGCCGAAGCGCTTCATCTCCAGCAAGGCCACCCGGCCGATGGTGACGGCGGTCGCCACCGACGAGCCGCTCACCGCCGCGAAGGCAGCGCAGTAACGCAGAGAAGCCGTCGCCAGCCCGCCGCGGAACGCATGCCGACCAAGCGAAAGCGGCATCGTGAAGCTGCGGCTGAACCCCGGCGGCCGAGGCGATGTTGCCCATGAGGATGAACAGGGGCACGACGGTCAGCAGTAGTTGGTGGCCGAATAAGTTTCGGTCATCAGGGCGTCGGCCGAGCGTGCGCCGTTCATCACCCAGGTGCCGAAGTAGCCGACGACCAGCATCGCCATGCCGACGGGCATCCGGAAGATCATCAGCCAGAACATGGCCACGAGGCCGGTGACACCGATCATCGCATCAGACATGGTCGTGCGCACTCCCCTGCCGAGCCGGTCGATGGCCTGGAGGACGAGCACGGCGCATAGAGCGCCGCCCCCAGCACGATGAGCCCGTAGAAAGGCCAGAGCGGGATCGACAGCATGTTGGTTGCATCGCCGAACTCCAACGCGTCGCCGGCTTGTCTCCACGACCGGAGCGCAAGCTTGACCAGCACGAAGACGGCGAGACCCCGGGTCAACACGTCGCCCGCGAAGCGTCCCCAGGCGCCGATAGCCTCGTCCAGCACGTCGACCCGGATATGGATCTCGCGCTGCGCCGTCGGGCCGAGCGAGCGTCACAAGCGACCGAGGCAAGCTGTGATCTCGTTGCTGCCGAGAAGCGGGTGAGCATGTACAGGATCACGCTCACCGCCGTGGTCGCCAGGAGCACGGCCAGCGCGACGGTCGCGGCAGTGTCAGGTAGCGGACGGCCCATTCAACGGGTGCGGAACGGGCCATCCCGGCGACCGCTTTGCCACGGTCGCCTGCGGTCATTTCTGGAGCGCCTCGACGTATGCGGTCGCTTCCAGGCCCTCGGCATCGGCCTCAGCGAGGACGGCCTTGGTCACCTCGTCGGACGCGGCGTCAAACTTCGCCGCTTCTTCCGGAGAGAGCGTGATGACCTCCTTGCCCTCGGTGGCCGCGAAGGCTTCGAGGTTGGCCGCCGCGCCGCCGAGCTGCACCGCGTTGGCAGCCTTGGAAGCCTTCTTTCCGGCCTCGAGAACAGCAGCCTGCGCCTCGTCCGACAGGTCCGCGAAGCTGTCGCGGTTCATGACGAGGAAGAAGCTCGACACCGTCGGGTTCATGCCCTCGACGACGTATTTGGTCACCTCGGCGAGTTTGAAGGTGCGCAGTGTCGTCGCGTCGATCATCGCGCCGTCGATCACGCCGGTCTGCATCGAGTTGTAGATCTCCGGCGCCGGCATCGAAACCGGGGTTGCGCCCCAGGCCTCGACGATGAGACCGGCGTTGCGCGACGGCACCCGGATCTTGAGACCGGCCAATTCATCGAGGGAACGCACCGGCTTTTCGGCCATCAGCAGCAGGTTCGGCGCGTTGTTCCAAAGCCCGAGCAGGGCCACCCTGCGATACTCGCCCGACAGCATGTCGATATTGGCCAGCACCTTTTCGGTGCCGGTGTCGGCGTCGATAACGCCCGGCAGCTCAGTGAGCAGGGTCTTGGGGAAGTTCGCCGCGGTGTAGCCGGGCAGGCTGAAGGCGATGTCGGCCACGCCGTTGACGGCACGGTTGTATTGCTCGGCCGGGCCCGGGCCCAATTCACCGCCCATGAACACCGTCACGGTGACGTCGCCGTTCGTCGCCGCAGCGATCTCGTCGGCGAAAGGCGCATAGACCTTTTCGACATAGGGGTGCGTCGCCGGCTGGAAGTCGGCGAGCTTGAGCTCGGTGGCCTGCGCCGCCACGGCGGTCAGGCCCGCGGCCAGAGCGAGGCCGATGGTTTTCAGTTTCAGGTTCATGGTGTCTCCTCCCGAGAGTTGGTTACTTCTGCGCCCGATAGCTTGCGCGCGCTGCGGCGTGGATTGGCCAGGGATGCACTTCGGCGCCCACTTCCATCTGCACGTGACGCTCGACATGCGGCTTCTTCGTGCCGCCGTCCTTCTCGCCCCAGAGGATCGAGAGCTTTGTGCCTTGCTCTGCGAGATCGCCGCGCACCATGGCGAGCGAGATCCAGGCGCGTTCGTTGGCTGAGTAGACCGGGTAGGTCGACACGCCGACGAGGTCGCCGTCGAGCAGCACCTGGTCATACGGGTGCGCCGCGTAATGTCCGGCGGGCATTTCCATGAGCTTCGGCCCCGGAAACTCGCCCATCAGCCCGTCGAAGATCTTCAGCACGTCTTCGCGGTCCCAGACCAGCGTCACCTTGGTGCGGTGTTCCTGTTCGGCCATCTCCTCCAGCGCTTCGCGGCCGATGAAGTCGTGGTCGAACTTCACCACCCGGCCGTAGTCGAGATCCCAAGGCGTGAGGTAGTAGTCCTCGACATTCTCCGGCTGGAAGCTGCCGCCCACCGAGCAGGTGGCGAGGAAGTTGTCGGCGGGCAGCCACTCCCGGAAGGCTTTCATCGCCTCGCCGGTGTAGATCGCCGGCAGCGGCGACGGGATCCAGCCCGACTCCATCGCGGCGCAGGAATAGGCGCGCGCCCAGGCGCGCAGCATCCCGTATTTCTCGCCCACTTCGAGGAGACGGTCGTAGACCTTATTGCCCTCCTCGTAGGGGCCCCAGAGCTCGAGCCCCTGCGCGCCGCCCATGCCGTGGCTGAGGGTGCGGGCCTTGCAGCCGGCAACGGTGATCTCGCCCATATTGAAGAACTTGGTGGTCAGCGGACCGCCCTCGTTCACCTCTTCGAGGATCTTCAGCGCGTCCGGCCCCTGCACCTCGTAGCGGTAGAGCTTGCGCGGTTTCTCGGCGTTCTCGAGTGCCCGGATATCGAACTCGGTCGTCACGTCGAAATCGGAGATCTCGGCCTGGTAGGCGAGCCAGTAGGCGAGCGGCGGGCGCCCGACGTAGAGGATCTGTCGTCTTCCAGACCGAAGATGATGCCGTCGCCGATGACGAACCCATCATGGTTCACGCAGATAAGCTGCTTGGCCTTGTCGCGGCCGAACTTGTTGAAGCTGTTCACGCCGACATGCGACATGAAGGCCACCGCGTCGGGGCCCCGCACGTAGAGGTCGGTCATGTGGTAGGACTGGTTGAGCAGCACCGCGCCATTGCGCCAGGCCCGGACCTCTTCCATCCAGTTGGTGTATTGCGGCGCGATCGGGAACACGTAGGCGCCCACTTGCGCGTTCTGCAACATTTCGGACGGGCTCGCCCAATCCTTCAGCCGGTCTTCAAGGGTCTTCTGTGCCATTAAAAATCCTCCCATGGGGTCGTTTGGGAGACCTTAGGCAAGCCGGCCGGCGCCGGCTCATTCAGAATCCGAATTGCCACGTTCAGTTTTGCCATGCCGACCCGAACGGGTTATAACAGATCGAGCGGGATGGCTCAGGAGCGGCTATATCTTGGACGGTGCAAACGGGATCGAGCTTGAAGTGCGCGAGATGGTCGCCATCGACGCGGTGGCGCGGACACGCAGCTTCAAGATCGCGGCCGAGGCGCTCAACACCACCCAACCGACGCTGTCGCGCCTGATCGCTTCGTCGGAACGCAAGCTCGACACCACCTGTTCAACCGCGGCTGGTCGGGGTCGGACACAACCTCCCAGGGCGACGCCGTGGCCCGGATGTGCCGCACCGCCATCGTCGCGATCGAGGCCGCCGAGGCCGAGCTGTTCGGCGGAAGGACAGGCGCGCCGAAGTTCACGCTCAACCTGCGGACCGCGCATCTCAACGCCATCGAGGCGGTCACCCGCGACGGCAGTGTCACGATCGCTGCAAAACGCTTGGGTCGCAGCCAGCCCGACCTGAGCAGGACCCTGTCGGACTTTTCCAAGCGGTTCGGGATCGAGCTGTTTCAACGCGCCACGGCAGGGATGCGTCCCCTACCCCCGGCCCAGGCTCTCACCGCCCTCTGCGGCACGCTGAGTTACCTACAGGACAGGCTGGCCGAGCAACTCCACCAGCTTGAAGGCGACATCGTCGGTCGGGTGTCGATCGGCATGCTGCCGTTCTCGGGTCAGGACCTGGTCTCACGCGCTTTCGCGCGGCTCACCAATCGCCACCCGAACGTCCGCCTCACCTGCGTGACCGGCAGCTATCTCGGTTTGGTTGAGGCGCTGCGACGGCGCGAGATCGACCGGATTGTCGGCATCCAACGTCAGGACGCCTGCCCGGAGGGGATCGCGGAAGCCTTCCTGTTCGACGAATGGTTCACTGTCGTCGCCAGAGCCGACCACCCGATCCAGACCACCGGCCGCGACGTGGACGTGCTGGCAGCGACCAACTGGATCGTCGCGCCGCACGGCACACCGGTGCGGGCGCATTTCGAAACGGTGTTCTCCGGTCTCGACGCGACGCCGCCGACGCAGACCTGCGAGATGCTCTCGTTCGCAGCCGCCGAACAGATGCTGGTCGAGAGCCATTCGGTGGCGATGCTGACCTACAGCAAGCGCAAACTCGGCAGCCTGCGTCCGGAGCTCAAGGTGGTCGAGACCCTGTTTCCCGACACCTCCGCGCCGATCGGGATGTCGAAGCTGCGCGACGCGCCCGATGACCCGGCGTTGGCCGAGTTCGAGGCGATCCTGAAAGAGCTGGTGGCCTCCGGCGCCTGAAGCTGCGTCCCCCGGCAATTGCGGGAATTGCATCCGGCCATGCGCCAACTGAATGCAGCTCCAGCGCACCAGCTGCGCTAAGGTCGGCCCAACTCGACACATCAGGGGACGCACGCATGTATCGCGTCAGGCTGTATTCGATCGCGAAATCGCGGCGGATGGAATGGATCTACAGACGGCTCGAAGACCTGCTGGTCTCGCTCGACCCGATGTTCACCCGCATCGGCTACAACCGTCTGGAACGCCCCTTCGCTTTCGTCGAGCGCCACCTCAAGGGGTTCTTCTTCGACTGCAAAATGTGCGGCCAATGCGTGCTGTCGTCCACGGGAATGTCCTGCCCGATGAACTGCCCGAAACAGCTGCGCAACGGCCCCTGCGGCGGCGTGCGCCCGGGCGGGTTCTGCGAGGTGAAGCCCGAGATGCGCTGTGTCTGGGCGCTCGCCTGGGACGGCGCGACGCGGATGCGCGACGGCGACCGGATCAAGGCGGTGCTACCGCCGGTCGACCGACAACTCCAAGGCTCGTCGGCCTGGCTGCGCGCAAGCCGCGAAAAGGCGGCGCATCTGAAGGAGGCCCGCGAGGCCGAGCGTTCGGCCCTGGCCCAAGCCTTCCCGAAGGCCCGTGAAAACGAGCCCGCCTCGGCACCGCTCGCGGAAGAACCCGCGCGCGCAACCCAGAACGGAGGCCGGTCATGAGCCTGTTTCTGAGCGACCCGAACGCGATCCGCCCCTACGAGGAACCACCCGAGGGCATGGTCTCTGGCAGCCTGCTCGAACGCGCGTTGCGCGCGGGGCATTTCGCTGTCACTTCCGAGCTCAACCCGCCCGACAGTGCTGACCCGGAGGATGTATTCGCCGCCGCGGAGCCGCTCGCCGCGGTCACCGACGCGATCAATGCCACCGACGCGTCCGGCGCCAATTGCCATATGTCGTCGATCGGCATCTGCGGGCTGCTGACCCGGCGCGGCCTCGGCACCGTCTACCAGATCTCGTGCCGAGATCGGAACCGGATCGCCATCCAGGGCGACGTGCTGGGCGCGGCCGCGATGGGCGTGCGCAACGTCCTCTGCCTCACAGGCGACGACGTCGGCGCCGGCGACCAACCGGGGGCGAAGCCGGTGTTCGACCTCGACAGCGTGAGCACCATCCGCACCATCCGCACGATGCGCGACGAGGGCGTTTTTCTCTCGGGTCGCAAGATCACCAAGCCGCCGCACCTGTTCATCGGGGCGGCCGAAAACCCCTGCGTCGACCCGGTCGAATGGCGTCCCGAACGGCTCGCCAAGAAGGTCGAGGCCGGCGCCGAGTTCATCCAGACCAACTACATCTTCGACATGCCCCGCTTCGAAGCCTTCATGACCCGCGTCCGCGATCTCGGGCTCGACAGGAAGGTCTACATCCTCGCCGGCGTCGGACCCCTTGCCTCCGGCAAGGCCGCCCGCTGGATGCGGTCGAATGTGCCCGGCATCCACATCCCCGATGCCGTGATCGAACGGATGGAAAAGGCCGAAAAGCCCGGCGACGAGGGGCGCAAGATCTGCGTCGAGCTCATCCAACAGATTCGCGAGATCGCCGGGGTCGCCGGCGTGCACATCATGGCCTACCGTCGCGAGCACCTGGTGGCGGACATTGTCGAAGAAGCGGGGATCGGTCGCGACCAGCGCGCCTGACAAGGCGGCGGGTTCGGGCGAAACGGAAACGGTTCATCAAGAGAAGATGCCACAGGGCAGAAAGAGGCCGGCCGGGTTGTCCCGGCCGGCCGCGCGCATCACATCAGTAGCGTTGAATCAGTCGCACTGCGGCTTGTAGATGTAGTCGGCGTTTGCCGCGTCATCGACGTTGTCGGCGGTCAGCAGGCGCTGCGGGATGCCGACGAACTCGTCGCTCGCCGGGACCGCACCGGTGTTGCCGGCCTGGAGGTAGTCGACGATCGCCTGAACCGATTCCGCGCCGATCTGCGCGGGCGACTGGGCGATCAGCGCGGTGATGACACCTTCTTTCAGCCCGTCGATCTCCGGCGGCACCGCGTCGAAGGCAACTACGGTGACCTGACCCGCGAGGCCCGCGGCTTTCACGGCCGCCGCTGCACCAATGCCATCGGGCCCGTTCGAGGCGACGATCAGCTTCAGGTCCGGGTTGGCGATCAGAGCCGCGGAGACCGCGGAGGTTGCCGCGTTGACGTCGAAGAAGGAGTAGATGCGCTCAAGCTCGGTGAACCCCGGCCGTGCCGCGAGCACCGCGTCGACCATCGGCACGTAGCGCATTTCGAGCGGGGAAGGCCTTGGACGCCGCCGAGCACCAGCATTGTGCCTTCCTCGTCCGGGATCATCGGCAGCAGCTCGTCGATGTAGGGCGCCGTGTCGCCCGAAGACCATACGATGCGGTATTGTGCGGCCGGGTCGGTGCCGTTGCCGGTGACGACCGGCACGCCATTCGCCATCAACTCGCCGAACTGGGTGACGAACTGGTTGGGCGCGGTAGAAGTGCCGAAGAGGCCGTCGGGCTGCGACAGGATGGCCGCGTCGAAGGCGGCGGTCATCTGGGCCGCGTCCATGTTCGGGATCGAGTAGAGTTCAAGCGTCGCGCCGAGCTCTTTGGCCCGCGCATCCGCGCCGCAGCCGATCGAGGTCCAGAACGGGTCCTGGGTGTTGATCAGCACGCCCGCGATAGTGATGTCGTCCTGGGCCAGGGCGACGGAGCTGGCGCCCGACAGGAGCATGGCCAAGGCCGTGCCCAGCATGGTCTTTCCGGTAGCTTTCATGGTTCTCTCCCTTGTAGTTCCGCGGCCCAATCACGGACCGCCTGTGGCGTTTGATTCAGGC
Source organism: Paracoccaceae bacterium (assembly GCA_041397205.1). GTDB lineage: Bacteria > Pseudomonadota > Alphaproteobacteria > Rhodobacterales > Rhodobacteraceae > Sinisalibacter. The sequence continues at coordinate 188,903 of JAWKXC010000007.1, forward strand.
TGCGCCGGTCGCCAGCCGGCGCAGGTATTCCTTGGGCCTGGGCCCGTTCAACTTGCCTCGCGGCGGTTGAAGCTCACCCGGTCGAGCCCGACGGCGATGACGAGGATCGCGCCGACGGCCATCAGCTGGTAGGCCGAAGAGACGCCGATGATGACGAGGCCGTTCTGGAGGATCACCGCCAGGGCTACGCCCCATATCGTGCCGATGATCGAGATCCGGCCGCCTTCCATCAGCGTGCCGCCGATCACGACCGCGGCGACAGCCTGGAGTGCATCGTTCGCATGCCCAGTGATGACCGTGGTCTGGTAGCGGGCGATGTCGATGAAGCCCGCAAGTCCTGCGAGAACCCCGGTCAGCACGAAGAGGCTGAACAGGTGCCGCTCCACCCGAAGCCCCACCCGCTCGGCGGCCAGTTTCGACGAGCCGATGGCGAGCGTATGGCGGCCGTAGGCGGTTTCGTGGATGACCAGCGCAAGGATGCCCGCGATGACCAAAGCGACGAGGGCCGGTGCCGGCATGAAACCGAAGGTCTTCAGACCGAAATGCGACTGGAGCTCGATCGGGAAGCCGATGACGTTCTGGCCGTTGTTCGACACCACCAGCGCGACACCGCTGCCGACTCCGAGCATCCCGAGAGTGGCGATCAGCGAGTTGATCTGGAACCGGGCGACCAGCACGCCGTTGATCGCGCCCATGATCGCACCCGTGGCGAGACAGCCGATGAGCCCCGCAAAGATCGTGACGCCAACACCGGCACCCGACGATTTGAGACCGACCATGATCAGAGCACCGATCACGGAAGAGAGCACGAGGTTGGCGCCAAGCGAGAGGTCGAACTTGCCGGCGCCGAGCAGCATGGCGAGGCCGAGCGAGAGCAGCAGCATCTCGGTCCCGCTCAGGAGCAGGGATTTCAGGTTCAGCACCGAGAGGAAAACCCCGTTGCGCGACAGCGACGTGAACAGGATGACCAGAACGATGTCGAGCAGGAAGATCCAGGTCGCCCGCGACGACATCAGGCGCTGCAAAGGGCTCTTCGTCCGGGCGCGCGTATCGACGGGCGCGGTGTTTGTCGTGGCGGTCATCAGGCGGCCTCGTTCACTTTGTGGCCGACCATCGTCGCCCCAAGGTCGGGAACTGTGAGATCTTTCGCAGGCGCGTTCAGCACCGTGCGTCCGTGCCAGAGCACGACCACGCGGTCGGCAACCTCGAGGACGCTGGGCAGGTCGTGGCTCACGAGCAGGACACCGAGCCCCCGGTTCGCCACCGTCCGCATGAGATCGCAGACGATCCCCGACTGCTTGGCAGCGAGCGCCGCGGTGGGTTCGTCGAGCAGCACGGCGGTCGACGACCACATTACCGCGCGAGCGATGGCCACCGCCTGTCGCTGTCCGCCGGAGAGTTCGCGCACCGGGACCGTCAGCGACGGAAGCGCGATGGACAGCTCGCGCAGTGCGGCGTCGGCCTGTTCGGTCATCTGCCGCTTGTTCAGCATGCCGAGGCTGCCGAGCACACCGCTGCGCCGGGTTTCGTGTCCGAGGAAGACGTTCTCGACGGTGGAAAGGTCCGGCGCCATGGCGAGGTCCTGGTGCACTGTATCCACCCCGAGGCCCTGGGCGTCGCGCACGGACGACATGGTGACTTCTTTGCCGTCGATGATAACCCGGCCGGCATCGGGGCGGTGGATCCCCTGGAGCACCCGGAGAAAGGTGGATTTGCCCGCGCCGTTGTCGCCGCAAAGGGCGACGATCTCGCCGCGATGAACGGAGATCGAAGCGTCGCGGAGCGCAGTGACGTGACCGAATTGCTTTTTGACGTGCTCCGCCCCGATGGCGATCGCGTTGCCGTTTCCGGGCGCCGTAGTCGAGGTATCGTTCATGTTCCCATGTGTCCCGTTGTCTCGCGTGACTCAGTCAAGTCGCCACCCATCCATGCCCCTGTCCGGAGCGCCGCGCGCGGAGGTGAGGAGAGACAGGCCTGCCCAAGCCGCGTGTGCCCTGGCATCGCCGACAGACGCTCCTCCCATGCGCTGCCTTCCGGTCGTTCTATCAGGCGGCGCCCCGACCGGCTCATGCAATCTACAAATGGAATGCTGCATCGTCGTTATATCGTCGGGTCAGCGACAATCGTCTCGCGGTCTCGGTGCCGGGATTGTCGGTCGAGCGGATGGTTGTTTGCTGCCCGGAACTGGACCAGCGCCGATGCCCGGAGAGGTTTGACGGAACATGCAGCGCCATGACGGAACCGTAGCGACGGACCAGCAATAGACAGGCGTTGTTGAGACGAGGCGCGTTTGCCCCTAACGTGATGCAAACACGGGAAATGTTGCTCGATGCCACGTGCGAAAACCTCAATAGATATTCGCGATCTGGTTGGCGTGGCAGAAACTGCGGCCCAGCGCAGTTTCACGGTCGCAGCCGATCAGCTGAACACGACCCAGTCGACCCTCTCCCGTCAGGTCGCGAGAATCGAGAACGAGCTGAGCGTCACCGTTTTTCGCCGTGGTTGGTCCGGCACCGAAACGACACGCGAGGGCGATCTCGTCTGCCAGCACGCGCGCGCCATCCGGACCCTGCTCGCCGCTGCCGAAGGGCGTCTGTATTCCGCGACCGACAAGCACCCGAGGTTCGAGACAAGCCTGACCCTGGCACAGCTCGAGATCGTGGATGCCGTTCGCCGAACGAGAGGCGCGACGGCCGCCGGGAACGAACTTGGCCGCAACCAGTCATCCGTCAGCCGATCGCTCAGCGACCTCCAGCAACACCTTGGGCTCACGCTGTTCTCGAGATCCACGCGCGGCCTCGAACCGTTGCCGGCAGCGCTGGAGTTTTGCGACCTGTTCGAGCGCATTTCCAGGGTGATCGAAACCCTTCGTGCCCAGTTGAAACGCGAGCAAGGCGAGCTTGCCGGCCGCGTGGCCATTGGCATCCTGCCGTTCTCTGCTCAGGGGATCGTCGCCCGCGCCTTCGCCCAGATCAGCGAGCGCCACCCCAGGCCCGGTTGGTGCTGGTCCCGGGCACCTATCCCAGCTTCGTCCGGGCCCTGCGTCAGGGCGAAATCGAAGGCGTGATCGGGATCATGCGAAAGGACATGTGCCCGCATGACCTCGTCGAGACCCCGCTTCTGGAAGAGCGCTTCACCATCGTCGCCCGCGCCGATCATCCCGTTCACGCAACGGCGCGCACAATCAAGGACCTCGCGGATGTTCGTTGGCTGGTTCCGCCTCACGGCAGCCCGGTGCGCGCGTTCATCGAACGGGTCTTCGTCGAGCACGAGATCACGCCGCACCTGCAAACCTGCGAGATTCAGCAATTCACGGCGGTGGAACAGATGATCGCGAACAGCAACGCCGTCGGCATCCAGAGCTACAGCCAACGGGGGCTGAAGATGCTCCGCCCGGACCTCAGGCCACTCGACATCTCGCTGCCCGTGGACCCTGCAATGATCGGGCTGACCACCTGGCAGGGCATGCAGGACGAGCCGATCTTCGAAGAGTTCCGCACCGTCGTAAAGAAACTCGCGGCCGAGCTCGGTTGACAGCTCCCGGTTCAGCGAAGGCGTGGAGGACGGCTATCTATGCCGCGCCCGCAAACATTCGTGCAAAAACAGAATAGCCCGCTGCGTCTATGTCATATCGCCTTCTCGACCGCGGAATGCTCGCTTAGTCAGATCGAGCGGGGGTCACACGATCCCGGGCGGTCCGGCCTCCTGTGTGGGAGGCCCCTCCGCCAAGATAGGGACGTCACGGCTCTGCACACGGCACGGCGCGTCGATCCAAGACGTCATTGTGTCCGCATGGGTTCGAAAGGGAGGTGGACGAACATGTTCGACAGGTTTTTCGTGCGCGAGGACAGTCTCGTGAACGACATCGAGAACGGCGAGGTCGTCGGCTTCTCGCTCGCCGTTCGCAACGCGAACTACCGCGGCGTCTACCTCTCGCTGCACAATGGCTACTACCTTTCGATCGACGGGGTCGAATATGGTCGAGACGTCCAGACCTTCGAGATCAACGGCGCGGCCCCGCGTGACTTCGAAGAGATCAAGACCGCCGTCCATGAGCACTGGGACTACGACGACGAGGGGATCCTGCATGTGCGCAAGCCGGGGGGGCTGGCCCCGGGTGAGCATAACCTGCGCATCCAGCAATCCGTTCTCGCCGCCTATGGCTACCGTCCAACCGACGAGGAATGGGTCAGGAACCCGCCCGTGCCGGGGTCTGGCGCCGGGTCGGACAAGGCGCCCGACATCTCGGAGTTCACCCTGACGCTCAGCGATGAGGAGCCGACCCGATGAGCATCAAGCGTGGCGTTTCGCTCTACAGCTACCAGCAGTCGCAGTTCTTCAAGGAGCTCATGCTCGACGACCAGATCGCCGAGGTGGGCAGCATCCCCGGCTGTGAGGGGATCGAGATCGTCGACGAAATGTCGCTGCGCTACCCGGATCCGGGCGCCGAGTTCATCGACCATTGGTTCGCGATGATGGAACGCCACGGCACCGTCCCGGTGGCCATGGATGTGGGCATGGACGTGCTCCAGTTCCGCGACCACGTGATGACCATCGAGGAAAACGCCGAACGTCTGCGCCACGACATCCGGTTGGCGAAGCGTCTCGGGTTCACCAACGTCCGAGTGCTCTCGACGACCCCGCTCGAGGTGATACTGGGGCGCTCGGCGAGGCCGAAAAGCACGATATCCGGCTCGGCAAGGAGGTCCACCAGCCTATGGCCCTCGAAGGCCCGCAGGTAACCGAGATCCTCGACCACGCGGCGCGCACCGGCACCATGCATCTCGGCATCGTCCCCGACCTCGGCATCTACCAGTATCGACCCTCGGAGGCGCTCTTGAAGTGGTTCGAGCGCAAGGGGGCAAAGTCCGAGGCCACCGCCGCTGCGACCCGGCTGTCGGAGCCTGATCCGCGCCGGCGAGATGGGCGACACGTTCGACGTCTCGCTGCACACCGCGGGCAACATCCGCTCGGATTTCCGTCGGTTCCTTACCAGCGGCGAGGCTCCCGACATCTGCGCCGCCGCGTTCGAAGGCATCCGGGCGTTCACAAATGAACACGTGCCGACACCGGCCGAAGTCGACTACCTGGTCGTCGGCGAAGCGCTGACCTCTCGAAAACCTCGCCCGAAACGCTCCGGCAGATGGCGGGCCACGTCACCCACGTGCACGCCAAGTTCTACGAAATGTCGGAGATTGACGGCCAGCCGGGAGTGTTCCACGACCGCTCGATCGACACCGCCGCGGCCATGGGCGCGCTCAGGGCGGGCGGGTTCTCTCGGGCTACGTCAACTCGGAATACGAGGGCCAGCGCTACTACCAGGATCGGACCCGGGCCGACCTGATGAGCGAGGTCGACCAGGTGCGCAAGCATCAGTCGATGCTGGCACGGCTGTTGGGCTGAGGGTGAGAGACATGTGGGCGCTGGTCGGAAGCTATTCCTCGGACGACACTCCGGGCGGGTTAACCGCCTTCCGGTTCGACGCGGAGGCAGGGACGCTGGAACACGTGGGCCGCGCCGACCGTGACCTTGAGGCGGGCTACCTCGTCTTCGACCCGGCGACGGCCACGCTCTACGCGGTCGATGAGCGCAAGACCGACGGCCGCGGCCCGGTCGGTCCCGCTGCCGCCGTTCACGCCTTCGGATTCAATGCCTCCACCGGCGCGCTCGCCTGGCGCAACAGCCATGTCGCCCCGGGGCCGTTCCCGACTTTCCTCGATTACGACGCAGGCCGGAACCTGCTCGTCAGCGCGAGCCACGGCAGCTTCGACCATGTCGAGCGCGTCGTGCAGGACGCGGCCGGCAATTGGACGGTCGAATACATTTACGACGCCTCCACCGTGGCCCTGTATCGGTTGGCGAACGCTGGCGGGATCGCCGGACTTGCCGACGTCGTCGTCCTCGACGGCCACGGGCTCGACCCGAATGCCTCGCCCCAAGCAGGTGGTCATGCCCAGTCCACGGCCCATGCCCATTGCGCCACGCTCGATCCGTCCGGCACCTGGCTCGTTGTCTGCGACAAGGGCACCGATACGATCCTCACCTACCGGATGGGGGACCGGCTGGAGCGCGCCTCCCGCTACCAGTTCCCGCCCGAGACCGCGCCGCGCCACGTCGCCTTCACCGCCGACAGCACGCGGATGTTCGTCACGCTGGAACTCGCCTCGGGCCTCGCTTCAATGGGATTCGACCCGGAGACCGGCGAGCTGACCCTGATCGACCGGGTTTCGGCCACCGACGGCGACTGCGGCCGGGTAAACGAACCGGCCGAGCTGCGCCTGCATCCGAACGAGCGCTTCGTCTACCTCAACAACCGCGGCGAGGACTCGCTCGCGTGGTTCTCGGTCGCACCGGACGGGACGCTCACCCGCGAGGGGCACGTCTGCGTCGCGGCGTCGATCCACCCAGGGCTGGCCGCGCGCAACTTCATGTTCGCGACCTCCGGCCGGTTCCTGCTGTTCGCGGATCGCCCTGCCGACTGCATCCGCATCTATGCCGTCGACCCCGAGACAGGCACGCCGACCGAAGTCGGTCAGGCGCCGGTCTCGCAGCCTGCCTACGTCGCCATCGTGGAGGACAAAGAATGACCGCCCCGCAATTCGACGCCATCGTCGTCGGCTCCGGCGCCTCCGGCAGCTTCGCCGCGAAGGAACTTACCGAGCGGGGCCTCAAGGTCGCACTGATCGAGGCCGGCCGCACGATCGGACCCGAGGATTTCGCCAACGCCCCGAAAGGACCGGTCGAAAAGGGCATCCAGCTGCCGAAGCGCGCCATCGCGACGCTCCTCGGCCAGCCGGTGCAGGCCAAGGTCGCGATGTATGGCCACCAGTTTCGACACCTCTTCGTCAACGACCTGAAACATCCCTACAAGACCACCCGCAAGAACCCGTTCCTCTGGATCCGGGGCAAACAACTCGGCGGGCGGCTGCACACCTACGGCCGGGTGCTGATGCGCTGGTCCAACACCGACTTCCGCGCCGGCGACGCCGACGGCCAGTCGCCCAACTGGCCGATCGACTACGCCGAACTGGCGCCCTTCTACGACAAGGTCGAGGAGTTTCTCGGGCTCTGTGGCACCGAGGAAGGCATCGCCAACCTGCCGGACGGCAAGTTCCTGAAGCCCTCCTACCTCACCCAGCTCGAGCGCCGGCTCAAGGCCGCGGTCGAAGCGAAATGGCCAGAGCGCAAGATCATCCCCTGGCGCTACATGCCGCCGAACCCGAAGCGCGTGCCGCAGCCGATCCTGGCGGCGCAAGCGACCGGCAACCTCACGGTGATGTCCGACACGGTGGTGCGCAAGGTGCTCACCGACGACACCGGCAAGCGGGCGACCGGCGTCGAGGTGGTGGACGCGAAGACCAAGGCCGCCACGACCGTGACCGCCCGCGCCGTGATGCTCGCCGCCTCGCCCGTCGAGACCATCCGGCTCATGCTGAACTCGGCCAATGCCGCCCACCCGCAGGGCCTGGCCAACAGCTCCGGCGTGCTCGGGCGCTACTTCATGGACCAGGTGCCGCTGCTCATCTTCGGCTCGGCCCCGGACGCGACCGGCAAGGAAGACGACCCGACCTGGGAGGCCGATCCCTATTACGGCAAGACCGGCGGCGCCTACATCCCGCGGTGGGAAAACGTCGCCACCCGGACCGATGCGGGCTTCGTGCGCGGCTACGGCTTCCAGGGCACCGCCGGGCGGCTGTTCGTCAAGCCGGGCCGCCCCTCGCAGATCGCGCTCATGGGCTTCGGCGAGCTACTGCCCTACGCCGACAACCGGGTGACGCTGGCGAAAAAGCGCGACCGCTGGGGTGTGCCGATCCCCCATATCCTGTGCTGGATCGGCGAGAACGAAGAGCGGCTTCTCGCGAAGGAGAAGACCGAGATCAAGGCGATGGTCGAAGAAGCCGGCTTCGACGTCGAGTGGATCGGCTCGCCGCTCGGGCTCGAGGAGTTCGGCCGCGGCGCCTATCCCAACGAAGACCCGATCAGCCGGCTGTTCTTCCGGCTGTTCTTCAAATCGAGCATGACGATGGGCGCGGCGATCCACGAAAGCGGCGGCGCGCGCATGGGCGAAGACCCGAAGACGTCGGTCCTGAATGGCCGCAATCAAAGTTGGGACGTGCCCAACCTGTTCGTGACCGACGCCAGCGCCTTCCCGACGAGCGGCACGGCGGGCACAACGCTCACCGTCATGGCGCTCACGGTGCGCGCCTGCGGGTTCATCGCCGACGAGATGGACGCCGGGCGGCTCTGACGCCCGGCCAAGGTGTCAGGCCACGCCGTCCCCGGCCGCGACCTGCCGCGCGCGACGGCGAAACAGGCGCCCAGGGAGCCGTTTCAGATCGTCGATCAGCGTGTAGATCACCGGGATCACGAGGAGGCTGAGGAAGGTCGAGGTGATGAGGCCGCCGATGACCACCGTCGCCATCGGCTGGCGGAAGCTCGGGTCGCCCTCGACGAGGCTGAGCGCCGCCGGCAGCATCCCGGCCGACATCGCCACCGTGGTCATCACGATGGGCCGTGCCCGCTTGTGGCAGGCGTCGACCACCGCGTCGAACCGGCTCATGCCGCGCCTGCGCGCTTCGATGGCATACTCCACCAGCAGGATCGAGTTCTTCGACACGATCCCCATCAGCAAGAGGAGCCCGATGACCGCCGGCATCGAAAAGGCGGTGCCGGTGACGACCAGCGGGAACAACGCGCCCCCGAGTGCCAGCGGCAGGGCCATCAGGATGGTAACCGGTTGCAGGAAGTCGTGGAACAGCAGCACCAGCACCGCGTAGACGCAGAAGATGCCGATCGCCATCGCCGAGGCGAAGCTGGTGAACAGCTCTCCCTGGCGCTTCAGTTCGCCCTGTTCGGCGAAGGAGACGCCCGTGGGCAGGTTCTGGTAGCTGTCGAGCGCCATGACTTCCGCGTTCACGTCCGACAGGCTCCGGCCGTTGAGTTCGACTGTGACCGAGAGGTTGCGCGAGCGGTCGAGCCGGTCGATCTCGCTCGGCGAAGAACCGATCTCCACATCGGCGATGGCCCCGAGGGTCACGTTGCCGTTCGCCCCCGCCACGGGCAGATTGCGGATCTCGTCGAGCGAGGCGCGGGCGCCCGCCTCGAGCAGCACCCGGATGGGGACCTGGCGTTCGGGCAGGTTGAGCTGGCTCAGCGCCGCGTCGTAGGCGCCGGCCGTCGCCACCCGGATCGCATCGGAAATCGCCTGCGAGGTCACCCCGAACGAGGCGGCGCGGGCGAGATCGGGGGTGACGATGATCTCGGGCGATTGCAGCGCGGCCGAGGACGTGACGTTGCCGATGCCTTGGATGTTGGCGCGGATGTCGTCCTCGAGCGCCGAGGCCGCCTGTTCGAGGAGGGTGGAATCGTCGCCCGAGAGCGTGAGCTGAAGCTCCGTCCCGGTGCCGCCCCCGCCGACCTCGATCCGCGCGCCGGGGATATCGCGCAAGGCTTCGCGGATGTCGCCCTCGATCTCGGTCTGTGACACATCGCGGTCGTCGATATTGGTGAGGTTCACCACCAACGTCGCGGCGGTCACGGAACTCGACGCGCCACCACCCGGCCCCCCCTGCCCCGACGACGCGGAGCCGGTGGCCTGGAACACGCCGGTCACATGGTCGACGCCAAGGACCGCGGCAGAGACCTGGCGCGCGACGGCGTCGGAATCCTCAATTGTAGAGCCGGGCTGTGTGGTCACGTGCACCTGGGTCTGGCTGTCGTCCGACGAGGGGAAGAACCCGGTCGAGAGGTTGCCGAGCAGCACGCCGGTGAGCGCGAGGAAGCCGATCACGCCCAAGATCGGGATCCAGCGGTGCCGGAGCGAGCCGCGGATCGCCCAGAGATAGGGCCGCATGATCCAGCCGTCCTTCTCTTCGTGCACTCCGGACGTGTTCATCATGTAGGCGGCCATCATCGGGGTCAGCAGCCGCGCCACGAGGAGCGAGGCCAGCACTGCGACCGAGGCGGTGATGCCGAACTGTTTGAACACGATCCCGACCACGCCCGACATGAAGGCTGTCGGCAGGAACACCGCGACCAGGGTGAAGCTGGTGGCGATCACCGCGAGCCCGATCTCGGCCGCGGCATCCATCGCCGCCTTGTAGGGGTCTTCGCCTTTCGCCATGTGGCGCTCGATGTTCTCGACTTCGACGATGGCGTCGTCGACGAGGATACCGACCACCAGCGACAGGGCGAGGAGCGTGACGGTGTTGAGCGAATAGCCGAGGTAGTCCATCGCAAGGAAAGTCGGGATGATCGAGAGCGGCAGCGCGGTCGCGGCGATGAAGGTCGCACGCCAGTTGCGCAGGAACAGGAACACCACGAAGACCGCAATGAGCCCGCCCTCATAGAGCATGTTCATCGAGGCATGGTAGTTCTGCTCGGTCGGCAGCACGGTGTCATAGGCCTCCTCGATCTGCACCTCGGGGTGCGCCACGGCGAAGGCCTCGACCGCGGCGCGGACATTCTCGGTCACCTCGAGGTCGGAATAGCCCTTGAGACGCTTGATCTCCGCCGCGATCACCGGTTCGCCGTCGAGATAAGCCAGCGAGGTGAGAGACGAGTGGGTGTCGGTGACGGTGCCGAGCTCGTCGAGCCGCACCCAGCTGCCGGTGGGCAGCGGGATAGGCGTCGCGGCGAGCTCCTCGACGCTCTGGGCCGCCGCCAACACCCGAACCGACTGGCTCGCGCCGCCGATTTCCGCCTGGCCGCCGGAGAGGTCGCGCTGGACCGCGCTGAGCCGCGCGTTGACGTCGGAGGCGCTGAGACCGAGGCCGTTTAGCAGATCGGGGTTGAGCTCGACCCGGATCTCGCGGTCGACACCACCGAACCGGCCGACCTGCCCCACGCCTTCGACCCGCATCATCGCGCGTTCGAATTCGCTGTCGATGAACCAGCTCAGCTCGGAATCGTCGAGCTTGTCCGACCGCAGCACATAGGTGATGAGCGGCGAGGCATTGAGCGAGCTCTTCGACACCGTCGGTGCCGACATGTCGCTCGGCAGATCGCCCCGCGCCTGGTCGACCGCACCCTGCACCTCGTCGAGCGCCACCTGCACGTCCTTGCCGACCTGGAACGAGACGTTGATCGACACCGAGCCGTCGGTGATCGTCGTCGTCACCGAATCCATCATCGCGAGGCCGGTGAGCCTGGTCCTCGATTTTGCGCGCGACCTCGGTTTCGAGCCTGCGCCGCCGCGGCGCCGTCGAGCGAGGCCGAGATCGAGATCATCGGCAGCTCCATGTCGGGGAAGTTCTGCACCTCGAGCCGCTGGAAGGCCATGATGCCGGTGAGGGTGAGCAGCATGAACACGAGAATTGGCGGAACCGGATAGCGGATCGCCCAGGAAGAAAAGTTCATTTCGCCGCTCCTTCCGCGACCTGTGCCGCGCTTTCGCCGGTGGCCACGACACGCACGGTTGAGCCTTCGGACAGGAAGGCGCCGCCCGCCTGCACGACCTCAGTGTCGCGCGCAAAGTCGCTTGTGATCTCCACCCGGTCACCCTGGCGGCGCCCGGTCTCGACCCGGATCCGCGTCACCTTGCTGGGCTCCGCTGCGTCGAGGGCGAAGACGTAGGAATACCCGTCCTTCATCACGATCGCCGAAGAGGGCACGGTCACCGCCTCGCGCACGCCCACCTCGAAGCGGCCCGAAACCATCAGCCCGGTTTTCGGCTCCGGCCCGCCCTCGGGCACGTCGAGATCGACATAGACAATCACCCGGCCGTTCGCCTCCGACGCGTTGGGTGCGATCTGGCGGACGGTGCCGCGCACGTCGCCGACGGGCGCCGGGATCGTGACCTTCATGCCGACCGCGATGTCCCTGAGCTGGAACAGCGGCACCTCGGCCCGCCACTCGATCCGACCATCGCGGATCAGCCGGAACAGTTCGGTCCCCTGCATCACCACGTCGCCGAGCGCAGCGCTGCGCGCGGAGATCACGCCATCGCCGACGGCAGTGATCCGTGTCCTGTCGAGGTCGATCTGCGCGGACGCGCGCCGGGCCTCGGCCGAGGCGAGGTCGGCCCGCGCTTTCCGTTCGGTGATGAGCGCGGCGCTGAGCTGCTGCTGCGAGACCGAGCCGGAGCCGTCGAGCTTGCGCGCCCGGTCGGCGTCGGCCGTCGCCTGGTCGAGCGCGGCCTGAGCCACATCCACCGTCGCCTGAAGCTGGGCCAGGTCGTTCTCCAGCGTCTCGCGCGACAGTTCCACCAGCACGTCGCCGGCCTTCACGCTGTCGCCCACGTCGACGTTGATCGCGACGATCTTCTGGCCCCCGACCTCGGCCGAGATCGCCGCCTCCTGCCAGGCCGCAAGCCAGCCGCTCGCCTGCACCTCGACCGGCCAGGTTGCGATCTCCGGGGCGGCGACCGTCACAGTCAGGGCCGCCGGCGCCTCTGCCTGCCCCCCGGCGTCGGGCGCGCCCATCGGCTGGGCCGCGAGTGGCGGTGCAAGCGTTGCCGCTGCCATCGCGGCCACGAAGAACGGGATTGCAGGTCTCATCGAATGCGCCTCGCTTTGAACGACTTCGACCACGGGGCAGGCTGCACAGGGACAGCGGCAGGCCGGGCCATCTTGCATCCGGTATGCGCGCGAAGAGTGTCAAGTTGTGTAAAGTCTTGGGTGGTAAAGGTAAAATACGGGGCGTTCCGGCGCGAGACGGCGTAGGGTGCAGGCGGGGTATCAAGGAGGAGCCAATGCCATCGGTGCTGATGATCGACGACGACGTGGAGCTCACCACCCTGCTCGCGGAATACCTTGAACAGGAGGGCTTCACCGTCGCGGTGGAACACGACGGCGAACGCGCGCTCGGCGCCGTGGTCGATGCCCGCGCCGAGATCGTGGTGCTCGACATCATGATGCCCCGGGTGAGCGGGCTCGAAGTGCTGCGCCGCATCCGCCGCGAGACCACCATCCCAGTGTTGATGCTCACCGCCCGCGGCGACGAGATCGACCGCATCGCCGGTCTCGACCTCGGTGCCGACGACTACCTGCCGAAGCCCTGCTCACCGGGCGAGCTCGCCGCACGCATTCGGGCGATCCTGCGCCGGACCGGCGGCACGGCGTCGGACCGGCTGGTGACGAAGGGCGCGCTCGAAATCGACACCGAGCGGCGGGTGGCGACCTGGCACGGCGAAGCGCTGAAGCTCACCGGGGTCGAGTTCAACATCCTCGCCGTGCTGGCCGAGCACACCGGCAGCCCGGTCTCGCGCGCCGAGCTGTCGCGCCTCGGCCTCGGCCGCCCCCTCACGCCCTACGACCGCGCCATCGACGTGCATGTCTCCGCCATCCGCCAGAAGCTCGGTGCCTTCGCCGACGGGCGCTCGCCGATCCAGAACCTGCGCGGCATCGGCTACCAGTTCGTGATCGAGTGACGCCATGATCCTGAGGTTCTTCGGTTTCATCTGGGGCGCGATCCTCTTGACCCTCGTGGGTTTCGCGCTGCTCATTTCTCTCCTCGACTGGAAGGCACCGGATTCCGCACTGCGCCTCGTCGAACAGGACATATTGCGTCGCGAACTCACCGAGGTCGTCACGCAATCCGGCCTCAACGCCGGGCTTGAGACCTGGGCCCGGATCTCGGGCGCGCATCCGGGGATTGCGGTGTCACCGGATCCTGACTGCACCTCGGCCGACCCGATCCGAGCACCCGAAGGCACTTGCCTCGCGGTCATCGACACCGCCGGTCCGCCACCGGTCTGGGTGCGCATCCAGGCCATGCTGCTACCGCTCGCTGTCGGGGCCGTCATCTCCGCCCTCGGCGCGATCGGCCTGTCGCGCTGGCTGACCCGACCAATCCGCACCGTCAATCGGGGACTCCAGACCATCGCCGGGGGCGAATTGTCGGCCCGGATCGGCGAGGATCTCAAGACCTCGAACCGCGAGTTCGCCGCCCTCGGCCGTGCCTTCGACCACGCCGCCTCCCGCCTCGAAGAGCTCACCGAGAGCCGGCAGCGGCTGTTCCACGACATCTCGCACGAGATCCGCTCACCGCTCGCCCGGCTGCGCGCCGCGATCGGGCTCATGGAGGTGAACCCCGAGCGCACCGGGCCGATGCTCACCCGGATGGAAGCCGACATCGAGCGGCTGGACCACCTCGTCGACGAGATCCTGACCCTCGCTCGGTTCGAACGCAGCGCTGGCGGACCCGCCACGAGGGCCCTCGACCTTCTCGACATTGTCGAGCCGATCGTGGCGGACGCCAATTTCGAGGGCCAGGACCGCGGTGTCACCGTGTGCTACACGGGCCCGGATCGCGTCGCGGTGCATGGTAACGCCGAGCTCCTTCACCGCGCCTTCGAGAACGTCATCCGCAACGCCCTCGCATATTCGCCCGACGGCGGGGATGTGATCGTCACCGGCGCGCTCGGGGAGAGCCAGGCGCGTTTCGAGATCACCGATAACGGCCCCGGTGTGCCTGAAGCCGAGCTCGACAAGCTGTTCCGCCCCTTCGTCAGGCTGGATGACGGCAACCGCACCCAGGGCATCGGCCTCGGTCTCGCCATCGCCGCCCGCGCCGTCGAGGCGCACGGCGGCACGATCTCGGCCGAGCGGGCGGCGGGGAAAGGCCTCACGGTTCGCATCGTCCTGCCGAGAGGGGAGGATTGAAATACCGCTCAAAGGCCGGCCGACCAGGTCAGCCCCACGCCTCGTTTCCTGCACCCTGTGCGCCCCTTGCGCCGGGGCCCCCATGTCCAACCTTCTCGCCGCCCTCAGGGAAATGACCGAATGACCACCGCGACAACCGACACCCTCCCCGTTCAGACCAACGGGACCAGGCCCGCGGGCTTCGCCTGGACATACGGCGCGCTCCTCGCCGCCAACCTGCTTGCCGCCCTCGACCAGATGATCGTGGCGACTGCCCTGCCGACGGTCGTGGGCGATCTCGGCAATGTCAGCGTGATGTCTTGGGTCATTGCCGGCTATTCGCTCGCCATGACCATCGCAATGCCGGTCTACGGCAAGTTCGGCGACGTGATCGGACGGCGGCCCCTGTTCCTACTCGCGCTGGTCCTGTTCATCGGCGCCTCCGCGCTCTGTGGCCTCAGCCAGTCGGTCGGCCAGCTCGTGGCTTTCCGCGCTCTCCAGGGCTTGGGCGGCGGCGGGCTCATCGTCCTGACCCAGTCAATCATCGCCGAGCTGGTGCCGGCAGAAAAGCGCGCAGCCTATTCGGCGCCGATGGGGGCGGTCTTCGGGCTTACCTCCCTGCTCGGCCCCCTGGTGGGTGGCCTTCTGACGGACCACGTGGGCTGGCGCTGGGTGTTCTGGGTCAACCTGCCGATCGGCCTCGCAGCCCTGCTGGCCACCGTCCTGTTCCTGAAGCTGCCGCGCAACCCGGCGTCTCAAGGTGGACCTCGCCGGGATCGCGCTGATGGCTATTGCCGTCACCGCGCTTACCCTGCTGGCGGGCTGGGGCGGCACGGTCTATGGCTGGCTGTCCCCCCAGATCCTGGGGCTCGCCGCGGTTGTCTCATCGCCGGCGCGCTGTTCTACCGCACCGAGGCCCGGGCCTCCCATCCGATCGTCCCCTTCGGCCTGTTCGCCGACCGGACCTACGCGCTCACCACCATCATCGGCGTCTTCGCCGCCATCGGCCTGTTCTCTACCGTCAGCTACATCCCGACCTTCCTCCAGATGGTCCATGGCTACGGCGCGACGGCCTCGGGCTACCTGACCCTGCCCGCCGTCCTCGGCATGATCGTGGCCACCAGCATCTCCGGCGTGGTCAGCAGCAAGACCGGCCATTATCGCCCGTTCGTCGTCGGCGGCATGGCCCTCGTGGCCGCCGGCATGGCCCTTATGTCGACACTCCGACCAGACCAGTCAGTCGTCTTCGTCTGCCTCTTCATCGGCATCGTCGGTCTCGGCCTCGGCAGCGTCCTTCAACTCGTGGTGGTCATGGGACAGAACGCCGTGCCGCTCGCCGACGTCGGCACCGCGACCTCGGTCAACAACTTCTTCCGCGAAATCGGCGCGACCCTCGGCATCGCCGTCGTCGGCGGGATGTTCACCGCGCGCCTCACAGCCTCACTGGCAACGGTCGATCTCGGCGGTCTTGCGCCGGATGCGCTGACCCCGGCCCTCGTCGCGACCCTTCCGACTGCGCAACACGCAAGCGTGGTCGATGCCTACGCACAAGCCCTCGCACCGCTCTACCTGTATCTCGTGCCCCTGTTCCTCCTGGCGACGGCCATCGCCGCCTTGCTTCATGCAAGACCGGAGGGCGATCCGGCCGTTTGACGTCGCACGCGCCGCGCCAAGCTTGAGAGCTCGCCCGCACGCGCCCGCGGATCGGCCCTGCCGAACAGGGCGCGGCCAACAACGACCGTCTCAACCGCATGGGCCCGGCAGAAATCGAAATGCTCCGGACCGATCCCGCCATCGACGATTTTCGGCAAACCAGGGGGGAGGTCGGCGGCCCGTTGCAGCGCCGGCTCACGGAACGCGCCACCGCCCTGCGGGGCCGTCAGGAGCAGCACGCCATCGGCATGGACGGCTTGCCGGCGAATGAGATCCACGGAGGTGTCCGGCTCATAGGCGAGGAAGGCCCGCGCCCCGGCATTGCGCAATGCGTTGAGAAGGTCCGCGGGAGCGTCGATGGTTTCGCCGTGCACAGCCACCAGCGCGGCCCCCATGCGGGCGTATCGCAGCGGCCAGTCGCCCGGGGTCTCGGTCATCAGGTGCACCTCGATCGGGTGTGCGCTCGAAGCCTTCACGGCGAGGAACTGCGCCTCGTTCAGGCCATGTGCGGGGGCGAAGCGTCCGTCCATGACGTCGAAGTGCCAACTGTCGGCATGCGGCCCGACCGCATCCAGGGCGCCGCCCCATGCCAGCGGATCCGCGGCGAAAAGGCTGGGCGAGAGCCTCATGCCGCCACGTGCGCCCAGGCTTCGCGGCGAAGCTGGGCGATGGTGAGGTCGCCCGCCGGCACCGCTACGCCGTCCGACTGGCCCTGGCGGAAGATGACAATGTTGTCGGCGAGCTCGAGGAGCTCCTCCTCCTCGCTCGAGACGACGATCACTGCCCGGCCTTCGGCGGCGAGGTTGCGGATGATCTGGTAGATCTCGGCCTTCGCCGAAATATCCACGCCCTTGGTCGGCTCGTCCAGGAGGATGAGCGCGCTGTCCTGTTCGATGATCCGGCCGAGCAGCACCTTCTGCTGGTTGCCGCCCGAGAGCGATTGCACCGGCCCGTCGAGGTTGCCGCGGGTCGCGATCCGACCGAGCGTGGTCTGCGCCCGCGCGCGGGCTGCCCGGTGGTCGACGAAGGCGCCCCCGACACGGAAGCGGGTGAGCACTGGCGGCGCCACGTTCTGGAATGACGACATCAGCGGGATGAACCCGTCGCGTTTACGTTCCTCGGTGAGGAAGGCGATCCCCTTCGAGATCGCATCGTGCGGGTCGACCGGCGCATAGTCGCGCCCGCCCAGCGTGATCGTCCCGGAGGTCATGGGCTCCATGCCGTAGACCGTTCGAAGGAACCGCGTGCGCCCCGAACCGACGAGGCCGAAGACGCCGAGGATCTCGCCCTTGCCGACCGAGAGGTTGATCCCCGACAGCCGCGGACCGCGGAGATCGGTGACCGTCAACACCTTGTCGGGGAACGCGCGGCGCCCCTCGCGCCGGTGGGCGCCGGCCTCGCGAAGACCGTTGTCGCGATGGTCCGCGTCGCCCGCGATCGCCGAGATGATTGCGCCGCGTTCCAGCCCTTTCACATCGGAATGAAGCACTACCTTGCCGCCCGCGAGCACCGTGATCTCGTCGCAGACCGCCAGCACCTCGTCGATCTTGTGCGACACCAGCACGACGCCGATGCCGCGTTCGACGGCGATCCGGCGCACGGTTTGCAGCATCTCCGCCGCCTGATTGCCGTCGAGCGCCGTGGTCGGCTCGTCGAGCGGCAGGAAGCGGGCGTTGCGGTCGAGGTTGGCGATGACCTCGATCAGCTGTTTTCCGGATGCGACAGGCTGTCGATCCGGTCCTGCGGGCGCACCCGGAGCTTGTGCTCGGCGAGCAGTTCCGCGGCATGCGCGTTCATCGCCGCCAGGTCGCGCATCCCGCCTCGCTTGATTTCGCGACCGAGAAAGACGTTTTCGGCGACCGTCAGGTTCGGCACCAGGCGGAGCTCCTGGTAGACGCAGGCGACGCCGAGGTCGAGCGCGTCGCGCGGCGAGGCGAGGCGCACCGTCTCGCCTGCTATGTCGAGCGTGCCACCGTCCTGCGGCTGGGCGCCGGAGAGGATCTTGAGAAGGGTGGACTTGCCGGCGCCGTTGTGGCCGAGCAGCCCGTGCAGGGTGCCGGGCCGGACCGTGAAGTCGATCCCGAGCAGCACCGGCACGCCGGAAAACCCCTTGGTGATGGCTTCTGCGCGATAGTCCAGATCCTGGGGCATGGCGGGCACCGTGGTTGTCGTTTCGGCTGGAACCCGGCGGCCCCCGGAGGGACCGCCGGCGGGAGGAGCCGGCCACCCGAAGGCGGCCGGCAAGGCGTGTCAGTAGGCGAGATCGACCACCTCGGCGGCGTTCTCCGAGTTCACCAGCAGCGGCGGGCTTTCGACCATCGCCTCGACGGTCGCGCCGCCGAGATAGGCCTTGGCGTTCTCGACGAGGATCTGCGCCAGGCGGGCGGGTTCCTGGATCGCGCCGGCCTTGAGGATGGTGTTCTCCTCGATGCGCTGGACGCCGAGCTTGTCGACGAAGGCGTAGACTTCCACGTCGTCGCGGCCGAGCTGCTCGATCGCCATGATCGCGCCGAGGGCCGAGGGCTCGGTGGACGAGAACACGATCGACATCTCCGGGTTGCCCATCAGCATTTCGGTCACGACCTTCAGGGTCGTGGTCTCTTCGACCTTGCCGTTCACTTCCGCCACAACCTGGAGCCCGGGCTCGGCCGCGATGGCGTCCTTGAAGCCCTTGTCGCGGGCGTTGGCGGCGGCGGCGGTCTGTTCACCGACGATACCGATGATGGCGGAGGCGCCGGCGCCCCGGTCTTGCAGCAGTTGCTGGCCGATGTAGGTGCCGCCCATGCCTGGTCGGTCTCAACCGCCTGCACGACGGTGGCACCGACGTCCTTGAGCCCCTGTGCGTCGGGCAGGAGGTTCACGGTGAACACCGGGATGTTCGCGGCATTGAGTTCCTGGACCGAGGCGACGCAGGGGCCGGACGAGACACAGTTCAGCGCCACTGCGTTGACGCCGGCCTCGACGAAGGTCTGGACCTGCGCGAGCTGCTTGGCGTCGTCGTTGTCGGCGATCAGCACGCGAACCTCGAAGCCCTGTGCGGCGCCGTTGTCCTCGAAGCTCTTCTTCATCGCGACGTAGTAGGGGTTGGTCAGGTTGGGCAGGGCGACGCCCAGCACCGGTTCGCCTTCCGCGTGGGCGCCAGCGGCGAACCCGAGGGTGGCGGTTGCAAGGATCGGCAGGGCAACACGAAGCCGTGCCCCAAAGTTGATGAACATGGGTTCCTCCAAGGTTTCGATCAGGATGGCGTTGGCGACGCCTGGTTTTTTCGGGCTGATGGTCCTCCTTTCAGCCCCGACCGCCGGATGCCAGGCCGGCGGTCACGTCCCGGTTGTCATTTTCGCCGGAAAGACAGTTTGCCTGCGGTGCGCATGGTGTCGAAGGCGACGCCGAGCAGGATGATCACGCCGATCACCAGGGGCTGCCAGAAGGCACTCACGTTCATCACGTTCATGAAGTTGGAGATCGACGCGATCAGCATCGCGCCGATCATCGCGCCGGGGATCGTGCCGATGCCGCCGAACAGGCTAACACCGCCAACAACCGCGCCGGCAATCGAGAAGAACAACTCGTCGCCGCGCCCCGCGGTCGGGTAGCCGGTCATCAGCCGCGAAGCATAGATCAACCCGCCCGCACCGGCGCAGAGGCCGGACAGGCCGTAGACCAGCACCTTGATCTTCGGGATCGAGATGCCCGAGAGCCGCGCCGCGTCGGCATTGCCGCCGGCGGCCATGATGTGGGTGCCTGTGACGGTTCGGCGCAGGAAGACGATCGCCATCACCACCGCAACCGCGAGGGCGATCACCGGCACTGGGATGCCCATCACCCTGGCCTGGCCCACGAACTTGAAACCGAGCTGGGAAATCCGGATCGATTCCGCGCCGGTGATGATCTGCGGGATCGAGGCGGCGACGCCCATCATTGCAAAGGTCACGATGAACGGCGGCACTCCGGTGAAGTTGATGATCATCCCGCTGATCATGCCCACCGATGCCCCGATGCCGAGGATCATCAGGCTGGCGATCGGCCAGGGGATGCCGAGGTATTCCATAAGCACGGCCGAGAGCACGCAGGTCATCGCAACCACCGAGCCGCTCGACAGGTCGATGCCGCCAGTCAGCAGAACGAAGGATTGCCCGAGTGTCAGGAAGGCGATGACCGAGCCGTTGAGCAGCAGGATCTTCATGTTCGAGACAGTCAGGAAGTTCGGGTTCACAAGGCTCCCGAGGAAGAGCAGGAGCACCAGCACGGCCGCGATCCCGGCTTCGGGCGGAACCCGGAATGTCCGCTTCGGACCCACCGCGGCGGTTGTGGCTTCGGTCATCGGGTTTCCTCCCATCTGTCCATGACTTGAGCCGAGCGGCGTCCGTAGGCGGCGCGCACCTCGACGGCGGCCGAGGCACCAGGACCAGGCTCCGCGACGCGCTCGAGCCGGGGCGCCCAGTGCTCGGCGGTCTCGTCCACCGCTTCGCCGGTCAGGGCAGCCAGAGCCTGGACGGCGGCGCCCATGGCCGCTGTCTCGTGTTCGTTACAGATCCAGACCTCGCGCCCAGCGAGGTCGGCCAGGATCTGCCGGTAGGCGCGCGACTTGGCACCGCCGCCCGTCACGATCAGCCGGCCGTCGTCGGGCACGCCATGCGCCTTCAGGTGATCCGCGCCCTCGAGCAGGTTGCACAGCACCCCCTCGATCGTCGCCCGCGCGAGCGCCTCGCGCGAGGTGAACGAGGCGAGCCCGGCCAGCTCGCCGCGGGCGCCCGGCAAGTTCGGCGTGCGCTCGCCGTCGAGGTAGGGCAAAAGCACCATCCCTCGGCGCCGGGCGCGCCCGCGAGAGCCAGGGCATCGAACTCCTCGACGAAGTGCCTATCAACCGGCGGATCGTGTCGGTCACCTTGGCCGCGTTGAGCGTGGTGATCATCGGCAGGAACCGCCCGGTCGCATCGGCATAGCCGTTGATCGCCCCGGTCGGATCGATCACGCCGGTGTCGGAAATGCCATAGACCGTGCCGCTGGTGCCGAGCGAGATCGCGGTGTCGCCGGGCCGGATCGCCATCCCCAGAGCCGCCGTCATGTTGTCGCCCGAGCCGGCGCCGACGACCGCGCCCTCGAGCGCGCCGAGCCCGCTCGCCGCCGGAATCGTGCCGGCGGGGTCGCCCGAACCGATGATCTCCGGCAGCACTGCCGGCCAGTCGATCCCCGGCACCGCGAGGTCTGCGAGCCCGGGATCCCAGGCGTTGGTGAACGGGTTGAAATAGCCGGTGCCGGTGGAACCGCCCCGCTCAGTCACCGAGCGACCCGACATCCGGTAGACCATGTAGTCGAACGGCAGCATGATCCGCGCCGCCCGAGCCACCAGGCCGGGATGGGTGCGCTCGGTCCAGGCGAGCTTCGACACGGTGAGCGCCGGCGCCGGCACCGAGCCGGTCCGCGCCGCCCAGTCGGCCGCCGGCAGGCGCTTGAGCAGCGCCACGGCGTCAGGGGCACTTTCGGTGTCGTTCCAGAGCTTGACCGGTCGCAACGCGGCGTCGGCCGCGTCGAGCATCACCAGCCCGTGCCCCTGCCCGCCCACCGAGATCGCCGCCACCCGTCCGAGGTCGGCCGCGAGGTCCTTGCAGCAGGCGAGGAAGGCCGACCACCAGGCTTTGGGGTCCTGCTCCGACCGCGGCGGCGAGGTCACCGGGTGCGGGTGCCTGGCCTGCCCGACGACCGCGCCGTCCGATCGCCGCCGCAGCACCATCGTGCAGCTCTGGGTCGAGGTATCGACCCCGGCAACCAGATCGCGGGTCATGGCGTCGCCTTCCCGTCTGGCGCGAGGCGCGCGAGACTTTCGTCGGCCTGGTGCCCCACCACGCCCGCGGGATGGGTGTAGAGCAGCTCCTTCCAGCTGTAGCCGCTGCGCACCCGGCCGATCTCGGCGAGCGCATCGAGGATCGCACCCATCGCGAGCGAACTGCCCGTCGCCACAACGCCGCCAAGATCGCCGTCGGGCGCCAATGGCAGGTGGATCACGTCGTCCGCCAGCTGGGCGAAGGGCGAATTCGCATCGGCGGTGATCACCACGAGATGACCGCAGAGCGTGCGCGCGCGGCGGCAGAAGTCGTTCAACTCCTCCGACTTCCCGCCCTTCGACAGGGCCAGCACGGAGTCTTCCGCGCGCAGCACGCCGAGGCCGCCGTGGATGCCTTCGGAAGGCGAAAGATGAAACGCCGGTGCGCCACAGACCGAAAGCAGGTGAGCGCCCCGCGAAGCGATCGCGCCCGAGGTGCCGCTGCCGGTGACGAGGATCTTGCCCGGCCGCGCCAGCAGCCGTTCGGCCGTCACCGCGAATTGTTCGTCGATCGCGCCACGCGCCGCGAGGATGGAATTCGCACCGCCCTGGATCACGGCATCCGCGATCGCGTTGATTCGGTCGTATTCCAACGGCTCCTCCCGACGTTGCGCCAGGAGAACGTAGATCATCATCTATTTTTCGCCAAGTGAGCACAATGACGCTCATATGAGCGGTTTTCAGGTAAGCCTTCGCGCCGCGCCCCCGTCAGTGATGAGCGTGTGAATCCATCCGCCCTGAAGAACCGCGCGGATCGCTTCCACCTTTTCCAACCCGCCGGCGACGCCGATCACCTCCGGGATCCGGCGAAGCTGTTCGGACTGGATGCAAAGACCGTGGTCGCGCAGCGGGCTTTCGACCTCGCGCCCGGAGGCATCGAGCAGTGTGGCACAGATGTCGGCCATGGCGCCTGCCGCCATCACCCGGGATTTCCAGTCTTCGGGAAAGCCGCGCGCGAGCCCGGAGTCGCCGGACGCCCAGGCACCGATGCCGACGATCAGCGCATCGAGCTGGGCGCACTTGTCGAAAGCCCGCGCGATGCCTTGCTCGTGACGCAACCGTTCGATCAGGGCAGGGTCGTCGGCCCACATCGGACCGTAGACCGGGTAACCGGTCCCGCCGCTCGCCTTGGTGAAACTATGGACGAGTTCAACCGGATTCTCGGAAATGTCCGCTCCGGCCGGGGATCCGGCGACTTGGACGACATCGACCTTGGGAAGGTCAGATACCGCCCGGGCGGTGGCCGCGATGGTCTGCCCCCAAGAGACGCCGAGCGTCATCCCGTCCTCGAGACGTTCCTCGAGGAACTGCGCCGCGACTGCGCCGAGCGGCTGGGTGACCTGCGCTGAACTCCTGTCGGGCCCCTCCACCACGAAAGCCGCTTTCAGCCCATACTTCACCCGCAGCGCCTCGCTGAGCGCCAGGTTGATGTCGCTCGGCTCCTCGATGACGAACTGGACGATACCGCCCTCGATCGCCCGGTCGATCAACCGCGCCACCTTGAAGCGCGACAGCCCGAGCGCATCCGCGATCTCGGACTTCGTCTTGCGGTCCACGAAATGCAGCTTCGCCACCAAAGCCGCTTGAACCCTTTGAAATGGCTTCCACTTCATCCTGTCCGCCCAATGTTGCCCGGTGCGAACATAGTCGCGCCGGGCCGGGCTTTCCACGGTAGACTTCTTCAGTGGACCCGCACAACCCGGGTGAAAAGGGTGATCCGATCCCACCGATCGGAACGACGGCGGTCATCTGCAATGGCCCGCTACCGGTGCTGCTTCGGCACAGAAGATCAGCCATTCTCCGAGGACACACCATGTCCGTCGTCAGAACAGGGCACGAGCGCCTGATCTCGAACGGAGGGCCTGGCTACGTTGGGTTTTCAGTCTATGCCGCTGTCTGCCGATGCAGCAAGCGGCGGTTCTCGATGGTCTTTGCTTTGATCTCCTTTCGTCGTCGCAGGATGGTTTCGGCCCTGCCGAGATAGACATCGGCAGGGGTCAGGTTGCCGAGGCTCTCGTGGTAGCGGCGGTGGTTGTAGTGCTCGATGAAGTCACCGATCGCCTGCTCGAGCGCCCCGGGCAGGTAGTAGTTCTCCAGCAGGACCCTGATCTTGAGGGTCTGATGCCAGCGCTCGATCTTGCCCTGGGTTTGAGGGTGGCGCGGGGCACCGCGAACGTGATCCATGCCTTGGTCCCCAAGCCAGTCAGCCAGCTCCCCGGAGATGTAGGATGCGCCATTGTCGCTGAGCAGCCGCGGTCGGTGTGCAACCGTGGCGCGGTCGCAGCCCGAGGCGACCAGGGCATCTTCCAGCGTGGCGGTCACGTCCGACGCCTTCATCGTGGTGCACAGCCGCCAGGCAATGACGTAGCTGCTGAAGTCGTCGAGGATCGTCGACAGGTAGAACCAGCCCCAGCCGATGACTTTGAAGTAGGTGAAGTCTGTCTGCCAGAGCTGGTTCGGTCGGGTGGTCTTCTCATGGAACTCGTCTGCGGCCTTAATGACCACAAACGCCGGGCTGGTGATCAGGTCCTGCGCCTTCAAGAGCCTGTAAACGCTGGCTTCGGAGACGAAGTAGCGCTTTCTGTCAGTGAAGCGCACCGCCAGCTCCCGAGGCGACAGCTCCGGCTCGTCCAGGGCCAACTCGACGATCTCGTCACGCACCTTGTCCGGGATCCGGTTCCACACCCGGGACGGTTGTGAGGGACGGTCCTCGAGCCCGGCTTCGCCCAAGGACAGATATCGATCATACCAGCGGTAGAACGTCGTCCTCGGGATGCCGAGGAGGTCCAGGGTGTGCTTCGCCGGCAGGTGCGATTGCTCGACCTGCCGGATGATTTCCAGTTTCTCGGTTGCGGGATACCTCATTCCTCGAACTCCCCATCCCCGCGCATGCTTTTTTTGAGCAGGCGGTTCTCGAGCGTGAGGTCCGCGACGGCCTCTTTGAGCGCGGCCGCCTCGTGCCGGAGCTCCTTGACCTCGGGGCTCGTCGCCTGCCGCGCCGTGTCGCCCGCAAGCCGCTTCTTGCCGGCCTCGAGGAACTCCTTCGACCAGCTGTAATAGAGGCTCGTCGCGATCCCCTCGCGCCGGCACAGCTCGGCGATGCTGTCTTCGCCGCGCAGGCCCTCAAGGACGATCCGGATCTTCTCCTCGGCCGAATGGTGCTTCCTGGTCCGCCGCCGGATGTCGTTCACGACCTTCTCGGCAGGTTCTTTGCGTGTTCCGGGTTTCTGTCTCATCTCAACTCCTTGGCGGTTACGATGAGCCAGAAACCCTCCGTTACGAAATCAATTCAGAAGTCCCAAAGGCGCTGACGGGGGGCAATCCCGCTCATGCTGGTCGGCGGCGTCCAGTTGCCGGACATGCCGGACATGCCACCCATGCCGGACATCCCCGACATACCGCCCATGCCGCTCATACCACCCATGCCGGACATGCCCGACATGCCGTCCATCCCTGAAATTCCGGACATGCCCGTGTCAGCGACGGCGGTGGCAGGAACGGCAAGGATCGAAGCAGAGCACAGGGCCGTGAGAAGTCCGCGTCTGATCGCCTTGTTCATAATGGTTCCTCCATGTTTTCGCCGATCCCTGATGCAGACCGGCAGTCAATCCGGCCGCGGCGCCGTGCCGCGAACCGAAACTAGTGCCAGCCCCGGATGTCGTAGGGGCCGGACATTCCCGGATGGGTGAATGGGGTGAACCAGCCGCCCTGGTTCTCGAGGAACCGCAAGCTGTAAGGATAGGGTTCAGAGACGCCGTGCAACGCCTCGGCGTACCACTGCGCGTCCTTGGGATATTCCGTGATGACGGGGGCGTTTGCAGGACGTTCCCAGGGGCTGACCCCGGCGATGAAAGGGGTTGCCTGCTGTGCGACCGCGGACGAGTGCCCGAACATGATCATCGCCGCGAACCCGACCGGGAAAGCCCACCGTGTCACCAGTATCCCTCCTGCTTTGCGACAGGCCCCCAGAGACCCATGCCTTGGTGCGTTCTCGAGAAAAAGCGGTGCCGCTGGGGCATCCGCTCGCCTCGCGACCACCATAGCAACGTGACCGACGACGGAAGTTTTTTTCCTTTATTTATAGAGTGTTAGGGGGCTTTTCCCGACCGGGACTCCTGCCATTTTGGCACCCCGGACTAGGCCTGTTTGGTTTTCTCGAACTATTCTGGGGAGCGGGAGTCTGCCATATTGGCAAAACCGGCATGACAATTCGTCATTGGTCATTTTGCCGCAGCCAGGCCCGACCGGGTCTTGCGCGCCCCATGCGCAGTCCACTGCCTTCAAGACTCCCGGCACCACGCCCTGAGATCCCGATCCTGCCGCAGAATCGGCCTGCGCGGGACGATCGGCCGGCGCCCCTCCCGGTCTCAGGGGCAGGCATGTACGATCACGTGAACAAGAGTTGCTTTGTGCCTGAGACGCGCCTCGCGCTACGCTGAATGCGCAGGTCCAAACGGAGCAGATCTCCATGAAACGCTGGAAACCTGACTTGGGTTACGAGGATGTTACGCCCAAAGCGCACTACTGTAACCGCCGCGAAATCATGACCGGGTCGGCCGCACTCGGCATCGCCTCGACGATGCCGCAGTTGGCCACTGCCGAAACGCCCCTGCCCAATTCGTTGCACGACATTTCGAACTACAACAATTTCCTCGAACTGGGGATGGACAAGACCGACCCGGCAAGGAACGCGGACCTGCTGAAGACAGAACCCTGGTTCGTCGAAGTCGACGGATTGGTCGAAAATCCGGGACGCTACACCCTCGAGGAACTCGTCGGTGAAAGCCCTGTCGAGGAGCGCATCTATCGACTTCGTTGCGTCGAAACCTGGTCGATGGTGGTGCCGTGGAACGGGTTCGAACTCCGCCTCCTGCTGGATCGCCTCGGCGTCAAACCGGACGCACGCTACGTCGCCTTCGAGACCTTCTATCGACCGAACGACCTGCCACGCCAGAGAAGTCGAACGTTCGATTGGCCCTATCGGGAAGCCCTGCGCTTGGACGAGGCCATGAACCCGCTCACCTTGCTTGCGACAGGCATCTACGGCGAGCCGCTGATGGCTCAGAATGGCGCACCAATCCGGCTGGTCGTCCCGTGGAAATACGGGTTCAAATCGATCAAATCCATCGTCCGAATTTCGCTCACCAAAGGTCGACCATTCACATTCTGGAATTCGCTTCGGCCCGACGAGTATGGCTTCTATGCGAACGTCAACCCGGATGTGGACCACCCGCGCTGGAGCCAGGCCACGGAGCGACCGTTGGGGGGCGGGCTCTTCGCCCGACGGCGGCCCACAATGAAGTTCAACGGCTATGAAGATTACGTTGCCCATCTTTTTGACGGCATGGACCTCATGGACCATTTCTGAATGCGGTACGCACAGCCGAAACCGGATCGTGCCGCCCCTGACGGTGCCGAGACTGTGATCATCGGGCGCTTCGGCGTCGCCGGGCGCGATGGGGATCGGAGCCGAGGAACAGACGAGCGCTGCCTCGGCGGTGTTTCCGGCTCATTTCAGACGCGACAGCTCTTCCGCCGATCGCAAAGGGAGTTGCCCCCGAATGAACGGGTCTCGAGCCGGGACCCGAGCCCGCCAGGTCGCGCCGGCGGGCCCGGGGAATGGCTGAAAGGCGCAGCCCCCCCCAGTGGCGCAGCACGGTTGCCGGCCAAGGTGAAAGGCGCGTCGGCGTCTGGTGGCGGAGGGTCGGACGCGGCGTCCTGACCCGACAGGACGTACAGGCTTCAAACTCGGGCAGTTTTCGAAGTTACCACGGCGCATCGGCGCCATCACATCTGGGCAAAAACGCAAAAGCGGTAATCGCGCCCACCGACGTCTGGAGGAAAGTGGTTGCTCAGCCTGGATGGTCGAACATTAGACCGTTCGACGAGCGCCCGAGACAAATCAGAGACAAGACCTCGTCAGCCACTCACCCGAAACCCGTACTTCATTGATTTGATGGTACCGCCTCCCCGGCTGGAACGGGGGACGCAGATCCACAATCCAGCGCTCTAACCAACTGAGCTAAGGCGGCACGCCGGAGGGATTTACCCCCGTGCCCCGTCATTGCAAGGGGGGAATGCGGCCGCGGTGCAGCGGGTTCGGGGTTGAAAAACCCGGCCCTCCCGCGCATGGTCGAGCGCACCTTCCGGGAGATCTTCATGGGCATCAACAGCGAAAGCGACATCACCGCCAACCTGCAGATCGGGCCGACCTCGCTCGGCATGGTGCGGATCTATGTCGAGGGCAGCGGGATCGACCTGCCGATGGATTTCGAGCCGGAAGAGGCCGACGAGATCGCCGAGGAAATCCGCGCCGCCGCGGCCCAGGCCCGGGCGATGAGCAAGTCCAAGGGCAAACGTTAGGGTCCACAGGGCATCGGCATGTCGGCCTGGGAGCCATCCCCGGCCCCAGAACAGGATCGCTGCTGCCCCCCTTGACGAACCTACCGGGCGCGACACCGGCCGACCCGCGCGACGCCGCCGCGCGCCAGCGCGGCGCCCCCCGCCCGCCGCAGGCGAAAACGCCCGCCGGCACCGCCATTCCCGACACTGCCCCCGAGAGCAACCGCCCCCGGACCCGCGCCGAAGTCAGACCAGCGGGTCGACCAGCCCCGCGACCCCCGGGTCGCGATACCCCTGCAACCGGCTCGCTGCATGGCGCGCGAATTTCTGCATCAGCAGCTTGCGCCGCGCCGGCGCCAGCCGTGTCTCCGCCCCCATGCGGACGATCTCCCCGTCATAGCCGTCGGCGATGATGAGCCCGGTCTCGGCGGGCAGCAACTCGGTCGGGAAATCGGCGTCCACCGCCCAGAAGAACCGGTCGCCCCAGTCGAGATAGCCCTGCCACTTTGCGTCGGCATTGAAATCGGCGCGCGACGACTTGCATTCGATCACCCAGAAATCGCCCTTGGGGCCGAGCGCGAAGACATCCATGCGCAGCCCGCGGGTCGGCACGAATTCCTCGACCGAGACGAAATCGTGCTGCCGCAGGTGGCGGGCGACGCCGCGCGCGAGCCATTGTCCGGGCTGATATTGGAGAGCATTGTCCTGCATGCGTTCACCATGAACAGGAGGTGAACAAAAGTCCAGCGCTCCCGGTTCGCCGGTCCGCCGCCGCGGCCGGGCACAAGCCCCCTGCCCCACCGGAGCCGCCGCCGCCCCGGCGCCGGCGCTGCCGCCCGCTAGAGAGTTGCACGGGCCGGTGTGCCGCCCCTTGCACTCGACGTGTCGCGGGACTAGGTAGCCGGGTGGCGGTCTGCCCTTCTCGTCACGAGGACAAATTCCGGTGGCCTTAAAGACTTCCGAGGGAGCTGGCTCTGTCCGGACCGTGGTCCGGTTACCTGGCGCCCACCTGTACATACAGGTCCTCGGGAATGAAGTTGCCTCCACGGTCGCGGTGGTCCCGCCACACCCCTCCGCCCCGGTCGCGGGCCCTGCACCGGGTCGCTGACCGGACCGGCGGTTCCGGACAACAAAAAGCGCCCCGCGGGGCGCTTTTTCGGTTGCTCGGCGATGTCCCGGACGGGTCCCCGGAACGCGTGCAGAGGAATCAGATCGGCTTTGCCCCGGCCCCGGCCCCGGCCGCCAGCGCCTCAGCGCGGGGACCGGCGGGTCCGCGGCGCTTCTGCGGCCACCTGCACCCGGGCCGGGATATTGGTCGCGACCGGCACCCGCTTGCCGCCCTGCGGGCCGTCGTCCTGTTCTTCCATCCGCATGATGGTGATGGCGAATTGCACGCCAGCGAAAACGACGCCGTTGAAGAACAGCAACATCACCAGGGCGATCCAGCCGACGTTGGAGGTCGAGATCAGGTGCCAGAGGTTGCCCACGTTGAGATAGAGCAGCGCGCTCACGAACACGGCCGACAGGCCGAAGCCCGTGATCACGTTCCTGATGTAGAGGCGGACGAGTTCTGGCATGATCGCTCCCCGATGTCTCTTCCCGAAAGTATCCTATTCCAAACCTAGCATTTGTGGATCGCTTGCCAAGCGTCTTGCTGTCCCATCGGCGAAATTGTCGCGAAATCGGCAAGAATACGCGAGGGCTCCCGCGGATTCCTGCAAGGCCGCTCCACAATCTCCGCCTTCGCCGGATCGCAAGGCGATGCGTCGCACGAACCGCGTCGACCCGACCCCCAATATTGGCCTCGTCCAGTCCCCCGGTTGCTTGAGCCGTCGTCCGCGGATGCATATCTATCCTGAAAGACCATCGCGCAGATCGGCGACGCCCCGCGACGGCGCAAGGCCGATCCGGCGCAGCGAGGCACAGGATGGCACAGCGCACATCGGCTCCCACGTCCAGGGCTCCCACGACCAAGGCAACCGGGTCCAAGGCACAAGGGCCCAAAGCACCCGGGTCAATACCCCGCAAACCTACGGCACCCTTGGCCGAGACCGCTCCGATCAGCACACCGAAGACCCAGCTTCCGGTTCCCGTCGATACCCACCCGCTGCACCCGCACCGCAACATCGACCGGGCGGCCCGGGCCGCGGTGGCGCGGCTCACCGGCGGGGTTTCGCCCTATGCCATCGCCGAAGCCTGGAGCGACTGGGCGATGCACCTCGCCCGCGCACCGGGCCGGCAGCTCGAACTGGCCGAACGCGCCCAGTCAAACGCGCTCCTGCTCGCCGAACACGCCTTTCACCGGCTGACGGGCAAGGCGACGACCCCGCCGTTCACCCCGCGCCCGCAGGACCACCGGTTCAGCCACCCGCTGTGGCAAGGCCTGCCGTTCGAGCTCTGGCAACAGGGGTTTCTCGCGGTCCAGGACTTCTGGCAGCACGCGACCGACGACCTGCGCGGCCTTGGCAAGGAAAACGCCGACCGCGCCGGCTTCATGATCCGCCAGGCGCTCGACGTGGTTGCCCCCTCGAATTTCCCCTGGTCCAACCCCGAGATCATCGCCGAGACCGCGCGCAGGGGCGGGCTAAACCTGACCGAGGGCGCGGCGCATTTCGCGCATGATTTCGTGCATGCCCTGACCCAGGTGCACGACCCGATCCCGGAGGGCTACAAGATCGGCACCGATCTCGCCTGCACGCCCGGCAAGGTGGTGATGCGCAACGACATCTGCGAGCTGATCCAATACGCGCCCACGACCGGCAAGGTCCGGCCCGAGCCGATCCTGTTCGTCCCGGCCTGGATCATGAAATACTACGTGCTCGACCTGAGCCCGCACAATTCGATGGTGAAGTACCTGGTCGACCAGGGGTTCACCGTCTTCATGCTGTCCTGGATCAACCCCTCGTCGGCGCAAGCGGGGCTGTCGCTCGAAGATTACCGCACCCGCGGGGTCATGGCCGCCCTCGATGCGATCGGCGCGATCATGCCGGGCGGGAAGATCCACGCCAACGGCTATTGCCTCGGCGGCACCCTCCTGGCGATCGCCGCCGCCGCGATGGCCCGCGACGGCGACGACCGGCTCGCCTCGATCACGCTGATGGCGGCGCAGGTGGATTTCACCGAAGCCGGCGATCTGCTCCTGTTCCTCGACGAAAGCCAGGTGGCCTTCCTCGAAGACCTGATGTGGGACCAGGGCTATCTCGACCGGCCACAGATGGCCGGGACCTTCGCTGCGATCCGCGCCGAAGACCTGATCTGGTCGCGGGCGGTCCGGCGCTACTTCCTCGGCAAGGAAGACCTGCCCACCGATCTCGGGGTCTGGAGCGGCGACACCACACGGATGCCGGCCCGGATGCACAGCGAATACCTGCGCGGGCTGTTCCTCGAAAACCGCCTGACCGGCGGGCGCTTCGCGGTCGAGGGCCGGGTCATCGCACTCGCCGACATCACCGCGCCGTTGTTCGTGGTCGCCACCGAGGCGGACCACATCGCCCCCGGCGGTCGGTCTACAAGGCCCGGCTGTTCACCGATTGCGACATGACCTTCGTGCTGGCGAAGGGCGGCCATAACGGCGGCATCCTGAGCGAACCGGGCCACCCCGGACGACATTACCGGATCGGCGAGCGCGCCCCGGGCGCCCACTACGTCGACCCCGACAGCTGGGTCGCCCGGCAGGCCCCGGTTGAAGGATCCTGGTGGCCGGCGCTGGTGCAATGGCTGCGCGATCGCAGCGGCGCCGAGTTCGCGCCGCCGGCGCTTGGCGCGGCCGAGCTCGGATACCCGGTGCTGGACGCGGCCCCGGGGCGCTACGTGCACCAGACCTGACACGGCGGTTGCATCGGGGCCTGTCGACGCTGCGTGGGGCGACCGGCCCCGCGAAGGTGACCCCGTTTGGCGCGGCGGAGCGGGCAAACATGGTTAACCAAATGTGAATCCGCCGGGGGCGTTTCGCTGAATGGCGGGAAAATCCGTTTTACAACAACGTCTTGTACGAACTCCAGAAATCCGGATATCCGGATTTCTGGATTCGGGAAACAATCACCGGACCCTGCGAAACCGCAGTCCGATTCGGGTCAGAAACTTTCGGATTGCCGGCCGACCCTAGAAGGCGTCCGGCCGCGCCTCGCGGGCCATGTGGTCGAGCACCGCGTTGGCGAATTTCGCCTCGTCGCCCTCGGGAAAGAACGCCCGGGCCACGTCGACGAACTCGGTGATCACCACCTTGGGCGGCGCCTCGCCGTCGACCAGTTCGGCGCCGGCAGCCCGGAACAGCGCGCGCAGGGTCGGGTCGATCCGGGCGATCGGCCATTTCGCGACCAGCGCCCGGTCGGTCATCTGGTCGATCTTCGCCTGCTGGTTCACGGCGACGTCCATGAGCTGGCGAAACAGCGTCACGTCGCCCTCGGCCATCTCATAATCGTCGAACTTCTCGCCGAAACGGTGATCCTCGAATTCCTTGACGACCCGGTCGACGGCCTGGTTGCCGGCCTCCATCTGGAACAGCGCCTGCACCGCGAAAAACCGCGCAGCCGAGCGCATCTTGCGCTTCTGGTTGCCCGACAGGCTCATGCGCTGTGCCCCCCCTCGGGGTCGCCGGCCAGCTTGATCTCGTCGGCGGGGCGGAACCCGACCGGGGCCCGGTCGCGGCCCCATTTGCGCCGGAGCGCGATCAGGTGCAGGGCCGCCGCCGCCGCGCCGCCGCCCTTGTCCTGGTCGGCGGGATCGGCCCGGACCACGGCCTGGTCGCGGTTCTCGACAGTGAGGATGCCGTTGCCGACCGCCACGCCCTGGAGCCCGAGCAGCATCAGCCCGCGCGAGCTGTCGCTGCAGACCGTGTCGTAATGCGTGGTCTCGCCGCGGATCACGCAGCCGAGCGCGACGAAGCCGTCGAAATTCGACTGCCGGTCGGCCATGGCGATGGCGGCGGGCACCTCCAGCGCACCCGGCACCTCGACCAGGTCCCAGCTCGCCCCCGCCGCTTCGATCTCGGCCTTGGCGCCGGCGATCAGCATGTCGGCCACGTCGCGGTAATAGGGCGCGACCACGATCAGCAGTTTGACCGGTTTGTCGAAGCGCGGACGCGGCAGGGTGTAGTGGCTCTCGGTTCCGGCCATCAGTTCTCTCCCGCCGGCGCGCCGAAGATCGGATGCGTCCCCTCGATCACCAGGTCATAGGCTTCGAGCCCGACCACCTTGGGCAGCGGGCTGTCGGTGAGCAGGGTCAGCCGGGTGATGCCGAGCCCGGACAGGATCTGCGCGCCGAGACCATATTGGCGCAGGATCTGCGGGCTCACCGCCCCGTCGACCGCGAGCTTCATGCCCGGGTCGCGCAAGAGCACCACCACGCCGCGGCCCGCTTCGGCGATGATCTCCATCGCGCGTGGCAGTTCGTCATGCCGTTTCGGGCCGATGCCGAGCGCGTCCTCGAGCGGGTTCAGCGCGTGCATCCGCACCAGCACCGGTTCGGGGCTGGTGAGATCGCCCTTGGTGAGCACGATGTGCTCGGCGCCCTGGGTCTGGTCGGTGAAGACCTTGAGGCACCACTCGCCGCCATAGCTCGAGGTCACGGTCTTGGAGGCGCTCTCCTTGACCAGGTTGTCGTGGCGGCGCCGGTAGGCGATCAGGTCCGAGATCGTGCCGACCTTGAGCCCGTGTTTCTGGGCGAAGGCGATCAGCTCCGGCAGCCGCGCCATGGTGCCGTCGTCGCTCATCACCTCGCAGATCACGCCGGCCGGCTGCAGTCCCGCGAGCCGCGAGATGTCGACCGCCGCCTCGGTATGCCCGGCCCGGATCAGCACGCCGCCGTCCCTGGCCCGCAGCGGGAAGACATGGCCCGGGGTGGCGATGTCCTGGGCGCCCTTGGAGGGGTCGATCGCCACCGCGACGGTGCGGGCGCGGTCATGCGCAGAGATCCCGGTCTCGACCCCCTCACGGGCCTCGA
Source organism: Paracoccaceae bacterium (assembly GCA_041397205.1). GTDB lineage: Bacteria > Pseudomonadota > Alphaproteobacteria > Rhodobacterales > Rhodobacteraceae > Sinisalibacter. Next base: position 223,241 of record JAWKXC010000007.1, read on the forward strand.
TCGAGACGGTGAAAGCGGTTTCGTGCCGCGACGAATTGGTCGGCGTCATCGACGGCAGGCCGAGCTGGTCGATCCGTTCGCCGGTCAGGCTGAGGCAGATCAAGCCGCGGCCATGGGTGGCCATGAAGTTGATCGCCTCGGGCGTGGCCATCTGCGCCGGGATCACCAGATCGCCCTCGTTTTCGCGGTCCTCGTGGTCGACGAGGATGAACATCCGGCCGTTGCGCGCCTCTTCGATGATCTCCTCGACCGAAGAGATCGCATCGCGCCAGTCGATCTCGACCGGGCCGGGCTTTTCGTAAGGTTTTCCGTCAGACATGAGCTTCCCTCGCGTGAGCAGGCCGGAGATAGCGCCTCGCGACCGGCTTTGCCAGAGGAAAGGGCATGGAAGCCCCGCGCCACGCCTGGTGCGCCCCGGACCTGCAAGGCCCCGTCCGCGCCCGGAATCCGCGCCCGGAACCGGAGACGCCGGACACGCTGAAACGGGCGTCCCGTGCAACCTCGGGTCATCTCGATGCCCCGGGCGCGATCCGGGCCGCCCTTTGCCCATATATGCGCTCCAGAAAATTCCGTTCAAGAATTGAGCCGACAGGGCGGCCCCCGGTATGACGGGGCATCGAGAGACAACCCGGACAAGGACGATGATTACGATCCCGGACGCCGGCCCCTTCTATCATGGCACAAAGGCGGATCTGCGGACCGGCGGGCTTTTGGTCGCGGGGCGCCGCTCGAATTACCGCCCTGAAATCATCATGAACCACGTCTACTTCACCGCCCTGCCCGACGGCGCCGCCCTCGCGGCGGCGCTCGCCCCCGGCGCCGGGCGCGAGCGGATCTACATCGTCGAGCCGACCGGCGCGTTCGAGGACGATCCGAACGTGACCGACAAGAAATTCCCCGGCAACCCGACCCGGTCCTATCGCAGCGCAGACCCGCTGCGCATCGTCGGAGAGCTGGCGACCTGGACCCGGCTCACCGACCGCGAGATCCGGACATGGCGCGCGCGCCTGGCCAAGATCCGGGGCGACATCATCAACTAGCGCCCGCGGACGCCGGGGAATCAGGTCGCGGCGAAAGCCGGTTCGGGCGGGGTGTGCCGGGAATGTGTGAGGGATGTGCGAGCTCGCACAGGGGATCAAGTTATTGTTTTTATTAATGATAGCGCTAACTGCACCTTCGCGCGAGACCCGGCCGAAATCCGTGGCACGCCCGGGATCGTGCCGCCCATGCGCGCGCTCGGCGACGGTCGGATCCTGCGCCCCCCGCGCGCGCCCGGGCGCACCACCCCGCCGGCCGCAGGCGGCGGCGCAGCCGCACCCCTTCCCCAAGCGCGGCGGAGCCGCGCGCGGGTCGCCAGACCCTCACACCGCCGGGAAATACCGCTCCACAGGCAGATACCCCGCCATCCTTCCGGCCGCGACCCATTCGGCTTCGAGCGTTGTCGCGCCGATGACCAGCACCGCGTCCGACGGCAGGCCTCGGGCCCGGGTGAAGGCCGCGAGCCTTTCCCGGGTCGCCGCCCAGCCCTCGGCCAGCACCGGCGCCGGCGCCGCCATGTCGAGCGCCGCGGCGTTCACCGCCAGCGCCCGGTCGGGGGCGAGCGGCCGGTAGACCGCAAGCTGCCGCTCGGCGCCCGAGACCGCGGCGAGACGCGCGGCCTCTTCCGGCGGCATCGCGGGCGTGGCGGGAGTGATCCGCAGCGCATTGACCGAGAACAGGAGCGCGATCACGTCGCGGCCGGTGGCGGCCCGGACCGAGGCATAGGCCTTGTAGTCGATCCCCAGCTCGCGTGCGCGCTGGACCCGCAGCCGCACCACTTCAAGCGGCAGGGTCGGCAGCAGCTCGGCCCGCGCCCGGCGCCAGGCGTAGCGGCGCCAGCCCGCGCCCGGCTCCAGCGTGGGGCCGCCATTGTGACCGGACCCTGCCGGCGCGCCGGTCACCGGTCCGCCTCCGCGAGCCGCGCGACATAGCGCGCGAGCGTGTCGATCTCCAGGTTGACCGCGTCGCCCGGGCTGACCGCGCCCCAGGTCGTCACCTCCTTGGTATGGGCGATCAGGTTGACCCCGAAGATGTCGCCCTGCACCTCGTTGACGGTGAGCGAGGTGCCGTTCAGCGCCACCGAGCCCTTGGGCGCGATGAACCGCGACAGCGCCGGGGGCGCGCGGAACTGGACCCGGGTGCTGTCGCCCTCGCCCGTCACCGAGACCACCTCGGCCACCCCGTCGACATGGCCCGCGACGATATGGCCGCCGAGCTCGTCGCCCACCTTGAGCGCGCGCTCGAGGTTGACCCGCCTGCCCGGCTCCCAGGTGCCGAGATTGGTCTTGGACAGGGTCTCGGCCGAGATGTCGACCGCATACCAGTCGGGCCCGAGATCGACCACGGTGAGGCAGACGCCGTCCGAGGCGATCGAAGCGCCGATCTCGATGGTCTCGGTGTCGTAGCCGGTCCGGATCCGCGCGTGCATGTCGCCGGTGCGGGTGATGTCGGTGACCTCGCCGACGTCGGTGATGATGCCTGTGAACATGGGATCTCTCCTTTGCGACATGGGTAGGCGAGTGCGCGGGCTTTGCCAAGACACACGGCGCCTTCGGGGCGGGGGCAAGCGGTTTCGAAACCGCTTGTCACGCGGTTTCGAAGCCGCCTCGCCCCGCCGGTCCGGGCGATCTCCCGCACAACCATGGCGTGTGATCCTGCCACAGGTGGCCGGCAACTGCGCCGCCCGACGCGGAACCGCGTGACACCGCCCGGCCGCGCCCGCAGTATGGCGCCGCAAAGCGCGACAGCCCCGGGAGCAACGCATGAAACGGAGGGTCCCATGATCGGCATCGACGACGGCGCCCGCCGCCGCGTGTTCCTGTTTCTGCAGGGGCCGCACGGGCCGTTCTTTCGCCAGCTCGCACGGATGCTGCGCTCGGCCGGCGCCAGCTGCTGGCGGGCTACAACCGCGGCGACGCGGTATTCTGGGGCGACCGGGCCAGCTACATCCCCTTCACCGCCGCGCAGGAGGACTGGCCCGGCACCTTCACCCGGCTCCTCGCCGAGAAATCGGTCACCGATATCGTGCTCTACGGCGACACCCGCTGGATCCATGCCGAGGCGGTGCGGATCGCCCGCGCCCGGGGGCTGACCGTCCACGTCTTCGAGGAAGGCTATCTGAGGCCCTATTGGGTGAGCTACGAGCGCGGCGGGTCGAACGGCCATTCGCGGCTGATGGAGATGTCGGTCGCCGAGATGCGCGCGGCCCTCGCCGGCGCCAGCGGCGAGACCCCGGTCGCGCCCGCCCATTGGGGCGACATGCGCCATCACATCTTCTACGGCGCGCTCTACCATTTCTTCGTGATGTTCGCGAACCGCCCCTATGCCGGGTTCCGCCCACACCGCGACCTGCCGGTCACCCGCGAGTTCGCGCTCTACCTGCGCCGGCTGCTGCTGATGCCCGCCCATGCGTTGGAACGCCGCCTCGCGACCCGCCGGGTGATGCGCGGCGGCTTTCCCCATCACCTGGTGCTGTTGCAGCCTCGCCCATGATCTGAGTTTCACCGCCCACAGCCCGTTTGCCACGATGACCGAGTTCCTCGACACCGTGATCGCCGGCTTCGCCGCCGGGGCGCCGCGCCACCACCACCTCGTGTTCAAGGCCCATCCGCTGGAAGACGGGCGCGAGCCGTTGGCCATGGAAATCAAGCGATTGGCGCGCGAACATGATGTCGCAAACCGCGTCCACCTCCTGCGCGGCGGCAAGCTCGCGCAGCTCCTCGACCAGGCTCGGTCCGCGGTGACGGTCAATTCCACCGCCGGTCAGCAGGCGCTGTGGCGGGGCCTGCCGCTCAGGACCTTCGGGCGCGCAGTCTATGCCAAGCCGGACTTCGTCTCGACCCAGCCGCTCGCCGAGTTCTTCGCCCGGCCGGCGCGGCCCGACACCGCCGCCTACCGCGATTTCCGCGCCTATCTCCTTGAAACCAGCCAGGTGGCAGGCGGGTTCTACTCCGGCCGGGCCCGTCGGCAGCTCCTGCGCCAGGTGGTCGACATGATGCTCGCCCCCGACGACGCCTATGATGCGCTGGCCCGCGGCACCGCTGCCCCACGGCAGCGGCTGCGGGCGGTTACCTGAGGCGACCGCCCCCCGGGCGCCGCGAAACCCGCGCGGGTTCGTTGGTCCCGGGCCCGCCCCAACCGGCTGCAGGGTGCACCGCGCGGCCTGCCGGATCGGCCGTTTCCCGCCGGCTACGCCCGCGCCGCGCCGGAGGGTAGAGGCAGGAAAGCAACACAAATCCGCCATGAAACCGTCGAAATCCGCCCAAGGGCTGGATTTTTCGAACATCGGCCGGTAGGTTCGCAAAAAAGAACATCAGGCAGAACTCCACAAGGAGCCCGAGCAGTGAAGATCATTGGTACCCAGTGGGCGCGCTCCGCGACCCTGATTGCGTGTGTTGTCGGAATTTCCGCCTGCGACATGCTGCCGGCCCCCGGGCCGACGAAGTCGAACATCTACTCCGGATCGGTCCAGAAGGAGGGCGACGCCTTCATCGTTGCCGTGAACGACAACGTCACGCGCGCGACGGCGGTGATGCCCGCGGTCGGCTTTTCCTCGGACTTCGTCAATGCCGGCGTGGTCGGGCCCGACACGATCCGGCCGGGCGACGTGCTCAGCATCTCGATCTGGGAAAACGTCGAGGAAGGCATCCTGACCACCGCCACCGGACCGGCCGTGCTCAACGAGGTCCAGGTCGACGGCGCCGGCTTCATCTTCGTGCCCTATGCCGGCCGGATCCAGGCCAGCGGCAACTCGCCGGAGGCGATTCGCCGGATCATCACCCAGAAGCTCGAACAGCAGACCCCGGACCCGCAGGTGCTGGTCTCGCGCCTCTCCGGCGACGGCGCCACGGTGTCGATCACCGGCGCCGCCGGCAGCCAGGGCGTGTTCCCGATCGAGCGCCCGACCCGCAAGCTCGGCGCCATGCTCGCCTCGGCCGGCGGCGTCAAGGTCCCGCTCGAATCCGCCGTGGTCAAGATCATCCGCGGCAACCGGACCGGGCAAATCTGGTACCAGGACCTGTTCGAAAACCCGCATCTCGACATCGCCCTGCGCGACGGCGACCGCATCCTGGTCGAGGCCGACACCCGTGCCTTCACCGTGCTCGGCGCCACCGGGTCGCAGACCCGCGTCAAGTTCGAGACCCAGACGCTCAGCGCCATCGAGGCGCTCGCCCAGGTCGGCGGGCTCAACCCGACCCAGGCCGACCCGACCGGCATCTTCGTGTTCCGCAACGAGCCCGCCGAGATCGCCGCACAGGTGCTCGGCCGCTACGACCTGGTCGGCGACCAGCGGCTGGTCTACGTGCTCGACCTGACCGAACCCAACGGCATGTTCATGGCCCGCGACTTCATGATCCGCGACGACGATACCGTCTACGTGACCGAAGCGCCCTATGTGCAATGGTCGAAGCTCATCACCGCGATCACCACGACTGCGGGTGCGGCCAACGCCGTGGGCACGCTGGCCAACCGGGCCGGGCTCATCAACGACTGATGTCCGCCGACCCCACCGAACGAAGCGCCGCCGGGACCGATCCGTCCCGGCGGCTTTTCGTTCCCTCCCTCACCTTCCGCCGCGACCAGAGGCTCCGGCGCATCCTGGCGCTGGCAGGCTGGGAGCTGCACGTCTTCGGCCGGCCCCGGCCCGAGGACGCCGTCGGCATCTGGGGCGCGGCCGGCACCGCGGCGCGCGCCCACCGGCTGGCCGAGGCCACCGGCGCGCGCAAGGTCTATCTCGAAGACGCCTTCCTGCGGTCGGTCGAGACCGGCCGCGCGGGCGCGCCGACCGTGGGGCTCCTGATCGACACCTCGGCGCCGCATTTCGACGCCACCGGTCCCTCCGATCTCGAAACCCTGCTCGCCACCCACCCGCTCGACGACACCGCGCTGCTCACCCGCGCGCGCCATGCCGCCGAGCACATGGTCGCGGCGCATCTGTCGAAGTATAACGCGTTCGACACCGCCCCGGACCCGGACGCCCCCCTGCCGCCCGCGCCCTTCGTGCTGATCGTCGACCAGACCGCGGGCGATGCCTCGCTGATGGGCGCCGGACGGGCGCGGTTCCACGAGATGCTGGCCATCGCCGCCGAGGAGCACCCCGGCATGGCGCTCGTCATCAAGACCCACCCCGAGACCGCCGCTGGCCACCGCCCGGGCCATTTCGGCCTCGAGGACGCTTCGCCCCGCGTCACCCTGGTCGACGCCCCCGTCGATCCCTGGGCGCTGCTCGCCCGCGCCGCCGCGGTCTACACGGTGAGCTCCGGGCTCGGTTTCGAAGCCATCCTCGCCGGCCACAAGCCGCGGGTCTTCGGCACGCCCTGGTACGCCGGCTGGGGGCTCACGGTCGACGAGGAAACCTTCCCGCGGCGCGGGCGCCGGTTGACCCGGACCCAGGCGTTTGCCGCGGCGATGGTGCTCTACCCGACCTGGTACGACCCCTATCACGACGCGCTCTGTGGCCCCGAACAGGTGCTGAGCGCGCTGAAGGCCGAGCCCGGGCCTGGCGCGAGGACCGGCGGGGCTGTCGCGCCGGCATGAGCCGCTGGAAGCGCGGCGCGCTCCGGCGGGTTCTTCGGCACCGGCGGGCTCCGCTTCGCCGACGGCCCCGACGCGGTCGCGACCTCGAAGACCGGGCGCCGGCTGATGGTCTGGGCGGGCAGGCCGACTACGCTACAGGGCCGACCGGCGACACCGGTGCTGCGCGTCGAGGACGGGTTCTTGCGTTCGCGCATGGGCTCGAGGCGGAACCCAGTCGCGCCGCTCGCTGGTCCGCGACGATCTCGGCATCTACTACGACCCGGAAGCGGAAAGCCGGCTCGAACGGCTGATCGCCGCCTCGGCCCGGCTGTCCGACGGCGCCCGCGCCCGGGCCGACCGGCTGGTCGACGGGCTGATCCGGGCGCGGCTGACGAAGTACAACCTTGCGGGCGGCGTGCCGGATTTGCCGGAAGGGCTGCCGCAAGGCCGGCGCATTCTCGTCCCCGGCCAGGTCGAGGACGACGCCTCGGTCCGTCGCGGCTGCGGCGCAGTGGCGACCAATCTCGGCCTCCTGGAAGCGACCCGCGCCGCCAACCCAGACGCGGTCGTGATCTACAAGCACCCGGACGTCGAGGCCGGTTTGCGCGCCGGCGCGGTGCCCGCGGAGGCGCTCGTGGGGCGCTCGCCGACGTGGTGGCCGAGGCCGCCGACCCGGTGGCGCTGATCGAGGCAGTGGACGAGGTCTGGGGCGCTCACGTCGCTCCTCGGCTTCGAAGCGCTGATCCGGGGCCGCAAGGTGACCTGCCTCGGCGCGCCCTTCTATGCCGGCTGGGGGCTCACGCGCGATCTCGGCCCGGTGCCGCGCCGTCGCTGGGCCCGGCCGGACGTCACGGCGTTGGCCCATGCCGCGCTGATCGCCTATCCGCGCTACCACGACCTGGTCACCGATCTGCCCTGCCCCGTCGAGGTCGTCGCCGACCGGCTCGCCTCCGGCGTGCAGGCACCCAGCGCTTCCCAGCTTGCTCGCGGAAGCGGGGGCTGACAGTCAGGCGCTTCGGGCCCTGGTGGCGGTAGCCACCTTTACGAATTGGCGGTAGCCACGGTTCCTACGCGGCGTTAGCACGCAGGCCACCTGGATCGAAGTGTTTTCAGGCCCGCAGGCACTCGCGGTGACCCTATCTGCGCGCACGCCAGCGCGCCGTGTCACCGCACGTCAGGCCGAGTGTGACGCGCCCACACACCAGCCAGAACCGGGTCGAGCGCGGCAGCGGCGGCGGTGAGCCGATCGCCCCGACCAGACCCCGACGGCGCCGAGGCCGAGGCCGATCCCCAGCCCCCAGGCGGCGGGCGCGCCGACCAGCCAGTAGCTCGCCGCGCGGCGATCCACATCGGCACACGCGTCCTGGGTGCCGCGCGAGCGCGATCGCGTTGACCTACTGGGTCGCGTCGGCCAACTGGAACAGAGCCGCGATCAACAGCAGGTGCCGTCCGAGCGCGGCGATCTCGGCGCGCAGCGGTTCGTCGGGGTCGATGTAGAGCGAGACCAGAAGCGAGGAGCGCCGTGAACAGCACCGCGGCGAAGGCGGCCCAGCCAACCCCAGGCGCGAAGGCCGCCCTGGCGCCGCCTGCGCAGCGCCTCGGCGACGCCGCGGCCGACCGCGCGCCCGGCCGTCGCCGCGTTGGACAGCCCGAGCGGCACCATGAACGGATCCGAGGCGAGCTGCAGCGCGATCCCGTGCGCCGCCCGCGCCACCGTGCCGAGAAGGCCCACGAGGATCGAGGAAAGGCGAACAGACCGACCTCGGCAAGCACGGTGAGCGCCACCTGCACCCCCATCGCCGCGACCTCGCGCAGCGCCTCCCAGTCGGCGCGCCACAGCCTGTGGAACAACCGGTGGCTGGGGAACTGGCGGGTCGCGTATCCCGCGAGCGCGATCACCGAAGATCGCCTGCACCGAGCAGGCGATCGCCGCGCCGCGGATGCCGAGTTCGGGAAAGCCCCAATTGCCGAAGATCAGGAGGGTGTTGATGGCGACGTTGGCGAGCGCTGCCGTCAGCACCACCAGGAGCTGCACCTTGGTGCGTTCGAGCGCCGAGAGGTAGCTTTTCAGCACCATCACCGCCAGCGCCGGGATCACCCCCAGCCCATGATCCTGAGATAGCTCTGCGCATCGGCGGCGAGGTCGGGGTGCTGACCGACGGCGGTGAGCAGCGGCGCTGAGAACCACAGGAGCGGCAGCACCGCGAGCGCGAAGCCCGCCGAGATCCACAGCCCCATCCGGGTGACCCGGCGCACCCTGGTGTGGTCGCCCTGCTCGGCCGCGGAGGAGACCAGCGGCATCACCGCGAAGGCGAAGCCCGAGCCGAACAGGAACAGCACCATGGTATTGGCGAGCACCAGCGCGGCCAGCGCCTCGACATCGTACCAGCCCAGCATCACCGTATCGGTGACCCCGATCGCCATCTGCGCGATATGGCTGCCGATGAGCGGCAGGCCGAGCGCGAGATGCGCCCGGACATGGGAGGAAAACGACTGTGCCATGGCTTCCTCTGGCACGGGCGCCGGCGCGCGGCAAGGGGAGGTCTCCCCTTCGCCCTGAGCCTTCGCCCTGTGGCGTGGCGTCAGCCAGGTTTGCGCCACCAGGTCGATCAGCGCCCGACGCATGCCGCTGTGGCCCTTGCCGCTTCGTCGATCTCGCGGTCATAGCTCTCGAGCGCGAGGATCTCGAGCCCGGCGAAGCTCGCGCCAGCGCTGACCGCCGAGGTTTCACTCCGCCCGCAGGACCGCGGTGCGCAGGCGAGCGTGTTCCGGCCGGTAGCCCGTGCAGCATCAGCACGCCGCCGGGTCAGTGTGCGGATCATGCCGTCGAAGACCTGCGCCCCCGCTCGGAGGGCGCGAGGAACCTGGATATTGAACACTGCGACCACGAGGTCGAACGCCTCCGGCGCCCAGTCCCACTCGGTGATCGAGGCCTCGACATGGGTGACCGCTGCGCCGCGCGCCACCTGGCGAGAGCCTTGGCCTTTCAAGGCGTTGGCCCGACATGTCCATCGCCAGGGTCTCGACGCCCTGCATGAACACCGAGTTGCGGCCCTCGCCATCGGCGCCGCCATGCCAACCCGCCCGCAGCTGGTCAGCATGGGTCTGGGGAGATCGGCGGTTCGTGCGAAGACGTAGTCCGGGGTGTCAAAGCGTTCGTTCCACATGGGCGTCCCTCCTGTCAGGTCCTGTCAGCTATGGCGCACATCGGGGCTTGCCAAGGGACGAAAGGCCGCCATCCTGTCAGGAGATCCCGTTTGAGCGAGGTACCATTATGCCAGAGTTCGACACGCTTGTCGCCGACGCGCTGGGATTCTTCGACGACCTCGCCGCCGACAACAGCCGCGACTGGTTCGCCGCCAACAAGGCGCGCTACGAGCGGGCGGTGAAAGCCCCCGCGGAGGCCCTGCTCGCCGAGATCGCCGTGCAGATCGCGACCGCCACGGGCGCGGCGCCCGAGACCAAGCTCTACCGGATCAACCGCGATCTCAGGTTTTCCAAGGACAAGACCCCGTACAGCACCATCTGCACCTGCAGTGGAGCGACCCGGCGACCGGGATCTGCCACCTGTTCGGGGTCTCGCGCGCCTACGTCTGCGCCGGCGTCGGCGCGATGGGTTTCGACAAGGCGGCGCTCGACCGTTGGCGCGACCGGATCGCGGGCACGGAGGGCGTGGGTTTCGCCCGGCTTCTCGACCGGACGCTGGCGGCCGGGCACCGGATGGACCCGCCGGATCTCAAACGCGTGCCCGCCTGGCCGCAGGACCACCCGCAGGCCGAACTCCTGAAACGCAAGGGCTCGTGCTGGCACGACCCTCTCGGATCATCGAACAGGCCGTCGCCGCGCGCAAGCTTCCGCCTTCGCCAGCTCGAAGGCCCTTTCGCGCGCGGCGCTGGCGGAGGTCATCGCCAGGGTGAGCGGCGCGCAAGGCCACGCGCCCGCGCCTGGCTCCAGGCTGGCTCTGACCAGCAGACGGTCCATCGCCTCGCGGGTGCCTTGCCCCATCTGGCCGTCGAACGGCCCTGGTGACCCCGACCTCGAACAGCGCGTTCTGCATCTCGCGCACGGTCTCTTCTTCCCATTCCGCGGCGCCGCGGCGCCAGCCGTCGCGCCAGCGCCTGGACGTAATGCGCCAGCCTGCCGGATCGCGCAGGATCGTGTCGTCTCCAGCCAGACCTCGCCGGTATAGGACAGCGCCTCGGTCGCCCGGCGGCATAGGCGCTCTTGAACCAGTTGAGCGCCGCGCCTGGCGTCTTGCCAGGATCAGGCGGCGAGGTGACCAGCCGAGGTTGAGCATCGCCTGCGGTTCGCCGAGCTGTGCAGCCTGGTCGTACCAGCGCACCGCTTCGGGCACGTTCTGGTCGATACCGATGCCGTTTTCGAGCATCCAGCCGAGGTTCGCCATCGCCGCCGAGACGCCGAGCTGCGCCGCCTGACGATGAGATCGACCGCGCGCGCCTCGTCGCGCGGCGCCGGTGCCGTTGGCGTAGAGGTAGCCGAGGTTGGCGTCGCGTTGATGCTGCCTTCGTTTGCCCGATTGTACCAGCGCGCCGCGGTGATCGGGTCGCGCGGCACGCCGAGCCCGTTCTCGAAGGCCCAGCCGAGCTCGAAGGCCGCCTCGGTCACGCCCTGGGACGCGGCCTTGCGGAACCAGTAGGCGCCGCGCTCCGGCGCCGGCTCGAAGCCGGCGCGCCGTCGATCGAGCAGCGTGCCCAGCCGCAGCTGCGCCTCGGGCACCCCGTCCTCGGCCGCGAAACCGTAGAACGGCACCGCGTCGGCGTGCACTGGTCGGGTACCGCCCTCGTAGAGCTGCGCCACGGTCATCGCGGCGAGCGGATGCGCCTGGTTGGCGGCGACGGTCATCGCGGCGATGGCGGCGTCGATCTCGCCCCGGGCCATTTCGACCCGGCCGAGGTTGTAGGCCGACCGCGCATGGGTGCGGAACGCCTTGTGCGCCATGGTGCAGAAACCGCGCGCCGACCTCGAGGTCGAGCCGCGACAGCTCGACGCCGGTCACACCCTCCGGCGGGTCGAATCCGCCGGGTCGGCGGCGGCGGCGTCGCATTCCCGCAGGGCTGGGCTCGCGTCGGCCTCCTCGGTGATGCGGAAATCATGCGGGATTTCGGTGGGTTGCACGTCGGGCGCCGGCGGCGCCGGTCGACGAAATCGTTCTGGGACGACGGCCATGTCGGCGGCAGCAACCATGCGTTCGGCGCTCAGGCGGGCGCCGGCAGAATCGAAAAACGGCCACGGCCAGCCGCCGAACGGTAGCGGTGAAGGCAGAATGCATCGATAGTCCTCTTGTCGCGGCCGACACTAACGGGCCATAGCCTCCGCGCAACGCACCGATTCGGGTGAGAATTCTTTTACACGAAGGTGTTACATGGTCGCAATTGTGCAGTCTCAATATCGAGCGCGGCCCGGAGCTGGTCGAGCAGCCGCGCCTGCCGCCGGGTCCTCCGCCGCCTCGACCGCCGCGACCATGCCGCCTGCTGGCGCGCCCGAGCGCGCTGTCGCCCGGATCAGGCGGAGAGAATGTCGCGGTCCACCTCCGGTCGGGCGTCTCGACCGGTGGCAGCGGGGGTGAGGGCGGCACGCGGCGGTGGTCGTCGGGGCCACGAGGTCGGCACCAGTTCGCTGTCGGACATAGCTTGCTCCGGCAAGCGGTTCAGCGGTGGGCGCAGCCGGTGCCACCTGAAGTGGCGGGCGCCGGTTCGACAGCCGGAGGCGCGGCGGGTTCGGCTGCCGGCGGCGCGGCGGGCGGCTCGGTCAGGTCGGCGCCTCGGCGACCGGCGCGGTAGCTCCAGCACTCGCGGCGGTCTCCGGCTCTGCGGCCGACGGCATCCTCCGCGATTACCGAGGCTGCGCCCGGGTTCTGGCCCCGAGCCCTGAACGCGGTCTCGGCGAGGACGCTTCCGGATAAGCGCCACGCTCCGCCACGGAGACGTCGGATCGGTTGCGGCGGTCTCGCCGCTCACCGGTGCGACCGGGTCGGTCTCCTGCGTCCCCGCCGTTGTCGCGGTCACACCCGCGGTGTCTTCGACCGGATCCGCCTCGGCATGGGCTTCGGGCATCGGCGGGCAGGGCGTCGGCCGTTGGTTCGAGGGTCCGGGGCCGCGGCGAGATCCGCATTCGCTCGGGCGGCGCCCCCTCCGCTGCCGGCGCCTCGGCAAGGGGCTCGTCCAGATTTCGACCGGCGTCTCTTCCGGCACCGCTCCCGCGGCCTCGCTCATGTCGGCGACGTCTGCCTCCGGTTCGGCCGGAGCGACACTGCCGTCGCCGGCTTCCGCGACGCTGGTTTCGGCGGGCACAGACTCGGTCGCGGCGGGCTCGGCAGACGCGGGCTCGGCCGTTGCGGATTCGGCGGGCACCGGCGCAGCAGGCACGGGCACGTCCGGCACACCCCCTGCGCCCATCTCCGCGGTCCCTGCCCCCTCCGTCTCGACCGGCGCCTCGACGGCGCGGGCCGGCGGGCTGGCAGGCTCGCTCTCGGGGGAGGTCAGCAGCACGAGCAGGCCGAGGGCCAGCAGGATGCCGAGCAGGGCCGGAAAGATCATGAGACGCATCGCGGACTTCCTCCTGAACAGAACGACATCGGCTGGAAAACGGACCCGTACGCCGGGCCCGGTCAATCGGAACAGAAATCGGGGCCGATGCCCCCCCTTCACCACGCGAGCCGCGCGCCGCTCCCGTACAGCGCTGCAGCCGCGCCGGCCGGCGGCACGGCCCGCCGCAGCCATTGCGGACCCCTCGGATGGCAGGATATCCGTCGCAAGGCAATATCCCCTTATGTTTCAGGCAGGAATCGGCTTGAAAGCGCGCCCCCTGCAGCGTAGGTTCCGCGCCCATAGCTTCATGGCAACCACAGAAGGATGAGCCCCCTGGCCCGCAGACCCCACAATGCCCCGCCGACCCGTGACACCGGCCCCCGTGTGAACGACCGTATCCGGGCCCCGGAAATCCGCCTGATCGGCGCAGAGGGCGAAAACATCGGGGTGGTCACCCCCCGCGAGGCCATGGCCCTGGCCGAGGAAGCCGGGCTCGACCTGGTCGAAATCTCGCCCAACGCCACGCCGCCGGTCTGCAAGATCATGGATTTCGGCAAGTTCAAGTACGAGACCCAGAAGCGCGAGAACGAAGCGCGCAAGAAGCAGAAGACGATCGAGATCAAGGAAATCAAGTTCCGCCCGAACACCGATACCCATGATTACGACGTCAAGATGCGCAACGTGGTGAAATTCCTCGAGAACGGCGACAAGGTGAAGGTCACGCTGCGGTTCCGCGGCCGCGAGATGGCCCACCAGCACCTCGGCCGCGAGCTGCTCGAGCGGGTCGCCGAGGACGTCAAGGAAATCGGCAAGGTCGAGAACATGCCGAAGATGGAAGGCCGCCAGATGGTGATGATGATCGGGCCGACCAACAAGTAGGCCCGACCCGCCGCCGGGCCCCAGGCATGAACGGGGCCGCGCGACAGCAGGATCGAATATCAAGGACCCGGTCGAGAAACGAGCCGGTCCAATCGAGGAGGAGACCCCGCCCATCCGGCGGGGGCTTTCATGTCGGGTCAGGACGGGGCGGCGGCCGCGCGGCCGCGGCTCACAGCCAGATCGTGAAGACGTAGCCGCCGTAACCCGCGAGCAGCACAGCCCTTCCCAGCGGACGATCCGGAGCCGGTCGCGGCGAAGACCAGCAGCAGCACCGAGACGCCCACCATCAACGGCGCGTCGAACCGGGCGATATCTCCCGGCACCGCGGTCGGCGAGATCAGCGCGGTGGTGCCGCCGATGCCGAGGATGTTGTAGATGTTCGAGCCGACGATGTTGCCGAAGGCGACGTCGCCCTGGCGGCGCAGTGCGGCGACCGCCGAGGTCACCAGTTCCGGCAGCGAGGTGCCGACGGCGACGATGGTGAGGCCGATCACCGTCTCGGGGATCTCGAAAGTGCGCGCCAGCGCCACCGCGCCGTCGACGAGGAAGACGCCCCCGAGGACGACCAGGACAAGGCCGGCGCCGGCGACGAGCAGCGCGCTGCCGAGCCCGAAGCGCGGCGCCTCGGCCACGTCCCCGAGATCGAGGTCGGGGTCGAGCCCCGGATCGACCCCGGCCAGCGCCGCGCCCTTGTCGTAGACTGCGCTGTGCGTGGTGGCGGCGGCGCGTTCTTGGCGGAAGGCCAGCACGATGTAACCGACGAGGGCCGCGACGAAGAGCGCGCCGGTCGCCCGGCTCATCGGCAGGGTCAGGGCGAGCCCGGCGAAAACCAGCGCCACCACCAGCATCACCACCGCATCGCGGCGCAACGCCGAGGCGGCGACGGCAATCGGGAAGACCAGCGCCGAGACCCCGACGATCAGCAGGATGTTGGCGATGTTGGAGCCGACGATATTGCCATAGGCGATCCCCGGTGCGCCGGTGAGCGCGGCCTGCACCGAGGTGACGAGCTCGGGCATCGAGGTGCCGAAGCCGACCAGCGTGAGCCCGATGACGAGCGGCGACACGCCCAGCGCCTCAGCGGCGCGCACCGCGCCGCGCACCAGCAAATCGCCTCCCCCGACCAGCAAAACCAACCCGCCGATGAGCGGCAGCCAGATCTCGAACATGTCTCAAGGCACCCCCGGCGCAGGCCCCCCGGTCGGGGGCCTTCCGGGCGCCGCATCCGCCTAGGTGGCGATGCCCGGGCGCCGTTCAATCCGGGCCCCGCGGAAATTCGGCGCTGTTGCGCCGCTGCATCGGCGGAGACCGGCCGAGGGCGATGCCGCCCGGCCGGTCGCTGCCGATCCCCGCGCCGTCAGCGCAGGAGCGGCGTGATGTTGCGCACCACCACCCGGCGGTTGGCGCGTTCGGCTTCCTGGGTCTCGACCGCGAGATCGCTCTCGCCGTAGCCCTGGGTCACCAGGTTTTCCGGCGGCACGTCGAAATACTCGGCGAGCGCCAGGGCCACGCTTTCGGCGCGCCGGTCCGAGAGCGCGAGGTTGTAGCTGTCCGAGCCGATGGCATCGGTATGGCCTTCGACGAGGAACACCGCGTCGGGCACCTCTGCGATGACATCGGCGATGGCGAGGCCGAGATCGGCGAGGCGCTCGGCCTGTTTCGGCGGGATCGCCGCCGAGTTGGTCGGGAAGGTGATCGCGCGGACCTCGATCTGCGGGGCGAGATCGCGCACCGAGGGGTATTCGCGCACCTGCGCCAGCGCATAGCGGCGCCCGGCGCGGTCGGCCATGGAGGCGATCAGCGCCGCCCTCAGCGCGTCGGAATCGGTCGCCTCGATGGCCTGCGCGGCCGGCTCTGCCGGCGTGACCTCGACCGGGGCGGCCACCTCGGTGTCGTCGAACAGCACGTAGCGGCGGCCGTCGGGCATGATTCGGACCCGCTTCAGCGCGGTCCCGTCGGGGCCCCGGACGGTGGCGATCTGCACGCCGTCCTCGCGGGTCACCACGGTGCGGGTGGAGCCATCGTCATAGGTGCGGGTGCGTACTTCGGAGCCCGGACGACGCAGGATCTCGTCGTCGTTCTTGAGCACCTGGAGCTCGCCGTCGGTGTTTTCGACCACCACCCGGTCGCCGGAGTTCGACACGACCCGGGCGCCGTTGGCGAGGATCGCGCCCACGGCGAGCGCGCCGAGCCCGATGGCGAGCGCCTTGGCGAAGTCGTCGTTGCCGCCCTTGCGGGCCTCGGCACCGGCCGGCGCGACGTCGGCGGCGGTCCCGCCGGTCGCCCCGACGGCAGTGGCGAAGTCTTCGTCCGAGCTGCGGCTGGTGTCTTCGGTCACCGTCTCGACGGTGACGTCGGCGTCGTCGCCGGCCTCGGCCTCGGCCAGCGCGGCGTCATCGGTCTCGGCGGCCGCGGATGCGGCGGCGGCCGGCGGGGCGGTGCGGTCCTTCTTTTTCTTAGCAGGCGGTGCGACCTCGGCGGGTGCGGCGTCCGGCGCCTCGGCCGTGTCCTCCTCGGCCGCGGGCGCAACTTCGGTGACCGCGCTGTCGGCGGCGGGCGCTTCCACGGTGGTTTCGGGCGCCGGGGCGGCCTCTTCCGGGGCGACCTCTTTCTGAACTGTCTCTTCCGGAGCGACCTCGTCCGTAGGCACCGGCGCGGTGTCGGCCTCCGCCTCTGCCGCCGTGGCCGCGCCGTCCTCGGCCGGGGTCTCGGTGGCCTGATCTTCCGCCGGGGCGTCGGAGGTCTCGTCCGCCGCCTCGTCGGTCATCGCGTCGATCGCCTCGCCCGCGCGCTTCTTGGCATATTGACGGGCGTTCTTGATCCGGGTGCCGTCTTCGAGAACGCAGGGAAACGGCCCCGTCACTGCGCAGAGCGGCAGCTCGGCGGTCGCGTTGTCCTGCGCGAAGGTCGGCGGGGTGGCGAGCGTCGCGGTCAGCGCGAGGGCCGTGGTGGTCTTGAGGGCGGTCTTCAGCATGTCTCTCTCCTGCATCCCGTTTGGGACCCCGGGCCGTGTCGTCGACCCGCGGGCATCTCCGGTGGATAAAATGCCGCCCGTCAACGAAAAGTTCCGCTCGCCGGGCCCGCGGGCCCGCGGATCGGCGCGCCTTTGCCGGTCGCTGTGCGGGCTTTCGCCGATGCCCGACGGACGGGCGGCCCCTGCCCCGGCCGGACCCCTGCGCCCTACTTTCGCCCCATGCGCCTGCTAGCCCGGGCGCCCGGCCGCAGCGGCGGTCGTTCGGTAAAAAGAATGAGGCTCGTATGGACGGCGACGGCAGTTTCGCGATCGGCAAGGCGATGGTCCGCGACCTGCTCGCCCTCGCCGAAGGGGCCGAGGCCGGGCCCGCGGCGCTGACCACGCTGATCGAGGGCGCCGGCGCGGACCTGCCGGCCGCGAAACGCGCCCGGTTGCAGCAACAGGCCGAGATCGCCCGCGACTTCGTCGCCGCCTGCCGCGGCTTCGACCGGGCCCGCTCCGCGGGCGACGCCGCCGCCATGGACCGGCAGCGGGCCGAGATGGACCGGCTGCGCGCGGCGGCCGCCGAGACCGCGACCTTCCTCGATTTCACCTATGCCGCCGAACAGCTGGTCAAGGCGACCGGGTTCGATGATTTCGTGGCGTTGCTGCCGATGGTCGCCCTCGACCGGCTCTACGGCACCGGCCGCAGGATCTCGCGGTTTCCGCTGATCTGGGCGCTCTCGGCCCGCGACCGCCCGCTCGAACGGGTGCAGGCGATGCTCGCCGCCGGCGCACGGGTCGACCTCGCGACCCGCATGGGCGAGACGGTGCTGCACGAGATGGCGGCGATGAACCGCACGGCCGCGGTCCGGCTGCCGATCCTGCGGCTCTTGCTGTTCAAGGGCGCCGATCTCGAAGCCGCGACCCTGCACGGCCACACGGCCCTGTCGGTCGCAATCGAGCGCGGCAGCGTTGCCGACGTGGGCAACTTCCTGCAGCTGGGCGCACGGCTCGCAAGGCGGGATCTCGAACAGGCCACCCACACGCCCGCCAAGCTCGCAGTGATCCGCGACCACCTCGCCGACGACCCCGAGGGGTTGGCCGCCCTCGCCGCGCTCGGCGGCTGGCTGCGGGGCGAGATCGCCGGTTGGCGCCAGCGCGGCGCCGAGGCCGTCGCGGGCGGCGCCAAGGGCGAGTGGCACGCAAAGGTCACCGCCGATCTGGAAACCTCGCTGGAGATGGTCTCCGCCCTGCCCGGCTACCTGCCCGCCGAAACCCAGGCGAAGGTCGCCTGGCAGGACGAGCCCGCCGCCTTCACCGCCGTCGAGACCGCGCCGACGCTCGACGCCTACCGCAGCGCGCTCGCCCGGGTCGCGATCTCGACCTACGGCATCCGCGACGGCGAAAGGATGATCCGCGGCGACCACCCGATCTACTGGCCGATCCGGGCGAAAGCCGACCGGCTCGAACGGCTCTGGCTGATGCTTTCGGCGGGTGCCGCGGTGATCGGCGCGCCCGGCAACGGCGAGGCGCTGCACATCTTCGCGGGCGAACGACGCAAGGACGCGGACGAACAGCTGGCCCTCGCCCGGATGCTGGTGCAGTCCGGCGCGAAGCTGGAAGCGGTGCAATATGACGGCAACACGCCGCTCGCCGTGGCGGTGGCGGGCCGCGGCCGCGCCGAGACCGCGGCCCTGCTCGCGCTCGGCGCGAATCCGGACGTGGAGATCGGATGGAAGACCCTGACCGGTCCCCGGTTTCGCGCGCCCCTGCTGTTCGCCGCCGCCGAAGATGCACAAGTTTTTAAGCTGTTGCTGGCGCACGGGGCCGACACGGCGCGGCGCGACAGCCAGGGCCGGACGCTCGCCGCCTACCTCGCCGAGACCCGCGACGAACTGGCGGCACTGCTGGCGGGCGAGGAGTTGTCGGGCAACCTCACCCGCCACATCACCCGTTCGCGCAACGCTATCAACCGGTGCCTGACGCTGCTCGGCACGGCCGGCGGCTGAACCGGCGGGACGCCCGCGCCCCCGCCGCCGATCCTGCGCCCCGCCCCCTTCACGCGTCTTTGAAGTCGAAAGCGCGCCCGGAGCGGGCAGAAAATGCTATGCTTCCCCTCACATTCTGGGGGAAAAGTCATGTTTCTGGAATATGGGGTCGCCGCCGGTGCCAGTGGCACGTCGGGCGGCGCAGGCGATATCGTCTCGATCCTGATGGGGAACCAGACGACCTTTCTGATCGTCGCGGGGATTGTCCTCGCTCTGGCCATCTACCTGCTCCGCGCGAGCTGACAGGGGCCGGGCCACGCAGCCGATTTGGCGCCGGCCGCGAGCGTCCGGTGGACCGGATGCGTACGCCTCGCGCTTTCGGATGACCCGCCTGCGGGCGGCCCTAGGGCGCGCCCGTCCCGAACCCGAGCAGCACCAGCACCAGCAGTTGCGGCGCGAGGATGCGCAGGAACATCACCAGCGGATAGACCGAGACATAGCCGACCGAGGCCGCCGCCGACGAGCTCATCGACACCGCGAAGGCCAGCGCCGGCGGGTCGGTCATCGAGCCCGCGAGCACGCCCGAGAGCGACAGGTAGTTGAACTTGAACACCAGCCGCGCGATCAGCCCGACGGTCAGGAGCGGCACCAGCGTGATCAGCACGCCGAAGCCCATCCAGGCGCGCCCCGGGCCGTTGAGCAGCACGTCCAGGAAGCCGTGCCCCGCCGACACCCCGACCACGGCGAGGAACAGGATGATGCCGATCTCGCGCAGCGCGTGGTTGGCAGCGGGCGGCATGAACCAGACGAAGGGGCCGAAATGGCCGAGCCGGCCAAGCAGGATCGCCGCCACCAGCGGGCCGCCGGCGAGGCCGAGCTTGAGCGGCGCCGGCAGGCCGGGAATGGCGAGCGGGATCGAGCCCAGCAGGATGCCGAGCGCGACGCCGATGAACAGCGCCTCGAACTGGACCTGGTCGAGCCGGGAGCGCTCGTCGCCGAGCACCATCTTGACCGCCTCGATGTCGTCGGGCTGGCCGACGACGGTGACGATGTCGCCGAAGGCGAGGGTCGAATCCGCGCGCGGCGGCAGCTCGATGCCCGCCCGGTTGATCCGGCTGATGGTCACGTCGTGGCCTTCGAACAGCGCGAGGTCGCGCAGCTTCACGCCCAGCGCCTTGTTCGCGGTCACCACCAGCCGCACCCAGGTGAGCTTGGTGCCCTTGGTCGAGACCGGCTGGTCGACCGCCCGGCCCAGCACCAGACGCATCGCCTGCAGCGCCTTGGCGGAGCCGACGAGGTGGAGCACGTCGCCGCTGTGCACAACGAGATCGCGGGTGGGCACAACCACCTCGCCGCCCGCGGCCCCGCCCTTGCGCATCCGGCTCGCCACCACTTCCTGATCGAACAGCCCCGGCACGTCGCCGAGCTGCAGCCCGTCGAGATTGGGGTTGGTGACCTCGACATCGAGCGTCGGCAGGCTGCTGTCGCCGGCCCTGGTTTCCTTTTTGTAGGCCTCGGCCTCGGCCTCGATATCGGTGCGCGACAGGAACCGCACCACAAGCATGGTGACGAGGATGCCGATGATCCCGAACGGATAGGCCACCGCGTAGCCCATGCCGGTCAGCGTGATCTCCGGACCGGTGAAGCCGACATCGCCGAGGATCTGCGTCGCCGCGCCCAGACCCGGCGTGTTAGTCACCGCGCCCGACATGATCCCGACCAGCACGTTGATGTCGAGGCCGAAGGCGAAGAACACCACGACCGTCATCGCCACCCCGAGACCGACGATGGCCATCGCCGCGAGGTTGAAGCGCAGCCCGTCGGCGCGGAAGCTCTGAAAGAAGCCGGGACCGACCTGGATGCCGATCGTGTAGACGAACAGGATCAGCCCGAATTCGCGCACGAAGTACATGACTTCCTTGTTGAAATGCACCCCCCAGATCTCGGACAGATGGCCGACCGCGATGCCTGCGAACAGCACCCCGCCGATCCCCAGACCGACGGTGCCGATCTTGAGCCGGCCGAACAGGATGCCGAGCGACCCGGCGATGGCGAGCGCGATGAGGGTGACGGCGGTTTCGGAGAGATCGAAGAGCTGCGACATGGGGGCGGGTCCGATGCGGTTTGCCTTCGGCAGGACTGCCCCGTTGATGCACCCGCGGCCGGTTTCGGGTCAACCGGCGATCCGACACAGCCGTCATGCATTGGCGGCATTGCTCGGGCGCGGCGCGGTGCCCGGCGCGCTACCCGTCCGCGCCCCGGCGCAGCCGCAGGGTGAGCTCGGCGAGGATGGCGACGGCGATCTCTGCTGGGCTGCGGGCGCCGATATCGAGGCCGACGGGGGCGTGGATGCGGGCGATATCCTCGGCCGACCAGCCCTTCGCTGTGAGCCGCTCGACCCGCCTGGCATGGGTCCGGGTCGAGCCGAGCGCGCCGATGTAGAAGACCTCGGAGGCCAGGGCCGCCTCGAGCCCCGGGTCGTCGATCTTGGGGTCATGCGACAGGGTGACGACCGCCGAACGCGCATCGAGCCCCGCTTCGGAGCCGTCCTCGGAAAACACCTCGTCGGCATAGGCCTCGCGGATCTCCTCGCCCGGGAACCGATGCGCCGCCGCGCAGGCGCCGCGCGGATCGAGGAGGACCGGGTCGTAGCCCGCGATCCGCGCCATCGGCAGGAGCGCCTGCGCGATGTGGACCGCCCCGATCACGTAGAGACGCAGGGGCGGATTATGTATGGCAATGAAGGTTCTGCCATCCTCTTCGAAACCGGATCTGTCGGCCCGGAACCGGTCGGGAAAGGTTTTGCGGCCGTCGAGCCGGCGCGCCCAGGACGCGGTGTCGACGACATAGGCGACCGGGTCGCGCGCGGCCCGCGCCGCGACGAGATCGGCGAGCAGCGACGGTGCCAGGGCCGCCGGCCCCGCGCCCACCGGTTCGACCAGCACCCGGATCGTGCCGCCGCAGGCGAGCCCGGCGGCGAAGGCATTGTCGTCGGAGACGCCGTAGGTCACGATCCGCGGGCTGCCCGTCGCCAGCGCCTCCTGCGCCTCGGCCACCACCGCGCCCTCGACGCAGCCGCCCGAGACCGAGCCCTCGATCTCGCCCGCGCCCGTCACCGCGAGCTGGCTGCCCACCGGGCGCGGCGCCGAGCCCCAGGTCTCGACCACGGTCGCCAGCGCCGCACCGCGCCCCGACCGGTGCCAGTCCAGCGCCACGGCCGGGATATCGTGGCGGATATCGTCCTGTGTCACAGCCATCTGATGGTCCTCCCGGGCCGCCCCGTTTGGCCGAGCGTTGCATCCTTGCCCGCGGCCGGCAAGCCCGCCCGTGGCGGCGCGCATTTCAATTGTGCGTGCGGCAAAGCCGGCTATCTTCGCGGCATGAACGGGACCCGACACGATGACTTCCCCGCCGGATGGGGCGCGCTCGAACCAAACCAGGCCGCGGAGTGTACCCGCCAGCTCGCGGTCGAGTTGGGGCCGGACGATCCGTTCTCGCCCTTCTTCGAAGCCGGCGCCATCCGCGCGATCGGCGGCAGCGTGACCTCGGATCACGTCGTCTTCGAGATCGACGACTGGGAAGAGCCCTATTTCGTGTCGCTCCTGAGTTGGACCGAGCCCGACACCCGGCCCGCGATCCTGAAATGGCTGCGCCCCGCCGACCGCCCCGATCCCGGGGTGGTGCCGATCTCGAGCCTCGGCGAACTTGACGGCTGGTGCGACTGACCCCCGCACGCCCGGCCCTTTCACCCCATCCGACCCTGCGACGCCACGGCGCAGTCGTCGCCCCGTGACGCCAACAGCGCACATGCCCGGCCCTCCGACCCCGCGTCCTGTCCCGGAATCGGAAACGATTGCTATTTTTTGCCCGATTTGAGACAATTTTATTCAACAATCCGGCGTTAGACCGGGTGGGTGGGGCAGAGTGCGCCCCGCACAGGCCAGACGGCAGAGCAGAACGAGCGGGCAGAGTATGGACAGCAGCGCCACCGGGGCGACCGGGCCGAAGATCGAGGCGGCGACGGGCAAGGCGACGGTCAAGCGGCCGAAGATCACGGCCGTGACCTGCGTGAAGAACGAAGGCCCGTTCCTGCTCGAATGGATTGCCTTCAACCGGATCATCGGGGTCACCGATTTCCTGTTCTATTCCAACGACTGCACCGATGCGACCGACCGGATCCTCGACCGGCTCGAAGAGATGGGGATCGTCACCCACCTGCCCAACCCGGCGGAGGGGCGCAACTACCAGATGGAAGCGCTGAAGGACGCGGCCCACCAGCCGGTGGTGACCGGGGCCGACTGGGTCTGGATCGCCGATGTCGACGAGTTTCTCAACATCCACACCGAGCACGGCACCATCCCGGAGCTAATCGAGGCCTGCGGCGACCCCTCGGCGATCTCGGTGAACTTCCAGTTCTTCGCCAATGGCGGCATCGAGCGGTTCGAGGACCGGCCGGTGATCGAGCAGTTCACCCGCACCCACGACCCCGACATCTGGTGCGCGGAAACGGCGCAGGAGGTCAAGACGCTGATCCGCAAGGATTTTCCGGTGAAGTATTACGGCGCCCACCGACCCTTCATCAAGGACCACATGCTGCGCGAAAAGGCGTTCCGCTGGACCGACGGATCGGGCCGCGACGTGCCCTGGCGGTTCCGCCTCGCCGCGATCAAACGGCGGATCCGCAAGTTTCCAGCCAAAGGCGCGCGCCGTTACGCCACGCTCAACCATTATGCGCTGCGCTCGCTCGACAGCTACCTCGTCAAGAACGCCCGCGGCGACGTCAACCGCGAGGGCCGCAGCTTCGACGACACCTATTGGCGCGAACGCAACGACCCAGCCTGGAAGGACATTTCGATCCACCGTTACCTGCCGCGGCTCGAAGCCGAGCTGGCCCGGCTGAAACAGGATCTCCACCTCGCCGCGCTGCATGAAGAGGCGGTCTGGGCGCATCGCGAGGCCCGCGACCGGCTGCTCGCGCAACCGGGCACTCTCGCGCTCGTCGACCGGTTGAAGGAGCTGCCCCACGAAAGCCCCGCCGAACTGGCGCTGAAGGAGTTGATCGCATGACGGCCCCCACGCCCGCCCCTGCCATTCCCGAAGACCTCCGGGTCATCAACCTCGGCCTGCCCAAATCGGGCACCACCACGCTCGGCGAGGCGCTGAAGCGCGCGGGGATGCGGGTGGCCGACTGGAAGATCCGGCGCGGCCAGTCCGAGACCCAGCGCGGCTTCGTCGGCAAGCTGATGTACGATGGTTACTACGGCAGCGGCGACCCGCTGCAGCACCTGCACGAATTCAACGCCTTTACCGAGATCGAGATCGTGCGCGAGGGCAAGAACCTCTGGCCGCAGACCGACTGGGCCCTGCTCGCCGCGATCCGGGCACGCTACCCCGGAGCGAAGTTCATCCTCTCCTACCGCGACCCGGTGAAACACGCGGGCTCGATGCGGCGCTGGTCCAACCTCGGCAAGACCCGCCTGCCGGGCAACGCGGTCCCCGGCCTGCCGGAGGGCTTCGGCGCGAAGCCCGGCGAGCTCGAACGCTGGATCGCCGGTCACACCGCCTTCTGCCGCCAGGTCTTCCAGGGCGCCGGCGACTATATGGACTACGACATCGAAGACCCCGGCGCCCGCGACCGGATCGCCGGGTTCCTCGGGATCGACCTGCCCTGGTGGGGCAAGGCCAACGTCAACGAAAACCACCCGGAGAGCGAAACCGCCTGATGCGAATCCTCCTGCATATCGGCCTGCCCCGCTGCGGCGCGGACGCGCTCCAGACCCTGCTCGACGCCAAGCGCGGCAAGCTCGAGAAGATGGGCATCCTCTACAGCCGCGTGCTCGGCCGCAAGAACCACACAAGGCTCTACATGGCAGTCTCCGACCCGGGCCATGTCGACCCCCTGCGCCACGCCCGCGGCTTCGCCCGCCCCGCCGCCCAGGACCGGCTCGCGCGCAGCGTCGCCGGCGACATCGCGGGCGAGATCGACAAGGCCAAGCCCGAGACCTACGTGATCTCCGCCTGCCAGCTTGCCACGCTGCCGAACCGCTCCGAGCTGGAACGGCTCAAGGCGCTGCTCGCCCCCCATGCCGACGAAATCCGCATCGTCGCCCATGTCGACGAGCAGACCCGCGTGCTCGCCCGCCACTACGCGATGGCGCTGGCCGAGGGGCGCACCACCTCGCTGGTGCGCGAACTGGCACTCGCCGACGCGCCGAACTGGCGCCGCGCGGCGCTGATCGACTGGGCCACCATCGACCCCGCCACCCGCGGCTTCCCCGAAGTGCAGGCGGCACCGCACTGGCTCGATTACCAGAGCCTCGTCGCCCGCTGGCAGCGGGTCTTCGGCGAGGACGCGGTCGAGCTTCGCAGCTACAACCGGGCCCGGTTCCAGGGCACCGGCCTCGTCGAGGAGCTGCGCGACATGCTCCGGATCGAGGAGAATATCGGCAAGGCGCCCGAGATCCCCGCCGAACCCGAGGTGCCGGCCGCCACCCTTGCGCGCTGGCGGCAGATGAACGAGGTCTTCGTCCGCCTGCTCGAGACCGGCCGGCA
Source organism: Paracoccaceae bacterium (assembly GCA_041397205.1). Taxonomy (GTDB): domain Bacteria; phylum Pseudomonadota; class Alphaproteobacteria; order Rhodobacterales; family Rhodobacteraceae; genus Sinisalibacter. The sequence goes on from JAWKXC010000007.1 coordinate 248,719, forward strand.
GATCCCGCGTCAGCTCTGGGCGCAGTTGCTCAACGAAGTGGCCATCGACGGCGACCCGCTCGACCCCGGCAGCCTGAGCGATCTGTCGCACCGGTTCCGGACCGAGAACCTCGACCTCGCGGCGAAATTCCCCAAGGTCGGCAATGCGCTGACCCCGCCGCCGCCGGCAAAGCCCTACACCGAGGCGAACCCCAAGTTCGGCTTCCGTGCCACGCAATATGCCGCCGCCTTCCTGCCGCGGATCGACCAGGTCACCAAGGAGGTGCGCGACGCGGCCGAGGCGGCCCGCAAGCGCCGCACCGAGGGCCCGGCCGAGGACGCCGCAACGCTCACGCCGATGGCCGAGAAGATCCTGAGCCCGCGGGCCAAGGAAAACTTCCACGCGCTCCGCACCGGTCGCTTCGCGCCGCACAACCGGATGGGCTGGGTCAACGAGGAGGAGCTTGCCGCCGCCTTTCCCGAGGCGCCGATGCGGCTCCTGCCCGAGGGCAGAAGCGGCAACGTGATCGTCGGCTGCATGAAGAACGAGGCGCCCTACATCCTCGAATGGGTCGCCTATCACCGGATGATCGGGGTCGACAATTTCCTGATCTACACCAACGGCTGCACCGACGGCACCGACGAATTGCTCGACCGGCTCCAGGCGCTCGGCATCGTCCAGCGCCGCGACAACGACGCCTGGCAGGGCAACTCGCCGCAGCAGCATGCGCTCGATGCCTCGCTCAGCGAACCGCTGGTGGAACAGGCCGACTGGGTGATCCACATCGACGTCGACGAATTCATCAACATCCGGGTCGGCGACGGCACCCTCGCCGATTTCTTCGACCGTGTGCCCGACGCGACCAACGTCGCCATGACCTGGCGTCTGTTCGGCCACAACGGCGTCGAGCGGTTCGAGGACAGGCTGGTGATCGACCAGTTCGACCAGGCGGCGCCCAAGTTCTGTCCCAAGCCCCACACCGCCTGGGGCTTCAAGACCATGACCAAGAACATCGGCGCCTATGAGAAGCTGTCCTGCCACCGGCCGAACAAGCTCGGCGAGACCCCGGCGCAGCCGATCAAGTGGGTCAACGGCTCGGGCCGCGAGATGACGGAGAATTACCACGAGACCGGCTGGCGCTCCGACATGCGCACGATCGGCTACGACATGCTGCAGCTCAACCACTACGCGCTGCGCTCGGCCGAGAGCTTCCTCGTCAAGCGCCAGCGGGGCCGTGCCCTGCATGTCGACCGCGGCATCGGGCTCAGCTACTGGGTGCGCATGGACTGGGGCGGCAACCGCGACGTCACAATCAAGCGCAACATTCCGCGGCTGCGCGCGGAGCTGGCGCGGCTGATGGCCGACCCGGAGGTTGCCCGCCTGCACGCGGCCGGCGTCGCCTGGCACAAGGCCAAGGCAGCTGAGCTGCGCGGTACGCCCGAGTTCGCCGAGCTCTACGACCAGGCGGTGGCGACCGACCTCACCGAGATGGAACGGGTGGCCTATGCGCTCGCGCTCGACGTCGAGAGCTGAGGCGCGGGCGATGGGCGGCAGGGGCGACAGGCGGTGCGACGGAGCCGGGCACGGGCGGCGGCGCCCCGACGTGCCCCCGGTGCGGGCGGGCGGATGATGCGGATCACCGCCGTCGTCACCCTGCGCAACGAGGGCGCCTTCCTCATCGAATGGATCGCGCACCATCTCGGGATCGGCTTCACCGACGTCGTGGCGCTGACCAACGATTGCGACGACGGCACCGACGCGATGCTCGACCGGCTCGCCGAGATCGCCCCGGTGCACCATCTGCCGAACCCCGCGCCACATGCGGGCGGCATCCAGTTCGCCGCGCTGAAACGCGCCGATGCCCATCCGGCCGTGCGAGACGCCGACTGGCTGATGGCGCTCGACATCGACGAATTCGTCAATATCCACGTCGGCGACCACAGCCTCGGCGCGCTGCTCGCCGCCCTGCCCGCGGCCGACGCGATCACGCTCACCTGGCGGGTCTTCGGCAATTGCGGCCTGCGCGACTATGCCGACACCCCGGTGACCGAGACCTTCACCCGCGCCGCGCCCGAGGCGATGCCCTGGCCCTGGCGGGTGTTCCAGTTCAAGACGCTCTACCGCAACTCGGGCGCCTATGCGAAGCTCGGCGTCCACCGCCCCCGCGCGCCCGTGGCGGGCAAGGCGGAGGACACGCGCTGGTTCGACGGCCAGGGCCGCGAACTCGATGCAAGGCTGCGGACGCAGGGCACGTTTTCGCCCTTCAACCGGCCCAATTACCGGCTCGCCCAGCTCAACCACTACCCGCTCGGCGCGATGGAGAGTTTCATTCTCAAGCGCGACCGCGGCCGTGCGGTCCATGAGGGCGACGCCCTCGGGCTCGACTACTGGACCGAGCGCAACTGGTGCCAGGTCGAGGATACGAGCATTGCCGCGTCGGCCCCGCTCACCGCGCCGCAACTGGCCCGGCTCAGGGCCGACCCGGTGCTGGCGAAGCTGCACCGCAACGCCGTCGACTGGCGCAAGGCGCGCTTCGCGACCCTGATGGCGCAGGAGGAGAACCGGGCGCTGTTCGGCCGCCTGCTGCTCGCCCCGCCGGCCCGGGTCGTGTCCCCCGACGACGCCCGCAGGCTCTACGCCTTCACCCGCCCGCCCGGCACCGCCTGAGCCCCCGGCACGCCCCGCCCGATGCGCCGACCGAGGCCGCCGGGCCGGCCGCAGCGCGGGCGGACTCTACCGATGCGCGAGCAGGACGGTATGCCAAGGCACACGAAATTTACCATTATAGATCAAACTATTAGTAGGAAATCGCCCAATTAAACGCCGAATTTATGACGCGGGTAGCGCTACCATTGACACGGATCAACGTTTTTTTGTCGGAAACGTTTTAGAGCCGGGCCGAACCTTGAAGAGGAGATAAGACATGGCAAAAGAATCCACAGACTTCCGCCACCTGATCTGGTTCGAGGATCTTCGGCGCGAGGACGTGGCCGAGGTCGGCGGCAAGAACTCGTCACTCGGCGAAATGGTGTCTCAGCTCGAACCCCTCGGGGTCAAGGTTCCCGGCGGTTTCGCGACCACCTCCGACGCTTTCCGGCTCTACGTGACCGAGAACAATCTCGGCAACATCATCAAGGAGACCATGGAAAAGCTCGACGCCGGCAAGATCACCCTCGCGGTGGCCGGCAAGACCGTGCGTGAGGCGGTCATCCACGGCGAATTCCCCGCCGCGACCCGCGACGCCATCGTCGAAGCCTACCATGAGCTGTCGAAACGCGCGGGCAAGGCCAATGTCGACGTCGCCGTGCGCTCGTCTGCGACTGCCGAAGACCTGCCCGACGCCTCGTTCGCCGGCCAGCAGGAAACCTATCTCAACGTCACCGGTGAAAAGCAGCTCTTGGAAACCTGCCGTCTCTGCTACGCCTCGCTGTTCACCGACCGGGCGATTTCCTACCGCAACGTGCAGGGCTTCGACCACCTCGACGTCGCGCTCTCCATCGGCGTGCAGCTGATGGTCCGCTCCGACATCGGTGGCTCCGGCGTGATGTTCTCGATCGACACCGAGACCGGCTTCCCGAAATCGATCCTGATCAACGCGGCCTGGGGCCTCGGCGAGAACGTGGTGCAGGGTGCGGTCACGCCCGACGAATACCAGGTCTACAAACCCTTCCTCGACAACAAGAAACTGCGTCCCATCATCGAAAAACGCCTCGGGGCCAAAGAGATCAAGATGATCTACTCCGAGGACCCGAACGAGATGACGAAGAACGTGCCCACCTCGAAGAAGGAAAAGGAAAGCTGGGTACTGTCGGACGACGAGATCCTGGAACTCGCCCGCTACGCCAAGACCATCGAAGAACACTACAAGTGCCCGATGGACATGGAATGGGCGCGTGACGGTGTGAACGGCGGCATCTACATCGTCCAGGCCCGGCCCGAGACCGTGCAATCGCGCGCCCAGGCCGGCGCGATGAAGCGCTTCACCGTCAAGGACCACGGCAAGGAGATCCTGCGCGGGATCTCGGTCGGCGGCGCGGTCGCCACGGGCACGATCTCGCTGATCGAAGACGTCAAGGACATCGACAAGTTCGTCGACGGCTCGATCCTCGTCACCACCATGACCGACCCCGACTGGGTGCCGATCATGAAGAAGGCGAAAGCGATCATCACCGACGCCGGCGGGCGCACCTCCACGCCGCCATCATCAGCCGCGAACTGGGCGTGCCGGCGATCGTCGGTTGCGGTAACGCCACCCACATCCTGCACGACAAGCAGGACGTGACGGTCGACTGCTCGAAAGGGGACGCCGGCCTGATCTACGAGGGCTTCGCCGAATACACCGTGGAAGAGCTCGATCTCACCCATGTGCCGGAAACCGACACCAAGATCATGCTCAACCTCGCCAACCCGACCACCGCGGCGCGGTGGTGGCGGCTGCCGGTCGACGGCGTCGGCCTCGCGCGGATGGAATTCGTGATCGACAACTCGATCGTCGCCCACCCGCTCGCGCTTCTGCACTTCGACAAGGTCAAGAAGGAGAAGGATCGCAAGGCCATCGAGGAGCTCACCAAGGGCTACGACGACAAGGCCGAGTTCTTCATCGACAAACTGTCGCGCGGCCTCAGCCGGATCGCGGCGCTGGTGTACCCGAACAAGGTCATCGTGCGCATGTCGGACTTCAAGACAAACGAATATGCCGGCCTCGTCGGGGGCCGTCAGTTCGAACCGGTCGAAGAAAACCCGATGATCGGCTACCGCGGCGCCTCGCGCTACTACTCGGAGAGCTACAAGGAGGCCTTCGGGCTCGAGTGCAAGGCGATCAAGCGGCTGCGCGAAGAGATGGGGTTCGACAACGTCACCATCATGATCCCGTTCTGCCGCTCGCTGGAAGAGGCCGACAAGGTGCTCGAAGTGCTGGGCGAATATGGCCTGGTGCGCGGTGAAGGGGGCCTGGACATCTACGTGATGTGCGAAATCCCGGCCAACGTGATCCTCGCCGAGCAATTCGCCGACCGGTTCGACGGCTTCTCGATCGGGTCCAACGACCTCACCCAGCTCACCCTGGGCGTCGACCGCGACTCGGGCGGGCTTGCCGATCTGTTCGAGGAATCGAACGAGGCGGTGAAGTGGATGATCTCGACGGTCATCGACAAGGCGCACAAGACCAACTCCTATGTCGGTCTCTGCGGCCAGGCCCCGTCGAACGACCCGACCTTCGCCCAGTTCCTGGTCGAAGCCGGCATCGACACGATCTCGGTCACGCCCGACAGCTTCCTCGACGTGAAGGAAAACGTGGCGATCGCCGAGAAGGCGAAGAAGGCGAAAGCCTGAGGCACGGCGCGGAAGCGCTTTGAGGAAACGGGGCCGGGGCGCAGCAAAGGCGCGCCCCGGCCCTTTTTTGCGGCCATTCAGTCTTGGTTAACGCCGATGGTGCAGGATGGGAATACGCCCCCTCCGCCCCAACCCCGCGAGCTATGCCATGATCCTGTCGACCCGTTCCCACCGCCGCCTCCGCACTCCGCTCTTGCCCTGCCCGGTCGCCGACCACGCCTTGCCGGCACAACCCACCCTGCCCCGCGACCGCCCCCGCCCACTCCGCGACCCGGACTGGGCGATCTGCGAAATCGTCGATGCGGTAGCGGTCGGAGCGGCGCGCCAGAAGGCGTTTCGAAACGCCTTTTCAAAGCGGTTTCGAAACCGCTTTCCCGCCCGTGGCCTGCATCTGCGCGGACCTGAAGCCGCCCGCTGGACGCCCGGGAACCTGCGCCCCACTCCACGTTGAACCGATTTTTCGATCCCACCGCGCCGGCCAGCCGCCCGTTCGCGCGCGGGTCTGGCCAACGCGCGGCGGTTCTCCCGGGCGCCGCGGGCGCGCGCCCGCGGATCCTGCGGCGCGCGCCGCAGGCCGCCCGGCACTTGGCGCGACGCCTGAAACAAGCGATCCGTTGAACCCTAACCGCCGGCCTGGAACACCGCTCCAACCTCGTCGCGGATGATCCGGGCAATGAGCGCGCAATCCTCGAGCGAAAAGGTGAGCGGCAGCCGCAGATCGATGAGCCCCGCAAGTACCCGGTCGGTCCGCGGCATCGGCGCCGAAGGGGCGTAGCGCCAGCTGTCGTAGCGCGAGGTGAAGCCGGTGGGCTCGGCGCCGCCGAACCACTTGAGCTCGACCCCGCGCGCCGCGGCCCGCGCCACCACCGCCTGCACCCGCTCCCGCGGCCAGTCGAGCAGCAGGAACTGGAACGACGACATCACGTAGTCTTCCTGCGCGGGCCTTTCGATCAGGGTCAGCCCCGGGGTGCCCGCGAGCCCCGCCTCGACCGCCCGGTAGCGGTCGTTCCAGCGGGCGCATTGCGTCGCGAGGTCGGCGAGCTGCGGTCGCAGCACCGCCGCGCGCAGGTTGTCCATCCGGCCCGAGATGTTGGGCATCTGGTATTTCACCGCCTCGAAAACATCCGCCCCCGGCGCCGCGAGATGGCGCTCGTAGAGCATGTAACTCCCCGACATCATGACCATTTTCGCGGCCACCTCCGCATCGTCGGTGACCAGCAGCCCACCCTCACCGGAATTGAGATGCTTGTAGGTCTGGGTCGAATAGGCGCCGACCGCCCCGTGCCGCCCCGAAAGCACCCCGTTCCAGCGTGCCCCCATCGTATGGGCGCAATCCTCGATCACCACGAGTCCCGCGGCATTGACGATGGCCATGAGCCGGTCCATGTCGGCGATATGGCCGCGCATATGGCTGAGCAGCAGGACCCGCGCCTGCCCGGCCTTGGCCGCGAGATCGTCGAGGTCGATCACCAGCCCCTCGGTCACGCCCACGAAGACCGGCACCGCGCCGAGCGAGGCGATGGCACCGGGGACCGGCGCGAGGTGAAGGCGTTGGTGAGCACCTTGTCGCCCGGTTTAACCCCGACGGCGCGCAGCGCCAGCGCCAGCGCGTAGCCGCCAGACGCCACCGCCAGCGCGAATTTCGCCCCCATCCAGGCGGCGAACTCCTGCTCCAGCAGCGCCGCTTCGGCGACCTCGCCGGCCACCGTGTTGTAGCGGTGCAGCCGTCCCGACTGCATCACCCGCGTGGCCGCCTCGATCGCCGCCGCCGGCAGGGGCTCCTGCTGGGTGAAGCTGCCGCGGAAGACCGGGCCCGTACCGTCCGTACCGCTCATGACCCACCCCCCGTCGCGACCTGGGGGCCCCTGAAGCCGCGCGCCGTCATCCGATCAGGCTCCGCCACCGCCCGGTCGAGCGCGTCGTAATGGTCGAGCGTGGCCTCGGGCGCCAGCGCCTCGACCCCGCGCCCGTCCGGCCCGAAGGTCACCAGCAGGCAGGGCACGCCCGCCGCCCGTGCGGTCTCGCGGTCGGTCTCGGTATCGCCCACCAGCATCGCCCGCGCCACGTCGCCGCCGGCCCGGTCGACGGCCGCAACCAGCGGCGCCGGATCGGGCTTGCGGACCGGCAGGGTGTCGGCGCCGATGAGGGACCCGAAGAGGCTGCGCACCCCGAGCCGGGTCAGTAACTCCTCCGCCATCGCCTCGGGCTTGTTGGTGCAGATCGCGGTCGCGTAGCCCGCAACCCCCAGCCGCTCCACCGCCGCCGCCGCGCCCGGGTAGAGCCGCGAATGGACGTCGAGCGCGCCGGCATAGGCGTCGAGCAGCCGCGGGTAGTCCGCCTCGACCTCCGCCGCGCCGCCCGCGCCGCTGCGCGCGAAGCCGAGCCGCAGCATCGCCCGGGCGCCGCGGAACGCCGTGCGGGCGTCGGCCACCGGGTCGAGCACATCGCCGAGCCCGCGGGCCCGGAACACACGTTGGCGGCGGCGATCAGGTCGGCGGAGGTGTCCGCCAGGGTCCCGTCGAGATCGAAGACGACTGTCCGCATCTGCACTCCCCGCGCCAAACGCGCTGTTCTGCCTGCCGTTCCGGCCCGCGCCCCGCCAGGGGGCTTGCAGCCTGACGGCTCCCAAGTAAAACGGGCGCAGCAGATTTGAAAGAGACATCATGCCAGTCAGCCTCATCGTTCTCGCCGCCGGACAGGGCACCCGGATGCAGTCGGACCTGCCCAAGGTCATGCACGAAATCGGCGGCGCGCCGCTTTTTGCTCATGCGCTGGCGAGCGGTGCCGCCCTCGACCGCGCCCGGACCGTGGTCGTCGCGGGTCACGGCTTCGAATTGGTCGAAAAGGCCGCGCTCGCGCTCGACGAGGAGATCGTCGTCGCCCGCCAGGACGAGCAGCTTGGCACCGCGCATGCGGTGGCGCAGGCGGCCGACGCGCTCGCAGGCGTCGGCGGCGACGCGGTGGTGCTCTACGGCGACACGCCCTTCATTCGCCCCGAGACGCTGGAGGCGATGGCCGAGGCGCGCGCGGGCGGCGCCGATCTGGTCGTGCTCGGCTTCGAGGCCGCCGACCCGGGCCGCTACGGCAGGCTGGTAGTCGAGGACGGCGCGCTCACCCGCATCGTCGAGTTCAAGGACGCCACCGAGGCCGAGCGCGCGATCACGCTCTGCAACTCGGGCGTGGTGATGGCCGAGGCGGCGCTGCTGTTCGACCTCGTCGCCGCGGTCGGCAACGACAACGCCGCGGGCGAATACTACCTCACCGACATCGTCGGCATCGCCAATGCCCGCGGGCTAAAAGCCGTTGCGGTGCGCTGTGACGAGGCCGAGACGCTGGGGATCAACACCCGCGCCGAACTCGCCGCCGCCGAGGCTGCTTTCCAGGCCCGCGCCCGCGAAACGGCGATCGCCGACGGGGTGACGCTGGTCGCCCCCGAGACGGTGTTCTTCGCTCAGGATACCTTCCTCGGCCGCGACGCGGTGATCGAGCCCAACGTGGTCTTCGGCCCCGGCGTCACCGTCGAGACCGGCGCGCGGATCCGCGCCTTTTCCCATCTCGAAGGCTGCCACGTCAGCCGCGACGCCGTGGTCGGCCCCTATGCCCGGCTGCGTCCCGGCGCCGAGCTCGCCGAAGGCGCGCGGGTGGGCAATTTCGTCGAGATCAAGAATGCCGAGATCGCCGAGGGCGCCAAGGTCAACCACCTCACCTATATCGGCGACGCCTTCATCGGCGCGGGCGCTAATATCGGCGCCGGCACGATCACCTGCAATTACGACGGCGTGTTCAAGCACCGCACCCATGTCGGTGCGCAGAGCTTCATCGGCTCCAACACCATGCTGGTGGCCCCGGTCACGGTCGGCGACGGCGCGATGACGGCCACCGGCACCGTCGTCACCCGCGACGTGCCGGCGGGCGCGATGGCGGTGGGCCGGGCCAAGTTGGAAATCAAGGACGGGTTCTGGACCCGGATGTACGCCAAGCTCAAGGCCAAGAAGGCCCGGCGTGTGAATTGAGCCCGGATCTGCTAGGCTCGAGACAGACCTGAAGCGATCACCGGGCGCCACCCGCCCGGACCGCCCCATGGGCGCCCCGCCCCGCAACCGGAAGGACAGCCGATGGCCAAGCAGTTCGACGCCCTCACCGACGACCACATCGGCTTCATCGAAGCGAGCCAGATCTACTTCGTCGCCACAGCGGCCGCCACCGGCCGGGTCAACGTCTCGCCCAAAGGGATGGACAGCTTGCGCATCCTCGGTCCGAACCGGATCGCCTGGCTCAATGTCACGGGCTCCGGCAACGAGACCGCCGGGCACCTGCGCGACACCAACCGGATCACGCTGATGTGGGCCGGTTTCGAGAAGCGCCCGCTGATCCTGCGGGTCTACGGCACTGCGCAGACGCTGCACATCGGCGACCCGGGATGGGACGCGCTCGCGGCGGAGCTGCCCGCCCTGCCCGGCGCGCGGCAGATCTACGACGTTGCCATCGAGATGGTGCAGACCTCCTGCGGCTACGCGGTGCCCTATTTCGACTTCGTGGGCGAGCGCGACACGCTCAAACGCTGGGCCGAGGACAAGGGCGAGGACGGCATCCGCGCCTATTGGGACGAGAAGAACCGCACCACGCTCGACGGCGTGCCGACCGGCATCCTGGACCCCGCTGAATGACCCCCGACGCCGCGCTCGCCGCGCTCGAAGCGGCGGCCGAACCCGGCCGGGCGGCCCAGGTCGCGGCCTATATGAAGGTCGAACGGCCCTATCTCGGCACGCCGCTACCGGCGGTCAATGCGCTCACGCAGGATTGGCGGCGCGCTCTCCCCCTCGACGCGCGGGTGGCGCTGGCGGACGGCCTCTGGGAGACCAACATCCACGAAGCGCGGATCGCGGCGGCGAAGCTGCTCACCCAGGCGCGGATCAAAGGCGACGACGACGCGGTCTGGCGACTCATCGTCTCGTGGCTGCCCGACTTCGATGGCTGGGCCATCGCCGACCACGCCTGCATGGCGGGCCAGCGCCGGGTTGCCGCCCACCCGGACCGGCTCGACGAGGTCGCGGGCTGGACCGCCTCCGACCATCTCTGGACCAAACGCGCGGCCCTCGTCATCACCCTGCCCTGGACCAAGCAGAACCACCCCAGGCCCGACGAGCTTGCCGCCCGCGACCGGGTGCTCGGCTGGGCCGCGTCTTATGTCGACGACCCCGACTGGTTCATCCAGAAATCCGTCGCCTGGTGGCTGCGCGAGCTGTCGAAACACGACCCCGACCGGGTGCACGCCTTCCTCGCCGCGCATGGCGACCGGATGAAGGCCTTTGCCCGCAAGGAGGCCGGCAAGTATCTGAAATGACGGGTTTTCCGCACCCGGCTACTCAGAACAGCTCGAGCTGGTCGCCGGGCTTGGGCGGCACCGCGAACAGATCGGTCCGGAGCGCCGGCAGCGCCGTCGCGAGCCCCAGCCGCCGCGCCGCGATGTCGAAGCGGGCGCCGACCAGCCGGGCGTAATGCCCGTCGCCGCGCATCCGCTTCCCCCATTCGGCGCTGTAATCCTTGCCGCCATGCATCTCGCGCACCCGCGCCATCACCCGCTCGGCCCGGTCGGGGTAATGCTCCGTGAGCCAGTCGCGAAACAGCCCCGCCACCTCGAAGGGCAGCCGCAGCATGATCCAGCTCGCCGCCTTCGCGCCCGCCGCGGCGGCGCCCGCGAGGATCGCTTCGAGCTCCGGGTCGGTGAGCGCCGGCACCACCGGCGCGACCATCACCCGCACCGGGATGCCGGCGTCGCTGAGCGTCCGGATCGCCGCGAGCCGCCGGTCGGGGGCCGGCGCCCGCGGCTCCATCGCCCGGCTCAGGCCCGCATCGAGCGTGGTCACCGAGACGCCGACCTGCGCCAACCCCTGCCCGGCCATCTCGGCGAGGATGTCGACGTCGCGCTCAACGAGCGCCCCCTTGGTGACGATCGCCACCGGGTGGCGATGTGCCCTGAGCACCTCCAGCACCGACCGCATGATGCCGCGGTCGCGCTCGATCGGCTGGTAGGGGTCGGTGTTGGTGCCGATGGCCAGCACCTTCGGCCTGTAGGCCCTGCGCGCCAGTTCCCGTTCGAGCTGCCGCGCGGCGCCGGGCCGGGCGATCAGCCGGGTTTCGAAATCGAGCCCGGCCGAGAGCCCGAGCCAGGCATGGCTGGGCCGCGCGAAACAATAGATGCAGCCGTGTTCGCAGCCCCGGTAAGGGTTCAGCGACCGGTCGAAGGGCACGTCGGGCGAGCTGTTGCGGGTGATCACCGTGCGCGGCCGCTCTTCGCGCACCTCGGTGCGCAGCACCCGCGGGCCGTCGTCGTCGCCCCCCGCCCAGCCGTCGTCCACCGCCACCCGTGCATGGCGCTCGTAGCGGCCGGTGGCGTTGGTCGCCGCCGCACGTCCGCGCCGGGTCTCGCGGGGATCTGGGATCTCGGTGGTGCTCATGGGCGGAAGATGGAACAAACCGCGAACACACGCAACAGCCTCATGTTCCCCATGAGGATTTTTCACTCAACACCGGCCCGCCCAGGGTTTATGGGTCGGCAATCGCCCCGTGCGCGTCGCAAATCGACCAGCCTGAGCGGGGAAAACCAGCTGAGGCTGGCTGAGACAAGCCCGGTGGGCCAGACCCCACCCAGATCTAGGACACGCCCATGTCGGACGACGAAGACGACCTCATCCTTGCGGACCTCGACGACGAGGAATTGACCGCCCAGATGCACGACGACCTCTACGACGGTCTCAGGGACGAGATTGTGGAGGGGACCAACATCCTGCTCGAACGCGGCTGGGCGCCCTACAAGGTGCTGACCGAGGCGCTGGTGGCGGGGATGAAGGTGGTCGGCGACGATTTCCGCGACGGCATCCTGTTCGTGCCGGAAGTGCTGCAGGCGGCCAACGCGATGAAGGCCGGCATGGCGATACTCAAGCCGCTGCTGGCCGAGACCGGCGCGCCGACCATCGGCAAGATGGTGATCGGCACGGTCAAGGGCGACATCCACGACATCGGCCAGAACCTGGTGACGATGATGATGGAGGGCGCCGGCTTCGAAGTGAAGAACATCGGCATCAACAACCCGGTCGAGGATTACATCGCCGCGCTGGAAGAGTTCGACGCCGACATCCTCGGCATGTCGGCCCTGCTCACCACCACCATGCCCTACATGAAAGTGGTGATCGACGAGCTCAAGGCCCAGGGCAAGCGCGACAAGTACATCGTGCTGGTGGGCGGCGCGCCCTTGAACGAGGAATTCGGCAAGGCGATCGGGTCGGATGCCTATTGCCGCGACGCCGCGGTGGCGGTCGAGACGGCCAAGGCCTTCATGGCGCGCAAGCACAACGTGCTCGGCGGCTAAGCCCCGGCGCACGCAGGCAAAATCGTCGGGAAGGGTACGGGCAACGGCGCGTGGATGCGGCCGTTGCAACCCGGCCTGCGCTCGCCTTTTCCGTCTGACGGACGGCCGTCTCCCGGGCCTCAGCCCGCGAAGACGTCGAGCTCGTGCAGGCCCGTGAGCCCCACCTCAAGCAGCCGGAGCGCCGGCAGCGAGATCCGGCTCCCCGAGCCTTCCGCGCCGCCCGTCGGGCGCAGCTCGACCTGCACGCTCTTGCCGGAACTCACCGCCGTGACCCGTCCCTGCCTGGGCGCATCGACCAGCGGCGTCTCCAGCCAGAAGCCGGGATCGGCCGGGTTGCCCAGCGTCGCCACGGTGCGCCCGATCAGCGCCCCGCCCGCAGGCGCGGCGGCCGCGGCGGCCCGCTGTTCGGGCGTCGTGGTGTCGAACTGTTCCGCCGTCACCGCCCCGGCCCCGGGCAGGCGCCCGGCGCCGGGCCGCGGCATCGGCCGGATCTGGCCATCGGTGGGGGCAAGATCGGCATTCGACGGGCCGCGGTCGCGGGCACAGCCCGAGAGCCCGAGCGCGAGGCCGAGAATCGCGGCCGAAAACCAGAGGGGCGCATGCGTGTTCATGGCCCCGAGCCTAGGCGCAAAAGAAGCCGTGAACAACGCTGCCGACGCTTGCGCCGCCCTGGTGCGGCCCTAGGGTCTCGCCCCACGAACACCCCCACGCTGATCGACCCGTTCCAACGCCCCGTCACCTATCTCCGGCTGTCGGTGACCGACCGGTGCGATTTCCGCTGCACCTATTGCATGGCCGAGGACATGACCTTCCTGCCGAAGAAGGAATTGCTCAGCCTCGAAGAGCTCGACCGGGTTGCCAGCGCCTTCATCGGCCTCGGCGTGAAGAAGCTGCGGATCACCGGCGGCGAACCGCTGGTCCGACGCGATATCCTCAACTTCTTCCGCGCGATGCGCCGCCATCTCGACAGCGGTGCCCTCGATGAGCTCACCCTCACCACCAACGGTTCGCAGCTCGCCCGCTACGCGGACGACCTGGCCGCGGCCGGGGTGCGCAGGGTCAACGTCTCGCTCGATACGCTGGACACGGAGAAGTTCCGCGCCCTCACCCGGCGCGGCGATCTCGCCAAGGTGCTGGCCGGCATCGACGCCGCCCGCGCCGCCGGGCTCCGGGTCAAGATCAACGCCGTCGCGCTCAGGGGCGTGAACGACGACGAACTGTTCCGCCTCGCCGAATGGGCCGCGGAAGGCGACATGGATCTCACCTGGATCGAAGTGATGCCGATGGGCGAGGACGGCCATCCCGACCGGCTCGACCAGTACTGGCCGCTCGACGATCTGCGCGCAGCCCTCGCGACCCGCTACACGCTGACGCCGCTCGCCGAGCGCACCGGCGGCCCCGCCCGTTACGTCCGCCTCGAAGAGACCGGGCAGAAGATCGGCTTCATCACGCCGCTCACGCATAATTTCTGCGAAAGCTGCAACCGGGTGCGGATGACCTGCACCGGCGAGCTCTACCTGTGCCTCGGCCAGGAAGACCGCGCCGACCTCCGCGCGCCCCTGCGCGCCCACCCGGGCGACGACGCGCCGCTGGTCACCGCGATCCGCGAAGCGATCACCCGCAAGCCGAGGGGGCACGATTTCGATTACACCCGTCAGCGCTCCGACGGGGGCCCCGGCGGCCAGATGCGTCGACACATGTCGCATACCGGCGGATGAACGCACAACCTTTGGGCGTTTGCGCAACAATTGCGCCGTTTCTCCCCGCCACTCTTGCTTTTCGACGGCATCCGCCGTTGATTAGCGCCGGATGACATCATCAGGGAAGTTTCATGCCCGCCAAGAAAGTGACCGACGAACAGATCCGCGAAACCGCCTACCACATGTGGAAAGACGCAGGCGGCGAGCACGGCAGCGATCAGGATTACTGGTACAAGGCCGAAAAGGCGCTGAAGGCCAAGCCGGCCGCCAAGAAGCCCGCCGCGAAGAAACCCGCCGCCAAGGCAGCGCCGGCCAAGGCGGCCCCCGCCAGAAACCGGCGGCCAAGACGGCGGCCGCCAAGACCACCGCGACCAAGACCGCCGCGGCGAAGAAACCCGTCGCCAAGAAGCCGGCGCCCAAGGCCTGAGCCATCGCGCCCGCGCCGGGTCCCCGCCCGCACCGCGCCCGGCCCCGCGGCGGCGGCACCCGCAGCATCCGACCCTTCCGGCACGGGCGGCTTCAGGGCCGCCCGTTTGCGTTTCGGGATCGTCGCGTGTCGGGGATCGGCGGGGCTCAGAGGCCCGGGCCGATCGCCAGCCCGGTCCCGTCCGAAAACCGCCCGAGCCGGAACCGCGTGAGGTCGTGCCCCGCCGGCCGGCCCTGGAAGAGGTCGGCGACGATCCGCCCGAAGGCCGGCCCGATCCCGAAGCCGTGCCCGCTCATGCCCGTGGCCAGAGTGAGCCCCGGCAGGGCGGCGACTGCATCGACCACCGGCACCGCATCCGGCAGCACGTCGATCATCCCGGCCCAGCTCTGCGCCTCGCCGACCCCGCCGAGGCCCGGAAAGGTCGCGTTGAAATCGCGCAGGATCCGCCTGGCGAAGGTCCGGTTCGGCGCCGGGTTCAGCACCCGCATCCGTTCGAACGGCGAGACCGCGTCGTCGGCCCAGCGCCGGGGCGTCGTCCAGGCGTCGGGGAAGTGCTTCGGCGCCGCGGGGCGCAGCGCTGTCCCGAACGGGTCCTGCACGAGCCCGGCGAGGTATTTCGGCAGCGCCCGGAACGCGTCGGGGCCGATGTAGAAATCATGCCGCCCCTCGGGCGCCAGCGAATAGCCGCCATCGGCCCGGCGGCGAAAGGCCAGGAGGGGATCGACCGCGCCGCCGGCAAAGACCTCCTCGCCCGGGGTAGTGCGCACCACGGTGGCGCGGACCGAGAGCTGCGGGAGGGACACCCCGTGGCGGCGCAGCAGCAGCGACGACCAGGCCCCGCCCGCGAGCACCACCGCCCGCGCCCTGACCCGGCCGCCCTCGGCGATCACGCCCACGACCCGGCCGGCCGCGATGTCGAGACCGCGCACCGCCTGGCCCTCGCGGATCATCGCGCCGGATTTCGCGGCGAGACGGGCGAGCGCGGGCACGGCGACGAAGGGCTCGGCGCGCAAGTCGGTGGGCGTCCACAACGCCCCCGCCCAGCCCCGCGCCGCCTGCGGAATGAGCCGGGCCGTGGCCTGCGCATCGAGGAGCTGCGTCGAGACCCCGAACGGCGCCGCCGCAGCCCGCCAGGCCTCGTGTTTCGCCATCTCGCCGGCATCCTTCGCGAGATAGGCGATGCCGCCCTGGGTGAGGCCGATGTCGGTGTCGAGTTCCGGCGCCAGCCCCTGCCAGAGCTCCTGCGCCTCCTGGGCAATGGGGATCTCGGCGAGGTCGCGGCCCTGCACCCGGATCCAGCCCCAGTTGCGCGACGACTGCTCCGCCGCGACGCGGCCCTTCTCCAGCAGCAGCACCGGCACGCCGGCGCGGGCGAGAAACAGCGCCGTCGTCACCCCGATGACGCCGCCGCCGATCACGACGACGTCGGTTTCCGCGGGCAGCGGGCCGGTGTGTTCGGGCGGATTGGCGTCAGACAGCGGAAAGGGGGGCATCACGCCTCGGTCAGGTGGGCGATCAGCCGGTCGAGGAAGGCCTCGCCGGCCGCGAGCTCCGAGGCGGCGAGCCATTCGTTCGGCTGGTGCGCCTGGGCAATGTTGCCGGGGCCGACGATGACCGCGGAATAGCCCGCCTCCTGAAACTGGCCGGCCTCGGTCGCATAGCTCACCACCCGCGTGCCGTTGTCGCCCGTCAGCCGGCGCGCGAGCGCCTCGGCGGCGCCGCCGATCTCGGGCACGAGGCCGGGCACGTCGAACCGGGTGTCGGTGTCGATCCGGGCCTCGGGATGGACCGCCTGCATCGTCGCCTCGACCCGAGCCACCTCGTCGAGGTAGCGCGCGCCAGTCGGCGACACTTTCGGACGGGATGCAGCGAAACCCCATCACGAAACGGCAGTCGCGGGCGGTGATGTTGTCGGCGGTACCGCCCCGGATGGTACCGACATGGGCGGTGGTCCAGGGCGGATCGAACAGCCCGTCGATCGGCCCGGGTTCACCCGCCATGCCGGCCGCGTTCTGCCGGTTGGCCCAGTCGACGAGCTTAGCCGCCTCCATCACCGCGTTGACGCCGGTATGCATGATCGAGCTGTGCACCTCGTGGCCACGGAGCTGCGTGGCGATGCCGATGCCGCCCTTGTGTCCGTTCACCACCTTCCAGTTCGACGGCTCGCCGATCAGCGCGACATCGGCCTTCGGCAGGGTCCGCCCCATCGCCTCGATCATCCGCGGCGCGCCGAGGCAGCCCACCTCCTCGTCATAGGACAGCGCGATCTGAAGCGGGCGCTTGACCCCCGCCGCGAGCGCTTTCGGCACCGCCGCCAGCGCCAGCGCATCGAACCCCTTCATGTCGCAGGCGCCCCGCCCGTAGAGCCGGCCGCCCTTCTCGGTGAGCGTGAACGGGTCGGTCTCCCAGGGTTGGCCCTCGACCGGCACCACATCCGTGTGGCCCGACAGCACCACGCCGCCCTCCTCCTCGGGGCCGACATTGGCGAAGAGCGCCGCCTTGGTGCCGTCGTCGTTGTAAACCCGGTGGGCGCGCACCCCGTGGGCGGCGAGGTAGTCCTCGACCCAGTCGACAAGCGCGAGGTTGCTCTCCGAACTCACGGTGGGAAAGCTCACGAGCTTGGCGAGGATATCGAGGGCGGAGAGGTCTTTCATGGCCGCGAGCCTGCCCGCGACTGGAGGCAGGGTCAAGCGACCGCGAATTGTTTTCGGGGTGGCGGGAAAGGGCGTTTCTAAACGCCTTACGGAAGACCCTTCGAAGGGTCTTCCACGCTACTGTGGATGAGGCGCTTCTTGACCGCCCGGCCAGTGAGCCAGACCACGAGCACCACCGGCAGCACCAGCGCCGCCTTGGCCCAGGTCTTGTCGAGATGGAACTTGTAGGCCAGCGGCTCGACCACGTAGCCCAGCAGCGACACCGCGTAATAGCTGATCGCCACCACCGAGAGCCCTTCGACGGTTTCCTGCAGCCTGAGCTGCAGATCCGCCCGCCGGTCCATGCTTTCGAGCAGCTTCTGGTTCTGCGCAGAGCGTTCGACATCGACCCGCGTGCGCAAGAGTTCCGCGGCGCGCTGCGCCCTCGTGGCCATGTCGTCGATCATCCGGTCGGCGGATTTCACCGTCCGCATCGCCGGGTCGAACCGGCGCATCATGAATTCATGCAGCGTCTGGCGCCCGTCCCAGCGGGCTTCGCGCAAAACCTCGATCCGGTCGGCGACGATCGCCTCGTAGGCACCGGTGGCGCCGAAGCGGAACGAGGTCTCGGCGTTCAGGCTTTCGAGCTCGGCGGCGAGGTGCAGGAGCTCTTCGAGTGGCGCTCGTGCCGGTCCCCGGCGGCGCCGAAGCCACGCACCAGCGCCGAGAGCTCGTCCTCGATCCCGCCGAGCCGACCCTGGACCGAGCGTGCCCGCGCCAGCCCCAGCATCGACATCGCCTTGTAGGTCTCGATCTCGGCGATCCGCGTCACCACCCGGCCGATCCGCCGCGGGGTGACGTCTTCGCCGGCGAAGACCGCGAACCGCATATGTCCGCCGGCATCGATGCGGAAATCGCCCGCCACCACCGCCGCGCCGTCGAGCACGTCCGAGGCCGCGACGCTCTCGGGCACGAACCAGCTGTCGATCTTCTCCCGCATCGCATCGCGGCTGGGCATCTTCTCGACCCGGATCAGCGCCGAGGTCACCCGCACGCCGGGCGCATCGCCGAGCCAGTCGGCGGGGAAGACGGCAAACACGTTGGGATCGAACGGCCGCTCGGCATTGCCGTCGCCGAAGATCGTGTAGGTGACGAACTCGGTATGCTGTTCCCACTTGAGGCGGTACTTGCCGATCTCGCCGAAATAATGGTTGGCCCCCTCCGGCGGATGCGCCGCGCCGAACCGGTCGAGCAGCGCAATCAAATGCGCCAGATCCGCGGCCCGGTCGCGCCCGGCAGCATCGGACGGCCGCTTGATCGCGAGGAAGGCGGCGAAACAGGGCGCCGCGAGCGCCGGGAACGGCCGCGCGTGCAACTCGTTGGCCAGCGCATAGCGCAGCTCGTGGTCCTGGATCGTGGTCATCTGCGCCCCCGGGCTCGTCTCGCTCGACTGTCGAATACGGGATTCCCCGGGGTCGGGCCAGAGGGTACGGCAATCGGACCGGGCGCAGACGCGCTCGCGCGAGCGCGTGACACGGCGGCGCGCGCCGACGTGCCCCCCCCGCCTTGCCCCCAGGCCCGATCAGATCACGACGACGTCGAGCGGCGGGAAGCCGTTGAAGCCGACCGAGGAATAGGCCGAGGTATAGGCGCCGGTGTTGCGGATCACCACCTTGTCGCCGGCCCGCAGCGTGAGCGGCAGCAGCACCGGGCGCTTTTCGTAGAGCACGTCGGCCGAGTCGCAGGAGGGACCGGCGAGGATGCAGGGGCCGGCGGCGTCAAAATCGCGCGCGGTGGCGAACTGGTAGCGGATCGCCTCGCCCTCGGTCTCGGCAAGGCCCGAGAACCGGCCGATGTCGAGGTAGACCCAGCGGTGGGTGTCGTCGTCCGATTTCTTCGACACCAGCACCACCTCGGCGAGGATCGCGCCGGCTTCCGCCACCATGCCGCGGCCGGGCTCGGCCATCACCCGGGCCACGGCGCCGAAACGCTCGGTGACCAGCGCCATCACCTGGGAGGCGTAGGAGGTCGGGGTCTCGACCGGATCGCCGTAGAAGGCCGGGAAGCCGCCGCCGATGTTGAGCAGCGTCGGCGCGTAGCCGCGGGCCTGCAGGTCGCGCCAGATCTCGGCGACCTGGTCGAGCACCGGCGCCCACATCTCCGCCTTGCGGGTCTGCGAGCCGACATGGAACGACAGCCCGAGCGGGGTGAGACCGAGCTCGATCGCACGGGCGAAGAGATCGGGCACCATGGTCTCGCGGCAGCCGAACTTGCGGCTGAGCGGCCAGTCGGCCATCGAGTTCTCGACCAGCACGCGGATGTAGACCTCGGCGCCGGGGGCGTTCTCGGCGATCTTTTCCAGCTCTTCGGCGGCATCGGCGGCGAACAGGGTCACGCCGATGTTCCAGGCGAAGCGGATGTCGGCCGGCTTCTTGATCGTGTTGCCGAAGGAGATGTGCTGCGGCTCGGCACCCTGCGACAGGCAGAGCTCGATCTCGCCGCGGGAGGCGGCGTCGAAATGCGAGCCCTCGGCGACCAGGCGCTCGATGATCTCGCGGGTCGGGTTGGCTTTCACCGCGTAGTGGATATGGGCGAAGCCGAGGCCGCGCTTCAGCGCATGGTATTGTTCGGCCACCCGCTCGACGTCGATGAACAGGGTCGGACGGTCGACCTCGTAGGAGGCGATTTCGGCTTCGATGCGGGAAACGGGCGCAAAAGCGCCGCTGGCAGCATAGGTCATCTGCATCTCCAAAAGACAGGGGCCGAGCCCCAAGGTTCCAAGGAGACGTTACCGTCGCTGCATAAACGCGTACCCGTATTGTCTTGCCCGGGCGTGGCCAGAGGCGCGTGCGTTGGCGTCTTGAGCGCGCATATGCGGTCGATGCGCGATTCACGCAAGAGTTTTTGCGACCGGGCGTGCATTTTTTTTCGCGAGCCGTTAACGGAAACACATGGCCCGTCTGATCCTGTTCAACAAACCGATGAACGTGCTGTCGCAGTTCACCGATGCGAAGAGCCCTTCCCCGCGCGCGACCCTGTCGGATTACATCTCCCTGCCCGGCGTCTACCCCGCCGGAAGGCTCGACCGCGACAGCGAGGGGCTGCTGCTGCTCACCGATGACGGGCGGTTGCAGGCGCGCATCGCCGACCCGAAGCACAGGTTCGCGAAGCGGTACCTCGTCCAGGTCGAGGGCGCGCCACAGGACAGTGACCTCGCGCCCCTGCGCCAGGGTTTGCGGCTCAAGGACGGGATGACCCGCCCCGCCGAGGCGCGGCTGATCGACCCGCCCGCGCTGTGGGACCGCGACCCGCCGGTGCGGTTTCGCAAATCCGTCCCCGACCGCTGGCTCGAGGCTCACGATCCGCGAAGGCCGCAACCGCCAGGTCCGCCGGATGACCGCCGCGATCGGCTTGCCGACGCTCCGGCTGGTGCGCTGGCGGGTCGGCGACTGGACGCTCGACGGGCTCGCGCCGGGGGATTGGCGCGAGGCCTGAAAGCGCCGGGGACCGCCTTACGCCTTGCCCTTCTTCTTGCCTTTGCCGGACTTGCCCTTCTTGGACTTCGGCTTCGAAGATTTGCCCTTTTGGGGCTTCTTCTTCGACTTGGCTTTCTTCGCCTTGTCCTTCTTCGACTTCGCTTTCTTGGGCTTGTCCTTCTTGGCCTTGCCCTTCGTCGCGGCCTCCGTTCCCGCGGCCGTCGTGCCGTCGGGGCCAGCCGCCTCTGCCTCGGCGGGTGCGGTCACGGCGGCTTCGGTCCCCACGGCAACTTCGGCCTCCGCTTTGGGCGACGCCTTGCCCGCCGGTTTCTCGTCCTTCGACGCCTTGCCGGACTTTTCTTGCGCTTTTCCGCCTTGCCGGGCTTCGCCTTGCCGGACGTCTTCTTGCCGGACGTCTTCTTCCCTGCGTCCGAGTGTCCGGAGGACGTCTCCGGCGCCGGCGCCGGTTCCGTTTCGGCTTCGGTCCCGGCGACATTCGCCACCGGGGCGCCTTCGGCGCAGCTTCGGTGCCGCCTTCGGCGACGCTTCCGCAGGTGTTTCCGGCGCCAGTGCCGCAGCCGCGGCGCGCAGCGCTTCGGCGCGCGCGACGGACACGCCACGCAGCGTGGTCAGCTGCGCCGTGTCGGCCACGGCCAAAGTGGCCGGGTCGGTGATGCCGATCTCGCGCAGTTTCGCGTCGAGCGCCGGGCCGATCCCGGCGATGTCGGTCAGTCGTGACATGAACCTCTCCAGATGACAGAAAACGGGCCGGGCCCCGCGGCCCGCGCCCCCGGGTGTTGATCAGGGCGCCGATCAGAGCGCCTTCTTGAGCGCCTTCTTGGCGTCCTTCAGCTTCTTCTCCTGCTTGGCCACCTTGGCCTTGCGGGATTTCACTTCCTTCTTGAGCGCCTTGACCTTGGCTTTCTTCGCCATGTCCTATCCTTTCGTGGTTTCGGTGTCCGCCCCGGGACCGCGCCGATGCTCGGCGAGGAAATGCCGGATGAAGCGCCGCACCTCGCGGGCCGCGCTGGTATCCTCTTCCTCGCAGAGCGCGACGAATGCATCGCGCTCGGCCTTGTTGATCCGGACGATCAACTGCGCGTCTTTCTTGTGCCGGGCACGTTTGGCCATCCTCTGCGCTCCTCGACGGGCGGATGCCTCAGATGTACCGCAAATGTCGTGCATTTGTATATACACTTGCTCGGCATCCCTTGCTCCTCGCAGACGGCCATCCATCCCCCGAACCGCGCGGCTTTCCGCCGACAGCTCGGCGAACAGGTTCAAATGCAACGCAGTTTCCAGAAATTGCCCCATTGGCATCCCGTCCGTGTCGCAACTGCGACATGTTGTCCTGCGATCCCGGGCAAACCAGTTCACGTAACGAGCATCACAGGATATCAGTCATGCGTATCAAGTCCTTCCTTTCCGATGAAACCGGCGCCGTCACCGTCGATTGGGTCGTTCTCACCGCCGCCATCGTCGCCCTCGGGGGGCGCCATCGTCATCGGCATCGCCACCAACACGCTCAACCTCGCCGGCAAGGTCGGCACCGAACTCGAGAGCGGCGACGCGATGATCGAGCACGGCGTCCCGAGCTGAGCCCGGCCCGCCCGCCGACACCCGTCCCGGAGCCGCGCAGTACGCCGTCCCGCTGACCCGCCTGGACCGCCCCAAAACAAGGCCCCGCCCGATCACCCGGGCGGGGCCTGTTTCGTTGCGCCGGGCGTTCCGACCAGGGCCTCCCGGCCCCGGACCCGAGCGCGCCTGCCGGTCAGTCGATCAGCGGGATCAGGCTGTCCATCGAGGCTTTCGCATCGCCGTAGAACATCCGGGTGTTATCCTTGAAGAACAGCGGGTTCTCGATGCCGGAATAGCCCGTGCCCTGGCCGCGCTTGGAGACGAAGACCTGCTTGGCCTTCCACACTTCCAGCACCGGCATGCCGGCGATCGGCGAGCCCGGGTCTTCCTGCGCGTCGGGGTTCACGATGTCGTTCGAGCCGATCACGATGACCACGTCGGTGGACGGGAAGTCGTCGTTGATCTCGTCCATCTCCAGCACGATGTCATAGGGCACCTTGGCCTCTGCGAGGAGCACGTTCATGTGCCCCGGCAGACGGCCGGCCACCGGGTGGATGCCGAAGCGCACGTTCTTGCCCTTGGCCCGCAGCTTCGAGGTCAGCGCCGCCACAGATTGCTGCGCCTGCGCCACCGCCATGCCGTAGCCCGGCACGATGATGATGCTGTCGGCGTCGTTCAGCGCCGCCGCCACGCCCTCGGCGTCGATGGCGATCTGCTCGCCCTCGATCTCGCGGGTCGAGGTCTGGGGCCCGCCGAAGCCGCCGAGAATGACGGAGATGAACGACCGGTTCATCGCCACGCACATGATGTAGGACAGGATCGCACCCGAAGAACCCACCAGCGCGCCGGTGACGATCAGGAGGTCGTTTGACAGCGAAAAGCCGATCGCCGCCGCCGCCCAGCCCGAGTAGCTGTTGAGCATCGAGACCACGACCGGCATGTCCGCGCCGCCGATCCCCATGATCAGATGATAGCCGATGAAGAAGGCGAGCAGCGTCATCAGGATGAGCGTCCAGGCCCCGGCACCCGACAGGAACATCAGGAACAGGATGATCGACAGGAGCGCCGCGCCCGCGTTCAGCATATGCCCGCCCGGCAGCTTCTTGGCCGTCGAGTTGACCTTGCCCGCCAGCTTGCCGAAGGCGATGATCGAGCCGGTGAAGGTCACCGCCCCGATGAACACGCCGAGGAAGATCTCGCCGCGGAGGATCGTGAACCGACCGGCGTCTTGTGGGCGACGACCGCGGCGAAGCCCTTGAGCGCCTCGCGTGCATGCTCGTCCATCGCGCCGACCCGCACCATCTCGATGAAGGCGTTGTAACCGACGAAGACCGCGGCGAGGCCCACGAGCGAGTGCATCGCGGCGACGAGCTGCGGCATCTCGGTCATCTGCACCCGCTTGGCGATGTACCAGCCGATGGTGCCGCCGCCGGCGATCATGACGAGCGAGAGGAACCATTTGCCGGCGCCTGGCCCGATCAGCGTCGCGAAGACCGCGAGCGCCATGCCGATGATCCCGTACCAGACGGCCCGTTTCGCGCTTTCCTGGCCCGAGAGCCCGCCCAGCGCGAGGATGAAGAGGACGGCCGCGACGATGTAGGCGGCTGTGGTGAATCCGAATTCCATACCCCTGCCCTCCCTTTACGATTTCTGGAACATGGCGAGCATGCGCCGGGTGACGAGGAAGCCACCGAAAATGTTGATCCCGGCCATGAAGACCGAGACGGCGGCAAGCAGGATCACCAGGAACGAGCCCGAGCCGATCTGCAGGAGCGCACCCAGGATGATGATCGACGAGATCGCGTTGGTGATCGCCATCAGCGGCGTATGCAGCGCGTGGCTGACGTTCCAGATCACCTGGAAGCCGATGAAGACCGACAGCACGAAGACGATGAAATGCTGCATGAACGAGGGCGGGGCGACGAGCCCGAGGAGCAGCAGCAGCACCGCGCCGACACCGATCAGCGTCGCCTGGTTGCGGGTCTGCTTCTTGAAGGCGGCGATCTCGTTCGCGCGCTTCTCTTCCGCCGTCAGCACCGGCGGCGGCGGGGCCTTGGGCTTGGCCGCAATCGCCTGGATCTTCGGCGGCGGCGGCGGGAAGGTGATCTCGCCCTGGTAGGTCACGGTGGCGCCGCGGATCACGTCGTCTTCCATGTTGTGGTTGACCACGCCGTCCTTCTCGGGCGTGAGGTCGGCCATCATGTGGCGGATGTTGTTCGAGTACAGCGTCGACGATTGCGTCGCCATGCGGCTCGCGAAATCGGTGTAGCCGACGATGGTGACGCCGTTGTCGGTCACCACCTTCTCGTCCTTCACCGTGCCTTCGACGTTGCCGCCCTGCTCGGCGGCGAGGTCGACGATCACCGAGCCGGGTTTCATCGCCTCGACCATGTCCTTGAGCCACAGCTTCGGCGCCGGACGGTTGGGAATGAGCGCGGTAGTGATGACGATGTCCATGTCGCCCGCGATCTCGCGGAACTTGGCAAGCTGGGCGTTGCGGAATTCCTCCGACTGAACGGACGCATAGCCGCCGGTCGAAGAGCCGTCCTGGCCCTCTTCCTCGAAGTCGAGATAGACGAATTCGGCGCCCATGCTCTCGACCTGTTCGGCCACTTCGGGCCGCACGTCGAAGGCATAGGTGATGGCGCCGAGCGCAACGCTGGTGCCGATCGCGGCAAGGCCGGCGACGCCGGCGCCGACCACCAGCACCTTGGCCGGCGGCACCTTGCCGGCGGCGGTCACCTGGCCGGTGAAGAAGCGGCCGAAATTGTTGCCGGCTTCGATGACGGCGCGGTAGCCCGCGATATTGGCCATCGAGCTGAGCGCGTCCATCTTCTGGGCGCGCGAGATGCGCGGCACCATTTCCATCGCGATGACGTTGGCGCCCTTCTCCTTGGCCAGCTCGAGCCCTTCGGCGTTGCCGCCGGGGTTGAAGAAGGTGATGAGCGTCTTGTCCTTGGTCAGGCGCTTGAGTTCCGTTTCGGTCGGAATCCGCACCTTGGCGATGACGTCGGCCTCCTTCCACAGCGCTGCCGCGGTGGCGATGACCTCGACGCCGGCCGCCTCGTAGCGCGCATCGGAAAACCCCGCCGCGGCGCCCGCGCCCTTTTCGATCAGGCAGTCATAGCCGAGCTTCTGCAGCGCAGCGGCACTTTCCGGCGTCATCGCCACCCGGTTCTCACCGGCAATCACTTCCTTCGGAACCCCGATTTTCACGTTGGTCTCCTTTTTCCGTTGTCCCCGCCGGGCGCCCTCGCCCCCGGATTTGAGTTTCCTTTACGCGATGCAAAAAGGGATTTCGACCGAAACCGCCCGCACGCGACTTTTTATCCACGATTTCCGTGAAGCCCCCTCACAACCAGCGCCGCACCTTGCCGAACCAGGCCTCCGCCGAGCGCCCGAAGGCCTCGACCAGCCCGGCTTCTTCGCCGCGGATGAAGCGGCGGGAGATGAGCGCCATGAAGGCGGGCACGAGCACCAGCGCGGGCCACACGTCCCAGTGCAGAATCGCGCCGGTGAGCACCAGCGCATCGCCGAGATAGATCGGGTTGCGGCTGATCCGGAAGATCCCCTGGCGGACGAAATGGCTCGGCTTGCGGCGCGGGATGAAGGTGGTGTGGTGGCGCACGAGTTCGAAGGCCCCGAGCCCCATCGCACCGAGGCCGGCCACGACCAGCGCGTCGCCCAGCCACCGGAGCGGCGCGAGCCCGGGGCCGAGCCCCGGCACCAGCCGGTCGAGACCGAAGGCAAGGGCCAGTGCGCCGATCAGCCAGACCGGCGGCAGGTCGATCCATCTGAGGAAGGCCATGATCCGTCGCGCACATAAATTACTCGAACCGCAGGTTTACCGCGGGGAATGTTGCGTGGCAATGGCGCGATCGACGGACGGACGCGGGTACATCGGCCGGGCTTGGTTTCGGGGGAGAACGGGGTCGGTTTCCCGGGAAACCGCGCCGCCTGGAAGCGCGACAAACCTCTGTCTGTTCAAAGCCTTGGAAGCGGCCGACGCTCCCGCCCCAGGTTGACCCGTCGACCATCGGACGAGGGGTCCCACCGTTGCGCCCGACCCGATCGCCCGGCGCCGCTTCAACGCCATGGGCGCCTTGCGGCGGACGCACGGAGCGCTCCAATCCCGCTCTCGAAATCTCTGCAATCCCGTGATATGAGCTTGTTTGTGTACGCCCGGGAAACAATGGGCGGCCAGGAGGACGAGCAAGGTTCGGGACCGGCACCCTGCCCCGAACGCGGCCGAAACGGCAGGAGACAGGCACATGGCGACGATGAATTCCGGCCTAGGCGGACCCGCGGGGTACGGCGAAGGCGTGTTCTCGACCGCGACCAAGGTCGCCGGAAACAACGACGACGGCTCCGTCTACGTCAACATCTCGTCGGTCTTCGGCGACGGAATCGACTTCTTCGGCACCACGTATACCGGTCTCTACGTCAACTCGAACGGCAACATCTCCTTCGGGTCGGCCTATACCAACTACCAGAGCGCCGATCTCTCGGCAGAGACGACGCCGCTGATCGCCCCTTCCTCGCCGACGTCGACATCACCAAGGGCGGCAACATCTACTGGGATCTCGACCCTACGGCGGGCACCGTCACCATCACCTGGGCCGGGGTCTCGCCCTACAACGGATCGGGCCACAACTCGTTCCAGGTCGTGCTCACCGACCAGGGCGGCGGCGATTTCAGTGTCGAGTTCATCTACCAAACTGTCGAATGGACGACCGGCTACACCCAGGTCGCCCAGGCCGGGCTGAACGGATGGCGGGGCCAACGACTACGAACTCGCGGGCTCCGGCAACGCCACCGCAATGGCCGATTACGTGAGAACACCGATTTCGGCAGCGGCGACGACGCGGGTCGGCGCATTTCACCTTTGCCGACGGCGGCCTCGGCGTCGCCGACGGGGTGGTCGACGGCAGGTCCGGCGCCGACGTCATCGGCGCGGGCTATGTCGACGTCGACGGCGACGCGGTCGATGGCGGCGATGGCTCCGGCGCGGCCGGCAACGAGGACGTCATCTCCGGGCATGGCGGCGACGACACCATCTCGGCCGGCGCCGAGGACGATCTCGTCTATGGCGGCGCCGGCGCGGACGTGATCGACGGCGGCGACGGCGACGATACGCTCTACGGCGGCGACGGCGATTTCACCGACCCGATGGTGCTCGACTGGTCGGCCCAGGGCCCGGACAACACCAACCTCGCCGCCGGCTTCACCCAGAACACCGGCGGCATCGACGTCACGGTGAGCTTCACCAACGCCGGCAACAACAACCCCGTCTACCGGGTCGAGAGCACCGACACGACCTATGTCGGCCCGGGCGAAAGCTTCGACCCGAATTCCTCGCTCTACCTCTACGGCGACGGCGACGGCGCCACTTCGACCACCACCATCGACTTCGCCGCCGCCGCCGGGACGAGCTACCGCGACGAGGTCGAGAACGTCACCTTCCGGATCAACGACGTCGACTGGGGCTCGGGCAACCACACCGACGTCATCACCGTCAACGCCTGGGACGCCGACGGCAACCCGGTCGCCGTGACCATCACGCCCGGTGGCGGCGACACCGTCAGCGGCAATACCATCACCGCCAACGCCGTCGCCAACACCCAGTGCCCAGGCCGACGGTTCGGTGCTGATCGAGATCGCGGGGCCGGTCGCCGAGATCCAGATCAGCTACGGCAACGCTCCAGGCCGGCACCAGGCGATCTGGGTTTCCAACCTGCATTTCGACGCCGTCCCCGACCCCACACTCGACACTGGCGACACCCTCTTCGGCGGCGCCGGGGCGGATGTGATCTACGGCGAAGGCGGCGACGACGTGATCGACGGCGGCACCGGCGCGGACGTGATCGACGGCGGCGCCGGCGACGACACGATCACCGTCTGGCGCGGGCGACACCGTGAGCGGCGGCGGACGGCGACGACGTCTTCATCCTCGACCCGACGGGAGCGCTCGGCGGGCCCGGCTCGACGATCACCATCGTCGGCGACGAGACCGCCGAGGATGGCGCCGGCGACACGCTGAATTTTTCCAACCTGATCGATCCTGGCGATATCACCTATACGACCGCCGAGAGCGGAACCGTCACCCTTTCGGACGGGACAATTGTCAATTTTTCGAACATCGAAAACGTCTTCATCTGCTTTACCGACGGCGCTCGGATCGCCACCCCGCGCGGCGAACGCGCGATCGAGACCCTGGTGCCCGGCGACCTGGTGCTGACCCGCGATCACGGGCCGCAACCGGTGCGCTGGATCGGGGCCAGCACCATCGCCGGCACCGGCCGCGCGGCGCCGATCCGCTTCGCGCCCGGGGTCTTCGGCAACCCGCGGCCGCTCTTCGTGAGCCCGCAACACCGGATGCTCTACATCGGCTCCGACGCGACGCTCTATTTCGACGCTCCGGAGGTGATGGTGCCGGCGAAACACCTGGTCAACGGCACCACGATCCGGCCCGCGGAACGCGCCGCGGTGACCTATGTCCACCTGATGTTCGACGCACACGAGATCATCCGCGCCGACGGGGTCTGGTCGGAGAGCTTCCACCCCGGCGCCGAGGGGCTCGGCCTGCTCGACCCCGGGACCCGCGAGGGCCTGTTCCGGACCTTCCGGCGCTCCGGGCCGATCCCGCGAGCTACGGCGACCGCCCGCACGGTGCTGAAGGCCTGGGAGGCGCGGGTGCTCAGAGCAGCGTGACCAGCGGTTGTGGTATTACATGAGGAACGGGCCTTAGTAGGCTGTTCCCCAATGCCCTTCCGGGCCCGGGCTTCCCGTCCGCGTGGGCCCGCCGCCACCCGCGCCAACGGCTTTCGAATGCCGTTGCC
This sequence comes from Paracoccaceae bacterium, assembly GCA_041397205.1. Lineage (GTDB taxonomy): Bacteria > Pseudomonadota > Alphaproteobacteria > Rhodobacterales > Rhodobacteraceae > Sinisalibacter. The sequence continues at coordinate 278,052 of JAWKXC010000007.1, forward strand.
AAGCGATTTCCTCAATCGTTTCCCCGCTCACAGCAGCCGCAGATCGTCCTTGAGGAACCCGTAGCGCGCCACCGCCGGGGTGACGATGAGTTCGCCCAGCAGCCGTTTCAACCGGCCCGACAGATCGCCCGGCATCTCGCCCAGCACCCCCGCCCGGGCCGAGAGCGAGATCCGGCGGCTGAGCGGGTCAACCGGCAGCGGGTGCAGAGCGACCCTGTCGACGAAGCGGTGCGCGCGGAGCACGCCGAGCGGCGTCAGGATGGTCCATCCCGCCCCCGCCGCCACCATCGCCATGATCGCGTGGTAGCTGTCGAGTTCGAACCGGTGCGCGAGCGCGAGGTCCTGGCGGGCGAGATGTTCGGCGATCACCCGGCCCATCCGGTGCCGGGTCGAATACTGGATCAGCGGCAGCGCCCTGAGCGCGTCGAGCCCGCCCCCCACCCCGCGCGGCGCCGCGGCGACGAAGGGCTCCTCGATCAGCGGATGCACCTCCATCCAGTCGGCGGGCGCGCCGATATCGGCGGCGACGATCACGTCGAGCGCGCGGGCATCGAGCTGGTCGTTGAGCCGGTGCGACGGCCCGGTCTCGAGCAGGAACCGGGTGCGGGTGAAGCTCTCGGCCATCTCGCCGAGAAACCGCGGCGTCACGTCGGCGTCGAAATCCTCGATCATCCCGAGCCGGAGCCGGCTGAGCTCGGCATGGTCGCCCATCGCCAGCTCGGCGCGGGCCTGGTCGGCCTCGTCGACGATCACCCGGGCGCGGCGGCGAAACAGCTCGCCCGCCGGAGTCAGGCCGAGCGGGCGCGCCGAGCGGTCCACCAGCCGCGTGCCGAGCGCGGTTTCGATATTGCTGAGCTGCTGGCTGGTCGAGGAATTGGAGGCGCCGAGCCGGCGCGCGGCCGCCGAGATCGACCGCTCCTCGGCAATGGCGAGAAAGACCTCGATCCCCCAGAGCGTGACCCGACCCGCCGTCTCGACCATGTCCCCGATCCCCGGCTGAACTTCCGGTCACAAACCCCGGTTCGATTGCCCGTCCCGCACCCCGGCGATAATCCCGGCCAAATCCCTGGCCCGATCCCGGCCCCGGTCCCGGCGGGCCGCGGCCGCCCTCAGATGTCCTTGAGCTTGGCCTGAAGTTCCGACAGCTGCTTCTTGATCGCGGTGAGATCGTCCTCGGGCGTGCTGCCGGCGTCGTCGTCCTCGTCCGGCTCCGGATGGGCGGCGGCGAGCCCGGCCTGGCTCCAGCCCTGCATCATCGCTTCGAGGAAGGCGCGCTGCTGCGCCTGCATCGCTTCGAAGCCCGGCATGTTCTTCATCGGGTTCGGCAGGTGTTCGAAGTTTTCCATCATCTTCGACTGGCCCTCGCGGAGCATGTCGAAGGACGCGGCGAGGAATTGCGGCACCACCGACTGCGCCTGGCTCGTATAGGAGCGCACCAGATCGGTCAGCACGTCCACCGGCAGCACGTTCTCGCCCCGGCTTTCGTGCTCGGCGATGATCTGCAGCAGGAATTGCCGCGTGAGGTCGTCGCCGGTCTTCAGGTCGATGATCTGCACTTCGCGGCCTTCGCGGATGAAACCGGCGATGTCTTCGAGCGTCACATAATCCGAGGTCTCTGTATTGTAGAGCCGGCGGCTGGCGTAGCGCTTGATGAGCAGGGTGTCGTTATCCTTGGCCAATGGTGTCTCCCCTCCCGGTACGGGCGCTTTGCCCTCGCAGCGTCGACCCTAGGCCGGTGTTGAAAAAAAGCAAGTGCCGCGTTGCGGCGCACGCCCGCCGGGGCGGACCGTCACCCCGCATTTCCATACGCTTTCGTATTGATCGGGTCGCCCGTACGGGACAACCGGCGCGGGACCAGTGCAGACAGCAGCCGACGGCGCCGGCAACGCCGGCGGCGGGGCGGAGCTTGGCGGGCAGCGGGCGGCAGGGCGGCGGCCCGCAATCCCCTTGACGACCGCCGGGCGCGACAAGTAACCACACGATACCTCGGTTAACGACGCAATTCCGTCGCCCTTCACGGAGCCACCGCCCCCTGCGCCCAGGTCCCATGCCCCGTTTGACCGCGCCCGACCCGTCCCGCTTCTGCATTCCGGCCCCGAACAATTCCCGGGCCGCCAAGATCTAAGGTTTTCACGATGGACACGCCCCACAAGCACAGCATCATCGCGCGAGACGGCGTGATCGAGCTCAACGGACAGCTCTACCTGCAACAGCAGGACCGGGCGCAATCCGAACTCCAGCACCTGTCCGGGGAGAAGACCATCGCGCCCGAAGTCATCCGCCGCTTCAACCAGAATGTCGACCTCAGCGCCGCCTACTGCAAATCGGCCGGCCTGCCCTATCTGCACGTGGTCTACCCGTCCAAGGCGATGGCCTTTCGCGAGGATTTCGCGGCCGCCGGCGTGAACCTCGTCGGCATCTTCAGCGACGCCCACCGGCGCGACGAGGTGATCTATCCGCTAGAGCAGCTCGTCGGCCCCGACGATTTCGAGACTTACGGCAGCCATTGTAGCGATCCGGGCTATCTCAAGATCGCCCAGATCATGTTTCGGACCATCGGCATTCCGATCGACGCGTACCGGCCGATCGTCACCGCACAGCCGCGCAACAGCGATCTTTCGAACATGCGCGGCATGCCCGCCCAGAACGTGCCGACGATCCGCGAATTCGAGGGCCTCAAGGCAAAGGTCAGGCAGTTCACCAACGTCCAGATGCTGCCCGGAAACCGGGGCATCGTGCAGTACACGCTGAACGAGCGGGCGCCGGTTCAGAAGCGGGTGCTCCTGTTCGGCGACAGCTATTTCGCCGGCACCGTGCCGATCATCGCGCCGCTGTTCCAGGAGGTGCTCTACCTGCGCAGCCCCTACGTGATGGAAGACGTCGCCCGGGTGCTCGAACCCGACATCATCCTGACCAGCAACACCGAACGCTACCTCGTCAACGTTCCGGACAAGCTCTACGACACGCCGTATTTCGTCCGGTTCATGCAGAAGGGCGTCGATGCCAGCAAGCTGAACCTGCGCAACCGCGAGGCCCTGTTCGCGGTGTTCGCCGGCCGCGAAAGCGCCGAGTTCAAGGCCTGGCGGTCGCAACCGCGTCTCGGACGGGCGGGCGCCAAAGGCGGCGCAAAGGGACGCTTGAAAGGCCTGCTGGGCCGGGGAAAGGGCGCGGGGCCCAAGGGCAAGGGTCGGAAGGGCCAGAACAAGGCGGACTGACGTCCGGCCGCGCACCGCCGCCGCGTTGGGAAACCGTGCCCGGGGTCGGGACGGAACGCGTGCCCGGCAGCGCCTCCCTCCCCACGCCCTTTCCTCCGCGGCCGCGAAGCCCTAGGCTGGCGCCATGGCAGCCTGCGGCTACATACGCGCCCTTCGCGCCGCGGTCGGTCACCGGCTGCTGCTGCTGCCGAGCGTCGCCGCCATCATCCACGATGCGGAAGGTCGCCTGCTTCTGCAGCGGAAGGCCGGCGCCGAAGGCTGGAGCCTGCCGGCAGGCGGCATCGAGCCGGGAGAGAGCCCACTGGCTGCGCTCCACCGCGAGGTGCTGGAAGAAACCGGCCGCGCGGTTCGCGCCGCGGCGCTCGCCGATGTCCTCGGGGGAGCCGAGTATCGTCATGTCTACCCGAACGGGGACCGGGTCGAGTACACGATCATCCTGTTTCGCTGCACCCTCGCAGACGGACCGGCGCAGCCGACCGACCCCGAGACGCAGGCGCTGCGCTGGTTCGCCCGGCCCGAGATGCCGCCGCTGGCCCTGCCCTACCCCGCGGCGCTCCTGTTCTGAACCCGCCGGTCGACGCAGGCCGCGGCCTCCCCCGAAAGAAAAAGGGCGGACCCGAAGGTCCGCCCAGAAGTTCCGGCCGATGGGAGGAGGTACCGGCCCGGAATTCCTATGCGCTTACTTCGCCGCTTCGGTGGCTTTCTTCGCGGCCTTGGTCACCTCGTCGGTGGCTTTCTTGACGGCGGCGGTGGCTTCGGCGCCGAAGTCCTTCGAAGCGGCCATCAGCAGTTCCACGGTCTGGGTCTGCACGGCTTTGGCGATCTCGGCGAAGGCGGCCATGTTCTCGGCAACGGTTTCGGCCTGGGCCGAGGCGAAGTCCGACATCGCTTTGGTGTAGGCGGCGGCATCTTCCTTGGCGGCGGTCACTTCGCCGGCCTTGGCGAGGGTCTCTTTCGTCCACTTGGTCGAGATCTCGGCCGACTTTTCGGCGGCGTCGAGGGCGACTTTCGAGAACTTCTCGCTCATCGCGGCCTGGTTCTTGAAAGCGTCTTCGAAGGCGGTCATGTCGACCGGGAAGTTGCCCATCATGTCCTGGAACATCTTGGTGAAGTCGGCGGTGGCTTTCTTGGTCATGTCAAATCCTCTGTGCGGGTCTGCGGTGTGAGCGGGGATGTCCGTCGGGGTTTCCCCTGGGTCATCCTGTGAGACAGGATATGAATGCTGCAGCGCAGAAAGTCAAGGCTGTTTCTGCACTGCAGCATAAAATTCTTCTGCACCGCAGCGGACCCCTCGCCTCACCGCGAGAAGACGCCGGGGACGGGCCGGATCACTCAGGCCCCGCAGGCGTTCCGCGCCATCGCGGGTCGACATCTACCGGCGACCCGCACCTGCCCCGTACACCGGCGGTGCCATCGGCGCCGGGCCCTCTTTGCAGGATAATCCGGTGCCGCCCGGCCCCGCACCGGCCCCGCACGACATCTTTCGCACGCCCGCCCCCGCGGTTCCCGGGGGCGCTGGCTCAGGTTCCCGGACGGCGGGCCACGCCGGTCACATAGGTGCCCGGCGCCGGGCAGAGCACCGGATGGCCGTTGTCGCCGGGCTTGCGCGCGGAACCTGGTCGCCCGAGCGCTTGGCGAGCCACTCGTCCCAATGGAACCACCAGGTCTCGCCCTTGTAGAACTCGCCCCGGCCTTCCAGGCATCCGGGTTTTCCGGCCAGTCGGCATTCATGTAATGGCCGTATTTCTTCTTCGACGGCGGGTTCACGATCCCGGCGATATGCCCCGATTCCGCGAGGATGAAGGTCTTGTCCTTCGACCCCATCTTGCGCATGCCGCGGTAGCTCGACCGCCAGGCGGCGATGTGGTCGGTCTCGCAGGCGATGGCGCAGAGCGGCACCTTGACCTCCTCGATCCGGAGCCTCGTGTCGAACAGCGCAAAACCCGAGCTCTTGCCGGCAAACTCGTCGCGCTGGCACAGCCCGCGCAGGTACTGCACCGCCATCTTGCCGGGCAGGTTGGTGCCGTCGCCGTTCCAGTACAGAAGGTCGAAGGCGGGCGGGCGCTGGCCGAGCATGTAGGCGTTGATCGCCGGCTTGTAGATCAGGTCGTTGGCACGCAGGAAGGAGAACGTCCGCGACATGTAGAGCGAGGACATGACCCCGGTCTCCGCCGCCTCCTCCTCGAGCCCGCCGACGAAACCGTCGTCGAGAAACACGCCGACCTCGCCCTGGTCCGAGAAATCGGTGAGCGCGGTAAAGAAGGTGGCGGCGTTGATGCTGTCGTCGCCCTTCTGGGCGAGCAGCGCCAGGGTCAGCGCCAGCGTGGTGCCGGCGATGCAATAGCCCACCACGTTGACCTTGTCCTCGCCGGTGATCTTCTTCACCTCGGCCAGCGCAGTCAGATAGCCCTCGGCGACATAGGTCTCCATCGTCACGTCGGCATAGCTGTCGTCGGGGTTGATCCAGGAGACCACGAACAGCGTGTAGCCCTGGTCGACGATCCACTTGATCAGGCTCGACTCCGGTTTGAGGTCGAGGATGTAGAACTTGTTGATCCAGGGCGGGAAGATCACGAGCGGCGTCGCATGCACCGTCTCGGTGGTCGGCGCATACTGGATCAGCTCGAACATCCGGTTGCGATAGACCACGCTGCCCTCGGTGGTGCCGAGGTTCTGGCCGACGAAAGCGTCCGGGTCCGACAGGGTGACGATCAGCTCGCCGTTGTTGCGTTCGAGATCGCGAATCATGTTCTCGAGCCCGTCGACCAGCGACTGCCCCTCGGTCTCGATCGCCTTTTCCAGCGCGTCCGGGTTGCTGACCAGGAAATTGGTCGGCGCCATCATGTCGATGATCTGCTTCGAGAAATACTCCAGCCGCCAGCGGTCGTAGTCGCCCACCCCGTCGAGCTCCTCGATCCCTTTCTCGATCGCGTCCGCGGCGATGAAATACTGCTTCTTGAGCGCGTGGAAATACGGGTGCGTCTGCCACAGCGGGTTCTTGAACCGCGGGTCGGCCGGCGTGTCGTCCTCCTCGACGACCGTGCCCCCCGACAGCAGCGCTTCCTGCGCGGCGACGGCGTTCTGCACCGCCTTGCCCCAGTAGTCGATCTGCGCCGCCCAGATCTTTTCGGGATGCGCCATCGCCTCGCCCATCCAGGCACCGGCGGCCTTGGCCCAGAACCGGCGTCGGCCCCTGCAGCGACGAGCGGATCTCCTTCTTGTGCGACAGCGCCGTCGCCATCCGCTGGGTCAGCACTTCGATCCGGGCGAGATTCTCCTTGAGCGTGTCGCTGACAGGCGCCGCGACAGAATCTTTCGCCTCGATATCTTTTGTTGTCATGTTAATGATTCCGCCCTATCATTTCGCACCTGCAGCATTCACCGCCGGGGTCCTCCCTGTCGGTCAGGCTAGCTGACAGCTGTTCCCCGGGCAACAGTGCAGGGGGCGAGGGGCGGCATTTGAGAACCGATAATGCGGTACATGGCGACCTACGATCTGATGGAAACGCTGCGCAACACCAGCCAATGGATGGGCGCCTCGGCGCGCGCGCTCGGCGCCTACCCGGCTTTCGCGGCCATGCCGAGCCCGTTCATGTCCTGGCTCACCGCCTGGGGCGAGGTGGCCGAACGCAGTTTCGCGCGCATGGTGGTCAAGCCCGACTGGGGGATCTTCTCGGTGGTGGGCGCCGACGGGCGCGACCATGTCGTCGCGGTCGAGAAGGTGGTCCAGAAGCCCTTCGGCGACCTGATCCACTTCAACGTCATGGGCCGCAAGGAAATGCCGCGGCGGATCCTGCTGGTGGCGCCGATGTCGGGCCATTACGCGACGCTGCTGCGCTCGACCGTCGCCTCGCTGCTGCCCGATGCCGACGTCTACGTCACCGACTGGCACAATGCCCGCGACATCCCGGTGAGCGAAGGCAAGTTCGACGTCGAGGATTACACGCTCTATCTGGTCGAGTTCATGCGCGCGCTCGGGCCCGACATTAACGTCGTCGCGATCTGCCAGCCGGCGCCGCTGACGCTGGCCGCCACCGCCTACCTCGCCGAGCTCGACCCCGAGGCCCAGCCGCAGACGATGACGCTGATCGGCGGCCCGATCGACCCCGACGCCGCCGCGACCGACGTGACCGATTTCGGCAGCCGGGTGACGATGGGCCGAACTCGAAGAGCTCGCGATCCAGCAGGTCGGCTTCAAATACGCCGGCACCGGCCGCATGGTCTACCCGGGCCTGCTGCAACTCGCGGGCTTCGTGTCGATGAACGCCGACAAGCATTCCAAGGCCTTCACCAAGCAGATCGGCGCGGTGATGGACGGCGAGGCCGGCGATCACGACAAGCACAACAAGTTCTACGACGAATATCTCGCGGTCATGGACATGACGGCCGAGTTCTACCTCTCGACCGTCGACCGGATCTTCAAGAAACGCGAGATCGCGCGCAACGTGTTCACCGTGCGCGGGCACAAGATCGACATCGGCAAGATCACCGACGTGGCGGTCAAGACCGTCGAGGGCTCGAAGGACGACATCTCCGCGCCCGGCCAGTGCTCGGCCGCCCTGCCGCTCTGCACCGGCCTGCCGGAAGAAAAGAAGACCGGCTATGTCGAGATCGGCGCGGGCCATTACGGCATCTTCGCCGGCAAGTCCTGGCGCGACCACATCCGGCCGCTGGTGCTCGAATTCATCGACCAGAACGCCGGCACCCATGCCGACCTGGCGAAGAAAAAGCGCGCCAAGAAGGCACCCGCCGCCAAGCCGAAGCCGGACCTCAAGGCCGTCTGAGCCACGACCGAGTCCGGCGCGCAACCGGACGGCCCGGACGCCGGAGAACGCCCTTCGAAGGGCGTTGCAACGCGATTTCGAAATCGCGTGAAAAGCGGCTTCGAAGCCGCTTCCCGTCCCCCGGCCCTACAGACCCGCGAAAATCTCGTCGAGCGTCGCTTCCACCAGCGCCAGGGTCTCCGGGCTCGAAAACCGGTGGTCGGCATGTTTGACGAAGCTGAGCCGCACGTCCCCGCCCTCGATATGGTCGAGAAGGCGCAACGCCACCTCCCGCTCGACATCCGCATCGGCCGTGCCCTGCAACAGCCGCACCGGCACGTCGATCTTCAACGGCGCCCGCAACACCAGGTTCTCGCGCCCGTCCTCGATCAACGCCCTGGTGATCGGGTACGGATCGCCGTAGTCGGACGGCAGATCGACCCGCCCCTCGTCCATCAGCTGCGCGCGCTCCGCGTCGGAGAAACCCCGCCACATGCTGTCCTCGGTGAAATCCGGTGCTGCAGCGATGCCGACGAAGCCGGCGAGCTTCTCCGGCCTGTCCCGCGCGATCAGCGCCGCGATCCAGCCGCCCATCGACGAGCCGACCAGCACCTGCGGCCCTTCCGTTACCCAGCCGATCAGCGCCAGCGCGTCCTCCGCCCAATCGCCGATGCAGCCGTCGGTGAAGGCGCCCGAGCTCTGCCCGTGCCCGGAATAGTCGAACCGCAGGAAGGCGCGGCCCCGCCGCACCGCCCAGTCCTCCAGCGCCAGCGCCTTGGTGCCCTCCATGTCGGACATGAACCCGCCGAGGAACACCACGCCGGGCCCCTGCCCCTCGGTCAGATGATAGGCAATCCGCCGTCCCTCCGGCGTCTCGAAAAAACTCGGGCTCTTCATGTCGGGCTCCTTTTCCGGCCGATCCTGCCCCATGCCCGCCGGCGGTGAAACCCTCATTCCGCCGCCGGCGGCTCCGGCGCCTCCCGGCACCGCGCGCCGCTTCCCGGGCGTGGCCCGCAGGACCCGCGCGGCCCGGCCCGTCCCACCGCGGCGCGGTTGCGGTTGACTTCGCCGCGCGCCGGGGCAAACCGCCCCCACACATACCCGCAACCGGGCGTTCCGTGGGCGCCAAACCGACGGAGAGAGAGCCGAGATGGCCCAGATTTCCCTGACATTCCCCGATGGCAATGCGAAACTCTTCGAGGCCGGCGTCACCGCCGCCGAGATCGCCGCAGGCATTTCCAGCTCGCTCGCCAAGAAGGCGATCAGCGCCTCCGTGAACGGCAAGCATTACGACCTGCAATGGCCGATCACCGAAGACGCCGAGATCGCCATCCACACGATGAAGGACGAGGCCCAGGCGCTTGAGCTTGTCCGCCACGACGCCGCCCATATCATGGCCCGCGCGGTGCAGGAACTCTGGCCGGGCGTCAAGGTCACCATCGGCCCGGTGATCGACAACGGCTGGTACTACGATTTCGACCGCGACGAGCCGTTCACGCCGGAAGACCTCGGCGAGATCGAAGCCAAGATGAAAGAGATCATCAACCGCCGCGACCCGGTGACCACCGAGGTCTGGGACCGCGCGCGCGCGATCAAGTATTACGAAGCCAACAACGAGCCTTACAAGGTCGAGCTGGTCGAGGCGATCCCGGGCAAAGAGCCGATCCGGATGTACTGGCACGGCCACTGGCAGGATCTCTGCCGCGGGCCCCACCTGCAACACACGGGGCAGATCCCGGCCGACGCCTTCAAGCTGATGAAGGTGGCGGGCGCCTATTGGCGCGGCGACAGCAATCGCCCGATGCTGCAGCGGATCTACGGCGTCGGCTTCCTCAACCGCGACGGGCTCAAGCAGTACCTCAATTTCCTCGAAGAGGCCGAGAAGCGCGACCACCGCCGGCTCGGCCGCGAGATGGACCTGTTCCACCTGCAGGAAGAGGCGCCGGGCCAGATCTTCTGGCACCCGAACGGCTGGCGGATCTACACCACGCTGCAGGACTACATGCGCCGGCAGCAGGAGGCCGGTGGCTATGTCGAGGTGAACACGCCCCAGGTCATCGACCGCAAGCTCTGGGAGGCCTCGGGCCACTGGGAGAAATACCAGGAGAACATGTTCATCGTCGAAGTCGACGAGGAACACGCCCGCGAAAAGACGGTGAACGCGCTCAAGCCGATGAACTGCCCGGGCCACGTCCAGGTCTTCAACCAGGGGCTCAAATCCTACCGCGACCTGCCGCTCCGGATCGCCGAGTTCGGCTCCTGCAACCGCTACGAGCCCTCGGGCGCGCTGCACGGGATCATGCGGGTGCGCGGCTTCACCCAGGACGACGCACATATCTTCTGCACCG
>JAWKXC010000008.1:0-244949 GCA_041397205.1 Paracoccaceae bacterium
GCCCGCGGCCCGGGCGCCGCCTGGGTCGCCGGCTGGGCCAACCTGCGCGCCCGCGCCTTCGGGCTGCCCTTCGGCGACCAGGGCCTGCTGGTCTCGCGCGCCGACTACATGGCCGCCGGCGGCTACCCCGACATCCCGCTGATGGAAGACATGGCCCTGGCCCGCGCGCTGCCGCGCCCCCGCCCACTCGCCGCCACGGCCGAGACCGGCGCTGCGCGCTACGAAGCGCACGGATGGCTGCGCCAGGGCGCTGCCAATCTCTGGCGCCAGGCCCGGTTCCTCGCCGGCGCCGACCCGGACCGGCTTGCCCGCGGCTACCGGAAATAGGGCCCGTCCAAAACGCCCCGGTCTCCTCATTCTTTGGTCCGAAAATTCCTCGGGGGGTCCGGGGGCGTAACCTATCCGTCATTTGTAGGATACTTGGCTCAAGTCGGGAAAGGCGAGACCTTTGTGGGAGCGCAGGGCCACTCCGGTGGGATTCTGTGGGGATTCAGCGGGTTCGCGCGCCCCGGGGTGCACCGAGACCGGGTCCGGAGCACTGCGTCCGGGTTCGGAGGCCTGAGGGCCCCATCCAACTTTCACGGACTACGACGGGTTGCCCGGACGCACCGGGGGCTTGAACAGAAGAAAGCGCCCTCCGAAGGGAGGACGCTTGGGACTGTCGGAGCAGCGTTCGATTGGCCATAGCCGCCTCACATCGCGCGTCGACGGCGCTGCGAGCAACCGCCTATGCCTCCATCAGGTGGGCGAGGTCGCTGCCGATGTAGGCCAGGATTTCATCCTCGGCCGGGCATGCCGGGTGCTTCAGAATTCTCCGGCGGTTTGGCTCGCTCGCGACGAGATAATGGCGGGCGACAAAGTCGAGGCGGCCGTTGTCGTCGAACGTGTCGAGGACCTCGTTGGAGCCCTCGCCGAAGGCCCTCTGGAGGGCGAGTTCGCCGCGTTGGTCGCGCGCGGCGTCGTCGCCGGCGCGCTGGCGGAGGAGTTCGATCGTCCGGGCGGTCAACGCGCTCATCGGGCGCTCCCGCTTCCGCTTGCGCGGTCGCTTCGGCTTCAGAGCGGCGGGGGCCGACGGGGTCGCCGCGGCGATCGCCGTGGCGCTGGTTTCGGTCTTCGGGAGCTCGGTGATCTTGGTGTCCATGGGAAATCTCCTCTGTTGGACGGTTGAGTTAGCGGGTGCGCTGAGGATTTCCGCTCACCCGAAGGGGACATGGTTCCGACCTCGCCGAGAAAAAAATCGGAACTTGCGAGGGCCGGGCAGACGGCTCAATGCTGGTCTTCGCCCCCTTTCCGATCGTCCAGGCGGCGGCGCGGCTTGTTGCGGTAGTCCGCGACCTTCGTCCGGGCGAACCGCATCGCCAGGTTCCGGATCCGGGTGCCGAGGCTTTCCCGGGCGGCAACGATCTTCGAGCGATCCTTGGGTGCGAGGATCGAGGCGATCCGGGTGATCTCCTTGTCCGCGGCGCGGATCTCGTCGAAGTCGCCACGGAGCCGCTCCTCAGCCTGCTCCTCCGCTTCGCCCCGCAGGCGCTTCCAGGCGGCACCGAAGGCCGAGAACACCCGTTTCGCCGCTGCGGGCGCCCGCGTCACCGCGCTCCGCACCGCGGCAAGCTGTTCAGGATCGGCTCCGGCCTTCGCGACGATCCTGTCCCCCATGGGGAGATCCGTGGACTTCTCGTGGCCACCAGCGGTTTCGGGCTCGACCGAGGGCGCAACTTCGACTGTCGCGGCCCGATCGACCCGGCCTGCGGCAAAGGCCTCGACCGTCGCTTGCGGGTCGACGTCGCCGGCCGCGATGGCCTCGGCGACCATGAGAACGGCGTCCGCATCCGCCTCGTGCACCGCGACCTTCGTCTCGCGCTCTTTCAGCAGCCGATCCTGCTGCATCCTCCAGGCCCGGGTCTTGACGTGCGCGCGATACGGCGCCGGCTCCCTGCCGGCCTCCATCGCTTCCTTGTAGGCGGCGCGGCGGCGCTCCCCGCGCACCAGCCCGAGGCCTGCGAAGGCCTCGCCAACGCTGTCCTGCGCTTTCTCGTAGTAGCGGATATCCTCGTGCTTCGACGGCTGGCCGAGGGGCCGAAAGACCCCTGGCTTCCGACCAAGCACGGCCCGATGCGTGAGGTGATCCTCACCGCCAACCACAGGTTTTTCGAGGAGGACCTCGGCGAGTTCTTCGGCGAAGGGGTCAACCTGTCCTCCGTCAGCGCTCTTGGGACATCTGAGTTGATTTGTAACGGAGGCTTCGCTCATCGTAACCACCAAGGAGTGAAGATGACAGAAACCCGGAACAGCGAAGCCGACGGCGGAGTCGATGGTGAAGGACATCCGCCGGCGCACGGAAGCATCATTCGGCCGAAGAGAAGATCCGGATCGTGTTGGATGGGCTACGCGGCGAGGATAGCATTGCCGAGCTCTGCCGACGCGAGGGGATCGCCACGAGCCTCTACTATAGCTGGTCGAAGGGAGTTCCTCGAGGCGGGCAAGAAGCGGCTCGCGGGCGACACGGCCCGCCAGGCGACGAGCCCCGAGGTCAAGGATCTGCGGCAGGAGGCGGCACTGAAGGAGGCGGTGGCTGATCTCACGCTCGAGAACCGGCTGCTCAAAAAGCATGCTCGGGGATGGGGACGAAGAGGCATGAGGTATCCCGCATCCGGAGAAGCTCGAGATCATCCGGCGGTCGAGCAATCGCACTCCCAGCGAAACGGACACTGGACATGTTGGGCATCCCGCGCACGACTTTCTACCGCTGGTATGACCGCTACCTGTCGCTCGGCGCCGTCGGGCTCGAAGACCGGCCTCGCAGCCGGGGTCGGGTCTGGAACCGATCCCCCGACAAGGTGCGCAAGCAGATCGTTGATCTGGCCCTCGACGAGTCCGATCTGTCGCCGCGAGAGTGTCAGATCTTCTGTGTATGAATGATCCGGTCCATGCTTCTTCGAAAGGAAGCATGCATGACGATTTCCAAGGAACTGCTGGACGAACTACTGAAGGGCGTGGAGCGCCCTGAGGACCTGCTCGGCGAGGCCGGGCTGATGAAAGAGCTGAAGATCAAGCTCATGGAGCGGATGCTGGGCGCCGAGCTGACCGCGCATTTGGGCTATGAAGAGGGCAAGGAGGTTCCACCGGGACAGGGCAAATCGCCGAACGGCACCCTGACCAAGGTGCTGAAGGGACAGGACGGAGAGATGCCGGTGGCGGTGCCCCGCGACCGCGACAGCAGCTTCGAGCCCGAACTGGTAAGAAGGGCCAGACCTGATCGACGGGATGGACGACAAGATCATCCATTGCCTGGCAGGCGATTTGCAACGCAAATCTGCCGAGAGGGGTAGCTCTATGCCGCCGGGCTGACGGTGCGGGATATCCAGGCCCATCTGCTCGATCTCTACGGCCTGAAGGTCTCGCCCGACCTGATCAGCCGCGTGACCGACGCCGTTCTGGACGAGGTCCGGAATGGCAGAGCCGTTGGAACGGATGTATCCGATCGTGATTCTCGACGCGCTGGCGGTGAAGATCCGCGATGCCGACAGCCGGACGGTGAAGAACAAGGCCGTGTATGTCGCCTTGGGCGTTACCCGCGATGGGCCAGCGCGAGGTTCTTGGCCTCTGGATCGCCGAAAATGAAGGCGCCAAATTCTGGCTTTCGGTGATGAGCGAAGCTGAAGAACCGCGGCACCCAGGACATTCTGATCGCGGTCGTGGACGGTCTGAAGGGCTTCCCCCAGGCCATCACCGCCGCCTTCCCGGGAGGCCATGGTCCAGACCTGCATCGTGCATCTGGTGCGCCAGCCTGAACTTCTGTTCCTGGAAGGACCGGAAGGTGTGCTTCGCCGACCTGCGCCGGATTTACAGCGCCCCGGACTGCCGATATGGCCGAGACCGAGCTCGATGCCTTCGAGGAGAAATGGGCCGGGAAATACGCCTCCATTGCTCCGGCCTGGCGCTGGCATGCAGGAGGTGCTCCTGTTCTTTGGTTTCGATCCCGCGATCCGCAAGATCATCTACACCACGAATGCCATAGAAAGTCTGAACCGCGATCCGCAAATCGATCAAGACCAGAGGCTCGTTCCCGACCGACGAGGCCGCGACCAAGCTGATCTACCTCGCAATCCGCAAATTCGAAAAAGCGATGGCCGAAATGTCCGGGAATGGTTTGCCGCCCGCAATCAGTTCGCCATAATGTTCGGCGAGCGCTTGACGCTTGAGTATCCCAAACCGCGCGGACCGGCCCAGATACAAAGTTCAGGACACCCCTGGTCCTGACCATTAAGATTTCATGTCCGTGCATGCCCACTCCCATGAAATTGCAGACCTGAATGACCATTCTCGGTCGGCCGATCCAACCCTAACACGGCCACATTATGTGTGAAGGCACAAGTCCGGTCTCCTGTTTAGCAACGCCGGCCAGTCACTGCGCGGGTCCTACGTCAACGAAGGTCCCGACCAAGAACGAGCCTGACCCGGTCGGCACTGACTCAACCGAATCCGCGAACCAAGTGGGTGCGCTACCGATCTCTCATTAGGCTGGCGCAATAGTCCTGCGGCCAGGTGCTCTAACCCGTTCGGCAGGGGCGAGCTCCCTGCATTCCGGCGCCGCCTGCGCGTCCTTTTCGGAGGCGTTCCACCCTCCCGACCTGCTCAGCTTGCCAGCCGGCCCGGCAAAGCCGCGCTGCACCCCCTTGATCCCCCTGCTCGCTTCGCGCGGGGCGAGGGGCGTCGTTCCGCATCCTGCACACCCCGCCGTTCGCCACTCCCCATACCCCCGGCAGCCTTCCGCTGGACCGGGGAGGCATTCCATCCTCCCTGGATCCTCCCGGGCGGGATCCTCGCCTGTCCCTGCACCCTTGGCCGCTGTCTGCGGGACCGAAGGGGAGCAGCCCCTCCGGCCTCCCCCGGCGGAGGACCCGGTCCGAGCTGCGCAGGTCAGGTGACGCGCAGCCCGGGCCGGTCCTTGGAAGAAGGGAAGGTTGCGACGCGTCGATCACGCCACAGAAGGAAAGATCGATGTTCGATCAGATCACCCATGAGACGGCCCATTGGGCCGACACCGTCCAGCGCGGCGACGTCGTGCTGTTCCGCTTCCCCATCCGGCTTCCGGGCGACGGCGACAGCCCGAAGATCCGGCCCTGCCTCGTGCTGGAGGCCGACGAGTGGTTCGGGGAACGCCGCCTGACGCTTGCCTTCGGCACCAGCGTGCCGGATTCCAAGAACCGCGGCTACGAGATCCCGATCACGCACCCCGACGATATCCGCGCGTCGGGTCTCAGGCGTGCGACGCGGTTCGTCGCAGCCCGCCTCGTCTCGGTTGCCCCGAACAACCCGGGGTTCGACATCGGCGGGCCCGCCGCCTCACCGGTCATCGGACACCTCCCGTCGGGGCGCCTCGAACGGATGGAGCACGTCCGGTCGCGTCTTCACGCAGAGCACGACATCGCGGCGGAGCGGCGCCGGAAACGCCAGCGGACCGCCCCGACGGTGGAGCGCCGGCGGCGCAAGATCCTCACGCACCGCCCGACCTCGGCCGCCTGACGACCCTGATGTTCGACCGGCACTTTTTTTGAGGGCCGGTCCGACATCGGCTCGCAAAGAACACGGAGACAGACATGTTCAATCCCCCCAACAGCTTCGCGTCGGGCACGTCCCATCGCGTCGTGCACTTCCTCGACCAGCAGATCCACACCGACCACGACCGGGTCGAGGACATCCTCGCTGATGCGGCGCGCTGTGTCCGTGGCGCGATCGAAGCGCTCGACGAGATTCCGTTCTCGGGCGTCGATTTCTGGCGCCACGATCTCATCCAGCAAACCGGAACCTGCCGGTTTCTGAACGACGAGTTCCGGATTGCCGCCCGCCGCGCGCTTCGCGCCCTGGCCCAGCAGGACCCCGAACAAGCACCGGAGGCGCATGACCGCGCCAGCCGGTTGCTTCGTGACGCCCTCGAACACTCGCACCGGGTCACCGAGCTGCTCGCCGCGGAACGCGAGATCGCGGAATTCCGCAATCAGGACATCTGACGAGATCGGCGGGCTTCTCACCCGCCGCCAGGGCGCGCCAGCATCCACCTTTCAGCTGTCACCCGCCGGCGCGCCCGAAATACATTCACCCCAAAGACGCCGGCTAGAAAGGGCGGATTCCGGACCTTCTCTGCACGTGCGAACTCAACCTTGCCAGAACGTGGAAGCAGACACACAGCCCGGCTCACGCCGCCAAACCACGGGTGATCTACAAGGAAGGGCGGGGAGCGGGCGTTCGCTGCTGTTGCTTAGAGACCGGTCAGCGGGGCGGAAAGCCGACATTGCTTCTTGAATTCAAGGGGCACTGTATTGTTGGATCGCCGAGCGGACGAGGTATCCAAACACATCAGTTGAATGCTACATACATACAATGGACAGTGAGGAGACACCAAGTATCGAAAAGGCAAAGTCAGAGGTTTCACCAGCCTCTGAGAAAGGGCCTGTGCCGAAGTGGAGGCTACGTGCGCGGAAGATGGTTTGGCCGCTTCACGCCCGCTACCCCAACTTGATCCCCAACCCTTATGGTGAAGAAAAGGACTACTACCGCAAGCGCGATGCGGAAGGAAATGCTAAGTCTGCCATTGATGAGGGAGCTTCGCTCCGGCTCGGCTGCATCATGGTCAGCGAGATATTCGGCCCGAATGAAATCGAGGCTTTATATGAAGGGCTTGCGAAGATCGGCTGGGACAGAGAAAGAATCCCGGGACGCGATGGCTCGAATATTGACTGGCTGAAGAAGCAGCGTCTCTACGGCACCGAAGGGACGATGTCGCTCGGTTGGGTGCATCGCCCCGAAGACGCCAAGAAACGTGTGGGCGCAAGATATACAGCCAAATTCCCGGCAGAATTCTCTTCACTTCTTGTCAATATCGCGCAGCTAACGCCTTCAACTACCTGCTTGAGTGTTGGATTTATTCTCACAGAAGATGCTTCGCTTGAATACGCAAATGCAATAAACAAGCCTGCGAAGACGACCTGCGTTCCAAAAAGACGCTCCAAGCCGTACTCAATTATGCAGGTGGAACATGTGAAAGAAGAACGTGTTCGGCGCATAAGAGAAAAATATCGGAAGGTCGGCATCTCGTGGCTGTCGAAAAACTTCCCCGGCTTCTTCAGCGAGCATTGCGAGAGCAGTCACTTCCCAACGGTAGAATTTCTGTCGTTGGACGGTTTCACGCCATTCGACGAAGACGCACTAAGAGACCGAGGCTGGGGCCACTGGTCTCGATTCGTCAACATTGATGATTACTTCGACAGTTGGACGTCTTCATCTGTGCCGTCCTTGAGATTCTCTTTAGCTGCTGGACGTCGCGACAACACCCAATATCACGTGACTGTTGCGCTTCGCTGGGACGTATTGACCGAGGAGGACCTAAAGACCTACAGTGGCGCCTCTTTGGGCAGCCGAACCTATTTCGCCGTAGACCATCTTCATGGCGTTATCGCCAGATATGCGCTTGCGAGCTACCTTTTTGAATTGTTGCGGAGCTTGAAGGAAACGCGTCAGTCCTTGTCGGTGCGTTCGAAGGCGCGTCCTTCCACAAGTGAGGTCGAGCAGATTAGTGCTTTCTTTCGGCGATCCGTCGGCGCGCCATCTATCGCGCGGGAAGTTCTGGCACTTTCCGAGAACGATGCGTCCTTCCAGTGGAACGTCGGTGGCTTCACCCAGAAAAGTCACCAGGATGGCGAGAAGCCATATGAAATCAAGGAAGGCCTAAAATCGCTTCTTGGTCGGCTATCGCGACAGCTTTTGGAAGAAGATCGAGATACTCGTGAGTTCCTCAACCAACTTTCTTCGGCTATGGGCACCAAGGAAAGCATCGCGGCGCAGCGGCGGATGGAAAGGGTTTCGATATTCGCACTGGCTGTAGCAGTGGTTTCCATGATCGTTGCGATTTTCACATCTTTTTAACGGATTGATGTTTCCGACCGGAGCACCGTTTTAGAATTTAGTGTGCAGCCTCTCAATTTTAGAAAAGCGTTTGCCAGAGTGTCCGCTATGAAAGCTGCAGCGCAGCATTTCTTTGGTTAGCCCAGAACGACAGCTATGGGCCGAGGCTGTGTGGAAACTCGGAGGCTTGGGGTATGATTGTCTTCAAATGATGGAGGCATCGATGTCGGGCTATATCGAGGGTGTTGAGCGCGGGCAGGCCACGTTGTTGCCGGAGCGGTTGGAGGATTGGATCGACGAAGTCATCGGTTCGGGTGATCGATGCGTTCGTCGATGCGCTGGACCTCGGCTGTCGGGGTTGGGCGCGCAACGGCGGCGGCGACGGGGCTGATCCAGGGTATCACCCGGCGGTTCTTCTGAAGCTGTTCATCTACGGCTACATGAACCGGGTGTCATCAGGCCGTCGTCTGGAACGAAGGAAGCCGGACGCAACGTCAGAGGTATGGCTCTCGGTCGGCTGGTGCCGGACCACACGAGACCATCGCCGAAGTCCGGAAAGGCAACGGCCCGGCAATCCGTCCAGACCTGCGCGCGGTTCGTCAGAACTGTGCCGCGAGATCGGTGTATTGGCGGCGGGACCGTCGCGATCGACGGCAGCAAGTTCAAGGCAGTCCAATCACCGGACGAACTTCACACCCGGCGAGGTGACCACGGATCAGCCATCTCGAAGAACAGCGCTGGCCGGTATCTGGACAGATGTCCCGGAACCGATCGGCAGGAGCAGACCGAGGCCACGCTGGCGAAGGTCGACCGTCTTGGGAAAAAGCTGGCGCGTGTCCGTCAGGAAATTCCGGCGCCTGCAAGGGATCGGCGCGGCTCGACGATGCACCCGATGGCCAGATCTCGCTCACCGATCCGGATGCACGGTCATTTGGCGACCTACGGCAGGAGCACCGGGGTGGTGGGTTACAACGTGCAGACGGCGGTCGATACAGAGACGCATCTGATCGTCGCCCACGAGGTCACCAATGTCGGCAACGACAGGGCGGTGTCGCCGATGGCGCGCGCGGCCAAGGCCGCGCTCGGAACCGCCGGGCTCGACGTCATTGCCGACCGGGGCTACTTCGGCAGCGCGGAACTGCTCGCCTGCCGCGAAGATGGGATCACGGCGACCGTGCCGCAGCCGGAGACCTCCAGGAACCGCAAGAAGGGCATATTCGTGAAGGCGGACTTCGTCTGACGCCGCGACCGACAACTACGCCTTGCCGGCCGGGAAGGGCTGGTCTATCGCTACACCCGCGGAGGACGGACTGCGGCAGCGCCCTTACTGGCAGAACACGATTGCCAGCATTGCCGCCTGAAGTCCGCTGCACGGCCGCGAACGCCGGATCACCGCTGGGACCACGAGCACCTGATCGAGGCGATGTATGCCCGCATGGATGAAACGCCAGGCGATGCGGACCCGTCGGTCGACCGTCGAGCATCCCTTCGGCACGATCAAGGCCTGGATGGGGGCCACCATTTCAGATGCGAAGGTTGAAGAACGTCACGCCGAGATGGCGCTACGTCCTTGCCTACAGCATCAAACGCGCGATCAACGTGATCGGCGTCGGCCCGCTGAAAGCGATCGCGACCTGACTGGCCCGTCAAGAGGACAGTTGAAACGCACGTTCCTGTCTCACGGACGCCGAAACGCACCCTCCAGAGCCAATCAACACAGAATAATTCCGTCGGCCGACCGCGTGCCAATCGCCCTCTGCCCGCCGACCGTTTCCACACAGCCTCAGCCGAAACCGGCGCGCCGGTCGGTGCAAAGGCGGCTACGGTTCGACTGGTGTTTTGCGGTATCTCTGTAGAAGGTAGCAGAAGGGCCGCGATAGCCCTGAACATGCCAAGCGTCTTGCTTGACTTCATAACCTTGATCGCGGGCAACTTTTTCGCTTTTTTTTGTGAGTCGCTCCGCAAAACCCTCCCATCTCCCCGTAGACCGCCACCGGCGGGGACCAGAACGAGGACGCAGGGCACATGACCGAGATCACCTTGACGGCTGCCAATGACAATCCTGGCGGCGCTACCGAAACCCACATCGCCCTGATCGGGCTGGTCGAGCTTCTGGCTCGGGCCGAAGCCCGGCGCTTGGCGGGTGGGGTGGTCGTCGGGGCGGTCGAGCATGACGCCCCGTCGAACACCCCACACCAACCGAAAGGACAAGCTCAATGACCAAAGCCGCCATCACCTCCGAACCGCCTCGACCGAAGGCCACAACGTCAACCTGCCGGATCAACGCGCGAGCGCCGAAGCCTTCGCGGCCGCGCGCGGCACAATCATCGTGGCCACATTCTGTGACGCTGGCTTTTCGGCCAACCGGATCGCTCGGCCCGGCCTCAATGCCATGCTCGCCGCGGCGCGGTCCGGTGCCTTCGATGTCCTCGTCGTAGAGACCTCCATAGGCTTGCCCGTCAACCCGAAATGCTTCGCTGTGATGCTCCGGACCATCTGCAACGCCGGCGTGGAAGTCGTCGGCTGACGTCCGGATCCATCCACGGTCCCGACGTCGCCTCTGTCGATTGGGTACGCTTGCCTGCGGCTCCGCAAGGCACGCGCGGACGCCTGGATCCAACCGGTCCCAAGCCCCCTGCACGGCCCGGAGGACCCGCACATGACCACGCGGGTCGCCGTCTACGCGAGGTATTCGTCGAAAAACCAGAACGACGTGTCGATCGAAGACCAGTTCACGATGACCGACGCCTACGCGGCCAAGCAGGGCTGGACGATCACGGCGCGCTTCAGCGATCGGGCGCGCACCGGCAAGAATGCCCATCGCCCGGGCCTCAAGCAGATGTTCGCGGAGCTCCGCACCGGGGCCTTCGACGTGGTGCTGGTGCTCAGCGTCGATCGTCTCAGCCGCAATCTCGGCGACACCCTCCAGTTCCACGACCTGTTCCTGTTCCAGCGGGTGGAGCTGCACACGGTGCTGCCCGAGGGGAAGCAGGACTTCCTGCGCCTGCTCGTCCTCGGCCTTGCCGCGCAGATGACGTCGAGTTCGACGGGGGAGCAGACCCAGAAGCGCATCGTCAACATGCTGGAGAAGGAAGGGCGGATCACCGCGCTGCCTTACGGCTATCGCAAGCTCGACACGGCGACCGGGGTCAACCGGGAGCCCGATCCGCTCACCGCGCCGATCGTGTGCCGGATCTTCGACGAGTTCGCGTCCGGCATGTCCGCCGGGGCCATCATCGACCGGCTGAACGCCGAGGGAATTCCCTCGCCGCAAAGGAGCGACTGGTCTCGTTCGACGCTTCGCGGCAATCGCACCCGGAACGACGGGCTGTTGCGAAACTCGACCTACGCGGGGCGTCTCGTCTACAACGCCACCGCCTCCGTGTTCGAGCCCGGGACGGGCAGGCGGAAGGTCTTCGAGACGCCCGAGAAGCGGGTGGAGGTCTTTGTCCCGGAGTTGCAGATCGTGCCCGACGAGACCTATGCCGCCGTGCAGGCCCGCCTCGAGGAAACCTCGCAGAAGGTCCGCTCGGCTGGGAACGCCAGCGCCGCGCATCGGCCCCGCTACCTGATGAACAAGCTTCTCGTCTGCGCCCATTGCGGCCGGCCCTACACGATTCAGGCCGCCGGCAAGTATTACTGCCGCAACAAGGCCCGATGCGGCAACCGGACCCCGATCGCGCGCGAACGGATCGAGGCGCGAGTCTTCGCGGCCCTGCGGTCCTTCCTGCTATCGCCCGAGCTCGAGGCCCGCTTCGACGCCATCCTGGCCGCCGAACGGCGCCGGCTGGAAGGGAACGACGGCAAGGACGAGCTGCGCGACCTCCGCCGCCGCCGGACCGAGGCCCAGACGGGGCTCAAAGGCATCATGCGGGCGGTCGAGCAGGGCGCGCCCTACGGCACCTTCCACGATCGCGCGGAGCAGCTCTCGAAAGAGATCGAGGCGCTGGACGGCCAGATCGACGCGATCGAAAGGGCCCGCGCTGCACCGCGACCTACGAGCTCCCGGGCGCTCTACTCGAAGGTCCTGGATCGCATGGAGCAGCTTCTCAGCGACCCTGAAGTGCTCCTGGACGCCCACGAGCACCTCGCGACGATCATCCGGGAGGTCCGACTACGACCCGACCCGACAGCACCGGACGGCATGGCTGCCGAGATCCTGATGGATCTCGGCAGTTTGCTTTCCGGGGCCGGCTATCACGGCGACTTCGCAAATCGTATCGCGCAAGACCCGCAAATGACGGTTGGGTTCTGGGGCAGCGCCCCCCGCCGCGTCCACCGGAGGTGTGTCTTCGACGCGACCGGGCCGCGCCCCCGGACTGCCCATGGCCAGGCGCGGGCCTTCGCCCGATTGACCTCGCCCGCCTCCCGCCCTACCGCTTGGGGGTCCAGAACAAACGAGTCTCCCATGTCCCTCGCCTACGGTCGCCCCTACCTCGCCATCCCCGGCCCCTCGGTCATGCCCGACCGGGTGCTCAATGCCATGCATGTCGCGGCCCCCAACATCTATGAAGGCGCGCTGGTCGACACCGTGGCGGGGCTGATCCCCGACCTGCGCGCCGTGGCCCGCACCGGCGGCGACGTCGCCATCTACATCGCCAACGGCCACGGCGCCTGGGAGGCGGCGGCGGCGAACATCGTCCGGCCCGGCGAGGCGGTGCTGGTGCTCTCCACCGGGCGTTTCGCCGCCGGCTGGGGCCAGGTCTTCGCCCGCCTCGGCGCCGAGGTCCGCACGATCGACTTCGGCAAGTCCGCCCCGCTCGACGCGACCCGTGTCGAGGAAGCCCTGCGCGCCGACAAGACCCGCGCGATCAAGGCCGTGGTCACCGTCCATGTCGATACCGCGTCGAGCGTGCTCAACGATATCCCGGGCCTGCGCGCCGCCATCGACCGGGCCGGCCATCCGGCGCTGCTCGCCGTCGACTGTATCGCCTCGCTCGCCGTCGACCGCTTCGAGATGGACGCCTGGGGCGTCGACGTGATGGTCGCGGCGAGCCAGAAGGGGCTGATGACCCCGCCGGGCCTCGGCTTCGTGTTCTTCAACGAGAAGGCCAGGGCCGCCGCGGCCGACACCGCGTCGTGGTATTGGGACTGGGCCCCGCGCAGCCGGCCGTCGGCCTTCTACGAATACTTCGGCGGCACCGCCCCCACCCACCACCTCCTCGGCCTGCGCGCCGCCCTCGACATGATCGCCGAGGAAGGCGGGGTCGAGGCGGTCTGGGCCCGCCACGATACCCTTGCCCGCGCCGCCTGGGCCGCCTTCGAGGCCTGGGGGCAGGGCGGCCCGCTGAAGATGAACATCGCCGATCCCGCCTGCCAGCGCAGCCATGGTGACCGCGCTCCGATCGGCGGCGACAACGGCACGAGGCTCAGGCGCTGGGTCGAGGAAAAGGCGGGCGTGACGTTGATCGGCCTCGGCATGGTCGAGCCCGACGACCCGGCCTGGCACGGGTTCTTCCGGTCGGCCATGGGTCACCCTCAACGCCCATATGCTGCTCGGTGCGCTCGGGGCATCGGGAAGCGGGGATGGTGGCGCTCGAAACCCCTTCGGGGACGGTGCGCTGGCTGCTGCGGCGCGGGTCGTGGCGAAGCGTAGCCCGCAAGGAAGGGGCGGACGCGCGGGAGGCTCTCAGCCGTTCCGCGCCGCCGCCAGCGCCCGCGGAAGCGCGCGCTCGAACAGGTCGAGCATCTCCGGCGTGCCGGCCGAGACCCGGATGCAGCGGTCCTCGGGCGCGACGAAGGGCTTGCGCACGAAGACGTCCTGCGCCCCCAGTTCCTGCAGCACCCGGGACGCGAAGGCTCCGTCGTGGCCGTAGTCGATGGCCACGAAATTCGCGGCCGAGGGCAGGGTGTCGAGCCCGTTGGCGGCGGCGATTCCCGGCGATCCGGCCCCGGGCGACGCTCACCGCCTGGACCTCGATCAGGTGGTCGCCGTCCGCCAGCGCCGCCAGAGCGCCGGCCTGGCTGATCCGGCACATGCCGAAATGGTTGCGCACCTTGTCGAAGGCGGCGATCAGCGGGGCTGCGCCAAGGGCGTAGCCAACCCGGGCGCCGGCCATGCCGTAGGCCTCGGAAAATCCGCATCCGGATCACCTGCGGTCGTCCTGGGTCGATCACCGGCGCCAGCCGTGCGGCGCGAACTCGATATAGGCCTCGTCGAGCACCAGCAGCAAGCTGTCCGGCACCGCCTCGACCATCGCCCGGATCCGCTCGGGACCGTGCCAGTGCCCATCGGGTTGTCGGGGTTGGCGATGTAGACGAGCTTGCGCCGGTCTCGGCAGCCTTCGCGACGAGCGCCTCGGGGTCCTCGTGGTCGTCGCGGTAGGGCACGGCGACGATCTCTCCGGGCCGAAGCCTGCGACATGGTAGTTGAAGGTTGGATAGGCGCCCGCGGAGGTGACCACTGTGTCGCCGGGGCCGACCGTGAGCCGGACGAGGTAGCCGAGCAACCCGTCTATGCCTTCGCCGACGACGATATTGGCGGGTCGCGCCAGCGGCCAGCGCCTGGCGCAGGTCGTGCTCGTGGGATCGCCGTATTTCCAGACCTCGGCCGCCGCTTTCTCCATCGCCGCTACCGCGCGGGCGAGGGACCGAAGACGCTTTCATTGGCGCCGAGCCGCGCGCGGAACGGCTGCCCCCGGTCGCGCTCCTGCGCTTCCGGCCCGACGAAGGGGACGGTGGCGGGGAGGCTGTCGACGAGCGGGGGTGTAGCGTGGTCCGGGGTCAGCGGATGCGAAGATGGCGCGTCGTTGCCGCGGCAAGAGGCTGAACGCCTCGGACCGCGGATGTCGGGGCGGGGAAGCGTGAGCAGAACCTGTCACAGGGCCGGTGACACGTCGGTAACACGGGGGGGGCAGGGCCAAAGGGTCCCGCGCCCGGCCGGCTCAGTCGCCAGGGCGGCCCAGGAACTTCATCCGCGCCTCGCGGGCGATCGAGTGCCTGAGTTCCCGATCGGCGATCTCGGCCATCCGCCGCTTTCTCGACCGGGTCCGCGGCCTCGCGCCAGGCGGGCGGCGTCGAGGGCGCGTTTCAGGGTGATCTCTTCGGGCAGCACCGGCCTCGGCCATGATCCGGTGACCGATGGCGTCGCCTGCGGAAATGTAGGCGTCACCCGGGCGCTCGGGCAGGGCTTGCCTTCACCGGCCAGGCCTCTGGAACTGGCCCTCGGCCTCGGCCTGCGGATCTGCTGTTCGGTCAACCGGTGCCAGTTTCTCATGGGGTCCTCACAGGTGATGCATGAAATGGAGCCGGGTCTCGCGGGCGATGTTGCGGCGCATCTCCAGGTCGGCGATCCGCGCCATCAGCCGGTCGCGGGTGGCATCGTCATAGGTGGCGACCCAGGCCGATTTCGCCTCGTCGAGCCTGGCGGCTTGAGCCGGTTCCTCTTCCGGCATGAAACCGGCTGTGCATGATCCGAAGCCGATGGCCTCGAGCGGGTTGGATATAGGCTTCCTCGGGATGCAAGGGCAGCGGCTCGCCCTCGCCGGCGAGGTGGGACAGCTTGCCCTCGGCGACCGCGGCGAGCAGCCGCCGTTCGGCCAGTTGGGTGAAATTGATGTCCATCGCGGGACCTCCGTCACCTGCCACCATATGGGGAGACCGGCGCAGGGAGTCCATGCGCGAGGTCAAGCGGCGGCGTGGATTTGCCACGGACCGCGGGCGGGCGTGCGCGGCGGTGCGAGGTTTGGGCGAGGCTCGCACAGGGGGTCAAGCTATTGATATTTATTATGATAGCGCCAACTACCCTTCGCCCGGGCGAGGCGGGTTTCGGGCCTGGCGGTCGCTCTCGGTTTCCGGGCGGGCAAAATCCCTTGAAGGATTTCGAGGAAGGCTTTGTCAAAAAGCCTTCCCCGCGCCGGTTCAGCCGTCAGCCGATCTCGGCCAGCCGGGCCAGTGCCTCGCGCAGCTTGCCGGCTTCGTCCTCGCGCGGCGAGGTTGTCCTGCGCCTCGGCCACGACCTCTTCCGGCGCGTTGGCGGCGAAGTTCGGGTTCTTGAGCCGCCCGTTCAGCCCGGCGACTTCCTTGTCGAGCTTGGCGAGGGATTTCTCCAGCCGGCCTTTTCCTCGGCCACGTCGATGATCTCGGCGAGCGGCAGGGCGAAGGTGGCGCCTTCGACCGGGATGGCTTGCCGCAGCCCTCGGCAGGCGTCCATGTCGGCGAGCGAGGTCGATCCGGGCCATCCGCATGATGAGGGCGGAATTGGTCTCCCAGGCCGCGCGCCCGGCCGCGTCGCTTTCGCGGCGGATCATCGGGATCTTGAGGCCCGCGGGCACGTGCATCTGGGCCCGGCCGAGCGGATTTCCTCGATCAGCCGGATCACCCAGTTGATCTCGCGGTCGGCGGCGGGGATCACCGGACCCGTAGCCCGGCCAGTCCTCGTGGACGAGAAGGTTCGGCCGATCCGCGATGTCGCCCCAGAGCCCTCGGTGATGAAGGGCATGAACGGGTGCAGGGAGCACCAGGCACCGGTCGATCACCCAGGCCATGGTGGCGGGTCTCGGCGACTACGTCGGCGTCCTCGAGCCGAGGAGCGGCTTGGAGAACTCGACATACCAGTCGCAGACCTTGCCCCAGGTGAAGGCGTAGAGCGCGTTGGCCGCATCGTTGAAGCGGTAGGCGGCGAGCGCCTCGTCGACGACTTCGCGCACTCCGTCCGGTCTCGCCGACGATCCACTTGTTGACCGTCGCCTGCACACCCGCGGGGTCGAAGCCCGCGACCGGCTTCAGTCGTTCATCTCGGTGAAGCGGGCGGCGTTCCACAGCTTGGTGCCGCACCAGGTAGCCCTTAATCCGGTCTTCCGAGAGCTTCAGCACGCCGCCGATGGCCGCCATGGAGGCATTGGTGAAGCGCAGCGTCCGCGCCGTATTCGTCGATGATTTCAAGCGGGTCGATGACGTTGCCGGTGGTCTTCGACATCTTCTTGCCCTCTTCTCGTCGCGCACGAGCCTGGTGCAGGTAGACGGTGTGGAAGGGATGTCGCCGACCACGGCGAGCTGCATCATCATCATCCGCGCCACCCAGAAGAACAGGATGTCGAAGCCGGTGATGAGCACGTCGGTCGGGAAGTATTTCTTCAAATGTTCGGTTTGTTCCGGCCAGCCGAGCGTGCCGACGTCGGCGCTTCTGGACGAAAACCAGTGTCGAGCACGTCGGGGTCGCGCCAGACCGGGTAGACGAGTTTCGTCGGGTCCTGGTCGATGGCGAATTGCGCCAGCGTCTCGGCCAGCATCTCCTCGGCCGCCTTCTTGTCGGCAACCTCGACCACGCTTGCATGCGCGATCGGCGCCGGCGTGTCGGCGTTATCGTCGAGGAACCGGTCCTTGACCGCGTCGAAGGAGGGGCCGCAATGGAAGACCTCGCCCATGCGGACGATGCCGTCGAGCAGCATCCGCGCTTTTGCCCATCTCGTCGAGCCCGTCGGCGTCGCCGTCGACCGGTTTGTCCCAGGACAGATCGAGCCCGTACCAGACCGGAATCTGGTGGCCCCACCAGAGCTGGCGCGAGATGCACCAGGGCTCGATGTTTTCGAGCCAGTGGTAATAGGTCTTCTCGCCCGCTTCGGGGATAATCTTGGTCCGCCCGTCGCGGACGGCGTCGAGCGCGGGGCCGACCACCTTTTCGGCGTCGACGAACCACTGGTCGGTGAGCATCGGCTCGACCACCACCTTGGAGCGGTCGCCGAACGGCTGCATGATCGGCTTGTTTTCGACGTAGGGCTCCCGGACTTCGACCTCGTCGCCGCTCTCGGGGTCGATCTTGGTGACCGTGTGGGTCACCGCGAGCCCCTCGGCGTTGATCTGCTCGATCACCTTTTCGCGGGCCTCGAACCGGTCGAGCCCGCGCAGGTCGTCGGGCACCAGGTTCAGCGTGTCGACCTCGGCTTCGGTGAAGCTGCTGCCGGCCGCGATCTCCTGCGCCCGGTTGGCGCATTCGCCGTAGGGGAGCCCGTCGGCGCGCATGTTGCCGGCCGTGTCCATCAGCCGGTACATCGGGATGCCGCCCCGCGACGCGACGCCGTAATCGTTGAAATCATGCGCGCCGGTGATCTTCACCGCGCCCGAGCCAAAGGTGGGATCGGGGTAGTCGTCGGTGATGATCGGATGAAGCGGCGGTGCTCCTTGGGCCCCACGGGGATCTCGCAGAGCATGCCGACGATCGGGGCGTAGCGCTCGTCGGACGGGTGCACCGCGACCGCGCCATCGCCGAGCATGGTCTCGGGCCGTGTGGTGGCGATGGAGATGTAGTCGCGCTCCTCCTCGAAGGTGACGTTGCCGTCCGCGTCCTTCTCGCGGTAGGTGTAGGTCTCGCCTCGCCAGCGGGTACTTGAAGTGCCACAGTTCCTGATCTCATGGCTCTGACCTCGACGCAGGTCGGAGATCGTGGTCTCGAAATGCGGGTCCCAGTTGACCAGCCGCTTGCCGCGGTAGATCAGGCCTTCTTCGTACATGTCGACGAAGACCTTGATGACCGCGTCGTGGAAATCGGGCGAGTTTTCGTGGCCGGGTGCGCGGTCGCCGGGGCGCCATTATGGTGAAAGCGTTGCGCTCCCAGTCGCAGGAGGCGCCGAGGCGCTTCAATTGCTCGACGATGGTGCCGCCGTACTGCGCCTTCCATTCCCAGACCTTGGCGAGAAACGCCTCGCGGCCGAGCTCGCGCCGCGACGGCTGCTGGGTGGCGGTCAGCATCTTTTCGACCTGCAGCTGGGTGGCGATGCCGGCATGGTCCTGGCCCGGCTGCCACAGCGTGTCGAAGCCGCGCATCCGGTGCCAGCGCACCAGGATGTCCTGCAGCGTGTTGTTGAAGGCGTGGCCCACGTGCAGCGCGCCGGTCACGTTCGGCGGCGGGATCATCACCGTGAAGCTCTCGGCCCCGGGCCTGGCATTGGCGCCGGCGCGGAAGGCATGCGCCGCGTCCCATTTTTTCGAGATCCGCGGCTCGGCGGCGGCGGCGTCGAAGGTCTTTTCCATGGCCATGGCGGGGGCTCCCGGTGTCAGGTGTCGCTCATCGCGGGGTGTTTACCCGAGGGGGGCGGGGAGGGGAAGCCGGTGACCGGAGAAAAACGCCCGCCGGGGCGCCGCCCGCAGCCACCGCGAACCGGCAAGTGACGCCGGTCGAGCGGCGGCGTAATGTGGGTCCGGAGGTGACGGATGGCGGCGTTGATCGGATACGGGTTCGGGCCCGACGGCAAGGGCGGCGAGATCGCGGTTGCGCCGCGCATCGAAGAGCTGCGCCCGCCCGCTGGCGGCTTCGCCTGGGTGCATATCAATGCCACCTCGGAACCGGCCCGGGACTGGATCGACGCGGCCGGGTTCGATCCGATCGTCCGCGATGCGCTCAAGGCCGCCGAGACCCGGCCGCGCGCCACGGTCCACGGCGAGACCGTGCTGATGAACCTGCGCGGCATCAACCTCAACCCCGGCTCCGAGCCCGAGGACATGGTGTCGCT
Source organism: Paracoccaceae bacterium (assembly GCA_041397205.1). Taxonomy (GTDB): domain Bacteria; phylum Pseudomonadota; class Alphaproteobacteria; order Rhodobacterales; family Rhodobacteraceae; genus Sinisalibacter. The sequence goes on from JAWKXC010000008.1 coordinate 19,350, forward strand.
CAGGATGTTCCTGTCGAAGGATCTCGCGGTCACGGTGGAGCGGCGCAACCTCACCGCGGTCGACGACGTGATCGCGGGTCTCGCGCGCGGTCCCGGGCCCTCCGGCACCGGCGAGCTGGTGGCACGGCTGGCGCTGCGGATCGCCGACCGGGTCGAGCCGGTGGTCGCGGCGCTGAACGAGCGGATCGACGACCTCGAAGATGCGAAGCCGCAGCCCAACGCGCAAGGCAGGCGCGCCGAGCTGGCCGACGTGCGCCGGATGGCGATCGTGATGCGGCGCTACATGTTCCCGCAGCGCGATGCGCTCTCGACGCTGGAGATCGAGGATGTCGACTGGCTCGACACTCGGGCCCGCGCCCGGCTGCGCGAGGCGACCGAGCGGGTGACGCGGCTGGCCGAGGAGCTCGACGCGATCCGCGACCGCGCCCAGGTGGTGCATGACGAGATCATGGACCTGCGCGCCGAGGCGATGAACCGGCAGATGCTGCTCCTGTCGGTGGTGTCGGCGATCTTCCTGCCGCTCAGTTTCGTCACCGGGCTGCTCGGCATCAACGTCGGCGGCATCCCCGGGGCCGCCGCGCCCTGGGCCTTCTGGACGGTGGTGGCGCTCCTGGCCGCGATCGCGGCCGGGCTGGCGCTCCTGTTCCGCCGGATGGGGTTTCTCGGCGGCCGGCGCGGGAAGGAGCGGTGAACGCCGCCGCCGACGGGGGCGGGGCGTGGCGGGGGGCGGTGACGGGGCGCTTGCCTGGGCATGAGGCGGGGCCTTTCCGACACCGCGACGGTGCCGGCCATCTGCGCGTCACGGGTGCCGCGCGGAAGGTTGATTTTGTGTTAACGGCCAGGTCGGGCGCTGCGGTGAATCCGATTTCGTCGTTACATGCCAGTGCGTTAGTTGGACTCCGAAAATCCGGATATCCGGATTTCCGGAGTCAGTCGCCGGAGATCCCCGCCGGATTTGCCAGTTTGCCGGCTCGCCGCGGCGCTCGTCAGAGCCGCCCCGCCGCCCCGCCGACCGGTCGAAGTCGCGCCATGCGCAGGCCCGCGGCGGCAGGCCCGCGCGTCCCGTCCGGCCCGGGACCGCCTTCGGTCGGTGCTTCAAATCGGTCTGAGAGGCGGAGACGTCGCGGCCGGGCGTCCGGGCCGCGCGACGTCGTCATCCGCGCGGGCGCCCGGTCGCATCGCGGCCCTCGACAGGCCGACGCCCGCGCGTCAGCGCGGGCGCGGGTCGACGGGCGCAGCCCGGCGATATCCCTAAGCGAACAAGCCGCCGTCAGGCGACGTCGCGCAGCGCCACCCGGGGCGTCACGCCGAGGGCGCGGGCGATGTCCTGGGTCAGGGCGGGCTTGTTGAGCGTGTAGAAGTGCAGGTCCTCGACCCCGCCGTCGATCAGATCGGCGCAGAGCTCGGTCGCCAGCGCCACCGCGAGCAGGTCCTCGCGGCCGTCGCGCTGGGCCTTGTCGAAGGCCTCGTCGATCCAGCTCGGCACATGGGCGCCGCAGCGGTCGGCGAATTTCTTGACCCCGGACCAGCGCTCGATCGGCAGTATGCCGGGGATGATGGGCGCGTCGATGCCTGCCTTTTCGCAGGCGTCGCGGAACCGGAAGAACGTCTCCGGCTCGAAGAAGAACTGGGTGATCGCGCTGTCGGCGCCGGCGTCGATCTTGCGCTTCAGCCAGTCGACATCCGCCCCCGCATAGCCCGCTTCCGGGTGCGGATCGGGGTAGGCGCCGACGCGGATCTTGAACTTGCCCATGTCGGCCAGCGCCTCGATCAGCTCGACGGTGTCCTTGAACCCGTCGGGGTGCGGTACGAACCCGCCCTGGCCCTTCGGCGGATCGCCACGGAGCGCCACGATCTCGGTGACCCCGGCGGCGGCATAGCTCGCGGCGATCTCCAGCGTCTCTTCGCGGCTCGCGTCGACGCAGGTGAGATGCGCCGCGACGTTGAGCCCGTAGCGATTGCCGATGGTGGTCACCGCGTCATGGGTGAGCGCCCGGGTCGTCCCGCCGGCGCCGTAGGTGACGGAGACGAAGCTCGGGTTGAGCGGCGCCAGGTCGCGCACCGTGTCCGACAGCCGGAAAGCGCCGGCGATGTCGTTGGGCGGGAAGAACTCGAAGGACAGGCGGGGGGCCGATTTGGCAGCAGACATGGGGCGTGACTCGCTTTTGCGTTTCATCCCTTGTATCCGGCCGCAACTAGTGAGACAAATTCATAGTTTTCACAAAGAACATGAAGGTCACTCATGTATCTCGAGTTTCGCCACCTGCGCACCATCCGCGCCATCCACGAGGCCGGCGGTCTCGCCCGGGCGGCGGACATCCTGCACATCACCCAGTCGGCGCTCTCCCACCAGGTCAAGGCGCTGGAGGACCAGGTCGGCATGGAGCTGTTCCACCGCCGCACCAAGCCGATGAAGCTTTCGCCCGCGGGCCTGAAGCTCCTGCGCCTCGCCGAGCGGGTGCTGCCGGAGGTGGCGGCGGTCGAGGAGGAGTTCCGCGCGATGCAGTCGGGTCGGGCCGGCCGGCTGCACATCGCCATCGAGTGCCACGCCTGTTTCGACTGGCTGTTCCCGGTGCTGGAGCAGTTCCGCGCCGCCTGGCCCGATGTCGACGTCGACATCCGCATGCGCCTCGCCTTCGACGCGATCGAGGCGCTCAGGCGCGAGGAGGTCGATTTCGTCGTCTCCTCGGACCCGGTGGAGCTGCCCGGCGTCGCCTTCCAGCCGCTGTTCGACTACCAGCCGATGTTCGTCTGCGCCAAGGGCCACAGGTTGGCGGATCGCGACTGGATCGAGGCGGAGGATTTTGCCGAGGAGACGCTGCTGCACTACCCGGTCGAGCGCACCAAGCTCGACGTCTTCACCGGGCTCTTGACGCCGGCCCGGGTCGAGCCGCGCCACATGCGGGCGGTGGAACTCACCGAGGTGATCCTGATGCTTGTCGCCGCCGGTCGGGGCGTGACGGTGCTGCCCGACTGGGTGCTGCGCGACGTCAAGGCACGGCCCGACTACGTGGTGAAGCCGATCACCGAGGGCGGGATCAGCAAACGGATGTATGCCGCGGTGCGCGAGGAAGAGGCCGCCAAGCCCTACCTCGCCCACATGGTCCGACTCGCCCGCACCGAGGCGGTGAAACTGCAGCGCGGGTAGGAACGCGGCCGTTCCCGGCGCGGGAAGGCGTCGGTCGGCCCCCGCGGAAAACCGCTTCGAAATGGCTTCCCCGGCGGTCCTCCGCGCAGCCGGCCGTCGTCGCGCGGGCCCCGCGGCCCCGGGCCCGGCGCTTCGGCGGATTGCCTCTCAACCTTCTGCATAAGGCCTTAAGCGCGCGCTTAGCGGGTCGGGGATAAACCGCGGGGCAATGGTCCGGGGGTCCGGGAGCGGCGAGGTGTCGGCCACCGGCGGATGATCCGTCGGTCCGCACCGGAACGCCCCCCGCATCGAGGATGCACGGGGCCCCAGGCGGACCCCAACCCGAAAGGACAGACACATGCGTAAACTTCTGATGACTGCCGCCCTCGTTCTCGTGACCGCCCCGGCGCTGGCCCAGGATCTCGCGATCGGGACCATTCTCGGCACCACCGAAGACGCGATCCGCACCGCCCTCACCGACATGGGCTGGGAAGTCCGCAAGCTCGACACCGAGGACGGCATGATCGAGGCCTACGCGGTGATGGGCGAGAAGATGGCGGAAATCTACGTCGATCCGGCCACCGGCGCAGTCGTGAAGCTCTCCGATGAGGAGTGAGGTGCTCTCCGAAACCGGCACCCGGACCGGGGGCGGCGCGCAAGCGTCGGCCTCGGGCCGCCCCGAAAACCACCGCGAAAGCCACCGGGTCTGGGACCCGCTGGTGCGCCTCGTCCACTGGGGCGTCGCCGGCGCCGTCCTGCTCAACGCCACCGTGATCGAGCACGAGAGCACCGCCCACGAGCTGATCGGCTATACCGCCGTCAGCCTCGTCGCGGTCCGGCTGGTCTGGGGACTGATCGGCACCAGGCACGCCCGGTTCTCGGCCTTTCCGCCGAACCCCGTCGCCGCCCTGCGCCACCTTGCCGGGTTGATCGCCGGGCGCCACCGGGTGCATCTTTCCCACAACCCCGCCGGTGCGCTCATGGTCTACAACCTCTGGGCCACGCTGATCGGCATGGGGGTGACGGGATACATGATGGGAACACGGGCGTATTTCGGCGTGGAATGGGTCGAAGAACTGCACGAAGGCCTGTTCAACTTGCTGATGATCTCGGTGGGGCTGCACCTGCTGGGCGTGGTCGTCGACAGCCTGGCGACACGGGTCAACCTGGTGCGGGCCATGCTCGACGGCCGCAAGCGCCTGCCGCCCGGGAGCAACGGATGATGACGGACCGGCCGGCGCGGTCCGGTTCCAGTGCCAACGAGCGGCGGGCCTTCGTGCTCGCCGCCGTCATCCTCGTGCAGGCGGTCACGGCGGTGTTCTTCCTCGCCGACGTGGTTTCCGACTACCTCCACGACGGCAAGCTCGAAGATTTCCACATGTGGCTCGAACTGCTGGCCACCCTCGCGCTGATCGGCGGCGTCGTCTACCTGATGATCGAGTTGCGCCAGGTGATGACCCGGCTCGCCACCCTCGACCGCTCGATGCGCGCGGCGCGGGGCGAGATGGCGGAGGTGATCGACGCCTTTTTCACCGACTGGGGGCTGACGCCCTCGGAACGCGACGTGGCGCTGATGGTGCTCAAGGGCATCGACAACGAGACCATCGCGAGCCTGCGCGGCACCGCGCCCGGCACGGTGCGGGCGCAATGCACCTCGGTCTATTCCAAGGCCGGCGTCGACGGCCGGGCGCAGCTGTTTTCGGTCTTCATGGAAGAGCTCCTCGCCGACGACGCGTGGAGGGGGCGTCCCGCCCACCCTTGGCAAGGCTCGCCCCCGCGCGTATAGCCCCGGCAAGAAACAGGAGCCGGACATGAGCCAAGGCAGCGCCAACCTCAACGTGATGATCAAGGCGGCCCGCAAGGCGGGGCGCTCGCTGGTGAAGGATTTCCGCGAAGTCGAGAACCTCCAGGTCTCGATGAAGGGGGCGGGCGATTTCGTCAGCCGGGCCGACATCGCCGCCGAGCAGATCATCAAGTCCGAACTGATGAACGCGCGCCCCACCTATGGATGGCTCGGCGAGGAGGGCGGCGGCGAGCCCGGCCAGGACCCGACCCGGCGCTGGATCGTCGACCCGCTCGACGGCACCACCAACTTCCTGCACGGGCTTCCGCACTGGGCGGTGTCGATCGCCCTCGAGCACAAGGGCGAGATCGTCGCCGGCGTGATCTTCGACCCGGCCAAGGACGAGATGTTCTTCGCCGAGAAGGGGCAGGGGGCCTTCGTCAACGAGAGCCGGCTGCGCGTGTCGGGGCGGTCGCGGATGATCGAGGGCCTGTTCGCCACCGGCGTGCCCTGGGGCACCAAGCCCGACCTGCCCGAGACGCTGCAGGACCTTGCCCGGTTGATGCCGGCCTGCTCCGGCGTGCGCCGCTGGGGCGCCGCGGCGCTCGACCTCGCCTATGTCGCGGCCGGCCGTTTCGACGGCTACTGGGAGCGGGGGCTGCATGCCTGGGATATCGCCGCGGGGTTGGTGATCCTGCGCGAGGCCGGCGGCTTCGTCGAGCCGATCGACCCCGAGGGCGATATTTTCGACGATGGCGCCCTGATCGCCGGCAACGAAGCGATCTTCGCCAAGTTCGCGAAGGTGATCCGCAACGACTGAAGTCCCGGCGCGGCCCGCCGGGCCGCCTGCGACGAGACGGATACGGCAGGGGGGCTCGCCGCTGCGCGGGCCCCGATGCGGTCGGGTTTCTGCCGCACTGTGCCGGGCGCGCGCTTTCGGGGCGGTCGAATGTGGCACGGCCGCCGCGACCGCGCAGCGGAATATAACGCCGTGCCGCTGCGGTTCCTAAATTTATGGAAAACAAACCGTTACTCACGAGCCCTGGGTGGCCCGGTCGATGGGACCGCAGATTCCCGCCGGCGACCGCCATTCCGCACCGGAGTTTGGCGAAATGACCAAAACAGGGTCCCATTGGCGCCATAATTCGCGGCGAAATTGGTCCTGCTCGCATTCGAGAGGCCTCAGGGTATTGGGAGACCACGATGGATAGTCAATTTCGCCGGCATCGGATCATACCGGGCAGAAAGCTGCGGAGCTTTCTGGTCGACGAGGCGGGCGCGGTCACCGTCGACTGGGTCGTCCTGACCGGAATGATCGTGCTGCTCGGAATGGCGGCCGCGTTCTCCGTCGGCGCCAATATCCCCGGGCTCGCCAGCGACGTCGGTACCTATGTCGGTGACACCGAGATCGGCGTTCTGGAATAACGCCGCCGCGCTCCGACCCCGCACAGAGCAGATGCTGTAAAAGACGAGGCGACTTCCGCGAGAGGTGCGTGCTCCGGCTCGCGGGCGGTTTTGGTCGTTGTCGCGGCCCGTTGCAGCCCTTCACCGCCCGAGCCCGCGCGCTTTGCGCCGCGTCGACGTTCTCCGTCTCGTCGTCCGTACCGGCACGGGTCTCGGCCCGCGGGCCGTCTGCTAGCGCCGGCGGCGGACAGGGCACCCGGGACTGTTCCAGCCGGTAGGTCACCTCCGGATGGTCGGGGGTGGCCCTCGGTGCGCTCCCAGAACCGTGTCCCGCCCGGCCTTGAGCCAGACCGGCAGCGCGCCGAAGAGCCCGACGACGAACCCCCCTGCGTGGGCCCAGTAGGCCACCCCGCCGCCGTCGACGGGCGAGATCGCGCCGTTGACCACCTGCAGGCCGAACCAGGCGGCAAGCATGATCCAGGCGGGCATCGGGAAGATCTTGAAGATGATCACGATGAAGACCAGAACGTCGACCCGCGCCCGGGGAAACAGCAGAAGATACCCGCCCATCACCCCCGCGATCGCGCCCGAGGCGCCGACCATCGGCACCTCGCTCGCCGGCGCCGCGGCGATTTGCAGCGCCACCGCACCGAGGCCGGAGGCGATGTAGAACGCGAGGTAGCCGACATGCCCGAGCTTGTCTTCGAGGTTGTCGCCGAAGATCCACAGAAACAGCATGTTGCCGGCAAGATGCATGAAGCCCGCATGCAGGAACATCGAGGTGAAGATGCCTTCGAGCCCCACCCCGTTGGTGATCTTCACCGGCACAGCACCCCAGGTCCAGAACAGCTCGTAGAGCGCGCGCTCGTTGCCGAGCAGCCCGACATAGGTGAGAAACACGCCGATATTCGCCGCGATCAGCAGGTAGGTGACGTACGGCGTGCGGCTCGACGGGTTGTGGTCGCGGATCGGGAACATGGGGGCAGGTCACACGAGGGCACGCGCGCCGTCAAGCACGAGAGCGTCGCCCGGCGCAGGAAAGCACCCGCGCAGGGCTGCGCCGCGCCCTTTCCCGCGGGCCTGCGATCGGCTAGCCTCGCCCGCGCTGGCCCGCGTGGTGGAATGGTAGACACCGGGGACTTAAAATCCCCTGGCTTCGGCCGTGCCGGTTCGAGTCCGGCCGCGGGTACCAGCGGGGCTTGCGCCGGCCCGCTCAGGCCGCGCGCGAGAGCAGGCTGGCCGGGCGGGCGCGGGCAAGCGCTTCCGTCACCAGCCCGGCGATGACCGCCTTGCCGATATCGCCGGGGATGAAGGCGACGACGAGGGCGGCAGCTTCGGGAAGCGTCTTGTCGAGCACGATCGACATGCCGACGATGCCGAAGGCATACATCACCACGATGCCGCCGATCACCGAGGCAACGCCCGCGACCACCGCGAGCGGGGCGCCGCGCCAGCGCTCGACGATCAGCCCGATCACGAAGGCGGCGGCGACCCAGCCGGCGAGGAACCCGGCGGTGGGGCCGACGAAGACCCCGAGCCCGCCGCGTCCGCCCGAGAGCAGCGGCAGGCCCAGCGCCACGATGAGCAGGAACAGCAACACCGCCAGCGTGCCGCGCTTCGCGCCGAGCACGGCGCCGGCCAGCATGACGCCGAGGCTCTGCGCGGTGATCGGCACGCCGAAGCCCAGCGACAGCGGCGGGACGATGCCCAGGACCGCGATCAGGGCCGCGAAGAGCGCGATATAGGCGACGGATTTTTCCATGGGTCACTCCTGGTCGTGCGGCCGGTTTCGCGGCGTTTCCCCCTGCGACAGACCGCCGCGGGCTCTGAGGGCCTCGCTTACCCTGTCTGCATCGTCGAGCGCAAGTAGGGCGAGCGGCATCACCACCCGCCAGCCGGGCCGGCGCGGCGAGCGGGCGCGCCAGCTTTCGCCGAGCTGGCCTGCCTTGTCGCGCAGCACCGGGATCATCCGGATGACCAGCCCGATGCCGATGTCGAGGACCCGGGTGTTCACGCCCAGCCGGGTGAGCGGGGTCAGAAGCCCGTGGACCACCGCCATGATGTCGCTGAGCCTGGTGGTCATGGTGACGAGGTTGGCGAGACCGACGGCGGTGAGCATCCTCAGCGTGATGACCGCGCCCGCGCGGACTTCGCCCGTCCAGAGGTGCCAGACCAGCAGAACCGCCACGAAGGGCCACAGCACCCTGAGCCGGGTCAGCCCCGCGGTGAAGAACACCGGGCCGGGCAGGGCGTAGAGCGCGAGGCTGGCGAGTGCCGCCGCGGCGTGGAAGCCGAGCGACTGGCTGCTCGCGAGCGCCACCGTCGCGAAGACGAGGGCCGCGAGCTTCAGCCCGGCCGGCCAATCGTGGGCGCGGGTTCTAACCGGGGAGGTGAGAGATATCATCCTCTGCCCCCTGCCGGGTCATCTCGTCGAGATAGGCCGCGTTGACCGCGTCGCGCGGCCCCACCTGCGCGATCCGCCCGCGGTCGAGCCAGAGCAGCGTCTCGCAGCTGTCGAGGTCGTCCGGCGCGTGGCTGATGTGGATCACCGCGCCCGGGAACAGCGCAAGGTAACGGCGGAGCTGCGTCCGCGTGGGGATGTCGAGCCCGGCGAAGGGTTCGTCGAGGATCAGCGTGCGCGGCGCCATCGCGGCGACCGCCATCAGGCAGACGAGGTGCTTCTGGCCCTGCGACAGGGTCGCGATCGGCGCCTCGGCCCAGCCGGACTTGTCGAACCGGTCCAGGACCGCCCGCGCCTCGGCCTCAGCGTCGCGCCTGGTCCGCCCGAGCTGGGCGAGCCCGAAGGCCACCTCTTCGAGCACGGTGGGGAAGATGATCTGGTGGTCGGGGTTCTGGAACAGGATGCCGACCGCGCCGAGGGCTGCGCGGCGGTCCTTGTAGAGGTCCTGCCCGTTGAGCCGCGCGGTGCCGGCGGTCGGCGCCACCAGCCCGGCGATCACCCGGGCGAGGGTGGACTTGCCCGAGCCGTTGCGCCCGACCACGCCGAGCCGCCGGAAGCTCAGATCGAGGTCGAGCCCGTCGAGGACCGGGCGGCCGTCGAGCCTGAGCCCGAGCCCCGCGAGCTCGATCCGTACCGGGCCCTCCGCCTCTGTCTCTGGGGTCGCTTGCAAACCGGGTCCCTCTGCTGCCGTCGTCCGCACCGCTTCTGCCGGGGAGCATCTGCACATTGGGGCAGGGGAGGGCAAGGCGGTTTCGGGTGCCGGCAGGACCGACGCACCCGCCCGGGCCGGCCTATTCGGCCGCGCGCTGCATCCGGGGGCCGGTCGACTGGCCGAGGATGAGCTCGGCCTCGAGCAATTCGTGCGGCAGGCCGGCGGCGGGGTTTTCCACCATCTCGATCAGCATGTGCGCCGCATGCCGGCCGGCTTCGCGCACCGAGGAGCGGGTGGCGGTGAACATCGGCACGTCGCCGCGGTTCTGCAGGTAGCTCAGATCGTCGTCATGGGTGACGATCGAGACGTCGCGGCCGAGCCGGAGCCCCGCTTCGCCGATCGCCCGGCGCACCCCGAGCGCGGTGATGATCGAGGACACCAGGAAGGCGGTGGGCGGATCGGGCCGGACGAGGAAGGCGCGCGTGGCGTCGTAGCCGTACATCTCGGTCATCTCCTCGCCGGCCATCAGCTCGGGATCGACCTCGAGCCCGCGCGCGGCGAAGGCCTCCTCGAACCCGGCCTGCCGGCGGATCGCGAAATCCATGTCCCCGAGCCCGTTGACCAGCGCGATCCGGCGGTGGCCGAGGTCGAGCAGCAGGTCGGTGGCGCGACGGAAGGCATGGGTGTTGTTCATGTCCACCCAGGCATAGGGCTCGTCGCAATCCGAGGCCCGGCCATGGACGACGTAGGGAATGCCGATGTCGTTGAGCAGGTGGATCCGCTGTTCGGCGAGCTTCGGCGAATGCACGATCAGCCCGTCGATCGCGCCCTTGGTGCGCAGCTCGCGATAGGTCTGTTCCTGCAGGTTGTCGGGCACGATGGTGAGCAGCATGTCGTAGCCGCGCGCGGCATAGACCTCGCCGGCCCCGGCGGTGAAATCGGTGAACACCGGGTTCATCATCTCGTGGCGCGACGACAGCGGGATTACGTGTCCGATCGCCATCGCCCGGCCGGTGGCCAGCGACCGGGCGCGCACGTTGGGATGGTAACCATGGATCTCGGCCGCTTCGCGCACGCGTCGACGGGTCGCCTCCGACACTTCCGGGTAACCGTTCAACGCCCGGCTCACCGTCGTCTGCGACAGGTTCAGGAGTTCTGAGAGATCCTTCAGTTTCATTGCGTCGGGAACGTTTCAAACCGCTTTGACTGACCTATGGAGCCTAGGGCGGAAAGGGAACGACTGTCAAAAGAATATCCATTCCTTGTGCAACGACCGAAAAAACAGCCCAAATTTGGGGCTTGAACGGGATGCATCATTGACATCCGTTGCCCGGCTGCGCGACGGTGACCGCGTCCAAAGCGCTTTGGGGTGAGTCGAACTCGGCCTGCCCTCAGCGCAAGGATTGTTTCAGGCGCCGGTTCTGGCGCAGATCTGGGAGGATTACAGAAACATGAAACAGACACTCTTCACCAGCGTCGCGGTCCTCGCGCTTTCGGCCGGCACTTCGATGGCGGCCGATCTGGTCTTCACCCCCGGCGAAGGCCCGTTCAGCTGGGACAGCTACAACGCCTGGGCCGAGACCGCGCCCGACCTCAGCGGCCAGACCATCACCATCGGCGGCCCCTGGCTGCAGCCTGAAGACGGCTATTTCCGCTCGGTGACCGATTACTTCATGGAAGCCACCGGCGCCGAGGTGATCTACACCGGCTCCGACAGCTTCGAACAGCAGATCGTGATCGACGCCGAAGCCGGCGCCGCGCCCAACATCGCGGTGTTCCCGCAGCCGGGCCTGGCCGCGGACATGGCGGCCCGCGGGCTGCTCGCCGCTGCCGGAAGGCATGGGCGAGTGGACCGCCGAGAACTACGGCGCGGGTGAATCCTGGGTCAATCTCGGCACCTATGCCGACCCCGACGGCAACGACCAGCTCTACGGCTTCTTCTACAACGTGAACGTGAAGTCGCTGGTCTGGTACGTACCGGAGAACTTCGAGGATGCGGGCTACGAAGTGCCCACCACGATGGAAGAGCTCAAGGCGCTGACCGAACAGATCGCCGCCGACGGCGAGGTGCCGTGGTGCATCGGTCTGGGCTCCGGTGCCGCCACCGGCTGGCCGGCCACCGACTGGGTCGAGGACCTGATGCTGCGCACCCAGCCGGCCGACGTCTATGACGGCTGGACCACCAACGAGGTGAAGTTCAACGACCCGCGCGTCGTCGCCGCGATCGAGGATTTCGGCTGGTTCGCCCGCAACGACGCCTACGTCTCGGGTGGCGCCGGCGCCGTGGCCACGACCGACTTCCGCGACAGCCCGAAAGGCATGTTCTCGTCGCCGCCGCAGTGCTACATGCACCGCCAGGCCTCTTTCGTGCCCGCCTTCTTCCCGGAAGGCATCGAGTTCGGCGCCGATGTCGACTTCTTCTACTTCCCGGCCTATGCCGAGAAGGACCTCGGCAACCCGGTGCTCGGCGGCGGCACGCTGATGGCGATCACCGATCCGTCGGACGGCGCCAACGCCTTCATGGAATTCCTCAAGCTGCCGCTGGCGCATGAGGTCTTCGGGGCGCAGTCGGGCTTCCTGACCCCGCTCAAGAGCGTGAACATGGAAACCTACCTCAACGACGCGCTGCGCGGTCAGGCCGAGATCCTCGTCAACGCCACGACCTTCCGCTTCGACGGGTCCGACCTGATGCCCGGCGGCGTCGGTGCCGGCTCGTTCTGGACCGGCATGGTCGACTATGTCGGCGGCAAGGACGCGCAAGCTGTGGCCGACGATATCCAGGCCAGCTGGGACGCGCTGAAGTAAGCTTCCGTCACGATCCCACCGGGGCCCCGCCGGGCCCCGGTACACCCAGACCGATGACACCGGGCGCCAAAGCCCGGGCCGGATAAGCGGGCGTTCAGCCCGAGGCCAACAGAACGGGCCGCAGGCCCGAGGGAGGAAGATGAATCCCGCACTATTGGGTCTCGTGACCATCGTGGTCGGTGTCGGCGGCTGCCTCGCCTACTTCTATTTCTCGAACCTGTTTCTCGACAAAGTGCTGTTCCCCGCCAAGGGTCCGAACGCCGGTCGGAACATCAACCGGGCCAACCAGATCCGCCCCTGGCTGTTCCTGTTCCCTGCCTTCTTCGCGCTGCTCCTTTACCTCGGCTACCCGGTCTTCGAGACGCTGCGGCTCTCGCTCACCGACCGCACCCAGGGCGGCGCCTTCGTCGGGCTCGACAATTACCGGCAGATGCTCGACGAGCCGAAATTCTGGGAAGCGATCCGCAACAACATGATGTGGCTGATCGTGGTGCCGGCGGCCTCGACCGCCTTCGGCCTGCTGGTCGCCCAGCTCACCGACCGGATTTCCTGGGGCAACATCGCCAAGTCGCTGATCTTCATGCCGATGGCGATCAGCTTCGTCGGCGCTTCCGTCATCTTCAAGCTGATCTACGACGCGCGGCCCGCCGACGTCGACCAGATCGGCGTGCTCAACGCGGTCTGGATGGGCTTCGACGGCGGCTTCGGCTCGGTCCTGGTGCTCAAGGTCCTGCCCGCTATCCTCTTCCTCGCCTTCGCCGGCGTGGTCGGCTGGATCGCCTTCCTGCTGTTCCGCTCGGTCTTCGCCGAAGCGCGCAACCCCGCCTCGGGCGGGATCAAGGCGGTGCGGATCGTCCTCGGCCTGTTCGCCGCGATCCTCGCGCTGATGTCGCTGAAGTCGATCTTCGACGTGTTCACCACCACCTTGCCCTACGGCCAGCCGCAATCCTGGCTGACCCTGCCGTTCTACAACAACTTCTTCCTGATGGTGGTGCTGATCTGGATCCAGACTGGCTTCGCCATGGTGATCCTCTCGGCCTCGCTGCGCGGTATCCCGGAAGAGACCATCGAAGCGGCGATCATCGACGGCGCCAACCCGTTCCAGGTGTTCTTCCAGATCAAGGTGCCGCAGATCATGCCCACCATCGTCGTGGTCTGGACGACGATCACGCTGACCGTGCTCAAGGTCTTCGACATCGTCTTCGCCATGACCAACGGCCAGTGGGAGACCCAGGTGCTGGCGAACTACATGTACGACAAGCTGTTCCGCGCCAACGACTGGGGCGTGGGCTCGGCCAGCGCCATCGTCATCATGCTCTTGGTGACGCCGATCCTGGTCTGGAACGTCTACAACGCCCGCAAAGAAATGCGCTGAGGGAGGCGACGCCATGGAAAACATCGCAGGGACCAAGTCCAGCCTCACATGGGCCGTTCATATCGCCGTCGCCGCCCTCGTGCTGCTCTGGCTCTTCCCCACCGTGGGCCTGTTCGTCTCGTCCTTCCGCTCGGCCGACCAGATCGCCGCGTCCGGCTGGTGGAAGGCGCTCGGCACCGCCGAGCAGACCATCCAGCTCAGGACCGGCGGCGCGGGCGAGGCGGTGAAGGAGGGCGATCTCTACGTCGTCACCGGCAACCTGCTCACCGACGGCGCCGACGCGCCCGGGGCCGGGGTCAACATCAGCTCCTACGGCACCTCGTCGCGCGCCGTCGGCGCCTATCAGATCGGCGAGGATCGCAGCCCGGCGACGGCGAGACCTTCGTGCTCAACGAGGATGGCAGCTACCGCCTCACCTCGGTCGAGGAACCGGGCGCACGCGGCCAGCGGATCTTCGTCACCGCCGAGGTGCCGCCGGACTTCACCACCGCCAACTACGAGACCGTGCTGTTCTCGGGCTCGGGCCAGGACAACATGGCCAAGGCCTTCTACAACACGCTGACGGTCACCATCCCGGCCACGATCATCCCGATCGTCGTGGCGGCCTTTGCCGCCTACGCGCTGGCCTGGATGGACTTCCCCGGCCGGGCGCTCTTGATCGCGGTGGTCGTGGCGCTGCTCGTGGTGCCGCTGCAACTGGCGCTCATTCCGCTCCTGAAGCTGCATCTCAACATCGGCATCGGCAAGGGATACCTCGGGGTCTGGCTGGCACACACGGGCTTCGGGTTACCGCTCGCGATCTACCTGCTCAGGAACTACATGGTCGGCCTGCCGCGCGATATCATCGAGAACGCCAAGGTCGACGGGGCCACGGATTTCCAGATCTTCACCAAGATCATCCTGCCGCTCTCTTTCCCGGCGCTGGCCTCCTTCGCGATCTTCCAGTTCCTGTGGACCTGGAACGACCTGCTTGTCGCCAAGGTCTTCCTGATCGACGCCACCGGCTCGACCACGGTGATGACCAACCAGATCGTCGAGCTGCTCGGCACCCGCGGCGGCAACTGGGAAATCCTCGCCACTGCGGCCTTCGTCTCGATCTCGGTGCCGCTGATCGTGTTCTTCTCGATGCAGCGGTATCTCGTGCGCGGCCTCTTGGCCGGTTCCGTGAAGTGAGGCGGCGATGAGCCGCGAAGAAAAGGCACCCAGGATGACGCATCTGGCCAAGGACCCAGACTGGTGGCGCGGGGCGGTGATCTACCAGATCTACCCGCGCTCCTACCAGGACAGTAACGGCGACGGGGTCGGGGACCTGCTCGGCATCGTCCGGCGGCTGCCCTACATCGCCTCGCTGGGGGTGGACGCGAGCTGGATCTCGCCCTTCTTCACTTCGCCGATGAAGGATTTCGGCTACGACGTCTCGGATTACTGCGACGTCGACCCGATGTTCGGCTCGCTCGCCGATTTCGACGCGGTGGTGGAGACGGCGCACAGCTTCGGCATCAAGGTGATGATCGACCTCGTGCTCAGCCACACCTCGGACAAACATCCGTGGTTCGCCGAGAGCCGGGCGTCGAAGGACAACCCGAAATCCAACTGGTATGTCTGGGCCGACGCCAAGCCCGACGGCACCGCGCCGAACAACTGGCTGTCGATCTTCGGCGGCTCGGCCTGGCAGTGGGACGCCCGCCGGATGCAGTACTACATGCACAACTTCCTGACCTCGCAGCCCGATCTCAACTACCACGAGCCGGCGATGCAGGACGCGTTGCTCGACGTCGCGCGGTTCTGGCTCAACCGCGGGGTCGACGGCTTCCGGCTCGACACGATCAATTTCTACACCGCCGATGCCGAGCTGCGCGACAACCCGGCCCTGCCGCCCGAAGAGCGCAACGCGACCATCGCGCCGGCGGTGAACCCCTATAACTGGCAGAACCACGTCTACGACAAGAACCGCCCGGAAACGCTTGATTTCCTGCGCAAGTTGCGCGCGGTCATGGACCCGTTCAATGCCGCCGCCGTGGGCGAACTGGGCGACGCGCAGCGCGGCCCCGAGCTGATCGGCGAATACACCGCCGGCGACGACCTCATGCAGATGTGCTACGGCTTCGAACTGCTCTCGGGCACCCAGCCCACCGCGGCACGGGTCGCCGACGTGCTGGAGCTCTACGAGCGCTCCGCCCCGGACGGCTGGATCACCTGGGCGTTCTCCAACCATGACGTCGCCCGCCACGCCAGCCGCTGGAACCTGACCCCGCCGGCGCAGCGTGCCTTCGCGACGCTGATGATGTTCCTGCACGGCTCGGCCTGTATCTACCAGGGCGAAGAGCTTGGGCTGCCCGAGGCCAATGTCGCCTACGAGGACCTGCAGGACCCCTACGGCATCGAGTTCTGGCCCGAGTTCAAGGGCCGCGACGGCTGCCGCACGCCGATGGTCTGGGAGCGCGACAATGCCCAGGGCGGGTTCTCGACCGCACCGCGGACCTGGCTCCCGGTGGCGAGCGAGCATCTCGGCCTCGCGGTCTCCGCGGCCGAGGACGATCCGGCCGCGCTGCTCCACCACTATCGCCGCGCGATCGCCTTCCGCCATGCCCATCCCGCGCTCATGAAGGGCACGATCGAGGACATGAAGGTGGCCGGCGACGTGATCAGCTTCGTCCGGCACCACCGGAACGAAACCGCCGACGAGGCGGTGTTCTTCGCCCTCAACATGGGCGAGACACCGGCGACACTGGCACCTCCGCGGGCAACTGGACCCATGCGGGGCTCGAATTGAACAGCGCCCAGCCGGGCGCTGACGGCAACGTGCACCTGGCGCATTGGCAGCCATGCATCATGCTCGAAACCCACGGGCGTGGATAACGGGAGGAAGAGATGGCAGAGCTCAAACTGAGAGACGTCGGCAAGAATTACGGCGGCAAGGTCGAGGTGCTCAAGGGCATCGACATGGACATCAAGACCGGCGAGCTGATCGTCTTCGTCGGTCCTTCGGGCTGCGGCAAGTCCACGCTCCTGCGGATGATCGCCGGGCTCGAGAAGATCACCAGCGGCACGCTGGAGATCGACGGCGCGGTGATGAACGACGTGCCCCCCTCCCAGCGCGGCATCGCCATGGTGTTCCAGTCCTACGCGCTCTACCCGCATATGACGGTCTACGACAACATGGCCTTCGCGCTCCGCATCGCCAAGAAGTCGAAGGAAGAGATCGACGCGGCGGTGAAGAAGGCGGCCAAGATCCTGCAGCTCGACGAATATCTCGACCGCCTGCCCAAGGCGCTCTCCGGCGGCCAGCGCCAGCGGGTCGCCATCGGCCACGCCATCGTGCGCGACCCCAAGGTCTACCTGTTCGACGAACCGCTCTCCAACCTCGACGCCGCGCTGCGGGTGGCGACCCGGATCCAGATCGCCGAGCTCAAGGAGGCAATGCCCAATTCGACCATGATCTACGTCACCCACGACCAGGTCGAAGCGATGACGCTCGCCGACAAGATCGTGGTGCTCGCGGGCAAGGGCATCGCCCAGATGGGCAGCCCGCTCGACCTCTACGAGCGGCCCGACAACGAGTTCGTCGCCCAGTTCATCGGCTCGCCGGCCATGAACCTGCTGCCCGGCGCCATCACCCAGACCGGCAAGCAGACCGTCGTCGACCTGCACCACGGCCACGATGCGGTGGCCGATGTCGAGACCCAGGCGGCCGAGAAGGGCTGGCAGGTCAATGTCGGCGTGCGGCCCGAGGATTTCCTGGTCGCGGGCGAGGGCGACCACGTGTTCTACGAGGGCACCGTCGACTATGTCGAGGCGCTGGGCGAGGTGACGCTGCTCTACTTCAAGGCGCAGGCCGGCCAGGAGCCGTTGATCGCCAAGCTCCCCGGCATCCACGGCGAGCTGCGCGGCGCGACGGTGAAGCTGACCGCGCGCCCGGACAAGGTGCAGATCTTCCACGACGGCCGGTCGCTGCGCACCCGCTGAGCACGGAGCCGGGTCCGGGGCGGGGCAGGGTGTCCCGGCGCAGACGCATTCGCGGCGCGTCGGGGCCGTTTCACCGGACGGCCGGGCCGGGGGAAAGGCGTTCGGAAACGCCTTTGCGAGCCGCTTCGAAGCGGCTTTGCGTCGCGCTTCGATTGACTTCGTTCGTCTTTGAACCAAATCAAGGTCATCGCTCCACTGAGATGCGAAACCCGTAACAGGGGACCCGCATGGCCACGCGCATTTTTCATACCGAAGGGATCACCAAGGTCTACCGCACCGGCGAGGTGGAGGTCTGGGCGCTGCGCGGGGTCGACGTCGATCTCTACATGGGCGAGTTCACGGTGCTGCTCGGCGCCTCGGGCTCCGGCAAGTCGACGCTGCTCAACATCCTCGGCGGGCTCGACCGGGCGACATCGGGCGTGGCCTGGTTCAGCGACCACGAGTGACCGCCATGAGCGAGCGCGAGCTCACCCGGTTCCGCCGCGACCATGTCGGCTTCGTCTTCCAGTTCTACAACCTGGTCCCGAGCCTGACCGCGCGCGAAAACGTCGCCCTCGTGACCGAGGTGGCGAAGGACCCGATGCCGCCCGAGGAAGCGCTCGAGCGCGTCGGTCTGAGCCACCGGATGGACCATTTCCCGGCCGAAATGTCGGGCGGCGAGCAGCAGCGCGTCGCCATCGCCCGCGCCATCGCCAAGCGACCCGAAGTGCTGCTCTGCGACGAGCCCACCGGCGCGCTCGATTCGAACACCGGCGTGCAGGTGCTCGAAGCGCTGGAACGGATCAACGAAGACCTCGGCACCACCACCGTCATCATCACCCACAACGCCGCGATCCGGAAGATGGCCCACCGGGTGATCTATGTCGCCGACGGCAATGTCGCCTCGGTCGAGGTGAACGAGAGCCGCATCGAGCCCCGCGAGATCGAGTGGTAACCCGATGCGCGCGCTCGACAATAAACTGTTTCGCGATATCCGCCGCCTCTGGGCGCAGTCGCTCGCCATCGCGCTGGTCCTCGCCTCCGGTGTGATGGTCATGGTCATGAGCTTCGGTGCCCAGCGCTCGCTCAGCGAGACCCGCGACACCTATTACGAACGCGCCCGTTTCGCCGATGTCTGGTCCGACGCCTCGCGCGCGCCGATGACGCTGGTGCCCGAGATCGCCGCTATCGAGGGCGTCGCCCGGGTCGAGGCGCGGATCAGCGAGTTTGCCATTCTCGACATCGCCGACCTCGACAGCCCGGCCATGGGCCAGATCATCTCGATCCCCGCTTCGGGCGAGCCGCAGATGAACCAGCTCATCCTGCGCGCCGGACGGCTCCCCGATGCCGGCCGCCAGGACGAGGTGGTGGTCAACGAAGCCTTCGCCACCGCCCACGGGTTCAGTCCCGGCGACAGCTTCGGCGTCACCCTCAACGGCCAGAAGCGCGAGGTGACGATCACCGGCATCGTGCTCAGCCCGGAGTTCATCTACACCATCGGGCCGGGCTCGATCATGCCCGACGACAAGCGTTTCGGCATCCTGTGGATGGCCGAGGACGTGCTCGCCGCCGCCTTCAACCTCTCGGGCGCCTTCAACTCCGTGACCCTCGGTGTCACCCGCGGCACCGACGTGGACCAGGTCGAGGACGAGCTTGAAACCCTGCTGAAACCTTATGGCGGCACCGGCCCCTACGGTCGCAAGGACCAGACCTCCAACGCTTTTCTCGACGGCGAATTGCAGCAGTGGGACATGATGGTGCGGGTGCTGCCGCCGATCTTCCTGGTCATCACCACCTTCCTCGTCAACATGGTGCTGAGCCGGCTGGTGACGCTGGAACGCGAGCAGATCGGGCTCTTGAAGGCGCTGGGCTACGGCGCGCTCGAGATCGCGTGGCACTACCTCAAGCTGGCGCTGCTGATCGGCGCGGTCGGCGTGGTGCTCGGCTGGGCCATCGGCTACTGGGCCTCGATCGGCATCGCCACGATCTACGGCCAGTTCTTCCACTTCCCCTATCTCGTCTTCCTGCAATACCCCGCCGTCTACGCGCTCTCCGCCGTCACCGGCCTCACCGCGGCGATGCTGGGCGCGGTTTTCGCCGTGCGCCGGGTAGTGGGCCTGAGCCCCGCGGTGGCGATGAGCCCGCCGGCGCCCACGCGCTTCCGCCGCGGGCTGTTCGATCGGCTGATCGGCTTCTTCAAACCGCGCCAGCCGACGATGATGATCCTGCGCGCCATCGGTCGCTGGCCGGTCCGGGCCGCCTTCACCACCCTCGGCATCTCGATGTCGGCGGCGATGATCGTCTCGGGCCTGTTCATGATGGACAGTTTCGACGAGCTGCTCGACGTGGCTTTCGTCCAGGTCAACCGGCAGGACGCGATCCTGACTTTTCCGATCAACCGCCCCGAAACGGTGCTGGAAGACGTCGCCAATCTGCCCGGCGTGATGGCGGCCGAGGGCGCCTTCGCCGCGCCGGCGCGGCTCTACCATTACTCGCGCACCCGCACGATCGCCATCGAGGGGCGGCGCGAGGGCAACACGCTGGCGCGGGTCTTCGACGGCGGCACCGGCACCGAGATCGCGCCCGAGGACGGGATCGTGCTCGAAGCCCGGCTCGCCAACCACCTCGACGCCAAGGTCGGCGACGTGATCGAGGTCGAATTCCTGCAGCGCGACGACCACCGCCACAAGGTGGTGCTGACCGGCACCGTACAGACCTTTTTCGGCCTCGGCGCCTATATGGACCAGGATCGGCTTGCCGCGATGCTCGGCCAGGTGCCGCAGGTGACGCTCGCCAACGTCATGATCGACGAGGCGCAGGAGGACGCGCTCTACCGCGCGGTCAAGGACGCGCCGGGGCTGTCGGGCATCACGCTGATGTCCCAGGTGCGCAAGAGCTTCGACGAGACCATGGCCGAAAGCGCCTGGATCTCGGTGACGATCTTCACCCTGGTCGCCTCGCTCATCGCCATCGGCGTGGTCTACAACTCGGCCCGGATCCTGCTCAGCGAGCGCGCCCGCGAACTCGCGTCCCTGCGCATCCTCGGCTTCACCCGGGGCGAGGTGAGCTACATCCTGCTCGGCGAGCTGTTCCTGCTGACCGCGGTGGCGATCCCGCTCGGCCTGTGGATCGGCTACGGCATGGCCGCCGGCATGGTCGCAAGCTTCGACAGCGATCTCTACTCGATCCCGCTGATCGTCGCCCAGAAAACCTACATGCGCGCGGCCCTCGTGGTGGCCGGCGCCTCGCTCGCCTCGGCGCTGATCGTGCGCCGCAGGATCGACCGGATGGACCTCGTCGCGGTCATGAAAACAAGGGAGTAACCCCATGGCAATTCGGGTCAGGAACATCCTTTTCGGCGCCGCGGTGGTCGCGGGGCTCGGGCTGCTCGGCTACGAGATGTCCCAGCCGGAACAGGTGCCCGTAGACCTCCAGGTCCTCGATACCGGCCCCCTCGAAGTGACCGTCAACGCCGACGGCATGACCCGGATCAAGGATGTCTTCGAGGTCTCGGCCCCGGTGTCGGGACAGGTCCTGCGCTCACCGGTCGCGATCGGCGACCGGGTGGTCGCAGGCGAGACCGTGGTCGCCCGGATCGAACCGGGCGCGCCCGCCTTCCTCGACGCCCGCGCCCGCGCCCAGGCCGAGGCGACGGTGGCCCAGGCCCAGTCGGCCAAAGTGCTGGCCGAGGCCAATGTCCGCGCCGCCGAGGCCGATCTGAACAACGCGCAACGCAGCTTCGACCGGGTTCTGGCGCTGCACGACCGCGACGCCGCCTCCGACGCCCAGCTCGAACAGGCTGAGGTCGG
The DNA here is from genome assembly GCA_041397205.1 of Paracoccaceae bacterium. Taxonomy (GTDB): domain Bacteria; phylum Pseudomonadota; class Alphaproteobacteria; order Rhodobacterales; family Rhodobacteraceae; genus Sinisalibacter. Next base: position 40,711 of record JAWKXC010000008.1, read on the forward strand.
GCTCGACGTCGCCGCCGCGCAATACGATTCCTCGCTCGCCACCCTCAAGATGCGCGAAAGCGAAGTGACCGCAGCGCAGGCGGTGCTGATCGAGCCGAACGCCACCGAGACCAGTCCCGACAGCTCGGACTGCTGCATCGCGCTGACCGCGCCGGTCTCGGGCCAGGTGCTGTCGGTCGAGAACGAAAGCGCGCGGCCGGTGGCGGCCGGCGCGCCGCTGCTTACCATCGGGCCGAGGAACGACCTCGAAATCACCGTCGATCTGCTCTCGACCGACGCGGTGCGCATCGCCCCCGGCGCGCGCGCCTATGTCGAACGCTGGGGCGGCGAGGCGACCCTCGAAGCCACGGTGCGCGAGATCGAGCCCGCCGCTTTCACCAAGGTCTCGGCCCTCGGGATCGAGGAACAGCGGGTCAAGGTGCTTCTCGATTTCGTCACGCCCGAGGGCGACCGGCCCGCGCTCGGCCACAACTACCGGGTGTACCTGCGGATCGTCGAATGGTCCGGTGCGGACGTGCTGCGGGTACCGATCAGCGCGCTGTTCCGCGAAGACGGCGACTGGGCGGTCTTCACCGTCAGGGACGGCACCGCGGCGCTCGCCAAGGTCGATATCGGCCGGCGCAACACCGAACTGGCCGAGGTTCTGGGCGGTCTCGCCGCCGGCGATGCCGTCATCACCCACCCCTCCGACCGGGTCGCCGACGGGGTATTGGTGATCGACCGCACCACCCTCGAATAGCCGCATTTCGGGCATCTTTTCGCTGTCGGGGCAGGGCTATTCTGCCGCCGACGCGTCCGTGTTAGGGCGGCGGTAACGGTCATGGGGCTAAGTGGGCCTGACGATCATTTGCGCCGGCCGGGCCTTGAAGCCCCCGAAGCGCAACATTAGGATTCGCCAAGTCCGGGAAAAGTCCCGGCCCCAGATAGGTAAGGCAGGCGACATGAACGATCCCCTCGAGATATTCAACAACACCCTCGTGCCCATGGTGGTCGAGCAGACCAGCCGGGGCGAGCGCGCCTATGACATCTTCTCGCGCCTGCTCAAGGAACGGATCATCTTCGTCAACGGCCCGGTCCATGACGGAATGTCGACGCTGATCTGCGCGCAGCTCCTGTTTCTCGAGGCCGAGAACCCGTCGAAAGAGATCGCGATGTACATCAACTCGCCCGGCGGCGTGGTGACCTCGGGGCTCTCGATCTACGACACGATGCAGTACATCCGGCCCAAGGTCTCGACGCTGGTCATCGGCCAGGCGGCCTCGATGGGCTCGGTGCTCTCGGTCGGCGGCGAAAAGGGCATGCGCTTCTCGCTGCCGAGCTCGCGGATCATGGTCCACCAGCCCTCGGGCGGGTTCCAGGGCCAGGCGACCGACATCATGATCCACGCGGCCGAGACCCAGAAGGTCAAGGACAAGCTGATCGACATCTACGTCAAGCACACCGGCAACGACCGCGACACCGTCTTCGCGGCCCTCGAGCGCGACAATTTCATGTCGCCCGAAGAGGCCAAGGCCTGGGGTCACATCGACGAAATCCTCGAAACCCGGCCGAAGCCGGAGGGCGACGCTTGACCTGGCGCCCGACGCCTGTGGCCCGCGCGCCACGGGGGGCGGGCAAATCGGGTTGTGCCCGAATCCCGCCTGCCCTAGTCTTGGGCGGGCGGGGACACAGAAAGCCCCGCGGGGCAAGAAACGGAACGGGGCGGCAGATTTCAGCACCCCAGGGAAATTGACACATGGCCAATACTTCCTCCGGCGGAGACAGCAAGAACACCCTCTACTGCTCGTTCTGTGGCAAGAGCCAGCATGAGGTGCGCAAGCTGATCGCGGGTCCGACGGTGTTCATCTGCGATGAATGCGTCGAGCTCTGCATGGACATCATCCGGGAGGAAACCAAGGGATCCGGGCTGAAATCCACCGATGGCGTGCCGACGCCGCAGGAAATCTGCGACGTGCTCGACGATTACGTGATCGGCCAGGAAAAGGCCAAGCGCGTGCTGTCGGTGGCGGTACACAACCACTACAAGCGGCTCAACCACGCCGCGGCGCATAATGCCGACGACATCGAGCTGTCGAAGTCGAACATCCTCTTGATCGGCCCGACCGGTACCGGCAAGACCCTGCTCGCCCAGACCCTGGCCCGCATCCTCGACGTGCCCTTCACCATGGCCGACGCCACCACGCTCACCGAGGCGGGCTATGTCGGCGAGGACGTGGAAAACATCATTCTCAAGCTGCTGCAGGCTAGCGAGTACAACGTCGAACGCGCCCAGCGCGGCATCGTCTATATCGACGAGGTCGACAAGATCACCCGCAAATCCGACAACCCCTCGATTACCCGCGACGTCTCGGGCGTGGGGGTGCAGCAGGCGCTTCTGAAGATCATGGAAGGCACCGTCGCGAGCGTGCCGCCCCAGGGGGGCCGCAAGCATCCGCAGCAGGAGTTTCTCCAGGTCGACACCACCAACATCCTGTTCATCTGCGGCGGCGCCTTCGCCGGGCTCGACAAGATCATCGCCCAGCGCGGCAAGGGCTCGGCCATCGGCTTCGGCGCCGACGTGAAGGACGAGGAAACCCGCGGCGTCGGCGAGGTGTTCCAGGATCTCGAACCGGAAGACCTGCTGAAATTCGGCCTGATCCCCGAATTCGTTGGCCGCCTGCCGGTGATCGCCACGCTCACCGACCTCGATGAGCCGGCGCTGGTGACGATCCTGACCGAGCCCAAGAACGCGCTGGTCAAGCAGTACCAGCGGCTGTTCGATATCGAGAATACCCAGCTCACCTTCACCGACGACGCGCTCAAGGCGATCGCCAAGCGCGCCATCGCGCGCAAGACCGGCGCCCGGGGCCTGCGCTCGATCATGGAGGGCATCCTGCTCGACACCATGTTCGAACTGCCCTCGATGGACAATGTCGACGAGGTGGTGGTGAACGAAGAGGCGGTGACCGCGGCGGACGCCAAGCCGCTGATCATCTATGCCGAGGGTGTCGAAGAGGGTGCCAGCGCCGGGTGACCTTGCGGCACGCGGGGTATCCCGCGCGGATTTTCAAAAGGGCGCCTCCGACGGGGGCGCCCTTTGCGTTTCCATCGTCGCCGCGGGCACATGGCCGGCCGGGCCAAGGCCTTGCGAAAGGCCTTGCCAAGCGGTCACGAAACCGCTTCCCTCGCGCCAGCTAGCAAAGGGTAGGCCCATGTCTCGAAAACTCATTTCCTCAGGTTCCCCGTTCGAAGCCCGGATCGGCTATTCCCGTGCCGTGGTCGAGGGCGGATGGGTCTTCGTCGCCGGCACCACCGGCTTCGACTACGCCACCATGACGATGCCGGAAGACGTCGTCGATCAGTGCCGCAACACGATGATAACCATCGAGAAAGCCCTCAAGGAGGCCGGCGCTTCGCTCGACGACGTGACCCGCGTGCGCTACATCCTTCCGAATGCGGACGATTTCGAGCCCTGCTGGCCGGTGTTGTCGGAGGCCTTCGCAACGGCGCGCCCCGCGGCCACGATGATCGTCGCCGGGTTGATGACGCCGGAAATGAAGATCGAGATCGAGGTCACCGCGCGCCTGCCGGGCAGCTGACGGCGGGGCGGTCGACGCCGCGCGGCATCGGGATGCCGGCGTTGGGACCGGGCAGGGCGGGCTCGAAGCGGGCCCGGACTGTGTCGCTACCGCTGGGCGACGCGCTGTTCCATGGCGGCGATGTCCGGGACCTGGTTTGCCTGGGCGAGTTTCCCGCCCTGCGCGGCCTGGAGTTCGCCGAGTTGCGCGGTCGCGAAGATCAGGGCGGCCAGTACGCCGGCAAAGAAGCTGATGAAGTCTTTCATGTGTCGTCCTCGTTTCCGCCCCCCCGCGGCCACGAGACCACTGTCGCGGATGAACCGGGCGAAAATCCGGCATCCCCGGGGACAGGGTCTGCCGATTTCGCGGCGGCAGATATCCGCCGAACCTGCGCCCGCCCCGGCGGCAGTCCGGGCCGCGGGCCGCCCGGTGCCGGGGGCGCCGCCATTGCCACTGGACCTCGTCTGCCGCATGGGCCATATGGAGGGGAGACCTCGTCCGGAGAGAGATCCATGCGTTTCATCCTGTCGCTCATCACCTGGTATCACGCCGAGACGCTCGGCACCCGGCTGCTCACCCGGTTTCGCGGCGTGAAGGTGGGCGAGGACGATCAGGGCAACGCCTATTACCGCAATGCCGACGACAGCAAGCGCTGGGTGATCTACGCCGACGAGCCGGTCGCCTCGAAAGTGCCGGCGGAATGGCACGGCTGGCTGCACCGTACCTTCAAGGACACGCCCAAGGACGATCCCCTGCCGCACAAGGCTTGGGAGAAGCCGCACCACGACAACCTGTCCGGCACCGCCGAGGCCTACCATCCGGCCGGCTCGATGCTGCGTGCGCAACCGGTCGAGCGCGCCGATTACGAGGCCTGGCAGCCCTGAGCCGCCGGCCCATCCCGCTGACCCCGTGCTGACCATGCGCACCCTCCTGCGAACCCCGATCCTTTGCGCCACCTGCGCCGCGCTGCTTGCAGGACCTTCCGTGGCGCAGATCGTGGTCGTGCCGCTGGAGCCCGCGCCCGGGGCGGAGCTGACCGACGACGGGCTGTTCGACGGCACCGGCCTGGTGCCGACCGAGCCGGTCACCGGGTTCGCGCCGCTCCCGGACGATCCGGGTGCCGGCTGGACCCCGGAGCTTGACCCGATCGATCCCGACGCGGTCGACCCCTGGGGGCCGATCGACACCGACCCGCCGGTCCTCGAACTGCTGCCGCCGGGCTCGGTGGTCGGTCAAGACGTGACGACGGTGGAAGAGGACAAGGTCACCAGGGGCACCGGTGCGGTGCTCAAGGGGCTCGACAAGCTCGCGGGCACGGTCGAGGAGATGCATCTCGCCAGCGGTGACACGGCCGGTCTGGGCTGGCTCACGATCACCCTCGGCGAATGCCGCTACCCGGAAGACAACCCGTCGGGCGATGCCTATGCCTGGCTGGACATCACCGAGGACGGCAAGCCGGACCCGATCTTCCGCGGCTGGATGATCGCGTCGTCGCCCGGGCTCAACGCGCTCGACCATCCAAGGTTCGACGTCTGGGTGCTGAACTGCACGCTCCCCGAAACCGCGGAACCCGCCGACACGGCTGCGGCCGAGTCGGGTCGGGACCTTCCGCGCGACCGGCGGCCGGTCGATGCCGTCGCGCATGTCCGATACTCGGGGACGCTGCTGTTCGGGGAGGTGGTCGGCCCCGGGATGCGACCGGAAAGGCATCCGGAAATCCGGATTTCCGGACACGGTTTCCATAGCAATAACAGGGACATACGCGACACCCGCGCGTATTTGTCAACCTTTGGTCCCGCGGGTCCGTGGCCGGTCAGGGGGGCGTTGCCGCGCCCCGCGGGCTGGCCGTTTGCACCGGGCCGCCTCACGCGCCCCGGCTCCGGTGACCGGCCCGTCGCATTCGGTGCCCTGCCTCTGGTGCCCGCCGGCAACGTCGGATCGGCGCCGCAATCGGTGCGCCGGTCGACCGCGGAGGGGGCGCCCGCTTGGCCCTGCGTTCTCCGTCCTTCGGAACCACCCGATCGGTCCTTAAGGTCCACCCATCGGGAATCCGGATATCCGGATTTCCGGATATGGTTTATCCTGCAATAAAAGACACTTGCGCCACGCCCGAGCCTGGCCGTTGACCCATTGTCAAGGAAATCGCGTGCTCCGGAAACGCGCTTCGCCCGCCGCAATCCGCCTCCGCCCCGAGCGCGTGTCAGCCCGACGTCGCTTCCGTGAGCAGCGCGACCACCGCATCGCCCGCGGGCAGGGGGCGCGACAGGATCTCCGCTGCGCCCTTGCTCAGCGCGAGGTCGAGCATGGCGTGGTACTCCGCCCGCGGCACCTCGATGGCGCCGAGGCTGGCGAGGTGTTCGGTGGTAAACTGGGTGTCGAACAACATGAACCCGGTCTGGCGCAGGTGGGCGATCAGGGTCGCGAGCGCGATCTTCGAGGCGTCGGTCGTGCGGCTGAACATGCTTTCGCCGAAGAACGCCCGCCCGAGCGCCACCCCGTAGACCCCGCCGACCAGGTCGTCGCCCTCCCAGACCTCGACCGAATGCGCATAGCCGAGCCGGTGCAGCGCGAAATAGCCGCGGAAGATGGCGTCGTTGATCCAGGTCTCTTCGCGTTCCGCGCAGCCCCGCACCACGCCCTCGAAATCCATGTCGAGGGTGAGGTGGAACCGGGTCGGAGCAGGGTCTTGCGCAGCGACCGCGACAGGTGGAACCCGTCGAGCGGCAGGATCCCCGCCGCTCCGGATCGACCCAGAACACCCGCGGATCGTCCTGGGCCTCCGACATCGGAAACACCCCGGCGGCATAGGCGCGCAGCAGCAGTTCCGGCGTGAGGCGCCCGGCCTGCAAGGGTTACCCCAAGTTCTCTTCGAGCCAGCGTTCCAGCCAGTGGATGTTGTAATTGCCCGTCAGCACGTCGGGCTCCTGCAACAGAGCGTGGAACAAGGGCACGGTGGTGTCCACACCGTCGACGATCAGCTCGCCCAGCGCCCGCGACAGCCGCGAAATCGCCTCGGTGCGATCGCGGCCGTGGACGATGAGCTTGCCGATCAGCGAGTCGTAATAGGGCGGGATCGAGTAGCCGTCATAGAGCGCCGAATCCATCCGCACCCCGAGCCCGCCCGGCACATGGTACTGGGTGATCTTGCCCGGGCAGGGCGAACTTGGGCGGCGTTCGGCGTTGATCCGGATCTCGATCGCGGCGCCGTTGACCACCCAGGTCGTCCTGGGTGAACGACAGCGGCAGCCCTCGGCTACGCGGATCTGTTCGCGCACCAGATCGACACCGAAAATCGCCTCGGTCACCGGGTGCTCGACCTGCAGCCGCGTGTTCATCTCGATGAAGTAGAAGCCGCCGTCCTCGTAGAGGAACTCGATCGTGCCAGCGCCGGAATAGCCCATCTCGGCGATCGCCTTGGCACAGATCCCGCCGATCCGGGCGCGCTCCTCGGGGCTGATCGCGGGGCCGGGGGCCTCCTCCAGCACCTTCTGGTGGCGCCGCTGCAGCGAGCAGTCGCGCTCGGCCAGGTGCACGCCGCCGCCCTTGCCGTCGCCGAAGACCTGCACCTCGATGTGACGCGGCTTCTGGAGATATTTCTCCATGTAGACCTCGTCATTGCCGAAAGCGGCCTTGGCCTCGGTGCGGGCGGTGCGGAAGGCGGTTTCGAGCTCCTTCTCCGACTTCGCCACCTTCATGCCGCGGCCGCCGCCGCCGGCGGTGGCCTTGATGATGACCGGGTAGCCCATTTCGGCCGCGACCTGGCGCGCGGTGTCCATGTCGGGCACGCCGCCGTCCGAGCCCGGCACCACCGGGATGCCGAGCTGCTTCGCCGTCTCTTTGGCGGTGATCTTGTCGCCCATCAGCTGGATGTGGTCCGACGACGGGCCGATGAAGGTCAGACCGTGGTCCTCGACGATCTGCACGAACTTGGCGTTCTCAGAGAAAACCGTAGCCCGGGTGGATCGCCTGGGCGCCGGTGATCTCGCAGGCGGCGATGATCGACGGGATCGACAGGTAGCTGTCCAATGCCGGCGGCGGGCCGATGCAGACCGCCTCGTCGGCCATGCGCACATGCATCGCGTCGGCATCCGCGGTCGAATGCACCGCGACCGACTGGATCCCATCTCGCGGGCGGCGCGGATCACCCTCAGGGCGATCTCGCCGCGGTTGGCGATCAGGATCTTGTCGAACATGATCTGCCCCGCTCACTCGATGATCATCAGGGGGGCGCCGAATTCCACCGGGGCGGAATCCTCGACCAGGATCCGCTTGACCGTGCCGGCCCGGGGCGCCGGGATCTGGTTCATGGTCTTCATCGCTTCGATGATGAGCAGCGTGTCTCCCTCGGAGACGCTGTCGCCGACCTTGACGAAGGGCGGCGAGCCGGGTTCGGACTGCAGATAGACGGTGCCGACCATCGGCGAGGCTACGGCGCCGGGATGCGCCGCGGGATCGCCGTTCGCTACGGCTGCGGGGGCCGCGGGCACGGCCGGCGCGGCCGGTGTCGCGGCCGGCGCCGCGGCGGGGGCCGAAACGACATGGGTCACCGCCGCAGGGCCGGCCCGGCTCACGCGCACGTTCAGCTTGTCGGCCTCGCCGTATTCGCGTTTCACTTCAAGCTCGGTGAGATCGTTCTCGTGCAATAGCTCGGCCAGGGCCTGGATAAAGGCCACGTCATTGTCGCGGGTTTTCTGGGTCATGCCTTCCTCGACGCTCTGCCAGCCCGGTCGGGCCGGGCGGTTCGTTCCTATCGCTTATAGGCGGAGCGCCGGGGGTTTTAAAGCGGGACTTCACCGTCGCCGCGACTTCGCCCGCCGGCCCCCGGGGCCAGGGCGCGGGCGGGGCGTGTGGGCGAGGTGCGCAGGCGATCTGCGCGGGGCAGGCCGGGAGCGGGCTCAAGCGGTGCGCCCTGGAACCGGCGGCGACACCGGCACGGCGTCGGCAGACCGCCGTCCGGGCCGGTTTCGTGACCCGGGGCGGCGCGGGCGCCCCGCTGCGGCCGGGGCGGCGCCCGCCGTGCCTGTCCGCGGCCCCAGCCACCTGCAAGCGCGCAGGCTGCCCTGCTTGGGACCTCAAACGTGTGCGTCGAGCGTGGTCCGGGGGCCGGCGTTAGCCGCGACCATGTCGGTGTCGGGCACCTCGCCGCTGTCCTGCTCCGTTGTCGCGGCTTCCTGCGCATCGTCGAGCGCATCCATCTCGGCCACGGCCCGCCGTTCTTCGGTCTCTGCCGCGGTCTTGCGTGCATCGGCATCGCGCGCCTGGCTGCGGGCGGCCTCGACCCGGGCGATCACCTGCTGGATGTCGCTGTCGAGCTCGAGCTGGCTCAGTTCGAAGGTCGGCGGCGGTCCGGCCGGCAGGTCGCGCCGCTCCATCTCGCGCCGGAGCGCAGTGATGTCGCGTGCGGCCGCGGCCTCGAGGCCGTTGTCGCGCCCGCGTCCGGTATCGGGCGCCGTGTCGCCTGCGCGCGCGCCCGGCTCCACCTGTTTGACGTCGTTGACTTTCCGCAACGGCATTTCAGCCGCAAGCGTTGCGAACGGCCCCAACGGGGCAGGTCCTGCAAATTCATACCCGGCTCCGATCCAAGGAGCCCCCACCCGGATTTTGCCCTCGGCAGAATACGCCCGTAGCCCCTTGGAAATCCACCGTTTTCCGGGAAGTTGGTTAACCGGCCCGGCTCACCCGCCCGGCTTCGGCCGGAGCAGGCCAGCGTACATCCCGTGCAGGAACCGGCGCGCATCCTCGAAATGCGCGTCGTCGTCGGCCTGCAGGATCGCCCGGACCTGGGTGTCGAAATCGGCATAATGCTGGGTCGAGGCCCAGATCGAGAAGATCAGGTGATAGGGGTCGACGGGCGCGATTCGGCCGGCATCGACCCAGTCCTGGATCAGCGCCGCCTTCTCGTCGACCAGCTGCTTCAGCGGCCCCGAGACAAAGGCACCGAACCGCGGCGCACCCTGCAGCACCTCGCCCGCGAACAGCCGGCTCTCGCGCGGCATGTCGCGCGACATCTCGAGCTTGCGTTCGACATAGTCGAGCAGTTCCTCGACCGGATCGCCGGCATCGTTCAGCGCTTCGAGCGGTTCCAGCCAGGTGTCCATGAGCCCGGCGAGCAGGGCCCCGTGGATCGCCTCCTTCGACGGGAAGTAGTAGAGCACGTTGGGTTTCGACAGCCCCGCCGCCTTGGCGATCTGGTCCAGCGTCGCCCCGCGGAAGCCGTGCTGCGAGAACACGTCGAGCGCCGCCTCGAGGATCGTGGCGCGGTTCTTTTCCTGGATCCGGGTCCGCGGTCTGGTTTCCGTCATCCTGCGGCACTCCTCATCGACCCCTCCAGATTGCCCGGAACCGGCGTTGCATTCAACCATCCGGTCAGATTTCCCCACGCCGCGCCTGTTCCGCGCCCCGGGCGGCGACGCTGCAGGTGCGGCGAGATTTCTGCGGCGCAGCCGGCGGCGATGACGTAGGCTGGCCGCAAATCGGAACGGGAGACGGACATGACGGAACTCAACAGGCGCACGGCGCTGGTCACCGGGTCGGTCAGCGGGATCGGCCTTGCCGTCGCGCGGGCGCTGGCGGAAGCGGGCGCGCGGATTGCATTGCACGGACTGGCGGGCGAGATGGAGATCCGCGAGGCGCGCGAGGCGCTGCGCGCCGCCGGCAGCCCGCAGGTGGAGTTTTTCGGCGGCGATCTCAGGCACCCCGCCCAGATCGAAGCTCTGGTGGCCGCGGTCGAGGCCTGGGGGCGGGAAGTGGGCAGCGGCATCGACATCCTGGTCAACAACGCCGGTATCCAGCACACCGCCTCGCTCGCCGAGATGCCGGCCGAGACCTGGGACGCGATCCTCGCGGTCAACCTCTCGGCCGCCTTCCACACCATGCGGCTCGCGCTGCCGGCGATGGCGGCGCGCGGCTACGGACGGGTGGTCAACATCGCCTCGGTCCACGGCCTCGTCGCCTCGGTCGACAAGGCGCCCTTATGTCGCGGCCAAGCACGGGCTGGTCGGGCTCTCCAAGGTGGCCGCACTCGAATACGCCGCCGCCGGTGCGCCGCGACAAGGGCGGGGTTACGGTCAATTGCATCGCCCCCGGCTGGACCGAGACGGCCCTCATCCAGCCGCAGATCGACGCCGCCGCCGCGGCGGGGGGCGGCGACCGCGACGCCGGGATCGCCGCGCTCCTGTCGGCGAAACAGCCGAGCCGGCGGATGTCGGACCCCGCCGAGATCGGCGCGCTCGCCCGCTGGCTCTGTGCGCCCGTCGCCCATAACGTGACCGGCACCACCATCCCCGTCGACGGCGGCTGGACAGCGCAATAAATCCACCTGCCGCGAACCCGGCATTGAACCGGGCGCCGCGCTGCCGGCACTCTCTCCTGTAGACACGGGACGGGACAGATGCGGCAGAAGGAACGGGCCTTCGAAAACTACCTCGTGGCGGCGGCGCGGACCGGCGACGCAAGGGCGCTCGCGCAGCTCGCCGAGTTTCGCGGGCCGCGCCTCGTCGCCCATGCCGCGCGGCTGCTCGGCGACCGCGAGGTGGCGCGCGACATGGTGCAGGAGGCCTGGGTCGAGATCCTGCGCGGCCTGCCGGGCCTGCGCGACGAGGCCGCTTTCCTGCCCTGGGCGCTCCGGATCGTGAGCCGGAGGGTCAGCCGCGAGATCGCCCGGCGCCAACGCGGCCGCCGGCTCGCCGCGGCGGTCGCCGCCGAGACCGAGCCCCTGGTGCCGGAGACCGGCCCCGGCGCGGCCGACGCCGCCCGCGTGCGTGCCGCAATCGCCGCCCTGCCGCCGGCGCAGGCCGCGACCGTGGCCCTGTTCTACCTCGAAGACCTCGGCGTGACCGAGGTCGCCACCGCGCTCGACGTGCCCGTGGGCACGGTCAAGACGCGCCTCATGCATGCGCGCGCAAACCTGCGCGCCCTTTTGGGAGACGAAAATGGACAAGCTTGACCAGATGATCGAACAGGCGCTCGCCGAAGAGGACCGCGCGCTGATCGAGGCCACCGTGCCGCGCGGGTTCTTCGCCGAATTCTTCGGCCAGCTCTCCGGGCGCAACGCCTGGGTCGGCTGGCTCTCGACCGGCGCGATCTTCGTCTATGTCGCGCTCGGGCTCTGGTGCGGCTACCGGTTCTTCGCCGCCGCCGACCCGGTCGTGGCGCTCAAATGGGGGCTCGGCGCGGTGGTCTCGATCATGGTGATCGGCATGCTGAAGCTCTACATGTTCGGCGAAATGCAGACCGCCCGGGTCCTGCGCGAACTCAAGCGCGTGGAACTGATGCTGGCCGCGCGGGAGAAGTAGCAACCCCTCCCTGGGTCGGGTCGTACCCCGCGCCCGCCGTTTCCCGTCGGGGCAGGGGCCTGGTCGCGCAGACCGGCCCCGCGACGGCTGCCGTGGGACCGCCGCGCCAATGCGACCGGGGCATGTGGGATATTTTCTCCGGCCCCCGCGCAAAACCGGCTCTGGCCTTTCCAATCCATGGGCATACCGGCTCGGAGATCCTCCTCCCTCTCCTCCTCTCCCCGAGCCGCCATCAACCCAGGCGAGACGCCGCGACAGGAAAGGAAAGACCATGACCCGCAAGCCCGAGCCCCGCGAAGTGACTGCGAACAAGACCTGGACCCTGCCGCGTCCCGAGCCGAAGAAACCCGCGACCTACCGGTTCACCGACTGGGCGATGATCTGATCCGACGCCGCTGGCGGGATCGCGCAGGATTTAAGCAGAAGTTTCCCTGAGTGACGAGTTGGGCGCAATTCGCGCGCCCGGGGGTGGAGCGGCCGGGATTAATCCCGGCCGTTTTCCGTTCGTCCGACGGTCATGTCCCGCCCCGCAGGCAGGCATGGCCCGGCGCGCGGCTGCGCCGCGCCGCTTGCCGGTGTCCAGGGTGCGTTCGGCCTTTACCGGCAGCGGCGGGTGTCGAAACGTCCGTCCCTGCGGGCATAGGCACACATCCCGGTGCCGTAGTTGCGCGCCACCAGCGTGCCCGCGGTGGCCCCCGCCAGCGCGGTGACAAGGGTCCATCCCGCGCTCGCGTTCAGCGCGCTGGCAGTCAGCAGCCCGGCGGTCGCGCCGACGAGCCCACCGGTCAGCTGCCGTTCCTGCGTCGTCATCGGCGCGCAGCCGCCAAGCGCGATCGCGGCGCCTGCGACAAGTATGATGAGTGCCTTTTTCATGAGATCCTCCCGGGTCTTGCGCGTCACGCGCGCGCAGTCAGCATCCCGTCCGAAAGTGTAGATGCGCCGCGGGCATGGTCAACGGCGACCGCGGAGAGCCCTGTCCACGGGCGAAAACAAGCCTGTGCGCGGCGACGGCACCGGGGGCTATGTCCTTCGAACGGATTTTGCCGGGGCGTGTGTGAAATGCCTTGCCCGCGCATGAAAACGGCCGGGCTATTCCGCCCGGCCGTTCTCCTCCCCATGATCCCGGGCGCGCGCGGCGCTCCGGAGATCACGTCGCGGGACGGTTCTCGATCAGTTCTTCGACAACGCCCGGATCGGCCAGCGTCGAGGTGTCGCCGAGCGAGCCGAAATCGTTCTCGGCGATCTTGCGCAGGATCCGGCGCATGATCTTGCCCGAGCGGGTCTTGGGCAGGCCCGGCGCCCACTGGATGACGTCCGGCTTGGCGATCGGGCCGATCTCCTTGCGGACCCAGGCCACCAGCTCTTCGCGCAGCTCGTCGGTATAGGCTTCGCCTTCCATCAGCGTCACGTAGCAGTAGATGCCCTGGCCCTTGAGCGCATGCGGGAAGCCGACCACGGCGGCCTCGGCCACCTTGCTGTGGGCGACCAGCGCGCTTTCGACTTCCGCGGTGCCCATCCGGTGGCCCGAGACGTTGATCACGTCGTCGACCCGGCCGGTGATCCAGTAGTCGCCGTCGGCATCGCGCCGGCAGCCGTCACCGGAGAAGTAGTAGCCCTTGTAGTCCGAGAAATAGGTCTGCACGAAGCGGTCATGGTCACCGTAGACCGAGCGCAGGATGCCCGGCCAGGCGTCCTTGACGCACAGCACGCCCTCGCATTCGGTCTCGTCGATCTCCTTGCCGGTCTGCGAGTCGAGCACCACCGGTTGGACGCCGAAGAACGGCTTGCAGGCGGCGCCGGGCTTGGCCGGGTGGGCGCCGGGGAGCGTGGTCAGCATGTGGCCGCCGGTCTCGGTCTGCCACCAGGTGTCGACGATCGGGCATTTCCCCTTGCCGACGACCTCGTTGTACCATTCCCAGGCTTCCGGGTTGATCGGTTCGCCGACCGAGCCGAGCAGCTTGAGCGAGGACAGATCGAAACGCTCGACCGGTTCGTTGCCGTGGCGCATCAGCGCCCGGATCGCGGTCGGGGCGGTGTAGAACTGGTTGACCTTGTGCTTTTCGCAGACCTGCCAGAACCGGCCCACGTCGGGGTAGGTCGGCACGCCTTCGAACATCAGCGTGGTCGCGCCGTTGGCCAGCGGGTCGTAGACGATGTAGCTGTGGCCGGTGACCCAGCCCACGTCCGCGGTGCACCAGTAGATGTCGCCGTCGTGGTAGTCGAAGACGTATTCATGCGTCATCGCGGCATAGAGCAGGTAGCCGCCGGTGGTGTGCAGCACGCCCTTGGGGGTGCCGGTGGAGCCGGAGGTGTAGAGGATGAACAGCGGGTCCTCGGCGTTCATCACCTCGTAGTCGCATTCGTCCGAGACGTCTTCCAGCAGCGCCTTGTAGCTGAAGTCGACGCCCTCGGTCATCGGCACGTTGCCGCCGGTGCGCTCGACCACCAGGGTCTTGACGTTGCCGGTCGCGGCGCGGGCCTTGTCGACGTTGGTCTTGAGCGGCGTGTTGCGCCCGCCGCGGGGGCTTCGTCGGCGGTGACGATCAGCGCGGCCTCGGCGTTGTTCACCCGGCTCGCGAGCGCGTCGGGCGAGAAGCCCGCGAAGACGATCGAGTGGATCAGGCCGAGCCGGGCCGAGGCCAGCATCGCGTAGGCCGCTTCGGGGATCATCGGCAGGTAGAGCACCACCCGGTCGCCCCTGGTCAGGCCGAGCTTCTTGTAGATGTTGGCGAACTTGTTCACGTTCACCGCGAGCTCGTTGTAGGTGATCTTCTTGTCGAGTTTCGGGTCGTCCGATTCCCAGATGATCGCGACTTGGTCGCCGCGGGTGGCGAGATGCCGGTCGACGCAGTTGTAGGCGACGTTGAGCTCACCGTCCTCGAACCACTTGATCGACACGTCGGGGTGCTTGAACGTGGTGTTCTTGATGATCGTGGGTTTCTTCGCTCAGTCGAGGCGCCTCGGCGGCTTCGCCCCAGAACCCGTCGGGATCGTTGATCGAGCGGGCATACATCTCGTCGTACTGAGCGGCGTTGATCTTCGCGGTCTTCACGAAATCTGCGGAAGGCGCATGAATTTTGACGTCGGACATGGAAACTCCTCCAGTGCGTTTTGGCAATGTCGCGCCGGGCCGCTCCTCCAACCCGGGCTGATCCGGGAATCGGGGTAACAGATTCGGACGGCTCGGCGATGATCTAGATCAGACCTTGGGTCAGATCGCGAGGTATTCGTGGCGCAGATCCTCGTTGTCGAGCACCTCCTGGGCCGAGCCGTCGAACACGACGGTCCCGGTGTCGAGAATGACGGCCCGGTCGGCGAGCGCAAGGGCCCTGAGCGCGTTCTGTTCGACCAGCACCGTAGTGATGCCCTGCGATTTGATGACGTTGAGCTGGCCCGATCTCGTCGACGATGACCGGGGCGAGACCCTCGTAGGGTTCGTCGAGCAGCAGGAGCTTGAGCTGGCGCACCAGTGCCCGGCCGATGGCGAGCATCTGCTGTTCGCCGCCCGAGAGCGTCGTGCCTTCCTGCTTGCGCCGTTCGCCGAGCCGCGGGAACAGCTCGTAGACGCGCTCGATCTCCCAGCCCGGGTTGGGGGCGATGCGGCGAGCCTGGAGGTTTTCCTCGACCGAGAGCCCTGGATGATCCGCCGGTCTTCCGGCACCAGCGCGAGCCCAGTTCTGCGCCGCCTCGTAGCTCTTCATCCGGTGCAGCGGCTGGCGGTCGAGCCAGATCCGCCATGCGTCACCGCCGGGTTGCCGGTCCGGGCAATCGCCCGCAGGGTCGAGGTCTTGCCGGCGCCGTTGCGGCCGAGGAGCGCGAGGATCCGCCTTCGTGGATGTTGAAGCTCACGCCCTGCACGATGGCTCTCGCCGTAATAGGCGTGGATGTCGTGGGCCGAGAAGAAGGCCGGCGCGGTGGAGGCGTGGTTGGCGTTCTTCGAGTGGTCCTGCCGCTCGAAGCCCTTCACCTCGCCCAAGAGTTTGCTGTCTGCCATTGGTCCGGTCTCCTTACGCGCTCTCGCCGAGATAGAAGCTCTTTCACCTTCGGGTGGCCCTTGATGTTCGCGGGCGTGTCCTCGACCAGCGGCGTGCCCTGGGCGAGCACCGTGATCCGCTCGGCGAGAGAGAACACCACGTGCATGTCGTGCTCGATGATCGCGATGGTGATGTCGCGCTTTTCCTTGATCTCCTTGAGGAGGTCGATGGTGTTGTTGGTGTCGGCCCGCGCCATGCCGGCGGTCGGTTCGTCGAGCAGCAGCAGCTTCGGCTCCTGCACCAGGCACATCGCCATTTCCAGCCGGCGCTTGTCGCCGCGGCTCATCGAGGCCGCGTGCATCCCGCGTTTGTCGATCATGTTTACGTCTTCGAGCATGTGCTCGGCCATCTCGACGATGTCGGTCTCATGCGCCACCGTCTCGAACGGATGGATCCGGAACGACCCGTCGCGATGGGCGAAGCACGAGATCATCACGTTTTCGAGCACCGTGAGGTCGGAGAAGATCTCGGGCGTCTGGAACACCCGGCTGATCCCCATCTGGTTGATCTCGTGCGGCTTGCGCCCCAGCACCGACTGGCCGTCGAACATCACCGAGCCCTCGTCGGGGATCAGCTTGCCGACGAAACAGTTGAGCAGCGTCGACTTTCCGGCACCGTTCGGGCCGATGATCGCGTGGACGGTGTTCTCCAGGACCGAGAGGTTCACGTTGGAGAGCGCCTGCAACCCGCCGAAGCGTTTGCCCACGCCTTTGACTTCAAGGATACCCATGGGACTCTCTCCTTATTCGGCCACGTGCGGGGCGGACTTGGGGTGATGCTCGGCGTCGCCGCCCGCGGGCGGCTTCTTCTTGAAGAGCCCGCGGATCCGCTTGCCGCCTTCGACGAGGCCGCCGGGCAGGAAGATCACGACGAGCATGAACAGGAAGGCCCGAGGTGAGGTGCCAGGACTTGCCGACGAAGAAGTGGCTGATGGTGATGATCACGTTCTCGAGCCCGTCGGGGAGTGCGCCGAACCAGCCGTGCAGCACGCTGTCGTTGATCTTCGAGAAGATGTTCTCGAGATACTTGATGAAGCCCGCGCCCAGGACCGGGCCCATCAGGGTGCCGGCACCGCCGAGGATCACCATCAGCACGACCTCGCCCGAGGCCGTCCACTGCATCCGCTCGGCGCCCGCCAGCGGGTCCATCGCCGCCATCAGGCCGCCGGCGAGGCCGGCATACATGCCCGAGATCACGAAGGCCGCGAGCGTGTAGGGACGGCTGTTGATGCCGGTGTAGTTGAGCCGGGTCTGGTTGGTCTTGATCGCCCGCAGCATCAGCCCAAAGGGCGAGCGGAAGATCCTGAGCGACAGGTAGAAGGCCAGGATCGCGATGATCGCGGTGAAATAGTAGCCGTTGTTGAAGGTGAACTGCCAGTCGCCGATCCGCGGGGTCCAGAAGTTCTCCCGCATCACGATGCCGAAGAAATGCGGGCTGCTGGCCTCGTTGGCGCCGAGCAGCACCTGCGGATCGTTCGGATAGACCTGCAGGCCGGTTTCGCCGTTGGTGATCGGGGTGAGCACCGAATAGGCAAGGTTGTAGGACATCTGCGCGAAGGCGAGGGTGAGGATCGAGAAGTAGATCCCCGACCGGCGCAGCGAGACGTAGCCGATGCCGAGCGCGAACAGGCCCGAGACGATCACCGCGAGCGGCAGGCCCCAGATCACGTTGTAGTCGAGCAGCTTGTACATCCAGACCACGGTGTAGGAGCCGATCCCGAGAAAGGCGGCGTGGCCGAAGGAGAGGTAGCCGGTGAGGCCGAACAGGATGTTGAACCCGATCGCGAAGATGCCGAAGATCGCGATCCGCTGCATGAGGTCCGGGTAGCCGGCGTTGAAGGTCGCGAGGCCGGAGCCCTCGGGGAAGGGTTGCAGGATGACCGGCGTGAGCATGGTGAGCAGGATCACGATGATCAGGAAGCGGGTGTCTTTCGCAGACAGGCCGAGCAGTTTCATGGGGGTCAGTCCTCCATCACGCCGGCACGGCCCATCAGGCCCCGCGGACGGGTGAGCAGAATGATGATCGCGACCAGGTAGATGATGATCTGGTCGATGCCCGGGATCAGGCCCTTGATCTGGTTCATCGAGGCGAAGCTCTGCAGCACGCCGAGCAGGAAGCCGGCGGCGACGGCGCCGGGCAGCGAGCCCATGCCGCCGACCACGACGACGACGAAGGACAGCACCAGGAAGTCCATCCCCATGTGATAGTTCGGCGACAGGATCGGCCCGTACATCACCCCGGCCACACCGGCGACGGCGGCGGCGAGGCCGAACATGATGGTGAAGCGCTTGTCGATGTTGATCCCGAGCAGGCCGACGGTCTCACGGTCGGCCATGCCGGCGCGGACCACCATGCCGAAGGTGGTGAACTGCAGGAAGGCGAAGACGGCGCCGATCACCACGGCCGCGAACAGGAAGTAGATGAACCGCCAGTAGGGGTAGGTGATGGTGCCGGGGTCGAACCCGAGCAGCGTGCCGAAGTCGATCGCACCGAAGAACTGCGAGGGCGCAGGCGTCGGGATCGGGTTGGCGCCGAAGAAATACTTGATGAGTTCCTGCAGCACGATGGCGAGGCCGAAGGTCACCAGGATCTGGTCGGCATGCGGACGCTTGTAGAAGTGCTTGATCAGGCCGCGTTCCATCACCACGCCGACGAGGATCATCACCGGGATCGCGAGGATGATCGCGATCGGGACCGACCATTCGATCAGGCCGGAGCCGACATCCTTGCCGAACCAGTGTTCGACATAGGGCACCGAGACCTCGAGCGGGTTGCCGAGGAAGTCCTTCTTCTCCGGGTCGACCATCTTGAAGCTGAGGTTGAGCAGGTTCTGCATGGTGACCGCGACGAAGGCGCCGATCATGAACAGCGCGCCATGCGCGAAGTTGACCACGCCCAGCGTGCCGAAGATCAGCGTCAGCCCGAGCGCGATCAGCGCATAGGCCGATCCCTTGTCGAGCCCGTTGATGATTTGCGAGATGATGACGTCCATTTCCCACCCGTCCATATGGGAACCCCGGGCGCGCGGGCGCGTTCCGGGTGCACGGGCAGGGCGGTGGATCCCGCCCTGCCGGATTGTTCAGGAGGTACTAGAGCTTACGCGCCGTCGTTGCACGCGCCGAGGTGGCCTCGGCACCGCCGAACATCGGGTGATCGGGCGGGTAGGTGACCTGCTCGGCCGGCGTGACTTCGACGATTTCCAGGGTGTCGTACTGGGTGGTCGGGGCCTCGGCGCCCTTCACCACGAGCACGTCCTTGAACACCTGGTGGTCTTCGGCACGGTAGTAGCTCGGGCCGATGCCGAGGCCGTCGAACTCGAAGCCCTCGAGGGCCTCGACCACGGCGCAGGGCGCGAACGAACCGGCGCGGGTGACCGCATCGGCGTAGAGCAGGGTCTGCACGTAGGCGGTGTGGGCCGAACCCGACGGCGGGAAGCCGTACTTCTCGCCGAACGACTTCACGAACGCCTGGGTGCCCGCATCCTGCAGCTGCCAGTTCCAGTTCATCGAGCCGTAGACGCCCTTGATGTTCTCGCCGGCGCCGGCGGCCATCAGCTCCGAGTAGAGCGGAACGATGATCTCGAAGTTCTTGCCGTTGGCCTGTTTCGAGCGCAGGTCGAACTGCTGCACCGCCTGGGTCAGCGAGTTGACCATGTCCCCGCCGTAGTGGTTCAGCACCAGCACGTCGGCGCCCGAGTTGGCCACCTGGTTGAGATAGGCCGAGAAGTCACCTGCGCCGACCGGGGTCAGCACGTTGTCGACGGTCTTCCAGCCGAGGCCTTCGGTCGCGGCCTGGATCGATTCCTGCTGCGTCCAGCCCCAGGTGTAGTCGGCGGTCAGGTGGTAGGCGGCACGGTCGGTGCCATAGGCGTTCTTCAGCACCGGCGCGAGCGCGGCGCCCGACATGTAGGCGTTGAAGAAGTAGCGGAACCCGTTAGCCTTGCGGTCCTTGCCGGTGGTGTCGTTCGAGTGGGTCAGCGCGGCCATGAATATGATGCCGGCTTCCTGGCAGAGGCCCTGAACGGCCACGGCCACGCCCGAGGACGAGCCGCCGGTGATCATGGTCACGCCGTCCTTCTCGATCATCGCCTTGGCCGAGGCGCGGGCGGCGTCCGATTTGGTCTGGGTGTCGCCGGTCACGAAGGCGACCTTCTTGCCCAGGATGCCGGTGCCGTCGAGCACCTTCGACGAGAAGGTGTTGAGCGCACCGCCGTCGCCTTCGCCGTTCAGGTGCTCGACCGCGAGCTCGTAGGCGCGCAGTTCGTCGAGGCCTTCTTCGGCGTAGGGGCCGGTCTGCGGCACGTTGAAGCCGAGCGTCACCGTGTCGCCGGTCGGCTCGTTGGTGAAGGCATGGGCCGACGAGGTGAAGATCGTCGGCAATGCCAGGCCGGCGCCGGTCGCGGCGCCGGTCCGCAACAGACCGCGACGGGTGAGGTTCGTTTTGGACATGTAAATCCTCCCGTTAGGTAAACGTGGCACCGCCTCCTCGCGGCGCCTTGGCTCTTTACAGAGCGGTTTCAATATGGGGCAGCGATAGAAAACTGCGCAACAAATGCTTTTTGCGTAACAATTTTTTTGTAAAAAGACTAACAGTGTTCTGGGGGCGCGTGTAAAAGAATTTTCTCGCGCCCGCAGAAGACCCTTCAAATCACGAGGCTTTTGCCGATGTCCCAGCCCCGCCTCACCGGATCCCGTATCCGCGAACGCCGATTGGCCCAAGGCCAGCGCCAGACCGATCTCGCCCGCGTCGTCGGAATATCGCCCGCCTACCTCAACCTGATCGAGCATAACCGCCGCAGAATCGGCGGCAAGCTCGTCGTCGACCTCGCCCGCGCCCTCGGCTGCGAGCCCGCCCAGCTCACCGACGGCGCCGAGGACGCGCTGGTCACCGCGCTGCGCGAAGCCGGCGCCCGCGGTCCGGGGGCGACCGGGGCCCCCGCCGCCGACCGGCCGATGCGGGCCGGGGCGGGCGCGGCGGAGGGGGGGAAACCGGTGGCCGACCGCGAACCGGCCGAGGATTTCGCCAGCCGCTTTCCCGGCTGGGCGGCGCTCGCCGTGGCCCAGGCGCGCCAGATCGCCACCCTCGAACGGCTGGTCGAGACCCTGACCGACCGGCTCGCCCACGACCCCCACCTGGCGGCCTCGCTGCACGAGGTGCTTTCCTCGGTGACCGCGATCCGTTCGGCGGCGGCGATCCTGTCCGACCCGGATGTGGCGCCGGACTGGCAGGCGCGGTTCCTGCGCAACGTCCGCGAGGAAAGCCGCCGGCTCAGCGAGAGCGCCGAGGGGCTGGTCACCTGGCTCGACGCCGGCACCGATTTCGCCTCGACGCCGCTGTCGCCGGTGGACGAGCTCGGCGCCTTCGTCACCCAGTCGGGCTATTATTTCGAGGCGCTCGAGGCGCCGGGGGCGGGGACGGCCGAAATCGAGGCGCTGGTCGCCTCGGACCCGGCGGTGGCCGATGCCGGCGCGGTGGATCTCGCCCGTACGATGCTGGAGCGCTACCTCGCCGACGCAAGGGCGATGCCCGCGGGCGCCTTCCTCGCCTCGCGTGCCTCCGGCGCTGGGGCGGCGGCGGGCTCCCCGGTGCCGCGGACGAGACCGACCCGGCCCGGCTCGCCGCCGCCTTCGGCGTCGGCATCGACGCGGTGCTGAGGCGCATGGCGGCGCTGGGCGGGGCGGAGGCGGGGCTCGTGACCTGCGACGGCGCCGGCGCGCTGATGCTGCGCAAGCCCGTCGAAGGATTTGCCCCGCCGCGCTTCGGCGCCGGCTGCACCCTGTGGCCGCTCTACCGGGCGCTGGCCCGTCCGGCCCAGCCGATCGAGGCGCTGGTCGAGATGCCCGGCCGGATCCCGCGGCTGTTCCGCGCCCGGGCCGTCGCCCTGCCGCTGCCCGGGACCGGCTTCGCCACCCCTGCGGTGCTGGAGGCGACGATGCTGGTCGAACCGGTCGAGGAGGCCGCCACCCCGCCGCTGAAGCTCGGTACCGCCTGCCGGGTCTGCCCCCGCGACGGCTGCCTCGCCCGGCGCGAACCTTCGATCCTGGGGGCGGATGCCGGCTAGGTGGGCGAAGATGCAGTTAGCGCTATCATGAATAAAATCAAAGACCTGATCCGGTGTGCGAGCTCGCACACCCTTCGCCCACCCTTCGCCCGGCCCGTTCCGGAAGCGCGGTCTTCACCTTCCTCTCCGGCCACCGGCCGGGGCGGTGATGCCGCGCCAAGGGAACGCCATAGGCTTTGACACTGCCCGCGCCAGAGGGGATAGTCGGCGGACAGGGGTCCTTGGGGAGAGGGCCGAAGGGGAGCCGATGCGCAGACGCATTGTCCTGGTCGAGGACGAACCGAACATCATCGAGGCGATTTCGTTCATCCTGAGCCGTGCCGGCTGGGACGTGACGAGCCATGCCAACGGCGAGACCGCGCTCGACGCGATCCGGCGCGTCCGCCCGGACGCGGTGCTGCTCGACGTGATGCTGCCCGGCCGCTCCGGCTACGACATCCTGCGCGATTTGCGCGCCGATCCCCAGACCGGCCCGCTGCCGGTGCTGATGCTCACCGCCCGCGGCCAGCGGAAGGATCGCGAGCTCGCCGGCAGCCTCGGCGTCACCCGGTTCATGACCAAGCCGTTCTCGAATTCCGAACTGCTCGCCGCCCTCGACGAGATCGCCGCCGGGCGCGCCGGAGACGTCGCGGCCGGCGGGGCCTGAGGGCTCCCGCGCAATGCAGCCGCCCCGCGCCCCCGTTTTTCTCGCCCGCGAGACCTATCGCCGCCGCCGGCTGATCGACGCGCTCCGGCTGCTGCCGGTGATCGGCGTGGTCATGTTCCTGTCGCCGCTGGTCGGGGGTGCCGGGTACGTGCGCGCGACGGCGGTCAGCGGGGTGTTCATCTTCGCCGGCTGGTTCCTGCTGATCGTCGCCACCTGGGGGCTCGGGCGGCTGCTCGCCCGCGCACCCGGGTCCGGCGACCCGCTCGAGACCGGCGGGGATGGCCGGGAATTCGGGGGCAGGGACTTGGACGGGCAGGGCCCGGCCGGCCCCGCCGCCCCGCCGCAGGTGCCCCCGGCGCCATGACCTCGAACCTTCTCATCTTCGTCAGCCTGCTCTACGTGGCCTTCCTGTTCGCGGTCGCCTTCGGCGCCGAACGCCAGGCCCGCCGCGGCCGCGCCGGCTGGCTGCGCTCGCCGCTGGTCTACACCCTGTCGCTGTCGATCTACTGCACCGCCTGGACCTTCTACGGCGCCGTCGGCTACGCCGCGCGCTCGGGGCTGGAATTCGTCACCATCTATCTCGGCCCCACCCTGGTGATGGTCGGCTGGTGGTGGGCGCTGCGCAAGCTCGTGCGGATCGGCCGGGCCCAGCGGATCACCTCGGTGGCCGACCTGATCTCGTCGCGCTACGGCAAGTCGACCCTTCTGGGCGTGATCGTGACCGTGCTCGCCGTGGTCGGCACCACGCCCTATATCGCGCTCCAGGCTCCAGTCGGTCACCCTCGCGCTCGCGGCCTTCACCGACGATCCGGGCGGCGGCGCGCCCGCGACCGCGCTCTGGGTCGCCGCCGGCCTCGCCGCCTTCACGGTGATCTTCGGCACCCGCAGCCTCGACGTGAACGAACGCCACCACGGCGTGGTCACCGCCATCGCCGTCGAGGCGGTGGTCAAGCTCGTGGCGCTGCTGGCGGTCGGGATCTTCGTGGTCTGGGGGGTCGCCGGCGGCCCAGCCGAGGTGGCGCGGGTGATCGACGCCTCGCCGATCGCCGAATGGCGGATCAATTCGGGGCGCTGGGCGACGCTCACCATCCTCTCGGCCGCCGCCTTCCTCACCCTGCCCAGGATGTTCCAGGTGCTGGTGGTGGAAAACGTCGAGGAAAGCCAGCTCGCCACCGCGTCCTGGGCCTTTCCGCTCTATCTCTTCCTGATGAGCCTCTTCGTCGTCCCGATCGCCGCCGTCGGGCTGAGCCTGGCCCCGGAAGGCGCCAACCCCGACCTCTTCGTGCTCACGGTCCCGCTGTCTCAGGGCCATGACGGGCTCGCCATGCTCGCCTTCCTCGGCGGCTTTTCCTCCGCCACCTCGATGGTCATCGTCGCCGCCATCGCGCTGTCGACCATGGTGTCGAACCACATCGTGATGCCGGTCTGGCTCTCGTTCCGGGTGGGCGGCGCCTCGATGTCGGGCGACGTGCGCAACATCGTGCTGATCGCGCGCCGGGTCTCGATCGGCGTGGTGCTGGCGCTGGGCTATTTCTACTACCGTCTGTCGGGTGGCGGCGCGGCGCTGGCGGCGATCGGGCTGATCTCCTTCGCCGGCATCGCCCAGGTCCTGCCGGCGATGCTGGGCGGGCTGTTCTGGCGTGGCGCGACCCGGGTGGGCGCGGCGACCGGGCTGGTCGTCGGCTTCGCGATCTGGGCCTACACGCTGTTCCTGCCCTCTTTCGGCCCGGCGCTTCTGAGCCCCGAACTGATGGCCCAGGGCCCGTTCGGGATCGGCTGGCTCAGGCCGCAGGCGTTTTTCGGGATCGAGGGGCTCGACCCGGTGGTCCATGCCTTCCTCTGGTCGATGGTCTTCAACACGCTGTTCTTTTTCGCCTTTTCCGTCGCTTCCTTTCCGACGCCGCTGGAACGGCTGCAGGGTGCGCAATTCGTCAACGTCTTCGAACACTCGCGCCCGGCCCGCGGCTGGGCCCGCGGCTCTGCCGAGGCCGAGGACCTCTTGATCATGGCGCAGCGGATCATGGGCGGGACCGAGGCGCAGGCGCTGTTTCGCGACCAGGCCGCGGCCCAGGGCAAGTCGGGCTACCTGCCCGACACCACGCCCGATTTCCTGCAGCGGCTGGAGCGCGAGCTTTCGGGCTCGGTCGGCGCGGCGACGGCGCACGCGATGGTCGGCCAGATCGTCGGCGGCGCCGCGGTGTCGGTCGAAGACCTGATGGCGGTGGCCGACGAGGCGCAGCAGATCCTGGAATATTCCTCGCAGCTCGAAGCGAAGTCGGAGGAGCTGACAAGAACCGCCCGCAAGCTGAGGGAAGCCAACGAGAAACTCACCCAGCTCTCGATCCAGAAAGACGCCTTCCTGAGCCAGATCAGCCATGAGCTGCGCACGCCGATGACCTCGATCCGGGCGTTTTCCGAGATCCTGCGCGACGGCGGGCTGGGGCCGCCGGACCAGGCGCGCTACGCGGGCATCATCCAGGAGGAGGCGATCCGGCTCACCCGCCTGCTCGACGACCTGCTCGACCTCAGCGTGCTGGAGGCGCGGCAGGTCTCGCTCAATGTCCAGCCCGCCAACCTCGGCGCGGTGATCGACCGGGCGGTGGCGGCGGCGTCGAGTGCCGGGGTGGCCGAGCGGCTCGAAATCCGCCGCGACCGGGCGCGCGAGGACCTGGTGCTGGAGACCGACCCGGACCGGCTGGCGCAGGTCTTCATCAACCTCATCGCCAACGCGGCCAAGTATTGTGACGCCCCGGCGCCGCGGCTGACCATCTGGGTGAGCCGGCGCGACGGCCAGCTCATGGTCGACTTCGTCGACAACGGTTCGGGGATCCCGGAAGAGAGCCAGGCGGTGATCTTCGAGAAGTTTTCCCGCCTCGGCGACCATCAGAAAGCGGGCGGCGCCGGGCTCGGGCTCGCGATCTGCCGCGAGGTGATGGCGAAGCTCGGCGGCGCGGTGAACTACCTTCCCGGGCAGGGCGGCGCGGCGTTCCGGGTGACCCTGCCGGTCGACGGCGCGCCGATGCCGAAAGCTGCGTCGGATCGTCCCGAATCCGCCTGGCATTAACCAATTCTGAAGGTTGAAGTGCGATGCCTTGGGCAAGGAGAACCCCGGGTGCTTGAGCGATGACCACAGAGGTGCAGCCCAGTGCGATGCGGCGCAAGGCCGGCGCGGGACGGCCGCCGCCGGAGATCGGCCGGCTCACCGCCGCCAAGGCTGTGCGCGCGGCCGTGGTGCAGGCGGCGGACGAGGTGGCCGGGCTCGCCGCCGTCGCCGGCCTCGTCGACGAGGCCCGGACCACGCTCGCCCCCTTCATCGACGATCTGCCCGACCCGGCGCTGCTCGCCCTCGTCGAGGGGCCCGGCGCCCGGTTCGGGCTGGTGGTGCTCGACACCCAGGCGATGGCGGCGCTGATCGAGATCCAGACCACCGGCCGGGTCGTCGCGCGGCCCGCCGATCCGCGGCCGCCGACCCGGACCGATGCGATCATGTGCGCCGATTTCATCGACCGGGTGCTGGAACTGGTCGAGCAGCGCAGCGTCGAGGCCGAGCTGGAGGTGGCGCCGGCGCTCACCGGCTTTCGCTACGGGCTTGCGCTTGCCGAGCCGCGCGCGATCGCGATGACGCTCGAGGACATCCCCTACCGCGTCTTCCGCTTCGAGCTCGACCTCGGCCGCGGCGCCAAGTCGGGCGCGATGCAGATCCTGCTGCCGTTCGAACCGCCGGGTGCCGCACGCGCCGGTCCCGCGGAGACCGAGGCCTTCGCCGCCGCGCTGCGGGCCCAGGTGCTCGAAACCCAGGCCCAGCTCACGGCAACGCTGTTGCGGCGACGGATGACGCTGGCGGAGGTCGCCCGGTTCGACATCGGGACGATGTTGATCCTGCCCCGCGATGCGCTGAGCCGGATTGCCGTCGAGGCGCTCGACGGGACGGTGGTCGCCGAGGGCCGGCTCGGACAGGTCAACGGGCACCGCGCCGTGCGGCTGACCTTGCCGGATGTCTCCGGGATGCCGGTGGCGTCCATGGCCCCGGCGGCACCGGCGCGGCCGGCGCTCGGTCCGGCGCGCGCGGCGCCGGCTGAACCCGCTGCAGCGACACGGGGCGCTGGCAAGGCCGCCCCGGGCGAAGACCCGGTCGACCTCGCCGCGCTCGGCACATTCGGCGCGGGTCCCGAGGATGGCGCTCCCGGTGGTATTGGCGATCTTGGCGACCTCGGGAATCTGAGCGGGCTCGGTGACATCGGCGACCTGGGGGATCTGGGCGACCTCGGGGACCTTGGAGACCTCGGCAGTCTCGGCGGCTGATCTGCCTGCGCTCCGGCGGCTCCCGTGCCAGGGCCGGCTCGCCCAGGAAGATCTTCAGGGCTCCGCCCGTTCCCGACTGGATCGCCCCGGCGGGGTTCCGGGCGGGCAGGGCCCCACCGGAGCCTCACCCGATTGCCTTCCAATCTGGGGCGCCGTTCCCTCCTGGGCTGGCAGTTCCAGTCGGAAACGGGCTGGCGCCAAAACCCGATGCGGGACGACGACCGGGCGCCGGCAACGCGATTTCGAAATCGCGTGACAACGCCTTTCGAAAGGCGTTGGTCCGGGTCCCGTGACCGACCGCGGGGACAGATCCGCGTGGTGTGCCGTTTCACAGGACGGGCGGTTAACCGCTGGTCGGGACGGACAGGCTACGAGATTCCGTCGCGCCGGTGCCGGACCGCCCGAGGGCGACTGCCGGGTCGGGGGCGGGGCGGGAGCAGGTCGCGGCCAGGATCTCACCGTCCCATGTTTCGGAGGCCGGTGCGGCCGTCCTATCTCTGCTGTCTCGGTCCCGAAGTGCCGGCCCCTCCGGCCACCTCCGACCCGCCTGCGGCCCCCTCTGGCTCCCCTCCGGCCCCACCGGTCGACCGGTGCCGGGCCCACGCCCGTGTGTCGATGCCTGCCGCGCCCTTGACATGGGTCAATGCGCGGCCGTGCCAAGGGGGGGCAGGATATGCCGAGGTCAAGGAGACGAATGGCAAATGGTCGACACGGCGAAATACCGCGACGTGCTGGAAGGACGTCTGGCGGAATTGCAGGAGCGCCTGCAGGAGATCGACGAGGCGCTCGACAGCCATCAGTCGAAGGACTGGGAAGAGCTGGCAACCGAACGCGAGGGCGACGAGGTGCTCGAACAGATGGGGTCGAGCGGCAAGGTCGAGATCACCAAGATCCAGGCGGCGCTCGCACGGATGGACGAGGGCGAGTTCGGCTTCTGCGTGAGTTGCGGCGACGAGATCGCGGCCGAGCGGCTCGACGTGGTGCCCTACACCCCGTTCTGCCGCGCCTGCGCCGAAAAACGCGGCTGAGACGGCGGACGGGGCACTCTGTGCCCGGAGCGCGGACAGGGCCGCGGGAAAACTCGGCCGCGGGAGAATTCGGCCGCGGGAAAGGAGAGACCGATGACCCACGAGGACCTGCTTGCGGCGATCGCGACGCTGCTCGACGATCTGGCCGCGCGCCCCGAGGACCGGGCCGAACTGGTCGCGCAGCTGCGCCGCAAGATCGGCGCGTTGCGCGCGGCGGGCCTGCCGGTGCGCGCCGAGCTTCTGCAATACGAGGACGCGCCCGCCGAGGCCGGTGCCGAAGACATCTTCGACAACATGCCGGTCTGACGGTCGGTCCGAGATCCGAGCCGAAACCGGGGTAGGCGGCGCGTCTGAACCCGTGCCCCACCGACGGCGCCTGCGCGCCCGAAGTCGATGTTGCAAACCGGCTTTGGGATTGTCTTTTTCACCCATGAACCTATGGTGGGGCCGTCGAATTCGGGTGAAAGGGCTGTCGAGGCTGTGATGAGCGGAACCGTGCGCTACGAGACGCGCGAAGGGGTCGCGCTGATTACCGTCGCCAACCCTCCGGTCAACGCGCTGGTGCAGCCGGTGCGGGCCGGGATCGACGCAGGCCTCGCCCGCGCGATCGAGGATCCCGCCGTCGGGGCCATCGTGATCCGCGCCGAGGGCAAGACCTTCCCCGCCGGCACCGATGTGCGCGATTTCCACCGCGAGGCCGACCGGCCGCGGCTCGGCGAACTTTGCGCCCGGATCGAGGCGGCGCCGAAGCCGGTGATCGCCGCGATCCACGGCACCGCGCTCGGCGGCGGGCTCGAGCTCGCACTCGCCTGCCACTACCGGCTGGCGCTGGCGGGCACCCGGCTCGGCCTGCCCGACGTGATGCTCGGGGTGGTGCCGACGGCCGGCGGCACCCAGCGGCTGCCGCGGCTGATCGGGCCGGCGCGGGCGCTGGAAATGCTGCTCACCGGCCGCCCGGTGGCGGCGAAACAGGCGCAGGCGGCGGGGCTGATCGACAAGATGGTCCGCAAGAACCTCGACCGCGCCGCCTTCGGCTCGGCCCGCAACATGGCCCGCGACGGCCAGAAACCGCGCCCGACCCGGGGGGTGAGTGCGGGGATGCGCGACCCCTCCGCCTATCTCGCGGTCGTGTCCGGCCGCCGCGCGGCGCTCGAAAACAGCCCGGAAGCCGCGCCGGCAAAGCTTGTGGGGCTGGTGGAAGCCGCGCTGCTCCTGCCGTTCGAGGCCGGCCTGGCGATGGAACGGGCGGGCTATGAAGACCTCGTCGACGGCCCCGACGCACGCGGGCTGCGCCATGCCTTCCTCGCCGAACGGCGCTGCAGCCGGGAGGCGGCGCCGGCCGGGGTCGCGGCCCGGGGCGTCGATCTCGTGGCCGTGCTGGGGCAGGGCGCGCAGGCGGCGCGGGTGGCGCGGGCCTGTCTCGCGTCCGGCCTGCCGGTGCTACTCGCAGAGCGCGACGAACCGGGGCGTCTGGCGCTGCGGGCGCGGATCGTCGCGGATCATGCCGGCGACGTCCAGGCTGGGCGGCTCACCGCGGCGGAGCGCGACACGGCGCTCGACGGGTTGCGCACGACGGGCGGGCTCGGAGAACTCGGCGGGGCCGGGCTGGTGATCGCGACCGAGGCCGCAGCGGAAGACCTGGCGCGGGATCTCGCCCGGGTCGGGGCCGAGGTCCCGGCGGGCACCCCGCTTGCGCTGGGGGCGGCGGGGGCCGACGTGGCCGCGGCGGCGCGCGCCTATGGCCACGCGGGGGTGGCGATGGGTCTCTACATGCCGCCGCCCGCGCACCAGACGCGGGCGCTGGAACTGGCGCTGCCGGCAGATGCCGCGGCGGACCTCGCGCCGACCGGTCGCGCGCTGGCGCGCCGGCTCGGGAAGGTGCCGGTGGTGCTGAAAGGGCAGGTCGCGGGCCAGCTCACCGGCGCCCTCGAAGGGGCGTTGTTCGCGGCCGCCACCGTGCTGGCGCTGACCGGGACCGACCCCGCCGAGATCGACGCCGCCCTGCGCGGTGCCGGGCTGCCGCTCGGGCCGTTCGAAAAGGCCGACGAGGGGCGGTTGCGGCCGGTGGGCGCGCCGGGCGGCGACAGCGCGCTGCTCGCGCGGATGCAGAGCGCCGGCTGGACCGGGCGCGCGGCGGGGCAGGGGTTCTACCGCTACGGGACGGACGGCGTGCGGCAGGGCGTGGCCCCGGAAGCGCGCCGGTTGATCGGTGCGCTGCGCGAGGCTTCGCGGGTGCCGGCGGCGGTCACGCAGCCCGACGCCGAGGAGATCCGGCGCCGCTGTCTGCTGGCGATGGCGAATGCCGGCGCGCGGCTGGTCGCGGCCGGCACGGTCGCGCGGCCCTCGGATGTCGATGTCGCGGCGATCCACGGTCTGGGCCTCGCAAGGCGGCTGGGCGGGCCGATGGCGGCGGCCGACGGGATCGGGCTGATGCACGCCCGCAACCTGATGCGCGGCTGGACCGGGGCGGGCGATCTGTCGATGGCGGTCTGGCACCCCGCGCCGCTCTTCGACGAGTTGATCCGGCAGGGCGGGACCTTCGACAGCCGGAACGGCTGAGGGTCGTCTCGGGCATCCGGCGCCGCCTGCGCGAGGGTTGGGCGAGCTCGCACAGGGGGTCAGGGCATTGAAATTGTTATTGATAGCGCTAACGTAGTTTTCGTGGGCGAAGGGCGAAGGGCGAAGGGCGAAGGACGCGGGGATGCTGCGCCGGGGCGCGGGCGGGGTTTCGCCGCTTCAACCCTGCGGCACTTCGACGGTTCGGCGCGTCCGGTCGGTCCACGCCTCTGCCGGCTCTGGTGTGCCGGCCTTCCGGATCGACGGCGGCCGCGGTCGGAACGGGCCCGCCGTCGACTGCGGGTTCTGCGATCAAGCCAAGATCACGCCGACGACCACCATCATCAGCCCGAGCGCCGAGAGCGCGAAGGCGCCCATGTTGAGCACCATGGCCCGGCGCACGACCTCCTTGAGTGCGGTGTCGTCGAGCCCGGCGCGGCGGGCGCGCATCACCCGCAAGGCGGAGACGACCAGCCCGGCCAGACCGACGAGCGCGACCAGGGTTCCGATGATGATGAGCCAGTCCAACTCTCTACGCCTCCGATGCTGTTTGCGGGTGCCGGGATGACCGGCGGACGGTCGAAACCCGGCGCGGCGCCGGGACGCGCCCCGGGCCTCAGCCGGAGAGGAAGTAGCGCAGGTTGCCCCCGACATAAAGCCCCGAGGCGACGGGGGTGGATATTCCCTTGTGATGCGGCCTGACCGCGGTGATCGCGGTGCCGGTTCGCGGCAGGGCGGTTCGCGCGACAATGCCCGGGAATGCGGATGCAGGGTCGTGGGGCGGGCGCCGACCGGTTCGGGGCCGGTGCGGATACGGGGTGAACCGGCCGGCGATTGCAGGCTTGAAGGCTTCGGCCCGGCACGGTAGGTGGGGGGCCGACACAAGAAGACACCCCCCGAAGACCCCCCAGACCACAGCCCGGAGACCCCGATGGACCTGCCCGAAGACAGCCAGAAGCCCGACAGCTACCGCGTGACCGCCGACGAACTGCGCCAGTTCATCGAGCGCTTCGAACGGCTCGAAGCCGAGAAGAAGGACATCGCCGAGCAGCAGAAGGAAGTGATGGCCGAGGCCAAGGCCCGGGGCTACTTTTACCTCCACTGAGGTGTGCTTTTACTGCAATTTCAACACATTATGCGGAGCACACGGCGACGACATCGCCGAGGAAGAAGCGGTGCTGGAGATGTACAAGGAAGCGCTGGGCATGTGGAGTGGGAAGGCGTTTCGAAACGCCTTGGTGAAGCGGTTTCGAAACCGCTTCTCTTCGCTTCGAAGCGGCATCGCGCCCGGGGGCGGCGGATCCGCGCCGCTCAGGTGGCGATGACCGTGACGCCGTCGATCCGCGAGATTTCCACCAGGTCGTCGTCGTAGACCGCGGTCAGGTGGTCGATCAACTCGGGCGTCCAGCCCGGCAGGTCGAGTTCTTCCTCGACCTCGTCCTCGAGCGCATACTTATCGAGGAAGGCCATGAGCACCCGGCGGCGCTGTTCCTCGTTCACCGGCGGATGCGCCGCGAGGTAGCCGCGGATGCGCTTGATCCCTTCGCGCGCGATGATCTTGCTCAGGATATCGAACCCGCCCATGAGCTGGATCTCCGGGGCGAGGCCGGTGACACGGTGCATCACCTCGGGCCAGATCAGTGGCGTGTCCTCGTTGCACCAGACGGTGATCGGCACCTCCGGGTTGGCGGCGCGAATGTCGCGCACCATGTCGGACCAGACCAGCGTATCGGGGTCGATCCCGGCGGCGTAGTCGGCGAACGGCGCCTGTTGCAGCCGCCGGTGCAGCGCCGGCACGAAGGTGGCGGGGTTGCGCAGCGCGAGGAAGAACTCGACCGGGTTGTCGGGAAACAGGTTGGCGAGCGCCAGCGAGGCGGCGCCGGCCCGGGGATAGAGCCGGCCGGCACGCAGCGCGCCGGGGTGGTTCGACAGGAAATAGGGGCTCGACAGCACCAGCCGCTCGGTGTCGTCCGCCTCGAGGATCTGCTCCAGAAGTACGTCCTGGGTGTCCTGGCTCGCGCGGCCCCCCTTCAGCTTCTCCAGCACCTGGTTGACGATCGGCCGGTAGCGGCCCGGACCCGGCACCGCGACGTTTTCGCCAAGCAACACCTTGGTGTTCTTGAGCAGCGACCGCACCAGCTGGTCGTCGTCGGTCTCGTGGACCCCGAGGTGGAAGGCAATATGCATGTTGTGCATAGAGCTGCACAAATGGGCGGGATTGAGGGCAATATATCGGCATTTCTGGACAGTTCTGCGGGTTTCGCTTAAGGGGTTCGGATGACCGACCAAAACACTCAAGTTTCTGCCCCGGCAACGGGCGCGCGCACGGGCGCGAGCGCGGGCGGCCGCTGGCCCACGCTATGGTCGCTGGGCGCGATCCTGATCGGTCTGGCCGTGGTGGCGCCGATCGTCGCGATCCTGTGGATGGCGCTGGCGCCCTCGGAAAACGTCTGGCCGCACCTGGCGGCGACGGTGCTGCCGCGCTACCTGTCCAACACCGCGATCATGGCGGTGAGCGTCGCGGTGATCGCCGCGATGGCGGGGACGGGCAGCGCCTGGTACGTCGCGATGTACCGCTTCCCGGGCTCGCGCTGGCTGGAATGGGCGCTGCTGTTCCCGCTCGCCATCCCGGCCTATGTCGGCGCCTATGCGCTGGTCGATTTCCTCGAGTTTTCCGGCCCGGTGCAGACCGGCCTGCGCGGCTTTTTCGGCTGGGAGAGCGCCCGCGACTACTGGTTTCCCGAGATCCGCTCGCGCTGGGCCGCGGTGATCGTGCTCGCCGCCGCGCTCAACCCTTACGTCTACCTGCTGGCGCGCACGGCCTTCCGCGAACAATCGGGCGGGATCTACGAGGTCGCGCGCGCCCTGGGTTCGGGCCCCTTCGCGCGGTTCTGGCGGGTCGGCCTGCCGCTCGCCCGCCCCGCAATCGCCGCCGGCACCGCGATCGTGATGATGGAAACGGTGTCGGATTTCGGCGTGGTCGAATTCTTCGCGGTTCAGACCCTGACCACCGGTATCTTCACCACCTGGCTCGAACTCGGCAATGCCGGCGGCGCGGCGCAGCTGTCCTTGGTGATCCTTGGCCTGGTGCTGCTGCTGGTCGGGCTCGAAAAGGCGAGCCGGTCGAAGAGCCGGTTCTATCAGGGTGCACGCCACCAGCGGCCGATCGAGACCCTCCGGCTCACCGGCTGGCACGGTTGGGTGGCGACGGCGCTCTGCGTCGTCCCCTTCGCGGTCGGCTTCGTGCTGCCGATCGGCGTGATCGGCTGGCACGCGGCGGTCAATGCCGAGGGCTGGCTGGCACCGGGGCTGGTCGAGGCGCTGCGCAACACCCTGGTCGTCGGCGGCGCAGCGGCGGTCGTGACGGTGACGGCCGCGCTGTTCCTCACCTACGGGGTCAAGCTCACCGCCTCGCGGCTGCCGCGCAAGGTCACCCCGGTCACCACCATCGGCTACGCCGCGCCCGGCGCGGTGCTCGGGGTGGGCATCCTGATCCCGCTCGCCGCCGCCGACAACGCCATCGCCGACGCGGTCCTGGGCCTCACCGGCTGGGACCCGGGGCTGTTCATGACCGGCACCGCCTTTGCTGTGGTCTACGCCTATTCGGTGCGCTTCTTCGCCATCGCCCAGGGCGCGGCGGAGGCGGCGATGGACCGGGTTTCGCCGTCGCTGCCGATGGCCGCCCGCTCGCTCGGACGCACCGCCGGCGGCGCGCTGCGCGAGATCTACGTGCCGCTGATCCGCGGCTCGGTGGGCACCGCGCTGCTCCTGGTCTTCGTCGACAGCGTGAAGGAACTGCCCGCGACGCTGCTTTTGCGGCCGTTCAACTACAACACGCTCTCGACCCGGGTCTACGAGAAGGCCTCGCTCGAACAGATCGGCCAGGCGGCGCCGGCGGCAATGCTGGTGATCGCCGTGGGTCTCGCGGCGGTGGCGCTGGCAGCGCGGGCGAGCCGGTAGGGCGCGGGTGCGTGCGCAGCCGGGATGGAAGGGCACGCGAGACTTGCAACACGCCCGGCGAAAGGCTACTTCCGCCGCTGCGTGCCCCTATAGCTCGGGCCCTGCAGAGCATCTGATTTGTAATCAGAGGGTCGGGAGTTCGAGTCTCCTCTGGGGGCACCATTTGTTTCCTGAACACCTGTGGTTTCCGGGATACGTTGCCGCCGCGCGTTCGTCCATCCACTGCGTCCAGTTCGCGGTCGCGCCAACGTCTGGGGTTTTCCCGGTTCCTGCCTCGTGACACGGGGGCTGCCCCGCGCTTGA
The DNA here is from genome assembly GCA_041397205.1 of Paracoccaceae bacterium. GTDB lineage: Bacteria > Pseudomonadota > Alphaproteobacteria > Rhodobacterales > Rhodobacteraceae > Sinisalibacter. The sequence goes on from JAWKXC010000008.1 coordinate 75,452, forward strand.
CCCGCAACCATCTGCCCGCCTAATCAGGATCAGGATCAGGATCAGGATCAGGATCAGGATCAGGATCAGGATCAGGATCAGGATCAGGATCAGGGTCAGGGTCAGGGTCAGGATCAGGGTCGGTGGTCCCACGCCGACCGGGTTGCGGGAGGAACGCGCATGTATCTTCGGAAAGTCACCTACCGTCTGGCGCCCGCCCATGACACGCCCGCAGGGCAGGCCGCGTTCGAGCATGACCTTGAAGCGCGGATCCAGCCGCTCGAGGGGCTGGTGAGTGCCGCGCATATCCCGAACGACGACGGCGGCTGGATGATCGTCGCCGTCTGGCACGACGAAGATGCCGCCACCCTGGCCGCAAATGTCGGCAGGATCGCCGCCGCCTGGGACGCTCTCGCCGACCGGCTGGCCGGACCGCGGATCATCGAGGCGGGCGGGGTCGACGTCTGGGAGACCGGCTGACGGGGCGGCGGCGGGCGCAGGGCAGGGAAGCGGGCGGAGATGGCGCTGTCGCAACGGATCCGGATGCGCCATCTGCGCGTGTTCCTGGCGCTGTGCGAGCATAAGACCCTGACCCGGACGGCCGAGGCGCTGAACACCGTGCAGCCGGCGCTGTCGCGCACGCTGAAGGAGCTCGAGGACGAGATCGGGGCGCCGCTGTTCGAACGCACCTCGAAGGGGTTGAAGCTGACCGTCGAAGGCGAGGGCCTGCGCGAACATCTCGCCGCCGGCCTCGCGCAGATCGAACAGGGCGTGCAGATCGCCAGCGGGCACCGGCGGGCGGAAACCGTCTCGGTCGGCATGCTGCCCAATGTCGCGCGCACCCTGCTGCCGCGGGCGGTGGAACGGTTCAAGGCCGCCGATCCGGAGGTGACGGTGCGGCTGAACTGGTCGAGCGCGCCGGATCTCGTGGCGATGATGCGCCGGGGCGAGATCGACTTTCTGGCGAGCCGGATGCTGTCGCTCGAAGACCAGCCGGGGATCGTGTTCGAACATCTCTATTCGGAGCCGATCGTCTTCGTGGTCCGGACGGGTCATCCGCTGGCCGAGGCGCGCGGCCTGATCCCGCACGACCTCGAACCCTACATCGTCGTGCTGCCGCAGCATGGCACGATCATCCGTAGCGAGGTCGACCGGTTTCTGTTCTCGCTGGGTTACGGCAAGTTTCCCAACCGGATCGAGACCGTGTCGTTCGAATTCGTGCGCACCTTCGCCGCCGGCACCGACGCGGTGGTCTGCATCCCCATGGGCGGGGTCCGGCAGGAGCTGGCGCGCGGCAGCCTCGTGCGCCTCGCAATGCGGGGGGAAGAGATCCTCGGGTCGGTCGGGCTGTCCTTCCTGAAGGAACGGGACCTGACCCCGGCGGCACGGCGGCTGATGCGCTGTATCCGCGACGTCGTGGAAGACGGCGCTTTCCTATAGCGGATCGGGTATGGGATGCGCTGACATTCTAATTCCGCCCGCCACCCGGGCTGCCTAGTATCCCGCGACAGGACGCCGCAGCTTCGCGCCGGCGGCGTGCGGTTGCGGAAGTCGTGTGCCGTGCACGGCGCATCTCGCTTGGGGAGGGACCGGCGTGGCGAAACCGAAGAACATCCTGTTCATCATGTTCGACCAGCTCAGGTGGGATTACCTGAGCTGCTATGGTCACCCGCATCTGCACACGCCCAATATCGACCGGATCGCCGCCCGCGGCGTCCGCTTCGACAAGGCCTATATCCAGTCGCCGCTATGCGGGCCGAGCCGGATGTCGACCTATACCGGCCGCTACGTCCACAGCCACGGCGCCTGCTGGAACAACGTGCCGCTCAAGGTCGGCGAGCGCACCATGGGCGACCATCTGCGCGACCTCGGCATGGGTTGCTGGCTGGTGGGCAAGACCCATATGGCGGCGGACGCCGAGGGCATGGCGCGGCTCGGGCTTGAGCCCGACAGCGTGATCGGCGCGCGGGTCGGCGAATGCGGCTTCGACGTCTACGAACGCGATGACGGGATGCGGCCGGAGGGACCCGAGGGTTTCTACGACGAGGGCGGCGCGCTCAGGTACAACGAGTACCTCCGCTCGAAAGGCTACGGCGGCGACAACCCCTGGCACGACTTCGCCAATTCGGCCAACGACGGCGCCGGCAACGTGCTCTCGGGCTGGTTCCTGGAAAACGCCGACAAGCCCGCGAACATCGCCGAAGACGACAGCGAAACCCCCTATCTCACCCGCCGCGGCATGGAATTCATCGCGGCGCAGGGAGACGCGCCCTGGTGCTGCCATCTGTCCTACATCAAGCCGCACTGGCCCTATATCGTGCCGGAACCTTACGCGAGCATGTACGGGCCACAGGACTTTCTCGCCCCGGTCCGCGCCGAGGACGAGCGCGGGCCGGAGGCGCATCCGGTGTTTCTCGGCATGCAGCAGGCGCCGGTGGCCAAGGCGTTTTCCCGCGACGAGGTGCGCGCCAAGGTGCTGCGCGCCTACATGGGCCTGATCAAGCAGATCGACGACCAGATGGGGGTGCTGTTCGGCTGGCTCGAAGAGACCGGACGGATGGAGGACACGATGATCGTGCTCACCTCGGACCACGGCGACTATCTCGGCGATCACTGGATGGGGGAGAAGACCTTTTTCCACGACGCCACCGCCAGGGTGCCGCTGATCGTCTACGACCCGTCGCCCGAGGCCGACGCGACCCGGGGCACGGTGTCGCGCGAGCTGGTCGAGCAGATCGACCTTCTGCCCACTTTCGTCGACGTGGCCGGCGGCGATGCGCGCAAGCTCGACCACGTGCTCGAAGGCCGGTCGCTCCTGCCGCTCCTGCACGGGCGCCAGGAGGGGCCGCTGCGCGATACCGCGTTCTGCGAGTACGATTTCTCGATGCGCCCGGTGGCCGACGCGCTAGGGCTCTCGACCCGCGACGCGCGCTGCTTCATGGTCACCGACGGCGACTGGAAGCTGATCCATTGCGAAGGCGGGGTCCGGCCGATGCTGTTCGACCTCACCGAGGATCCGGGCGAGCTCCGCGATCTCGGCGCCGACCCCGCGCACCAGACCATTGTCGACCGGCTGATGGCCGCGCTCGACAGCTGGGCGCTGCGCCCGGCGCAGCGCACCACGATCAGCAACGACACCCTGCGCGCGATCCGAAAGCAGCCGAGCACCAAGGGGGTGATCATCGGCATCGTAACCGAAGACGACATGCCGGCGGCGCTCACCGTCCGCGTGCGCGACCGCAAGGCGCCGCCCTGGCAGGAGATCGCCGGGAAGGACGCCGCCCGATCCTGACCGGACCCGGGCCCCGCAGCACAGACGACATACGGATACTCAGGGAGGAGACCATGTCCAGACATACGACCTTCGCCGCCCTGGCGCTGGCCGGCGGCTTTGCCGCCGCCACTGCCGCCACGGCCCAGGCCATTCTCACCGCCGAAACCTCGGGCGGCGGCGCGTCCAACCACGTCGCGATGGTCGCGCTCGGGGAGATCGCCGCCGAGCAGGGGCTCGCCAATTTCCAGATCCTCGACGGCCAGGTGCTGACCAACAGCCTCGCCAACCTCGTCGCAGGCCAATCCGACATCGTCGCGACCCCGTTCATCCTTCCGTTCCTGATGTCGCGCGGCGCCGGCCCCTATGCCAGCGTCGGCCCGGAGCAGGGCGCGGAGGACATCAAGAAAGCCTCGGTGCTGTTCACCTATACCTTCGGCGGCATGAGCCTCTATGCCTTCGACAGCTCCTCGGTGCACGGCTGGGGCGATATCGAGGGCAAGAAGATCCTCAACGGCCCGCCGCAGGGTGCCGCGCTCGCGAACGGGCGGGCGCTGATCCAGATCGTCACCGGCCTCAAGGACGGCGAGGGCTACGAAGGCGTGCAGGTCGACTGGGGCCAGGCGGTCAAGACCATGACCGACGGCTCGGTCGACGCGATGGTGCTGCCGGTCTACCTGCCGGACCCGCGGATGACCCAGGCCTCGGCCTCGGGCGCGATGACGCTCTACTCGGTGCCGATGGAGATCATCGCCGGCGAAGCCTTCCAGAAATACATCACCAGCCCGGGGGCCGGCTATCTTGAGGTGCCGATCGCCGGCACCGGCCTGCCCGACGAGATCAAGGTGGTCTCGGAGGACGACACCTTCCGCAGCCCGACCACGACCGGGGGCATGGTGGTCTCGACCGACATGGACGACGACCTCGCCTATGCGCTCACCCGGGCCTATCTCGACAATCTCGACCGGTTCGAGGCCAAGGCGCCGATCATGAAATGGGTGGCGCTGGGGGCGGTCGATCCGACGGTCACCGGCATGTGCGGGGCGAACCCGCTCAAGTTCCACCCCGCCGCGGCGCGCGCCTATGCCGATACCGGCCGGACGCTGCCCGAGTGCGCGCTGCCCTGATCCGACCTCCTGCGCCGGGCCCCGCGGGTCGGGGCCCGGTCCATCCGCTGCGGACGAGACGCGCCGGGCCTTAGAGGCCATCGGGGCCGATGAGGCCGGAAGGGGCCGAAGATGAGCGTTCACACCACCGATCATATCCACGCGAAGCCGGCGCTGCGCGAACGGCTCGCCTACTGGCTGGCGCTGGGCCTCGTCCTCGTCGGCATGGTCAACGCCATGCCCGGCATCCCCGGGCTCGACGATCTCGCCAAGGAGATCACCGGCAACCCGCTGTTCCGGATCCGCAAGTTCCCGTTCGAGGTCTGCTACCCGCTGGTCTTCGTGCTGATGATGGTGATCGTGGTGTTGCGCCACTCGATGTACCACGCCTGGCAGGACAAGCCGCCACTCCGGCGCCGCTTCGGGCTGGTCATGGACATCGCGCTTGTGACCATGGCCGCTGTCCTCGCCTTCACCTACCTCAACGAGATCCCCGCCGTCTGCCTCGTCGACCAGATCACCGGCGACCGGGCCGAGATCATCGCCCGCGCGCTGGAGATCGAGAAGGAAAACGCCGCGATGTTCGGCCTGCCCGAGCCGACGACGGTGGACGATCCCGACTGCATCAACTCGATCGGCGGCGGGCTGGTGCTGGTGATGGCGCTCGCCGTGGTCGTCTTCCTCGGCTACAACATCAAGGTCTGGGGCCTGCCGCTGGTGATGGTGGCGATCCTGATCGCCGGCTACACCATGGCCACTATCCTGGTGTGGTACTTTTTCGGCGCCGACGACATCTCCAAGTATCTCGTCACCAAGCTGGGCGGCGAGCCGCGGACGCTGGCGGACGGCTACCCGCGGCTGTGGGACGGGCTCACCAGCACCTCGAGCGGGCTGTTCGGCCGCTTCCTCGACATCATCCTCAACGAGATCTTCCCCTATCTCGTGCTCGGCGCGCTGTTCGGTGCCTCGGCGGGCGGGCGCTCGCTGATCAAGCTCGCCTTCCGCTGGACCCGCAAGCTCAACGGCGGCCCGGCCCATGCCGCGGTGATCTCCTCGGCGATGTTCGGCACGATCTCCGGCGGGCCGGTCACCAACGTGCTCTCGACCGGCGTGCTCACCATCCCGATGATGCTCAAGCGCGGCTTTTCCCGGGTCTTCGCCGGCGGGGTCGAGGCCGCGGCCTCGTCGGGGGGCTCGATCATGCCGCCGGTGATGGGCGTCGCCGCCTTCGTGCTCGCGGCGATGACCGCGGTGCCCTACAGCCAGGTGATCGTCGCCGCGATCCTCCCGGCCATCGCCTATTTCTTCACCCTGTTTCTCTCGGTCGTCTTCCAGGCCCGCAAGCAGGGCATCACCGCCATCGGCGAACTCACCCCCGACATGCACATCGACCGCCAGGACAAGTTCAACCTGATCATGATCTTCGGGCCGATCCTGCTGATCCTCGTGCTCCTGCTCACCAAGAAGGAGGCAGTGGGCTGCGGCTGGTTCGCGCCGCTGCTCGGCACCGCGCGGACCATCGCCGGGGACGGGGCCTGCACGGTCCAGAGCCTGTCGTGGGTGCAGCAGCTCTACCGCAACGCCGCCGGCGACGTCGGCAGCGCCGGCTGGTGGGCGGTGATCCTGCTCGTCGTGCTGCTGTTCCTGGATCCGGAGGTGCGCCGCAGGCCGCGCAAGATCCTGGATGGGCTCTCGGACGCCGGGCTCACCATGGCGACGCTGTATCTGATGTTCCTCGCGGTCTCGATCATCGACTTCTGCCTCAAGCTCCCCGGCCTGCCATTCTACCTCTCGGTCGACGTGCTCGGCTGGCTGCACGGGTTGCAACTGGGGCAGGGCGGGCCGGTCGCCTTCCAGCTCGTCGCGCTCTTCGCCACCATGGGCCTCGCGGTGGTGCTCGGCATGGGGATGCCGGCGGTGCCCGCCTTCATCAACGTGGCGCTGCTGATGGGGCCGGTGCTGGCGGGGCTCGGGCTGTCGCTGTTCACCGCCAACATGTTCATCTTCTATTACGCTGTCGCCTCGGCGATCACCCCGCCGGTCGCCGTCGCCGCCTTTGCCGCGGCCTCGATCACCAAGGCCGATCCGATGCGCACCGGGGTCGCGGCGGTGAAGTCGGGGATCGTGATGTTCGTGATCCCCTTCGTCTTCGCGCTCTACCCGGAGCTCCTGCTGATCGAGGCCGCGGTGATCGACCCGAAATCGCAGGGCGCCGAGATCGCCTACCTGCCCGGCTACGACGGCGCGCTGCATCTCGGGGCCCTGGCCTGGATCGTGGTCCGGCTGGTGCTGGCGCTCTACCTGCTGTCGAGCGCGCTCTCGGCCCAGGACAAGCGCCGCCTGTCGCGCTGGGAGATCGCGCTGCGGATCGCGCTGACCGTCGCGGTGCTCGCCCTCACGCCCGTCGTGGCGGTTCCCGCCGTCGGGCTGGCGCTGGCGCTGCTCGCCTGGCACTGGGGGCTGTCGTCGGGGGCCAGGACGCCCGGCGCGGCGCCGGCCGGTTGAGCGGCGACATTTGTCCTCTGCGCGTTCGCTTGCTATCGGGTAGTCTGAGCCGGAGAACGGCGGCTGCCAGGGGAGTTTGTGATGGCGCGCGACCTGGTCGAGGTGTCGCTCGACGACAAATACACACGCGATCGCGGCCAGGTCCTGATCTCGGGTGTCCAGGCGCTGGTGCGGCTGCCGATGATGCAGCGCGCCCGCGATGTGGCGCGGGGGCTGAACACCGGCGGTTTCATCTCCGGCTACCGCGGCTCGCCGCTCGGCGGCTTCGACAGCGCGCTCTGGCGCGAGGCGGAGCGGCTCGCGGCGCAGAACATCCGGTTCCAGCCGGCGGTGAACGAAGACCTCGCCGCCACGGCCTGCTGGGGCACCCAGCAGCTCGACGCGCTGCCGGGCGCGACGGTCGATGGCGTCTTTGCGATGTGGTACGGCAAGGGCCCGGGGGTGGAACGGTCGACCGACGCGATCCACCACGGCAATTACGCGGGCACCCATGCAAATGGCGGCGTGCTGGTGGTCTACGGCGACGACCATGCCGGCACCTCCTCGACCAGCGCCCACCAGAGCGACCAGACCCTCGCGGCGCTGTCGGTGCCCTCGCTCTACCCGGCGGACGTGGCCGAGTTCCTCCGCTTCGGCCTGCTCGGCTGGGAGATGTCGCGGTTCACCGGGCTTTGGGTCGGGTTCAAATGCGTCAACGAGACGGTGGAACAGACCGCGACGGTCGCGCTCGACGATGCCGGTGCCGACATCGTTGTGCCCGAGCGCCGGCCGGAGCAGGGGCCGCCGGGCGGCGTGAACATCAACCCGCATTTCTTCGGCCCCGGCGCAGTCGAGCAGGTGGTGACCCGGTATCGGCTGCCGCTGGTCCACGATTTCGTGCGGGCAAACGGGATCGACCGCTGTGCCCTTGGGGCGGCGCGGCCCCGGGTCGGCATCGTGACCGCCGGCAAGAGCTATAAGGACGTCGGTCGGGCGCTCGACCTTCTCGGGCTCGACGACGACCGGTTGGCGGCGCTGGGCGTCGGGGTCTGGAAGGTGGGCTGCATCTGGCCGCTGGAGCCCGAGGGGATCGGCGCTTTCGCCGCCGGGGCCGAAGCGCTCCTGTTCGTCGAGGACAAGCACCCGGTGCTCGAAGATCAGGCCCGTGCGATCCTCTACGATGCCCCGAACCGGCCGGCGATCTGGGGCAAGAAAGACGGGCAGGGCAACCGTCTGTTCCCCTCCGACGTCGCCATTGCGCCGGAAGAGACCGCGCGGGCGCTCTACCGGCTGCTTGGCGCGCTGGGCCGCGCCGACGCGGCGCTCGACGCGGCCTATGATCGGCTCGCACCGCCGCCGCTGGTGAACGCTCCGGTGGCCCGGAGCGATACCCGGGTTCCTATTTCTGCTCCGGGCTGCCCGCACAACAGCTCGACCAGGCTTCCCCGGCAGCCGCGCCATTTTCCGGCATCGGCTGTCACACCGCTGGCTGTTCAGCGGCAAGGACACGACCATGCCGCCCACCCAGATGGGCGGCGAGGGGGCGAACCTGGGCCTCGCGCCCTTCACCGAAACCCCGCACATGTTCCAGAACATCGGCGACGGCACCTATTTCCACTCCGGCCTGCTGGCGATCCGCGCCGCCGTCGCTGCCGGCGTGAACGTGACCTACAAGATCCTCTACAACGACGCCGTCGCGATGACCGGCAGCCCCTGACGGGCCGATCAGCGTCGGCCGGATGGCGGCGCAGTTGCTCGCGGAAGGCGTGGCCGGTCGAGGTGGTGAGCGAGAACCCGGCGGTATAGCGCGGCGACCTGCCGGACGGCGTGCGCGCCGCGCCGCGCGATGCGCTCGACCGGATCCAGACCGAGCTGCGCGACGTGCCCGGGACCACCGCGATCATCTACGAGCAGACCTGCGCCGCAGCGCCGCCGGCGCAAGCGCGGCAGGCTCGCCGACCCGGATACGCGCGTATTCATCAACGAGGCGGTCTGCGAGGGCTGCGGCGATTGCTCGGTGCAGTCGGGCTGCATGTCGATCCTGCCGAAGCCCACGCCGCTGGGCGTGAAGCGCCAGATCGACCAGTCGGCCTGCAACAAGGATTACACCTGCCTCAAGGGATTCTGCCCGGCGATGGTCACGGTCGAGGGCGGCAGCTTGCGCGCAAGCCCGAGGCGGCGGCGATCGCGCCGGAACGGCTCGAGAACCTGCCAGCGCCGGCGGGGCGGCGGTTGAGGCGCAATCGGTGATGGTCTGCGGCATCGGCGGCACTGGGGTGGTCACGGTCGGCGCGGTGCTGGCGATGGCCGCACACCTGGAGGGCCGCGCCGCCTCGGTCTTCGACGTGACCGGGCTCGCGCAGAAGAACGGCGCGGTCTATTCGCACATCCGGCTGGGGGCGGCCGGCGCAGAGCTCGGGCCGCAGCGGATCGGGGCGGGCGAGGCGGACCTGGTGCTGGCCTTCGACATGATGGCGGCGGCCGACGCGCAGGCACTGAAGACACTGGACCCGGCGCGGTCCACGCTCATCGGCAACAGCGCCGTCGCGCCGGGGCGGCGTTCCAGTTCGCCGCCAGCGAGGCCGGGCTATGCCGGATGGCGCCGCGATCCTCGACCGCGTCACAAGCGCACCGGACCCGGCCGCAGCCACCTGATCGACGGGACCAGGCTGGCGCTGGCGGCCAGCGGCGACACCATCGCGATCAACGCATGATGATGGTGGGCTACGCGTTCCGGATGGGCGCGATCGCGCTCTCGGCGGAGGCGATCGAACGGGCGATCGAGGCCAGCGGCGTGGCGGTCGACTTCAACCGGCGCGCCTTCCGGGTCGGGCGGCTGGCGGCGGTCGATCCCGGCTTTCGCGGCAGGGTTGATCGGCGGGGAAACCGGCGTCGCCACGCTCGGACTGGAAGAGCACGCCGGGCTGGTCGCCGCCTATCAGAACGACGCCTGGGCGGCGCGCTATCGGAGTGCGATGGCCCGGCTGGCGGCGGCGGAGGCGGCGACCGGCGTGAGCGGGCTCACCGATGGCTTGCCGGTGCTGTCGCGGCTGATGCGCTACAAGGACGAATACGAGGTGGCACGGCTGATGACCGATCGGACTTCGACGACAGGTTGACCGCGACGTTCGATGGCGCCCGGCGGGTCGCCTTCCACATGGCGCCGCCGATCGCTCGCGGACCGACGCGCACCGGCCGCCGGCGAAACGCCCTCGGGCCCTGGCTGCGCGGGCCCTTACGGGTGCTCGCGGGGCTGAAGGGCTGCGCGGCACGGCGTTCGACCCGTTCGGCCGGACCGAAGAACGGCGGATGGAGCGCGGGCTCGTCGACTGGTACGAAGGGCTGATCGAGCGCTGCGCGGGGAGCGTCGACGCGGAGACGGCGGCGCGCTGGCGCGAGGTCCTCGCGGCCCCCGACGGCATCCGCGGCTTCGGCCCGGTCAAGGCTGCTTCCGTGACACGGGTGAAGGCCGAGGTGGAGGCCCTGATCGCCGCGCTGTGACACGCGCGGGCGCGGGCTCACCGGTAGGTGCGCTCCTCGACGGTGGCCTCGGTGAGCGCGTCGTCGCAGGCCGCGAGGAAGGCGGCCTCGGCCTCGGACAGCCGGCGCGTCGGGTTGGTGAGCAGGTAGATGTTGACCACCGGCAGCCCATCGTAGGGCGGGAGCTGGCGCAGCCGTCCGAGGTCGACGTCGCGCCGGGCGACGTGCAGGGGCAGGGCGCCGATGCCCACATTGGCGACGATCATCCGCCTGAGTTCGTGCAGGTTGGACGACACCCCGCGCCAGCCGGTGGCGATCCGGGCCCGCGCCCTCAGTTGCGCGACCGGCTCCAGCGGCCCGCCCTCGGTTTCGGTCTGGAACGACACCGATTGCGCGCCTTCGAGGTCGGAAAGCGCGATCTCTGCGCGGTCGAACAGCGGGTGACGCGGCCCGCAGAACAGGCCGAAATACTCGCGGTAGAGGATCCGGGCTTTCAATCCTGCCGGAATCTTGTGCATCAGGCATATTCCGAGGCTGGTGCGGTTCTGCGCGACCCGCGCGACGATCTCCTCGCTTTCGGCGACGTTGAAGGAAAAGGTGACCTTCGGATGGCGCTTCGCGAAGCTGTGGAGCACGGCGTCGAAATGGTCGGATTCGACGTGGCTGGTGGTGCCGATGGAGATGTGGCCGTGCAGGTCTTCGCCGCCGATTTCCAAGAGCGACGGCAGCTGCGAGATCGCGCCGAAGATCGAGGAACATTGCGCATAGAGCACCTGGCCCGCGCGCGTGACCTTGAATTCATTTGGTTTTCTTATGATGAGCTTCTGCCCTGCCGCGGCCTCCAGCCGCTTCAGCGCGGATGAGATGGTCGGCTGCTTCAGCCCCAGGAAATCGGCCGCCCGGGAGATGCCGCGCTGCTCGACCACGACCATGAAGGTGCGCAAGAGGTTCCAGTCGAGCTGCCAGGGAAAGCGCTGTTCATAGGGCTTCATCATAGATCCAATCTATGTTCAACATTTGCAATATTTATTTGCGCGATAGTGAGGGCCATGCAAGCGTTTCCGTCAAGACGGTCGAAACCGTCACCCGCCCGGGCCCGAACCGGCGGTGTTCCAATCAGCCAACAAACCCAACAGGAGACGGAAATGACCAAGCGCAGAGATCTGATGAAAGCGGCCGCGGCGGCGGGGACCCTTGCCCTCGCCGGAATGATGGCGGCGGCGCCGGTGGCGGCCGAAGAGCTCGACACGATCAAGGAAGCGGGCGTGATCCGCATCGCCATGTCGGGTGCGTACCCGCCGTTCAACTTCGTCAACGACCAGAACGAGGTCGTGGGCTTCGACCCGGCCATCGGCACCGAGATCGCCAAGCGGATGGGGCTCGAGACCGAGATCGTCACCACCGCCTGGGACGGGATCATCGGCGGGCTTCTCGCCAACAAGTACGACGCCATCGTCGGCTCGATGACCATCACCGACGAGCGCAAGGAAGTGGTCGATTTCGTCGGCCCCTACTACACCACCAAGCGGGCGATCTTCACCAAGCCCGGCAGCGAATACACCTCGATCGACCAGCTGGCGGATGCCGAGATCGGCGTGACGCTGGGCGAGACCCACGAGGAATGGGCCCGCGAGCAGGGCTGGAACGTGCGCACCTACAAGGGCCTGCCGGAACTGCTGCTGGAGCTCGAAAACGGCCGCGTCGACGCCATCGTGAACGACTCGATCGCGGCGATCCTCGCCATGGGCGAGAAGGGCCAGGACTACGCGACCATCGACTTCGAGACCCCCACCTTCGGCGCCGGCATCGCCATCCGCCAGGACAACCCGGCGCTGCACGCCGCGATGCAGGAAGCGCTCGATGCGATGATGGCAGACGGCACCTACGAAGCCATCGCCATGGAGTGGATCGGCGCCGACATCCGCTAAGCCTCGCGCCACGAAAGCGCGCCCGCCGGTGCTGACCGGCGGGCCGACCTCACCTTTCGGGCCGGGCTGTACGCATGACCACCACCTACGGCAAACTCACCTGGGAACAGGTGCGCGACGCGGACAAGGACCGCGTGGTGATCCTCAACGTCTCGGCGACCGAGGACCACGGCCCGCACATGCCGCTCGACACCGGTACGGTGCTGGGCATGGCGGTGGCCGAAGGCGTGGCCGCGCTGGCGCCCGACGAGGTTTTCGTGATGCCGCCCGTGCCCTACGGGTTCAACGAGCACCACAAGGATTTCCCGGGCGTGATCTGGATCCAGCCCGAAACGCTTCTGGCCTTCGTCACCGACATCACCAAGTCGCTCGCCCACCACGGGTTTCGCCGGATCCTGCTGCTCAATTCGCATGGCTCCAACCACCCGGTGCTGGATCTCGCGGCCCGCAAGACGGTGATCGAGACCGGCATCATCTGCGTTTCGGCCTCCTACTGGAACCTCTGCGCCGACCGGATCAACCAGCACCGCAAGTCCGAGATCGGCGGCATCGCCCATGCCGGCGAGTTCGAGGCGGCGATGTACATGGCGCTCCAGCCGGAACACGTGCACATCGCAAAATCGGCGACGCAGAACCTGCATGACCCGAACAGCCGGTTCTTCAACCTCGACCTCGCCAAGGGCGGCGGCAAGGCGATGCTGATGCGCTGGTGGTCCGAGGTCTCGCCCGACGGCACCATGGGCGATCCGACGGTGGCCGACGCCGAGACCGGGGCGGCCTTTCTGAAAGCGGCGATCGAGGAGACCACGGCGCTGGTGCGCGAGATCCGCGCGCTGCCGATCCTCGAACGCAAAGACCACCATTAGGGAGGCGGCGACGTGGATTTCGAGCTGATGCTGCGGGTCTACCCGTTCTTCCTCAAGGCGGCTGTGGTGACCATCGAGCTCTCGGTGCTGACCACGATCCTCGGGCTCGTCTGCGGCGCGCTCGGCACCGCGGCGCGGCTGTCGCGGCACTGGTACCTGCGCGCGCTGGGCGCGGCCTATGTGAGCGTGATCCGCGGCACGCCGGCGCTGATCCAGCTCTTCATCCTCTATTTCGGCGGACCCCAGATCGGCATCCAGCTCGACGCTTTCTCGGCCGGCGTGATCGGCCTCGGCGTCAACATCGGCGCCTACATGACCGAGACCATGCGCGGCGCGATCATCGCCATCGACAAGGGCCAGCGCGAGGCCGCCCGCACGCTGGGCCTGTCGCGCGCCCAGGCCTTTCGCAAGGTGACGCTGCCGCAGGCGCTCCGGCTGATGATCCGGCCCCTGGGCGTGAACATCAACGCGCTGATCAAGGGCACCGCGCTGGTCGCCGCCATCGCCGTGGTCGAGCTGACCTACACCGCGCAACGCTACATCGGCTCGACCTACAAGCCGTTCGAAATGTTCCTGCTCTCGGGCGTGCTCTACATGGTGATGATCTACGGGGTCGGCAAAGGCATCGCCTGGCTCGACCGCAAGGTGCAGATCACATGAGCCGCGCCGTTTCCGCAACCGCCGTCACGGAAGGGGGCCGCCATGGGGCTTGATTTCTCCGTTGTCCCCAAGTTCCTGGACATCATCCTCTTGGGCGCGCTCTGGACGGTGGCGATCACCGCCGGCGCCGCGGTGCTGAGCTTCATCGGCGGCATCTTCTTCGCCGTCATCGCGCTCTACGCCCATTGGGTGGTGCGGCTGCCGTTCCGCGGCTTCGCGTTTCTGTTCATGGGCACGCCGCTGCTGCTGCAGCTGTTCCTGATCTATTTCGGCCTGGTCCAGATCGGCATCGACCTGCCGGCTTTCGTCGCGGGCGTGATCGGGCTCGGCCTGCATTTCGCGGTGTACAATTCCGAGCTGATCCAGACCGCCATCGTCGCCGTCGACAAGGGCCAGATGGAAGCCGCGCGCACGCTGGGCCTGTCGCGGGGCCAGGCGCTGCGCAAGGTGGTGATCCCGCAGGCGGTGCGCGACGTGATCCCGCCGATCGGCAACAACATGATCGCCCTTCTGAAGGATTCGGCGCTGGTTTCGGTGATCGGGGTGAGCGAGCTGACCCTCTCCGCCCAGCGCGCCATCGGCCGCACCTACCGCCCGTTCGAGTTCTACGTGGTCGCCGCCGCCTTCTATTACGTCATCAATCTCGGCCTCGAAGCCGTGCTGCGCCGGATCGAGCGCCGCATCGCGCTGTCGCGCTGAGCCCGAGACCTGAGCACCGAGACCTGAGACCTGAGGAACCGACATGTCCGACCAACAGCACTTCGTGGAAATCCGGCACGCAGAAAAGCACTACGGGTCCATCGAGGTGCTCAAGGACATCTCGCTTACCGTCGACCGCGGCGAGATCGTCGCCATCATCGGCCCGTCGGGCTCGGGCAAGTCGACGCTCCTGCGCGCGATCAACGATCTCGACCCGCTCACCGGAGGTGAGGTCTGGCTCGACGGGGTGCAGGTCAACAAGACGCTGCCGTTTCGCCAGTACGAAGCCCACATCAACGCGATGCGGCAGCAGATTGGGATGGTTTTCCAGCACTTCAACCTGTTTCCTCACCTGACCGTGCGGGGCAACGTGACGATGGCGCCGAAGCTCCTGAAGGGCATCTCCAACGAGGAGGCCGACGCGCTCGCCGAGGAACAGCTCAGGCATGTGGGCATGTCGGAGCGGATCGACTTCTACCCGTCGCAGCTCTCGGGCGGGCAGAAACAGCGCGTAGCCATCGCCCGGGCGCTGGCGATGAAGCCGAAACTGATGCTGTTCGACGAGGCCACCTCGGCGCTGGACCCGGAGCTGGTGGAAGAAGTGAACCTGGTGATGAAGAAGCTCGCGGAGGAACACATGACCATGATCATCGTCACCCATGAGATGGATTTCGCGGCCTCGGTCTGCGACCGGGTGCTGTTCATGGACCAGGGCGTGGTGGTCGAGGAGGGCCCGCCCAGCGTGGTGTTCAAATCGCCGAAAGAAGAGCGCACCCGGACCTTCCTGCGCAAACACCTGGCTGGTGCGCAATGACCGATACGGGCTCGCACCTGTTCTACATCACCCGCACCCCGCGCCCGTTTCTGGACCGGGCCGAGGGGATCTACATGTGGGACCAGTCCGGCAAGCGCTACATCGACGGCTCGTCGGGGGCGATGGTCTCCAACATCGGGCATTCGAACCCGCGGGTGCTGGCCAAAATGAAGGCGCAGATGGACCGGTCGACCTTCGGCTACCGGCTGCATTTCAGCACCGAACCCTCGGAAAACCTCGCCACCAAGATCGCCGGGCTGATGCCGGAAGGGCTCGACCGGGTGTTCCTCGTCTCGGGTGGCTCCGAGGCGGTGGAAAGCGCCATCAAGCTCGCCCGGCAGTACAAGATCACCCAGGGCGAGGCGAGCCGCTGGAAGGTGATCTCGCGCTATCCCTCCTACCATGGCGGCACGCTCGGTGCGCTCGACCTTACCGGCTACGACCCGCTGCGCGAACCCTTCGCGCCGATGATGCGCGGCATGCCCAAGATCGCGGCGCCGGCCACCTATCTCGACCGCGACAACCTGAGCGAGGAGGAGCGGGGGCTGAAGTACGCCGAGCTGCTGCGCGACAGGATCATCGCCGAGGGGCCGGAGACCGTGCTCGCCTTCATGATGGAGCCGATCGGCGGCGCCTCTACGGGCGCTCTGGTGGCGCCCGACAGCTATTACGGCCGCATCCGCGAGATCTGCGACGAATACGGCGTCCTGCTGATCTACGACGAGGTGATGACCGGGATCGGGCGCACCGGCGCTTTCATCGCTGCCGAGCACTGGGGCATCACCCCCGACATCGTCGCGCTGTCGAAGGGGCTCGGCTCGGGCTACGTGCCACTGGGCGCGGCCGTCGCGGGACGCAGGATCGTCGACCCGGTGCTCGATTCGGGCGGTTTCCTGCACGGCTACACCTATTCCGGCAACCCGCTCGCCTGCGCCGCCGGGTTGGCGGTGCTGGAGGAACTGGAAGAGCAGAACCTGATTGCCAATGCCGCCGCCATGGGCGACGTGCTGCTGGCGCGGCTGCGGGGGCTGATGGACCGCTACCCGTTCATCGGCGACGTCCGCGGCAAGGGGCTGCTCACCGCCTTCGAATTCGTCGCCGACCGCGAGACGATGGAGCCCCTGCCGGTGAGGCTGAACGCCCATTCCAAGCTGGTGGAGCTCGCCTATGCCCGCGGGCTCATCATCTACTCGCGCCGCACCCGGGGCGGCGTGGCCGGCGACCATTTCCTGGTCGCCCCGCCGCTGATCGTGACCGAGGCGCAGATCGACGAAATCATGGCGATCCTGGTCGACAGCCTCGACGCCTTCGCCGCGGAGGCCGGGCTCGACGTGGTGCAGGCGGCATGAGCGTGCGGCTGGCCACCCCGGACGACGCCGCGGCGATCGCGGCCATGCTCGCGCTTCTCGCCGCGGAGACCGGCGACGGCGACCGCTTCGCCTCGACGCCCGAGACGATCCGGGTGCACGGCTTCGGGCCGGGGGCGCTGTTCGAAACCTTCGTCGCCGAGCACGCGGGCGCCCCGGCCGGGGTCGCGGTCTTCGTCCGTCACTTCTCGACCACCCGCGGCCAGCCCGGCGTCTATGTGCAGGACCTCTGGACCTCGCCCGCGGCGCGCGGGCAGGGGCTCGGCGCCGCGCTTCTCGCCGCGGTCGCCGATCACGCCGGCTGCAGCTGGGGCGCGCGCTACCTCGCGCTGACCACGCACGGCCACAACGATGCGGCGCGCGCCTTCTACCACCGTTTCGGCTTCGTGGCGCACCCCGACGACGTGCCGATGACGCTGGACGGCGCCGCCTTCGACGCGCTCGGCGCGCGGGCTGCGGCGGGGACGGGGGCGGCGGCATGAGGCTGCCGGACAAGACCACGACGCTGGAAGAGGCGGTCGCGCAGATCGGCGACGGCGCCACCGTGATGGTCGGCGGTTTCGGCGTGCCGGGTACGCCCTTCACGCTGATCCGCGAGTTGGTGCGGCAGGGGCCGAAACACCTTACGATCATCAAGAACGACGCCAACGAGAAGGGCATGGGCATCGACCACCTGCTCGCCGCCGGGCAGGTCGACCGCCTCGTCACCAGCCATATCGGGCTGAACCCGCGGGCGGTCGAGATGCTGAACGCAGGCCGGCTGGAGGTCGAGTTCAACCCGCAGGGCATCCTCGCCGAACGCATCCGCGCAGGCGGCGCGGGTCTGGGCGGGATCCTCACCGATATCGCCGCCGAGACCGAGCTGACCCGGGGCAAGAAGCGGGTCGAGCTCGACGGCAGGGAATACGTGGTCGAGACCGCGCTGCGCGCCGACGTGGCGCTGATCCATGCCGACCGTGCCGATACCTTCGGCAATCTCGACTACGTCGCTACGGCGCAGAACTTCAACCCGCTGATGGCGATGGCGGCGCCGGTGGTGATCGCCGAGGCCGAGCGGGTGCTGCCGCTGGGCGGGCTCGCGCCTGACGACGTCCACACGCCCGGGCCGCTTCGTCGACCACCTGGTGGAACTCAGCGAGATCAGCGAGGAATACGCCGTTGTCCGACGCTAGGAAACGCATGGTCGCCGGCGGCGCGCGAGATCGCGCCGGGGATGGTGGTCAACCTCGGGATCGGGCTGCCGACCAGGTGGTCGACTATCTCGCCGCCGACTTCCCGGTCTGCCTGCACACCGAGAACGGCCTCTCGGGCATCGGCCCCTCGCTGCAGCCCGAGAAGGCCGACCGCAACCTGATCGACGCCGGCGGCGCCTATGTCTCGACCGTGCCGGGCTCGGCCTTCTTCGACAGCGCGGTGTCGTTTGCGCTGGTGCGCTCGGGGCGGCTCGACCTGACCATGCTGGGCGCTTTCGAGGTCAGCCAGGCGGGCGACCTCGCCAACTGGAAGATCCCGGGCAAGTTCTCCCCCGGCGCCGGCGGCGCATCGAGCCGCCCAGAAGGCGCGGCGGGTGGCGGTGCTGACGACCCATGTCGACCGCGACGGCGCGCCGAAGCTGCTCGCCGAATGCTCCCTGCCGATCACCGCCCGCGCCTGCGTCGCGCGGGTCTTCACCGACATGGCGGTGATCGACATCACGCCTGCGGGCTTCGCGCTGAGGGAGCTGGCCGAGGGGTCGCGCTCGACGCGGTCGTTGCCGCCACCGGCGCGCCGCTGGTTCTGCCCGACGGCGCCATCCCAACTTGAGGCACTCCATGGATCCCGAGCTGCAAACCCGCTTACTCGATGCCGTCGATGCCGGCTTCGACGCGCAGACCGACTTCCTCGCCGAGCTGACGGCGCATGCCTCGACGCGGGGGCGCGAACAGGGGGCGCAGGACGCCATGGCGGCGGCCTTCGCCGCACGCGGGCTGGCAGTCGACCGCTGGCAGATCGACCTCGACGAGATCCGTCACCTGCCGGGCTTCTCGCCGGTCCTCGGCCCCTATGACGACGCGGTCAACGTCGTCGGGCCACCGGTCCCGGACCGGCAAGGGCCGCTCGCTGATCCTGAACGGCCATATCGACGTCGTCCCCGAAGGCCCGCTCGACATGTGGGACAGCCCGCCCTACGAGCCGCGCATTGCGGACGACTGGATGTACGGACGCGGGGCCGGCGACATGAAGGCCGGGCCTGCTTCCAACCTCTTTGCGCTCGATGCGCTCGTCGCCTGCGGGCTCGCGCCGGCCGCGGATGTCTTCGTCCAGTCGGTGGTCGAAGAGGAATGCACCGGCAACGGCGCGCTCGCCTGCCTCGCCCGCGGCTACCGCGCCGAGGCAGCACTGATCCCCGAGCCCTTCGCCGAGAGCCTCGTCACCGCGCAGGTTGGCGTCTTGTGGTTCCAGGTGCATCTGAGGGGCCTGCCGACCCACGTGGCATATGCCGGCTCCGGCGCCAACGCGATCGAGGCAGCGATCCCGCTCATCGCGGCGCTGAACGAGATGGAGGTGCGGTGGAACGCCGCCGACCGGCGTCATCCGGACTATGCCCACCACGACCACGCGCTGAACCTCAACATCGGCCGGATCGAGGGCGGTGACTGGACCAGTTCCGTGCCGGCCTGGTGCGTCTTCGACGTGCGCATGGGGCTGTTCCCGGGGCAGGACATGGACGCGGCCAGGGCCGAGATCGAGGCGGTGGTGATGGAGGCGGCGCGGGCGAACGCCTTCCTGAAAAACAGCCTGCCCGAGATCGTCTGGCACGGATTCGCGGCCGAGGGCTACGCGCTGTCGGAGGACAAAGGCGCCACCGCCGCCGCCGCCATCGGGGCGCTGGAGGCGGCGCATGGCGCGGTCACCGGCGGCGTGCTCGACCGGCTCGCCATCACCGCAACCACCGATGCGCGCTTCTTCGGCCTCTATGCCGACACGCCGGCGCTGGTCTACGGGCCCCGGGCGGAAGCGATCCACGGCTTCAACGAGCGGGTCGAGCTCGCCAGCTTACGCCGGGTGACCAAGGCGACGGCGCTGTTCATCGCCGAGTGGTGCGGCGTGGAAGAAATCTGAAAGGGGCCCCCATGCGCGAAGCCGTCATCGTCTCGACCGCCCGCACGCCGCTCGGCAAGGCCTATCGCGGCGCCTTCAACAACCTCGAAGGCCCGAGCCTCGGGGCGCATGCGGTGCGTGCCGCCGTAGCCCGCGCCGGGCTCGAGGGCGGCGAGATCGAGGACGCGGTGTTCGGCGCGGCGCTCACCCAGGGCTCGACCGGGGTCAACGTCGCCCGCCACATCGCACTCGCCGCCGGGCTCCCCGACGGCGTCGCCGGCGTGACCCTCGACCGGCAATGCGCCTCGGGGCTCAACGCGTTGGCGGCGGCCGGGCACATGGTGGTGCAGGAAGGCGCGCAGGTGATGCTCGCGGGCGGGCTGGAAAGCATCTCGCTGGTGCAGGAGAAGCACTGGAACGCCCACCGCTACCGCGACCCGCGCGTCCGCGACGGCTATTACATGTCGATGTTGGAGACGGCGGAGGTGGTGGCGGAGCGCTACGGGGTGTCGCGCGCGGCGCAGGACGCCTATGCGCTGGAAAGCCAGCAGCGGACCGCCCGGGCGCAGGCGGCGGGCGTGTTCGCGGACGAAATCGTAGCGGTGGACGCGGTCAAGCTCGTGACCGACAAGTCGACCGGCGAGACCCGGGAGGAAACGGTGCGGCTGGAGGCGGACGAGTGCAACCGCCCGGGCACCACGGCGGAGGCGCTCGCGGGGCTTGTGCCGGTGCTGGGCGAGGGCCGGACGGTCACCGCCGGCAACGCCTCGCAGCTCTCCGACGGGGCGGCGGCGCTCGTCGTGATGGAGGCAGGCGAAGCCGCGCGGCGCGGGCTCGAGCCGCTCGGCGCGCTCAGGGGCTTTGCGGTGGCGGGCGTGGCGCCCGAGGAGATGGGCATTGGCCCGGTGGTGGCGATCCCGCGGCTGCTCGCGCGCGCCGGGCTCGGGATCGACGACATCGACCTGTGGGAGGTCAACGAAGCCTTCGCCGCCCAACTGGTCCATTGCCGCGACCGGCTCGGCCTGCCGATGGACCGGCTCAACGTCAACGGCGGCGCGATCTCCATCGGCCACCCCTACGGCATGTCCGGCGCGCGGATGGCCGGGCACCTCCTGCTCGAAGGCCGCCGCCGCGGCGCGCGCTGGGGCGTGGTCTCGATGTGCGTCGGCGGTGGACAGGGCGCGGCCGGGCTGATCGAAGTGTTCTGAGGGCGCCGGGGCGCGGCGCGTGACGACGGAGGGTTCTGGAATGACGGACTTGGCCCGCAACCTGAAGAACGCCGTGCTGGACGCGGACGACATCGCCGAGTTGACCGCCTGGCGGCGCGAGCTGCACCGGCATCCGGAGCTGTCGGGCGAAGAGCAAGCGACCGCGGCGCGGATCGTCGAGATGCTGGCGCCGACCGCGCCCGACCGGGTGCTGACCGGGCTCGGCGGCCACGGGGTCGCGGCCGTCTTCGAGGGCGCCGGTGCGGGGCCCACGGTGCTCCTGCGCGCCGATATCGACGCGCTGCCGATCGAGGAGATCGGCGCCGTCGCGCATCGCTCCACCGTGCCGGGCAAAGCGCATCTCTGCGGCCATGACGGGCACACCACGATCATGGCGGGGGTGGCGCGCTGGCTCGGCCGCAACCGTCCCGCCAAGGGCCGGGCGATCCTGCTGTTCCAGCCCGCCGAGGAGGACGGCTCGGGGGCGGCGAAGGTCCTTGCCGATCCGCGGTTCGACGAGATCGCGCCCGATTGTGCGCTGGCGCTGCACAACATGCCGGGCGTGCCGCTGGGACAGGCGGTGCTGGCGGAAGGGATCATGAACTGCGCCTCGCGAGGGATGAAGCTGGTACTCACCGGGCGGACCGCCCATGCCTCACAGCCCGAGACCGGGGTGTCGCCGGCCGCAGCCATGGCGCGGCTGATGCCGGGGCTGACGGCGCTGGGGCGGGGCGGGTCGCAGGCCGATCGGGGGTTTTCGCTCGTCACGGTGACCCATGCCCAGATTGGCGAGCCCGCCTTCGGGGTGGCACCCGGTCGGGCCGAGCTCTGGGCCACCCTGCGCACCCAGCGCGACGCCGAGATGGCGGCGCTGGTGGCGGCGGCCGAAGCGCTGGTCGCGGAGGTGGCGGCGGCCGAGGGCCTGGTGGCCGAGATCAGCTGGCACGACGTGTTTCGCCATTGCGAAAACGCCCCGGAGCGACCGGGTACTGGCGGAGGCGCTCGCGGCCGAGGGCATCCGGACCACGGCGGGCGACCTGCCGATGCGGGCGTCGGAGGATTTCGGCCGCTTCGGCGACCGGGCGGAGGCGGCGATGTTCCTGCTCGGGGCCGGCGAGGGAGCCCGGCGCTTCACAACCCCGACTACGATTTCCCCGATGCCCTGATCGAGCCCGGGGCGCGGATCTTCATCCGGGCGTTGCGCGGGTTGCTGTACGAGCGATGAAGGCCGGGACGGTGGCCACCGGGGCCAAGCCATTTTGAAACGGCAATGGAGCGCTGGCGACCCCCGCCTGTCCCGGTTGGCAACCGCCGGAAAGAACACTTTGGCGGTGGGCGACACGCCCTATCCTGCGCCCATGAGACAACTGAGGACAGATCCGGCGTGAGCACCGAAGGCCCCCGATTTCTCACACTCGACGATCTCGGCGCCGAGGGGCGGCCGGTGCAGGTGCTGAACCTGTGCGGTTTCGACCGGCCGGAGGTGGGCCGGCCCACGATGGCCGCGTTCTACATGGTGCTGGTGCTGACCGGCGGGCACGGCGCCGCGCGGCTGGTGGAAGAGCTCGACGCGGAGGAAGGCGACATCCACCTGGTCCCGCCCGGATTGCGGGTCGAGTTGCTGCGCGCCGGCGATTTGCGCGGCTGGCTGATCGGCTTCGACCCGGTGATGGTCGGGGGCGGGGCGGAGGGCGCGCGCGGCGGGCGACCCGCAACCGGCGCCTTCGGCGCGCTCCTGCCGGAAACCAGCTTGTCGATCCGCGGCCTCCTGCGGCTTCGGCCGGACCGGGAACGGTTCGACAAGATCGTCCGATTGGCGGCCGACCTGGACGAAGAACTGACCACCGCCGGCTGGGGGCAGATGCAGGCGGCACAGGCGCTCCTGAGCCTGGTGCTGATCGAGATCAGGCGCGAACTGCAGAGCCGCGCGCCGCATGCCCCGCCTGCGGCCACCCCGGTGGTCCGCGAGGCTTGCGCATATCGAGGCCCATTGCCTCGACCCGCTCGATATTCCGACAATCGCCAGCGCCGTGGGCCGCAGCCCGTATTACCTGGCGCGGGCGGTGAAGAAGGAGACCGGCCTGACCATCGGCGAATGGGTGCGCGAGCACCGGATGGTCGAAGCCCGTCGCCTTCTGACGGCGAGCGATACGCCGGTCGCGGCGGTCGCCGGCGCGGTCGGCTACGGCGACGTGACCCATTTCATCCGGGTGTTCCGCGGGCGCCACGGCGTCACCCCCAAGGTCTGGCGCGACCGCCAGCGCGGGCGCGGCTGAGCGCAAGATAAGCCGATTTTTTTGTCCGGGATCGCTCTGTGGCGGCGCTGGCCCGGAGGTCATCTGCTGTGGCACCGGCTGCGGGTTGCGCGGGCCATCGCCGAGGGACAGGAACATGGACGGCACTTTCTCCGGATCGTCGGAATGTCGCGCCGCCGGGCGCATTTGCTCGGCTGCGCCCACAAACGCGTCCGCGACCGGGGCGGCGACCGTTTTGACCCGCTCGCCAATCTGTGCTTGGCTCGCAGAAAGCGCGGAGGCCTGACGATGCGGACCCGATATCTTCTGCTCCCTGGCGCCACCGGACTGGCGTATTTCTTATTGGCAAACATGATGTTGGCACAGAGTGCTGTGCCCGTGGAAATCGTTGCCGCCGAAAAGGTGCCGCTGGTCGTCGACTCGCGTCTGGTCGGCACCATCGAGGCGACCAACGCCTATCCCGGCGCTTTCCGGTCCGGTGGAAGGATCGTCGAGGTCGCGGTCGATATCGGCGACCACGTGGCCGCGGGCACGGTGATGGCGCGGATCGACCCGGCCCAGGCCGAGGCCGCGGTCGCTGCCGCCTCGGCGCAGCTTGCCGCCGCCGCGACCGGCCTGCAGCAGGCGACCGACGCGCGCGACCGGGCCAGCAGTCTGCTCGAACGCGGGGTCGGGACGCGGGCACAGCTCGATGCCGCGGAAGAGGCCTATCTGGGCGCCCGGGCCAGCCACGACCAAGCCGAGGCGCAGCTCGCGAGCGCCCGCCAGGCGGTCGCCGACACCGTCATCACCGCCCGCGAAGACACCGTCGTGCTCGACCGCAAGGTCAATCCCGGCGAGATCGTCGGCGCCGGGCAGGAGGTGTTGTCGCTGGCCAGCGACGGGCGTCTCGAGGCCGTCTTCCTGTCGCCGGACATCACCGGGCTGGCCGCCCTGCGCGACTTCGAGATCGTCCTGCACCCGGTCGGACAGGACCCGTTCACGACCCGGGTGACGGAGATCTCGCCGGTGCTCACCGCGACCGGCACGGTCGAGGTCCGTGCCGCGGTGCCGGTGGACGCCGCTGCCGGGCTGAACATCGGCGAGAGCATCGTCGGCGACGTGCGCCACCAGGGCGTCCCGGTCATCTCGGTTCCCTGGACGGCGCTGGCGGCGACCGGCGACGGGCCGGCGGTCTGGACAGTGGACCCGGGCGAGATGACCGTGCGGCTGACCCCGATCACGATTGCCGATTACCGAGATTTCACCATCGACGTCTCGGACGGGCTCGCCGCGGGCGACCTGGTGGTGGGTGCGGGCTCGCAGGCGCTCTACCAGGGCATGAAGGTCCGGGCCGTGGAGGGCAGAGAATGAGACAGCTGGTTTTCGCCCTGGCCCTTGCCCTTGCCCCGGTCGCCGCGGTGGCCGAAAGCGATGCCCCCGGGACCGAAGCCGCGCCGCGCCCGGTGATCTCGGAAATCGTCCCCGCCGATCCGGCCCGGGCGCGGCATTTTCCGGGCGTGGTGTCCGGCCTGAACGACGCCACCATCGGCTTTCTCACCGCGGGACGCCTCGCCGCGGTGTCGGTCGAGGTCGGCGACCGGGTGGCGCGGGGCGACGTGCTGGCGACGCTCGACCAGGTGACGCTGGAACAAGACGTGACCCAAGCGCGCGCCGCCGTCGATGCAGCCGAGGCCAAGGCCCAGCTGGCGGTCCAGCAATACGAGCGCGTCGCAACGCTGCGCGACCGCGGGGTGGCGAGCGCCGTGCAGCTCGACGATGCAAGGGCCAACCGCGACGCCACCGCGGCGCAGGCGGAAAACGCCCGCGCCAGCCTGGCCCAGGCCGAGGACGCGGCCAAGTTCGGCACGCTCACGGCGCCGCGCGACGCGGTCGTGCTGGCGGTGAAGGCCGAGCCCGGCGAAACCGTCACCGCCGGAACGCCGGTGGTCGAACTGGCCGACCCGATGGGGCGCGAGGCGGTGATCGACGTGCCCGAGGCCTTTGCCGAGCTCTTGCCGGCGGACGCCGGGTTCGAGGTGCGCCGGCATGGCCAGACCGGGGCGCCGATCGCCGCCCGGCTGTCGGTGGTCGATCCGGTCACCGACACCAACCTGGGCACGCGGCGGCTGCGGCTGCGGCTCGACGCACCGCCCGAGGATTTCCGCATCGGCAGCCTGATCTCCGCGACCTTCGCCGCCGAACGCTCGCCGCTCATCACCGTGCCCCGGGTGGCGGTGGTTGACACCGATGCAGGCGCGCAGCTGTGGCGGGTCGAGGGGGCCGAGCGCCGCGTCGCCGCCGTCGCCGTGACCCTCGGTGCCGAGATCGGCGACCGCGTGGTGGTATCCGCCGGCATCGAGGTCGGCGACGAGATCGTCACCCGCGGCGTCCACTCCCTCGTCGAAGGGCAGATCGTGGGAGACAGCCTGCAATGAAGGACTTCAACCTCTCGGAATGGGCGCTGAACCACCGCTCCTTCACCTGGTTCCTGATGCTGGTCGCGATGTTCGCGGGCGTCTTGAGCTACATGTCGATGGGGCGCGAGGAAGACCCGGCCTTCCCGATCCCGACCATGGTCGTCGCCGCCGCGATGCCGGGCGCCACGGCGCAGGAGATGCTGACCCAGGTCACCGACCGGATCGAGAGCAAGTTGCAGGAGCTCGACGGGCTCGACGTGACACGGTCGGTCACCTATCCCGGCCAGACCGTGGTCTATGTCGACGTCGACGACAGCGTGAAGGGCGACGCGGTGGATGCGGCCTGGCTCCGGGTCCGCAACCTGATGGCCGACATCCGCGGCGAGTTTCCGCAGGAATTCCAGGGGTTTTCCTTCAACGACGATTTCGGCGCGGTCTATGGCAACGTCTATGCCTTTACCGCCGACGGGTTCGACGCGCAGGAGGTGAAGGCTTATGTCGAGACCATCCGCGACGAGGTGCAGAAGCTCGACGACGCCGGCCGCGTGGCGCTGATGGGCACGCGGGAACCGGTGGTCAACGTCGAGTTCTCGGCGACCCGCCTTGCTGCCCTCGGGCTCGACGCGCAATCGGTGCTCAATGCGCTCGCGGCGCAGAACCAGATCGTGCCGTCCGGCTCGATCCAGACCGCCGAGGAGCGGCTTCTGATCCGGGTGAGCGGCCAGTTCGACGACGTCGCGGCGCTGGCCGAGGCGCCGCTGAGGATCGGCGACACCTTCTTTACGCTGACCGACGTCGCAAAGGTGACCGCGGGCTATGCCGACCCGCCGCGCGCCCTGGTGCGCTACAACGGCCAGCCCGCCATCGGGCTCAACATCGGCATGCGCGACGGTGGCAACATCCTCGATTTCGGCACCGCGCTTGACGCCCGTATGGCCGAGCTCGAACAGGGCCTGCCGATCGGCATCGAGGTGCACAAGGTGGCCGACCAGCCGCATGTCGTGAAGGAAAGCGTCGACCACTTCATCCGCGCCCTGGTCGAGGCGGTGCTGATCGTGCTCGCGGTCAGTTTCGTCTCGCTTGGTGTGCGCGCGGGCTTCGTCGTGTCGCTGGCGATCCCGCTGGTGCTGGCGATGACCTTCGTCGTGCTCGACGCGATGGGCATCACCCTGCAGCGGATCTCGCTCGGCGCGCTGATCATCGCGCTGGGCCTTCTGGTCGACGACGCGATGATCACCATCGAGACGATGATCTCGCGGCTCGAACGCGGCGAGGGCCGCGCCAGGGCCGCCTCCTATGCCTGGACCTCGATCGCCTGGCCGATGCTCACCGGCACGCTGATCACCGCGGCGGGCTTCATCCCGATCGGCCTCAACAGCTCGGCGGCCGGGCAATACACCCGCTCGCTGTTCTATGTCATCTTCATCTCGCTCCTGATCTCCTGGATCGTCGCGGTGGTATTCGCGCCGGTACTCGGCGCCACCTTCCTGCCGAAGAACTGGAAACATCACGACCAGACCCCGGGGCGGCTCCGGCGGGCCTTCCACGGCCTGCTCCGGTTCACGATGCGGCATCGTTGGCTCACCATCCTCGCCACGCTCGGGGTCTTCGCGCTCTCGGTCTTCGGGATGGGCAAGGTCGAACAGCAGTTCTTCCCGGTTTCGGACCGGCCCGAGGTGGTGGTCGACGTCGCGCTCCGGCAGAACGTGAGCTTCTACGCCACCGACGCCGAGATGGCGCGGTTCGAGGACTGGCTGGGGCAGCAGGAGGGGATCGAATACTGGACCACCTACGTCGGCGAAGGCGCGCCGCGCTTCGTGCTGACCCTGCAGGGGCCGACCGCCGGTCCGCATGTCGGCCAGGTGGTGGTCATGACCACCGGCGCCGAGGCGCGCGACCGGCTGGCCGCGGCGATCTCGGCCTATTCCGACACGCGGATCGGGGTCGAGTTCTTCGCCAAGTACATCGAGCTCGGACCGCCGGTCGGCAAGCCCGTGCAATACCGTATCTCCGGCCCCGATGCCGCGGTGCTGCGCGACGCCGGGCGCGACCTCGCCGCTGTGCTGTCCGGCAACGACCGGCTGCACGCGATCTCGCTCGACTGGAACGAGCCCGCGCGGGTGGTGCGGGTGGCGCTCGACCAGGCCCGGCTGCGCCAGCTCGGGCTCACCCAGTCCGACGTCGCCAATGTGCTCGCCAGCCTGTTCGAGGGCAGCACCGTCACCCAGCTGAGGCAGGGCCGCGACCTCGTCGACGTGATGCTGCGCGGCGAGGCCGACGACCGCACCTCGCTGGCGGCGTTGCAGAACCTGCAGTTCTCCGGCACCCAGGGCGTTTCGATCCCGCTCTCCTCCATCGCCACGCTGGAATGGACCAGCGAACAGCCGATCCTCTACCAGCGCAACCGCCAGCCCGAAATCACCGTGGCCGCCGCGATCCTCACCGACGACCAGCCGGCCACGATCGTCGGGGCCCTGGCCGAGGATATCGCCGCCTTCGAGGCGACCTTGCCGCGGGGCTACAGTGTGGCGGTGGGCGGCACCGTCGAGTCGAGCGCCGAAAGCCAGGAGCCGATCCTCGCCGCGGTGCCGGTGATGATCTTCGTCATCCTCCTGCTCACCATGATGCAGGTGCAGAGCTTCCGCACCATGTTCGTGGTCATCGCGGTGGCACCGCTCGGGATCATCGGCGTGGTCGCCGCGATGCTGTCCTCGGGCGCACCGATGGGCTTCGTGGCGATCCTCGGCGTGCTGGCGCTGATCGGCATCCTGATCCGCAATTCGATCATCCTCGCCCAGGCGATCGACGACCTGATCGCTGCCGGCGAAAGCCGGTGGAACGCGGTGTTCCTCGCTTCCGACCAGCGCGCCCGGCCGATCCTGCTGACCGCCGCCGCGGCCTCGCTGGCGCTCATCCCGATCAGCCGGCAGGTGTTCTGGGGGCCGATGGCCTATGCGATGATGGGCGGGATCATCGCCGGCACGCTCGTCACCCTGATCTTTGCGCCGGCACTCTACGTCGCCGTCTACCGGGTGAAACCGGAGGAGACCGTCCAGCCGGACTGACCGTCGGCCGCCGCCGGGCTCGCGTGGCTCCGGCGCCCTTCTGGCGCGCGGAGTCCGGGCCCACACCGCAGGGTTGCAGGGCTGTGCTGAAAAATTAAGCGCCTTGCGCCGAATTTCCGGGCGCTTGCCGCGATTTCGGGGGGCGGCCCGATGTCGGGGCTTGCCCCGGATGGCTCAGGCTCACTACGCTGGAGACGAACAGCGAAACATCGCCGGCAAATGCGCCCCGTATCCCTCACAGCAGGGTGCGGGGCGTTTTTGGTCGGAGGTTTCGAAACGGAACCGGGAACGGCGGACGGGGGATGCGCATGCCGGAGTACAGGATCGGTCTGTTGTTTTCGACCAGCGGTCCCTACGCGGCGCTGGGGCGCAGCGCGCTCGACAGGGCGCTGCTGGCGCTCGACGAGGTCAGCGACGCGGCCCTTGCGGCTCGCCGCCGAGGTCGCCGATCCGCGCGGCATCCCGGTCGAGTACGAGCGCTGCGCCGCCGAGATGGTGACCACACAGGGATCAGCCACATTGTCGGCGGCATCACCTCGTGGTCGCGCAAGGACATGATCCCGGTGCTGGAGCGCCATGGCGGGCTGCTGTGGTATCCGTGCCCTACGAGGGTTCGAGACCTCGGACCACGTGGTCTATCTCGGCGGCCTGCCCGAACCAGCACCTCTTGCCGCTCATCGACCACGTCGCGGCCTGGGCGCCGGAGCGGGCCTTCCTGGTTGGCTCGAACTATGTCTGGGGCTGGGAGACGCTGCGCATCGCCCGCCAGCAGCTTCGCGGGGCAGGGGATCGCGGTGGTCGGCGAACGCTTCCTGCCGCTCGGCGACGAACAGATCGACCACCTGATGGCCGATATCGCCGCGACCCGGCCGCAGGTGGTGGTCAACAGCCTGATCGGGCCGTCGAACTACGCCTTCATGCGGGGCTCGCGAAGCTCCGGGCGGAGGGCTCGACGTCGGTGGTGAGCGCCAGCCAGACCGAGGCCGACCTCGCCGGAGGCCTCGGTCCCGCCGCGAAGGGATGCTGTCGATCGGCGCCTGGTTCGAGACCGTCGCCGACGCCGCCACCGGTGCGCTGCGGGCACGCACCGCGGCGCGCCTACGGCGCGGACTACCGGGCCTCATGCAACTTCGCCACCGCCTACGCAGCGGTCAAGCTCCTCGCCGCCGGGCTCGAGGCCGCCGGCCGCGACACCCGCGCGCGGTCTTCGATGCGGTGGCGGGGCGCAGCACGATACCGTGCTCGGACGGATCGCCATCGACCCGGTCAGCCGCCACACCGCGCTGATCCCGCGCCTGGCGGTGGCCTGCGGCGGGGCCTTCGAGATCGTCGCCGATCCCGGTGTGAGCCTGGCGCCCGACCCTATCTGAGCCGTCGCCCGCCGCTCGCGACCCGCGACCATACGCCCAATCTGAGGCCCAATCTGAGGATCGTCCTTACAGCCGACCGCTGGATCTGAACTTTGCCGCCCGGCGTGCCGTGGTGCTGCACCCGGCCAACACCGTCCGCGAGGCGTTGATCGCGCGGCTCGCGGCCCTCGGGCTCTCGGCCGGCGGCGCCTGGCCGACGGACCCCGCCGAGGTGGTGCGGGCGGACGTGCTCTTCGTCGACATCGACACCGGGCACGACGCGCTGTTTCCCTGGGGCGAGGCGCCGGCGCCGATGCCGGTGATCGGGCTCATCCGCTCCGAAGCGCCGGGCCGGCTCGCCTGGGCGCTGGAGCGCGGCTTCGACGCCTTCATGCCGCTTTCCGCGATCGGCAACGTCTACTCGACGCTGGTGATCGCCGCCGACCGGGCGCGCGAGCGCCAGGCGCGCGCTGCGCATGACGCCGAGATGGCGCGGCGGGGCGGGATGCGGCACCTGGTGCTGCGCGCGGCGATGACGATCATGGAGCGCGACGGGGTCGACGACCTCACCGCGCTGAAGCGCCTGCGGGCCCGGGCAATGCGCGACCGGGTGCCGCTCGAGGACGCCGCGGCGCGGATGCTCGCCGAGACCGGACCGGCGGCGGCGGGGGGGCGCCGGTGACCGAGCTCATCACCGAGATCCCGCCCACCGGCGGGCGCCGGCGGTTCGGCGAGGTGCTGCGCGCGATCCTGAGCCGGCCGCGCTCGGCCTTCGGGCTGATCGTGATCGTCGTCATGGTGGTGGCCGCGGTGTTGGCCCCCTGGATCGTGCCCTACGACCCCAACGACCAGATGTTCGACGGGCTCTCGCTGGAAGGCGCGCCGCTGCCGCCGTCGGCGCAATTCTGGCTCGGCACCGACCTTCTGGGCCGCGATCTGTTCTCGCGGCTGGTGCTGGGCACCCAGACCTCGCTCATCATCGGCGTGCTCGCGAACGGGATCGCGGTGGTGCTCGGCGCCACGGTGGGCATCGTCGCGGGCTATTTCGGAGGCATCACGGCGGCGATCCTGATGCGCTTCACCGACCTGATGATGGCCTTCCCGGCGCTGCTGCTGGCCATCGTGCTGGCGGCGATCTTCAAGCCCTCGCTGCTGATCGTCGCCCTCGTCATCGCGATGGTGAACTGGGTGCAGATGGCCCGCGTGGTCTATACCGAGACCCGCTCGATGGCCCGGCACGAGTTCATCGAGGTGCAGCGCGCGATGGGCTCATCGACCTTCCGCATCCTGTTCCGTCACATCCTGCCGCACCTGATCTACTCGATCATCGTCTTCGGCACGCTCCGGATCTCGACCACGGTGCTGCTGGAGGCGACGCTCTCCTATCTCGGCGTGGGCGTGCAGCCGCCGACGCCCTCCTGGGGCAACATCATCTTCGAGAACCAGACCTATGTCGCCAACGCGCCCTGGCTGGTGTTCTTCCCGGGCCTCGCCATCGTGCTGCTCGCGCTCGCCTTCAACCTGCTCGGCGACGCCCTGCGCGATGCGCTCGACCCGAAACTGAAGGGGCGGCACTGATGTGGGGCTATCTGGTCAGGCGGATCGGTGAGGCGCTGCTCATCCTGTTCGGGATCAGCCTCGTCACCTTCGTGCTGCTTTACCTCGTGCCCGCCGACCCCGCGCGCCAGATCGCCGGCCGCTCGGCGACCGCCGAGACGGTGGCCAACATCCGCGCCGCTCGGCCTCGACCAGCCGTTCTACGTGCAGTACGGCCGCTACCTCGGCAACCTGCTGCAGGGCGATCTCGGCCGCTCTTATCTGCAGCGCACCGAGGTGACGGAGCTTATTGCCGCGCGGATGCCGGCGACGCTCTTGCTCATGGTGGCCGCCATCGTGGTCGAGCTGATCATCGGGCTGACCATCGGCACCATCGCGGCGCTCAAGCGCAACCGGCCCATCGACCACGGGCTGATGGTGTTTTCCTTCGTCACTATCTCGGCGCCGCAATTCGTGGTCGGCATCCTGCTGCTCTACGTCTTCGCGTCGTGAAGCTCGGCTGGTTTCCCATCGGCGGCTACGGCACCTTCGCGCACCTCGTCCTGCCCGCCGTCACTATCGGCCTGCTCGGCACCGGCTGGTATTCCCGGATGATGCGCTCGTCGATGATCGACGTGCTGGCGCAGGATTTCGTGCGCACCGCGCGGGCGAAGGGCCTCGGCCGGCTGCGCATCGTGCTGCGCCACGTCGCGCCCAATGCGATCCTGCCGATCATCGCCATGATCGGGATCGACATCGGGCTGTTCATGTCGGGCATCGTGGTGGTGGAAAGCGTGTTCGGCTGGCCCGGCATCGGCCAGCTCGCCTGGCAGGCGATCCAGCGTGTCGACATCCCCATCATCATGGGCGTCACGCTGGTCTCGGCCTGTTTCATCGTGCTCGGAAACCTGCTCGCAGATTTCGTGGCCCCCCTGATCGACCCGCGGATCAAGTTGAAATGACAAAAGACCCCAACAGGAAAGGACTGACCTCATGAAATTCACCCTCACCGCAAGCGCACTGGCCATCGGCGCCATGCTCGGCACCGCCGCCGCCGCGCAGGACTTCACCGAGGCCAAGCAGGGCGGCCTGATGATCGTCACCTACAAGGACGACGTCTCGACCTCGACCCGGCCATCGGCTACGACTGGCAGAACTGGTCGATGATCAAGCCGCTGTTCGACGGGTTGATGGATTACGAGCCGGGCACCACCGTGCTCAAGAAGGACCTCGCCGAAGACTACACGATCTCGGACGACGGCATGACCTTCACCTTCAAGCTGCGCCAGGGCGTCACCTTCCACAACGGCCGCGAGATGACCGCGGAAGACGTGAAATACTCGCTCGACCGGGTGACCAACCCCGAAACGCAAAGCCCCGGCGCCGGTTTCTTCGGCTCCATCGCGGGCTATGACGAGATGGCGTCGGGCGCTGCGACCGAGCTCTCCGGCGTCACAGTGATCGACCCCTACACCATCGAGATCAAGCTTTCGCGCCCCGATGCCACCTTCTCCACGTGATGGCGATCAACTTCTCCTCGGTGGTCCCGAAAGAGGTGGTCGAGGAATTCGGCCCCGACTTCGGCAAGCACCTGGTCGGCACCGGCGCCTTCTATCTCGCCGACTGGACGCTCGGCCAGTCGCTCACCTTCGCGCGCAACGAGGGCTACCGGCGCGAAGGCGCGTGCCGAAGCTCGACCAGATCACCTTCGAGATCGGGCTCGAGCCCATCGTGGCACTCCTGCGCCTGCAGCAGGGCGAGGCCGACATCCCCGGCGACGGCATCCCGCCCGCGAAATTCCTCGAAGTGACCGAAGACCCGGCATTCAAGGATTTCGTGATCGTGAGGGCGGCCAGCTCCACACCGGCTACATCACGATGAACGTCAACATGCCGCCGTTCGACAACGTGCTGGTGCGCCAGGCGGTGAACATGGCGATCGACAAGGACCGGGCGGTGCGGATCATCAACGGCCGCGCGGTGCCCGCGAACCAGCCGCTGCCGCCGACCATGCCGGGCTATGCGCCGGACTACGAGGGCTACCCGTTCGATCCCGAAGCCGCCAAGGCGCTGCTCGCCGAAGCCGGCTTCCCCGACGGGTTCGAGACCGAGCTCTTCGTCTACAACACCGATCCGAACCCGCGCCTCGCCCAGAGCTTCCAGCAGGACCTCGCGGCCATCGGCATCAAGGCCGAGATCCGCGCGCTCGCCCAGGCCAACGTGATCGCCGCCGGCGGCGAGCCGGACCAGGCGCCGATGATCTGGTCGGGCGGCATGGCCTGGATCGCCGACTTCCCCGATCCGTCCAACTTCTACGGGCCCATCCTCGGCTGCGACGGTGCGGTGCAGGGCGGCTGGAACTGGTCGTGGTACTGCAACGCCGATCTCGACGCCAAGGCGGTCGAGGCCGACGCGATGACCGATCCGGCGATGGCGACGGAGCGCGAGGCGAAATGGCGCGAGATCTATCTCGCGATCATGGAAGACGCGCCCTGGGTGCCGGTGTTCAACGAACAGCGCTTCACCATGCGCTCGGCCAAGCTCGGCGGCCCGAACGAGATCTTCGTCGACCCGGTGCACGTGCCGGTCAACTACGACTACGTGTTCTCCAACGATGTGCAGTAACTGCGACCACACGATTCACGGTCGTCATCATCACTTCGGGTGGGATCGTTCGATCCCACCCGTCGAGACCGTGGCCCCGGGCGAGCGGGTGCATTTCACCTGCCTCGACAGCTCGGGCGGACAGCTCTCGAAGGACAGTACCGTCGCCGATCTCGGCACGCTGTCCTTCGACAGGATCAACCCGGTCACCGGGCCGATCCATATCGACGGCGCCGAGCCCGGCGACGTCGTTAAGGTCACCATCGAGGCCTTCGAACCCTCGGGCTGGGGCTGGACGGCCAATATCCCGGGCTTCGGCCTGCTCGCCGACCAGTTCCCGGACCCGGCGCTGCACGTCTGGTCCTACGACGCCGACGGCAGGGGGCCCGCGGCCTACGGGGCGATGGCGAAGGTGCCGCTCAAGCCCTTCGCCGGCACCATCGGTCTTGCGCCCGCGGAACCCGGGCTGCACTCGGTGGTGCCGCCGCGGCGGATGGGCGGCAACATGGACATCCGCGACACCTCGGCCGGCACCGAGCTCTACCTGCCGGTCGAGGTGGCGGGCGGGCTGTTCTCGGTGGGCGACACCCACGCGGCGCAGGGCGACGGCGAGGTTTGCGGCACGGCGATCGAGAGCCCGATGAACACGGTGCTCAAGTTCGACCTGATCAAGGACACGCCGCTCAAGTTCCCGCGCTTCACCACCCCGGGGCCGGTCGCGCGCCATCTCGACGTGAAGGGCTACGAGGTGACCACCGGGATCGGACCCGACCTGATGACCGGGGCGCGCGACGCGCTGTCCGCCATGGTCGATCTGATCTCCACCCGCTGGGGGCTCGATCCCGTCGAGGCCTACATGCTGTGCTCGGTCTGCGGCGACCTCAGGATCTCCGAGATCGTCGACATGCCGAACTGGGTGGTGTCCTTCTACCTGCCGCGGGTGGTCTTTGAATGACCGGAGCGGGTGACATTGCCGGGCGCGGGGGATCGCGCCCGGTGCTCTCGGTCCGCGGTCTCACCGTGCAGGTGGCGACGCCCACGGGCGCCAAGACCGTGGTCGAGGACATCTCCTTCGACCTCGCCCGCGGCGAGACCCTCTGTCTCGCCGGCGAAAGCGGTTCCGGCAAGTCGATGACCGCGCTCGCGATCATGGGGCTCCTGCCGCAGCCGATGGCGCGCGTCGCGGCCGGGTCGATCACGCTCGCCGACGGCACCGAGCTCGCGGGCCTGAGCGAGGCCGCGTTCCGCAAGGTGCGGGCGAACCGGATCGCGATGATCTTTCAGGAGCCGATGACCTCGCTCAACCCGGTGATGACCATCGGCCGCCAGCTTACCGAGGTGCTGCTGGAGCACCGGGTCTGCTCCCGCGCCGAAGCGCCCGCGCGCGCCCGCGCGCTGCTCGAAGACGTGCACATCACCGATGCCGAGCGGCGGTTGAAGCAATACCCGCACGAATTGTCGGGCGGCATGCGCCAGCGGGTGATGATCGCCATCGCGCTCGCCTGTAGCCCCGAGATCCTGATCGCAGACGAGCCCACCACGGCGCTCGACGTCACCGTGCAGGCGGAGGTGCTGGAGCTGATCCGCGCGCTGCAGCGGGAGCACGGCACCACGGTCCTGATGATCACCCACGACATGGGCGTGGTTGCCGAGATGGCCGACCGGGTCGTGGTGATGCGCAATGGCCGCGAGGAAGAGGCGGCGCCGGTGCGCGCGCTGTTCGCGGCGCCCGAAACCCCCTATGCCCGTGCGCTGCTGGCCGCCGTGCCGCGGCTCGGCGATGCGCCGGCGCGCCCGGACCGCGACACGCGGGCCAGCGTGGTCGAGGCCGACGGGCTCTCGGTGCTCTTCCCGATGCGCGGCGGCCTGCTCAACCGCGTCACCGCCCATGTGCACGCGGTCGAGGACGTGAGCTTTCGCATCGCGCCGGGTGAGACGCTGGCGCTGGTGGGTGAGAGCGGCTGCGGCAAGTCGACCATCGGCAAGGCGCTGCTCGGCCTCGTGCCCACGGAAGGAAGCATCAGGATCGACGGCAAGCAGGTCGTGGGCGTGAGCCAGACTGGGCTGAAGCCGGTGCGGCGCAACATCCAGATGGTGTTTCAGGACCCCGGCGCTTCGCTCGACGCGCGGATGAAGGTGGGCGACCAGGTGGCCGAGCCCTTGCTGGTCCACGAGATCGCCGCCGGATCGGAGCTCACCGACCAGGTGGAATGGCTGTTCAAACGGGTCGGCCTCACGCCCGACCAGATGGACCGCTACCCGCATGAATTTTCCGGTGGTCAGCGCCAACGGATCTGCATTGCCCGGGCGCTGGCGCTGCGCCCCCGTGTGATCGTTGCCGACGAGAGCGTCTCGGCGCTGGACGTGTCGGTGCAGGCGCAGGTGCTCGACCTGCTGCGCGAATTGCAGGAGGAGGAGGGGCTGGCCTATCTGTTCATCTCCCACGACATGGCGGTGATCGACCAGGTCGCCGACCGGGTGGCGGTGATGAACCTTGGCCAGATGGTCGAGACCGGCACCCGCGAACAGGTGCTGCGGGGCGCGGCGCATCCCTACACAAGGCGGCTCCTGTCGGCGGTGCCGATCCCGGACCCGACCCGCAAGCGCGCGCCGGTGCTGGCCCGCGCAGGAGAGATCGGCTCGCCGGTCTGGCCGAAGGGGCAGGGGCCGGAGCCGATGCCGCTCACCCAGATCGCGCCTGGCCATTGGGTCGCGGGTGCGGAGCGGAAAGACAGCGCCGCATGAGGCGGCGGCCAGAGGAGAGACCCCTATGAGCTGGAAGACGGCGTTCAGATCCTTCTACTACGAGACCGCCGAGGAGCCCGACGACATCGAACTGGTGCCGGCCGAGACGGCGCTGCTCGTGATCGACATCCAGAACACCTACGTGGCGCCCAAGGACGACCCCGCCGAACAGGCGCGCTGGGCGCCGTTCTTCGAACGGATGGACAAGGTGGTGATCCCCAACACCAGCGCGCTGCAGGACTGGGCGCGGGGCAATGGCGTCGAGGTGATCCACGCGCGGATCGCCTGTCAGAAAGAGGACGGGCGCGACCGCTCGCTCAGCCAGAAAAAGCCGGGGTTCAACTACCTGCTCCTGCCCAAGGACCGCGAAGACAGCCAGATCGTCAAGGCGGTGGGGCCCGAGGGCGACGAGATCGTCGTCACCAAGACCACCGACTCTGTGCTCACCGGCACCAACCTCAGGCTGATCCTGCACAATATGGGGATCCGGAACGTGATCGTCGCGGGGATCTTCACCGACCAGTGCATCTCGTCGAGCGTGCGCAGCCTCGCCGACGAAAGCTTCAACGTGGTCGTGGTGGAAGACTGCTGCGCGGCGGCGACCGACGACCTCCACCGCCACGAGCTGGAGATCATCAACATGATCTACTGCCACGTGGTGAGCTCGGCCGAAGTGCGGGGCTTCCTGACCGACGCGGCGGGTAGGGCGGCAGCGGCGCACACGGGAATGCCCGCGCCGCGCCGGACCGTTTCCCGACGGCGCCCCGGCCGTGCCGCGGCCCGGCGCGATATCCCTGCCATCGGCCCTGCGCCCCGGCCCCGCGCCGAGCGGCGCGGGCCGGCCGCGGCCGTGAAACACGAGGGCCGCAGCACACCCGGATTGGCGCTCGAAATCGGTGCTGACAGACTTCGTCCGCATTTTATTACCTACCGGTAGGTAAGGAGGAGGACCTTTCATGAATTCGTCAATCAAATCCCTGTCCGGGGCGGTGCTCGGCGCCGCGCTCGCGACCCTCGGCACCACGGCCGTCGCGCAGGACTGGCAGCCGGACCGTCCGATCAACATCATCGGTGCCGTGGTCGGCCGGCGGCTCGACCGACCAGGTGACCCGCGTGGTCGCGCCGCCGCTGGAAGAAGCGCTCGGCACCCCGGTCGTGGTGGTGAACCAGCCCGGCGCCTCCGGCTCGATCGGCACCGCCGCGGCCCTCGACGCGCCGCGCGACGGCTACACCTGGACCGCCAACGCGATCGCCAACAACGCCACCTACGCGGTGACCGGGATGATCGAGAACACCTCGATCGACGATTACCACATCTACCTGCACGTCGCGAACGTGCCGGTCGTCAACGTCAACGTCGACGCGCCCTATGCCGATTTCCCGCCCTGCTCGAGGCGATGAAAGCCGAGCGGGTCACCATCGGCACCGCCGGGGCCAACTCCAGGCGGCATGGCGCTCGCCGCGATCAAGGAAGCCGCCGGTACCGATCTCGCTGCCGAGATGGTCAGCTATGACGGCGGCAACCCCGCGGTCATCGCCGCCGCCAGCGGCGAAGTCATGGCGACCACCCAGCTCGCCGTGGAACAGACCGAGATGATCAAGGCCGGCCGTCTGCGCGCCCTCGCGGTGCTCTCCGACGAGCCGCTCGTCGTCGACGGCATCGACCCGGTCCCGCCGATCACCGACTTCATGCCCGACTTCCCGGTGGCCGCCGACTATTTCGGCGTGTTCATCCCGGTCGGCGCGCCGCAGGAGGTCTATGACACGGTCGACAAGGTCTGGGCCGACGTGGTGATGAACTCGCCCGAGCTGAAAGCCTATGCCTCCGAGCGCGGCGCGGTCTTTGCGCCCTCCTACGGCGACGACGCGCTTGCCGCGGCGATGCCGGTGGTGATCGCCGAGGCCTGTGCCCGGGTGACCCGCGGGGAAGCGGTGATCGATCCCTCCGAGATCGGCATCACCTGCGCCGCGGAATAGAAGGTCCTCCCTGGGGGCAGGGGCGTTCGCGCCCTTGCCCCACACCCCCGGCGCGCCAGCCGCGCCGCCCGACCCGGCGTCCCCGCACGCCTCCCGGCCCTGAGCGCGACCGCGCCCGGGCAGAAACCCGACCTTCCCGACGGAGTTTCCGATGCGACTCGATTCCGCGCGTGCCGATCAGGTCTCCGCGCTGGTCTTCTTCGTGCTCGGCGTGGCCATGGCCATCGGCGGCTACACGATGGACCGGCTGGAAGTGCGCCAGATCCACCCCGCCTCGATCCCCGGCCTGGTGCCGATGATTCTCGGCGTCCTGCTGGCGCTCTGCGCCATCGGGCTGTGGTTCGGCGCCCGCAAGCGCGTGGACGGCCCCGATCCCGACGACGTCAGCCTGAAGAACCCGGCTTCGCCGGGCTCTACACACTCGTCTACGCCCTCGGCCTGGTCGGGCGGATGCCCTTCGAACTGGCCACCTTCATCTTCATCGCGGTCTTCGTGCTGCATTTCACCCATGAACGCCTGGCCGAAGGTCGTTCCGCGGTGGCCTGGATCGCCAGCGCCACGATTTATGCCGCGATCTGCTCGGCCGCCGTGTCGGCGCTGTTCCGCTACGCCTTCCTGGTGAGGCTGCCCTGATGTCCATCCTCGCCCTATCTCTCGGCGCTCGGCGACTTCATCCAGCCGATCATGCTGTTCCACGTCGCCTGGGCGACGCTGCTCGGCATCTTCATCGGCTCGCTGCCCGGCCTGACCGCGACCATGGGGCGTGGCGCTGCTCACCACGCTCACCTATTCGATGGACCGCGACGCCGCGATCCTGGTGCTGATCTGCATGTATGTCGCGATCTACGGCGGCTCGCGCTCGGCGATCCTGCTCAACATCCCCGGCACGCCCGCGAGTGCCGCGACCGCGGTCGACGGCTACCCGCTGGCCAAGGCCGGCCGCGCCCGCTACGCCATGGCGCTCGCGACCGCCGGTTCGGCGCTCGGCACGATCGTCGGCATCGTGCTCTTGGTGATGGTCGCCCCGCCGCTGGCCGAGGCCGCGCTCAAGTTCGGCTCCTTCGAGTTCTTCTGGCTCGCCGTCTTCGGCATCGTCATCTCCGGTCAGCTCACCGGCGGGGTGTCGCCGCTGAAGGGCTACATCGCCGGCATCTCAGGCTGATGGTGGCGATGGTCGGCTCGGAAGGTATCCATGCCCACGTCCGCTTTTCCTTTGGCTATGATCAGCTTAACGGCGGTATTGCACTCATCTCGGCGATGGTCGGCGCCTTCGGCTTCGCCGAGGTGCTGACCGCGATCTCGCAGCGCAAACCCGACCTCGTGACCCATTCCGACAAGTCCGACCGGATGCTGCCGCGGCTCGTCGATCTGTGGCGCTACAAGTTCACCATCCTGCGCTCGGGGTGATCGGGACCTTCGTCGGCATCATCCCCGGCGTCGGCGAGGAGATCGGCGCCTGGGCCTCCTATGCCGCCGCCAAGCGCACCCTCCCGGAGCGCGAGCTGTTCGGCAAGGGCTCGACCGAGGGGCTGACAGCCGCCGAGACCGGCAACAGCGCGGTGATCCGGGCGCGCTCATTCCGGCGCTGACGCTGGCGGTGCCCGGCTCCGCCCCTGCCGCGGTGCTGATCGCGGCGCTGTTCATCCACGGCATCCGGCCCG
This sequence comes from Paracoccaceae bacterium, assembly GCA_041397205.1. Classification (GTDB taxonomy): domain Bacteria; phylum Pseudomonadota; class Alphaproteobacteria; order Rhodobacterales; family Rhodobacteraceae; genus Sinisalibacter. The sequence continues at coordinate 115,985 of JAWKXC010000008.1, forward strand.
GGCCGATGATCATGTTCGAACAGCCCGATTTCATCTACTCGGTCGCGGCGATGCTCACCTTCGCCACCATCGCCATCGGCGTCTTCGGCATCCTGCTCACCAAGGTCTTCGTGCTGGTCCTGAAAGTGCCGCGCGAATACCTGATGCCGCTGGTCTTCGCGCTCTGCGTGATCGGGCCCTATGCGCTCACCCAGCGGCCCTTCGAGATCATCGTGATGGTGTTCTTCGGCATCACGGGCTACCTGCTGCGCAAGATGAACTACCCCGTCGCGCCGCTTGTGCTCGGGATCATCCTGGGCGATCTGCTCGACAAGAGCCTGCGCCGCAGCCTGATCCTGTCGGACGGCGACCTGACGCCGCTCCTCACCTGGCCGATCTCGGCAGGCTTCGCGCTGGTGATCTTCGTCTCGTGGTCCTGAGCCTGCGCCCGGTGCGCCGGGCGCTGACGGGCCTGATCGGCGCGCGGCGGGCAAGGCGGAGGGATAGAGATGCCGGCAGTACCGAAACGGAAAGCAGGACCGCGCGATGCCGAGCGCACCCGGCGTGCGATCCTCGACGCCGCCCTCGTCGAGTTCTCCGAAAAGGGCCACGCGGCCGCGCGGATGGATGCGGTGGCCGAGGCCGCCGGCATCTCCAAGCCGATGATCTACAGCTATTTCGGCGACAAGGACGCGCTCTATGCCGCGGCGCTGCGCGAGGCCTATGTGCAGATCCGCGAGGGCGAGACCGAGCTGCAGCCGGCGATCTCGCCCCGGTCGAAGCGGTGCGCACGCTGGTGCATTTCACTTTCGACCACTTCCGTGAGAAGCCCTGGTTCATCTCGATGCTCAACACCGAGAACCTGCTCGGCGGCGAGACCGTGCGCTCGATCGCCGATGTCGGCGACATCCAGTCGAACATGATCTCGGAACTCAGCCGGGTGCTCGACCACGGCGTGCGCGAGGGCGTGTTCCGCACCGGCGTCGATCCGGTCGAGCTCTACATCACCATCGCGTCCCTGTGCTATTTCCCGATCTCCAACCGCCACACGCTGCGCGCGGTGTTCAAGGTGCCGGTCGACGACGCCTGGGTCGAGGCCCGCAAGCGGGCGGTGAGCGACATGGTGCTCGCCGATCTCAGGCCCTGCGGACCCCGGGAGGCCGGGCATGCTTGAGCTCAGCCTCTGCAACGAGCTCCTCGCCGAGGACGGGCTCTCGCTCGCGGCGCAATGCGAGCGGGCCGCGGCGCTGGGTTATAGGGGGCTGGAGCTTGCGCCCGGCACGCTGTCGGCGCGTCCGCACGCGATGTCGGGGGCCGAGTGGCGGGCGGTGCGCGAAACGGTCGAAGCGGCCGGCCTGCGGGTCACCGGGCTGCACTGGCTGCTGTCGCCCTATCCGGGGCTCTCGATCTTCGACCCGCGACTCATGCGGAAACGCAGGCGGTGCTCGGAGGGCTCATCGACGGTTGCCGCGCTGGGCGGCGACGTGCTGGTCCACGGCTCGCCGCCTCGCGCCGGCGGCCGGACGGCATGAGCCCCGAAGCCGCCCTCGACATGGCCGCGGATTTCTTCGCGCCGGTGGCCGAACGGGCCGCGGCGGCGGGGTGGCCTATTGCATCGAGCCGCTGTCGCCGGTCGAGACCACCTTCGCCGGCACCTTGGCGGAGGCGGTGGCGCTGGTCGAGCGGGTCGGCAACCCCGCCTTCCGCACCATGATCGACAGCTCCGCCGCGGCGCAGGTCGAGGCGCTGCCGGTGGCCGACCTGATCCGGGCCCATGTGCCCACCGGGCAGATCGCCCATGTCCAGCTCAACGAAAGCAATCGCGGCGCGCCGGGGATGGGACCGACCCGTTCGGCGAGATCGTCCGTGCGCTGATCGACGTCGGCTGGGACCGGCCGGTGGCGATCGAACCCTTCCGCACCTGCATCGACGGCACGGTGACGGCCGCCATCGGCTACGCCACCATCCGCGCGCATGAGGCCAGGCCATGACCGTGCCCGTCTACGCCATTTCCGGGTGGAGCTCGGCCAGAGGCCGGTCGACCTCGCGTTGCCGTTCCATTTCGGCGACGTCACCGTGACCGAGACCGCCGAGGCCTACCTTCGGGTCACGGTCCAGGGGCCGGAACGGGCCGGTGACGGGCCTGGGCGCGCAGCTCATGGTGCCGCGCTGGTTCGACAAGCGCCTGATCCGCAGCGCGGCCGAGACCGTCGACGACCTGCGCGCCACCCTGCGCGCCACCGCGCGGCGGCGGTCGGGGCGGCGGGGACCGTGCCGGAGCCTGTCGCTCGACATCCGTGAAGCCGTGCGCGCGGCGCTGCCGGCGGACCTGCCCGACCTCGCCGCCGGCTTCGGTCCGGCGCTCCTCGAAATGGCGCTGATCGACGCGGCCTGCCGCGACGCGGGCGTGAGCTTTCCGGACGCCGTCCGCGCCGATCTGTTCGGCGTGGCCGAGGTGCTGCCGCCCGACCTCGCGCGGGCCGATTACGACCGCTGGAGTGCCGGCGTCACGTCGCCGAGCACGCTTCGGATCCGCCATACCGTGGGCTTCGGTGCACCGCTTTCGACGGCGGAGGTGAAGACCCGCCCGCAAGACGGCCGCCCGGTCGCGCTCGACGAGGTGATCGTGGCGACGGGCGGCACCGCGTTCAAGATCAAGATCACCGGCGACGTCGTCGCCGATCACGCCTGGCTCACCCGGATCGCCGCCGTGATCGGCGAAATCCCGGGCCTGCTCGTCACCCTCGACGCCAACGAACAATACGACCCCGCCCGGCTCGCGGCCTTGTGGGCAAAGATCGAAGCGGATCCCGCGCTCGACCGGGTCCGCGCCGCGCTCGCCTATATCGAACAGCCTTTCGCCCGCGAGATCGCGTTGTCCGGGGACACGCGGGTGGACCTGCCCGTCCCGGTCATCATCGACGAAAGCGACGACGGCGAAGACGCGCTGCCGCGCGCCTTTGCCCGCGGCTATGCCGGCACCTCGGTCAAGAGCTGCAAGGGCGTGCTGCGGGCGCTGGTCAACGCGGCGCGGGTCGCGGCGCGCGGGTCGGGCGCGCTCCTGTCGGCGGAAGACCTCACCTGCCAGCCGGGACTCTGCTGGCAGCAGGACAGCCTGATGGCGGCCACCGTCGGCGCCACCCATGCCGAGCGCAATGGCCACCATTTCGCGGGCGGGATGCAGGGGGCGGGGGCCGCCGAGCAGGCCGCCTACCTCGCCGCGCACCCGGACATTTACACGCCCGGTCCCACGGGACCGCGACTCAACATCACCGCCGGATCGGTCGGCATCGGAAGCCTCGACGCCCCCGGTTTCGCTTCCACGCCCGGCCACGACTTCGCCCGGCTCGACGGGATCTGAACAGGACGAAAGGAACCGCACATGAAACAGCAACGCATCGGGATCATCATGCACGGTGTCACCGGCCGGATGGGGATGAACCAGCACCTCATCCGCTCGGTCAAGGCGATCCGCGACCAGGGCGGGGTGGCGCTGTCGGACGGTACGCTGCTGGTGCCCGACATCCACATCGTCGGTCGCAACGCCGACAGGATCGAGGCGCTGGCGAAAGCCCACGGGGTGAGCCGCTGGTCGACCGACCTCGACGCCGCGCTCGCCGATCCCGACGACGAGATCTTCTTCGACGCCGCCTCGACCGCGCTGCGCCCGACACTGCTCGAAAAGGCGATCAACGCCGGCAAGCACATCTATTCCGAGAAGCCGGTTGCCGAGGGGCTCGACGATGCGATCCGGATCGCGAAGCTCTGCAAGGAGAAGGGCGTCAAGAACGGGATCGTCCACGACAAGCTCAGCCTGCCCGGCCTCATCAAGTTGAAGCGTCTGGTCGACAGCGGCTTCTTTGGTCGCATCCTCTCGATCAAGGGCGATTTCGGCTATTGGGTGTTCGAGGGCGACTGGATGCCGGCACAGCGGCCGAGCTGGAACTACCGGCTGGAGGACGGCGGCGGCATCGTCTCCGACATGCTGCCGCACTGGCGCTACGTGCTCGACAACACCTTCGGTCCGGTCAAGTCGGTGATGTGCACCACCGCCACCCACATCCCCGAGCGCTGGGACGAGCGCGGCAAGCGCTACGATGCCACCGCCGACGATGCCGCCTATGCGACCTTCGAGCTCGAAGGCGGGATCATTGCGCAGATCAACTCGTCCTGGTGCACCCGCGTCCGGCGCGACGATCTCGTCACGTTCCAGGTGGACGGCACCCACGGCTCGGCAGTGGCGGGCTTGCACAAATGCTACAGCCAGGCCCGGGTCAACACCCCGAAACCGGTCTGGAATCCGGACGAACCGAACATGTTGGATTTCTTCGAGACCTGGGAGGAGGTGCCGGACAACATGGTCTTCGACAACGGTTTCAAGGTGCAGTGGGAAGCCTTCCTGCGCCATGTCGCCGAGGACGCGCCCTGGGCTTACACGATGGTGGAGGGCGCCAAGGGGGTGCAGCTCACCGAGGCCGCCTACCGGTCGATGCGTGAACGCCGCTGGGTCGATCTCGAAGATCTGGGGGTGTGAGATGGTCACGCTGAACCTTCCCGGCGGCGCGGTGACGCTTCAGGCCGGCCCCGCGCCGGGCGCGGCCGGCCCCTGGACCCGCACCGCCTATGCCGCCGCCCACGTGGTCGCCGACCCGCTCGCCGAGGCCGACCCCTGGCTCGACTGCGCCCTCGACTGGGACCGCACGCTGGCCTTCCGCGAGCACCTGTGGTCGCTCGGCTTCGGCGTGGCCGAGGCGATGGACACGGCCCAGCGCGGCATGGGGCTCGACTGGCCGACCTCGCTCGAGCTCATTCGCCGCTCTTCGGCGCTCGCCCGTGCGGGCGGGCACCTCATCGCCTCGGGGGTCGGCACCGACCATATCGCCCCCGATCCGGGGGTGACCGTCGGCGACGTGATCCGCGCCTACGAGGAGCAGGCCGAGGCGGTCGAGGCCGCGGGATCGCGCGTGATCCTGATGGCCTCGCGCGCTCTGGCGGTCGCCGCGAAGGGCCCCGACGATTACCTGCGGGTCTACGAGCGGGTGCTGGGCGGGCTCGAAGGCAAGGCGATCCTGCACTGGCTCGGCGAGATGTTCGACCCGGCGCTCGCGGGCTACTGGGGCGCGGACGACCACATGGCCGCCATGGACACCGCCCTCGCCGTGATCGAAGCGAGTGCCGCCAAGGTCGACGGGATCAAGATCTCGCTCCTGTCGGCGGAGAAGGAGATCGCCATGCGCCGGCGGCTGCCTGCAGGCGTGGTCATGTATACCGGCGACGATTTCAACTACCCCGATCTGATCGCCGGCGACGCGCAGGGCTATTCCGACGCGCTCCTCGGCATCTTCGACCCGATCGCCCCGGTCGCGGCCCGGGCGCTGGGCCAGCTCGCGGCCGGCGACCGGGCGGGCTACGACGCCACCTTTGCGCCGACCGTCCCGCTCTCGCGCCACATCTTCAAAGCGCCGACCCGGTTCTACAAGACCGGGGTGGTGTTCATGGCCTATCTCACCGGCCACCAGGACCATTTCACCATGATCGGCGGGCAGGAGAGCGCGCGCTCGACCCTGCACCTCGCCGAGATCGTCCGGCTCGCCAATGCCGCCGGGCTGTTCGCCGACCCGGAACTGGCCGCCTCCCGGGCCCGGCCGGTCTTTGCCGCCCGCGGCGTGGAGGTCTGAGATGCCGACAGCCGACAGGATATCGCTCAACACCGCGACCGTGCGCGAGCAATGGAGCCTCGCCGAATGCATCGAGGGCTGCCAGCGCCACGGGATCGGTGGCATCTCGCCCTGGCGCGACAAACTCCACGAGATGGGCACGACCCAGGCCGCGAAAGCAATCCGCGCCGCCGGGCTCGAGGTGAGCGGGCTTTGCCGCGGCGGCTGGTACACGGCCGAAGGCGCGCTGACCCAGGCGGTCAGGGACGACAACCGCCGCGCCGTCGACGAGGCCGCCGAACTGGGCGCGGCCTGTCTGGTGATGGTCGTGGGCGGGCTCGCCGAGGGCTCGCGCGATCTCGAAGGCGCGCGTGCCGTGGTCGAAGAGGGCCTGGCCGACACGCTCGACTACGCGCGGGGGCAGGGGGTCAAGGTGGCGATCGAGCCCCTGCACCCGATGTACGCCGCCGACCGCGCCTGCGTGAACACGGTGGGCCAGGCGCTCGACATCTGCGACCGGCTGGGCGACGGCATCGGCGTCGCGATCGACGCCTATCACGTCTGGTGGGACCCCGACCTGAAGGCCCAGATGCTGCGGGCCGGGCCGGAGCGCTTCCTGGCCTGGCATATCTGCGACTGGCTGGTGCCGACCCGCGATCTCCTGACCGACCGGGGCATGATGGGGGACGGGGTGATCGACCTGCCGCTGCTCGGCGCCTGGGCCATCGAGGCAGGGTGGACCGGGCTCTACGAGGTCGAGATCTTTTCCGCCCTCGACTGGTGGACGCGCGACCCCGACGCGGTGCTGGCCACCATCGTCGAGCGCGGCGCCACGTTCTGCTGAGCGGGGCGCGCGCCGGGGGGACCGGCGCGCCGCCGCGGTCACCCGCGTGTTTCGTCCCGCGCCCCGGTCCGGGTCAGTGCCGCGCCTGCCACAGCAGGATGAACACCAGCACCATGAAGATGCCGATGGCCACTTCGAGCAGGCGGAGCATCGCGTCCGAAAAGGTCCATTCCTTCGGCGTGAACAGCCGGGCCGGTTTCTTTTCCAGCGGCTCCACCGATTCCCGGCGCTGGATCTGCAGCCGGTAATCCGACCAGGGGTCGCCGCGGCGGTATTTCGGCACGCCGAAATCCATCAGTTCCTTGAGCATCACCACGTATTGAAACCTGGCGGTTTCCGAAATCGGCCGCGCCTCGGCATGCACGGTCCAGGCGACCATCTCGGCAAAAGGCAGGTCGCGCACGAAGGTGCCATCGGCCAGGCGCGCCTTCATGTCGGCCGGCAGCCCGTGGACCGCTTCGGCAAACTCGTCGAGATCGGTGATCGTCAGCTCGTCGAACGCGATATCGCCGTGGAATTCGGTGAACAGCCGCACGATGTGCCGGAGCGCCTCGGCCTTTTCGTAGTCCACTGTCGGGAGGTATTCCTCGAGCAGGTCGGCGAGGGTGAAGGGTTTTTCCTCGAAGTCGTCGTAGCTGCCGTCATAGACTGGGGCGATGCCGGTGCTGTCGTCGCCGAGCGGCCAGTCTTCGTCGATCGACGGGGGTGCCACGCGGGCGCTGCCCGGCGCCCCGGCGGCTGCCGGAGAGCTCCCGGCGCGGGTCTGTTCGAAGCCTTCGAGCAGGCCCTCAAGGCCACCTGCGGCATCGTAGGCGGCGCGTTTCTCCGGAGACAGCTGCGAGACCAGGTCCTCGACCTCGGCCTGGCGGGCGCGTTCCTGCTCCTTCTGGTGAAGCTCGGCCCGGTGACGGTCGACCTCGCGCCGCGCAACCTCGGGATCGGAAGTGCGCAGCGACCCGCGAAGATGGCTCTTGCCGCCGTACAGGTCCTGGATTTCCGGTTTGATCCGGAGATTCAGATGGTAGACCGTACCGCGAATTTGTGTCCCTTCGACCTTTGGAAGATCCATGCACCCCACCATTCATTCCCACATGTGTCACGCGCGTGTAACACGGATCGCGGCGGGCGGGAAGGCGGCGGGTAAGTCGCTGTAAATATGGATGAAACGAGATACTCCATGCGGGTTGGCGGGCCGCGGGGACGGACGGATTGCCCGCCGCCCGGGGATCGATTCGCGTCCCGATGCCGGCCCGCCGCCCTCGGCGCCCGCTGTCCGGAGGGCGGGGCAGGAACGCGGGGGCCGGTCCGGAGGCTTCGACCTCCGACGCCCCCGGTCCGGCTGTGCCCGGGGGGTGGACTCTGCGCAGAAACCGCGTCTAGCTGAGGGGGATCGGGCGCCATCGGGCCGGCCGGAACACGGGGAAACCAGCGATATGACCGCAGCCGAGGCGATGCCGGAAGCCGAGAAACTCCTGCGCAAGATGTTCGACGCGGCCGTGTCCGCGGCGCAGCCGAAAATATGCGTGCCGCCCTACTTGGCGCCGATGCCGGCCGGTGGCCGGTTGGTGGTGATCGGCGCCGGCAAGGCCTCTGCGGCGATGGCAAGGGCGGCGGAGGATTTCTACGGCCAGCCGCTCGACGGCATCGTCGTGACCCGCTACGGCCATGCGTTGGCCTGCGACGGGGTCGAGATCATCGAGGCGTCGCACCCGGTGCCCGACGCCGCGGGGCGCGAGGCGGCGCGGCGGATCCTCGCCTTCGCCGAAGGGCTCACCGCCGAGGACACGGTTCTGTGCATGATGTCCGGCGGCGGCTCGGCGCTCCTGTCGCTGCCGGCCGAAGGCGTGTCCTTCGAGGAGAAGGCCGAAATCAACCGCGCGCTCCTGAAGAGCGGCGCGACCATCGCCGAGATGAACACGGTCCGGCGCCACCTGTCCGCAGTGAAGGGCGGCCGCCTCGCCGCCGCCTGCGCCCCGGCGCGGGTGATCACGCTCTTGATCTCGGACGTGCCGGGCGACGAGCCGCGGGTGATCGCCTCGGGGCCGACCGTCTCCGACCCGACCAGCTGCGCCGATGCACTCGCGGTGCTCGACCGCTACGGGATCGCGGTGTCCGACGGGATCCGCAGCGCGCTCGAAACCGGCGCGCTGGAAACGGTCAAGCCGGGCGACACGCGGCTGGAGGGGACCGAGACCCATCTCGTCGCGACGCCGCAGGCCGCGCTCGAAGCCGCGGCCGAGGTCGCGCGGGCGGCCGGATACGACGTCCATATCCTCGGCGACGCGCTCGAAGGCGAGGCCCGCGACGTCGGCCTGGTCTTCGCCGGCATCACCCGCCAGGTCGCGCGGCGCGGCCAGCCCTTCACAGCGCCTTGCGTGCTGCTGTCAGGCGGCGAGACCACCGTGACCGTGCGCGGGCAAGGGCGCGGCGGGCGCAATGTCGAATACCTCCTGTCGCTGGCGGTCGCGCTCGACGGGCTCGAGGGCGTCCACGCGATCGCCGGCGATACCGACGGGGTGGACGGCGCCGAGGAGGTGGCCGGTGCGGTGATCGGCCCCGACATCCTCGACAGGGCGCGCGCCCTCGGCCTCTCCGCCGCCGCCCATCTCGACGACAACGACGGCCACGGGTTTTTCGAAGCGCTCGGCGCCCAGGTCGTCACCGGGCCGACCCTGACCAACGTCAACGACTTCCGGGCGATCCTGATCCGCTGACCGGCCCGGTCGCCGGCCGGCGAGGCGAGCCCCCGGCGTCAGAGCACCGGAAAAGCATCGAGCGCCTCGGGGTTGTCGAGCGCTCCCTTGTTCTTGACCGGCCGGCCGTGGACCACATCCTTGACTGCAAGCTCGGAAATCTTGCCCGATTTCGTCCGCGGCACGTCCGGCACTTCGAGGATCTCCGCCGGCACGTGCCGCGGCGACGAGCCCTGGCGGATCGCCGCCTTGACCCGGGTGATGAGGGCGTCGTCGAGCACGGCGCCCGCGGCCATCGCCACGAACAGGACCACCCGCTGGTCGCCGTCCACCTCATGGCCGATCACCACCGAGTCGCGGATCTCGGCAAACTTCTCGACCTCGGCGTAGATCTCCGCCGTCCCGATCCGCACACCGCCCGGGTTCAGGGTGGCGTCGGAACGGCCGTGGATGATGAACCCGCCGGTCTCGGTGCGCTCGGCATAGTCGCCCTGGCACCAGGCGCCGTCGAACAGCTCGAAATAGGCCGCCCGGTAGCGGCTGCCGTCGTCGTCGCCCCAGAACCCGAGCGGCATCACCGGGAAGGCGTGGGCGCAGACCAACTCGCCCTTCTCGCCCGGCGCGGCCGGCGTGCCCGGGGCCGACCAGACATCGACGTCCATGCCGAAGCCGGGGCCCTGGATCTCGCCGGAATAGACCGGGCGGGTCGGGTCGCCGCCGACGAAGCACGAGACGATGTCGGTGCCGCCCGAGATCGACGCGAGGTGCAGGTCCGCTTTCACCGCGTCGTAGATGTAGTCGAACCCGTGAGTGAGCAGCGGTGAGCCGGTCGAGAAGATCGTGCGCAAGTCGGTCAGCGCCAGGGTATCGCCCGGGCGGTAGCCGGATTTGCGCAAGCTGTCGATGTACTTGGCCGAGGTGCCGAAATGGGTGGCCCGCTCGGCCTCGGCGTAGTCCCACAGGACCTGCGCGCCCGGCGCGAAGGGCGAGCCGTCGAACAGCATGACCGTGGCGCCGCGGGCGAGCCCCGAGGCGAGCCAGTTCCACATCATCCAGCCGAGTGTGGTGAAATAGAACAGCCGGTCGCCCGGTTTCACGTCGCCCTGCAGGCCAAGCTCCTTGAGGTGCTGGAGCAGCACGCCGCCGGTGCGGTGAACGATGCATTTGGGTGCGCCGGTCGTACCGGAGGAAAACAGGATGTAGAGCGGATGGTCGAAAGGCACCCGCGTATAGGCGATCGGGCCGGGGTTGAAGGGAGCAGTGGCCTGCGCGAGGCTCACGGCGCCTGCGAGCCCCGCGGCCACCGTCTCGGCACTGCCGAGATAGTCGATCACCACCGTCGCCCGCACGCTGGGCAGGCCCGGCAGCACCTCGGCGAGCTTCGTCGCGATCTCGATCCGCTTGCCGTTGTACCAGTAGCCGTCGGTGGTGAAGAGCACCTTGGGTTCGATCTGGGCGAAGCGGTCGAGGATGGCGCGGGTGCCGAAATCGGGCGAGGCCGAGGACCAGGTGGCGCCGAGCGAGACCGTGGCGAGCATCGCCGCGATGGCCTCGGGGCGGTTCGGCAGCAGCCCCGCCACCCGGTCGCCCACGCCGACGCCCGCGGCCTCCAGCGCCTGCTGCAGGCGCGAGACCTCGGCGCGCAGCGCGCCCCGGGCTCCAGCGCATCTCGGCCTTGTCCTCGCCGCGGAACACCAGCGCGGTCTCGGCGTCACCGGTGCCCGCAAGCTCCAGCAGGTTCTCGGCGAAATTGAGCCGCGCCGCGGGGAAGAACCGTTCGTCGAGCATCCCCGTCCCGGTCAGCACCGAGCCATCGCCCTTGTCGCCGATCACCCCGAAATAGTCCCAGATCGCGTCCCAGAAGGCGCCGCGCTCGGTTACCGACCAGCGGTGCAGCTCGGCGCTGTCGTCCAGTGTCACGCCCTTTTCCGCGGCCAGCCAGCGCAGGAAATCGGTGAGCACGCTCGATGACACGCGGGACGCGGTGGGGGTCCAGATCGGGGTCGGCAGGACACGGGTCGACATGGCGGGCTCCTGTGGGATCGCGGGTTGCGGCGGACTTTAGGCAGCACGGCGCGGAGGGGAAAGGGGTTTTCACCCCGGCGGGTTTGATGCACGTCATGGCCTTGAGAAGCGAAAGGCGGGCATAGAGAAGCCTGAACCAGACGAGGCGCGAAATGACCAACCTCGCCCAGATCGGCGGCGACATCCGGATCGGACTCACCGGGACCGGGGGGCGGATCTCGGCGGTGTCCATCCGCTCGACCCGGCCCGAGGGCGCGGCGCGGATCTTCGAGGGGAAACCCGCGGAAACGATGTGCGGCACCATCGGGCGGGTTTTCTCGCTCTGCGGCCGGGCGCAGACCGTGGCCGCGCTTGCCGCGGTGGAACAGGCGCAGGGCATCGCGGCCGACCCGGGCGTCGCCCGGGCCCGCGATGCGCTGCGCCGGGCCGAGATGCTGACCCAGGTGGTGACCCGGCTCGCGCTGCACTGGCCGCGGGTGCTCTGCCTGCCGCTGGCGCCGGGCGCGGTGCGCGCGGCAATGGCGGCCGAGCAGGCGATCGAACAGGGCGTGCTGGGCGCCGGTTGGCGCCGGCCCGGGGCCGGGCTCGACGGTGGCCGGGCCGATGCGGGCGCGGCGGAGATCGACCTAGACGCGCTGGTCGGGCCGCTATCCGATGGGCTCGCGGCGCGCGGATGGGAATGCTACGGCGCCCTGTCTGCGGGCGCGGCGCCGGAATGCGGCGTGCTCGCGACGTACTGGGATGCACCGGCCGTGGCCCGGGCGCGTGCCGCCCATGGCGCCGGGCTCGCCGCCCGGCTCGCGGCCGCCGAGACGGCGCTCAGGACCCTGCCGGGCGAGATCGCTGCCGACCTCGCCGCGGTGCGGCCGGCGCCGGTGCGATTGCCAACCCGTGACGCCGGCGACGGCGTGGCGACGGTCGAGACCGCGCGCGGCCCGCTCACCCACCGGGTGCGGGTCGAGGGCGGGCAGGTGGTCCGGTGCCGGACCGAGGCGCCGACGGAGGCGAATTTCACCGAGACCGGACCGGTCGCCTCCGGGCTCCTGGGAGCCGTCGCCGATCCGGTTGCTGCGGAACTGCACGTCCTGGCGATCGACCCCTGCGTCGCTGCCCGGGTGGAGCTTGCGTCCGGCTGAGGGGCGCGCGAGGATGGATGGGGGCCGGGATCGGCGATCAGGCCCCGCCGGGATGAGGAGAGAGAGGCGATGTGCACGACATGCGGGTGCGGACAGGCGGATGTGACGGTCGAGGGCGAAAGCCATCACCACCACCATCATCACGACCATGACCATCATCACGATCAAGATCACGACCATGACCACGGCCATGATCACGCGCACGGCCACAGCCATTCGCACAGCCACAGCCATAGTCACGCCGAGGGACCGCTCGGGGCCGCCCATGCGCCGGGGCTGGAAAGCGGCCGGATCGTCGAGATCGAACGCGACATCCTGGCCAAGAACGACCATATCGCGGCCCATAACCGCGCCGACCTCGCCGCCGCCGGCGTGCTGGCGCTGAACCTCGTCTCTTCGCCCGGCTCCGGCAAGACAACTCTGCTCGCCCGCACCGCGCAGGAGTTCGGCCAGCGCACCACGGTGAGCGTGATCGAGGGCGACCAGCAGACCAGCCGCGACGCCGACCGGATCCGCGAGACCGGCGCGCGCGCGGTGCAGGTCAACACCGGCAAGGGCTGCCATCTGGACGCCGACATGGTCGCCCGCGCCCTCAAGAGCCTCGCGCCGGAGCCCGAAAGCGTACTGTTCATCGAAAACGTCGGCAACCTCGTCTGCCCGGCCGGGTTCGACCTCGGCGAAGCGGCCAAGGTGGTGATCCTGAGCGTGACCGAGGGAGACGACAAGCCGATCAAGTACCCCGACATGCCCGCCGCCGCCCGGCTGATGGTGCTGAACAAGGCGGACCTGCTGCCCTACGTCCCCTTCGACGTCGAGCAATGCATCGTTTATGCCCGCCGGATCAACCCGCAGATCGGCGTGCTCACCGTCTCGGCCTTGACCGGCGAGGGCATGGAGGCATGGTATGGCTGGATCGAGGCACAGCGGGCGCTGCAGGCGGCTCTCGCCCCGGTGGTGCCACGCGGCGCGGCCGAGTAACGCGCGGGCGGAAATGCCGGGAGAAGCGGCTTCGAAGCCGCTTCGGACGCGCTGTCGAAACCGCGCGCCCGGCCGGGAGGGCGAAGCGCCGCGCCGTCGCCGGCTCAGGCGGCGCCATCAGGCCGTCAGGCGGCGCGGAGCGACCGGCGGACGGCGGCGATGTGGCGCAACTCGTCGCCGATCTGCGTGGCGCTGCGCAGATCCTCGGCGGGCGGCACGATGACCAATTCGCACCAGAGGCCCTGCTGCAGGGGCGCGCCGAGGGCGCCGGGCAGGCGTTCGAACGCCGACCGGGTGACCGCCAGCACCTCGCAGCGCACCTGTTCCGCCTGGACGCGTTCGGCCATGCGCCCCGGGTCGGGCTCGAAGCAGGTCAGCCCGGCCGCTTCGAAAGCCCGGGTCTCGCCACGCGTACCGATCACGACCACGCCGTCCATGTCGCCTCCCTTCGGGACCTTTGCTGCAAGCCAACGTCTTCCTGTCTGCGGATCCTTGACTGAACGACGCCGAACCCTGGAGCGTGGTACCTACGCCGGCCGTGAACGCTGCGAACGTACCCCGTAATCTGTGACATCCGAACGTAACGTGCCGGGTGCCGTCCCGGCGGATATAAGTGATTAAACTATACGAAATTAACGTCCTGAAGGCAAACCCAAACACCTGGGTGTCCGCACCGACACAGGCGGCGGGCGCCGGGCCGGACTACCCCCAGGCTGCGCCCGTGTCCCCAAGGCTGTCGCGCAGGATCCTGCGCACCTGTGCATCGTCGATATCGCCTTCGAGATGCGGGACGATGGTCACCTGTCCGCCGCCACCTTCGCGCAGTTCCCGGGCGAGCGGCGCGGGCAGGGAGGCGAAGGTGCTTTCGGTCATCGCCAGCACGTTGCAGCGCCGGCGCTCGGCGATGACCCGCTCCGCAAGCAGTCCGAGCGGGGGCGCGTAGCTGAGGATGCCGGCATTGCGAAACACCTCGGCATCACGAGGCCCACCGATATACACGACGTTGTCCATAGTTCCTCCCGAGCGATCCCTCGGGCGCGGCCAAAGAAGTGCACCTGCCTTCACGACCATGCTCATACACGGCGACAGCGGGCTCCACCGGAGTCTGGAGACCGGAGATGCCCGATCTCCATGATCGTATTTTTCGCCCGAACGCGCTGCCGGCTCCATGATTTGCATCAAGCGGAATACAATCTGCGGGCGATTCTTTCGCGCCGCCGCGCCGGCCGGGGCGGTCGCCGGAACCTGGACCCGGGCGCGAGCGGCAGCCCTGCGGCGGGCGTGTGTCGCGGCGATGTCCGGCGCGATGGCCGCACGCGCCGCAGCCCGGGCGAGACCTTCCTGCGGCGCGATACTCTGGTCGTAATGCTCTGATTGCCAACACAAATGAAGTTCGGCGCAAGCGGGGCGTGCTGCTGCAGACCTAAATCGGCTAGGCTGCGCGGGCGTATCGGCCGGCCGCGCCCGCCGCGCCTAGCCGGTCGAACTCTTCTTGGCGGGGGCCTTCTTCGCGGCCGGCTTCTTAGCCGTCGCCGCCTTTGTGGTGGCCGGCTTCGTGCTGGTCTTCTTCGCCGCCGGCTTTTTCTTCGCGGTCTTCTTGCCGCCCTTGGCCGCCTTGTCGTCGATCAGCGCGACCGCCTGTTCGAGCGTGATGCTCTCCGGCGTCATCTCCTTCGGAAGCGTGGCGTTGACCTTCTCCCACTTCACGTAGGGCCCGTAGCGGCCCTCCATCACGGCGAGCGCGCCGCCCTGGGCGGGATGTTCGCCGAGCTCGCGCAGGGGCTTCGCCGCCTGGCCGCGGCCGCGGCCCGGGTTGGCGCGCTTGTGCTCGATGAGTTCCACCGCCCGGTTCATGCCGATCTCGAAAACGTCGTTCGGATCCTTGAGGTTGGCATAGACCGGCTTCGCCTCGTCGGGCTTCTGGTGCATGAGGTAGGGGCCGAAGCGGCCGAAATTGGCGGTGATCGGTGCCCCGTCCGCGGGGTGCTTGCCGATCTCGCGGGGTAGCGACAGCAGCATCAACGCCTTTTCGAGGTCGAGCTCTGCCGCGTCCCAGCCCTTGGGCAACGAGGCCCGGGGCGGTTTCTTGTTCTCTTCCGTCGCTTCGCCGCGCTGGACATAGGGGCCGAAGCGGCCCGAGCGCAGCGAGATCTCGTCGCCATTGTCCTCGCCGAGTACCCGGTCGCCGCCGCCCTGCTCCTCGCCGCCGATCGGCCGCGTGTAGCGGCATTCGGGGTAATTGGAACAGCCGACGAAGCCGCCGGTGCGCGAGGTCTTGAGATGCAGGCTGCCAGAGCTGCAGACCGGGCAGGCGCGCGGGTCGGAGCCATCCTCTTTCGGCGGGTAGAGCTGCGGCGCCAGCGCCTCGTCGAGCTTGGTCAGCACCTCGGCGATACGCAGCTCCGAGGTCTCGGCGATCGCCGCCGAGAAATCGCGCCAGAACCGCGCCAGCACTTCCTTGTAGTCGAGATCGCCCGCCGAGATCTCGTCGAGCTCCTCTTCCAGGTTGGCGGTGAATTCGTAGCCGACGTATTTGCGGAAGAAGTTGATGAGGAAGATCGTGACGATCCGCCCCTTGTCCTCGGGGAACAGCCGGTTCTGCTCCTTGCGGACATATTCGCGCTCCTGGATTGTCGAGACGATCGAGGCATAGGTCGACGGCCGGCCGATGCCGAGCTCTTCCATCCGCTTCACCAGGGTGGCCTCGGTGTAGCGCGGCGGCGGCTGGGTAAAATGCTGCGTCGGCGTGACGCCGAGCTTCTTCGTCGCCTCGCCTTCGCTGATCTGCGGCAGCCGCTTGTCGTCGTCGTCCGCCGAGCCGCTCTTCGCCGCCTCGACGTCGTCACGACCCTCTTCGTAGACCCGCAGGAACCCGTCGAACAGCACCACCTGGCCGGTGGCGCGCAAGCCGACCTGGCCGTCGCGCGCGCCGATCTCGACCGTCGTGCGTTCGAGCCGCGCGCCTTCCATCTGGCAGGCCAGCGTGCGCTTCCAGATCAGATCGTAGAGCTTGCGCTGGTCGGCTTCGAGGCGCGCGAGCTTGCCGGCATCGACGCTCATGTCGGTGGGCCGGATGCATTCGTGGGCTTCCTGGGCGTTCTTGGCCTTGTTCTTGTAGATCCGCGGGCTGTCGGGGACGTATTCCTTGCCGTAGCGCGAAGCGATCTCGTCGCGGGCGGCGACGACGGCCTCTGGCGCCATGTCGATGCCGTCGGTCCGCATGTAGGTGATGTGCCCGGCCTCGTAGAGCCGCTGGGCCGCGTTCATCGTCTGCCGGGCGCCGAAACCGAACTTGCGGCTCGCCTCCTGCTGCAGGGTCGAGGTCATGAACGGGGCGGAGGGGTTGCGGCTCGCAGGCTTGGCCTCGACCGAGGTGACCGCGAGGTCGCGCGAGCTGACCGCCTGCACGGCCAGTTCCGCCTGGGTCTGGTCGGGGATGTCGTAGCGGTCGAGCTTCTTGCCGGCGAGGCTCACCAGCCGCGCGGTAAAGGCCTGGCCCCGCGGGGTTTCGAGCTCGGCCTCGACCGACCAGTATTCCCGCGCGGTGAAGGCCTCGATCTCCATTTCGCGCTCGACGATCAGGCGCAGGCAGACCGACTGCACCCGCCCCGCCGAGCGCGCACCCGGCAGCTTGCGCCAGAGCACCGGCGACAGGTTGAACCCGACGAGGTAGTCGAGCGCCCGGCGGGCGAGATAGGCGTCGACCAGCGGCGTGTCGACGTCGCGCGGGTTCTTCATCGCCTCGGTGACCGCGGATTTGGTGATCGCGTTGAACACCACCCGGCTCACATGGGTGTCCTTGCGGATCGCCTTGCGCTTGCGCAGCGTCTCCGAGGTGCCAGGAGATCGCTTCCTCGCGGTCGGGGTCGGTCGCGAGGATCAGTTCGTTGTCGTCCTTGAGCGCGTCGGCGATCGCCTTGACGTGCTTGCGGCTGTCGGCGCCCACTTCCCAGGTCATGTCGAAATCGTGCTCGGTGTCGACCGAGCCGTCCTTGGCCGGGAGGTCGCGCACATGCCCGTAGGAGGCCAGAACGGTATAATTCGAGCCGAGATATTTGTTGATCGTCTTGGCTTTGGCCGGGCTTTCGACAACGACGACGGGCATGAAAATCCTTTCGTAGGGCCAAGGGGGGCACTGGGGGCGTTACATGGGTGGCCTTGATGGGGATTGTCAATGGTGGCCGCGCCGCAGGGCAGCGGGCGGCGGTGCGCGTCCCGGTCCCGTCCCCGCCCGCGTGCCCGGCCCCGGGCGCGGCGTTTCCAGGCGGTGGCGCCTCCGGCGCCGCTGGTTTGCAGGGACGCGTGGCAGGGTGAGCCCGTCGTCTCGGGTGCAGGGCCTGGGTGGTGCGCGCGGGTCGGACCGATGGGCGGGCGGGGGCCGATGTGGGCCGACCGGGGGCCGGCGTGCGGCCGGAGACGGGCCCCGGGGACGAGGTGAGTCGGAGGCCGACATCCCCAGAACCGGCATGTGCCGGGCGCCGTGGCACGGCTTGCGCCGCCGGCATCGGCGCGGGGTGGGGCTAGCCGACCCGGTTCACGAGCCCGCCCGGCTGGCGCTGGATGCGGCCTTCGAGCCTCGAGACTGACAGTTCCGGCGTGATCTCGGCGGCGGGGCGGGCGAGATCGCGGATCAACTGGTCCTCGGCGAGCGGCGATGGACCGAGGCGGTTGAGGATCATGTCGTGCAGCACCGCGGTCTCCGCCGGCTTGCGGTATTCCGGCCGGCTGGGCACCCGCATCGTCGCTTTCCCGGGCGCGGCGGCCGCCTTCTGCGGCGCCAGTTCGGCCGCCGTCACCGGCTGCGCCTCCAGCGCCTCGATCACGTCGCCGGCACCGCGCACCAGCGTGGCGCCGTCCCGGATCAGCATGTTGCAGCCCGAGGCGCGCGCGTCGAACGGATGACCCGGCACGGCAAAGACCTCGCGGCCCTGGTCGAGCGCCGACTTGGCGGTGATGAGCGAGCCCGAGCGCGCGGCCGCCTCGACCACGACGACGGCCCGCGACAGCCCCGAGACGATGCGGTTGCGCGCCGGGAAATGGCGCGCCTGCGGCGAGGTGCCCATCGGCGCCTCGGAGAGCCTGAGCCCGGCGCGGCCGATCTCCTCGCCGAGCACCGTGTTCTCGGTCGGGTAGATCACGTCGACCCCGCTCGCCAGCACCGCGATGGTGCCGGTCCCGAGGGCTGCGTCATGGGCGGCGGTGTCGATCCCGCGGGCGAGGCCGGAGACGATGACCTGGCCCTTTTGGCCCAGTTCGCCCGCGAGCCGTCGCGCCATCCGCAGGCCGAGCGACGACGCGTTGCGCGCGCCGACGACGGCGACCTTGGGGCGGGCGAGGAGCGCGGTGTCGCCGATGGCCCAGAGGAGCGGCGGCGGATCGGGGATCTCGGCGAGCGCGGCGGGGTAGGCGGGAGCGCCGAAGGCGAGCGGCACGGCACCGGCATGACGGGCGGCGCGCAGCTCCTGCTCGACCACGGGCAGCGGGCAGATCGTGTAGCCCTCGACGCCGGCGGCCTTGGCGACCTCAGGCAGGGCCTCGAGCGCCGCTTTCGCGGAGCCGTGTTCCTTCAGCAGGCGGAAGAACGTCGACACGCCGACACGGCGTGAGCGCAAGAGACGGAGCCAGTTGAGGACATCTTCCTCGCTGTGGGGGGGGGTGAGGGGGGGGGGGAAGGGAAAAAATCCAACTGTCGCACTCACCTGATTCCATCTCTTGCCCGAACAGCATGCGACGAAGGGGGTTAATGGAAGGTTACCGGACTGCGGGAAATTGGCGGAAAAATGCTCGCAATGGTGGAGAGCGCTTGAAATACATGCGGAAAGGACGATTTCGGCGTGCTTCGCCAGGCGGCACGGCGCTATAGAGCCGAAAGCGCCGCCAGCGGGTGGTACGCAATTGCGGATCGGGTCCGATGCACAGGATCGTCGTGACCGGCCCGAACGGGGCCGGGAAGACCACCTTCGCCCGAAGGTTGGCGGCGGATCGCCCCGATCTGCCGCTCATCCATTTCGATGCGCTGAAGCTCACCACGGCGTGGAAGCAACGCGACCGGGCCGAAATCGAGGCCCGTCTGGGCGCGGTGGTCGAAACGCCTGGCTGGATCCTCGAAGGCGGGCCGAGCCTGCTGCCGCGCGCGATGCCGCAAGCAGATGCGCTGGTCTGGCTCGATCCGCCGCTGCTGGTGCGGGCGCTCCGGCTGGCGCGGCGGCCCTGGGGCGGGCTGGGTCGGACCCGGCCCGAACTTCCGGATGGGAACCCGGACCGGCTGTGGCAGCAATACAGGTTCGCCTGGCGGAGCCTGCGGCACAATGCTCGGTTTCGTGCCGAAGTGGCCGAGTACGCGGCGGCCGCGGGTCAGACCCGGGTCTGGCGGTGCCGAAGCCTCGCGGAAACCAACGCGGCGCATTCGGCCCTTGCAGAGGCCGGACTTACGCCGCCGAGCCGCCCACGGTGAGCCCTCCGATCAGCAGCGTGGGCTGGCCGACGCCCACCGGCACCCATTGCCCGGCCTTGCCGCAATTGCCGATGCCCGGATCCAAGGCCATGTCGTTCGCGATCGCGCGGATCTTCTTCATCGCCGCCGGGCCGTCGCCGATGAGCGTCGCGCCCTTCACCGGGGCGCCGATCACACCGTTCTTCACCCGGTAGGCCTCGGTGCAGGAGAACACGAACTTGCCGTTGGTGATGTCGACCTGGCCGCCGCCGAAGCCGACCGCGTAGATCCCGTCCTTGAGCTCAGCCAGCACGTCATCGCGCGTAGCGGTGCCGCCCTCCATGATCGTGTTGGTCATCCGCGGCATCGGGGCATGGGCATAGCTCTCGCGCCGTCCGTTCCCCGTCGCCGGCACGCCCATCAGCCGGGCGTTCTGCCGGTCCTGCATGTAGCCCACCAGCACCCCGTCCTCGATCAGCACGTTGCGGCCCGAGGGCGTGCCCTCGTCGTCCACCGTGATCGAGCCGCGCCGGTCGGGGATCGTACCGTCGTCGACCACCGTCACCCCCTTGGCCGCCACCTGGGTGCCGATCAGCCCGGAGAAGGCCGAGGTGCCCTTACGGTTGAAATCGCCCTCAAGCCCGTGCCCCACCGCCTCGTGCAGCAGGATCCCGGGCCAGCCGGCGCCGAGCACCACATCCATCTGTCCGCCGGCGCGGCCTCGGCGCTGAGGTTCACGAGCGCGATACGCAGCGCCTCGTCGACGCTGGCCTTCCAGCTTTCGGGCTGGATCAGCGCAGCGAGCCCCGCGCGCCCGCCGCCGCCGTACCCGCCCGACTCGCGGCGTCCGTCCTGTTCGACGATCACGCTGACGTTGAGCCGCGCCATCGGCCTTGTGTCGGAGACCAGCGTGCCGTCGGGGCGCAGGATGTGCACCTCCTGTAGGCTCGCGGCGACCGTGGCCGAGACCTGCACCACACGGGGGTCCTTGCCGCGCGCATAGGCGTCGATTTCGCGCAGCGTCTCGACCTTCACCGGGAAGCTCGCATCCGCCATCGGGTCGGCATCGGTGTAGAGCTTGCGGTTGGTCCCCGCGGGCCCGTCGGCCAGCGTGCCGCCGCCCGCGCCGACGGCGAGCCGGGCGGTTTCTGCCGCGCGCTTCAGCGCGGCTTCCGAGATCTCGGTGGAATGCGCAGAGCCGGCCGTCTCGCCGTTGACCGCGCGCAGCCCGAACCCCTCGGAGGCGTCGTAGCTCGCGGTCTTGAGCCGCCCGTCGTCGTAGACCAGCGCCTCGGAGCGGCGGCGTTCGAGAAACAGCTCGCCGTCGTCGGCGCCGGCGGTGGCGGCCCGGAGAATCGTCAGCGCGCGGGCGTCGTCGAGATGGGTTTCGAACGGGCGGAAGGGGGCGGTGTCGGTCATGTCGTCCTTTCACATGCGGCAAAATGCATGAGTGTGGCATAAGCGCGCAGGATTTTCCTTGTCCGCGCCCCTTGAATATGGTTTCAGAAGGGCAGGGAGACAACGGGATTGCCGAATAACATCTGGCGACCCGCGGGATTGTGGCGCCGAAGAACGCGCCGAGACAGGAAGTTTACGGAATGCACGCGATGAAGACGACCATTCGGCCGCTGGCCATAGTTTCGGCACTGTTCGGTGCGGGGGCGACCCAGGCGCAGGAACTGGAAGTGATCGGCAAGCCGGTGCCCGGGGCGATCGGCTTCCAGCCGGCGGCGACCGACATCGCCATCGCCACCCAGGCGCTCGACCACTTCCTGAACTACATCATCATCGCCATCGCGGCCTTCGTGGTGCTGCTCGTCCTCTGGGTGATCGTGCGCTACAACCGCCGCGCCAACCCGACGCCCAAGAGCTTCACCCACAACACCGTGGTCGAAGTGGCCTGGACGTTGATCCCGGTGCTGATTCTCGTCGTCATCGGCGCCAAGTCGCTGCCGGTGCTCTACCAGCAGCAGGAGATCCCCGAGGGCGACGTGTTGATCAAGGTCACCGGCAACCAGTGGTACTGGGGCTACGAGTACGTCGACCACGAGTTCGGCTTCGACAGCTTCCTGCTGCCGCGCGAGGAGCTGGCCGACCATGGCTACACCGACGATCTCTACCTGCTCGCCACCGACACCGCCGTGGTGGTGCCGACCGGCAAGAAGATCGTCATGCAGGTGACCGGCGCCGACGTGATCCACTCCTGGACCATCCCGGCCTTCGGGGTGAAGCAGGACGCCGTGCCGGGCCGTCTCGCCGAGCTGTGGTTCACCGTCCAGGAGGGCAGCGAAGGGGTCTACTTCGGCCAGTGCTCGGAGCTCTGCGGCAAGGACCACGCCTACATGCCGATCACCGTCAAGGCGGTCACCCAGGCCGATTACGACGCCTGGCTCACCCAGGCGGTCGAGGAATACGCCGGCAACCCCGAGACCCTTCCGGGCGTGACCCTGGCCGCGGCCGAGTAATCGGCGGGGCCAAGGTCCGCGGGGGAGCATCATGACCGACATTCGCGCATACGAAGGCACGGCACCCCAGGAGGCGGGGTTCGGCGACTACTTCGCGCTGCTGAAACCGCGGGTGATGTCGCTCGTCGTCTTCACCGCGCTGGTCGGACTGGTCGTGGCGCCGGTGCCGGTGCACCCGGTGGTGGCGCTGGCCTCGATCCTGTTCATCGCCATCGGCGGCGGCGCCTCGGGCGCGCTCAACATGTGGTGGGATGCCGACATCGACCGGCTGATGCGGCGCACCCGCAAGCGGCCGATCCCGTCCGGCCTTGTGACCGAGGGCGAAGCCTTCGCGCTCGGGATCACCCTGAGCGTGATGGCGGTGGTGATGCTCTGGCTCGCCGCCAACGCGGTGGCCGCGGGGCTGCTCGCCTTCACCATCTTCTTCTACGTCGTCATCTACACGATGTGGCTCAAGCGCTCGACACCGCAGAACATCGTCATCGGCGGTGCCGCCGGGGCCTTCCCGCCGATGATCGGCTGGGCCGTGGCGACCGGCGGGATCAGCCTCGAAAGCGTGCTGATGTTCGCGCTCACCTTCGCCTGGACCCCGCCGCATTTCTGGGCGCTGGCGCTGTTCGTGAAGACCGACTACGCCGACGCCAAGGTGCCGATGCTGACCGTCACCCATGGCCGCGACGCGACCCGCAGGCATATCTTCGTCTACACGATGGCGCTGGCCCTGGTCTCGCTGGCGCTGGGGCTCACCTCGATCGGCGGCCCGGTCTACATGGCCGTCGCGGTTGTGCTGAACGGGCTGTTCATCGCCGGCGCCCGGGGTATCCTGAAGCGGACCGATGCCGACAGCGAGGCCGACAGCCACGCCGCCGAGCGCAAGTTCTTCAAGCTCTCGCTTGCCTATCTGTTCCTGCATTTCGGGGCGCTTCTGGTCGAAGCGACGCTCGGGCACTGGAACCTGGGCGGCTGGTAGGGGAGGCGGATCCGATGGCCACGACAATCAAGGCAGAACACGAACTTCACCGCCGTCGGCTGAGCCGCAATGTCGGGCTCGGCGTCGTGCTGATCCTGTTCGTCGCGCTGGTCTACGGGCTCACCATCGCCAAGGTCGGCACCGACCCCTATGACGCGCTGGGCGTTCCCGGCAACGAGGCGAGCCAATGAGCGCGGACGGCGGCAGGAAAGGCCTCGACGCCACCAGCAGGACCGCGCTGAAGGCGGGGGCGGTGGTCGTCTTCATGGGCGCGATGGCCTGGGCCGCGATCCCGATGTACAACCTGTTCTGCAAGGTGACCGGCTACGGCGGCACCACCCGCGAGGCGTCCGAAGCCTCCGACGTGGTGCTCGACAAGACCATCAAGATCCGCTTCGACGCCTCGCTGGAACGCGACATGCCGTGGGAATTCGTTCCCATGCAGAAGGAAATGGTGCTGAAGCTCGGCGAGACCGGGCTGGCCTTCTACGAGGCCTACAACCCGACCGACCGGGTGATCGCCGGCACCGCCAGCTACAACGTGGCGCCCTATTCGACCGGGCCCTACTTTACCAAGATCGACTGCTTCTGCTTCGAGATGCAGGTGCTGCAACCGGGCGAACGGGTGACCATGCCGGTGACTTTCTACGTCGATCCCGAGATCATCGACGACGACGAAGCGAAATACGCCCACGCGATCACGCTGAGCTACACCTTCCACGAGACCGCGCTGCCGGAAGACTTCGCGGCGCTGGACACCGGGGACGCGACGGCGGCAGCAGCGGCGGCGGTCGAGGCCAACTAGGCACCGACCGGGCGGCGATCCGGCGCCGACCGGGCGGACGAAAACAGGAATGGACACGGGCCGGCCAACAGGCCCGGTCAGGGAGAACAAGAAAGTCAGGGACGAATACATGGCTCACGCGAAAAACCACGACTACCACATTCTGCCACCCTCGTGGCACCCGTTCACCGCCGCCCTCGGCGCCTTCGTCATGCTGTTCGGCGCGGTGCTCTGGTTCTCGCCCAACGTCACCAACAACACCCCCTGGATCTTCGTGATCGGCCTGGTGATCGTGGTCTACACCGCGTTTGCCTGGTGGGCGGACGTGGTCGACGAGAGCCAGCACGGCGACCACACCCCGGTGGTGCGGATCGGGCTGCGCTACGGCGTGGTGCTGTTCATCATGTCGGAAGTGATGTTCTTCCTGGCCTGGTTCTGGAGCTTCTTCAAGCACGCGCTCTACCCGATGACCGAGGGCTCGCCGCTGGTCGACGGCGTGTGGCCGCCGGCGGGGATCGAGACCTTCGACCCCTGGCACCTGCCGCTGATCAACACCCTGATCCTGCTGCTCTCGGGCGCCGCGGTCACCTGGGCGCACCATGCGCTGGTCCATGAGAACAACCGCCGCGACCTCAAGAACGGTCTCATCATCGCCGTGATCCTCGGCCTGATGTTCACCTTCTTCCAGGCCTACGAATACAGCCACGCCGCCTTCGGCCTCTCGGGCAACATCTACGGCGCCAACTTCTTCATGGCGACCGGGTTCCACGGCTTCCACGTCATCATCGGGACCATCTTCCTGTTCGTCTGCCTGCTGCGGGCGGTGAAGGGCCACTTCACCCCGGAGGCCCATGTCGGCTTCGAAGCTGCCGCCTGGTACTGGCACTTCGTCGACGTGGTCTGGCTGTTCCTGTTCTTCGCGGTCTACATCTGGGGCGGCTGAGCCCGGACAGACCGGTACGGATGCTGGAAAGCGCGGGTGGAAACGCCCGCGCTTTTCGTTTGTGCGGCGGGGCAGGGGCGTGGTGTGGGAGGGGCGCGCGAGGGGGGCGTGCACGCGCACGCATACCGAAGCTCTTGATGGTGTTAGTGATGGCGCTAGCGGGGAAAAGCACCTCGGACAGCGCCGGTCGGGCCCGAACCCTTACCGGTCGCGCGACGACCGGCCGGCGGCGAGGCCGCCGAAGAAGGCGGTCACGATCCGCACGATCAGGTCGTCATCCGTCGCAGCCCGGCGGCGGGGTACGCGGGCGGCCAGCGCCAGCAGCAGCGCACCGATCAGCGCCAGCGCGCCGCCGAGGATGACCGTGGCCCAGAGCGCGCCCAGCGCCAGCGAGAGGCCGACCCAGGCCGCGCGCAACAGCAGCACCGCGCCTGCGGTGGCGAGCCCCGCGCCCGCGAGAGCGAGCGCGAGGCGTGTGGCTATGGACCGCTTGTTCCGCGCCATCGGTCAGACCGCGGTCAACGGCGCCGCAGCGCGAAAGCGCCGACGACGAAGCCGAGCGCCGCCGCACCGGCCACCACGTAGCCCGGGTGGTCGCGAAGCGTGGTCTCGGCCGCCTTGCCGGCATCGGCCGCGTAGCGTTTCGCGAGATCGAGTTGATGCGCGCCGGCCTGTTTCAGCGCGACGACGCGGTCGCTCGTCCGGCCGCCGAGGACCCGATCTCCGAGCAGGTGCTCTTCCTGCTCGGCATAGGCCTTCAACTCGCGGGCCAGCGATGCGAAATCGGTCCGCAGGTTATCGAATTCCTCGCGGAGCCGGTCTGTTTCGTCTTTGTGGAGTCTTGTTTTCCCATGTGCCATTTTGCCCTCCTTTCGAGTGCGTAACGCCACCCCACATATGTGGGGTCGCGGCGGCCGGTTCTCAATCCCGTCCCTGCCGGGATCCGCCCCGAATGCGCCCCGAATCCACGTGCCCGGCTTGCCCTCGGCGTGGATTCGCGACATTGAACGCCGACCGACCCCAGACACACGCACCCCGGACCCCCCATGCCCCGCCTGATCCTCGCCGCAACCCTGCTCGTCGCCGGCTTCGCCGTCTTTGTCGGGCTCGGCATCTGGCAGCTCCAGCGGCTGGAGTGGAAGGAAGGCATCCTCGCCGAGATCGAAGCCCAGATCGGCACCGAACCCGTGGCCCTGCCGGCCGACCCCACGCCCGGGACGGATAAGTACCGCCCGGTCTCCGTCACCGGCGCCTTCGATCCGGAAGAGCTGCTGGTTTTGGTCTCGTCCAAGGATTACGGGCCCGGTTTCCGCGCGATCTCGCCCTTCGTCACGGCCGACGGACGGCGCATCCTCGTCGACCGCGGCTTCCTGCCCACCGCGATGCGGGAGAGCCCGCGCAGCCACGGCGCGGCCGAGATCACCGGCAACCTGCACTGGCCCGACGAACGCACGGGCTCGACCCCCGAGGACGACGTGGCGGGCAACTGGTGGTATGCCCGCGACGTCGCCAAGATGGCGGCGACGCTCGGCACCGAGCCGGTGCTGGTGATCGCCCGGACCCAGACCGACCCGGGGCTGCTGCCGATGCCGGTGACCACCGAAGCGATCCGCAACAAGCATTTCGAATACGCGATGACCTGGTTTCTCTTCGCTGCGACATGGGTGATGATGACAGGCTTCGCGCTATGGCGTATACGGCGCCGGACATGAGGAGCGGGGCGCCCCGGACGGAGCGGGGCGCGCCGATTTCCTGCTAAGAAATCGGACCGGTGTCTGGTAGAGAAACCGGCGGCCGGAACATGAGGACTGAGCCCCTATGAGATACGTCTCCACCCGTGGCAACGCACCGAAACTGAGCTTCGAAGAAGCCATGCTGACGGGGCTTGCGCGCGACGGCGGGCTCTACGTGCCGAACGTGGTGGCGCCGCGCCGCCCCGACGAGATCGAGGCGCTGCCCGGCATGAGCTACGAGGAAGTCGCCTACTGGGTGATGCGCCCCTTCATCGGCGAAAGCTTTGCGCAGCAGGAGTTCCGCGAAATCATCGGGCGCGCCTATGCCGGGTTCGACCATGCCGCCCGCGCGCCGCTGGTGCAGCTCGGGCCGAACCATTTCCTCTTGGAGCTGTTCCATGGGCCGACGCTGGCGTTCAGGGACTTCGCCATGCGGCTCATCGGCCAGCTGTTCCAGGCGGCGCTCGCGAAGCGTGGGCAACGGGTGACCATCGTCGGCGCCACCTCCGGCGACACCGGCTCGGCGGCCATCGAGGCTTTCCGCGGCCTCGACAATGTCGACGTGTTCATCCTCTACCCGCACGGAAGGGTGAGCGAGGTGCAGCGCCGGCAGATGACCACGCCGGTGGAGAGCAACGTCCATGCCCTCGCCATCGACGGCACCTTCGACGACGCCCAGGCGCGGCTGAAGGACATGTTCAACGATTTCACCTTCCGCGACGAGGTCGGGCTCGCGGGTGTCAATTCGATCAACTGGGCCCGCGTGCTGGCGCAGGTGGTCTACTACTTCACCGCCGCGTCCTCGCTCGGGGCGCCGCTTCGCCCGGTGAGCTTCACCGTGCCCACGGGCAATTTCGGCGACATCTTCGCGGGCTACATCGCCCGTCAGCTGGGCCTGCCGATCGAGAAACTGGTGATCGCCACGAACCAGAACGACATCCTGCACCGCACGCTGCAGACCGGCGCCTATACCAAGGCCGAGGTGGTGCCCTCGATCAGCCCGTCGATGGACATCCAGGTGAGTTCGAACTTCGAGCGCGTGCTGTTCGACGCCTATGGCCGCGACGGCGCGGCGGTGGCCGACCAGATGGCGGATCTCGCCGCCGGCGGCTTCACCATCAGCCAGGGCGCGATGGGCTACCTGCGCGAGCAGTTCGCCTCCGGCTCCGCCTCGGAAGACGAGACGAAAGCGACGATCAAGCGGGTCTGGGAGACCACCGGCGAGGTGCTCTGCCCGCACACGGCTGTCGGCGTGAAGGTCGCCGAAGAGCACCTCGGGGCCGCGCCGATGATCACGCTGGCCACCGCGCATCCGGCGAAAGTCCCCGCCGCGGTGAAGGAGGCCTGCGGCGTCGACGCGCCGCTGCCGCCGCACATGGCCGATCTGTTTGACCGGCCGGAACGGGTCACCCGGGTGCCCAACGACCTTGCCGCGCTCGAAGCGCTCATCCGGGAGCGCCGGGGCCAGTGATCCAGTTCGACACCCTCCCGAACGGCGTGCGCGTCGTCACCGAATACATGCCCGGGCTGGAAAGCGCCTCGCTCGGCATCT
The DNA here is from genome assembly GCA_041397205.1 of Paracoccaceae bacterium. Lineage (GTDB taxonomy): Bacteria > Pseudomonadota > Alphaproteobacteria > Rhodobacterales > Rhodobacteraceae > Sinisalibacter. The sequence continues at coordinate 144,177 of JAWKXC010000008.1, forward strand.
GGGTCACCGCCGGCGGCCGTCACGAGCGCGCGGCCGAGAACGGGATCGCGCATTTCCTCGAACACATGGCCTTCAAGGGCACCAGGCGGCGTTCGGCCCTGCAGATCGCCGAGGAGATCGAGGATGTCGGCGGCTATCTCAACGCCTATACCTCGCGCGAGGTCACGGCCTATTACGCCCGGGTCCTCAAGGAAGACGTGCCGCTCGCCCTCGACGTGGTCTCGGACATCGTGCTCAACCCGGTCTTCGACCCCTCCGAGATCGAGATCGAGCGCGGGGTGATCCTGCAGGAGATCGGCCAGGCGCTCGACACGCCCGACGACATCATCTTCGACTGGCTGCAGGAAGCGGCCTTTCCCGACCAGCCGATGGGCCGCACGATCCTCGGGCCCGCCGAACGGGTGCGGGCGTTTTCGCGCGCCGATCTCTCGGCCTTCGTCTCGGAGCATTACCGGCCGGAGCGGATGATCCTCGCCGCCGCCGGTGCGGTCGACCACGACCAGATCATGAAGCTCGCCGAGGCCACCTTCGGTCCGCTCGAACGGGGCGCGGCCGAGTGGGTCGAGCCCGCGGGCTTCGTCGGCGGCGAACGGCGCGAGTTCAAGCCCCTCGAACAGGTGCATTTCACCCTCGGCCTCGAAGGCCCGTCCTATTCCGACGACGAGATCTACACCGCCCAGACCTGGGCTGGCGCGCTCGGCGGCGGGATGTCGTCGCGGCTGTTCCAGGAGATCCGCGAGAAGCGGGGCCTGTGCTATTCGATCTACGCCCAGGCCGGCGCCTATTCCGATACCGGTATGCTGACGATCTACGCCGGGACCAGCGGCGAGCAGATCGCCGATCTCGCCGCGATCACCGTCGACGAGCTGAAACGCTCGGCCGACGACATGACCGAGGTCGAGATCGAGCGGGCGCGGCGCAGATGAAGGCGGGGCTCCTGATGGGGCTCGAAAGCGCGAGCGCGCGGGCCGAGCGGCTGGCCCGCCAGGTCGCGATCTGGGGCAGGGTGGTGCCGCTCGAAGAAACCGTCGCCAAGATCGATGCGGTCGACCTCCTCCGGGTGCGCGACTTTGCCGGCGCGCTGGTCGGCGGCGCGGGCACGGCGCTCGCCCTCTACGGACCGGCAGAAGCGGCGCCCGACCTCGCCGCGATCCGCGACAGGCTGGCCGCATGAGGTTCGGCCGGGCGAAACGGGTCCGGATCGAGACCGAGCGGATGACGCTGCGCCCGCCCCAGCACGGCGACCTCGCCGCCTGGGCGGCGCTGCGCGACCAGAGCCGCGATTTCCTCAAGCCATGGGAGCCGAGCTGGTCGCACGACCACCTCAGCCGCAAGAACTTCACCAACCGGGTCTACTGGGCCAATCGCTCGATCGCCCAGGGCTCGGCGCTGCCCCTGTTCCTGATCCGTCGCGACGACGACGCGCTCATCGGCGCGCTCACCGTCGACCACATCCGCCGCGGCCCGGCCCAGGCGGGGACCACCGGCTACTGGGTCGGCCAGCCCTACGCCCGGCACGGCTACATGCGCGAGGCGCTGGCGGCGGTGGTACATTACGCCTTCACAGAGCTCGACATCTCGCGCCTCGAAGCCGGCTGCCTGCCGGAGAACGCCGCCTCGCGCGGGCTCCTGGAAAAGGTCGGCTACAAGTACGAAGGCGTGGCGCAGTCCTATCTCCAGATCAACGGCCGCTGGCGCAACCACGTGCTCTATGCGAACCTGCGTGCTGACCGGCGCGGACGCACCGACGTCGGGTAAACCGCTGATCGCCTTGCGGTAAGGCGGTCGGATCCGGACATTTTTCGGCAAATTCCACTGATGTTCCGCGCGATGGGCCGCTTTCCGGCATCGCAATGTCGCTCCGGCAGGGCAAACTTCGCTGCAATGCAGACAGGATATCGAGGCGGCCCGGTCCCCGGGGCCAGGGCGGGAACCGCCGGCTCCGACCCGTCGGCGCCACATGCGGGGGAAGTGCCCGCGGGCAGATGGAGACGGCAATGCTGACGCGTGACCAGTTGATCCGGGAAACCCAGCGCCGCGGCGGTTTCATCACGCTGCTCGGCATCTATGCGTTCCTGCTCGTCGTGCTCGGTGTGACCGCCTCCACGATCATCTGAGGCGCCGCGGGCACCCGGCGGCACTGCGGCCCGGGCGCGGTCCCGAACGGCAGGCCGCGCAACAAACTGGTAACCAGAAACCGCTTGCGCCAGCGTGATCCAGGCATCACTCTACCGCCGGGTGTGCATTCGAACCCGAATGCAAGAGGGGGCTTCACAGGTCTGCGCCGCCGGATACCGGCAACGGCTCCGGAGACGGGCTGTGCCTCCACGATGGAACTGGAGGGGACCAGACCTTGGCATATCTCAACGGAACTTCTTTCGCGCTGACCGGTGATCATCTGATCGATTCCCTGACGATGGGCTACCGGTGGAACCTGGACCAGACCCGCACCATCCACTGGTCGCTGTCGGACGGCTGGGTCGACGAGTATTTCAACTCGCGCACCGGCGCTTACGAGGTCTTCAACCAGGTGATGCAGAACATCGGCAAGTTCATCAACGTGACCTTCGAATATGCCGGCTATTATTCCAGCCCGGGGCAGGCGGCGAACGCAGGCTCGGACATCAACCTGACCTGGGACTGGTACAACTACAACAACCAGTTCTCCAGTAACAACGTCTTCGCCGTCGGCTACTATCCGGTCTCCGGCGGTACCAACCGCGGCGACGTGTATTTCAACGGGCTGAGCGGGATGAACGCGCTGCCGAGCTGGGACGCCGGCAGCCAGGCCTTCTTCGTCGCCCTGCACGAAGTCGGGCATGCGCTGGGCCTGAAGCACCCGTTCGAAGCGGTGAACGGCCGGCCGACCTTCCAGGGCCTCGGCTGGGGGGACCTCGACGTCGATCTGTTCACGGTGATGTCCTACACAGACGACGATTTCAACAACCCGGTCTACGACCCCGAGACGCCGATGATCCTCGACGTGCTGGCGCTGCAATACCTCTACGGGGCGAGCAAGACCGAGAACGCCGGCAACACCACCTGGAGCTTCGTGCGCAACGATCTCTACAACACCTGCTACGATGCCGGCGGCACCGACACGATCGACCAGTCCGACGCGAGCGAGGGCTGGTACATCGTGCTGCCGAACCTGAAGCTGACGGACCTGGTCAACACGAGGGTGGGCCTCGCCATTTCCCAGGCGGACAACGCGCTGGACGTGCCGACCGACCTGTCCTGGCTCGCCGGCAATTTCGAGAACGTCATCGGCAGCGCCTATGCCGACAACATCTATGGCAACCGCTATCAGAACGTTTTGAGGGGCGGCAACGGCAACGACATCCTCAAGGGCGGCGGCAACAAGGACACGCTCAACGGCGACAACGGCCGCGACAAGCTCTATGGCGGCGCCGATGACGACGTGCTGCGGGGCGGCAACCGGCGCGACGTCCTCGATGGCGGCAACGGCGAGGATCGCTTCGTGTTCGCCACCGGCTGGGACGTCGACCGGATCAAGGATTTCGACGCCATCGGGTCGGTGCATGACGTGCTCGACCTGCGCGGGCTGCGGTCGGTTTCGGGCTGGAACGACCTGCGCAACAACCACATGTCCCGCGACGGCGCCGACGTGGTGATCGACGGGCGCAATGGCGACAAGATCATCCTCGAAGACGTCACCCTGAGCAGCCTCGACAAGGGCGACTTCCTGTTCTGAGCGACAGCAGCTTTCGGGGTCCATGCGGGGCAGGGCCTGCCGGGACGGATCAATCCTTGAGTGTCGTCCTGCGCGCGCTAGGCTCGGGGCACACATTGCAGACGATTGATTTTGCAGATGGCACTTCGGGAGTGGCAACGACGGAGCAGGCGCCGGACAGGCGCGTTCCTGGTCGCGTTGGCGGGGCTCCTGCCCGCCGCGGTGACGGCACAGGAGCCGGCCGAGTTCGCCCCTTTCTACCATGACCCCGCGCGTCCGACCGTGCTGCGGCTGGACGGTGACATCACCATGGCCACCCCGGCGCAGCTCGCCAACGCGCTGCGCCACTACGGGACCATCGACACGCTGGAGCTCGCGAGCCTCGGCGGCAGCGCCCTGGGCGCGCTGCGGACGGTCGACCGGATCGAAGCGGCCGGGCTCAAGACGGTGATCCCCGAGGGCGCGGTCTGCTATTCCGCCTGTTCCTACCTGTTCCTTGCCGGCCGCGAGCGGGCGGCCGAAGGGTCGCTGGGGGTGCACCAGCTCTCCGGCGCCGACCTCGCGAGCGGGCAGGTGGTGCTGAACGATCTGCTCGACATGTTCGCGCGCTTCGCGGTGCCGGACGAGCTCCGGCGGCAGATGCTCGACACCCCGCCGGACCGGATGCACGAGATGCCGCCCGCGGAACTGGCGCGCCTTGGGCTGCTTGGACCGGCGAGGGGGCGCGGGGAGGCTGCAGACGCGGCGACGCAGAGCACGCGGACGACCGGTACAACGCGCACGTCGGGCATCTCCGACGATCCCGAGCGGTCGGCGCGCGCGCAGGAGGCGATGGAGTGGCTGGAGAACGGCATGATGCCGAACCCCAACGTGCCCGGGGTCTACACCGGCAGCTATGTCTGCGGCGATATCCTGCGGGCGGTGTCGCTGAAGCTGGAGGCCAAGATCGGCTCGGGCGCCTTCCAGGTCGCCTCCGGCGCGATGGGCGGCATGGCCACCTTCGTATTCGGCGACAGCCGCTACCCCGAGACCTATGGCGCCTACGAACTGGTCTATTCGGTGACCGGCAGCCGGGTCACCAGCAACCCGGTGCGCTGGATCCGGCAGCCGCCGGGCCAGGAGGTGATGTACGGGTTCCAGGCGCGGCTGTCCAAGGACGGGACCACGCTCGAAGGCGAGCTGCCCTATTCCGATTGCACCGATCTGTCCGTCACCAAGGTGGCCCGCTGAGGACGGGGCGGGGGCGGCGGCCCGCCCGCCGGCGCCGCTCAGACATCGGCGCTCTCGCCGATATTGTCGACCCCGCGTTCCTCCAGCACCGTGGTGAGCCAGTCCGGGTCCATCTCCGGCACCGAGCCTGAGCAGCAGATCGGTGTAGGGGTGGTGCGGGGGCGTGAACATCTCGTCCTTCGGCCCCTGTTCAACCACCTTGCCGTTCTGCATCACCACCACCTCGTCGGCGATCGAGCGGACGGTGGCGAGGTCGTGGGTGATGAACATGTAGGCGAGGCCCAGCTCCTCCTGCAGCCGGTCGAGGAGCTTGAGGATGCCTTCCGGCCACCAGCTGGTCGAGCGCCGAGGTCACCTCGTCGCAGATGATGAAATCGGGCTCGGCGGCGAGCGCCCTTGCGATGCCGATGCGCTGTTTCTGCCCGCCCGAGAGCTCCGGCGGGTAGCGGTTGTAGAACTTCGACGGTTCGAGCTCGATCAGGTTGAGCAGTTCGTCGACCCGCTGCTTGAGGGCGGTGCCCTTGAGGCCAGAATAGAACCGCGCCGGCCGGCCGATGATCTCGCTGATCCGCACCTTGGGGTTCAGCGCGGTGTCGGCCATCTGGTAGATCATCTGCGCCTGACGGAGCCTGGTCGCGGGTGCGGTCGGAATATTTCGCCGGCAGCACCTCGCCGTTGTAGAGGATCTCGCCCTTCGACGGCGGCAGCAGACCGGTGATGCAGCGCGCGGTGGTCGACTTGCCCGAGCCGCTTTCGCCCACCACCGCGACGGTCATGCCGGGGTAGATGTCGAAGGACACATCGTCGAGCACCTTGGCGCCGCCGGTATAGGAGGCGTCGATCCCCTGCACCGAGATGATCGGCCTGGTGCCGTCGGTCGGGCGCGCGCGCTGGTCGACCTGGAAGCTGCGCACCGCCCAGAGCGACTTGGTGTAGTCCTCCTGCGGGTTTTCCAGCATCTCGGCGGTGGGGGCCTGTTCGACTTCTTCGCCGCGCAGGAGTACCTTGATCGTGTCGGCCATCTGCGCCACCACCGCGAGGTCGTGGGTGATGTAGATCGCCGCAGTGTCGAACTGGTCGACGATGTCGCGGATCGCCGCCAGCACCTCGATCTGGGTGGTCACGTCGAGCGCCGTGGTGGGCTCGTCGAAGATGATGAGGTCGGGCCGGCACGACATCGCCATCGCGGTCATCGCCTGCTGCAGCTGGCCGCCCGAGACCTGGTGCGGATAGCGGAAGCCGATTTCCTGCGGGTTGGGCAGCCGCAGGCGCTCGTAGAGCTCCATCGCGTCTTCCTGGGCCTCGAGGCGTTTGCGCAGCCGGTATTGCACCGGCGCCTCGGTGTGCTGGTCGATGATCTTGTGCGCCGGGTTGAAGCTCGCCGCCGCCGACTGCGCGACATAGGCGATCCGCGAGCCCCGCAGCGCGCGCTTCTCGCCCTTGGTCGCGGTGGTGAGCTCGATCCCGTCGAACAGGATCGTGCCCTTCGAGATCCGGGTGCCGTCGCGGGCATAGCCCATCGCGGCGGCGCCGATGGTCGATTTGCCGGCGCCCGACTCGCCGATCAGCCCGAGCACTTCGCCGCGGTGCAGGGTGAGGTCGACCCCCTTGATGATGTCGACCCAAGTCTCGTCGGTATAGCCCTGGATCTCCAGGTCCCTGATTTCCAGCAGCACGTCTTTGGTGTCGAATTTGCCCATCTGTCCGCTCCCCTTCTTACCGTTCCTTGAGGCCGGAGGACCGGAACAGCATCCAGTCGACGACGAAGTTGACCGCCACCGTCAAGAGCGCGATGGCGGCGGCGGGAATGAGCGGGGTGATGTCGCCGAACGAGATCAGCGTCGCGTTCTCGCGCACCATCGAGCCCCAGTCCGCGGTGGGCGGCTGGATCCCGAGCCCGAGGAAGCTGAGCCCGGCGATCAGCAGGAAGACGAAGCAGAATTCGAGCCCGAATTCGGCGATCAGCGGCGCCAGCGAATTGGGCAGGATCTCGCGCCGGATCAGGTACCAGTCGCCTTCGCCGCGCAGTTTGGCGGCCTCGATGTAATCCATCACCACGATGTTGCCCGCCACCGCCCGGGTGAGGCGGAACACCCGCGGCGAGTAGATCACCGCCACGACGATGGCGATCACGAACAGGTTGGTGCCGAAGATCGACAGCATGAGCAGCGCGAAGATCAGCGACGGCACCGACATGATCACATCGGCCACCCGGCCGAGGAAATTGTCGAGAAACCCGCCCTTGACCGCGGCATAGAGCCCGGCGAGCGCGCCCATGGTGAAAGCGAGCAGCGTGGCGGCGAGCGCGAGCCCGACCGAGTTGCGCGCGCCGTAGATGATCCGGCTGAAGATGTCGCGCCCGAGCTGGTCGGCGCCGAGCAGCATGGTCTCGTCCGGTGGCGCGAAGGCGCCCGAGATCACTTCCGCCTGGCCGTGCGACGCGATGACGGGCGCGAAGACCGCCATGATCGCGATGGTGAAGATCACGAACATGCCGAAGGCGGCGGTGAGCGGCGCGGTGCGCAGCTCCCTGGCGAGGTGCTCGCTCGCGATCAGCACCAGAAACTCGCGGAAGGTGTAGGAGATGCCCGCCGCCAGCGCGAGCACGGCGAAGAAGGTCGCGATGTTGCGCAGACCCGCCTCGCCGCCGATGATCCCGACCACGAAGGAGACCAGCGTCAGCGAGAACAGGAATTTGAACCACTTGTGCCATTTGAGATAGGCGAGCACCGTCGAGGCGGCGATCAGGGCGGAGTAGTAGAAGATGACGAAGTAGCTCATGGTTCAGCCCCTCACTTCGGATGCCGCAGGCGCGGGTTGGTCAGGATCGAGCCGACATCGGCCGCGAGATTGAGCAGGATGAAGGTGGCCGCGAAGATCAGCGAGGCCGCCTGCACCACCGGGAAGTCGCGCTTGGCCACCGCGTCGACCAGCGCCTGTCCGATGCCGGGGTAGACGAAGACCACTTCGACCAGGACCACGCCGGTGATCAGATAGGCGAGGTTGAGCGCGACCACGTTGATGATCGGGGCCCAGGCGTTGGGCAGCGCGTGGCGCACGATCACCTTCCAGGGCGGCACGCCCTTGAGCCGGGCCATCTCGATATAGGGCGAGGCGAGCAGGTTGATGATCGCGGCCCGGGTCATCCGCATCATGTGCGCGGTCACCACCAGCACCAGAGTCAGCGCCGGCAGGAAGGTGCGGTGCAGGAGCTCGCCGAAGCTCATCCCGTCGGACAGGCTGGCCAGGGCCGGGAACCAGGGGTTCTTGACCGCGAGGAACAGGATCAGGATGTAGCCGAGGAAGAACTCCGGCGAAGAGATCGAGGTCAGCGTCAGCACGTTGGCGACCCGGTCGAACACGGTGTTGCGCAGGAGCGCCACCAGCACGCCGAGCAGGATCGAGATCGGCACCGCGATGACGGCGGCATAGGCGGCGAGGAACAGCGTCTTGGCGAAACGCTCGCCGATGAAGGCCGCGACCGGGTTGCCGGTCACGGCGGAGACGCCGAAATCGAACCGCACCGCGCCCCAGAGCCAGTTCAGGTAGCGCAGGTACCAGGGGTCGTCGAGCCCGAGCTGGTCGCGCAGCGCCGCGACGGTTTCCGGCGTGGCGGCCTGGCCGAGGATCGCCTGCGCGGTGTCGCCGGGTAGCAGCTCGACGGCGAAGAAGATCAGGATCGAAACCACCAGCAAGGTGAGCAGGCCGTATCCCAGTCTCTTCAGGACGAGCGTGAGCAGAGCGCCCATTGGACTTCCCCCGTTGTTTTCTTTTGTTGTTCTGGCAACCCCGCCGGGCCGGTCCGTGCCGTCGTCGCGGGCCGTCCACCCGCCGCCGGACCCCCGGCGCGAAGGCACCGACCCGGCGAGATCCCCGCCGGGCCCGAGAGCGCTAACCGGTCACCCGCTGAACCACCAACGGCTCGCAGCCCGTGCGCCGTCGCATTCCCAGCTCGCCGCGAGCGCCTCCGGTGTGCCGACATTGGCGCGGGCGCCGTAGACGAAGTTGTTGAAGAACGGGATGATGGTGCCGCCATCGTCGCGCATCAGCATCGCCATTTCGTGGTACTGCTCGGCCCGCAGCGTGTCGTCGAGCTCGCCCTTGGCCTGGATGAGCAGTTCGTTGAACCGCGGGTTTTTCCAGTGGCTTTCGTTCCACGCCGCGTCGTCCTTGTAGGCGAGCGTGTACATCACGTCCGGTGTCGGCCGCGCACCCCAGGAAACCAGGCAGAACGGCTTGACCAGCCAGACGTCGGAATAATAGCCGTCGTTCGGCTCGCGGATGACATTGACGTTGATGCCCGCGGCCTTGGCGTGCTCGGCGTAGAGCACCGCCATGTCGACCGAGCCCGAGAACACGCTGTCGGCGGTCGAGAGGTTGATGGTGAGCCCTTCGGCGCCCGCCTTCTTCAGGAGCGCCCGGGCCTCGTCGGGATCGTAGTCGCGCTGCGGGATGTCCGCGGGCCAGTAGGGCTGGGCCGGCGAATGGTGGAAGTCGTTGCCCTTGGTGGCGGCGCCGAACATGATCTTCTCGATCACCTCGTCGCGGTTGATCGCGAGCTTGAGCGCGTTGCGCACGTCCGGATTGTCGAACGGGGCGGTGTCGGCGAACATCGGCATGGTGATGGCGCCCGCGGAGGGCACGTTGAACACCTGGATGTTCGGGTCGCGCTGCAGCAGCGCCATGGTTTTCACGTCGACATTGGTGACCGCGTCGACATCGCCGGTAATGAGTGCGGTCTGGCGCGCGTTGGGGTCGTTGAGCGTGATCATCTGGACCTTGTCGAACCAGGCGCCCTCACCATGCCAGCCGTCGTGGCGCGAAAAGTCGAACTGGACGCCCCATTCGCCGCCGTCGAGCCTGTAGGGGCCCGAGCCGTCGCCCGACTGCCAGTCGATGGAGCCATCGTCGTTGGCCGGGCAGATCGCCAGGTGGTAGTCCGTCATCAGCCAGGGAAAATCGGCATTGCCGCCCGAAAGCGTGACCACCACGGTGTGGTCGCCGTCGGCGGCGATCTCGACCACGTCGGTCAGCAGCGATTTGGCGGCCGAGGTGCTGGCCTCGCCGCGATGGTGGTTGAGCGAGGCGATCACGTCGGCGGCGACGACCGGCCGGCCGGCGAAATGGAACGAGGCCGCAGGGTTGATCTCGAAGGTCCATTGCGAGGCGTCTTCCGAACCCTGCCAGCTGGTCGCGAGATCCGGCCCCAGCGAGCCGTCGCCGTTGATCTGGGTGAGGTAGGAGCGGTGGGTGTGGGCGGTGAAGATCTGCACCCGCGACACGTAGGTCCCGGGATCGTGGGTGTCGGAAGTGTTGCCGTCATGGATGCCCCAGCGGAACGTCCCGCCGCGCTGGGCCTGGGCTCGGGCGCTGGTGGTCCACAGCCCGGTGGCGCCGGCCGTGGTGAGGCCGGCGGCGGCCGAATAGCTCATGAAATCGCGCCGCGAGATCCGCCCGGTCCGGGCCCCGTCGGCGATCCTGTCGATCAGGTCCTGATCTTTTTTGGTCATATCAACTCCCAGTTGGTTCGGCCGCATCGTTGGGGTCGCGGCCCTCTTTCAGCCTGCGCCGCGAGCTGCGGAAACAAAGGCCTAAAAACGACATGCTCCAAGCAAAACACGAAACGATCCGGTCTGCCACCCCATAAGATAAGGTTTCTGAGGGCTGGTTCTCCCGCGTGGAGATGTCGTTTTTCGGCATTCTTTCCGAGGGAGTGGACCGGTTCGGGACCGCGTTGCAGGTCTCATTGGGGCCGACTGGCCGAGCGCGCGGGGGCGCGGCCGGCGCTCCGCCGGCGCGCGCGGCGCGGTGCCTGGCGCCGGGGCGGGCGGTGGCGCGCGGGGACGGTTGCCACTGCCGCGCGGGCCGCGCCGATGTGCGTCGGTTGGCCCGATCCGCGGCCGCGGCTCTGGCCAAGCCGGTTTCCATGGCCTGCCACATGGTCTAGAAACGTCATGCAATGTCGTTTTGGAATAGCCCGCGCGACACCCGGTCCCGCATCGCGGCGAAAACCAGAAGGCACATACCAATAGGGAGCACCAAATTCATGTCACATCCCGGGCCCGCCCGTTTCCATCCGACTCGCCGGTCGATCCTCGCCACCGGCGCCGCGCTGACCGGCCTCGCCGCCACCGGCATCGGTCTCAGGCCGGCCCGCGCGCAGACCCGCGGCGGCCATATCCGCGTCGCCAAGGGGCACGGCCAGACCTCGGACACGCTGAACCCGGCGACCTTCGAAAACGGCTTCATGACGGCGCTGACCTACGGGCTCAACGGCCACCTCACCGGCTTCGGCCGCGACGGCTCGATCGAGCCGGAAGTGGCGGAGAGCTGGGAGGCCACTCCCGACGCCAAAAGCTGGCGGTTCAAGATCCGCGCCGGGGTCACCTTCCACGATGGCCAGGCGGTGACGCCCGAGATCGTGGTGACCGCGATCAACTACCACCGCGGGGAAGAATCGACTTCGGCCGCCAAGCCGCTGCTCGACGGGATCACCGACATCTCGGTGGACGGCGACACGGTCGTCTTCACGCTCGATGCCGGCAATGCCGACTTCCCCGCTACCTTCACCGACTACCACCTCGCGATCCTGCCGCCGGGCGACGACCGCGGCGTCGACTGGCGCTCGGGCAACGGCTGCGGCCCCTACAAGCTCACCGAGTTTTCGCCCGGCGTGGTGGCCCGGTTCGAGAAGAACGAGAACGACTGGAACCCGGACCGCGGCTTCTTCGACAGTGTCGAGATGCTCGCGGTCGTCGACGTCAACGCACGGACGACGGCGCTGGTCTCGGGCGACGTGCATGCCGCCGACCGGCCCGACCTCAAGACCATCGCGATGCTCGAGCGCGCGCCGAACCTCGACATCCATTCCGTCGCGGGCAATCTGCACTACACCTTCGCGATGAACTGTACCGTCGATCCCTTCACCGACGCGAACGTGCGCCGGGCGCTGAAATACGCGGTGAACCGGCAGGAACTGGTGGACAAGATCCTGTTCGGCTACGGATCGGTCGGCAATGACGTCCCGATCGGCCGCGGCCAGCGCTTCTTCAACGCCGATATGCCGCAGACCGAGTACGATCCGGACAAGGCGAAGTTCTTCCTCAAGGAAGCCGGCCTCGACAGCCTTTCGGTCTCGCTGTCCACCTCCGAAGCCGCCTATGCCGGCGCGGTCGACGCAGCGGTGCTGTTTCAGAACTCGGCCAAGGGCGCGGGGATCGACCTCAAGGTCGACCGCAAGCCGAACGATGGCTACTGGTCGGACGTCTGGATGAAAGACCCGTTCTCGGCGGTCTACTGGTCGGGGCGCCCGGTCGAGGACGCGATGCTCACGACGGCCTATTCCTCGGGTGCGGCCTGGAACGACACGTTCTGGGACAATGCGCGGTTCAACGAGCTTCTGGTGGCGGCCCGCGCCGAGCTCGACGAGGCGAAGCGCCGGGCGATGTACTACGAGATGCAGGTGATCCTCAACGAGGACGGCGGCGCGATCATCCCGATGTTCGCCAACTGGACCTTCGTGACCAACAACACGATCTCGACCAACGGCGACCAGCCTCGCGTCCAACTGGGACATGGATGGCGAGCGCTGGATGGAGCGCTGGTCCTTCGCCTGACCCGGCAGGCGCGCGCGGGGTCGGCGGGATCGGACCGCGCGCGCCACGGGAGACGGCGCCTGTGAAGCGCCTTTCGCACGGTCTTCGCACGGCCGTTCCCACCTGGCCGGGCCCGCGGGCGATGGGCCGGCCGGCACAGAATGTCCGATCCGCGCGGGCTGTGCTGCGGGGCGCGTCCGGCCTCACGGGGCCGTGACGGGATCCACCCGCCGGGCATGCTAGGCTGTGGGGGACCGAAGCCCGGAGAGACCCCATGCGAGCTGTCTTGCGCCGTCCCCCGTGTCGCCCCCCACGTCGTTCTGCGATGCCGTCTGCCCTGCGCCTAGGTCTGCGCCGGGGCCTGCGCCGGCTGGCGGCCGCGCTCCTCGCGCTGTCGGGCGCCGTCCCCGCGGTCGCGCAGGAGCGGATCCCCTCGCATTGCCTCGCCTTCGCCGCCGACATCGACGGCGCGCGCTATGTCCACCTTGCGGGCTATACCGATCCGCTCGCCGCCGACGAGGTGCGTATCGCCTATATCGACCACGCCAGTTTCCTGATCCAGGCAGGCGGCGTGGCGGCCGTCACCGATTTCACCGGCGCGCTCGGCGGCGCCGATCTTTTGCCGGACGTGGTGACGATGAACAACGCCCACACCACCCATTTCACCCACGTGCCCGACCCCGCGATCCCGCATGTGCTCGAGGGCTGGGCGCATAGCGGGGTGCCGGCCGAGTACGACCTCGATCTCGGGATGATGCGGGTGCGCAACGTGCCGACCGACGTGCGCGGCGGCTTCGAAGGGGTGCGCGCGAACGGCAACTCGATCTTCATCTTCGAAGCGGCGGGGCTCTGCATCGGCCATCTCGGCCATCTCCACCACATGCCCGACGACGCCCAGTTCGCCGCGATCGGCCGGCTCGACGTGGTGATGGCCGCGGTCGACGGCGGGATCACCCTCGACACCGGCTCGATGATCGAAGTGATGCAGCGGCTGAAGGCGCGGGTGGTGATCCCGATGCACTGGTTCGGCCGCGATGCGCTGGGGCGGTTCCTCACCGGCATGGCGGGGGAGTTCGACGTGGTCGACACGGGGCTGCGCGAGATCACCCTGTCGCTCCACCGGTTGCCCGCGCGGCCGCAGGTGGTGGTGCTGGAGCCGGGCCGGCTCGACTGAGCAGGCCTAAGGGGCGTAGCTCAGCCGCGAGTTGCGGTCCGAAGGAAGGTTCGTGACCTCGAAGTGGTGCCCGGCCCGAGCGAGGAATGCCCCCACCATTTGGTGGCACCCTCCGGGGTGACGGGGCTCCCACCCCGGATTGTACGGCGGTCCGAAGGGGGAGACCCCCGAGACGGGAGCGCGCCGTCCCGCATGTCCCCTGGGATGTCCCTGTGCGCGCGGCCACCGAGACGGGACGGCGGACGCCGTTACGGCCTGTGGCAACAATCTGGCCGTCTTTCGAAGACATCGCGCAAGCCCCTGGTATTGCAGCGTAAAACCACCTCAACGATATCCAGAAGGCTCTAGACTAGCAAAGAGTTGAGTTCACGGACGAGTGTCGCATGGTCCTTGCCCCAGCGCCACTCGCATTCCTTGAGGTGAAGCTCGAAGTTGGTGCGGGTTCCGTTGAACTTCGCCAGGCGGCGTTTGGCGAAGGACCAGAAGCTCTCGATGCCGTTGATGTGGACCGCGCCAGCGACGAAAGCGGGGCGGCCTTCGGCCTTTCGGGTCGCCTTCCTTATGCGGAAATGGGCGTCGTAACCGACGTCCACGAGGCCGTCGTAGCCCGCCCATCCGTCCGACATGATGACCGTCTCAAGAGCGACCTTTCCTCGGATAAGCCTCTGTAATGTCTTCTTCTTGCAGTCCGGCACCACTTCAGCGAACACCCGGCCCGCGCGCTCGAACACGCCAAAGACCGGCTGCTTCCCGGAGCCCCTCCCACGCTTCCTCGATCCCGGATCGCCGCGCTTGCGGGTGGCGCCGAATTAGCTCTCGTCGACCTCGACCGTGCCGACGAACTGTTCCTGCAGCGCCCATTGATGGTCGCGGATCGCGTCCCGGAAAATCCGGTAATACCGGTTGGCGGTGTTCCGGTTGACCCCGCCCACGACGGCCGCCTGGGTCGCGGTGAGATCGGCACAGAACAGCGAAACCAGTTTCTTCTGACGGTAGCGGGATAACCCATTCTTCTTGTTCATTGAATCAGGCTAGCCTCTTTAGATTGCTAGTCTAGAGCCATCCAGAAATCCGGATTTCTGGATTCCTCGGGGCCGCACGCTCCCCCCGTTCCCCTCCCGCGTCCCCGCCAGTCGCCCCGGGCCCGCCACGCCGCGCCTCTTGCCCGCGCGGGAAATCGGTGCATGCTCGCGCCCATGACCAAGCCGCCCCTCAATCCCGCCGATGCCGCCTTCGCCGCGCGCCTGCCCGCCGGGACCGTCCGCCCGCTGGAACCGCGCTATCTCGAAGAGCGCCGCGGGTTCTTCCAGGGCCGGGGCGGGGTGCTCGCCGCCCCGCGCAGCACCGCCGAAGTGGCCGCCCTGGTGCGCGCCGCGGCCGAAGCGCGGGTCGGCATCGTGCCCTATGGCGGCGGCACCGGTCTGGTTGGCGGCCAGGTCATGCCCGACGGGCCGGCGCCGCTGATCCTTTCGCTGGAGCGGATGACGGCGATCCGCGGGGTCTGGGCCGAGGAGAACACCCTCGTTGCCGAGGCGGGGGCGGTGCTCGCCGACGTCCAGGCCGCGGCCGCGGCGGCCGACCGGCTGTTCCCGCTGTCGCTGGGCGCCGAGGGCTCCTGCCGGATCGGCGGCAACCTCGCGACCAACGCCGGCGGGGTCAACGTGCTGCGCTACGGCAATACCCGCGAGCTCTGCCTCGGCCTCGAAGCGGTGCTGCCCGACGGCGCGGTCTGGCACGGGCTCAAACGGCTGCGCAAGGACAACACCGGCTACGACCTGCGCGGGCTGATGATCGGTGCCGAAGGCACGCTGGGGGTCATCACTGCGGCGACGCTCAGGCTGTTTCCGCGGCCGGCGACGGAGGCGGCGGCGCTGATCGTCGTGCCGGATCCCGCCGCAGCCCTCGCGCTGCTCGCCCGGGCCCAGGCGCGGGTCGGGGCGGGGCTCACCGCCTTCGAACTGATCGGGGGCCAGGGGCTGCGGTTTCTCGCCGAAACCGGCTGCCCGGCTCGGGTGCCGCTCGACCCGGTGCCGGACTGGTCGGTGCTGATCGACCTCGGCCTCGGACCGGGCGCCGACCCCGCGGCGGAGCTTGCCGCGCTCTACGAGGCGGCCGAGGCCGAGGGGCTGGTCACCGGCGGGGTGATCGCGAGCTCCGGCGCCCAGCGGGCGACGTTGTGGGAGATGCGCGAACAGATCCCCGAGGCCAACAAGCGGATCGGTGCGATCTCGTCGCACGACATCTCGCTGCCGCTCACGGCGATCTCCGACTTCCTGCGCCGCGCTCCCGAGGTGGTTGCCCGCCTCGGCGCCTTCCGGATCAACGCCTTCGGCCATCTCGGCGACGGCAACCTGCATTTCAACATCTTCCCGCCCGCGGGCCGGGCGCGGTCCGACTACCCGGCCGAGATGCGCGAAACCGTGGCGACCGCGCTCTACGACCTGGTCGCGGAATACGACGGGTCGTTTTCCGCCGAACACGGGATCGGACGGCTCAAGACCGCCGACCTCGCCCGCTACGGCGATCCGGCGAAGCTCGCCGCGATGCGGGCGATCAAGGCGGCGCTCGACCCGCTGGGCATCATGAACCCGGGCGTGATGTTTCCCGCGGGCGCCTAGGCAAGGGCGCGCGGCCTGGGCGAGTGAACCCGCGCGCGGTCGAAATCGCCTCGGTCGCGGATTTCGGAGGAAACGGAAAGCGCCCCGCCGGGGGGAAGGCGGGGCGCCCACGTCCGTTACGTGGTGTACAAGCAGCGGCTCTTGGGGGAGCCGCATCCTTTTTACCGCGCGGGTGTTATCAAATCGTTACCGGCGCGCCCGTCTGCGCAAGATTTCGCAGGCGCCCGGTCCCGCCTGCGCCTGCGGCCCCGCGGGCAGGCCTGCGACCGCGCCAGCGGGCGCGCCGAGGTCGTCCGAACGCGGGCCCTTTCGGCGCGGGTGGAACACCCCCTAGCCGGGACCCCGACGGCGCCGCGCCCCGCAGCGGGTGCGCGCGAGACCCTTTCGGCGCCGTCCCGCCGGTCCGGATCCGCCGAATGTCGCAAATCCCCCGCCAATCGCCGCGGGACGCATTGGCATCGGGCGCGAAGCCGTTAAATTCAGGGCAGGATACCTGCGCCCCCGAAGGAGACGCCATGCGACGCTACTCGGTCTTTGCCATCGCCCGCGAGGGGCTGCGCTACCATTCCGGCTGGGAACGGGCCTGGCGCAGCCCGGTGCCCAAACCGCGCTACGACGTGATCGTCGTCGGCGCCGGCGGCCACGGTCTCGCGACCGCCTATTACCTCGGCAAGAACCACGGAATCACCAATGTCGCGGTGCTCGAAAAGGGCTGGCTCGGCGGCGGCAACACCGGGCGCAACACCACCATCATCCGGTCGAACTACCTCCAGGACCCTCGGCGGCGATCTACGAAAAGGCGCGTAGTCTCTACGAGACGATGAGCCAGGACCTGAACATGAACGTGATGTTCAGCCCCCGCGGCGTCATCATGCTGGCCCAGACCCATCACGAGGTGCGCGGCTACCAGCGCACCGCGCATGCCAACGCGCTGCAGGGGGTCGACACCAAGTTCATCGGCCCGGACAAGGTCAAGGAACTGGTGCCGATCATCGAACTCAAGGGCCCGCGCTACCCGGTGCTCGGCGGGCTCTGGCAGCCCCGCGGCGGCACCGCCCGCCACGACGCGGTCGCCTGGGGCTATGCCCGGGCCTGCTCGGCGATGGGCATGGATATCATCCAGAACTGCGCCGTCACCGGGATCGAGACCGCGGGCGGGCAGGTGAAGGCCGTCAACACCACGCAGGGCCGGTTCGAGACCGGCAAGCTCGCCCTGGTCGTCGCCGGGCACTCGTCGGAGCTCGCCGGGATGGCCGGGTTCCGGCTGCCGATCGAAAGCGTGGCGCTGCAGGCACTGGTTTCGGAGCCGATCGAGCCCTGCATGGACGTCGTGGTGATGGCCAACACCGTGCACGGCTACCTCAGCCAGTCCGACAAGGGCGAGATGGTGATCGGCGGCGGCACCGACGGGTTCAACAACTACACCCAGCGCGGCTCCTTCCACCATGTCGAGGAAACCGTGCGGGCGCTGATCGAGACC
Organism: Paracoccaceae bacterium; assembly: GCA_041397205.1. Taxonomy (GTDB): domain Bacteria; phylum Pseudomonadota; class Alphaproteobacteria; order Rhodobacterales; family Rhodobacteraceae; genus Sinisalibacter. The sequence goes on from JAWKXC010000008.1 coordinate 161,968, forward strand.
TTCCCGATGCTGTCGCGGCTCAGGATGCTGCGCCAGTGGGGCGGCATCGTCGACATGACCGGCGACCGCTCGCCGATCCTGTCGAAAACGCCGGTGGGCGGGATCTACGTCAATGCCGGCTGGGGGACGGGGGGCTTCAAGGCGATCCCGGGCTCGGGCTGGGCGATGGCGGAACTGGTCGCGAAGGACGCGCCGGGCCCGCTGGCCGCCGATTTCGGCCTCGACCGGTTCCGCGAGGGTCGCTTCATCGACGAAAGCGTCGCGGCGGGGGTGGCGCATTGACCAATTCGCCTGATGTGACACTGTCTATTGCGGATATGCTGCAGTCCGATTTGTTCCCACTTGTTGTGACCCAATCAGTGACCATTGGCCTCGCGCTGCTGGGGTTTTGGTGGACTTTGAAGACAGATCGCAGGAAACGCCGCGATCAACACGTGACCGAGACACTGATTGGCGCATATTTGGCCATGGAGGACTTCGGTGCCCGAGACTTCAGTCTGTACAACAATCCCAGCGAAGAAAACGAAAGAATGAGCCGTGCAGTGGAACGCGCGATGGCTCAACTCCAACTGCTGGGGCCGAAAGACATCGCCGACGAAATCTCAGGCTTCATTCCCACCGACGGCCAGACTGTCAGTTTTGGCGGTGCGACATGGGAAAAGATACTGAAGACGGTACGAGACGAGTTGCGCGGCCAACTCGACATGGAACCTGTAGACAGTATCCCGAAGTCTCTACGGGTCTACTTGTCCGAAAGGTTGAAGCATGTTGACCGCTAGGTGTCAGTCTTTCCGCGCGGATGCTGCGTTGATATCCCTTCGGCAGACCCTCGCGGCCGGTTGCGCGCCGGGCACCGTTTTCGTCCCGGCGCTTGCGGAATGGATCGGCGGGTCATTTGAACCAGCTCGCGACGGCCGAGACGATCTCCCACAGAAAAAAGCTCTCGCCACTCTTGCGTTTACGCAGCCGGGCGAGCAGCGCAGCTACTGCAAGAAAACCGAAAAACCCGAGCACGATCAATGTGCCCGGCGCGCTGATGTCCTCGACAAACCACGCCCAGAAATTCTCCATCCGACAAGTATGGCCGGCCGGAGACGGACCGACAACAGGGAGACGGCGACATGCTGATCCTCGAATGCCCCTATTGCGGCGTCATCGCCGACGAAACCGAACTCGCTCCCGGCGGCGAGGCGCATCTGAAGCGCGTGGGGCCCGAGGGCTCCGACGAAGCCTTCGAGAGCTATTTGTTCGACCGGACCAATGCCAAGGGCGCGCATTTCGAGCGCTGGCGCCATGCGGCGGGCTGCGGCAAGTGGTTCTTGGCCGCGCGCAACACCGTCACGCTCGAGGTCTACGGCACCTATCCGGCCCAGACTCCAGGGCCGCCGGCGGCGATCAAGACCCGGGTGATGGCGAAACTGCCGGGCTGGGAGGGGATGTGATGGCGGCCAGGAGATTGCGCAATCCGACCCGTGCCGGGGGGCCAGCCCCCCGGACCCCCCGGAGTATTTCGACCAAGAAAAAGAGAGATGTAGCATGAGTGCACGGCTTGAAGGCTGGGGGCGGCTGATCGACCGGGCGCAGCCCCTGCGCTTCACCTTCGACGGCAAGCGCTACCGCGGCTTTGCCGGCGACACCCTCGCCTCGGCGTTGCTCGGCTCGGGGCGGTTGGTGATGGGGCGCAGCTTCAAGTACCACCGCCCGCGCGGTCCGGTGGCGGCCGGCGCCGAGGAGCCCAACGCGCTGGTCGGTCTCGGCACCGGCGCGCGGTTCGAGCCGGACACGCGGGCGACGCTCACCGAGCTTACCGACGGGCTGGTGGCGAAGAGCCAGAACGCCTGGCCCTCGGTCGATTTCGACCTGATGGCGGTCAACCAGCTGGTGGCGCGGTTCCTGCCGGCGGGGTTCTACTACAAGACCTTCATGGCGCCCTCGACCGCCTGGGCCTCGCTCTACGAACCCTTCATCCGCAAGTCGGCCGGGCTCGGCCGGGCACCGAAGGAGGCGGATGCCGACCGCTACGAGTATCTCTACGCGCATTACGACGTGGTCGTGGTGGGCGGCGGTGTCGCCGGCCTCGCCGCGGCCCGGGCGGCGGCGGCGACCGGGGTCTCGGTGCTGGTGCTGGAGCAGGGCGCGTACTGGGGCGGCCGGGCGCCGGTCGAGGCGGTGACCGACGGCGCCGAAATCGACGGGATGGCGCCCACGGACTGGGTGAAAGCCACGTTGCAGGAGCTTGAAGGCCAAGCGAATGTCACGCTGCGGCTCAGGACCTCCGCGGCCGGCGTCTACGACCACGGCTACCTCATTGCCGAGGAGCGGCTGGCGGGCACCGACCCGCGCCGGCGGCTGTGGCGGATCCGGGTGGGCCGGATCGTGACCGCGACCGGCGCCATCGAGCGGCCGCTCGCGTTTGCCGGCAACGACCGGCCCGGCGTGATGCTGGCGAGCGCGATGCGCGACTACCTCGTCAACTGGGGCGTGGTGCTCGGCGACCGGATCGTGGTGGTGACCAACAACGACGACGCCTATCGCACCGCGCTGATCCTGCACGAGGCGGGCCGCGAGGTGATCGTGATCGACGCCCGGGACCAGGCGACAGGCCCGCTCGCCGAACGGGTCAAGCGGCTCGGCATCCAGGTCCGCGCCGGCCGCGGCGTGGCCGAGGTGGTCGGCGGCCGCCGGGTGCGTTCGGTGCGGCTGGATGGACCCGGTGAAGAGATCGCCTGCGACGCGGTGGCGATGTCGGGCGGCTGGTCGCCGGTCGTGCACCTGTGGTCGCATTGCGGCGGCAAGCTCGCCTGGGACGAGGCCGGGGCGATGTTCCGGCCCGACCCGGAACGCCCGCCACGCGGGGCCGACGGCGCCGGCTTCGTACGCACCGCGGGCGCGGCCTCGGGGCGCTCACGCTCGCCGAAGGGCTGGATGACGGTTGGATCGCCGGCGAGGCGGCGGGATCGGCGCCGGCGGTGGCGCGGTGACCGCGCGCGCCGCAGGCGATGGCGGAAGAGACGCAGCCGATGGTGCCGGTCTGGATCATGCCGGCCGATGCCGGCCCGGAAAGCGCGCCAAGATGTGGCTCGACTACCAGAACGACGTCAAGGTCTCCGACGCGCAGCTCGCCGCACAGGAAGGCTATGCAAGCGTCGAACACGCCAAGCGCTACACCACGCTGGGGATGGCCAACGATCAGGGGAAATTGAGCAATATCAACGGCCTCGCAGTGCTCTCCGGCGCCCTCGGCCAGGCGATCCCGCAGACCGGCACCACCACCTTCCGCCCGCCCTACACGCCCTCACGATGGGGTCGATCGCCGGCGAGGCCCTGGGGCCGCTGTTCCAGCCGGTCCGCCGCAGCCCGATGCACGACTGGCACGACGCCCATGGCGCGGATTGGGAGCCGGTCGGCCAGTGGCGCCGGCCCTATTGCTACCTGCGCGGCGAAGAAACCCAGGCGCAGGCGGTGAACCGCGAGGTCGCCAACACCCGCGCCCATGTCGGGCTGCTCGACGCCTCGACGCTCGGCAAGATCCTGGTCAAGGGCCCCGATGCCGGCCGGTTCCTCGACATGCTCTACACCAACATGATGTCGACGCTCCCGGTGGGCAAATGCCGCTACGGGCTCATGTGCTCGGAGAACGGCTTCCTGATCGACGACGGCGTGGTGGCGCGGATCGACGACGACACCTGGCTCTGCCACACCACCACCGGCGGCGCCGAGCGCATCCACGGCCACATGGAGGACTGGCTGCAATGCGAATGGTGGGACTGGAAGGTCTACACCGCCAATCTCACCGAGCAATTTGCCCAGATCGCCGTGGTCGGCCCCAAGGCGCGCAAGGTGCTCGAGTCCATCGGCGGCATGGACGTCTCGAAAGAAGCGCTGCCGTTCATGACCTGGGCCGAGGGCCGGCTCGGCGGCTTCCCGGTGCGCATCTTCCGGATCTCCTTCTCGGGCGAGCTCAGCTACGAGATCTCGGTGCCCGCGTCGCAGGGGATGGCGCTGTGGGACCGGCTGATGGAAGCGGGCAGGGGCATGGGCATGATGCCCTACGGCACCGAGGCGCTGCACGTGCTGCGCGCCGAGAAGGGCTTCATCATGATCGGCGACGAGACCGACGGCACGGTGATCCCGCAGGATCTCGGGCTCGATTGGGCGATCTCGAAGAAGAAGGCCGACTATCTCGGCAAGCGCGCACAGGCCCGGGCCGAGATGACCCGGCCTGACCGCTGGCGGCTCGTGGGGCTCGAGACCGAGGACGGCTCGGTCCTGCCCGACGGCGCCTATATCCCTGCCGAGGGCCGCAACGCCAACGGCCAGCGCAACACGCAAGGACGCGTGACCTCGACCTACTACTCTCCGACGCTGAAACGCGGGATCGCCATGGCGCTGGTCGCCCATGGCCCCGAGCGGACCGGCGAGGTGGTCGAGGTGCCGAAGCTCGACGGCACGGTGGTGCGGGCGACGATCGTCTCGCCGGTGTTCTACGACAAGGAAGGGGCCAAGCAGGATGTCTGACGCGGTATCGGCGCTCCCGGGCGCGACATACAAGGGCTATTGCACGGTCGCCGAGGCCGGCCGGGTCGGCATGGTCACGCTCCGCGGCGATCTCGCCGATGCCGGCTTCGCCGGGGCGGTGGAGCAGGTGACCGGGCTCGCCCTGCCGGTGCAGCGCCGGATCGTGGGCGAGGGCCGGCGGCTCGCCTGGATGTCGCCCGACGAGTTGATGCTGTTCTGCGACGCCGATGCCGCGCCGGGTATCACGGCGAAGTTCGCCGCCGCCTTTGCCGGGAGCCACGCGCTGGCGGTGGACGTCACCGACGCGCGCGCCGTCTTCCGGGTCGAAGGGAAAGCCGTCCGCGAGGTCATCGCCAAGCTGACACCCGCCAACGTCGCCCCGGCTGCCTTCGGCCCGGGCGAGATGCGCCGCACCCGCCTCGGCCAGGTGCCCGCAGCCTTCCACATGCCCGACGCGACGAGCTTTGAGGTGATCGCCTTCCGCTCGGTGGCGCTCTACGTCTTCGAGCTCCTGTCCAACGCGGCGAAGCCCGGCAGCGAGGTGGGGCTGTTTGTCACCCCCGGTTGAACGGGCCCTGAAACAGGTGTCTTCTGGTCGCGCATAGAGTGTGGACGGAGGACCATTTCATGAAAATCATTTCTGTATTGGCCGGCCTGGCGCTGGCCGTCTCGGTCACCGGCGCGGCCTCGGCCAAGACCTATACCTGCAAATTCGCGGGCAACGTCGTCGGCAAGACCGTGTCCGAGGTCGTCGTGGTCCAGCATGACGAGGCGAGCGGCAAGGTGACGGTCCAGGACGGCTTCACCAACCACTACGTGGGCGGCCCGATGCAAGCGACCCTGAAGTCGATGAACGGCACACGGGTTCTGTATTCCTGGCAGCTCCCGAGCCTGAAGGACAGCAACGGCCAGTGGATCCCGGGCGTGACCTTTCGCTCAACATAATCCGCGCCTCGCCCAGGCCACGATCAGCAGCAATCCGCAGGCAACTACAAGGCGACCCGCGCCTCCGGGGCCTGCACGGCGAAGTAACGGACCGGGTCAGGGGCGAGGTCAGGGACCAGCACAAGAACACGCGCAGCGCAGGCGCGCCGGACCCGTGCCGCCCGGCCGAACCGCGCCCGGCAGGCCCTCACGATCCGGTGACAGCGGTGCTGACCCGCAGGGGGGAATGAAAGCAGGGGCTGACCCGCCCCCCTTCACGCCCCATCTAACACCTGACAGAAACGCTAAGTTACAGGAGCCCCCAATGTCCTTCACCCTTCCCGATCTTCCCTATGCCCACGACGCGCTCGCCGATCTCGGCATGTCGAAGGAGACGCTGGAATACCACCACGACCTGCACCACAAGGCCTATGTCGACAACGGCAACAAGCTGATCGCCGGCACCGAGTGGGAAGGCAAATCGCTCGAAGACATCGTGAAAGGCACCTACCAGGCCGGCGCCGTGGCCCAGAACGGGATCTTCAACAACGCCTCGCAGCATTGGAACCACGCCCAGTTCTGGGAGATGATGGGCCCGGGCGAAAGCAAGATGCCGGGCGATCTGGAAAGGCGCTCACCGAGGCCTTCGGCTCGGTCGACAAGTTCAAGGAAGACTTCGCCGCCGCCGGTGCCGGCCAGTTCGGCTCGGGTTGGGCCTGGCTGGAGAAGGACACCGACGGGTCGCTCAAGGTGACCAAGACCGAAAACGGCGTGAACCCGCTCTGCTTCGGCCAGACCGCGCTCCTCGGCTGCGACGTCTGGGAGCACAGCTATTACATCGACTTCCGCAACAAGCGCCCCGCCTACCTCACCAACTTCCTCGACAAGCTGGTGAACTGGGAAAACGTCGCCTCGCGGATGTGATCCGGGATGTGACCGAGGCGGGCCGTTGACCCGACGCGGCTTTCTGAAAGGCCTGCTGGCGACGCTGCTGGCAGGCCTTTTCGTCTCCGCCTACGGGTTCTTCATCGAACCGGCGATGCGGCTCAGGGTGCAGCGCTGGCGGCTGCGCCGGGCCGGCTGGCCGGAAGACCGGCCGCTGCGCATCGCCGTGGTGGCCGACATCCACGCGGGCGAGCCGCACGTTCCGCTCTCGCGCATCCGCCAGGTGGTGCGGCGCACCAACGCGCTCGGCGCTGATCTGATCGTCATCCTCGGCGATCTGCCCGCCGGCCATCGCTTCGTGACCCGGCGGGTGCCCGAGGCCGATGTCGGCGCGGTCCTCGGGGACCTCACCGCGCCGCTCGGGGTCTGGGCCGTGCTCGGCAACCACGATTGGTGGGAGGACCCCGACGCGCAGGCGCGCGGGACCGGGCCGACGCGGGCGGGGCAGGCGATGGAGGCGAACGGCATCCCGGTGCTGGAAAACCGCGCGGTCGAACTTGCGAACGGGGTCTGGCTCGCGGGCCTCGGCGACCAGATCGCGCTCCTGCGGGGCAAGGCGGGGCTCGTCGGTGTCGACGACCTCGACGGCACGCTCGCGCAGGTGCCCGAGGGCGCGCCGGTGATCCTGCTCGCCCATGAGCCCGACATCTTCCCGCGCGTGCCGGCGCGGGTCGGGCTCACGCTCTCGGGCCATACCCATGGCGGGCAGTTGCGGCTGTTCGGCTATTCGCCGGTCGTGCCCTCGCGCTTCGGCAACCGCTATGCCTATGGCCCGGTCGAGGAGGACGGACGGCATCTGGTGGTGTCGGGCGGGATCGGCTGCTCGATCGTCCCGGTCCGGCTGGGCGTGACGCCCGAGATCACCCTGGTCGAGCTCAGCGCGTGAGTTCGATACACCGGCCCTGAGCCTTGAGCCTTGAGCCTTGAGCCCTGAGCCCGGCGCGCGGCCCGAGCACCGCGGCGCGCGCCGGGACCGCCTTTCGAAGGAACCGTTCAATGGTACGCCCCGCCCCGATCCTCCACCTCGTCTGCGGCAAGCCCGCCGCGGGCAAATCGACCCTGACCGCGCGGCTGGGGGCGGCGGATGATACGCTGGTGATCTCGGAGGATTCCTGGCTCGCCGCGCTCTACGGCGCGCAGATGCAGACCATGCAGGATTACCTGCGCTGGTCCGCCGCCCTGCGGCAGGCGATGACCCCGCACGTGACCGCGCTGCTCCGGGCCAGGGTTTCGGTGGTGCTCGACTTCCCGGCCAACACGGTCGAGACCCGTGGCTGGATGCGGGCGCTCGCCGAGGCCGCGGGCGTGCCCGCCCGTCTCCATCTCCTCGAGGTTCCGGACGCGGTGTGCAAGGCGCGGCTGCGCGCGCGCAACGCCGCGGGCGACCACCCGTTCACGCTGTCGGAAGACCAATTCGACCGGCTTGCCGCGCATTTCGTCCCGCCTGCGGCCGAAGAGGGGTTCGAGATCGTGCACCACGATGGCTGAACGGCCGCGCCCGCCGCGTGCCGCGGGCGATAGCTCCGATCAGACCCGCAAGAACGGCCGGTCCAATGTCCCGGAAAGGCTCTGCGCCGCGGGACCCATCCGCCTCAGATCCCCTGTTCCACCCGCAGCTTGCGCGACCGCGAAAACTTCATCCCCGGTGCCGAGAGCCTGTCGTCCGGCCCGACCCAGGCATAGGCGAGCAACACCGGGTCGAACCGGCCGGTGGTGATCCGGTGCTCGTGCCCCGGCACGTTGAGCACCAGCGAGCCCGGCGCATGCACCGCGGTGTCGTTCTCCGACCAGGCCCCCGCGACCGAGACATAGCTCTCCTCGATGTCGTGGTGGCTGTGCTGCGGGTAGGTGGTGTTGGGCGCGAACAGCACGAAGCCGAGGATCAGCCGCTCCGAGCGCACCGGCCCCTGCGGCCCGGCGATCTCGCAATAGGCGTATTTCTGTGCCAGCGCGCGCGGTACCTTCTCGTAGCCGTATTCCCAGCTCAGCCGGTCCGAGACCCGTTCGAGCGCCCGCGCCATGCCGCAGAGCCCGCCGTCCTTGCCGAGATCGAGCGCGCGCGGCAGGTGTGCCGTGACCGGGAGGGTGGCGGGCGGGCGCAGCGAGATCTCGGGATTGGTGTCGAGCACCGCGGTGAGCGTCTCGCGGACCCGCTTGCGATGCGCGCGGATCGCGCGCGAGCCGCCGTCGGAGCCGAGGCGGTAGTGCTTCTCGAATTCCCTGAGCAGGTAGACCCAGCTCGGGCTGTCGTCGAGCCGTTCGGGCACCGGCGTGAGGTCCGCCGCGGCGCCGAGGGTATAGGGTTCGCTCATATGCGCCCTCCAGGTGGTTTCCCCGAGCATGCCGGAGCCGGCGCGGCAGGGGAAGGGGGCGCGACCGGGGTGGCTGTGCGGAATGGAAAACCTGGGGGGTCAGCGCCCCGCGGTGCGGCAGGCGCGTGCAATCATGGTGCAAATGGCACGTTTCCCGCATGCCCATGGGGGGCCAGCCCCGTCGTGCCGAAGGTACGCCTCCGGCGTGACACCCCCCGAGGTATGTCCAAGCCAAAGAAGAGGGCGAAGGCGGCGCGCCGGTGCGGCGCGGTGGCGGCCGGTGCGGGCTGCTGAGGGCATAGCGCGGTCCGGGTCCCGCGGTGGCTCGGCCGAGACCGGGAACGGGCGCGCGCGCGAAGGCTCCCGTTCACTTTTCGGCCCCCGCCAGAGCCACGCCGCCGCCAACGGCAATCCCGCCCCATCGGCTTGCGGCCGCCCGCGGGTTCCCATATCGTCCGGCCGTCGCCGATTGCGCAGGAGGGAGAAGTGCCGGGCGTGTCTGCTCTCCTGGAAAAGGCCTCCGCCACCTTCGGTGCGATCCCCGCCCATGTCGCGGCGGCCCCCTATCTTGCGGGCGTCTACGCGCTGGTTGCGCTGTTCTTTGGGCTGTTCGCGGCCGCCCTCCTGCGTGGCCGCTACACCGCCGCGTCGCGCTTCATCGCGCTGGCGCTGGCGACCGCGATCCTGTTCGACGTCGGCCATGACCTGCACGACCATGTCGGCCGGCTCCTGCTCCTCAAGGAGGGGCTCACGGGCGGCTCCCCGAGCCTCTTCGTCGAGGTCGGCGACGTGTCGCTGCCGGTGTTCTACTACTACAGCACCGGCGTCTACGTCTTCGCCCTGCCGCTGACCGCGCTCGGCCTATCCGCGGTGATGGCGCTCAGGATCGTGATGGTCGGCTTCTTCCTGGCGATGGCCTTCGGCGCGCGGCGGCTGTTCGCCGGGATCGTCGCGCAGGAAGGCGACCGCGGCGAAGGTGCGGGTCTGCTGGCCATCGTCTTCCTCACCGCGAACTACGTCTATCTCGACTTCGCCCATCGCAACGCCTTCCCCGAGGCCGCGGTCTATGCCCTGATCCCGCTGGTGGTCCTCGCGCTCCGCGCCGAACGGACCCTGCTGGCGGTGGCCCTCGTGGCGCTCCAGGCCTCGCTCCACCCGGCGGTGTTTCCGCAGGCCGCGACCGCGGCGGTCCTAGCGCACCTGGTCCTGACACCCCGCCCGTTGCCGCGCGAAGCGCTGCGCCTGCTCCTGGTCTTCGCCGCCGGGGTCGTGCTCAGCAGTCCGAGCTGGGTCCTGGCGTTCGCGAACAAGGACGCGATCGCCGGGGTCGATGGGCTGCCTGTCGCCTTCGAAGACACCTTCCTGCGGGTCACCGACATCTTCCGGTTTCACCACTACGCCTCGCCCGGGCTCGCCCTGTTCGTTCTGCTGCCGCTGGTGTTCTGGACCTGCCGGGGCCGGCGCGGTGCGGCGGGACTGCTGCTCGTCGCCGCGGTTGCGACGCTGGTCCTGCAGCTCGAGATCGCCAAACCGCTCGTGCGCCTGATCCCGCTCGCCGATCTCGGCCTGTTCATCTGGCGCTGGATGTTCGTCACGATCTGGTTCGGCGTGCTGGCCCTCGCCGTCGCCTGGTGCGCGGGCATGGAGCGGTGGGGGGTGCGGGCGCTGGTCCTGATCGCCGGCCTGTTGGCGGTGGTCCTCGTCGGGCTGCGGATCGAGCCCGCCGCGCCCGACAACGCCTATGCCGGCTACGCCGACCCCGACCGGGCCGGCACCGGCGCCTGGGGGTTCGGCGAGTATTATCCGCGCTACGGCACCCCGCCGGAGGACTGCGCCGCGCTCGGGGCGGGCGAGAGCCGGCGCGTGCCCTTCAGCGCCCTGACCGCGCCGGACGGGGTCACCAGCGCGCTGCCGCTGGCGGTGCCCGGGGCCCCGGTCGGGATCGTGAGCTACAGCGCCGATGGCGCCCCGGTCGTGGGTATCGGCTGTGACGATACGCTCTACCTGCAGCCCCCCGCCCCGGGCGCGGCGTCGGTCTTCCGCGCCGAACCGGACCTCGCCCTGCGCCATCCGGTGCTCAAGGTGCTCTTCCCCGTCCTTCCGCTGATCCTGACGCTGCTGGCCTGGGCCTGGACCTTCCGCCGGCGCCAACCGCAGGCCGCGTCGTGAGCCTGCTTTCCCGCAAACCCGTAGGACATCCCGCCAGGGATCGGGCCGTTTCGGCGGCGTTGCCCCGGCACAGGTCTACCCCGGAGCCCCGCGCATCATGACCGACGCCGAGACCGGCCGCGACCGCACCCGGGGCCTCGCCGCGATGCTCGGAGCCACCGTGATCTGGGGCCTGTCGTCCTTGTACTACAAGCGCATCGCCCATGTGCCGCCGCTCGAGGTCCTGGCGCACCGGACGTTGTGGTCGCTGGTGTTCTTCGGTCTCCTGCTGGCCTGGCGTGGGCGCCTCGGCGAGCTCGGCAGGCTCCTCGGCGCGCCCCGCAGCCTCGGCCTCGTCGCGCTCGCCGCCATCGCGATCTCGCTCAACTGGTTCATGTTCATCTACGCGATCCAGACCGGCCACGCCGTCGCCGCCTCGCTCGGCTATTACATCTTCCCGCTGGTTGCCGTGCTGCTCGGCGCCGCGGTTTTCGGCGAGCACCTCGACGGGCTCAAATGGGCGGCGATCGCGGTCGCGGCCACCGCCGTCGCGGTGCTCACCCTCGGTCTCGGCGTGGCGCCCTGGATCTCGCTCTGGCTGGCCGGCACCTTCGCGCTCTACGGCGTGGCAAAGAAAAAGCTCGCCGCCGGCTCGATGGTGTCGGTGACCGGCGAGGTGGTGCTGCTCGCCCCGCTCGCGCTGCTCTGGCTTTGGGGTGTCCACACCAACGGCTGGACCGACCTGACCGGCCGCAACCTCGGGATCTTCGGCCATGACCTCGGCGACAGCCTGCTGCTGATGTTCTCGGGCGTGATCACGGCGCTGCCGCTGCTCCTGTTCACCACCGCCTCGCGCAACCTGCCGCTCGGCACGGTCGGGGTGATGCAATACATCAACCCGACGCTGCAATTCGCCGTCGCCGCGCTGGTCTTCGCCGAACCGGTGACCCGCTGGCACTGGATCGCCTTCCCGCTGATCTGGATCGCCGTGGCGCTCTATTCGGCCGGCACCCTGCGCCAGCAGCGCCGGCAGCGGCGCCGGGCACGGGGTCAGGAGAGATCGACGCGTAGCCGGGCGGACAGGGTCGCCACGTCCGACACCACCGACAAATAGTCGCGCAGCGAGGCCTCGGCGAAGCCCTGCGCGATCACATGGTCGATCAGGCCGGTGAGCGGATCCCAGTAGCCCGCGGTGTTGAGCAGGTAGACCGGTTTTTCGTGCAGGCCGAGCTGGCGCCAGGTGAGCACTTCGAAAAACTCGTCGAGCGAGCCGGCGCCGCCGGGCAGCACCACGATGGCGTCCGAGTTCATGTACATGACCTTCTTCCGTTCATGCATGTTCTCGGTGACGATGAAGGCGGAAAGGTCGCGCTTGCCCGCCTCGCGTTGCAGCAAATGCACCGGGATCACCCCGAAGGTCTCGCCGCCGGCCCTCTGGGTGGCGGTCGCGACCGCGCCCATCAGCCCGACGTCGCCGGCGCCGTAGACCAGCCGCCAGCGGTTCTCGGCCAGCGCCGCGCCGAGCGCCTCGGCATCGGCTCGGTAGGCGGGATCGGCCCCGAACCGGGAGCCGCAATAGACGCAGACGGAGGGCTTGACCGCCTTTGCCGAGGCGGCCTTGGCGGGCGGGAGTGCGGGGGCGGGCATGGGAAACCTCCGGGCCGGGGCGAACTCTTTGCGGAAGGGCTAGGGCAGGGGGAGGAGGCGGTCAAGGACGGTCACAGCCGCAGGTTCCCTGCGGGCGGCGGGCGCAGCCCGCCGCCCGCCCGCCGCAGGCGCAGCGCCCGCAGGGCGCTGGCAGGGCGCGCGCGCGTCCCGGCCGAGCTGCGTGTGTCTTCCCGGCGCTCCGGGCGCCAGTCAGCGCGCCGCGTCCGCCTTCGCGACCGGCACCTCGAGCCCCTGCATCGGCGGCGCCAGGGGCTCGCGGATCGCGTGGATCGCGGCCCGGGCCAGGAAATGGCCGGCACGGTTCACGTCTTCGTCGACGGTAAGGATCGCGGGCCGGAACATGTGCATGAGCGGCACCGCCTCCTTGGTGAAGATCTGGATGTCACCGCCGATGGTGCGGCCGAGCTTTTCGACCGCCGCCGCGGTCGCCATCGCCGACTTGGCCGAACCGGTGATATAGGCGTCGACCTCCGGACTTTCCGAGAGCCGGTGGGCGACGCAGGCCCGCACCAGCTCGTTGGGACTGTCCGAGGTCGCATGGTCGGCCACCCGGAAGGTGATCCCGTGCTCCGCCGCGGTGGCCCGCGCGGCGTCGATCATGTGGTGGGCATAGGTCTGCGCCAGCGGCGGCGATCATCACGATGTTGCGCCCCGCGGCGGCGCCAGCGTCTCGACCGCGATCCGCCCGTAGGCGGTGTTGTCGAAGTCGAACCAGTTGTGCTCCAGCCCCATGTCGGTCCGGCCATGGGTGGCGAAGGGGAAGCCCCGTTCGGCGAGGTAGCGCACCCGCGGGTCGTCGGGCTGGGTCTGGTTCAGGATCACCGCGTCGGCGGAGCCGGTCTCGACCACGTAGCGCACCGGCTGCATCGGGTCCTGGTCGGGAAAGAACGGGGTGATGGTCAAATGGAAGCGGGTGTCGCGCAATTCCTCGGCGATCGAGGTGATCAGCCGCGCGGTGTGATCCATCGTGTCGGGCTCGGTCGAGAGCACCAGCGTGATCACGTTGGTCCGCCCGGTGCGCAGCCGCACCCCGGCCCGGTTCGGCACATAGCCGATATCGGCGGCGATCCGGCGCACCAGCTTCTTGGTGTCGGCGCCGATGTCGGGCGCGTCATTGAGCGCCCGCGAGACGGTGGCGACCGCGAGGCCGGACAATTCCGAAATCGTCTTCAGCGTCGGCTTCCGGGTCACATTCCGGACGCCGGCAGGTCTGGACGCCGGTTTCGACGCTGGTTTTTCATGCCGGCCTCCCTCAGCCAGATCCTGTCGTGCGGCCGATCCCGAAATCGTGGTCACCGGCGTCACCGGCGGACGGCCCGTCTCGGTCGCGTCCTCGTCGTTCATGCCCCCGCCCGGACCGGGACCTAACGGGTTTTCGGGTCCATGCGGAACACAGAAAAGCAGTTTGAAAGTGGCTTGCAAGACAAATCTAAATCGTTATAGAAATTTCTGTAACGTTTTAGGTCGCGTTCGGACCGGGCCTTGCGGCTGCGGGAAAGGACGACGGCGCCGCATCACACGATAAAACCATGGGAGGATAATATCGTGAATCTCGTCTCCAGACTTCTTTCGGCAACCGCGCTGATCGGCGCCGCCAGCACCGCGAACGCGAGCGAACTCGAGGTGACCCATTGGTGGACCTCGGGCGGCGAAGCGGCCGCGGTCTCCGAATTTGCCCGGCTGTTCAACGAGACCGGCAACACCTGGATCGACGGCGCCATCGCCGGCTCGGGCTCGACCGCGCGGCCGATCATCATCAGCCGGATCCTCGGCGGCGACCCGATGGGGGCCACCCAGCTCAACCACGGCCGCCAGGCGGAAGAGCTGATCGAGGCCGGCCTGATGACCGACCTCACCAGCCTTTACGAAGAGAACGGCTTCCTCGACGTGATCCACCCGAAATCGCTGGTCGACAGCTGCACCCTCGACGGCAAGATCTACTGCATCCCCGTCAACATCCACTCCTGGCAGTGGATGTGGCTGTCGAACAAGGTCTACGAAGACCGCGGGCTCGCCGTGCCGCAGGACTGGGACGCCTTCGTCGAAAGCGCGCCGACGCTGGCGGCCGACGGCATCATCCCGCTGGCGATGGGGCAGGTCGGCTGGCAGCAGAACGGCGCCTTCAACGTGATGGCGGTGGCGATCGCCGGGATCGACGCCTGGAAGAAGGTCTTCGTCGAGAAGGACGCCGAGACGGTGATGGGGCCGGAATACACCAAGGTGTTCCAGGCCGCGGCCAACGCACGTGAATTCGCCAAGGATTCCAACGTCCAGGACTGGAACCTCGCGACCAACCTGGTGATCACCGACAAGGCCGGCGCGCAGATCATGGGCGACTGGGCGCAGGGCGAGTTCGCCGTCGCCGGCGAAGTGGCGGGCGTCGACTACACCTGCCTGCCGGGCCTCGGCGAGAACGAGATCCTCGACACCGCGGGCGACGCCTTCTACTTCCCGGTCAACGACGACCCGGACGTGCAGGCGGCGCAGCTCGAGCTCGCCAAGCTCTTGCTGTCGAAAGAGGCCCAGGTCGCCTTCAACCTCAAGAAGGGCTCGCTGCCGGTGCGCGGCGACGTCGACCTTTCGGCCGCCAACGACTGCATGAAGAAGGGCCTGCAACTGCTCGCCGACGGCAAGATCATGCCCTCCGGCGACCAGGCGATGACCCCCGACACCACCACCCAGCTCGAAGACCTGATGAGCGAATTCTGGGCTTCGGACATGAGCGCGGAAGAGGTGCAGCAGCAGTACCACGACATCATTGCCGCGGCCGAGTGATCCGTCGATGATGTCGGAGCCCGGCCCCGTGCCGGGCTCCGGTTCCTGAAGGCCAAAGCGGGGAGGGCAGAATGGACGCGGCACGGCGGCCGTCATGGCTGCGCAATATCAACGCCAAGATCGCCTCGATCCCGATGATCCTCACCGCACTCGTGGTGTTCGTCGGCGGCACCACCTGGACGGTGGTCTATTCCTTCACCAATTCGAAACTGCTGCCGAAGCTCGACTTCGTCGGCCTCGATCAATACGAACGGCTGTGGTCGTCGCGCCGCTGGCTGGTGTCGATCGAGAACCTCGCGATCTACGGCGTCGGCTCGCTGATCCTGACCTTCCTGATCGGCTTCACCCTCGCGGCGCTGCTCGACCGCAAGATCAGGTTCGAGAACGTCTTCCGCACCGTCTTTCTCTACCCCTACGCGCTCTCCTTCATCGTCACCGGGCTGACCTGGCAATGGATCCTGAACCCCGATTTCGGCATCCAGGGGGTCATCCGCGGCTGGGGCTGGGAGAGCTTCAGCTTCGACCCGCTGAACAATTCCTCCATCGTCATGGTCGGGATCCTGATCGCCGGCATCTGGCAGGGCTCGGGCCTGGTGATGGTCATCATGCTCGCCGGGCTGCGCGGCATCGACGACGACATCTGGAAGGCCGCCCGGGTCGACGGCATCGGCGTGGTCAAGACCTATGTCCAGATCATCATCCCGATGATGCGGCCGGTCTTCATCACCTCGCTGGTGCTGGTCACCTCCGGCATCATCAAGCTCTACGACCTGGTCGTCGCCCAGACCAACGGCGGCCCCGGCATCAGCTCCGAAGTGCCGGCGAAATACGTCATCAACTACATGTTCCAGGCCCAGAACCTCGCCCAGGGCTTCGCCGCCTCGACGATGATGCTGCTCACCGTGGTGGTGGTGCTGGTGCCCTGGGCCTATCTCGAATTCGGAGGCAAGAAACGTGGCTGACACCTCCGCACAGGCGCCCGCCGCCGCGCTCGACGGCCCCACCGGCCCGAAGCCGCGCAAGCGCTTCGCGCGCCAACATCATGCTCTACGGCACCCTGATCGTGGTCTCGCTCTACTACCTGCTGCCGCTCTGGGTGATGGTGGTGACCTCGCTCAAGGGCATGCCCGAGATCCGGCTCGGCAACATCTTCGCCCCGCCGATGAGATCACCGTCGAACCCGGATCAACGCCTGGGCTACCGCCTGCACCGGCATCAACTGCGACGGCTCAGCCGCGGCTTCGGAACTCGGTGCAGATCCTGATCCCCTCGGTCGCGCTCTCGATCGCGGTCGCCTCGGTCAACGGCTACGCGCTGGTCAACTGGCGCTTCAAGGGGGCCAACGCCTTTTTCATCGTGCTGATGATCGGCGCCTTCATCCCGTACCAGACCATGCTCTACCCGATCGTGATCCTGCTGCGCGAGATCGGCCTGATGGGCAAGCTCGGCGGGCTGATCCTCGTCCACACGATCTTCGGCATGCCGATCATGACGCTTCTGTTCCGCAACTACTTCGCCAGCCTGCCGGAAGAGCTGTTCCAGGCCGCCCGGGTCGACGGCGCCGGGTTCTGGGGGATCTACTTCCGGATCATGCTGCCGATGTCGGTGCCGATCTTCGTGGTCGCGATGATCATGCAGGTCACCGGCATCTGGAACGATTTCCTGTTCGGCGTCGTCTACACCAAGCCGCAGACCTACCCGATGGTGCAGCTCAACAACATCGTCAACTCGGTCCAGGGTGTGAAGGAATACAACGTCAACATGGCGGCGACGCTGCTCACCGGCCTGGTGCCGCTCGCCATCTACTTCATCTCGGGGCGCTACTTCGTGCGCGGCATCGCCGCCGGCGCCGTGAAAGGCTAGGGGCACATGACCGCAACCGACACAACCCTGACCGCAAGCCCGGCCGCGGCGCCGAAAGACGGCAAGAAGTCGGTCGAGATCAAGCATCTCGACCTCCATTTCGGCGCGGTAAAAGTGCTGCAGAACCTCGATCTCGACATCTACGAGGGCGAGTTCCTGGTCCTGCTCGGCTCTTCGGGCTGCGGCAAGTCCACGCTGCTCAACTGTATCGCGGGTCTGCTCGACATCACCGGTGGCCAGATCTGGATCGAGGGCAAGAACGTCACCTGGGCCGAACCGTCGGAACGCGGCATCGGCATGGTGTTCCAGTCCTACGCGCTCTACCCGCAGATGACCGTCAAGGGGAACCTGACCTTCTCGCTCAAGAACATGCGGATGTCCAAGGACGAGATCGACCGGCGCGTCGCCCGGGCCGCCTCGATCCTGCAGATCGAACCGCTGCTCGAACGCAAGCCCGCCGCGCTCTCGGGCGGCCAGCGCCAGCGGGTCGCGATCGGCCGGGCGCTGGTGCGCGACGCCGACGTGTTCCTGTTCGACGAGCCGCTCTCCAACCTCGACGCCAAGCTGCGCGCCGACCTCCGGGTCGAGATCAAGAAACTGCATGAAAAGCTCGGCAACACGATGATCTACGTCACCCACGACCAGATCGAGGCGATGACGCTGGCCGACCGGATCGCGATCATGAAGGGCGGCCGGATCATGCAGCTCGCGAGCCCGCACGAGATCTACAACCGCCCGCGCAATCTCTACGTCGCCGATTTCATCGGCTCGCCGTCGATGAATTTCCTGCACGGAACCCTCGAGGGCAGCGATTTCGTCACCGAGGGGCTGCGGATCCCGATGGCAGGCTATGACTTCGCCGCCGGGTCGCGCCACCAAGGCAAGGCGATCATCGGCTTGCGGCCCGAACACATCGCCACCGGTGATGCGCTGGCCTCCGCCGCGGTCACCACGCAGGTGACGGTCGAGCTGGTCGAACCGATGGGGTCCGACACGCTGATCTACACCACGCTCGCCGGCGAGACCGTGCATGTGCGCATGGACGGCCAGGCCGAGGTACGCGTTGGCGACAGGGTCGAGATCGGCTTTCAGCCGGACCGCGCCTCGCTGTTCGATCCCGAAACCGAACAGAGGCTCTGACAACATGTCTGCGCCCGCGCACCAGACCCTTGCCGGGCTCTGGACCCTGACCGACGAGACCGGCGAGATCGCCTGTGACATCGGCATCCCCGGCGACGGCGTGACGGCACTCGAGGCAGGCCGGGCTGATCCCCGACCCGTACTGGGGCCGCAACGAATATGCCTGCCGCTGGGTGGGCGAGCGCGACTGGACCGCGCGGCGGCTGGTCCATCTCGACGACCCCGGCGTCGACCTCGTGGTCTCCGGCCTCGACTGCGTCGCCGAGATCCGCTGGAACGGCGCCCTGGTGCTCACCGCCGAGAACCAGTTCCGCAGTTCCCGGGTCGACCCTCTCCGAAGTTGCGGTCGAAGGCGAGAACGCGGTCGAGATCCTGTTTCGCTCCCCGGTGCGCGAAGCCGCGAAGCGGGCCGCGGCACAACCCTTCCCGGTGCCGCACACGAAGAACTACGAAGTCCCCCACGGCAACATGCTCAGGAAGGTCCAGGCCGATTTCGGCTGGGACTGGAACATCGCGCTGACGCCGTTCGGGATCGACGGCGACATAAGGCTGGAACCCGCGGGGGCGCCGCGGATCGACGTTTTGACGGTTCATCAGCAGCATGCACCCGGCCGGGTGCGCGTGTCGGTGAACGCCGAGATCACCAATGCAGACGCGGCGCCGGTGACAGTGAGCCTGTGCGGCGTCGAGGTCACGGGCGAGGTCGAGTGGTCCCGTTTCTCGGTTGCATTCGAGATCGACGAACCCGAGCTCTGGTGGCCGAACGGGCAGGGGGCTCAGACCCTCCACCTCCTCACCGTCACAGTTGGCGATGCCGTGACGACACGGCGGATCGGCCTCAGATCCATCGAGCTCATCCGCGACCCCGACGCCGCGGGCGAAAGCTTCACCTTCCGGGTGAACGGCCGCGACGTGTTCATGAAGGGCGCCAACTGGATCATGGCCGACGCGCTCCCCGGCCGGATCACGCCGGAGAAGACCCGCGCGCTCCTGCAATCGGCGGCGGATGCGCATATGAACATGATCCGGGTCTGGGGCGGGGGGCGCTACGAGCCTGAAAGTTTCTACGCCGCCTGCGACGAGCTGGGCCTGTTGGTCTGGCAGGATTTCATGTTCGCCTGTTCGCTCTATCCCTCGACCCCCGATTTCCTCACCGAAGTCGACCTGGAAGTTCGCGAACAGGTCGCTCGGCTCCAGCACCACGCCTGCCTCGCGCTCTGGTGCGGCGACAACGAACTCGTCGGCGCGCTCGACTGGTATGCCGAATCCCGCGAGAACCGCGACCGCTACCTGGTCAACTACGACCGCCTCAACCGCACCGTTGAAGGAGCACTGAAACGCACCGACCCCATCGCGACCTGGTGGCCCTCATCCCCGTCTCTCGGCCCGATGGATTTCCGCGACGGCTGGCACGTCGAAGGGCAGGGTGACATGCACTTCTGGTCGGTCTGGCACGAAAACCGCGAGTTCGACCACTATCGCGACGTAAGCCCCCGGTTCTGCTCGGAATTCGGCTTCCAATCCTACCCCTCGATGAACGTCATCGAGCGCTTCACCGCGCCGGAAGACCGCAACATCGCCGCCCCCGTCTTCGAGAGCCACCAGAAGAACAAGGGCGGCAACGAACGCATCGCCGCCACCATGTTCCGCTACTTCCGTTGGCCCGAGCGCTTCGCCGATTTCGTCTGGCTCTCCCAGGTCCAACAGGCCGAGGCGATCAAGACCGCCGTCACCCATTGGCGCGGGCTCAAGCCCCACTGCATGGGCACGCTCTACTGGCAGCTCAACGACACCTGGCCGGTCTGCTCCTGGTCCTCGCTCGACTACGGCGGCGGCTGGAAGCTCCTGCACTATGCCGCCCAGAGGTTTTTTGCGCCGGTCACCGTGGTGGCGGTGCCCGAGGGCGACAGGATCCTGCTCAAGGCCGTGAATGACCGGCCGGAGCCGGTCGCGCTGACGCTCGGCGCCCATGCTGTCGACATGGCCGGGGCCACCCGTCCCTTGGGTAAGGCCAGCGCCACGGTCGGCGACGCCGCCGAGGTGCTGTTGGCCCTCGACGTCGCCGCGCTCGGACCCGACGAGATGCTGGCCTTCACCTGGTTCGGCCCGGAAGGGCGGCTCGGCGGCGATCTCTACGCGCCGCGCCCCTGGAAGACCTACGATCTGCGCGACCCCGGCCTCGCATTCGAACAGGCGGGCAACCGGCTCACCCTCTCGGCGCAGGCGCTCGCGCTCTTCGTCACAGTCGAGGCCGACCAACCCGGGCGGTTCTCGGCCAACGCGATCACGCTCCTGCCCGGCCACCCGGCCGAGATCACCTTCTATCCCGACGCGCCAGGCCCCGAGGCCCGGTTCACCCTGCGAGATCTCCATTCGGCCACGGTCGCCCCCGTGACCCCGGTCAACTGAAAGGACCCCCGATGCCCACGCTCTCCTACCAGCTCTATACCTCCCGCAACTGGCCGCTCAACGACACGCTCGACATGATCGAACGGGTCGGGTTCGAGGCGGTCGAAGGCTTCGGCCCGCTGTTCGACGACCCGATCGCCACCCGCGCCATGCTCGACGCCCGCGAGCTGACCATGCCGACGGCGCATTTCGCCTTCGACCTGGTCGCGAACGATCCCACGCGCGCGCTGGAGATCGCCCGCACCCTTGGCGTCCAGTCCGTCATCGTGCCGTGGATTGCCCCCGAACAGCGCCCGACCGACAAGGCCGGCTGGGAGGCCTTCGCCAAGAAGCTCGCCGAGGCCGGCAAGCCGATCCGCGACGCCGGGCTGGGCTATGGCTGGCACAATCACGATTTCGAGTTCCTGCCCTGCGCCGACGGCACCCTGGGCATCGAGGCGCTGGCGGCGCAGCCGGAGATCGGCTTCGAGCTCGACCTCGGCTGGATCCACGTCGCGGGCCAGGACCCGGCCGACTGGGTGAGCCGCTACGCCGACCGCCTGCTCGCGGTGCATATCAAGGACCGCGCCCCCGAGGGCGAGAACGCCGACGAGGGCGGCTGGGCCGATCTCGGCTACGGCGAGGTCGACTACACCCATATCGTGCCGGCGCTGGGCGACACCGACGTCGAGATCTGGGTGCTGGAGCACGACAACCCCTCCGACCACGAGCGCTTCGCCACGCGCTCCTTCAACGCCCTGTCGATGTTCGTCTGAGGAGCGACACCCATGACCGGTAGCACGGAAAAGCTCGGCGTCGGCATCGTCGGCAGCGGCAACATCTCCACCGCCTATCTGCAGCTCGGACCGCTGTTCAAGGCGCTCGAGATGCGCGCGGTTGCCGATATCGCGCCAGCCGTCGCAGAAGCGCAGGCACAGAAGTTCGGCCTCAGGGCCGAGGGGTGGCCGACCTCATCAACGCGCCCGACATCGACATCGTGGTCAACCTGACCGTGCCGCAGGCGCATTTCGAGGTGTCGCGGCGGGTGCTGGAAGCGGGCAAGCACGTCTATTCCGAAAAAGCCCTTCGTGCTGACGCTCGAAGAGGGCGAGGCGCTGCGCGATCTGGCCACGCAGAAGGGCCTGCGGGTCGGCTCGGCGCCCGACACCTTCCTCGGCGGCGCCCACCAGGCTGGCCCGCGCCACGATCGACAACGAGCGCATCGGCCGGGTGATCGGCGGCACCGCCCATGTGATGGGCCACGGCATGGAGGCCTGGCACCCGAACCCCGGTTTCTTCTTCCAGCCCGGCGGCGGACCGGTGCTCGACATGGGCCCCTATTACGTCACCAACCTGGTCCAGCTTCTCGGGCCGGTGCGGGCGGTCAGCGCGATGACGGCGACGAGCTTTGCCACCCGCACCATCGGCAGCGGCCCCCGCAAGGGCGAAACCGTGCCGGTCGACACGCCGACCAACATCCACGCGCTGCTCGAGTTCGCCTCGGGGGCGGTGGTGACGCTGGGCGCGAGTTGGGACGTCTGGGCGCATCGCCACGGCCACATGGAGCTCTACGGCGAGACCGGCTCGCTCTACCTGCCCGACCCCAACTTCTTCGGTGGCGAGGTCACCATGGTCGCCGCCGGCAAATCGCCGGTGCCGCTCAGCTGGGATCACCCCTTCGGCCGGACCAACATGGAGGACAACGGCGGCACGCCGCGCGCCAACTACCGCACCGCCGGCCTCGCCGACATGGCCGCGGCGATTGCGGCGAACCGGCCACACCGTGCCGGCATGGACCTCGCGCTGCACGTAGTCGATGTGTTAACCTCGATCCTGGCGTCTGGGGAGACTCCGGGACTGGGTCGAGGCTCACCACGACATGCGAACGGCCAGCGGCCCTCGCGCCCGAAGAGGCGGCGGCGTTGCTGGCATGAGGGGTAAGGGATGGAAGCCTTCGTCACCCGTGCACTCGGGCCTGCGACCTGGGATGCCTATGCCGCGCTGATCGAGCGCCATAACGGCGTCTGGGGCGGTTGCTGGTGCCTGGTGTTTCACGAAGGGCAGAAGAAGGACAGCCTCGACGACCGCCGCGCCCGCAAGAAGGCGCTGGTCGCGGCCGGGCAATCCCATGCCGCGCTGGTCTTCGACGGCGAACGCGCCGTCGGCTGGGCGCAATACGGACCGCGGGCCGAGCTCCTGCACATCAAGAACCGCCGCGCCTATGACGCAGGCGCGGCAGCCGCGGACGAGGCGCCGGCGGACTGGCGGATCACCTGCTTTTTCGTCGACCGCGACTACCGTCGCCAGGGCGTCGGTGCGCAGGCGCTTGCCGGGGCGCTCGAGTTGATCGGCGCGGCTGGCGGCGGCGTCGAAGGGTTCCCCGAAGCGATCGAAGGCCAGAAGACCTCGGCCGGGTTCCTCTGGAACGGCACGCTTGGCATGTTCGAGCGCGCGGGCTTCGCGCCGGTGCGCCGGATCGGCAAACATCGCGTGGTGGTACGTCGCCAGGTCGCAGGAGGCACAGGATGATCCGCAATCCCGTGTTGCCGGGGTTCAACCCGACCCGTCCTTCATCCGCGTCGGCGACGATTACTACATCGCCACCTCGACCTTCGAATGGTACCCGGGCGTCCAGATCCACCATTCGCGCGACCTGGTGAACTGGACACTGGTGGCCCGGCCGCTCAACCGGGCGGCGCTGCTCGACATGCGCGGCAATCCCGATTCCGGCGGCGTCTGGGCGCCCTGCCTCAGCCATGACGGCGAGAAATTCTGGCTGGTTTACAGCAACATGCGGCGCATCGACGGGGCATTCAAGGACTCGCCCAACTACATCACCACCTGCGACACCATCGACGGCGAGTGGAGCGATCCCTGGTACGTCAACGCCTCCGGCTTCGACGCCTCGCTGTTCCATGACGACGACGGGCGCAAATACGTCCTCAACATGCTGTGGAACCACCGCGGTCCGGATTCGGGCTGCAACGAGGCCAACGACCGGTTCGACGGGATCGTGCTGCAGGAATGGAGCCCCGAGGCCGGGCTGACCGGGCCGGTGCACAACATCTGGGCCGGCACCTCGCGCGGCATCACCGAGGCCCCGCACCTGTTCAAGCGGGGCGGCTACTACTATCTCACCACCGCCGAGGGTGGCACCGGCTACGACCACGCGGTGAGCATGGCGCGGGCGCGCGACATCACCGGCCCCTACGAGACCCATCCCAACAAGCACCTGATCTGCAACGCAGTCGAGCCCGCCTATCCGATCCAGCGTACCGGCCACGGCCAGTATGTCGAAACCGCCGACGGACAGGTCTTCCACAGCTTCCTGATGGGCCGGCCGATTGCCGGGGCGGACGGGCGTGGGCGGTACTGTCCGCTCGGGCGCGAGACCGGCCTCGAGCGCTGCACCTGGGGCGACGACGGCTGGCTCTACCTCGAAACCGGCGGCATGGTGGCCCGCCGCGAACTGCCGGGCCTCGCCGATGTCGAGCCGGCGCCGCCGGCCCGCGTCCGCTACAGCTTCGACAGGCTTCCCCCTGATTTCCAATGGCTCCGCACGCCCTACCCGGAGCGGATCTTTCGCTGCGAGGACGGCGCGCTGGTGCTGACGGGCCGCGAGTCCCTCGGCTCCTGGTTCGAACAGGCCCTGGTCGCGCGCCGCCAGGAGCATCACCGCTACGCCGCCGAATGCTGGCTCGATTTCGAACCGGAGAACTACCAGCAGGCCGCCGGCCTCACCACCTATTACAACCGCAGCAAGCTGCATGCGCTGATGCTCTCGCGCGAGCCCCGGGTGGGACGGTCGCTGACGATCTTCTCCTGCAATGGCCACTACCCGGAAGGCAATCTCGACTACCCGCTCACCGTGCCGATCCCGATCGACGACGGTCCGGTCGAGCTTGGTGTGCGGGTCGACCACGCCACCCAGCGGTTCTTCTGGCGCCAGGGCGACGACGACTGGCGCCCGATCGGCCCGAAGCTCAACGCCGCGGTGATCTCCGACGAGGGCGGGCGCGGCGAACACGGCTCCTTCACCGGCGCCTTCGTCGGCATGGTCGCCTTCGATACCTCGGGCCGGGGCGCCGAGGCCCGGTTCACCAGCTTCAGCTACGACCCGACCTGAGCGCCGCGCCCGGGTTGGGACCGGTCCCAGGACCGCCGGGTGCTGCGCCTCGCGCGCGAAGTGCAGTTAGCGGTAACATCATAGGAATCAACAGGATGACCCTATGTGCGAGCTCGCCCAAACCTCGCACACCCATCTCTCGCCCCCGGTTTTCGGCCGGGACCTCACCCGTCGACGGGATACCGCACATAGGCGAAGGCCGCGCTGTCCGGCGCCCAGGAGGGCACGTTGATCGTGCCCTGGCCACCGGTGAAACGGTCGATGTCGCGGATGTCGCTGCCGTCCGGCCGCATCGTCCGGATCAGCACGTCGCGGTCGGCGGGGTGGCCCTGGGTCCCCGGCGGGTAGCTGAGATAGGCCACCAGCGTGCCGTCGGGCGAGGGGTGCGGGAACCAGTTGACCCGCTCGTCATCGGTCATCTGCACGCAGTCGCCCCCGGCAAGCGGTTTTCGGAAGATCTGGGCATGGCCGGGCGCCGCCCCCGGCGGCTCGCCGTTGAACCACAGCGCGTCGCCCTCCGGCGCAAAGTCCGGCCCGTCCACCAGCGTCACCCCCTCGGCGTGCAGACAATCGTCGCCGCCGGCGGCGGGGATCGTCCAGATCCGCGCCATCAGCCGGCCGGCGCGCAGTTCGAGCCCGACATAGGCGAGCCGCGTCCCGTCCGGCGAAATGCCGTGCAGGTAATGCCGGAACGCATAGGCCGGCGGCCGGTCGTTCGAGACCCGGCGCGGGGTGCCGCCGGCGAAGGGCAGCCGGTAGATATGGCCGTCTTCCGAGCTGACGAAGATCCAGCGCCCGTCCGGCGAGATGACGTGATCGTTGTTGATGTCCTCGACCGGGGCGGTGTCGATCTCCACCGGTCCGCCGCTGCCATCCGCCGCGATCCGGTAGAGCTTGCCGCCGCCGTTGACGATCAGCCAGCGCCCGTCCGGGCTCCAGTTCGGCGCCTCGAACCGGCGGTCGGTGATGTAGATGACGGTCTTGTCGCGGCCGTCGCGGCTGGCGACGACAAGCTCGGCGCGCTGCCCGGGGGCGAGCTTTTCGGCCGTGTCGAAATCGGCGTCGGTCGGAAGGGTCACGTCGGGTCGCTCCTGTCGTATGTCGACTTGTCGGGCGGCGGGCGCTTCGTCGGGGTTCGGGATCGACGGTAGATCAGCCGGACCCGCTCCTCAACCCGGTCGTCGTTCCCGGTCCCCGGACCGGGCGGCCGCGCGGCGCGCGACGGACCGTGGCGGCCATGCCCCGATTGCGCGGCTTGCACCGCCTGGCGTTTTGACCGCAGCCAAGGCGGCGCGTATGCTGCGCCCTGACCGGCGGCGAAACCGCCGGCGGCACCGGGTGTCTCAACCCGCGGGGGGAAAAGAAATGGCGCGATCCATGCCCACCTGGGCGTCCTGGCTGGCGGTTGGCGCGGGGCTTGCCGCCGTGGTCGCCTATGTGGTTTTCGTTTCGCCGCCCGGCGGCGAGACCGGGGACGGGACCGCCGAACCGCCCGCCGCGGCGCTGAGCCCGCAGACCGACGCGCCCGAGGCCGCCGGCGACACCGCTGCGGCGGCGACCGGGGCGACCGCGCCGTCGGCAGAGGCTCCGGCCCCTGCGACCTCCGAGACCGCCGCTGCAAGCCCCGACAGCGCTTCGGTGCCGGAGGCAACCGCGCCCGCAGCCGCGACAGAAGCGGCCGCCGCCCCGGACACCGCACCCGAGAAGGCCCCCGAAGCCGTCGCATCCACCGCCGCGCCCACGTTCGACACGGTGCGGGTCGACCCCGAGGGCGGCGCGCTCGTCGCCGGCCGCGCCGAGCCCGGCGCCCGGGTCGTGGTCCGGGTCGACGGCCAGGTGGTGGGCGAGGGCGAAGCCGATCGCTCGGGCAATTTCGTGACCCTGTTTTCCCTGCCGCCCGGCGACACCACCCGGGTGATGACCCTCGAAGCCGCGCCCGCAAGCGCCGCGGAGGACGCCGCCCCCGTGCTGGCCGAGCAGAGCGTCATCATCCAGCCCGGCGCCCGCACCGCGCCCTCGGGCGGCGAAGACCGTCGCTGCCCTTGCCCCGGAACCCTCCGTGCCGTCGCGCGCCGCACCGCCGCCGCCGCCGGCCGGTGCCGGCGAGACCGCCGCGGCCCCGGCACCCGCAGATACGGCGCCGGAGACGGCGAGCCCGGATGCAGGCCCCGCGGACACCGCGGCGACCGCAACCGCGCCGGCCGCACCGGCGCCCGAAACCGACGTCGCACCCGCGGAAACCGCAGCCGCCGCGGCCCCCGAAGCCGCGCCGCAGACGGCCGTCGACACCGTCGATGCCGCCCCGGCCGCAGACAACCCGGACACCGCAACCGATCCCGGCGCGCCGCAGACCGCCACCGCGGAGGCGCCCGCAGCGCCAGAAGCTGACGCGCCGGCCGGCGAGCAGGTCGCGCTCACCGAGACCGCCGCGCCGCGGCTGCTGCTCGCGGGGCCCTCGGGCATCCGGGTGATCCAGGACAGCCTGCCCGCGACCCAGCTCACCATCGACGCGATCTCCTACGACGAGGCCGGCGAGGTCGCGCTGTCGGGCCGCGGGCTCGGCGAGACGACGCTCCGGATCTATCTCGACAACGCACCGGTGCGCACCGCGGTGATCCGCGACAACGGCCAGTGGCGTGCGCCGCTGCCCTCGGTCGACAGCGGGATCTACACCCTCAGGATCGACGCCGTCGCCCCCGATGGCAGCGTGACCACCCGGGTCGAGACCCCGTTCAAACGCGAAAGCCCGGAAGTTCTGGCCGCGGCCGAGGCCAAGACCGAGGCCGCCGCGGCCGCGGGGGTGGTACTGACAGCGGTCACGATCCAGCCCGGCAACACCCTCTGGGGCATCGCCGACAGGCGCTACGGCGACGGCTTCCAATACGTGAAGATCTTCGAGGCCAACCGGGAATTCATCAAGGATCCCAACCTGATCTACCCGGGCCAGATCTTCACCCTGCCGAAGGACGACCCGGTCGAGGAGACGGCAGCCCCGGCCGAGTAACCGCCCGCACCGGGCACCGATACCGACGCGGCGGCCGAATGGCGCAGCCGGCCTCTCTGGTCATTCCCGCCATTCCCCCCTACCTAGGGGACACCCAGCAGGAGGCCAGGTATGAGACGAGGCGGCGGACGCACGACGATTTCGGACGCGATGGCGTCGGGCGACAAGAAGGGCCAGGGGATGCGGACGATCCGCCGCGCCGCGCCCTATCTCTGGCCCGAGGGGCAGACCGAGGTGAAGGTCCGGGTGGTGATCGCCATGGCGCTCCTGCTGCTCGCCAAGGTGGTCTCGGTTGCGACGCCGGTGTTCTACAAGGCCGCGGTCGACGCGCTGACCGGGGAGACCGACACGCTCGACACCGCCTGGTTCCTGGCCATCGGGGCGATCGGGCTCACGCTCGCCTACGGCGTCGCCCGGTTCCTGTCGGTGGGCTTCCAGCAGCTGCGCGACTCGGTCTTCGCGATGGTGGCGCAACGGGCGCTCCGGGCGCTGGCGCTGGAGACTTTCGAGCACATCCACGCGCTGTCGCTGCGCTATCACATCACCCGCAAGACCGGCACGCTCTCCCGGGTGATGGAACGCGGCGTGAAGGGCGTGGAGTTCCTGCTCCGCTTCCTGCTCTTCAATATCGGGCCGCTGTTCCTCGGGCTCGCCATGGTGGCGGTGATCTTCTTCTGGCTGTTCGACGTCTGGTATCTGCAGTGGTGCTGGCCACCATCGGGCTCTACGTCTGGTTCACCTTCACCGTCACAGAGTGGCGGGTGAAGATCCGCAAGCAGATGAACGACCAGGACCAGGAGGCGCACCAGAAGCGATCGACTCGCTGCTCAACTTCGAGACGGTGAAGTATTTCAACGCCGACCGGCGCGAGGCCGACCGCTACGACGCCTCGATGGCCGGCTACGAAGTGGCGGCGATCAAGACCTCGCAATCGCTCGCCTTCCTCAACGCCGGCCAGAGCTTCATCATCACCGCCGGCCTCGTCGCCGTGATGGTGCTGGCGGCCATCGGCGTGCAGCGGGGCGCGTTGACGGTGGGCGATTTCGTCATGGTCAACGCCTACATGGTGCAGATCACAATGCCGCTCAACTTTCTCGGCTCGGTCTACCGCGAAATCCGCCAGGCGCTGGTCGACATGGCCGAGATGTTCGACCTGCTCGAAGCGCCGGCCGAGATCGTCGACAAACCAGGCGCACCGGCGCTCGAGGTGACCGGCGGCCACGTCCGCTTCGATGGCGCCGAGTTTGCCTACGACGCGGCGCGGCCGATCCTGCACGGCGTCGACATCGACATTCCTGCCGGCCAGACCGTGGCGCTCGTCGGCCCCTCGGGCTCCGGCAAGTCGACCATCGGGAGGCTGCTGTTCCGGTTCTACGACGTCTCCGGCGGGCGTGTCACCATCGACGGCCAGGACCTGCGCGACGTGACACAGAAAGCGTGCACGCGGCGATCGGCGTCGTGCCGCAGGACACGGTGCTGTTCAACGACACGATCCGCTACAACATCGCCTACGGCCGGGCGGATGCCAGTTTCTCCGAGATCGAGAAGGCGGCGAAAGCTGCGAAGATCCACGATTTCATCATGTCGCTGCCCGACGGCTACGACACCACCGTGGGCGAACGCGGGCTGAAACTCTCGGGCGGCGAGAAACAGCGGGTAGGCATTGCGCGGACGCTTCTGAAGAACCCGCCAATCCTGCTGCTCGACGAGGCCACCTCGGCGCTCGACACCGAGACCGAGCGCGACATCCAGGTCTCGCTCAAGGCGATGGGCGAGGGGCGGACGGTGATCACCATCGCGCACCGGCTGTCGACCATCGTCGACGCCGACCGGATCGTGGTGCTGGAAGACGGCGTGGTGCGCGAAGAGGGCACCCATGACGAGTTGCTCGCCCATGGCGGCAAATACGCCCAGATGTGGGCGCGCCAGGCGGCGGAAGAGGAGCAGGTGGCGGCCGAGTGAACCCGGCTATTGAGCCGCCCTGAATGCGGTGGCGCGGGCGTGCAGGTCGCGCACATAGCTGTCTTCGATCCCGAGCAGGGCGAGATGCGCGTGCATGTCGTCGAGATACGCAAAATTGGTGCCGAGCAAGCCCTCGGCAAACGCGATCATCCGCGCCTGTTCGTCGAGCGCGATCCCGGTGACGATGTCTTCGCTGTCGTGGTTGGCGGCGAAGCCGAGCGCTCGCACCGTCCCTTCGGCGGTTGCGACCTCGATCCAGACGGGTCGGTAGGCGGGGGCGATCATCTCTCGACGAAACAGCACGAAGGTTTCGTGGTCGAGCTTGTCCTTCTCGATCCGGAAGACGAGGCCCTCGCACCCCGTCCCGGCGTCGATGGCCGCCATCAGTCCGGGCTGCGCCTTGGTCCCCCGGGCGCCGTCGTCCCACAGGCAGAAGCTGCGCGCGTAGCCGGTGACCGCGCCGCGCCGCACCTCCGCGAACTCCATGCCCGGATCCCACATGAGCGACCCGTAGGCGAAGACCCAGAGGTCGCGATCCCGGTGGTCGGCGAGCCAGGCGTGCCGATTGGCCTCGCGCTGGTCGTCGGGCGTGCGCCAGTCTGCCGGAAAGCCCGCTTCGAGCAGCTGCGCGTCGAGCGCCGCGAGGTCGACGTCGCGAAAGAAGCATTCGGATGCGGGCCGGATCTTGCCGCGCAGCTCCGGGTGATGGCGGAACGGGTCTGGGTCGGGCACGGGAGTTACCTCCACGGCCAAAACGGCCGTTTCTCGCGCAATCAACGCATGGGGCAGCGCCGCGGGTCAATGGTCTCGGGATGCGTCCCACGGGCAGGAAGGGCGGCCGCCTGTGCCGGAAGACGAAAAACCCGGCGCGAGGGCCGGGTCATCGAACAGCGCTGTACGGCGCACGGGCGGGTCAGCCGCCCCAGCTGCGGACCGGGCCGCAATCCATGTGGGTGAAGTTGGAGCCGGAGTATTTGCCGACGCCGCCGGCGTGGCAGGCGGCGGCCGCCTGGGCAACCTGGCTCACCGAGCGGTTGCTGAGCCTGAGGTCCGCGGCCTGGCCCTGGATGTGCAGCGAATTCTTCGCCACGCCGCTCGAACGCGAGCGCAGCATCGCGTTGGTCTCGGGGCTGCGGTAGCCGGACAGGAGCGTGTAGGGTTCGCTGACGTCGAGCAGGCTATGCGAGGCGGCCATGATGTCGATCGTGCGGGTGTCGATTTCCTTGACCTTGTCCACGCGCCAGTCGCGCATGAAGTAGTTCACTTCCTTGAGCGCGTCGGTGATGTATTGGCCCTCGATCCAGTAGATCATGTCGACCATTTCGCCGGTCCGCCCGGAGTACATCGAGATCCGCCGGATGTCGCCGGCGCCGCGCAGGAAGCCCGCAGCCTTGGAATAGGTGGGGGCGGCGGTCAAAGTCGTGGCCGCAAACGCGCCAAGAAGCGCACGCCTGCTGAGCCCGGTTGAGCTTGAGGTGTTCATCTGTCCCAGTTCGTCCCGTCTTCTGCCTGAACGCCGCAGATACTTTGCCCGCGACGCTTGCGTTGCACCTCATCCCCAGGTGCTTTGCCTTGCACCTCTGCCCGAGGCGCTCTGCGATGCACCTCATCCCCAGGTGCAAGGCGGTTATGGCACACGAAGAATCGAGCGCCAAGACCATTGTGTTTGCAACGCCTCAAACTAGCCATAATTGGCAACAATTCGCTCAATTGCATGAAGACCAGGTTAAATGTGACCCGTTTGCAGCAGGTTACCGCGAAGTTCTCCGGAAACAGACCATATCGCCTTTGTGAATGGACAGGGCGCCCGTCTGTGGCAGTATCCAGCGGCAAAAAATCTAACCATGTTCGAGCACTGGCCCCGCGCCCGCCCCACGATTGAGGAACAAATATGACGCCCGTGTCGCGCCTGAAGACCCGCTTGCTTTCGACCATTGCCGCCGTGGCGCTCTGCGCCGCGCCGCTGGCCGCGGGCGCACAGACGCAGTCGAGCCTCGGCTTTTCCGCCTTCGCCCAGGCCGTGGCCGAGGCGGCGCTGCCGCTCGACGAGGTCGCGGCCTTCTACCGCGAGACCGGCTACACGCCGGTCTGGACCGGCCAGACCGCGCCCGAGAAAGCTCGGCTCACGGCGCTGCTGAAAGCGATCCTGCACGCCGACGAGCACGGCCTGCCGAAATCGGCCTATGACACCACCCAACTGACCGAGATGATGCGGCACATCTCCAGCCCGCGCGAGCAGGGCAAGGTCGAGGTCGAACTGACCAACCTGTTCCTGACCTATGCGCACCAGATCCAGACCGGGATCCTGGAGCCGAGCTCGATCGACAAGCTGATGACCCGCGATCCGCACCGCCGCGATCCGGTCGAACTGCTGACCGGCTTCATCGAAGCCGAGAACCCCGACGCCTACATGCATTCGCTGATCCCGCAATCGGACGAATACGCCCGGCTGATGCACAAGAAGTTCGAGATCGAACGTCTGGTCGAGCGCGGCGGCTGGGGCCCGCAGGTGCAGGTGAGCGCGCTGGCCCCCGGCGACCAGGGCGCGAGCGTGGTGCAACTGCGCAACCGGCTGATCGCGATGGGCTACCTCGGCCGCTCGGCGACCATGACCTATGACGCCGAGATCCAGAAGGCGGTGCAGGAGTTCCAGGAGAACATGGGGCTCAATGCCGACGGCGTGGCCGGGCCGGCGACGATCGAGGCGCTCAACGTGCCGGCCTCGGAGCGGCTCAAATCCATCGTCGTCGCGATGGAGCGCGAGCGCTGGCTGTCGATCGACCGCCAGGACCGCTACATCTGGGTCAACCTGACCGACTTCACGGCCCGCATCGTCGACGGCGGCGAGATCACCTTCGAGACCCGCTCGGTGATCGGCGCCACCGCCTACGACCGGCGCACGCCCGAGTTCTCCGATGTCATGGAGCACATGGTCATCAACCCGAGCTGGCACGTGCCGAAATCCATCGTGCGCAACGAGTACCTGCCGGCCATGATCGCCTCGCAGGGCGCCGCCGCGGGCCACCTGCAGATCATCGACGGGGCCGGGCGGGTGGTGCCGCGCGAGACGATCAACTGGGAAGCGGTTTCGACCGGATATTTCCCCTTCGACCTCAAGCAGCCTCCCTCGGGCGGCAACGCGCTCGGGCGGGTGAAGTTCATGTTCCCCAACCAGCACAACGTCTACCTCCACGACACGCCGTCGAAGTCGCTCTTCGCCCGCGAGGTCCGCGCCTTTTCGCATGGCTGCATCCGCCTGCAGGACCCGTTCGACTTCGCCTATGCGCTGCTCGCTGAGCAGGAGGACGACCCGGTCGAGTTCTTCCAGTCGATCCTGAACACCGGTCGCGAGACCACGGTGATGCTCGAACATCCGGTGCCGGTGCATCTCGTCTACCGCACGGCGTTTTCCGACCTGCGCGGCCACATGGGTTACCGGGCCGACATCTACGGCCGCGACGCGAAGCTCTGGGAAGCGCTCCAGGCCGCCGGCGTGACCGTGCCGGAACTCGGCAGCTGAGGCCGGGCCAACAGATTTCGACAGGCAACGGGCCGCGCCGGCACAGGGCGCGGCCTTTCCCATGGCCGTCCGTGTGAGCTGCGCCGGGGCCTTTTCCTGTTCCCTTGGCACCGGAATCCGAATAAACGGTGGGCGCCGGAAGTCAGAGGAAGGCTTGGGAGCGGAATGGCCGAAGACGATATCGCAACGCGGGTGATCGAGATCGTCGCCGAACAGGCGGTGCTGGAGCCCGGCGACGTATCGCCCGACCAGACCCTCGCGGACCTCGGCATCGACAGTCTCGGCCTGGTCGAGGCGATCTTCGCCATCGAGGAAGCCTTCGACATCTCCGTCCCCTTCAACGCCAACGACCCCACCGAGAGCGAGTTCGACATCTCGTCGGTCGGGGCGATCATCGCCGCGGTCACCGGGCTGGTGCGCGACCAGAAGGGGTGACCCGCGTGCGGCGCGTCGTCATCACCGGGGCGGGCACGGTCAACGCGCTGGCGATGGATGTCGCGGGCACCGTCGCGGCGCTGAAGGAAGGCCGTTCGGGCATCGGCCCGCTCGAATTCCAGGACGTCGAGCGGCTCACCGTGCGGATCGGCGCGCAGATCAAGGGCTACGAGCCCGAGGCGCATTTCAACCGCCAGCAGATCGCGCTCTACGACCGCTTCACCCAGTTCGCGCTGCTCGCCGCCCGCGAGGCCATCGGACAGGCCGGGCTGACCTTCCAGGGGGCGCTCGCCGACCGCGCGGGGGTGATCCTCGGCAATTCCGGCGGCGGTCTCAACACGCTCGACGACAATTACCGCACCGTCTACGAGGAGGGGAAAAACCGGGTCCACCCCTTCGTCGTGCCGAAGCTGATGAACAACGCCGCCGCCAGCCAGGTGTCGATGGCGTGGAACCTGCGCGGCCCCTCCTTCACCGTCGCCTCCGCCTGCGCCTCGTCGAACCACGCGATGGGCCAGGCGATGGCGATGATCCGCTCGGGCCTTGCCGAGGTGATGGTCACCGGCGGCTCGGAAGCGATGCTCTGTTTCGGCGGCATCAAGGCCTGGGAAGGGCTCAGGGTGATGTCGAAGGATGGCTGCCGGCCGTTCTCGCTCGGCCGCAACGGCATGGTCCAGGGCGAGGGCGCGGCAATCTTCGTCTTCGAAGAGTACGAGCAAGCCCGGGCCCGCGGCGCCGAGATCCTCGCCGAAGTGGCCGGCTTCTCGATGACGGCGGACGCCTCCGACATCGTGATGCCGAGCCGCCTGGGCGCGGCCCGTGCCATTGCCGGCGCGATGCGCGACGCCGGGCTCAACCCCTCCGACGTGGGCTATATCAATGCCCACGGCACCGGCACCGCCGCCAACGACAAGACCGAATGCGCCGCCGTCGTCGACGCCTTCGGGCCCGACGCCGACAAGGTGATGATCTCGTCCACCAAGTCGATGCATGGCCACGTCATCGGCGGCACCGGGGCGATCGAGCTGATCGCCGTGCTGATGGCGCTGCGCGACGGCGTGATCGCGCCGACCATCGGCTACGAGGAACCCGACCCGGAATGCTCGCTCGATGTCGTCCCCAACGTGGCGCGCGAGGCCCGGGTCGATGCGGTCCTGTCCACGCCTTCGCCTTCGGCGGGCTCAACGCGGTGCTGGCGCTGACCTGGCACCGTAGCGCCGGGCAGTGGGCAAATCGTCGCCCCGCCAGGACTCCTTCCGCACCGCCGTGACCGGAAACGAAAACCGCCGCCCGGACGGCCCAGACGGCGGTTCATGTCTTCTCTCTATATGGCGCTGCGCGGCTTACTGCGCCGCCGGTGCTTCCGGCACCTTCACGCTGTCCCAGGCCGCGGTGAAGCCCTGGAGCGAGATCGGCGAGTTGATGGTGGCAAGCTCGGTCGGCTTGGCGACGATGGCGAAGCCCATGTTCAGCACGGTGCCGGCCTTGAACGCCTCGATATCGGCCGCGCTCAGGTTGGGCTGCACGAGGCAGCCGGTCACCGGCGAGCAGAACAGGTACTGGTATTCGCGCCCGAGCCCCTTTGTCGACGCCGAGGGTGACGCCGGTGGGCAGGTAGGGGACAAGCTCCATCGACACCGCCACGTCGGCCTGGGCGACCGCCTGGCTGCCCGCCGGCACGCGGCGGATCGAGAACTTGCCGAAGGGACGGCCGTTGTCGTCCTTGAGCACCTGGGTGACCCAGCACAGGTCGTCGCCTTCGCTGCCCTCGGGGCGGCGGACGCATTCGCGCGACCAGTCGTTGAAGACCTCGTCGATATAGGCCTGCGGCTGGCCATCGGCCGGCGCCGCGTCGGCAGCCGGGGCGGCGGCGGCATCGTCGGCCGCGGGGGCAGCGTCGCCGCCGGTGTCCTGCGCAAGCGCCGGGGACGCCAGGGCGAGGAGCGCGGCGAGGCCCAGCGGTTTCAGGAGATCAGCCATGGTTGGTTCCTTTATTGTGGTCAAGTTCGGTCGCCGCGGTGCTTATCATGGGCCGGCGGGGCTGTCAGGTACGAAATCGTGAGCCGCCCGGCCGGCGGGGGTTTCCTGCCGACGCCCGCGGCAAGGGCATAGGGCGGGTGCTGCGACTCGTTTCCCGCAGGTCCGGGGCAGCTCAGGGCGCCGCGTGCCGGGCGGCACCGACGGCATTTCCGACGGTTCCGCGGGCGGCGTTTCCCGGGCGGAACGGCGCCCAAAGCCCGCAAGAGCAAGGGGCGCGGCGGTCCGGAACCCCCGGAAGAAAACCCCGGGCCCCAAAAGAGAAAAGGGCCCGAAACCGGACCCTTTCCCCTGATTTTTTTGCTCCCTGTCGGACTGGCCGACTTTGTGGGCGCACGCTACGACAGAAGGTCGCAGGGGTCAACCGCATTCCCGGCCCGGATTGTGCAGTTTGTTGCCGTCCCCGGACTTCGACGCGAGATCGGCCTCGGTCCGGCAGCGCGACGGTGCATGAAGACGGGACGTATGCCGGCCAGGGACCCGGGGGCCGGGATCGCGTGGTCCGAAAAAAAGCCGCGCCTCGGGGGCGCGGCCAGTCTGACAGGGAGGAAGTCATCCGAACCGTAGGGGACTACCGTCCGGATGAATTCACTCTGGCAGCAAATGGTTAAGATAGTATGTTCGAGCCGTGAAATGACTGTGCCGGGAGGTGAGAATGGACGATCAGGTATTCGTCGGGGGTGGCGGTGAGGCCTACGGGGTCAAACAGGGCCTGCTTCTGAAATACGCAAACCGCCATGGCCTCGTCGCCGGTGCGACCGGCACCGGCAAGTCGGTCACCCTGCAGATCCTCGCCGAAGGCTTCTCCACCGCCGGCGTCCCGGTGTTCCTGTCGGACGTGAAAGGCGATCTCTCCGGCCTCGGCGCTTCGGGCTCCGAAGAGTTCAAACTGCACGACGCCTTCATGAAGCGCGCGGCCCAGATCGGTTTCGACGATTACGGCTACGCCGCCTTCCCGGTCACCTTCTGGGACCTGTTCGGCGAGCAGGGCCACCCGATCCGCACCACCGTGGCCGAGATGGGCCCGCTGCTGATCTCGCGCCTGCTGGAACTCACCGAGGCGCAGGAGGGCGTGCTCAACATCGCGTTCCGCGTCGCGGACGAGCAGGGCCTGCCGCTCCTCGACCTCTCGGACCTGCGCGCGCTCCTCGTCTGGGTCGGCCAGAATGCTGACGCGCTCAGCCTGCAATACGGCAACGTCGCCACCGCGTCCGTCGGCGCGATCCAGCGGGCGCTGCTGGTGCTCGAAAACCAGGGCGGCGAGCATCTGTTCGGCGAACCGGCGCTGGAGCTTGCCGACCTCATGGCGTGCACGCCCGAGGGACAGGGGCGGATCTCGATCCTCGCTTCCGACAAGCTGATGGCCTCGCCGCGGCTCTACGCGACCTTCCTGCTCTGGCTGCTGTCGGAGCTGTTCGAGGAACTGCCCGAGGTGGGCGACCCCGAGAAACCCAAGCTCGTCTTCTTCTTCGACGAGGCGCATCTGCTGTTCGACGACGCGCCCAAGGCGCTGGTCGACAAGGTCGAACAGGTGGCGCGGCTGATCCGGTCCAAGGGGGTGGGGGTCTATTTCATCACCCAGAACCCGGCCGACGTGCCCGAGGACATCCTCGGCCAGCTCGGCAACCGGGTGCAGCACGCACTGCGCGCCTTCACCGCGCGCGACCGCAAGGCGCTGAAACAGGCCGCCGAAACTTACCGCGATAACCCCCGGTTTTCCATCGAGGATGCGATCCGCGAAGTGGGCACCGGCGAGGCGGTGACCTCGCTCCTGGAGGCCAAGGGCGCGCCGGGGATCGCCGAGCGGACGCTGGTCCGCCCGCCCTCGTCGCAACTCGGCCCGATCGACCCGGGCGTCCGCGATGCGTTGCGGGCGGCCTCGCCGGTGGCGGGGAAATACGAAGACCGGATCGACCGGGATTCGGCCCGCGAGATGCTGGCGCGGCGTGCCGAGGAGGCCGCGAAGGCGGCCGAGGAAGCCGAGGCGCGGGAAGCGGCCGATGCGGAGAGGGCGACCACGGGCGGGGCGGGCGACTTCCAGCTCAACGATTTCTCCCACGGCCGGCGCTATTCGCCCAACACCGACGACAGCCCCCGTCGCACCAGCCGCAGCAAGCCGGCCGCCAGCGAAGGCTTCGGCGGTCAGCTCGGCGAGGCGGTGACCAAGGTGGTGATCTCCGAGCTCAAGGGCACCACCGGCAAGCGCATCGTGCGCGGCATTCTCGGCGGCTTGTTCAAGGGCCGCTAGCGCCGGACCCGCTCAGCCGCGACAGGCGGCGGGGTAGGTGATCGGCAGCATGCCCTGGCCTCCGGTCACGACCGGGCCGGTGTTGGCGCAAGTCGGCCGCCCGGGTCCGGCGGCCCAGAACAGGTTGGGGTCTTCCTGCATCATGCCCTGCCACCAGTTGGCCCCGCCCAGCACCCGCCGGCCCGGGGCCTTCTCGCGCATCACTTCGAAATGCAGGTGCGGGTAGGACGAGAGCAACCCGGTCTCGCCCAGCGTGCCGATCTGCTGGCCGCGCGTAACCGGGGTCCCGTCCGCGACCACGCGCGTGTCGAGATGCTTGTAGACGGTGAAGCTGCGCCGCCCGTCGGTTCCAAGCCCGTGGTCGAGGATGATCCGGTTGCCGTACATCGGCTCGTGATAGGAGAGATAGACCCGTCCGGCGGCGGCCGCGAGCACCGGGGTGCCGATCGGCGCGGCGATGTCGAGCCCGAGATGCCCCTTGTCGCCGTCGCGCGAGACCTCGAGGAACTGGTTGGAGATCGCAGGGGCCGTGGCCGGCAGGGCGACGGGGATCTTCATCGGAGACTCGCGGTGATAGGGCGCGACGGTGCCGTAGTCGTTCAGGTTGACGCAACCCGACAGGGCGGCCGCCGCCAGCAGGCACGAGACCCCGGTGCGGACGCGCGTTTTTCGGGTCTTGAATGAGGCCCGGAGACGCATTGGCGTTTCCCATTCTGCAACAATGATGTTCGAAAAGGATAATTGTGCTTTGTGGCGAAACGAGGGCAGGGAGTCGGCCCGCCACCGGGCGCCGGGCACGGAGACGCCGCACCGGGCCCGCCACGGGCGAACGCCTTTCAAAAAGGCGTTGCCAGGCGATTTGTGAAATCGCTTTCCCGCCCCGCCGTCCCGCTTGCTCCGGCCGGTCGCGAAGCGTCTGCCGCCGCACGCCGGCGACGCCGGAACTACGGGGCGCGAAATGGTCCGGCGCCGCGCTATCGGCGTAGATCGAGCACGTCGGACCCAGTCCGGCGGGTCTGCCTCAGAGCGGCCGGATGCGAAGCCGCGAGATCCGGTTCTCGACCCGCTCGACCACCTCGAACCGGAAGCCGTGGAACGAAAACTGCTGCCCGACGTTCGGGATCATCTGGGCCTCGTGGATCACCAGCCCGGCGATCGTATTCGCCTCGTCGTCGGGCAGGGTCCAGTCCATCGCCCGGTTGAGGTCGCGGATCGTCATCGCGCCCTCGACCATGTAGCTCCCGTCGTTGAGCCGGGTAACTTCTTCCGAAGCGCCGGCGGCGTCGAACTCGTCGGTGATCTCGCCGACGATCTCCTCGAGGATGTCCTCGAGCGTGATCAGCCCCTGGAGGCTGCCGTATTCATCCACCACCAGCGCGAAATGGGTGTGCCGGCGCAGGAACTGGCGCATCTGGTCGTCGAGCGTGGTGGTCTCGGGGATGAAATAGGGCTCCATCGCCACCTGCATGATGTCGAAATTGGCATAGGCCTCGCGGTAGCTGCCCTGGTCGGCGTCCTGCCCGGCGGCATACATCGCCCGGCTCAGGTCCTTGGCGTGGATCAGCCCGACCACGTTTTCCGGTTCGTCCTTGTAGACCGGCAGCCGGGTATGCGGCGAGGCCAGCGCCTGTTCCAGCACGGCAGAGGCCGGGCTGTCGGCGTCGATCATCTCGATCTGGCTGCGGTGGAGCATGATCTCCTCGACCGTGCGGTCGCCGAGATCGAGCGCGCCGAGCAGCCGGTCGCGGTCCTCCTTCTCCACCGCCCCCTCGCTGTGTCCGAGCGTGATCGCCCCGGCGATTTCCTCGCGCGCGAGCAGGTTGGCGTCGGGGTCGGTCTCGACCCCGAAGATGCGCAGGATCAGACGGGTGACGACCCGGACCGCGGCAACGATGGGCGCGAAGACCAGGACGACCAGCCGGATCGGTGTAGAGACCAGCGCCGCGGTCGCCTCGGGCCGGGTGATCGCGTAGGTCTTGGGCAGGACCTCGGCGAAGATCAGCACGAGGAAGGTCATGACCAGCGTTGCCCAGGCCACGCCTTCCGGGCCGAAAGCGCGCGTGAAGAGCGCGGTGGCGAGAGAAGCCGACAGGATGTTGACGACGTTGTTGCCGAGCAGCACCGAGCCGATCAGGCGCTCGTTGTCCTCGGTGATGTCGAGCGCGCGCTGGGCACCCCGCTCGCCGCGGTCGGCGCGGGCGCGCAACTTGCCGCGCGAGGCGGCGGTGAGCGCGGTTTCGGAGCCCGAGAAGAAGGCCGACAGGACCAGCAGCAGCGCGATGGCGCCGGCGGTGATCCAGTAGAAGTTGATCGAAGCGAGGCCGGGGTCGGCGGGGTCCATGTGCGGGTCTTTCCTGTGGCTCCGCCCATCTATGGGGCCCGCGGCCGCGCGTTTCAAGGGACCGCCCGACCGCACGGGGCCCGGCCCGGACGGGAAGGGCCGGGACATGCCGTCCCGGCCCTGTCGGTCTCGCCTGATTGTGCCCGGTTCCCGGGCTCGGCCCCTGCGATCAGGAGTTCATGTCGTAGGCCCGTTCGCCGTGGACCGAGAGGTCGAGCCCGCCGGTCTCGGTCTCGGCATCGACCCGCAGGGTGGTGACCAGCGCCACGAGCTTGATCAGCGCGTAGCTGACGACGACGGTGAAAAGCCCGACGATGACCAGCGCCCCGACCTGGGCGACGAAGGACCCGGCGCCGAACACCGCGATCATCAGCGTGCCGAAGATCCCGCCGACGCCGTGGACGGCGAAGACGTCGAGCGAATCGTCGATCCCGAGCCGGGTGCGGATCAGGATCACCGCCTCCTGGCAGAGCACGCCGGCAATGGCGCCGATCACCAGCGCCTCGACCGGGCCGACGAAACCGCTGGCCGGCGTGATCGAGGCGAGCCCGGCGATGGTGCCGGTCACGATGCCCACGAGCGAGGCGCGGCCGAACCGGATCCGTTCCCACAGCGCCCAGCTGAGCGAGGCGGTGGCGGCGGAGATATGGGTGACGGTGAGCGCCATCGCCGCGCCGCCGTCGGCGGCGAGCTGCGAGCCGCCGTTGAAGCCGAACCAGCCGACCCAGAGCATCGCCGCGCCGATCATCACGAAGGGCGGCGAATGCGGCGGGGTGTGGCGGTTGCGCCGGGGCCCGAGCACCACGGCGAGCACCAGCGCTGCGAGCCCCGCGGTCTCGTGCACGACAACACCGCCGGCAAAGTCCTTCACGCCGGTGTCGCCAAAGATCCCGCCGTCGGCGAGAAAGCCGCCGCCCCAGATCCAGTGGGTGACGGGCGCATAGACGAGCAGCATCCACAATGCCGAAAAGGTCAGCACGAAGCCGAAGCCGATCCGCTCGACATAGGCGCCGACGATCAGCGCCGGGGTGATGATCGCGAAGGTCATCTGGAAGGCGAAGAACAGCACTTCCGGGATCGTGCCCGCGAGCGTCCCGGCGTCGATCCCGAGGAGCAGCATCTTGCCCAGGCCCCCAGAGTGCGCCGCCCTCGCCGAAGGCGATGGAATAGCCGACCACCAGCCACAGCACGCTCATCAGCGCGGCGATGGCGTAGACATGCATGAAGACCGAGAGCACGTTGCGCGCCCGCACCAGCCCCCCGTAGAACAGCGCCAGACCCGGCAGGCTCATGAAGAGCACCAGGGCGGTCGCAACGATGATCCAGGCCGTATCTGCCCCGTTCATTGTCTCCTCCTCCGTCGTTGGTTCCGTGCTCGATAGGGACAGGCGCGGCACGGGGGAATGCCGAAGCGCAGGGCGGGGTGCGGAAAATAACGGCAGATTCAGAAATGCCTGAAAATGCGGCGCCAAGTGCGGAAGCCTGCAAAACCGGCGGGCAGTTTGTGAATCCTGCCGGAGCCCAGGTGAGTGAAGACTGATCGAAATCATGGCGGCTCCGCGCGGCCGGTGCGATCCTCGCCCCGGTCAATGAAGGAGGAAGAGCCGTGAGAATCTCTCTGCGCAGAATCATCCCCGCAGTCGTGGCGGGCAGCCTTCTGGCGGGCGCCGCCGTCGCCGGCGACTGCACCGGATATGTGGTCGGCGTCCGGCCGCTCGCCCAGTACGATCACGCCGCCGGCAACGGCTTCCTGGCGGTCCGGTCGGGGCCGGGCACCGGGTTCAACCAGATCGGCGAGCTGTACCTCGGCGACGAGATCTCGGTCTGGGAACGCCAGGGCAACTGGCTGCACGTCTATTGCATGTCGGGCCAGTGCCTGACCCCGCTCTGGGGCAGCCCGACGCCGCAGGGCTGGGCCTATGCGAAGTACCTGAGCATCGGCGGGGTCTGCCCGTAACGGTCCGGCGAGACGCGAACGCGCGCTCGCGTCACGCGGCCTCGCGCGCGGCCGCAGCCCAGATCAGCCCGAGCGCATGGGCGGTCGCCGCAGCCCGCACGCCCGCCCGTCCCAGCGCGCCGAACTCGACGGTTTCCGTCGCCACGCCATCCCGGGTCGCAAGCCCGAAGCAGACCCGCCCCTCCGGCTTGTGCTCCGAGCCGCCGGGCCCGGCGATCCCGGTGACGGAGACCGCAATGTCGACCGGGGCCGCCGCCAGCAGCCCTGCCGCCATCTCCGCCGCGACCTCTTCCGACACCGCGCCAAAGGCGTCGAGCGTCTCGGCCCGCACCCCGATCAGCGCCTGTTTGGCGGCGTTGGAATAGGTGATTACCCCGCGCTCGTAGACGTCGGAGGAGCCCGCGATATCGGTGAGCGCCGCGCCGACCATGCCGCCGGTGCAGCTCTCGGCGGTGGCCACTTTCAGCCCCTTGGCCCGGCACAGCGCGAGGATCTCGGCAGGGTCGGTCATCCCATCAGGAACGCATGCGAGAGCGCCGCCAGCACCAGCGTCACCACGCCGGCAAAGACCCCCGCCCAGACGTCGTCGAGCATCACGCCGAGCGCGTCGCCGCGCCGGTCGGCCCGGCCGACCAGCCAGGGCTT
The DNA here is from genome assembly GCA_041397205.1 of Paracoccaceae bacterium. Lineage (GTDB taxonomy): Bacteria > Pseudomonadota > Alphaproteobacteria > Rhodobacterales > Rhodobacteraceae > Sinisalibacter. Next base: position 204,924 of record JAWKXC010000008.1, read on the forward strand.
CCAGATGTCGAACAGCCGGAAGGCGAGGAAGGCGGCGATCCAGCCCGGGTAGAGCGCGAGGATGCCGGCCCCCGCCGCCCAGGCGCCGAAGGAGACGGGCAGCATCGCGATCCACATCCCCACCACCTCGTCGATGACGATCTCCGAGGGGTCTTCGCTGTCGCTGGTCTCGAGCAGCCCGCGGATCGCCCAGAGCCCGAGGAAATATGCGCCCACGATCGCGGCGGCGAGCAGCCAGGGCCCGCCGATCACATGCAGGAGCCAGACGAAGGGCAGGGCGGCGAGGCTGCCCCAGGTGCCCGGCGCGGGTTTCAACAGCCCGGTCCAGAAGAAGAAGCCGATTGCTTCCTTCACCACGTCGCGTCTCGCGCCTGTACCGCTCATCTCCGCCCCCTCACGCCTTGACCAGGGTCGCGACGGCCATCGCCGCGATCCCCTCTTCGCGGCCGGTGAAGCCGAGCCGCTCCGACGTGGTCGCCTTGACCGAGACGGCGGCGACGTCGACATCCATGATCCGCGCCAGCGCCGCCCGCATCGCGCCGGCATGCGGGCCGATCTTGGGCCGTTCGCAGATCAGCGTCACGTCGCAATTCGCCAGTTCGTAGCCTTTCTCCCGCGCGAGCCCGATGGCGTGTTCGAGGAAGACATGGCTGGCCGCGCCCTTCCACTGCGGGTCCGAGGGCGGGAAATGCTGGCCGATGTCGCCCTCGGCGAGCGCGCCGTAGAGCGCATCGGTGAGCGCGTGCATCCCGACATCGGCATCCGAATGCCCCTTGAGCTTCTTGTCATGCGGCACCGCGACACCGCAGAGCATGCAGGCCTCGCCCGGCTCGAAAGCGTGCACATCGTAGCCCTGCCCAACCCGAATATCCATTCCGTCCCTCATCATAGCTTCGGCGCGGGCGAAATCGCCGGGGCCGGTGATCTTGATATTGGCCTCGTCGCCCTCGACGATCGCGACCGCGAGCCCGGCGGCGCGCGCCACCTCGACATCGTCCGCCGCCCCGCCGGGGTGCTTGCGGTGCGCATCGAGGATCGCGGCATAGCGAAAGCCCTGCGGGGTCTGGGCGCGGAAGAGCCCGGTGCGGTCCCGTGTGCCCGCGACCTGGCCACCTTCGCCCAACCACAGCGCATCGGTGACGGCGAGGGCAGGGGCCGCGCCGGCGGAATCGGCCAGCGCCTCGATCACCCGGGTGATGACCGCGGCCGAGACCAGCGGCCGCGCCACGTCGTGGATCAGCACGAGGTCCGGCGGATCGCCCGCCAGCGCTTCGAGCCCGGCGCGCACGCTCGCGTCCCGGCTGGCGCCGCCGGTCGCGATCAGCACATCGGCGAAGCCCTCCGCCTGGCCGAGATCGTCCGGGTGCAGCACCAGCACCACGCGGGCTATGGCCGGATGGGCGAGGAAGGCGTCGACCGTCCAGTCGGCGACGCGGCGGCCATGCAGCCGGCGCCACTGCTTCGGCACGTCCCCGCCCGCGCGGGTGCCGCGTCCGGCGGCAACGATGATGGCGGCGATTTCCATGGGCCACGGTTTAAGCCTTGCCGAATTAGAGGACAATGGGGCGCGAGACGTTGGGGGAACATGCCTAAATCTTGTGCAATGACGAAATATCACGCAAAAGAAAGGAGCGCATTTTTGCAGCTCCCCCGGTCCGTAGCTATATCACGGGCAACTGCTCAAGGATTAGGCGTGTGTCCGTAGCGCTCGGAGAGACACAACTCGAAACCAATGTCTTCTTGGCCCCGATGGCCGGGATCACCGACTTGCCGTTCCGAAACCTGGTCCAGGGTTTCGGCGCCGGTCTCGTCGTGAGCGAGATGGTGGCGAGCCAGGAAATGGTCCAGGCCAAGCCCGGGGTGCGCGAACGGGCCGAGCTCGGCTTCGGCCTCGCGGGCACCGCGGTGCAGCTCGCTGGTCGCGATCCCTGGTGGATGGCGGAAGCGGCGCGGATGGTCGAGGCGAACGGCGCCGGGATCATCGACATCAACATGGGCTGCCCGGCCAAGAAAGTCGTGGGCGGGCTCTCCGGTTCGGCGCTGATGAAGGAGCCCGACCGCGCGCTGGCGCTGATAGAAGCCGTCGCGGGCGCGGTCTCGGTGCCGGTCACGCTCAAGACCCGGCTCGGCTGGGACTGCGACCTCCTGAACGCCCCCGAGATCGCCCGCGCGGCCGAGAATGCGGGCGTGAAGATGGTCACGATCCACGGCCGCACGCGGGCGCAGTTCTACAAGGGGCGGGCCGATTGGGCAGCGATCGCGGCGGTCAAGCAGGCGGTGTCGATCCCGGTCATCGCCAATGGCGACATCTGCGGCGCGGCAGACGCGCGCGCGGCGCTGGCGCAGTCCGGCGCCGACGGGGTGATGGTCGGCCGCGCCACCGGCGGACGGCCCTGGCTCGTCGCCGAGATCGCCGCCAATCTCGACGGCCGGCCGGCGCCCGCGATCCCGACCGGCGCGGCGCTGGTCGACATGGTGCGCGGTCATTACGAGGCCTCGCTCGGCTTCTACGGCAGGGATCTCGGCAAGCGGGTGATCCGCAAGCATCTCGGCTGGTACATGGACCACGCCGGCACGCCGCCCGCGCTGCGCCGCGACCTCCTGTCGAGCGCCGACCCGGCACGGGTGCTCCGGCTGATCGAACCGGCGCTCGAAGCCCGGGCGGAGGCGGCGTGATGGACAACGACGCGCTCTGGACGGCGCTCCCGGTGCCCGCGCTGGTGATCGACGGCAACGACAACATCGCCCAGGTCAATTCGGCCGGCGAGTTCTTTCTCAACGCCTCGCAGCGCTCGCTCGTGGGCAAGTCGGTCTATGCCAAGCTCGACATCGAGGCCAATCTGATCGCCACGCTCGCCCGCGTCCGCCGCGACCAGGGGCCGATGTTCATCAACAACGTCGATGTCGGCCGGGCGCTGCACGACCCGGTGGAATGCAACATCCAGCTCGCGCCGGCAGGCGAGGCGGGGGCGGTGCTCGTTCTGCTGCAGCCCCGCGACATCGCCGGCCGGCTCAACAAGTCGCTCGGGGTCAAGGCCGCGGCGCGCAGTGCCATCGGCATGGCCGAGATGCTGGCCCACGAGATCAAGAACCCGCTCGCCGGCATCACCGGCGCGGCGCAGCTCCTGTCGATGGGCCTCGACGGCGGCGATCTGGAACTCACCGATTTGATCGTGGCCGAAAGCCGCCGGATCGTCGCCTTGCTCGACCAGGTCGAGCAGTTCGGCAACCTGCGCCCGCCGGCGTGCAAGTCGATGAACATCCACGACCTCCTCGACCGGGCGCAGAAATCCGCCGAGGTCGGCTTCGCCGCCAAGATGCGGCTGATCGAGGATTACGACCCCTCGCTGCCGCCCACCTGGGTCGATCCCGACCAGTTCATGCAGGTGTTTCTAAACCTGCTCAAGAACGCCTCCGAAGCGGCAGGCGACCGCGGCGGCACGATCCGCATCCGCACCTTCTACGACCACGGGCTGCGCCTTAGGCGCACCGACGGCACCGGCACCGGCCTGCCGTTGCAGGTCGAGATCATCGACGACGGGCCCGGACTGCCGCCGGAAATCGCCGGCCAGGTGTTCGAGCCTTTCGTTTCCGGCCGTGAGAACGGCACCGGGCTGGGGCTCGCCCTGGTCTCGAAGATCATTTCCGAGCACGACGGGTGGATCTCGGTCGAAAGCCGTCCCGGCATGACCAAGTTCCGCATTTCTCTGCCCGTTGCGCCAAAGGACAAGGAGTAGACCCCGATGGATGGCACCGTACTCGTTGCCGACGACGACCGCACGATCCGGACCGTGCTGACCCAGGCGCTGACCCGCGCGGGCTGCCGGGTGCATGCCACCGCCTCGCTGGTGACGCTGAAGCGTTGGGTCGAAGAGGGGCGGGGCGATCTCGTGATCTCCGACGTGGTCATGCCCGACGGCAACGGGCTCGAGGCGCTGCCGGAGATCTCGCAGATGCGGCCCGACCTGCCGGTGATCGTGATCTCGGCACAGAACACGATCATGACCGCGATCCAGGCGGCCGAGAAGGACGCCTACGACTACCTGCCCAAACCCTTCGACCTGCCCGACCTGATGAAGCGGGCGGCCCGCGCGCTGGAGCAGAAACGCCGGGTGGTGGCGCCGAAACGGGCCGCGGGCACCGACCGCGGCGACGACCTGCCGCTGGTCGGACGCACCCCGGCGATGCAGTCGCTCTACCGGCTCGTGGCGCGGGTGATGAACACCGAGCTCCCGGTCCTCATCACCGGCGAAAGCGGCACCGGCAAGTCGTTGATTGCCCGTGCCATTCACGACTTCTCCGACCGCCGCAACCTGCCCTTCGTCGTGGTCACGCCTGACGATCTGGTGCCGATGGAAGGCCCCGCCAAGGTGCTGTCGCGCGCCGGCCAGGGGACGCTGCTGTTTGACGAGGTGGGCGATCTCGACATCGACGCCCAGGCCCGGATCACCCGGATGCTCGACAGCCTGACCGATCCTGCGCCCAGGATCATCTCGACCTCGCAGGGCGATCTCAGCCGCCGGCTCAAGGCGGGCGAGTTCCGTCAGGACCTCTACTACCGGCTGGGCGGCGTCACCATCCCGGTGCCCGCCCTGCGCGAACGTCTCGAAGACATCCCGGCGCTCGCCGAGCACTTTCTCGCCCGCGCCGAGCGCGACGGGCTGACCCCACGGCTGCTCAACCCCGAGGCCGCGGAAGTGCTGCGCGCCTATCCCTGGCCCGGCAACGTCCGCCAGCTCGAAAACACCATCCAGCGGCTGATGGTGACCGGGGCCGAGGCCGAGATCTCGCGCAGCGAGGTCGAGGCGACGCTCGGCACCTCCACCGGCAACCCGGTGGTGACGATGGACGAGGCCGAGAACATCTCGGTCGCCGTCGCCCGGCACCTGAGGCGCTATTTCGACCTCCACGGCGGCGCCTTGCCGCCGCCCGGCGTGTACCAGCGGGTGCTGCGCGAGATCGAGGTGCCGCTGATCGAGATCGCGCTCGATGCGACCGGCGGAAACCAGGCCCGCTGCGCCGACCTGCTCGGCATCAATCGCAATACTTTGCGCAAGAAGATCACCGAACTGGGAATCGAGGTGACACGCCGTCGCAAGTTGATGTAAAACGGTCACAACCGTGACAAAAGGGCCGCAGATACAAGGGGTTCTGGCGCGGGAGTGAGTCGGCGCGCGCCACTTTCGCCAGGGATCTGGCGGCCGTGCGCGCCGAGGGTGGGTCTCGACGAGAGGGCGAAAGGTGGCGCATACCGGCAGCTTGCGCAGCGCGGAACGGACCCGGGATCGCCTCGCGCGGATCCGGCGCCAACGCCGCGTGCGCTCCACGGCCACCTTCCTGATCGTCGCGATGGGCCCGGTGCTCGCCGCGCTCACCTATCTGGTGCTCGGACCGCTCGACCAGGGCGTCGACAGCACCACCCTGCGGCTCGTGCTGCTCGCCGACATGGTCTACGTGCTGATGGTCGCGGCCCTCGTGCTGGCGGGCATCTTCCGCATGGTGATGGCCCGGCGCACCAAGTCCGAGGGCTCGCGGCTGCACCTGCGCCTGACCGGCGTCTTCTCGCTGCTCGCGCTGATCCCGACGGTGCTGGTCGCGGTCTTCGCCGTGCTCACCATCAATGTCGGCCTGGAGGGATGGTTTTCCGACCGGGTGAGCCGGGTGGTCGGCAATTCGCTCGCCGCGGCCCAGGCCTACGAGGACGAGCACCGCCAGGGGCTGATCGAGGATGCCGAGGCCATCGGCGCCTTCCTCAACGGCGCCAAGAAGGCCAACGCGCTGATCTCCGAGGCGCAGCTGCGCCAGGCGCTGGCCCAGGCCCAGGTCGGCATCCAGCGGGGCCTGCGCGAAGCCTATATCATCGACGGCAGCGGCGCGATCAGGCTGCGCGGCGACCGCTCCTACCTGTTCGATTTCGAGGCCCCGCCGGCCGAAGCCATCGCCCGCGCCCAGACGGGCGAGACGGTGGTGATCGAGGACTGGGACAACAGCGAGTTCCGCGCGCTCTTCAACCTCAGCTTCTACCCCGATCACCTGCTCTACGTCTCGCGCGAGGTCGACGGCAAGATCTTCGCGCTGCTCGACGAGACCCAGGAAACCGTGCGCTTCTACCAGCAGCTCGAAAGCCAGCGCGGCCAGGTGCTGTTCGAGTTCGGCCTGATCTATCTCGGCTTCGCCGCCATCCTGGTGCTCGCCGCCACCTGGCTCGGCATGTGGTTCGCCGAACGGCTGGCGCGCCCGGTGGGCCGGCTCGCCTCGGCGGCCGAACGCGTCGGCGCGGGCGATCTCGACGTGCAGGTAATCGAAGAGGCAACCGGCGACGAGATCGAGGAGCTGGGCCGGCTGTTCAACCGGATGACCCGCCAGCTCAAGGGCCAGCGCGAGCGGCTCCTGGAAAACACCGAACAGATCGAGCGCCGCCGCCGGCTGTTCGATTCGGTCCTGTCCTCGGTGACCGCGGGGGTGATGGGGCTCGATGCCGACGGCAAGCTCGCCTTCCTCAACCGCGCCGCCCAGGCGATGCTGGGGCTCGACGAGGAGCCCGAGCACACCGAGCTCGCCCTGGTGGTGCCCGAGTTCGCGCCGCTCCTCGCCCGGCTGCGCACCGAGCGCGCCGAGCGGGTGCAGGAGGAGCTCGCGCTCAACCGCATGGGCCGGCAGGAGCGGCTTCTGGTGCGCATCGCGCCGCGCTTCGGCGGCGACGGCGCGGTCGAGGGCTACGTGATCGCCTTCGACGACGTCACCGACCTGGTCACCGCGCAGCGGATGGCGGCCTGGGGCGACGTCGCCCGCCGCATCGCCCACGAGATCAAGAACCCGCTGACCCCGATCCAGCTCTCCGCCGAGCGGATCAAGCGCAAGTTCGGCCGCAAGATGGACGAGCCCGACGCCGAGGACCTCGAAAACCTCACCGGCGTCATTGTCCGCCAGACCGAGGACCTGCGCCGGATCGTCGACGAGTTCTCCAAGTTCGCCCGCATGCCCGAACCCGACCGCAAGCCCGCCAATCTGGTCGAGCTGGTGCGCGGCGCGGTGACGCTGCAGAAAGCCGGGCAGGTGGGGGTCGAGATCGAGGCCGAGTTGCCGAGGACGGACGTGCCCGCCGAACTCGACGAGACCATGATCGGCCAGGCGCTGACCAACCTCATCAAGAACGCGGGCGAGGCGATCGAGAGCCTGCAGCACGCCGGCGATGCGCCCGCGGGCCACGTGCCGACGATCCGCGTCGCGCTGACGGCGAAGGGCAAGGAGGGCGTGGTCACGATCGAGGACAATGGCATCGGCCTCCCCGCCGACCGCGCCCGGCTGTTCGAACCCTACGTGACCACCCGCGAAAAGGGCACCGGCCTCGGCCTGCCCATCGTGAAGAAGATTATCGAGGAGCACGGCGGCACGCTGGTGCTGGAAGATGCCGAAATGTTCGGCGGCACCGACCGACCCGGAGCCCGGGCGGTGGTGCGCCTGCCGATCAAGACGCTGACGCCGGCCGCAAAAGATGCCGCCGAATGACGAGGAAGACCCCCCATGGCTGACATTTTGATTGTCGACGACGAACGCGATATCCGCGAGCTGATCTCTGACATCCTCGAAGACGAGGGCTATACCACCCGCCTCGCCGGCACCTCCGACGAGGCGGTGTCCGAAGTGAAACGCGAACTGCCGGGCCTGATGATCCTGGATATCTGGCTGAAGGATTCGGCCATGGACGGGATCGACATCCTGAAGATGGTCAAGCGCGAGCACCCCGAGGTGCCGGTGGTCATCATCTCGGGCCACGGCAACATCGAGATCGCCGTCGCCGCGATCAAGCAGGGCGCCTACGACTTCATCGAAAAGCCCTTCAACATCGACCAGCTCACGGTGGTGATCGCCCGGGCGATGGAGACCTCGCGGCTCCGGCGCGAGAACGTCGAATTGAAGCGCAAGGATTCCGGGCCGGTCGAGATGATCGGCTCATCGGCGGCCTTCAAGGCGCTGAAATCCAACCTCGACAAGGTGATGCGCTCGAACGGACGGGTGATGCTCTCGGGCCCCGCCGGCGCCGGCAAGGAGCTTGCGGCGCGCATCGTCCATGCCGGTTCGGAGCGCTCGCGCGCGCCCTTCGTCGTGGTCAACTCCGCCGCGGTCGAGCCCGACCGGATGGAAGAGGTGCTGTTCGGCCGCGAGACCGCCGAGCGCGGGGTCGAAACCGGCCTGCTCGAAGAGGCCAACGGCGGCATCCTCTATTTCGACGAGATCGCCGACATGCCGCTCGGCACCCAGTCTAAGATCCTCCGCGTGCTGGTCGAACAGAGCTTCACCCGGGTCGGCGGCGCCGATACGGTCTCGGTCGACGTTCGCGTGATTTCGTCCACCACCCGCGACCTCACCGCCGAGATCGCCGCCGGCCGCTTCCGCGAAGAGCTCTACCACCGCCTCAACGTGGTTCCGATCCAGGTGCCGCCGCTCGCCGACCGGCGCGAGGACATCCCCGAACTCGCCCGCTATTTCGTCGGCGTGTTCAACGCGACCCAGGGGCTCGCGCTCCGGGACATCTCGGAAGAGGCCCGCGCGATGCTGCAGTCGATGCAATGGCCCGGCAACGTCCGCCAGCTCAAGAACGTGATCGAGCGCGTGCTGATCCTCGGCGACGGCACCGGGCCGATCGAACCGGGCGAGCTGCAGGAGATCGAGACCGCCGGCGCCGGCGCAGGCGGCGCGGTGCTGCCGGCGGCGCTCGCGACCCTGCCGCTCCGCGAGGCCCGCGAGGCTTTCGAACGCGAATACCTGCTCACCCAGATCAACCGCTTCGGCGGCAACATCTCCCGCACCGCAAGTTTCGTCGGCATGGAGCGCTCGGCGCTGCACCGCAAGTTGAAGTCGCTCGGCGTGGTGACGGGCACCAAGTCCGGCGCGCGCGTGGCCTATGTGGCGGAGGGGGACGAGGAAGATTGAGGCGGGGAGCCGAGGGTTGGTGGCCTCGCGCCCTCACCGCTCCGGCGGCGTCCAGTCCTTCTCGATGCCCACCTCATGGCGGCGCAGCCGCAGCGCGAGGCCGATGAAGACGCCGACCCCGATTGCCACCGTCAGGTCGGCAAACACCGTCAGCACCATGGTCAGCAGAAGCAGGAACCTGTCGGACAGCCGGGTCTGCATGTAGCCGCGCCACTTGTGCGGCTCCGACATGTTCCAGGCGGTGAGGATCAGGAGCCCCGCCAGCGCCGGCATCGCGAGGTAGCCAGCAAGCGGCGCGGCGACCAGCATCACCACCAGCATGGTCAGCGCGTGCACGATGCCCGCCACCGGCGTCTTGCCGCCGGCGCGCACGTTGGTCGCGGTCCGCGCGATCGCCCCGGTCGCGGGCAGGCCCCCGAACAGGGCCGAGCCGATGTTCGCCACGCCCTGCGCCAGAACTTCCGCGTTGGGCCGGTGTTTCCCGCCGATCATCTTGTCGGCGACCATCGCCGACAGGAGCGACTCGATCGAGGCGAGGAAGGCGATGACCAGCGCCGACGGCAGCAGCTCGGTGAGCCGCGCGAGGCTGAGCGCGGGCAGGGCCGGTGCCGGCAGCGTGTTGGGCAGCGCCCCGAAGCGGGAAAAGATCGTGTCGACCGGCAGGGCGGTGAACGCCACCAGCGCCGAAGACGCACCGACCGCGACGATCAGGCCGGGAAACTTCGGCCAGAGCCGCCTGAGTGCGGTGATCAGCACCATCGTCCCGAGCCCGATCCCGAGCGCCAGCGCGCTGAAGCTTGCCCGAGCGCCCCAGAGCGCCTCGATCTTGCCGACGAACTCCGCCGGCACCGCGTCGAGCGACAGGCCCAGCAGGTCCTTGACCTGACTGGTGGCGATGATCACCGCGATGCCGATGGTGAAGCCGTTGATGACCGGTTCCGGCACATAGGCGACGAGGCTGCCCGCCCGCAGGAGACCGGCCACCACCATGATGCCCCCGGCCATCAGCGTGGCGAGGACCAGCCCGTCATAGCCGTGCTCGGCGATGACCCCGTAGACCACGACGATGAAGGCCCCCGTGGGTCCGCCGATCTGCACCCGGCTGCCGCCGAGCAGCGAGATCAGGAACCCCGCCACGAGGGCGGTGACGATCCCCTTTTCCGGGCCCGCGCCCGAGGCGATCGCGATCGCCAGGCTGAGGGGGAGGGCGACCATGGCCACGGTGACGCCCGCGACGAGATCGCCGGCAAACTGCGCCCGGTCGTAGGTCGCAAGCGTGGTGAGGAGTTTCGGTTTCATGTCGCGCGCGCTTGGCGCCCCAGTCGGCGCCCCCAATTGGCGCTCGCTTTCAGCACGCCGGACCGGGGCTTGCCGCCACCTCGCCGCAGCGCCGGTGGAAAGTCAACCACCCGGCCACGGTTCCGCCGCCGCCGCGTCCCGCGCCGGGCCCGCCCACGTTGACCTTTCCCTGCCTCTGCCAATCCTTTCCCGGGACAGAACGGAGACCCGCATGAAGGTCATCATCTGCGGCGCGGGCCAGGTCGGCTGGCAGATCGCGCGCCATCTTTCCGGCGAGAAGAACGACGTGACGGTGGTCGACAACAACCCGGACCTGGTCGCGCGCGCCATGGAGACGCTGGATGTGCAGGGGGTGACCGGCTTTGCCTCCTACCCGGATGTGCTGGAGCGGGCAGGGGCCCGGGACGCCGACATGATCGTCGCCGCGACCTATTCCGACGAGGTCAACATGGTCACCTGCCAGGTGGCCCATTCGATCTTCAACATCCCGCGCAAGATCGCCCGCCTCAGGGCGCAATCCTACCTCGACGCGATCTATTCCGACCTCTACCGCCGTGAGCACCTGCCGATCGACGTGGTCATCAGCCCCGAGCGCGAAGTCGCGCTCGCCGTGCTGCGCCGGCTCGCCGCCCCCACCGCCTTCGACGCCGAGCTGTTCTTCGGCGGAAAGGCGACGCTGCTCGGCATCCAGATCGAGGAAGACTGCCCGGTCGTCAACACGCCGCTCCGGCAGCTCAGCGATCTGTTCTCGACGCTCAAGACCATCGTCGTCGGCGTGCGCCGCGACGGCGCGCTGTTCGTGCCCGAGAGCAACGACCAGATCTTCCCCGGCGACCAGGTCTACGTGATGACCGACAGCACCGATGCGAACCGCACGCTCGAGGTCTTCGGCAAGGAAGTGAAACGCCAGGAACGGGTGGTGATCCTCGGCGGCGGCAACGTCGGCCTCGCGGTCGCCGAGGCGCTCGAACGCCGCTCCGACCGGGTGCGCGCCAAGATCATCGAGCTCGACCGGTCCATCGCCGAACACGCTGCCGACTCGCTCGAACGCACCGTCGTGCTGCACGGCAACGCGATGGACATGGAGCTCCTGAAGGAGGCGGGCATCGCCCGTGCCGACGCGGTGCTGGCGGTGACCGACGACGACAAGGTCAACATGCTCGCCTCGGTCCGCGGCAAGGCCGCCGGCTGCCCGATGGCGATCTGCCTGGTCAACGACACCACGCTGATCCCGCTGATGGGGCCGCTCGACATCGACGCCCATGTCAGCCCGCGCGGCACCACCGTGAGCTCGATCCTGCGCCACGTCCGCCACGGCCGGGTGCGCTGGGTCTATTCGGTCGGCGATGCCGAGGCCGAGGTGATCGAGGCGCAGGTGCTGTCGACCTCGCCGATCGCGGGCCAGCGGATCCGCGACGTCGAGTTCCCCGAGGGTGTGCTGGTGGGGGCGCTGCTCAAGGCGGGCGAGGTGGTCAAGCCGACCGCCGAGACCCGGATCGAGGAAAACGACGTGGTGGTGATCTTCGCGATGGCGGCGGATGTGCCCGAGGTCGAGCGCCTGTTGCAGGTCTCGGTCGACTTCTTCTGAGGCGCGAGCGCGATGCTTGCCTGGCTCGCCCGACTGCCGCTGCTGGTCTCGCTCATCGGGCTCGGCGGGCTCGCGATGTACATTCCCGCGATCCACGCGGTGGCCACGGGCGAGGCGGAGGTTGCCGAGGTCTTCCTGGATCGGCACGCTGACGCTGGTGGGGGCGACGCTGTTCGGCATCGCGCTCGCCGGCCGGCCCGCGGCGATCACCCGCGCCGGCATCTCGCGGGCTTCCTCCTGCTATTCGTCGCCATGCCCTTCCTGTTCGCGTTGCCGTTCCACGAGGCCGTGGGCAACACCACCTTCTTCAACGCCTATGTCGAGATGGTCTCCTGCCTGACCACCACCGGCGCCACGCTCTACGACGATCCCGGCCGTCTCTCGCCGGCGTTGCACACCTGGCGCGCCACCGTCGGCTGGGTGGGCGGGCTGTTCATGTGGGTCGGCGCGATCGCGGTGCTGTCGCCGATGGCGCTGGGCGGCTTCGAAGTGCGGCTCCGGCCCGCCGGCAGCGAGGTCGCCCCGATGACCCATATCCAGATCACCGAACGCGCCGATCTGTCGCGCCGGATCCGGCACCCACGCGGCTGCGCTGTTCCCGGTCTACGCGGCGCTCACGGCAATTCTGTGGTTCGGCCTGGTCCTCGCCGGCGATCCCCCGGCGCTGGCGATGGCGCATGCCATGGGCACGCTGTCCACTTCCGGCATTTCGCCCGTCGGCGGCCTCTCCGAGGGCGGCGCGGGCCATGCCGGCGAGGTGATGATCGCCTTCTTCCTGATCTTCGCGATCTCGCGGGTGACCTTCGCCCGCGAGGGCCAGGGCAAGGGCTGGCGCCAGCTCGCCCGCGACCCGGAAATCCGCCTCGCCTCGACCATCGTCATCGTCCTGCCGCTGCTTTTGTTCCTGCGCCACTTCATCGCCGCCTACGAGGAGGAGGGGGCGGAGCTTGCGCTGCTCGACGGCCTCGCCTCGCTCTGGGGCTCGGTATTTACGGTGATCTCCTTCCTCACAACCACCGGCTGGGAAAGCGTCACCTGGGACACCGCTCGTGCCTGGTCCGGGCTGCATACGCCGGGCCTCATCCTGCTCGGCCTCGCGCTGATCGGCGGCGGCGTCGGCACCACCGCGGGCGGCGCGAAACTGCTGCGCGTCTACGCGCTCTACAAGCACGGGCGGCGCGAGCTCGAACGGCTCGTCCACCCGCATTCGGTCGGCGGCTCCGGCGGCGAGGCGCGCCACCTCAGGCGCCGGGGCGCCTACATGGCCTGGCTGTTCTTCATGCTGATGTCGCTGTCGCTCGCGTTGATGATGGCCGCCTTCGCGCTGACCGGGTCGGACTTCGAGGAGGCGCTGGTCCTGGCGGTCGCCGGCATGACCACCACCGGGCAACTGGCCGAGATCGGGGGCTTCCAGCCGGTCGACTATGCCGCGCTGAACGCCGGCGCCAAGGCGGTGCTGGTCTGGGCGATGATCTTCGGCCGGCTCGAGACACTCGCGATCGTCGCGCTGTTCTCGCGGGAGTTGTGGCGGCGCTAGCGGTCCTGCCCGCCTCCCGGCCGGCCCGGTGCCTCATTTTACGGCATTCGAACCGGTCGGACGCCGCGTCAAAAATTGGGGCTGGAATCTTGCGGGCACCCGTTTCATACTGACGTTGTTGGGTATTTTCTGCCGGCAAACGGCAGCACGAGAAAACAAGGGCAAGAAACGATGGCTGCCGACAAGCAGAACCTGCAGGATGCGTTCCTGAACCATGTGCGCAAGGCCAAGGTCCCGGTGACGATCTTCCTCATCAACGGTGTGAAGCTGCAGGGCGTGATCTCCTGGTTCGACAATTTCTGCGTGCTGCTCAAGCGCGACGGGCAGAGCCAGCTGGTCTACAAGCACGCGATTTCGACGATCATGCCGGCGCAGCCGATCAACCTCTACGACGGCGACGACAGCTGACCCGGGCGCTCCGCTCGGAGCGGGGCGGAAGGCGTTTCGAACCGCCTTGTCACGCGTTTTCGAAAACGCGTGTGCACCGCCCGTTGCACCGGTCGCGCGTCATCCCTAACTGGGTGCCATGAACGAGCCCACTTCCCGCCAGGCAGAACCGACCCGCGCCTGGGTGATCCATCCGGAACTGACCTCCGACCGCGACCGCCGCGATGCCGCGGCCGCGCTCGACGAAGGCATCGCGCTCGCCGCCGCGTTGCCGGGCCTCGCGGTGGCGGGGTCCGAGATCGTGCGCATCGCCAAGGCACATCCCGGCCATCTGTTCGGTACCGGCAAGATCGCGGAACTCAAGGCCCGGCTCGAGGCCGCCGAGGTCGAGCTGGTGCTGATCGACGGCCCGGTGAGCCCGGTCCAGCAGCGCAACCTCGAGAAGGAATGGAAGGTCAAGATCCTCGACCGCACCGGGCTGATCCTCGAGATTTTTTCCGACCGCGCCCGCACCCGCGAAGGCGTGCTGCAGGTGGAGATGGCGGCTTTGTCCTACCAGCGCACCCGCCTCGTGCGCGCCTGGACCCACCTCGAACGCCAGCGCGGCGGATTGGGCTTCGTCGGCGGTCCCGGCGAGACCCAGATCGAGGCCGACCGGCGCGCGATCGACGAGCAGCTCGCCCGGCTGAGGAAGCAACTCGCCAAGGTGGTCAAGACCCGTGAGCTGCACCGCGCCGCCCGCGCGAAGGTGCCGTTCCCGGTCGTGGCGCTGGTGGGCTACACCAACGCCGGCAAGTCGACCCTGTTCAACCGGATGACCGGCGCCGAGGTGATGGTCAAGGACATGCTCTTCGCCACCCTCGACCCGACGATGCGCAGCGTCGAACTGCCGTCAGGCCGCAAAGTCATCCTGTCCGACACCGTGGGCTTCATCTCCGATCTGCCGCACCAGCTCGTCGCCGCCTTCCGCGCCACCCTCGAAGAGGTGCTGGGCGCGGATCTCGTCCTGCACGTGCGCGACATCTCGGCCGACGAGACCGAGGAACAGGCCCACGACGTCGAAACGATTCTCGAAGAGCTCGGCCTCGACCGCGACGTGCCGCGGATCGAGGTCTGGAACAAGACCGACCGGCTCGGCGACGAGGAGCGCGCCGCCCGCGAAGCCCAGGCCGCGCGCAACCCCGACGTGATCGCGACCTCCGCCCTCACCGGCGCCGGCATCGACGTGCTGACCGCAGCGATCGAAGCGCATCTCGCCAACGAGACCACGCGCGAGACCCTGCGGCTGCGGTTCTCCGACGGCAAGGCGCGGGCCTGGCTGCACGAGGCGCATGTGGTGCTGTCGGAACTGCAGGTCGATGACGGCTGGGAAATCGAGGTCGACTGGACCGGCCGCCAGAAGGCGGAATACGCCAAGCACGGCGGCTGAGCGGGGCGCGCGCCGATCCGCCGGGGCGCGCCGTCATGGCCCTTCGGTTGCCCCGAAAGGCTGCCGCGATTGGCCAGCCGAAGGAATCCTCCGACCACCGCCGCCGGAAACCACCCGCCCGCGACGGGTCGATTCGCATACCGACGCCGGCGGGCCCGCCCGACCAAAGGCGATGTGCCGCGCATCCGGCCCGGCAGGGGTGGCGGCGGGAGAAAACGGCGCCGATGGGCGGCAAACGAGCCCGCGGATGTTCCTCGCAGTTCGCAGCAGCATCGTTGCCCGTTGCGGACGTGACCGATACCGACTACCGAATCGAACATAGTGTAAACGTTTTGTGACGCCTTCTTCCGGGCCATTGAACGGCACCCCCGTGCGACCCAGCGAGATCCGCCATGAAAGACCAGATCACCTTGATGCGCCTGTTTCCCGCCGCCCTGGCCGGGGCCGTGGTCCTCGCCGTCGTGGCGATCCACCTCTATGACGACACGCCGGTCGCCTCGCTCACCCGGGACCCGGTCTCGGTGCTGGGCGGCTCCGTGCTGGTGGGCGCGATGTCCCAGCTCGGCCTGTTCCTCTGGGCGGCCGGCGCCGCGGCCGGGTTCCTCGGCGCGGCCTTCGCCCGGCGGGTGGGCGACGAAAGCGCGGCCATCCTGTTCCCGTTCCTCACCGGTCTGCTGTCACTGGTCCTCGGGCTCGACGATTGCTTCCAGTTCCACGAAGAAATCGGTCCGGTCTTCGGCTTGCCGCAGGATGCCACCCTCGGCGCCTACGCAATCGCGGCGGTTGCGGTCTTCTGGGTCTACCGTGCCTTCGTCGCGCGCACCGATCTGGTGCTCCTCGCCATGGCTGCGGCCGGTTTCGGGGCGTCGATCTTTCTCGATGTCCTCGAACCGCTCCGCCACAGCGGCGCGGGCTACCTGCTGGAAGACGGCGCCAAGTTCTTCGGGATCGCCGCGTGGAGCCTCTATCTCGGCGATACCGCGTTGCGGATCTGCCTGCGGCAGACAGCTCAGACGACCTGACGTGACCTGATCGGACGGCGCCGGGCACCATCCGGGAGCACAGGGGCCGGCCCGGGCACCTGAGGGTGGGGACCGGGCCAGCACCGACCGTCTCAAGGCCCCAGAAACGCCGCTCCGGCAGCTCCCTAGCCCGCGTGGCGCATCGCGCCCGGCAAGCCCCGTTCACGGCTTCGCCCACGAAAAATCTGGTAGCGCTAACGTCATATATTTCAGAACCTTGACCCCCTGTGCGAGCTCGCCCACCCGTCGCCCGTCTCCCTTTCCTGGTCCGAAAATGCCGCGCAGGCGGCCGGGGGAAAGGACGATGGGGGACACGAAATCCCCGGGGCGGCCGAGACCAGGCGCGGGCGGCCTGGGCGCTACTCCGCCGGCAGCAGCCGGGTCACCCCGACCGAGGCCGCCCGCGCCAGCGCCGGATCGAGGCTCATCGGGATGAACTCGCCCCGCCGCCACAGCTCGCCGAGATCGTCGTAATGGCGCGACAGGAAATGCCCCGACTGGCCGGTCGAGGTGATGAACAGCGAGCTGTCGGGATCGGCGAAATCGTAGACCCCGCGGTAGACCGCCGCATGGGTGCTCTGCATCGGGTTGTCGCCGGTGCCGCGGGTGAGGCCGCGGTTGAGGGTGTTGTCGCCGCCGGACGTGGACTGGCGGATGTTCATGAACCAGCGGATGAACGGCACCTCGCCGAGCACCGGGTGATCGTGCATCGCCTGGTGGGCGTCGCCCCAGCGCAGCGCCTCGGTCTCGCCGCCATAGGTCTCGTCGATCCAGATCAGCGCCGCGTCGAGCGCCGCCTCGGCGATCTCGGTGCAGGTCTCGACCGGCGCCGACTGGACGATGTCGCACCAGACCCCGGCACCGTCGACGTCGCGGAACACCCGCTCGATGAACACGGGCTCCGGATGGGTGAAGGCGCCGGCGAGCGGCCCGAGCTCGTCGCGGATCAGCCGTTCCTGCAGCGCGCGCATCCAGGCCATGTAGATCAGCGGCTCCGGCATGTGCTCGTTCATCTCGCCGTTCCAGTCGGCGAGCAGCGCGAGCGCCCGCTGGCGGGCGCGCTCGGGCGTGCCCTCGGGCGCCGGGTCGCCGGTGAACCACAGGTCCGCCCCCACCAGCGGCAGCAGGTTGCGGGCGGTGATCGAGACGTCGTCGAGCTGCGCCTCGATGAAGCTTTCGCGGGTATGCACCGCCCGGGTCTGCATCATGTGGCTCCAGCGCTGCACCCGCTGGGTGTCGCCCCAGTCGTAGCTCACATGGAGCGGGAAGGGCCGGTCGAGGATCTTGTTGTTGGTATTGCCCAGGATCCCGCCGACCGGGTCGGTGAATTCCGGGTTGGCGGCATAGGCCTCGCGGCCGAGCCAGCGGTTCTGCGGCTCCCAGCCCGGCGCCGGCATCCGGCCCATGGTCACGTGGGCGGCGTCGCGCCGCGGCATCCGGCCCACGGTCTTCATCCCGATATGGGCGGCGTCGACCATCACCAGGTTGAGCGCCGGGGCGACGTAGCTCTCTCCCGCCGCGATCCCCTCCGACACGCTGCGCACCCGCATCAGCTTGAGCGTCGCCGACAGCGACGGGTCGTCGCCGGTGAGCAGCGTCCAGCTCAGCGCCGCGACATGCCCCGGCGGGGTCACCGCGGCCAGGCCATAGTGGAGGCCGGGGATTACCGGGCCGTTGGCCGTCCATTGCAGCTCGATGGTGACCGGCGCCTCGTCCTTGATCCGGATGATCGAGGGACGGGTGCGCATCTTCTCGAACCCGTTCGGGCCGCGCACCCGAGTGGGGTCGTCGGGGTCGAGCTCCTCGATGAACAGATCCTGGTCGTCGAGATAGGCCGAGGTGAGCCCCCAGCCGAAATTCTCCGACCGCCCCAGCATCATCGCCGGCATGCCGGGGATCGTCCCGCCGATGATCCCGCCCGACGACAGCTCGAGCCGGGCGAGGTAGATGATCGTCGGCGCGGTGAGGCCGAGATGGGGGTCGTTGGCAAGCAGCGTGCCGCCGGCGGCCGAGCGCGTGGCGGACGCTGCCCAGGCGTTGGAAGCGCCGGCAAAGCCGCGGGCCGGCACCGGCGACAGCGGGTCGGACACGGGCTCGGGCGCGAGCGCGGCGAAATCGGTGGGCGCGGCGTCGAACAGCGCCGCGTATTCCGGCAGCGCCGCGACCCCGGACCCGGGCGCGTCCGGCAGGATGTCGAGGAGCCGCTCGGGCGCGACCGCGAGCGCCACCCGGGCGCGCAGCACCTCGGTCTGGACCTGGGTCGCCATCTGCACGCCCATGAGCTTCATGATCGCGAGGCTGTCTGCGGGTACCCAGGGGCTGATCTCGTTGGAAAACAGGAAGAACTCCGGCGCGCCGCGTCCGAGCGCCTCGGCATTGACTCGGTCGAGCCAGGCGTTGACCCCGCGGGCATAGGCCTCGAGCGCCGCGGTCGTTTCCGCGTCCTGCACCGCCACCGCTTCCTGGGCGAGGGTGTAGAGGTCGAACCGGCGCATCAACTCGTCGACCGCCAGCGTGCGCCGGCCGAACATCTCGCTGAGCCTGCCTTGCGCGGTGCGGCGCAGGATCACCATCTGCCACAGACGGTCCTGGGCATGGGCATAGCCGAGGCCGAAGAACACATCCGGGTCGGTCTCGCCGAAGATATGCGGCACGTTGGCATGGTCGCGCACGATCTCGACTGGCGCCGTGATCCCGCTCGCGACTCGCGTGACATCGTAATCAGGCAGCGACCGGGAGGCGAAATAATAGGCCAGCGCGAGCCCGCCGACCCCGAGCAGGAGCACCGCCGTGACCAGTCGCACCGCCCATCGGAACACGCCCATGTTGCCTCGTTTGCCGTTTTGCCCGCTCGTTTCGCCGGGCGTCCTGCGTTGACCTGCCCGGAGGCCCCGTCAATATAGGCTCGAAGGTTCGGACGCAATCGACGGAGCGGTCAAATGACGAAAGTGGCATTCCTCGGCCTCGGGGTGATGGGCTATCCGATGGCGGGGCATCTCGCCGCCAAGGGATATCAGGTGACGGTCTACAACCGCACCGCCGCCAAGGCCGAGGCCTGGGTCGCCGAGCACGGCGGCAGCTTCGCCGCGACCCCGCGCGAGGCGGTGGCGGGCGCCGGCTTCGTGATGTCCTGCGTCGGCAACGACGACGATCTGCGCTCGGTCTGCCTGGGCCCGGACGGCGCCTTTGCCGGGCTCGGCACGGGGGCGGTGTTCGTCGACCACACCACGGTCTCGGCGAAGGTCACCGGCGAGCTTGCCGCACTGGCGGCGGACAAGGGCGTGAGCTTCATCGACGCGCCGATTTCGGGCGGCCAGGCGGGGGCCGAGAACGGCGTGCTCTCGATCATGTGCGGCGGCGAACAGGCGGCCTATGACGCGGCGCACCCGGTGATGGCGGCCTATGGCCGGACGATCCGGCGGATGGGCGGCACCGGCAGCGGCCAGCTCACCAAGATGGTCAACCAGATCTGCATCGCCGGGCTGGTCCAGGGGCTTTCCGAAGGGCTGCACTTCGCCGAGAAGGCCGGGCTCGATATCCGCGAGGTGGTCTCGGTGATCAGCCAGGGCGCGGCCGGAAGCTGGCAGATGTCGAACCGCTACGAAACCATGGCCGACGATCATTTCGAGCACGGCTT
Source organism: Paracoccaceae bacterium (assembly GCA_041397205.1). GTDB lineage: Bacteria > Pseudomonadota > Alphaproteobacteria > Rhodobacterales > Rhodobacteraceae > Sinisalibacter. The sequence goes on from JAWKXC010000008.1 coordinate 224,757, forward strand.
CGCCGTCGACTGGATGCGCAAGGATCTCGGCATCTGCCTCGCGACCGCCAACGAGACCGGCGCCAGCCTGCCGGTGACGGCCCTGGTCGACCAGTTCTACAAGGATGTCCAGGCGCTGGGCGGCGGCCGCTGGGACACCTCGTCGCTGATCAAGCGGCTGCGGGCGCAGGGGTAGGGCGGCCAGGTCCGGGGGCGGACGGGGTTGCGATCATCGCAGCCCACCGAACGGGAGGAGGAAGACCATGTTGAGACCTGCGGCCCTGACGGCGCTGTTTTTCGCCCTGACGCTGAGCGGGGGGGCGCCCGCGATGGCGCAGCTCTCGATCCCCGTCCACGGCAACTGGTGCGGCCCGGGCCATGGCGCCGGACCGGCGCTCGATGCGCTCGATGCCGCCTGCCTGCGCCACGACCTCTGCATCCGCGCCGCCGGGGGGCCGTTCAACTGCGCCTGCGACCTCGCCTTCATGGACGAGTTGCGCCGCCAGCCCTGGCCCAACCCGGTGCTGCAAAGCCGCGCCCGCGGCGTCTTCGAGGCGATCACGCTCATTCCCTGCGCCGACCCGGTCGGGCAGGCGATAAAGATGGAATGGGCGGCCCGGGACTGGATGGGCGCGGTCCTGTCGGGACGGGAGCTGCCGAGCGAGACCTTCACCAGGTTCATGCGGATGATGAGCGAAGCGATGGCGCGCGGGACGATCCGCTGATCCGGGCATAGGGTACGCCGGCTCCGGGCGCTATTTCCACGCTGGCAAGTCGGTCGTTCGTCAGGGGATTCCATCCACACAGGCGGTCTGGCGGCGGAAGACCGGCGCGACGTCCGGGCGCATTCCCAAGGCTCGACCCGCCTGCCATTGGGGGCGGGCGAACGACGCCGGTCATTGTGGACTGGCGAATACCGGGAAGTATTGTGTTCCGGCGAACACGAGGAGAAACGCCATGTCGAAACAGCCGCCCGCCTTCACCAACCAGGCCAACGCCGTGCCGCGTTGGCGCAAGACGCCGCCGGCGCTGTTTCCGCCCATTCTGGGCCTGTTCGGGCTCGCCGCCGCCTGGCTGAGGACGCCCGACGCCTTCGGCGCGCCGGCTGGGTTCGGCCAGCTCCTGTCGGGCGCGATGGTGCTGGTCTACCTGTTCACCGCCGGCCATTACGTGGCCAAGCTGGCCGCGCGCCCGGGCGTGGTGGCGGAAGACCTCAAGCTCCTGCCGGGCCGCGCCGGCATCGCGGCGCTGACCATGGCGGGGATCTGTTCGCGGCCGCCCTGATCCCTTTATTCGACACTGCTCGCCAGCATCGCTCTTGTGCTCGCGATCCTCGGGCACGCGGCCGTGCTGGCGATCGTTGTGATGCACCTCGTCACCGGCCCCGCGGAAGCCCGCAAGGTGACACCGGTGTTCCACCTCACCTTCGTCGGCCTGATCGTCAGCCCGATCCCGGCGCTGCAACTCGGCTGGCACGGCTACGCCACCGTGATCTTCTGGGCGGCGCTGGTCGCGGCCATGGTGATCTGGGCGCTGTCTGCGCTGCAATTCGCCCGCGAGACCCCGCCGCCGCCGCTGCGTCCGCTGCTCGCGATCCACCTCGCCCCCGCCTCGCTGCTCGGCACGGTGGCCATGCTGCTCGGCTACCCTGGCCTCGGGCTGACCTTCGGCATCGCTGCGATCGTGCTCCTCGCGGCACTTCGCCGGCGGGCGCTGGATCACCACCGCCAGGTTCTCGCCCTTCTGGGGCGCCTTCACCTTCCCGCTCGCGGCCTTCTCCTCGCTGATGATGATCCTCGCGGGCGCCGGCTGCGGCAGGATCTTCCGCATCCTCGGCGGCCTCGCGCTGGTGGCGGCGACCTTCTTCATCCCCTGGATCGCGGTGAAGGTCGGGCAGATGTGGCTCAAGGGCGGGCTCGCGGTGAAAACCAACGCCGCGGTCGCCTGATCCGGGCCGGAGCCGGGGGCTCCCCCGACTCCCCGGAGTATTTGGACCAAGATGAAAGAGAGGGTCAGGTGCGAGGCGGGAGCGTGGCCTGGAGTTTTTTCGGCAGGCTCGCGCGGATCGTGTCGTAGCTCACGTGGATCCGGTGGGCGAATTCTGCCTCCTCGGTTTCGCCGAAGGGCAGGAAGACCCAGGATTTGTGGAAATAGGCCGCCTTTTGCGCCACGCCCGCGTCCTTGAGCATGTCCGCCGTCTCGACATCGGGGCATTTGACCGACACGCCGCCGTCCATCGCGCCGACAACCGCAAACATCTTGCCCCCCACTTTCCAGGCGTCGTGGCCGCCGCCCCAGGGGTCGGAATTTTCCGCACCGGGCAGCGCGGCGCAGACGGTGTTGACGATCTCGCGGCTCATGGAGGCAATGTATCAGGCTTGGCGGCGGCTGCGAAGCCTGCTATGAGCGTCTCATGAACACCCTGAACGGCATCATCTGCATCTGCATTACCGGCTGACATCGTCAGGCGGGCCGTTCTTCTGTTTCCTCTCAAACTGTAAGCTGCTAGGTCCGCCGCGGAAGCACTGGTGCATTCATTTGCGCACGCGAGGACGGCCCATGGTCGAGATCAAGCTCTACAACACCGCGACCCGCTCCAAGGAGCGTTTCGAGCCGCTCGATGCGGAGAATGTGCGGATGTATGTCTGCGGGCCGACGGTCTATGACCGGGCGCATCTGGGTAATGCGCGTCCCGTGGTGGTCTTCGACGTGCTCTACCGGCTGCTCCGCCATGTCTACGGTCCCGACCACGTGACCTACGTGCGCAATTTCACCGACGTCGACGACAAGATCATCGCCCGCGCAGAGGAAAGCGGCGTGCCGATCGACCAGATCACCTCGTCGACCACGCAATGGTACCTCGACGACATGCGGGCGCTTGGCGCGCTGGACCCCGACGAGATGCCGCGGGCGACCCAGCATATCGGCGACATGGTGACGATGATTTCCGAGCTGATCGACCGCGGCCATGCCTACGCGGCCGAGGGCCACGTGCTGTTCGCGGTGGACAGCTACGAAGGATACGGCGCGCTGTCGGGCCGGTCGGTCGACGACATGATCGCCGGGGCCCGGGTCGAGGTCGCGCCCTACAAGCGCAATCCGATGGATTTCGTGCTGTGGAAGCCCGCCAAGGAGGGCGAGCCCGGGTGGGACAGCCCCTGGGGCCGCGGCCGGCCCGGGTGGCATATCGAGTGCTCCGCCATGTCCTACGAGCTGCTCGGCGCCACTTTCGACATCCATGGCGGCGGCAACGATCTGACCTTCCCCCACCATGAAAACGAGATCGCCCAGTCGAAATGCGCCCACCCGGGCGCGGGCTTCGCGCGCTACTGGCTGCACAACGAGATGCTGCAGGTCGAGGGGCGGAAGATGTCGAAGTCGCTCGGCAACTTCTTCACCGTGCACGACCTGCTCGCGGGCCATGACGGCCAGCCGCCGGTGGCGGGCGAAGTGATCCGCTTCGTGTTTCTCGGCACGCATTACCGCAAGCCGATGGACTGGACCGAGAAGAAGCGCGCGGAGGCGGAGGCGACCTTGCGCAAGTGGCGGGCGATGACAGCGGGTTTCGATGGTGATGTTCGGCCAAGCCCAATGGTCGTGGCAGCGCTGGCGGATGATCTCAATACGCCGCTTGCGGTCGCGGCCCTGCACACGCTTGCAAAGCAGGCTGAGAGCTCCGGGGTTGGCGCGGCAGAACTAAAAGCGTCGGCCGCGCTAGTGGGGTTGCTCAACGACGAACTCGGGGATTGGGATTGGCAAACTCGTGTTGTTTCGGCTGCGGGTGATGCAGCCGGTAGTTCGACTGCTCGTGGAATAGGTTCCGCTGTGTCGACCAACAGTCTGCAGGATTTGGCGAACAAACTCTCAGCTCTGCGCAATACTGCCATGAAAACCAAGGATTTCTCATCCGTAGACTCGATGAAGGCCGCGCTGGTCGCAGCCGGCGTCGAGGTGCGGATGTCGAAGGCGGGCGTGGAGCTGGTACCGGGTGCCGGCTTCGACCCGGCCCGGCTGGAGGGGCTGTGATGTGCCACACAGAGAAGTCCCCGGGGACCCACTGCAAGGACGAAAGGCTGGAGCGATGACCGAACGGCTCTACATCTACGACACCACGTTGCGCGACGGGCAGCAGACCCAGGGCGTGCAGTTCTCGGTCGCCGAGAAGACCGCCATTGCCAGGGCGCTGGACCGGCTCGGTGTCGACTACATCGAAGGCGGCTGGCCGGGGGCGAACCCGACCGACAGCGATTTCTTCGACGCCCGGCCGGACACGAAAGCCACCTTCACCGCCTTCGGCATGACCAAGCGGGCCGGGCGCTCGGCGGCGAATGACGACGTGCTGGCACAGGTGATGCACGCCGGCACGCCGGGCGTCTGTCTCGTCGGGAAAACCCATGATTTTCATGTGACGACCGCGCTCGGGATCACCCTCGAAGAGAACCTCGAGAACATCCGCGCCTCCGTCGCCCACGTGGTGGCCGAGGGCCGCGAGGCGCTGTTCGATGCCGAGCATTTCTTCGACGGCTACAAGGCCAACGCGCCTATGCGCTCGACGCGGTGCTTGCCGCCTACCACGCCGGCGCCCGCTGGATCGTGCTCTGCGACACCAATGGCGGCACCTTGCCGAGCGAGGTCCACGACATCACCCGCGCGGTGATCGAGGCGGGCATCCCGGGCGAGAATGTCGGCATCCATTGCCACGACGACGCCGGCTGCGCCGTGGCGGGCTCGCTGGCCGGGATCGAGGCCGGCGCGCGCCAGGTGCAGGGCACGCTCAACGGGTTGGGCGAGCGCTGCGGCAATGCCAACCTCGTCACGCTGATCCCGACGCTCCTGCTCAAGGAACCCTACCGCTCGCGCTTCGAGACCGGGGTGACGGAGGCCGAGCTTGCGACGCTGACCAAGGTCTCGCGCCAGCTCGACGACATCCTCAACCGGGTGCCGCTGCGCAGCGCGCCCTACGTCGGTGCCAGCGCCTTCACCCACAAGGCGGGGCTGCACGCCTCGGCGATCCTGAAGGACCCGACCACCTACGAACATGTCGAACCTGGGCAGGTGGGCAATGCCCGCCTGGTGCCGATGTCGAACCAGGCCGGCCAGTCGAACCTGCGCAAACGCCTTGCCGAGGCCGGGATCGCGGTCGAGCCGGGCGACCCGCGGCTCGGCGAGATCCTCGACGAGATCAAGAACCGCGAAGACCAGGGCTATGCCTATGACAGCGCCCAGGCCTCGTTCGAACTGCTCGCGCAGCGGATCCTCGGGCGCTTGCCGGAGTTCTTCGAGGTCAAGCGCTACCGGGTCACGGTGGAGCGGCGCAAGAACCGCTACGACCGGATGGTGTCGATCTCGGAAGCCGTGGTGGTGGTGAAGATCGGCGAGGAAAAGAAGCTCTCGGTCTCCGAGAGCCAGTCGCTGCATGGCGCCGACGGCGGGCCGGTCAACGCGCTCGCCCGGGCGCTGGCGAAGGATCTCGGCCCTACCAGGCCGGGATCGACGATATCCAGCTCGTCGACTTCAAGGTGCGGATCACCCAGGGCGGCACCGACGCCGTCACCCGCGTGATCATCGACAGCGAGGACGGGGCCGGGCGGCGCTGGTCGACGGTGGGCGTGAGCCCCAACATCGTCGACGCTTCTTTCGAAGCGCTGCTCGATGCGATCAACTGGAAACTCCACCGCGACGGTTACGCGCCGGTGACGGCGACGGGGCAGGCGGCCGAATGACCGGGGCGCTTTTTGTCCTCCACGCGGACCGTGCGCGCAAAGCGGCGGCGGCGGCGAAGACCCTCGCAGGGGCGGTGCCGGCCCGATGACCCTTGCCGCCTGTGCCGATCTCGTTCGCCGCGGCGATCCCGACCGGTTCCGCGCCGCCATGGCCGCACCGGTCGAAGCGCGTGCGCGGCTGTTTCCGCTCTATGCCTTCAACCTCGAGGTGGCCCGTGCCCCCTGGGCGTCGAGCGACCCGACCGTCGCCAAGATGCGGCTCCAGTTCTGGCGCGACGTGCTGGTCGAGATCGACGAGGGCGAGCCGGCCCGTGCCCACGAGGTCGCCAAGCCGCTCGCCGAGGTGATGCATGCGGCGGGGCTCCCCGGGGCGATGCTCGATGCGCTGGTGGTCGCCCGCTGGGCGGACGTCGACCGCGACCCGCTCGGCAGCGCCGACGTTCTCGACGCCTATCTCGCCGAGACCGGCGGCACGCTGATGTGGGCCTCGGCCCAGGCGCTGGGCGCGCAGTACAAGCGCGAGCCGGCGGTGCGCGCGGTCGGCAAGGCGGCAGGGCTGGCGGCGATGCTGGTGGCGGCGCCCGAGCTTGGCCGGCGGGGGTGGCAGGTGCTGCCCGACGAGGGGCTCGACGGGCTGATCGCGGCCGCGCGGGCGGATCTCGCCGAGGCGCGCAGGATCGACTTCAAGCTGTCGATCCCGGCGCTGCGGGCCGCCTGGCGGGCCGATGGCATTCTCGCGACCGCCGCGGCCGATCCGGCGGCGATCCGCGAGGGCCGGCTCGAAGGCTCGGAATTTGCCCGCCGCGCGAGTTTGGGGTGGAAGGGGCTGACCGGCCGCTGGTAGATGGGCGCTGGAAGACGGGCCGCCGGTGCCGTTTGCATTTCCGAAAGCGCGGTTGCGGTTTCGGAGGCCTGCGGGCGCGCGACAAGGGCCGCCAGACCCGGCATCATCGGCGAAAAGGAGACCGCCATGACCATGACCCCCAACCCGCTCGAAGGCACCCCCCGGATCGGCATGGGCTGCTGGGCCATTGGCGGTCCGCTCTGGTCGGGCGAGACGCCGCTGGGCTATTGCGGCACCGACGACGCCGAGAGCGCCCGCACCATCGAGGCGGCCTGGGCCGCCGGGGTGCGGGTCTTCGACACCGCCGCCGTCTACGGTGCCGGGCATTCCGAAGAGCTGCTGGGCCAGGTGCTCGGCAACCGCGCGGGCTCGGTCGTGGTGTCGAAATTCGGCCCGGTCTTCGACCGCGACACCCGCCAGGTGATCCGCAACGACACCGCGCCGGCCGCGATCCGCGCCTCGGTGGAGGCGAGCCTCGCCCGGCTCCGGCGTGACCGGATCGACGTGCTGCTCTGCCACGTCAACACGCTGCCCGTGGCGGCGGTGCCGGAGGTGTTCGACACGCTCGAGGCACTGAGGGGCGAGGGCAAGATCGGCAGCTACGGCTGGAGCACCGATTTCCCCGAGCGGCTCGACGCCGCCGCCGGCTGGCCGGGATTCGCCGCGGTGGAATACACGATGAACCTGTTCTTCGACGCGCCGTCGCAGCACGCGGTGGCCGAACGCCACGGGCTCCAGCAGCTGATCCGCTCGCCGCTGGCGATGGGTCTCCTCACCGGCAAGTTCACGGCAGGCGCCCGGGTTGCGGCCGACGACATCCGGGCCAACACCTTCGACTGGCTCGACTATTTCAAGGACGGGACGGTCTCGGACGCGCTCATCGCCCGGCTCGACGCGGTACGCGAACTGCTCACCACCGGCGGTCGCACGCCGGGGCAGGGCGCACTCGGCTGGCTACTGGCCCGGTCCCCCAGCCTGATCCCGGTCCCCGGCGCCAAGACGGTGGCCCAGGCCGAGGAAAACGCCGCAGCGATGGCGTTCGGCCCGCTGCCGGCAGGGGTCGTGACCGAGATCGAGGCGCTGATCGACCGGCCGTCGGAAGGGCCGGCGCGCGAGCGCTAGGCGCCCCCGCGCAGCGTCAGCCCGGCGTGTCGGGCGCGCCGGTCTCCAGCCACAACGCCCCCTTGCGGTAGCCGCCGCGCAGGATCTGGCCGGGCGCCGCCAGCTCCGGGAAATCGCCGAGCCAGTCGCGGTAGCGGTCGTTGGAGATCACCCGTGCGCCGAGGTCGCGCGCCGCGGCGAGGATCGTGGGATCGGCCGGGGTACCCTTCGGCACGACCAGCACCCGGTCTGCCCGCAACCCGAGCACCCGGGCGAAATCGGCGTCGTCGACGTATTTGTCGAACAGCAGATAGCCCGCATTGGCATCGAACACGACACCGGGGCTCATGCCCTGGGCGCGGGCCATGTCGATCACCGCGCGGACGGTGGCGATGTCCGGGGTCCCGCCGCGCCAATGCATCACGTTTGAGCCGTCGAGGATCACCTGTTCGCCCTGGTCGCCCCGTGCGGCGCCGCCCCGGAGCGCGCGCAACAGCAGGTAGAGGCTCGCCAGCGCCGTCGGACCGGCGAGCAGCAGCAGGTCGGACCACCCGGGGACAGCGAAGGCCACACCCAGGCCCGCGAGCGACAGAAGCAGCAACAGGACGGGAACCAGCATGGTGCGACCCTAGGCGGCGGGACGGGGCGCGGCAAGGCTCACAACAGCACGCCCGGATCGGTGCCGATGTCGAGCCCCGGAAACACCGTGGTCTCCAGCAAGCCGCGGTCGAGGCCGAACAGCCCCCGCATCGTCCAGGCCGCATAGGCACGCACGTCGCGGGTCGGGAGGAGGTCGCGCCCCTGGTAGAGCGACAGCTCGTCGAGCCCCGGCCAGTCGCCATGGACCTTGCCGCCGCGCAGCGCGCCGCCCGCCAGCAGCATCGCGCCGCCGGTGCCGTGGTCGGTGCCGCCGGTGCCGTTGCCGCGCGCGGTGCGGCCGAACTCGGTCATCGCCAGCACGGTGGTCTTGCCCCAGACCTCAGGCCCGAGCCCCTGTTCGAGCGCGAGGAGCGCGGCGGCGAGCCCGTCGAGCCCGGCGCCCAGCACCTGGCGCTGGTCGCGGTGCGTGTCCCAACCGCTGATCGAAAAGGCGGCAATCCGCGCCTCGGCCCGCAGCTTTTCCGCGGCGAAGGCGGCGAGCCTCGCCGGCGCCTGTCCGGACCGGCGGTTGCCGGCGGACATCCCGTCCGCACCCGCGGGATCGGCAAGGTCGAAGGCGGTGTTGGCGGCGACATGGAACAGCGGGTCGGGTTCGTAGAGCCGTTCGAGCAGAAGCCGGCTCTGGGCGTCGATCTCGATCCGGGCATCGGGGCTCCATTGCCGTACCGGGGCCGTGCCCGAGATCACCTTGAGCTGGTCGAGCCCGATCGCGTAGGCGGTTTCGCTGGTGGTGCCGGGCAGCGCCTGGATCAGCCGGTTCAGCCAGCCGTCGCGCACCGCGCGGTCGGGCACGTCCAGCCCGCTGCCCGCCTCGAGGATGTCCTGGCCGTCGAAATGGCTGCGCTTGTTGCGGTAGGGCGTGGCGACGGCATGGGCGAAGCCTAGTTGGCCCGCCCGCCACATCGGCAGGAGTGGCGCAAGCGCAGGGTGCAAGGCGAAGAACCCGTCGAGATCGGTCGCCGGCGCCTTGCCGCCGAGATCCTGCCGCCCGAGGCCGGCAAAGTCGGGATCGCCAAGAGGCTGCAGCACGTCGAGCCCGTCCATCGCGCCGCGCAGGATGATCACCGCGAGGCGGTTGTCGCCCGGGACCGCGGCGAAGGTGACCCGCGTCATCAAGGGCGCGGCGGCGGCGGAACAGCCGAGCGCGGCGCTGAGGCGCAGGAACCGGCGGCGGTCGAGGTCGGTCGAATGGGACATGATCCGTCTCCTAACGCCGGTTGAAGGCGGGCGAGGCCAGCACCAGGCCGACGCCCGCGCTCTTGCTCTCGGCCATGCGCACGGCCATGGCCAGATCCTCCGGGGCGAGATCGCCGAGCGCGGCTTCGACGAAGGCGTTCGGCTCGGGCAGCGGGCCGCCGTGCAACGCCTTGACGTTCATCGCCCACCCGATCCGCTCGGCGAGCGCCGGCGGGGTGATCCAGGCCTCGGCCTCTTCTGGCCAGCCGTTGGGGCCGGGCGGCTGTTCGTAGGGTTGGCCCATCCGGGCGAGCGGCCGCTGGACCAGCCGGGTGAGCTCGCCCTGCGTCAACTCGGCGAGCCGGGTCTCGCCGGTCCCGAGGGCACGCAGGCTGGCGGTGACGTATTCGAAGGGCTGGCGGGCTTTGGCGCCCAAGGGGGCCCAGGCCGCCGGGTGGGCCAGCATCGCCTCGTAGACGCGGCTGAGATCGGTGTCATGCACCAGATAGGCATGGGTCATCTGCATCACCATGTCCGGGTCGGGCGTGTCGGAGACGAAATGCACCGCGAGCTTCTGCGCCAGGTGCGCGGCGGTGGCGGGCGCATGGGCGATGTCGTCGAGAGCTGCGAAAATGTCCTTACGCCGGGCCCGGCGCTTGCCGCCGTAGCGGGTGCCCAGCACGTGTTCCGCCCCGGGCTCGGCCCAGAGCGGCCGGAACCGGAAGCCCTCGCTGACGGAGAAAGTGAGCCCGGTGAGGAGCTCCGCGAACTGGGTGACGTCCTCCTGGGTGAAATGCGCGCCCACGCCCAGCGTGTGCAGTTCCAGGATCTCGCGGGCGAGGTTCTCGTTCAGCCCGCCGTCGTCGCGCTGCCCGACCTGGCTCATCGGGCCGATCGAGCTGTCCTGGTCGAGATAGCTCAGCATCACCGGATGGATCGCCGCCGCCCGCAGCATTTTCGAGAACGGCCCGCCGAGATGCGGGCGGATGGCTTCCTCGACATAGGTGGCGGGGCCCGGGAGGAAGCGGATATTGGTGGCCCGGACGGTGAAATGGTCGGCCCAGAACCAGGTGAGCCGCTCGCGAAACCCGTCTTCGGCGAGCGCGCCGCGGCTCAGCCGGGCCCGCATCCCGTCATAGACCGCGGCATGGATCGCCGCCACCGCGGCCTTGAGGCGCGGGGTGGCGCCGCTGCTTTCGGCGACGCTCTCGCGCCGGGCGGCGCCGTATTCCGCCATCAGCGGCCAGAGCTTCGCAAGCCCGACGACCGGGAAGCGCTTCCGGGCGGTGTCGGGGCCGGCAAGACGCGCCAGCAGGGTATCGGCGCCGTCTGGCGGCGAGAGGACCGGCGACAGGCCGGTTCCAAAGCGGATGGCCGCGAGTGTGGCGTTGGACACGGCGTCTGCCTCCCGTCGTGCGTTCCGGCGGCGCATCCTGCTCTTCTCGGGCGCCGGATCGTTCGGCGCCTTCCGTCACGCCCCCGTCCGGCGCCTTGCGCCACGCCCATTGTGACCCAAAGCGGCGGCGCGGGATAGCGGGCGCATGCGGACGGGGGCGCGGATGGGCGAAGCTCCGCCGGGGGCATTGGTGGGGAGGGCAGGGGGGCCGCAGCCCCGGGCGCGCGCTGCGGCGGTCCGGCCGGCCTGACGATCCGCTCGCGTCAGTAGCCGTCGCCGCTGCCCTGCTGCCAGGGCTTCACCAGGTTGCCGAAACGGGTGAACCGGCCCTCGAAGCTGAGTTCGACGTTGCCGATCGGCCCGTGCCGCTGCTTGCCGATGATGACCTCGGCCTTGCCGTGCAGCCGGTCCATCCGGTCCTGCCAGGCCGCCATCTCCTCGAGCTTGTCGTCGGAGGGCTTCTCGCGTTCGGCGTAGTATTCCTCGCGGAAGACGAACATGACCACGTCGGCATCCTGTTCGATCGAGCCCGATTCCCTGAGGTCCGAGAGCTGCGGCCGCTTGTCGTCGCGGTTCTCGACCTGACGAGACAACTGCGACAGCGCGACCACCGGGATGTTGAGCTCCTTGGCGATCGCCTTGAGCCCCATCGAGATCTCGGCGATCTCGTTTACGCGGTTCTCGGCCGTGCCGCGCACCAGCTGCAGGTAGTCGACGAACAGTGCGTCGAGCCCGTGTTCGCGCTTGAGCCTGCGGGCGCGGGCGGCGAGCTGGGCGATGGGCAGGGCGGGCGTGTCGTCGATGAACAGCGGGCAGCTTTCGAGCGCCTTGGCGGCATCGACGAAGCGGCGGAACTCGGCCTCGGTCATGTCGCCCCTGCGGATCTGTTCGGACGGCACCTCGGAGGCTTCCGACAGGATCCGGGCGGCGAGCTGTTCGGCCGACATTTCGAGCGAGTAGAACCCGACCACGCCGCCGTTCACGGCCCCCTCGGTGCCGTCATGCAGCTTGCCGCGCTTGTAGGCCTTGGCGATGTTGAAGGCGATGTTGGTGGCGAGCGAGGTCTTGCCCATCGAGGGGCGGCCGGCGAGGATCAGGGAGGTCGGAGCGGTGCAACCCACCGAGCTTCTTGTCGAGATCGTCGAGCCCGGTCGAGACGCCGGCGAGCCCGCCGTCGCGCCCGTAGGCGGCGTTGGCGACGCTCACGGCCGCGGTGACGGCGGAGAGGAACGACTGGAAGCCGGTGGTGGCCTGCCCGGTCTCGGCGAGCTTGTAGAGCGATTGCTCGGCGGCGACGATCTGCTCGCTGGGTGTGTCCTTCGCCTCCAGCCGGCCGGCGCGGTCGCCGATCTCGGCCCCGAGCTTGATGAGCTCGCGGCGCTGGTGCATCTCGTAGATCATCTGCGCGTAATCGCGCGCGGCGAAGGAGCTGATCGCGGCGCCCGCGAGCCGCGCGAGATAGGCGGCCCCGCCGAGCTCCTTGAGCCCCTCGTCATCGGCGAGGAAGGGTTTCAGCGTGACCGGCGAGGCCAGCATGTTGGCCCCGATCCGCTGCTCGGCGAGCGCGTAGATGCGCTCGTGCACCGGCTCGTAGAAATGGTGCGGCTTGATGATCTGGGCGACGCGGTCGTAGATCTCGTTGTTGGTCAGGATCGCGCCGAGGAGCTGCTGCTCGGCCTCGATATTGTGCGGCAGGCCGGTGGCGCTGCCGTCGTCGTCCCTGTCGCCTGCGGCGCCGCCGGACTGCCGGAGCTGGGTGATCTCGTTCATGTCTTCCCCTGTCGTTGCAGCGGGAGTTACCGCGTCCCGGCGCCCGCGACCATCTGGAAATCCTGTGGACAATTCCTTGGAACGCGCCGGATTGACCACGTTATGGTATCAATCCCGGGGGGCAAAGACGACATATGGTTTCGCGGCCCGCAAATGCCGGAGGAATGCCGCGCAGGACGCGGCGGAAAATGCGCGCGGCGCGGTGGCGATTTCAGCCGACGGCGTGCTCCGCCTGCCACGCCCGCGGCGCCTTGAGGAAGGCCTCGACCGCGGCGAGCGTCTCGGCCGGGAAAGCCTCTGTCGCGCGGGCCTCGGCGAGCACGTCCCACCAGGTGCACAAATAGTGCAGCGCAACCCCATGATCGCCAAGCGTCTTCACCGTCTCGGGGTAGATGTCGTAGTAGAAGATCACCGCGGTGTCGGCGCAGGTGGCCCCGGTTTCGCGAATCGCATCGACGAAGGAAAGCTTCGAGCCGCCGTCGGTGGTGAGGTCTTCCACCAGCAGCACGCGCTGGCCTTCCGACATGTCGCCCTCGATCCGCGCGCCGCGGCCGTAGCCCTTGGGCTTCTTGCGCACATAGGTCATCGGCAGCGCCAGCCGCTCGGCCACCAGCGCGGCGAAGGGGATGCCCGCGGTCTCGCCCCCGGCGATATTGTCGAAGGCCTCGAAGCCTGCCTCACGCATCACCGTGACGGCGAGGAAATCCATCAGTGTCGTGCGGATGCGCGGATAGGAGATCAGCTTGCGGCAGTCGATATAGGTGGCGGACGGCAACCCGCTCGCCAGGATGAACGGCTCGTCGGGGCGGAAATTGACCGCGCCGATCTCCAGCAGCATCCGGGCGGTGAGCCGTGCGATTTCGGTCTTGTCCGGGAAAGACGTCGGGATCATCTGGGCGCTCCTTCGCGGGCCGGGGGAAGGGACCTGCAGATCCCTAGGCAGATTTCTGGCAGGGAATGCGTCACGCGCTCACCCGCCAGTGCAGCGGGAAGCCGGGATCGAAGACGGTGACCGGGCCGTCGGCGGTTTCGATCGTGGCGGGGTAGGCGACGGGTTCGCCCCGCGTGAGGGTGACGGTCGCCTCGTTCGCGGGAAGCCGGTAGAAGGCCGGGCCGTTCAGCGAGGTGAAGGCTTCGAGCCGGTCGAGCGCGCCGTCCTGTTCGAAGACTTCGGCGAGGCAGGACAGCGTGTTGGTGGCCGAGAACACGCCGGCGCAGCCGCAGGCATGTTCCTTGAGCCGGGTGAGGTGCGGGGCCGAGTCGGTGCCGAGGAAGAAGCTCGCATCGCCGGAGGTCGCGGCATGGCGTAGCGCCAGCCGGTGGCTCTCGCGCTTGGCGACCGGCAGGCAGTAGTAATGCGGGTGGATGCCGCCGACGAGGATGTCGTTGCGGTTGATGATCAGGTGGTGGGTGGTGATCGTCCCGGCGATGTCGTCGCCGCCGGAGGACACGTAGTTGACCCCGTTCGAGGTGGTGATGTGCTCCATCACCACGCGCAGGCCGGGCGTGGCCTTGCGGATCGGGTCGAGCACCTTGTCGATGAACACCGCCTCGCGGTCGAAGATGTCGACCTCGGCCGCGGTCACTTCGCCATGCACGCAGAGCGGCATGCCGATCTCGGCCATCCGCTCCAGTACCGGGCGGACCTTGTCGAAATCGCGCACCCCCGAGGCGGAATTGGTCGTGGCGCCGGCGGGGTAGAGCTTGACCGCGGTGACGAGCCCCGCCTGCGCCGCATTCGCGACGTCCTCGGGATCGGTATCCTCGGTGAGATAGAGGGTCATCAGCGGCGTGAAATCCATGCCGTCGGGCAGCGCCGCCAGGATCCGGTCGCGGTAGGCCCGCGCATCGTCCCCGGTCACCACCGGCGGCACCAGGTTGGGCATCACGATGGCGCGGGCGAAATGGTGCGCGGTTTCGGGCAGGACGGCCGCGAGCATCGCGCCGTCGCGCAGGTGCAGGTGCCAGTCGTCGGGGCGGCGGATCGTGAGCGTGTCGGTCATGACGCCGGGATAGCGCAGGGGCGGGGCCGGGGCCAGTGGCATTTGCCGGCGCGCGGCGCGGCGGGTGGTCCCGCTCCTGCGGCCTCGACGGCCGGGCGCGGGCTGATATCATGGCGCTAGAGGGCCAGCGCCGGTCGTCCGCGGACAGCCGGCGAAGGGGAGGGCGTCCATGACCATCGAAATCCACGAAGGCGACATCACGCGGGTCCCCGTCGATGCCATCGTCAACGCCGCCAACAGCCGGCTCCTGGGCGGCGGCGGGGTCGACGGGGCGATCCACCGCGCGGCGGGGCCCGGGCTCAAGGCCGAATGCCGCAGCCTCGGCGGCTGCCCCACCGGCGAGGCGCGGATCACCGGTGCCTACGATCTCCCGGCGAAGCACGTGATCCACACCGTCGGGCCGGTCTGGCAGGGCGGGGGTGCGGGCGAGGCCGCGCTGCTCGAATCCTGCTACCGCGCGAGCCTGACGCTCGCCGAGGCGGCGGGCTGCCGGAGCGTCGCCTTCCCGGCGATCTCGACCGGCATCTTCGGCTATCCGGCCGAGGACGCGGCGGCGATCGCGGTCGCCGAGGTGACCCGGTGGCGCGAGCACCACGACCTGCCCGACCGCATCGTCCTGTGCTGCTTTTCGCCCGACAGCGCCGCCCACCACCGCCGCGCGCTCGCGGCGCTCCGTGCCATGTAACCCCGGGGGTGCGATCCGCCGCCGCGCGGGGCCGTTCGCCGCCGCAGGCGCAGTGCGAGTCGGTCCCCGGCCCCGGCATTTCGCAGCCGCAGCATGGAAAATGCATGCCGCTGCATGCCGCGCCCGCAAAAATATTTTTTGCCGGCCGCCTCTGCGGGCGCTAACACAATGACCGGAAAGCCGAAATTCCTTGAAAAGCAGGGGACTGCGGGTCCCATTCAGGCATGAGAATGTGACGGAGCTTTGGTTGACCCCCTCGGGCCCGGGGGGTAAACCGCGGCTATGCCTAGCTGACGCGCGCCAGCCTCCGGTCGAGGTGGGCCCGCGAGACACAGAGGAGCAGCCGGTGGAAGAGTTTCTTCGCGAATATCTGCCCGTAGTCGTCTTTCTCGTCGTTGCCATAGCCCTCGGAGCGGTCTTCCTGATCGCCGCGCTGGTTCTGGCGGTGCGCCATCCGGACCCGGAAAAGACCTCGGCCTACGAATGCGGCTTCAACGCCTTCGACGACGCGAGGATGAAGTTCGACGTCCGCTTCTACCTGGTCTCGATCCTGTTCATCATCTTCGACCTCGAAATCGCCTTCCTGTTCCCCTGGGCGGTGGCCTTCAAGGATGTCGGGCTGGTCGGTTTCTGGTCGATGATGGTGTTCCTCGCCGTCCTGACCATCGGCTTCGCCTACGAGTGGAAGAAGGGGGCGCTGGAATGGGCGTGATGACCGGAAACACCGCCGGCGCCGACAAGGACGTCTCGGCCAAGAAGCTGGGCGAGCAGCTGGCCGACAAGGGCTTCCTGCTCACCACCACCGACGACATCATCACCTGGGCGCGCACCGGCTCGCTGCACTGGATGACCTTCGGTCTCGCCTGCTGCGCGGTCGAGATGATCCACGGCGCCATGCCGCGCTACGACCTCGAGCGTTTCGGCACCGCGCCGCGCGCCTCGCCCCGCCAGGCCGATCTGATGATCGTCTCGGGCACCGTGACCAACAAGATGGCCCCGGTCGTGCGCAAGCTCTACGACCAGATGCCCGAACCGCGCTACGTGCTGTCGATGGGCTCCTGCGCCAACGGCGGCGGCTACTACCACTACTCCTATTCCGTGGTGCGCGGGGTCGACCGGCTGATCCCGGTCGACGTCTACGTGCCCGGCTGCCCGCCGACCGCCGAGGCGCTGGTCTACGGCATCATGCAGCTGCAGCGGAAGATCCGCCGCACCGGAACGATCGAGAGGTAACCCGGATGAGCGAAGCCCTGATGGACCTCGGTCAGAGGATCGAGGCCAAGCGTCCCGAGCAGGTCGCCGGCTGGAACGTGACCCACGGCGAGTTGACGGTGGAGATCCGCGCGACCGCGCTGCCGGGCTTCATCGAGTTTCTCAAGGCCGACACCGCCTGCCGCTTCACCACCCTCGTCGATATCACCGCGGTGGACTGGCCCGAGCGCGAGGCGCGGTTCGACGTGGTCTACCACCTGCTGTCGATGTGGCAGAACCAGCGGATCCAGGTCAAATGCGCGGTGAACGAGGGCGACATGGTGCCCACGATCACCGGTGTGCCAAGGCCGCCGACTGGTACGAGCGCGAGGTGTTCGACATGTTCGGCATCCTGTTCGCCGATCACCCCGACATGCGCCGCATCCTGTCCGACTACGGCTTCCGCGGTCACCCGCTGAAGAAGGATTTCCTGACCACCGGCTACACCGAGGTGCGCTACGACGAGGTGCAGAAGCGCGTCGTCTACGAGCCGGTCTCGCTGGTGCAGGAATACCGCCAGTTCGATTTCATGTCTTCCTGGGAGGGCGCAAAATACGTGCTGCCCGGTGACGAGAAGGGGGAGGCCAAGAAATGATGGACGGCAACGGCAACGACGCCCGCGGCTTCCACGACGCCGAGACCGGCGAGCAGAAGATCCGCAATTTCAACATCAATTTCGGCCCCCAGCACCCCGCCGCCCACGGCGTGCTGCGTCTGGTGTTGGAGCTCGACGGCGAGATCGTCGAGCGCGCTGACCCGCATATCGGCCTTCTCCACCGCGGCACCGAAAAGCTGATGGAGAGCCGCACCTACCTGCAGAACATCCCCTATTTCGACCGGCTCGACTACGTCGCGCCGATGAACCAGGAACATGCCTTCTGCCTCGCCATCGAAAAGCTCACCGGCACCAAAGTGCCGCGCCGCGCCTCGCTGATCCGCGTGCTCTACATGGAGATCGGGCGGATCCTGAACCACCTGCTCAACGTGATGTCGCTGACCATCGACGTCGGCGCGCTGAGCCCGCCACTCTGGGGCTATGTCCAGCGCGAAAAGCTGATGGAATTCTATGACCGGGCCTGTGGCGCGCGGCTGCACGCCAATTACATCCGCCCGGGCGGCGTCCACCAGGACCTGCCGGCGAACCTGCTCGACGATATCGAGGCCTGGGCGCACGAGTTTCCCAAGTTCCTCGACGATTTCGACGCGATCATCACCGAGAACCGGATCTTCAAGCAGCGCACGGTCGACATCGGCATCGTCACCGAGGACGACATCAACACCTGGGGCCTCACCGGCGTGATGGTGCGCGGTTCCGGCTTCGCCTGGGACCTGCGCCGCGCCGAGCCCTACGAGCTCTATGACGAGTTCGACTTCGCTATTCCGGTCGGCACCCACGGCGACACCTACGACCGCAACAACGTGCGCATGGCCGAGATGCGGGAATCGACCAAGATCATCCTGCAGGCGGTCGACAAGCTGCGCGCGCCGGACGGGCAGGGCGACGTGCTCTCGCGCGGCAAGATCGCGCCGCCCAAGCGCGGCGAAATGAAGAGCTCGATGGAAGCGCTGATCCATCACTTCAAGCTCTACACCGAAGGCTTCCACGTGCCGGCGGGCGAGACCTACACCGCGGTCGAGGCGCCCAAGGGCGAGTTCGGCGTCTACCTCGTCGCCGACGGCACCAACCGGCCCTACCGCTGCAAGATCCGGGCCCCCGGCTATGCGCACCTGCAATCGCTGATCCAGATCGCCAAAGGCCACCAGCTCGCCGACGTCGCCGCGCTCGTGGGCACGATCGACATCGTGTTCGGGGAGATCGACCGGTGACACGGGCGGCGCTCTTCGCCGGCTTCGCGCTCGTCGCGGCCGCGCTGCCTGCGCTTGCGCAGGACGAGCCGCGTCCGTCGCTGGCGGAGGTGATGCAGGGCGCGACCGGGATGGCCGCGCTTGGCTCCGGCTATCTGTTCATCACCAATGCCGAGGGCGGCTGGATGTGCGCGATCAACGCCAGCGCGAACCATTTCGCCGCCCTGCGCGACGGTGACACGGTGGTGGCCGACCAGACCGTTCCGGGGGCGCTCTGCGTCCCGGCGACCCATTTCCAGAACCTCGCGGAGTGACCATGCTCAGACGCCTGTATCACGATCAGCCTGAAAGCTTCGCCTTCACCCCGGCCAACCTGGAATGGGCGCAGGGCCAGCTTACCAAGTACCCCGAAGGCCGCGCTGCCAGCGCCGTGATCCCGCTCCTGTGGCGGGCGCAGGAACAGGAAGGCTGGCTCACGAAACCGGCGATCGAATACGTCGCCGACATGCTCGGCATGGCCTATATCCGGGTGCTCGAGGTCGCCACCTTCTACTTCATGTTCCAGCTCCAGCCGGTCGGCAGCGTCGCGCACTTCCAGATCTGCGGCACGCTCTCGTGCATGATCATGGGCGCCGAAGACCTGATCGCGGTGGCGAAGGACAAGATCGCGCCGCAGCCGCACATGCTGTCGGAAGACGGCCGCTTCAGCTGGGAAGAGGTCGAGTGCCTCGGCGCCTGCACCAACGCGCCGATGATCCAGGCCGGCAAGGATTTCTACGAAGACCTGACCGCGGAGGCTTTCGGCGACATCCTCGACGAGTTTGCCGCCGGCCAGGTGCCGGTGCCGGGTCCGCAGAACGGCCGCTATGCCGCCGAGCCGCTGGGCGGGCTGACCAGTCTGCCGGACTTCGAAAGCGGGCGCACCGCGCATAACGCCTCCGTGGCGCTGGCGCTGGGGATCGGCGACACGATCAAGCGAATCGACGGCGCCGAAGTGCCGCTGAGCACGCCCTGGGTAACGCCGGGCCGCAAGGTCCACGTGAGCGGCAAGAAAGCGGCGCCCGCGCCGAAGGCGGAGGCGGCGCCGAAGCCGAAAGCCGCGCCGAAACCGAAACCCGCGAAGGCGGAGAAGGTGGCGCAGCCGGAAGCGGCGCCCGCGGCCGTGGGGGCTGCGGTCACGAAGCCCGCCGCGCTCACCGCGCCGCGCGATGGCGGTGCCGACGATCTCAAGGCGATCAAGGGCGTCGGGCCGAAGCTCGAAGCGCTGCTGCATTCGCTCGGCTTCTACCATTTCGACCAGATCGCGGCCTGGACGGCGGCCGAGGTCGGTTGGGTCGACGAGAACCTCGAAGGCTTCAAGGGGCGCGTCAGCCGCGACGGCTGGGTCGACCAGGCCAAGGTGCTCGCCGCCGGCGGCGAGACCGAGTTTTCCAAGAAAGTGAAGAAAGGCGACGTCTACTAGTCGCGGTAAAGGTATGATGATCGTACGGGACCGAGTTCAGAAACGGCTAAAGCCGACGGGTTGGGCCCGCATTTGCACCGATCGAGATCAGGGGGATCGCAATGAATAACACGTCCAAAGGGATTTTATCTTGCCGCGGCATCTGCTGGATCATCGGGGCCCTGATCGGCCTCGTCGTGGCCATACTCATCAAGAACGGCTGGGGTCTGCTCGTGGGCATCGCTGTCGCGATCGCGCTGGCGCTGATCCTGCAGCGGTTGTTCTGCGCGGCCATCGCCGACACCCGCGCGACCGGGGCGCATGCGGCCGGCGCCGTGGCGGCCTCCGCGACGGCGAC
>JAWKXC010000009.1:0-235564 GCA_041397205.1 Paracoccaceae bacterium
CCACCTACGACCTGCTGCTCGAAGACACGCCGCTCGCCAACGTGATGATGGAAACCGAGACCGAGGGGCTGTGGATCGCGCCGGCGACGACGGATCTGTCCTCGGCGGATATCGAACTGTCCGCCAATGCCAAGCGCAGCTCCATGCTGCATGACGCCCTGCGCGCGCCCGATGTCGATGCGCTGGGTCTCGACTACATCCTGATCGACTGCCCGCCGTCCCTGAGCCTGCTCACCGTCAATGCGATGGTCGCGGCCGACACTGTGCTGGTGCCGCTGCAAAGCGAATTCTATGCGCTCGAGGGCCTGTCGCAGCTGATGCTGACCCTGCGCGAAGTGCGCGAGGCGGCCAACCCCGATCTGCGGATCGAGGGTGTGGTGCTGACGATGTACGACCAACGCAACAACCTCTCGCACCAGGTCGAAGCGGATGCCCGCGAGAACCTCGGCGATCTGGTGTTCTCCACAGTGATCCCGCGCAACGTGCGGGTCAGCGAGGCGCCGTCCTTCGCGATGCCGGTCTCGGCATACGATCCGGCGTCGAAGGGCAGCCTGGCCTACGCGGCGCTGGCCCAGGAAATCCTCGCACGGCAATAGGAACGACCATGACCAAGAAACCGGTACGCGGATTGGGGCGTGGCTTGTCCGCGCTGATGGCGGATGTCGCGCCCGAAACGCCCGCGGGCGAGGGTGTGCCGGCACAGCGCAAGGCCGACCAGATGGTGCCGATCGAACGGGTCGTGCCCAACCCCGACCAGCCGCGTCGTACCTTTACCCCCGCCGACCTCGACGACCTTGCCGCCTCGATCCGCGAAAAGGGCATCATTCAGCCTCTGATCCTGCGGAAAAAGGGGTCCGGCGAGATGTTCGAGATCGTCGCAGGCGAGCGGCGGTGGCGGGCGGCGCAGATGGCGCAGCTCCACGAAGTACCGGCGCTGGTGCGGGAGTATACCGACACCGAAGCGCTCGAGATCGCGATCATCGAGAACATCCAGCGCGCCGATCTCAACGCGGTGGAAGAGGCTGCGGGCTACCGCGAGCTGATGGACCGGTTCGGCCATACCCAGGAGAAACTGGCGGAGGCGCTGGGCAAGAGCCGCTCGCATATCGCCAACATGCTGCGGCTGCTCAATCTACCGTCCGACGTGCAGGAGCTTCTGCGCGAGGGCAAGCTGTCGGCCGGTCACGCCCGGGCGCTGGTCACCGCTGACGATCCCTCCGGTCTGGCCAAGGCCGTGGTCGCCAAGGGGCTGTCGGTGCGCGAGGTCGAGCGGCTTGCGAAAAAGACGGACACGCCTGCGAAAGGCAAGACGCCCCCCACGTCGCCGTCTCGCAAGGATGCCGACACCGTCGCCCTGGAAGGCGATCTGTCTGCCGCGATGGGGCTCAAGGTCGCCATCGACCACAAGCCGGGCGGCCAGGCGGGCGTGGTGACGATCCGTTACGACAGCCTCGACGAGCTCGACGACATCTGCCGCAAGCTCGGCGCCTGATCAGTCGGGCAGCAGCTCGGCGACGAGCGCGTTGAGCACGGCGCGACCCTCGCGGGTGGCGATCAGCCGTCCCGCGTTCTCCACGACCAGCCCGTGCTGTTTCATCGTGTCGAGCTTGTCCGCGGCGAGCGGCGTCCCGGCAATCGCTGCATAGCGGGCGAGATCGAGCCCCTCGACCGTGCGCAGCGCCATCATCAGGTATTCCCCGGCATGGTCGCCCGGCGAAAGTCGCGACCGCCCGGCCTCACCGCTGCCGTCCCTTGCCTGGGTGAGCCATGTCGTGGGCGCGAGCTCGGTCCAGGTGGCGTAGCGATGCCCGCCCAAGGTCAGCCGTCCATGAGCGCCGGGGCCGATCCCGACCCAGTCGCCACCGCGCCAGTAGATCAGGTTGTGCCGTGATTCTTCGCCAGGTTTGGCATGGTTAGAGACTTCATAGGCCGGCAGCCCGGCCGCGTCGCAGATCTCCTGGGTGAGGAAATACATGTCCGCGCCCAGGTCCTCGTCCGGCAACCCGGGCAGGCGGTTTCGCGCGAAGCGGTCGCCGAAGGCGGTGCCGGGCTCGATGGTGAGCTGGTAGAGCGACAGATGGTCGGGGGACAGCGCCAGCGCGCGTTTGAGTTCCGCCTCCCAGGCCGCGAGACTCTGGTCCTGGCGGGCATAGATCAGGTCGAAATTCACCCGGGTAAAATGCGCGCGCCACATCGAGGGCGGCCAGTGCTTCGTCCACGCTATGCAGCCGGCCCAGCGCCCTGAGGTCGGCGTCGTTCAGCGCCTGGAACCCCATCGACAGCCGGTTGACCCCGGCGGCACGGAACCCGGCGAAGCGGTTCGCCTCGACCGAACCCGGGTTGGCTTCCAGTGTCACTTCGAGGTCGTTGGCAAGACGCCAATGCGCCGACAGCCGGTCGAGGATCGCGCCCACCGAACGCGGGTCCATCAGCGAGGGCGTGCCGCCGCCGAAATAGACCGCGTTCAGCACCCGTCCCGCGGTTTCGCGGCCCGACCGGTCGAGCTCGGACAGGTAGGCCGCCTGCCACGCATCACCGTCGATCGTCGCCGCGACGTGGCTGTTGAAATCGCAGTACGGGCATTTTGAGGCGCAGAACGGCCAGTGGATGTAGAGACCGAACCCGCCCTCGACCGCGGTGTCAGCCAAAGCAGGTCTCGACCAGCTTGGCGAAGGCGCGGGCCCGGTGGCTCATCGCATGTTTGCGCGCCGGGTCCATCTCGCCGAAGGTCTCGGTCTCGCCGTCGGGCAGAAAGACCGGGTCGAAACCGAAGCCGTTCTGCCCTCGCATCGGCCAGACGATCCGCCCGTCCACCCGGCCTTCGAAGATCTCGTCATGGCCGTCAGGCCAGGCGAGGCAGAGCGTCGCGTTGAACGCGGCTTTCCGCGGTTCCGGGGCGTTCTTTTCTTCGAGGAGGGTCCAGACTTTGGTCATCGCCATGGGGAAATCGCGCCCGCTTCCGGTCTCGGCCCAGTCGGCGGTGTAGACGCCGGGCGCCCCGTCGAGCGCATCGACCATGATGCCGCTGTCGTCCGACAAAGCGGGCAAACCCGTCTCTGTTGCAGCGTAATGCGCCTTGATCCGGGCGTTGCCGGCAAACGTGTCCTCGGTCTCTTCCGGCTCGTCGAGCCCCAGTTCGCCGGCCGAAACCACGCTCACGCCGAAGGGGGCGAGCAGTGCACCGATCTCGCGCAGCTTGCCGGCGTTGTGGGTCGCGATGACGAGCTTGTCCCCGTCGAACTTGCGGCTCATGCCACCGCCGCTTTCTGCGCCGCGACCAGCTCTTTCACGCCCTTGTCGGCAAGGGTCATCAGCTGGGTCATCTGCTCGTGGCTGAAGGTCGCGCCCTCGGCCGACATCTGCACCTCGATCAGCCGGCCGGTCCCGGTCATGACGAAATTGCCGTCGACGCCGGCCTCGCTGTCTTCGGGGTAGTCGAGGTCGAGCACCGGCTGGCCGGCATAGATGCCGCAGGAGACGGCGGCGACCGGATCCATGAGCGGGTCGGAGATGATGTCGCCCGCCTTCATGAGCTTGTTTACCGCGAGCCGCAGCGCGACCCAGCCGCCGGTGATCGAGGCGCAGCGGGTGCCGCCATCGGCCTGGATGACGTCGCAGTCGACGGTGATCTGCCGCTCCCCGAGCGCCTGCCGGTCGACGCCTGCGCGCAGGCTGCGCCCGATCAGCCGCTGGATCTCAACCGTGCGCCCGCCCTGCTTGCCCGCGGCCGCTTCGCGCCGCATCCGCGTGTGGGTCGCGCGGGGCAACATGCCGTATTCCGCGGTCACCCAGCCCTGGCCGGAATTGCGCAGGAAGGGGGGGACGCGTTCTTCCAGCGTGGCGGTGCAGAGCACATGGGTATCGCCGATCTTGATCATGCAGGACCCTTCGGCGTGTTTGGTGGCGCCGACCTCGATTGAAATCGGGCGCATTTCATCTACATTCCGACCAGACGGGCGCATGGCACTTCCTTCCGCATGAGTTTGGGGGGTCAAGTCTCACGGCGCCCCAGAAAACGCAAGCCTCAAGGCCCGGCGACACCGCCGGGCGGGGCTCTGCCTGGGCGCAGAAGCCGGGAGCGAAGTCGGAGAGCAGATGACGGGAAGCCCCTTGCTCGAAGAGTTGAACGAGAGATCGCGGGAGGTCTTCCGGCGGCTGGTCGAGGCCTATCTCGAAACCGGCGAACCGGTGGGCTCGCGCACGTTGACGCGGGCGATGACCGAACGGGTCTCGGCTGCCACCGTGCGCAACGTGATGCAGGACCTCGAACTGATGGGCCTGCTCAACGCGCCGCATGTCTCCGCCGGCCGGGTGCCGACCCAGATGGGGCTGAGGATGTTCGTCGACGGGTTTCTCGAGGTCACCGACCTCACCCGCGACGACCGGGCGCGGATCGACGCGACGTTCAGTTCCAATGCCGCCGATGTCGCGAGCCTGATGGACCGCGTCGGCTCGGCGCTGTCCGGGATCACCGCGGGCGCGAGCCTGGTGCTGACGCCCAAGCACGACGAGGCCCCGATCAGCCATATCGAGTTCGTGCCGCTCGCGGCCGACCGGGCGATGGCGGTGATCGTGTTTTCCGACGGCCATGTCGAAAACCGGCTGTTCACCCCGCCCCCCGGCCAGACCCCGTCCTCGATGCGCGAGGCGGCCAATTTCGTCAACGCGGTCGCCGAAGGCCGCAGCATCGGCGAGCTGCGCGACGCGATCGGGCGCGAGATCGAGGCCAGGCGCGCCGAGCTCGACGGGCTCGCCCAGGCGCTGATCGACGCCGGCCAGGCGCTGTGGTCGGACGCTGGAAATTCGGAGGGCGATTCGCATGCCCGGCTGATCGTGCGCGGACGGGCGAACCTGATCGAGGCGGGCGGGGAGCCGGCCGACGTGGAACGGGTGCGCCAGCTGTTCGACGATCTCGAACGCAAGCGCGACATTGCCGAATTTCTGGAACTTGCCGAGACCGGCGACGGCGTACGCATTTTCATCGGCTCGGAGAACAAGCTTTTTTCACTTTCGGGTTCCTCTCTGGTGGTATCTCCCTATATGAACGCGGACCGTAAGATCATCGGTGCCGTGGGGGTGATCGGACCGACGCGGCTGAACTACGGCCGCATCGTTCCGATCGTCGACTACACGGCGCAGCTGGTCGGACGCATGATCTCGGACCGGGGATAGAAGACCGGGAAAAGGCCGGGGGTAGAAGGTAAGGACATGGCAGACGCAAAGAAAAAGACGGACGAGCTTTCCGATGTCGAGGCAGCGATCGAGGAAATCATGGGCGCGCAGGATGCCGGCGGGGGCGACGTCGAAATCGACCTGACCGAAGCGCCCGCGCCCGAGGTGGACGAGATCGCGGTGCTCACCGCCGAACGCGACGAGCTGCGCGACAAGTTCATGCGGGCGTTGGCCGACGCCGAAAACGCCCGCAAGCGCTCGGAACGCGACCGGCGCGAGGCGGAGAACTACGGTGGTTCCAAGCTCGCGCGCGACATGCTGCCGGTCTACGACAACCTCAACCGCGCGCTCGAAGCGGTGCCGGAAGACATGCGCAACCAGGCCGGCGGGCTGATCGAGGGGGTGCAGCTCACCATGCGGGAGCTGCTCAACATCTTCCAGAAGCACGGGATCAAGAAGGTGACGCCAGAGGTCGGCGACCGGTTCGATCCGCAGATGCACGAGGCGATGTTCGAAGCGCCGGTGCCGGGGACGAAGGCCGGCGCCATCATCCAGGTGATGGGCGAGGGCTTCATGCTGCACGACCGTCTGCTGCGGCCGGCGCAGGTCGGCGTGTCGTCGACGCCGGGCTGAGATTTCGCACCTTTGGAAGGATCTGATCGTTGCGGGGGCCTGCCCCCGCAGCCCAGAGGTATTTGTGGACCAAAGAAGATCAGGTCTCGGTCAGGGCCTTGAGTTCGTAGAGAAGATCGAGGGCTTCCCGCGGGGTCAGTTCGTCGGGGTGGATAGCGGCCAGCCGTTCGGCGACCGGTGACGGTCCGGCCTTGGGCGCGGGCGGCGCAGCGGGGATCGCGGCGAAGAGCGGCAGGTCGTCGACCAGCCCTTTCGCGCCCCCGGTGCCGTCGCGCTCTCCCTGTTCGAGCGTTTCCAGCACGACCCGGGCGCGCTCTACAACCGAGGGTGGTAGCCCCGCGAGCTTCGCCACCTGTACGCCGTAGGACCGGTCGGCCGCGCCCTTGCGCACTTCGTGGAGGAAGATCACCTCGCCCTCCCACTCCTTGACCGCGATGGTGGCGTTGTCGACCCCGTCGAGCTGACCCGCGAGCTGGGTCAACTCGTGGTAATGGGTCGCGAAAAGGGCGCGGCAGCGGTTGACCTCGTGCAGATGTTCGAGCGTCGCCCAGGCGATCGACAGACCGTCCCAGGTGGCGGTGCCGCGGCCGATCTCGTCGAGGATCACCAGCGCGTTTTCATCGGCCTGGTTGAGGATCGCGGCGGTCTCGACCATTTCGACCATGAAAGTAGAGCGGCCGCGGGCGAGATCGTCGGACGCGCCGACGCGCGAAAAAAGCTGTGACACAAGGCCGATCCGCGCCGCGCGCGCGGGCACGAAACTGCCTGCCTGCGCCAGGAGCGCGATCAGCGCGTTCTGGCGCAGAAGGTCGATTTGCCCGCCATGTTGGGACCGGTGAGCAGCCAGATGTCGGCCCCTGCGGCGCCGTCCGCAAGCGCGAAATCGTTGGCGATGAACGGCGCGCCGCCCTGGGCGCGCAGGGCGCGTTCGACCACCGGATGGCGGCCGCCCAGGATTTCGAAGGCACGGCTGTCCTCGATCTCCGGCCGGCACCAGTCCTGCGCCGCGGCGATCTCGGCAAGGGCTGCGGCGACGTCGATCTCGGCAAGCGCCCGGGCTGTATCACCGAGCTGTGCCGCAGCGTCGAGAATCTCCTGTTTCAGTCCGGAATAGAGCCGCATTTCGATCTCGAGCGCGCGGTTGCCGGCGTTGAGGATCCGGGTCTCCATCTCGGAGAGTTCCACCGTCGTGAACCGGACCGCGTTGGCCGTGGTCTGGCGGTGGATGAAGCGCTCGCTGAGCGGCGGCGAGAGCATCTTGTCGGCATGCGTCGCCGTGGTTTCGATGAAGTAGCCCAGCACGTTATTGTGCTTGATCTTCATGCTCTGGATGCCGGCTGCCCTGGCATAGTCCGCCTGCATCCCGGCGATCACGCCGCGGCCCTCGTCGCGCAGCTTGCGGGCCTCGTCGAGGTCCGGGTCATACCCGCGGCGATGAAGCCGCCGTCGCGCGCCATGAGCGGCGGTTCGGCGACCAGCGCCTGGTCGAGCAGGTCGAGCAGCGCGTCGTGTCCGGTGAGATTGCCGGCGGCGGCGGTAAGCTCGTCCGGCAGATCGGCGATGGCGAGCGCCGCGGCGATCGTGCCGGCGGCCTCGATGCCGCCCCGGATCGCGGCGAGATCGCGCGGGCCGCCGCGGTCGAGCGACAGCCGCGACAGCGCCCGGTCGATATCCGGCGTCTTGCGCAAATCGTCGCGCAGAGCGTCGCGCAGGGCGGAATTGTCGAGCAGGAAGGCGACGGCGTCGAGGCGCCTTGTCACCGTCTCGCGGTCGCGCGACGGGCTCGAGATCCGCCGTTCGATGAGCCGGCCGCCGCCGGCGGTGACGGTCCGGTCGATGGTGGCGAGCAGCGACCCTCGCGCCCACCGGCGAGCGCGTGGGTCAACTCCAGGTTGCGCCGGGTTGCGGCGTCGATCTGCATCACCCGGGCAGCATTTTCGCGGACCGGCGGGCGCAGCAACGGCAGTTTGCCCTTCTGGGTGAGGTCGAGATACTCGACGATGGCGCCGAGCGCGCCCAGTTCGGGACGGGTGAAGGCGCCGAAGCCATCGAGCGCGCCGACGCCGTAGAGCGCTTCGAGCCGGCCCTGCGCCCCGGTGCTGTCGAAGGCGGCACGGCCGAGCGGGGTGACCGCGGCGCCCATTTCCGTCACTAATCCTGCCCAATCCGCTTCGGCGCCATCGCGCAACACGACCTCGCGGGGGGCGAGCCGGGCGAGTTCCGGGCCGAGCCGGGCGGGGCTCATCGGCATCACCCGGAGCGCGCCGGTCGAGATGTCGACCCAGGCCAGCGCCGCCTCGCCGCGCATTTCGTGAAAGGCGGCGAGGAAATTGTGCCGGCGCGCGTCGAGCAGGCTGTCTTCGGTCAGCGTACCGGGGGTGACGAGGCGGACGACGCCGCGCTTCACCACCGATTTCGAGCCGCGCTTCTTGGCTTCCGCCGGGTCTTCCATCTGCTCGCAGACGGCGACGCGGAAGCCCTTGCGAATGAGCGTCAGCAGGTAGCCTTCGGCCGCGTGAACCGGCACGCCGCACATCGGGATGTCGTCGCCGAGATGCTTGCCGCGCTTGGTCAGGGCGATGTCGAGCGCTTCGGCCGCCGCAACCGCGTCGTCGAAAAACAGCTCGTAGAAATCGCCCATCCGGTAGAACAGGAGCGCGTCCTGGTGCGCCTCCTTGATCTCCAGATACTGCGCCATCATCGGCGTGACGGTCGTGGTCACCTTGGCCCCCCCGGGTTGGTTCCCGGAAACCTAGAGGGTTTCGCGGCCGGTGTGAATCCGCCTGCCGGGCTAATCCGAATTCTTGCGCCGCGAGACCCAGTGCCAGCTGGTTTCGCACATGTTGTCGAGATCGCGTGTCGCGTGGAACCCGAGGATCTCGCTGGCCCGGGTCGGATCGGCATAGGTGGTCGCCACGTCGCCGGGACGCCGCGGCGCGACCTGGTAGGCGAGCGGGTGGCCGCAGGCCTTTTCATAGGCCTTCAGCATCTCCATCACCGAATAGCCGGTGCCGGTGCCGAGGTTGACGGTATGGCTCTCGCCGGTTTCGATCAGCGCATCGACCGACTGGACGTGACCGCGGGCGAGGTCGACCACGTGGATGTAGTCGCGCACGCCGGTCCCGTCCGGGGTGTCGTAATCGTCCCCGAAAACGCTGAGCTTTTCGAGCTCGCCGGTCGCCACCTTGGCGATATAGGGCATCAGGTTGTTGGGCAGCCCGTTCGGGTCTTCGCCGATCAGCCCGGTATCGTGGGCGCCGACCGGGTTGAAGTAACGCAGCACGCCGAAGGTCCAGTCATTGTTCGCGGCGCCGACCTGTTCGAGGATCTGCTCGCAGGCCAGCTTGGTGAAACCGTAGGGGTTGGTGTAGCTGAGCGGGGCGGTCTCGGGCACCGGCAGGACCTCGGGGTCGCCGTAGACCGTCGCCGAGGAGGAGAACACCAGCCGCCAGACGCCCGAGGCTTCCATCGCTTCGAGGAGCGTGAGCAGCCCGCCGACATTGGTCTGGATATACTGAAGCGGGATCTTCGCGCTTTCGCCCACCGCCTTGAGCGCGGCAAAGTGGATCACCGCGGCGATCTCGTTTTCGGCAAAGATCCGGTCGAGCAGGGCGCGGTCGCGCACGTCGCCGGTGTAGCATATTGCCGGCGTGCCGGAGATGACCTCGAGGCGGTCGAGCACGTCGGGCCGCGAGTTGGAGAAGTTGTCGAGAATGACGACCTCGTAGCCGGCTGCGGTCAGCTCCACAAAGGTGTGCGACCCGATATAGCCGGCGCCGCCGGTCAGAAGAATTTTATGTGCCAAGAGCAACCTCCGTATTCGCGCGCAATCTAGCCGCGTCGCGGGGCAGATTCACCCCCTGAAAATGGAAACACTCCGCGCGACCGTCGCTGAGTGTTGAGCTATGTTGACGAGAGGGTCTATGAGACCGGTAGGAACCTCCGCTCACACACCGCCGGAAAGGCACAAGATGGCTCAAATGAAGATCACGCCCGAAGAAGCGCTCGCCTATCACCACGACCCGCGCCCGGGCAAGTTCGAGATCACGCCCTCGAAACCGATGACCACCCAGCGCGATCTGAGCCTCGCCTATTCGCCGGGTGTCGCGGTGCCCTGCGAAGCCATCGCCGCCACGCCGGAGACGGTCTACGACTACACCAACAAGGGCAACCTCGTGGCGGTGATCTCCAACGGCACCGCGGTGCTGGGTCTCGGCAATCTCGGCGCCGCGGCGTCGAAGCCGGTGATGGAAGGCAAGGCGGTGCTGTTCAAGCGCTTCGCCGACGTCAACGCCGTCGACATCGAGCTGTGCAGCGAGGACCCCGACGAGATCATCAAGGCGGTGAAGCTGATGGAGCCGAGCTTCGGCGGCATCAACCTCGAAGACATCAAGGCGCCCGAGTGCTTCATCATCGAGCAGACGCTCAAGGAACAGATGGACATCCCGGTCTTTCACGATGACCAGCACGGCACCGCGGTCATCACCGCTGCCGGGCTGATCAATGCGCTGGCGATCACCGGCAAGAAGATGGAAGACGTCAAGGTCGTGCTCAACGGCGCCGGTGCGGCCGGGATCGCCTGTATCGAACTGGTCAAGTCGATGGGCGTGAAGCACGACAACTGCATCATCTGCGACACCAAGGGCGTGGTCTACCAGGGCCGCGAGGCCGGGATGAACCAGTGGAAATCGGCCCATGCGATCAAGACCGACCGGCGCACGCTCGCAGAAGCGATGGTGGGCGCCGACGTGTTTCTCGGCGTCTCGGCCAAGGGCGCGGTGACGCCCGAGATGGTGCAGTCGATGGCGCCGGATCCCGTGATCTTCGCCATGGCCAACCCCGATCCCGAGATCACGCCGGAAGAGGCCCAGGCGGTGCGTCCCGATGCGATCGTGGCGACGGGCCGGTCGGATTATCCCAACCAGGTCAACAACGTGCTCGGGTTTCCCTACCTGTTCCGCGGCGCGCTCGATATCCATGCCCGGGCGATCAACGACGAGATGAAGATCGCCTGCGCCAAGGCGCTCGCCGCGCTGGCGCGTGAAGACGTGCCCGACGAGGTCGCGGTGGCCTATGGCAAGAAGCTCACCTTCGGCCGCGAGTACATCATTCCGACCCCGTTCGATCCGCGGCTGATCTACACGATCCCGCCGGCGGTGGCCAAGGCAGGCAGCGACAGCGGCGTGGCGCGGCGGCCGATCATCGACATGGAGCGCTACACGGCCAACCTCAAGGGAAGGCTCGATCCGACCTACCAGATCATCCGCTCGCTCAACGCCAAGGCGCGCGGCAACCAGTCGACGATCATCTTTGCCGAGGGCGACGACCCGCATGTGCTGCGCGCTGCCGTGGCCTATCAGCGCGGCAACTTCGGCAAGGCCATCGTGATCGGCCGCGACGAGGACGTGAAGCACAAGCTCGAGACCGCCGGGCTTGGCGACGCGGTGTCGGAACTCGAGGTGATGAACGCCGCCAAGACCGAGCATCTCGACACCTACAAGGCCTATCTCTACGAGAGGCTGCAGCGCCAGGGCTACGACCAGGCCGACGTGCACCGGCTGGCGGCACGCGACCGGCACGTGTTCGCGGCGCTGATGCTCGCGCATGGCCACGGCGACGGCATGGTCACCGGTGCGACGCGCAAATCGACCCACGTGATGGACCACATCAACTACGTCTTCGACGCCAAGGCCGAGGACGGGGCCGTCGGCGTGACGGCGCTTCTGCACAACGGCCGGATCGTGCTGGTGGCCGACACGCTGGTGCATGAATGGCCGAGCGACGAGGATCTCGCCGACATCGCGATCCGTGCCGCCGGGGTGGCCCGATCGCTCGGGATCGAGCCGCGCGTCGCCTTCGCGAGCTTCTCCAATTTCGGCTACCCGATCTCGGAGCGGGCCGAAAAGATGCACCACGCGCCCGACATCCTCGACGCCCGCGGGGTCGACTTCGAATACGACGGCGAGATGACCGCAGATGTCGCATTGAACCCGGACGTGATGGCGCGGTATCCGTTCTGCCGGCTGTCGGGCCCGGCCAACATCCTGGTGATGCCGGCGCGACATTCGGCCTCGATCTCGGTCAAGATGATGCAGGAGCTGGCCGGTGCAACGGTCATCGGTCCGATCCTTGCCGGGGTCGAGAAACCGATCCAGCTCTGTTCGACCAACTCGACGGCGAACGATATTCTCAACATGGCGGTCGTGGCGGCCGCGAAGGTGGGCTGATGAGCGTCTGGAACCTGGGCTCGATCAACGTCGATCTGTTCTACCGTGTGCCGCACCTGGTGCTGCCGGGCGAAACCCTGCCGGCCAAGTCGCACCAGACCGGGCTTGGCGGCAAGGGGGCGAATCAATCGGTCGCCATCGCGCGGGCCGGGGCCGAGGTGCATCACATCGGGATGATCGGGGACGACAACACCTGGGTGCTCGACCGGCTCGCGGGCTACGGGGTCGACGTGACCCATGTGACCCGGGCAGAGGCGGCGACCGGTCACGCGATCATCATGGTCGACGAGATGGGCGAGAACTCGATCGTGACCTTTGCCGGCGCCAATTACGCCCAGCTCGTCGGCAATATCGAAGCCGCGTTGAACGAAGCGAAAGAGGGCGACATCCTGGCGCTGCAGACCGAGGTCTCGCATCTTGCCGAAGCGGCGCAGATTGCACGCGCGCGCGGGATGTTCGTGGTCTACTCGGCCGCCCCGTTCAAACCCGACATCGCCAAAAAGATGCTGCCGCATGTCGATCTGCTGGTGCTGAACGCGGTCGAGGCGGGACAGCTTGCCGAGGCGCTCGGGATGCCGGTCGAAGAGGTGCCGGTGCCGAACATGCTGATCACGCTCGGCTCGCAGGGCGCGCGCTGGCGCGACCAGGCCTCGGGCGAGGTGACCGAGGTTCCGGCCTTCCCGGTCGAGCCGGTCGACACCACCGGAGCCGGCGACTGTTTCATCGGCTACGTGCTCGCGGGGCTCGACCAGGGGCTGTCGCGGGCCGAGGCCCTGCGCCTCGGTGCCGCCGCCGCCGCGCTCAAGGTCACCCGGCCGGGCACGGCGGATGCGATCCCGTCACGGGCCGAGGTCGACGGGTTTCTGGATACGGAGGCGACGGCAGAGGGCTGACCGCGCTCAGGCGTCGCGGCTGAGCACGATCTCGTCGTCGACGAGGGTGCCGGTGCGGGTGAACCCGAGCCGCTCGTAGAACCCGATATTGCTGTCGTCCGCCTGCACGACCGAGGTCGCCACCCGCGGCAAACCCCAGGCCCGTGCCTGCGCCCGGCATTGTGCGATGGCGGCGGTCCCGTAGCCCCTGCCCTGGAACTCCGCGCCGATCATCAGCCGCCAGATATAGGCGCCGTCCGGGTCGTCGCCGTCTTCCAGGTGCCGGTATTCGTGGGGATGGATCATCGCGAGCAACCCGACCGCGGAGTCGCCGTCCCACAGCCCCCAGACATATCCGCCCGGCTGCTCGTAGGCGCATTGCGCAATGGTCACCGGGTTGGGCGCGACCAGATGCGCCTGGTCGGGCCGAACACTCAGGTTCAGGAGCGGCCGAAGGGTCTCGCGTGTGATCTCCCGCCGCTCCAGCATGTGTCTCTATTTCAGCCGATTGCGGCGCATTCCGAGCAGCCGGAGGCGCAGCGCGTTGAGCTGGATGAAGCCCTGCGCATCGGTCTGGTCGTAAGCGCCGGCGTCTTCCTCGAAGGTCACGTGGGCTTCCGAGTAGAGCGAGGCTTCCGACCAGCGCCCGACCGTCTGCACGAGGCCCTTGTAGAGCTTCAGCCGCACCGTGCCCGACACGAATTCCTGGCTCTTGTCGATCAGCGCCTGCAGCATTTCGCGTTCGGGGCTGAACCAGAAGCCATTGTAGATAAGCTCCGCATAGCGCGGCATGATGCTGTCCTTGAGGTGCCCCGCCCCCGAGTCGAGCGTGATCTGCTCGATCCCGCGATGGGCTTCGAGCAGGATCGTGCCGCCCGGGGTCTCGTAGATGCCGCGCGATTTCATGCCGACAAAACGGTTCTCGACGAAATCGAGCCGGCCGATCCCGTGCCTGCCGCCGTATTCGTTGAGCCTGGTCAGGATCGTCGCCGGGCTCATCGCCTCGCCGTTGATCGCGACCGCGTCGCCCTTCTCGAAGGTCACCTCGATGAACTCGGGCTCGTTCGGCGCGTCCTCCGGGTTGACCGTGCGCTGGTAGACGTAGTCGGGGGCGGGCTCGGCCGGGTTCTCCAGAACCTTGCCCTCCGACGAGGTGTGCAACAGGTTTGCGTCGACCGAGAACGGCGCCTCGCCGCGCTTGTCTTTCGCGACCGGGATCTGGTTCTGCTCGGCAAATTCGAGGAGCCGGGTGCGCGAGGTCAAAGTCCACAGCCGCCAGGGCGCGATCACCCGGATCGCCGGGTTCAGCGCCAGCGCCGAGAGCTCGAAGCGGACCTGGTCGTTGCCCTTGCCGGTGGCGCCATGCGCGACGGCGTCGGCGCCCGTGGCCTCGGCGATCTCGATCAGCCGTTTCGAGATCAACGGCCGGGCAATCGAAGTGCCGAGCAGGTAGAGCCCTTCATAGACCGCATTGGCGCGGAACATCGGAAAGACGAAATCGCGCACGAATTCCTCGCGCAGGTCCTCGATGTAGATGTTGTCCGGCTTGATCCCGAGCATCAGCGCCTTTTCGCGGGCCGGTTCGAGCTCCTCGCCCTGGCCGAGATCGGCGGTGAAGGTCACCACTTCGCATCCGTACTCGGTTTGCAGCCACTTGAGGATGATCGAGGTATCGAGGCCGCCGGAATAGGCGAGCACGACTTTCTTCGGCGCGGACATGGGGTTCTCCGTAAGCAAGTTACCCCGCGCGGTTTAGCTATTGGCTAGGGGGCGGGCAAGGGCGAAGGGCACCTGCCCGCGCCGGGCATGGGGCAGGACGGCCCTGCCCCGCGCCGCCGGCTCGACGCTAGTACTTGAGCCCGTCGATCATCGCCTGGGCCTCGGGATCGAGGGCCGCGGTCTCTTCCGCGCCTTCGTCGCCCCCCTCCTCTTCCGCGTCGCTCTCGCCGTCATCGACCTCGTCACCCTCGCCCTCGCCGTCAGCCTCGGCTTCGGTGTCTCCGTCGGTTTCAGGGGCGCGGTCCACGGCGGCCTCGATGGCGGCGGCGATCGCCTCGTCCTCGCCGTCGAGCCTGTCGCGCAGGGCGTCGAGAAGCGCCTGTTTCTCTTCCTCGGTGGCGGACCCGCTCTTGTTCCAGGCCTCGAAGATGGCCGCCTCGGCCTCGGGCAAGGCGGCGAGGGCGGCTTCGGCCTCGGCGATCTCCTCTTCGGTCGGCGGCTCGGTGCCCGCTGCATCGCCAAGCGCGGCTATCGCCGCGTCGACATCGCCATCGGTCTCGCCCGAGTCGAGGTACGTCTGCAGGTCTTCATAGCCCGCGGCCTCGAGCGCTTCGTCGAGCGCGGCGAAGTCCCCGGCGGTCTCGAGCAGGGTCTCCGCCTC
The DNA here is from genome assembly GCA_041397205.1 of Paracoccaceae bacterium. Lineage (GTDB taxonomy): Bacteria > Pseudomonadota > Alphaproteobacteria > Rhodobacterales > Rhodobacteraceae > Sinisalibacter. The sequence continues at coordinate 15,285 of JAWKXC010000009.1, forward strand.
CGCGGCGTTGTGCTCGGCGACGGCGAGCCCGGCCAGCGCGCCCACAGGCCCGTTGGTATTGCCGTTGCGGATATGGGCGAGCACCGCGTTGATATTGGCGTTCATCGCGCCGTTCATGCTGCCGAGCTGGTTGGGCCGCAACGCGACCTCACCGTCCAGGCTCTCCGGTTCGACCGTGGCCGTGGTCGTCGCTTTCGCGGGCTTCACGCTGCCGGTCGAACCGCCGCTGTTGCCGTTCCCGGCGCCATATGCGTTGCCATTGCCGTTGCCGCCGCCAGTACCGGACCGCCCCTGGCTCGCCGACCCGCGGCCGCGGTCGGATTTGCCGCGGTCACTGCGGCTGCCGCGATCGGACCCGCGCCCGGACCCGCCCTTGTCCTTGTCGCTTTTGGCGAGCGCGGGACTGGCCGAGACGAAAACGAATGCGCCGCCGGTGACCGGTACAGCGAGAGCGAGCATTGCGAGCGATGCAAAGAGCGAGTTTTTCAGATTCAAGGGGACCTCCAGGTGTTTGCCCGAAAAACGCACCGGTCTGTGGCGGAATTAGGGCGGGCGGCCCCGCGGCGACGGGGTCTGCGCCGCTCCGCCGACGAAGCACAGGCTTGCGCCTCGGTGCCGGATGCGCACTATCGGCGCCATGACCGGATTTGCAGACAGAGCGCTCATCGCCGAGCGCAAGATCAGGGAGCTGTTCCCGCCGACGCCGCTCCAGCGCAACGACCATCTTTCGGCCCGGTTCGGCGCCGAGATCTGGCTCAAGCGGGAGGACCTGTCGCCGGTGCGCAGCTACAAGCTCCGCGGCGCGTCCAACGCGATGCGCAAGGTGCTGGCGGAAAAACCGAAGCAGGACCTGTTCGTCTGCGCCTCGGCCGGCAACCATGCCCAGGGCGTCGCCTATGCCGCGCGGCATTTCGGCGTGCGCGCGGTAATCTTCATGCCGGTGACCACGCCGCAGCAGAAGATCGACAAGACCCGGATCTTTGGCGCAGACGCGATCGAGATCCGGCTGGTGGGCGACTATTTCGACGATACGCTCGCCGCGTCGCAGGACTATTGCGCCGAGGCGGGCGGGCATTTCCTGTCGCCTTTCAACGACATCGACGTGATCGAGGGCCAGGCGAGCGTGGCGGTCGAGATGCTCGACCAGATGCCCGAACCGCCCGACCTGGTGGTGTTGCCGGTGGGCGGCGGCGGGCTCGCGGCCGGGGTGCGGCGCTATCTTGCCGAGACTGCGCCGGGCGTCGCCCTGCGCTATGTCGAGCCGTTGGGCGGGCCGTCGCTCCGCTCCGCGCTCGCGGTCGGACACCCGATCTCGCTCAGCCATGTCGACAGTTTCGTCGATGGCGCCGCGGTCGCGAAGGTGGGCGATCTGACCTTCGCGGCGCTCGCCGATGTGCCGATCGGGCACGTGGTGATCGCGCCCGAAGACCGGATCTGCGTCACGATTCTCGACATGCTCAATGTCGAGGGCATCGTGCTGGAACCCGCCGGCGCGCTGTCGGTCGACGCGCTCACCGACCTCGCCGAGGAGATCCGCGGCAAACGGGTGGTCTGCGTGACCTCGGGCGGCAATTTCGATTTCGAGCGCCTGCCGGAGGTGCGCGAGCGCGCCCAGCGCTATGCCGGGCTCAAGAAGTATTTCCTGCTGCGGCTGCCCCAGCGCCCCGGCGCGCTGCGGGATTTCCTCGAAGTGCTGGGTCCCGACGACGACATCGCGCGATTCGAGTATCTCAAGAAATCGGCGCGCAATTTCGGCACCGTGCTGATCGGGATCGAGACCCGCGCGCCGGAAAACTTCGAACGTCTCTTCGCGCGGCTCAACGAGAAAGGGTTCTCCTACACGGATGTGACCGCGGACGAGGCGGTCGCCGAATTCATTCTCTGACGGGTCGCGCCATGCCCTGATGCCCCGCCGGTCGCCGCGGGACCGGGACCGTCGCAGGCATGGCTGGGTTGCGGTCGAAACCCGTCTCTAACCCGCGAGAAACGCGGCTTTCGAAGCAGCGTAGCTGGCAAGGACCGGGGCCAGATCAACGCCGTTCGCGTCACCCGCGGCAGCTTGCCGTTCCCCGTGCTGGCAGAGCCCGGACAGTTCGGCGAAACCGAGGTTGAGCGCTGAGGATTTGATGAAATGCAGGTCCGCTTCATAGGCGGCCGGGTCCGGCGCGGTCCGGAGCCGGTCGATCACCTCCTCGACCTCGGCGATGAACATCTCGGCGACCTCGGCGAAATCCTCCTCGCCGATTTCGTCCTTCAGCTCGCTCACGCGGTTCCAATTGATCATCCGGGGCCTCCTGTGCGCGCAAGTGTCGCACGGCCGGGTTACCATCCCGTTGACGCGCCCCGGACCCCACCGGGAAGCGAAAATTTTAGGTTTAACCGGGTGTTAGACCACGGCGCTTATGCCGGTCTGCGGGGCAGTCCGCCCGCATGCAGGAAACTCTACCCGTGCCGAGACCGGTTCCACAAATGTCCGACCAGAGCGCCGAGTGTCATGCCGACGCGGTGCGCCGGGTGCTGGTGGTCGACGATTCGCGCGCGCAGCGGATGGTGGCGGCCGTCTCGCTCCGGCGGCAGGGCTTCGACGTGGTCGAGGCGGGTTCGGGCGAGGAGGCGTTGCAGATCCTGCGCGCCGCCCCGGTCGACCTGGTGTTGTCGGACTGGATGATGCCGGGGATGGACGGGCTCGAGCTCTGCCGCCAGGTCCGGGCGCTGCAGCAGGAATCCTATGTCTATTTCATCCTGCTCACGTCGAAGAACGAGAAGGGCGCCGTTGCCCAGGGGCTCGACGTGGGGGCCGACGATTTCCTGACCAAGCCGGTCAGCCCGGACGAGTTGCGCGCCCGGATCTACGCCGGCGACCGCATCCTCAAGATGACGCGCGAGCTCAGCGAGAAGAACCGGCTCATCACCGCGACGCTCGACGAAATGAGCGCGCTCTACGATGCGCTCGACCGCGACCTCATCGAGGCGCGCAAGATGCAGCAGTCGCTGGTGCGCGAGCGCTATCGGGATTTCGGCAGCGCCGAGGTCTCGTTGCTGCTCAAGCCGTCGGGTCATGTCGGGGGCGACCTCGTCGGGTTCTTCCGGGCGGGTGCGGGCAAGCTCGCCTTCTATTCCATCGACGTCTCGGGGCACGGGATCGCCTCGGCGCTGCTCACCGCGCGGCTTGCCGGCTTCCTCTCCGATGGGGCGCCCGAGCACAATATCGCGCTGGTGCGGGATCGCGACGGCAGCTTCGTCGCCCGGCCGCCGCAGGAGGTGGCGACGCTGCTCAACATCCTGATGCTCGAAGACCTGAAATCGGAGCTCTATTTCACCATCGCGCTCGGTTATCTCGACCTCGAGACCGGCGCGGTCGACATCACCCAATGCGGCCATCCCAACCCGGTGCTCGTCCGCGCCGGCGGCACCCCCGGCTACCACGGTTCCGGCGGTCTGCCGATCGGCCTGATCGAGGATGCCGACTTCACCCAGGAGCAGCTCCAGCTCGCGCCCGGCGACCGGCTCCTGTTCTATTCCGACGGCTTCACCGAGTGCACAGGGCCCGACGGGCAGATGCTCGAAGAGGACGGGTTTGCCCGGCTGATCCATGCCAATGACGCGCTCAAGGGCAGCGCCTTCTTCGAGGCGCTGGTCTGGGATCTCGATACGTTCAACGGCGGCGGCGAGTTTGCCGACGACCTGTCGGCGGCGATGATCGAGTACCGCGGGCCGCGCGTTCAGGCGAAATAGTCTCGCAGAAAGGCCCGGTCGCCGTCATTGCCCACCATACTGGAGGCGGTCGCCCCCGGCGCCCAGACCGCCACGTGCCCGGGTTCGCTGGGGGGTCCGACCGAACGGACCGGATGGGCGAGATAGACGTGGCAGATCTTCTCCGCCCAGATCTCGTATTCCGGCATCCAGGTAAACCGGCGAAAGGCCCCCAGCCGGCGCGGCGCGGCGATGTGCCAGCCGGTTTCCTCCAGCACCTCGCGATGCAGCGCGCGCAGCGGGGTCTCGCCGGGGTCGATCCCGCCGCCCGGCAGCTGGAACTCCGGCACCGGCGCCGCCTGATGCGTCAGCAGCACCCCGCCGTCGCGCGGCAGAATCGCGTAGGCCCCCGCCCGCACTACGTAGCGTTTGCCGTGCCGGATCGCCTCGCCGTACCGCCGGATCATGTGACCTGCCCTTCGGTTGCCCCGCCTCCCCAGAGAGAGTATTCGAAGCCGGAACGCAACGGGAAACGCGCATGAGCCTCGGTTCGAAAATCGCCTGGGACGACACCGTCCTGCCCTTCCAGCTTGACCGCAGCGATATCCGCGGCCGGGTCGTGCGGCTCGACGGCACGCTCGACGAGATCCTGTCGCAGCACGCCTATCCGCCGTCCGTCGAGCGGCTGGTGGCCGAGACCGCGCTGCTCACCGCGCTGATCGGGCCGACCATCAAGCTGCGCTGGAAACTGTCGCTGCAGGTCCGCGGCGACGGGCCCGCGCGGCTGGTGGCGACCGACTACTACGCGCCGGAAGAGGACGGCGCGCCCGGGCGTATCCGGGCCTATGCGAGCTACGATGCGGACCGGCTCGACGCCCTGGCCGACCCGTTCCAGCAGATCGGGCGGGGCTATTTCGCGATCCTGATCGACCAGGGCAAGGGCACCACGCCCTATTCCGGCCTGACGCCCATCGCCGGCCGGTCGCTTGCCGACTGCGCCCAGACCTATTTCGCCCAGTCCGAACAGCTGCCGACCCGCTTCGCGCTCAGCTTCGATAAGGAAGACGGCCACTGGCGCGCCGGCGGGGTGATGCTGCAGAAGATGCCGGGCGTGCCGCCGCGGATGAAGGAAGAGGGCGGCTCGGGCGATGGCGGTCTCCTGTCGCCCGCCGACCTGCTCGCCGACGAGGACGAGTTCGAGGCCTGGTCGCGGGCCAACATCCTGCTCAGAATCGGTTCAGCGCGACGAGTTGATCGGCCCTGAGATCCAGCCGACCCAGATGCTCGTGCGGCTGTTCCACGAGGACCAGCCCCGGGTGTTCGACCCGCACCCGGTCCAGTTCGGCTGCACCTGCTCGGCCGATCGCGTCCGCCAGACCCTGTCGATCTACTCGCAGAAGGACATCGCCCACATGACCACCGAAGAGGGGATCGTGACGGCGGATTGCCAGTTCTGCGGCGCGCATTACCGGTTCGATCCGGCCACGCTCGGCTTCGAGGGGCGGGAGGTTCCGGGTGACGACGCCTGATCTGTTCGACCGCTTGCGCCGGGCCTCCGGTCGCGGCACGCCGTCGTCGGATTTCGATCTCAACCCCGATCTGCACCCCAGGGACCGGGTGCTGCGTGGCGCCGCCGTGCTGGTGGCGGTCGCGGAGACGGAGCGCGGCATGCGGCTCTATCTCACCAAGAGATCGTCGCATCTCAAGCATCATCCCGGCCAGATCGCCTTCCCGGGCGGCAAGATCGACCCGGACGATGCCGGTCCCGTTGCTGCGGCGCTGCGCGAGGCCGAGGAAGAGATCGGCCTGCCCCGCGCCCATGTCGAGGTGCTCGGCACGCTCGCACCGCATGAGACCGTGACCAGCTTCAGCGTGACCCCGGTGCTCGCCCGGATCGCCCGTCCCTTCACTCCGGTGCCGGAGGCGGGCGGGAGTCGACGAGGTGTTCACCGTGCCTTTCGACCATGTCGCCGATCCGGCCAATTACATCGTCGAATCGCGCTTCTTCCGCGGCGCCCGCCGGCAGTTCTACACCGTGCCCTATGGGCCCTATTACATCTGGGGCGCGACGGCGCGGATCCTGCGCGCGCTTGCGGCGGAGCTCGAAAAGTGACGCGCGCGCGCATCACCGATCCCTGGCTCACCGGCGCCGCCGCCCAGTCGGTCTGCGCGATGCTGACCGAGGCCGGGCACCAGGCCTGGTTCGTCGGCGGCTGCGTGCGCAACGCGCTGATCGGTGCGCCGATCTCCGACATCGACATCACCACCGACGCGCCGCCGGAACGTGTGACGGCGCTCGCCGAGGCGGCCGGGTTCCACCCCGTACCGACCGGGTTCGACCACGGCACCGTCACGGTGGTGGTCGAGGGCGCCCCCTTCGAGGTCACCACCTTCCGCCGCGACGTCGAGACCGACGGGCGCCGCGCGGTGGTCGCCTATGCCGGGTCGGTCGAGGAAGACGCGCATCGGCGCGATTTCACCATGAACGCGCTCTATGCCGACCGCGCCGGCGATATCGCCGATCCGCTCGGGGGCCTGCCGGATCTCGAAGCGCGGCGGGTGCGGTTCATCGACGATGCCCATGACCGGATCCGCGAAGACTATCTGCGGATCCTGCGGTTCTTCCGGTTCCACGCCTGGTACGGCGATCCGGCGCAGGGGCTCGACCCGCAGGCGCTCGCGGCGATTTCCGAGCTTTCCGCCGGGATAGACACGCTTTCGCGCGAACGGATCGGCGCCGAGATGTCCAAGCTGCTGGCCGCCCCCGACCCGGGGCCGAGTGTGGCTGCGATGGCGGCAACAGGTGTGCTTGCCCGGGTCCTGCCCGGTGCCAACGCCCGCGCCCTGCCCCTGCTCGTTCACCACGAAGCTGCACTGGGCGTGGCGCCCGACGCGATGCGCCGGCTCGCCTGTCTCGGCGGCGACAATCACATGGAGCGGCTCCGGCTGTCGAAAGCCCAGGCACGGCACCTCGCCCGGTTGCAGGCCCATATCGGCAGCCCCGCCGGCGCGGCGGCGCTGGCCTACCGGCTTGGCGCGGTCGAAGGGCGCGACGTCGTGCTGCTCAACGCGGCCCTTCTCGAAGCGCCGCTGCCGCCGGACCTGTCGCGGGCGCTTTCGCTCGGCGCCGCGGCGCGGTTCCCGGTCACCCCGCGCGACCTGATGCCAGCCTACGCGGGGCCGGCGCTGGGCGCCCGGCTCACCGCGCTCGAAGACCGCTGGATCGCGTCGGGGTTCACGCTCACCCGCGACCAGCTTCTGGGAGGGGAAGATGCAGCTTACGATTGACCGCCTCGGTCACCAGGGCGATGGAATCGCGCAGAGCCCGGACGGGTCGGGCCCGATCTTCGTCCCGCGCACGCTCCCCGGCGAGGTCGTCGAGGGCGAACCCACAGGCGACCGGATCGCCGCGCCGCGGATCGTCACGCCGTCGCCCGACCGGGTGCGCCCGCCCTGCCCGCACTACAAATCCTGCGGCGGCTGCGCGCTGCAGCATGCGAGCGGCACCTTCGTCGCCGGATGGAAGACCGAGGTGGTGCGAACGGCGCTCGCCGCCCGCGGGATCGAGGCGATTCCGGGCGGAATAGAGACGTCTCCGCCCCGGGCGCGGCGGCGTGCGGTACTGTCCGCCCGGCGCACCAAAGGGGGCGTTCTGATCGGGTTTCACGCGCCGAAATCCGACACGATCACCCGTATCCCCGACTGCCAGCTGCTGCACCCTGACCTGATAGCGACCCTGCCGGTGCTGGAGGCGCTGGTGACCGAAGGCGGTTCGCGGTCGACGATGCTCAGGCTCAACGTGACGCTCACCGATGGCGGACCGGACGTGGCCGTGACCGGCGGCAAGCCGCTCGACGCGGCGCTCGAGACCCGGCTCGCCGGGTTTGCCGGGCAGCACGGGCTGGCGCGGCTGAGCTGGCAGGGCGAGGTGATCGCGCTGGTCGAGCCGCCCGCGCAGATCTTCGGCCGGGCCCGGGTCGCGCCGCCGCCGGGTGCTTTCTTGCAGGCGACGCGCGAAGGGGAAGCGGCGCTTCTGGTCGGGGTGCGCGCGACCGTCGGCGCGGCGAAGCAGGTCGCCGATCTGTTCGCCGGCTGCGGCACCTTCACCCTGCCGCTCGCCGAGACCGCCGAGGTTCACGCGGTCGAGGGCGAGGCGGCGATGATGGCGGCGCTCGACCGGGGCTGGCGGCAGGCCACCGGGCTCAAACGGGTCACGACCGAGACCCGCGATCTGTTTCGCCGGCCGCTCCTGCCCGACGAGCTCGACCGCTACGACGCGGTGGTGATCGACCCGCCGCGTGCCGGGGCCGAGGCGCAGATGGCCGAGCTCGCGCAGTCCGGCGTGCCCCGGATCGCCGCGGTGTCGTGCAACCCGGTCACATTCGCACGCGACGCCGCGCTGCTCGTCGCCGCGGGCTACCGCTTGGACCGGCTGACCGTGGTCGACCAGTTCCGCTGGTCGACGCATATCGAGCTGGTGGCGGGGTTCGGCCGGTAGCGCCGGTCGGGCCTAGGCGCGCGCCCGGCGATCGCGTAAGAGGCGGGGCCGCGACCAGACCGACCACACCGAGCGACCGATTCCCATGCGCCCCCTCCTGACCGCCCTTGCCCTCGCCGGGTTTCTCGGCCTTGCGGCCTGCAGCTCGGGCCCAAGCCCTATGACGGGCCGCCGATCACCCATGTCTACGTGTTCAAAGAGCAGCGTGCGCTGGTGCTGATGAGCGGGGCCCGTCCGGTCGCGACCTGGAACGTCGATCTCGGCTTCACGCCGGTCGGGGCGAAGCGCGAGAAGGGCGACGGCAAGACCCCGGAGGGGCGCTACTACATCACCTGGCGCAATCCGACGAGCGAGTATCACCGCGCGCTGTTCATCAACTATCCGAACAGTGCCGACCGCAGCGCCGCCCGCGCGGCCGGGCGCGATCCCGGCGGCGACATCTACCTGCACGGCGGCCCGGTGCTGGCGCGCGACAAGGGTCGGGCCGACTGGACCGCCGGCTGCATTTCGGTCAGCGACCGGGAGATCGAAGAGATCTACGGGATGATCCGGATGGGCACGCCGATCGACATCCTGCCGTAACGGAGCGCCGCCCGAAAAGGCCGCATCAGCTGCCGGTCAGCAGCGTCCACCAGATCTTGCCGTTGTCTTCCTGGAACCAGGCGAAGCCGAGGTTGCGGGCGCGCGGATCGAGAATCACATCGCGCGTGTCCTTTTCCTCCATCCAGGCGGCCAGGGTCTGCAGCTCGCTCTCGAAGGTCTCGGAGATGTTTTCGCCGAGCATCATGCCGGGATAGCCCGCGCGCGCGACCCGATCGAGTGGCGACGAGCCGTCGGAGCCGAAATGCCAGGGCCGGTTCTGCACGTGCATGTCGCGCGAATGGGTCGCGGCGGCGGCGGTGAGCTGGGGGCTGAGCTGCAGCGCGGGCGAGCCGGAGGCGGCGCGGAGCTCGTTGATCGAATCGAGCATCCGGTAGGTGATCTTGTTCTCGCCGAACTTCGAGATCTTGTAGACGCCGGGCGCGGGCCGCCCGTCAGGCCCGATCACCGTGGGGGCGGGCGAACAGGCCGCGAGGCCGAGACCGAGGGCCAGGATCATGCCGAGAGCGCGTATCATCCGGTTCTTCCAAATCGTTCCAATCAGTGCCCATTCCACCTGCATCGCGACGCATTTCAACCACAGGGCCATGCGGAAACGGCGCGGTTACGCCGGATTGATTTGCGATGCCAAGTGCTCGGCTCTATACAGACCCCGCGTTTTTGAGGCAATGCAGGAATGGGAAGTGATGACTTCACGACCGTTTGAAAAACTGAACCGCCGGGCGTTTGTCACGCACGCACTGGCGGCCACCGCTGGTGTCGCCGCTTCGCCGCTCCTTGCGGAAAGCGAACCCGAATACATGGCCGCCGACAAGGAACTCGTGCGGCGCAACATCTCGAGTTTCCGCTCGCTTGACTGGCGGCCGTATTTCTCCAACACCAAGAACGGCGCGATTCTCGTCGATACCGTGAGCCGCGCCCTGCACTACTGGTCGGAAGACCAGTCGATCTACAAGCTCTACCCGACCTCGGTGCCGCTCACCGAGGAGATGACCCGGCGCGGCCGGACCTCGGTGGTGCAGAAGGTCGAGGGGCCGGACTGGCGTCCGACGCCGTCGATGCTGAAGCGCAATCCGGAATGGCCGAGCTACATTCCTCCGGGGCCCGACAACCCGCTCGGAACCCATGCGTTGTACCTTTCGTGGCAGTACTACCGCATCCACGGGACCCACGACACGCGCAAGATCGGGCGGCGCAGTTCCAACGGCTGCATCGGCCTCTACAATGAACATATTGCTGAACTTTTCAGCCTCGCGAAGGTCGGCACACAGGTGTTGCTAATCTGACACCCCGCCTAGGTTTTCACCGAATCCGGTTGCAAAAAATCAAGCGTTCGGTTTTCTAGGCTCACGAGGTACAGACTACCCTTGTTCCGGCGTTCGCGTCGGAAGGACAATTGGAGATTGACAATGAAAAAAGCTCTGCTTGTTGCGGCCGTTGCCGCTCTTGCCGCCACCGCCGCTCAAGCCGGTACCGTTGCCCCGCCGATCATCGAGCCGGAAATCGTGGTCGAAACCACGACTTCGTCCTCGTCGGCTGGCATCATCGTGCCGCTGCTCTTCCTGGCCGCCGTTGGCGCCGCCGTCTGGCTCCTCTGATCCAGATCTGAAGATTATCGGGCCCTCGGGTCCGAGGAAAACCCCGCCCACGTGGCGGGGTTTTTTGTTTGCGCGGGATCGGCGGGCCGATGCCCCCGGGGCGGGCGCGCAAGGAAAACGCCCGGAAGCGGGGCTCCCGGGCGTTTGCAATGGCGTTCGGTTTTCAGGGGCGCGTGGCGCCCGGAAGGTCAGATCGCTTCCTGGATCCAGCTGTCGAGCGCGGCTTTCGGCGCGGCGCCGATCTTGTGCGACACGACCTGGCCGTCCTTGAACATGAACAGCGTCGGAATACCGCGCACACCCATCATCGCGGGCGAGGCCGGGTTTTCGTCGACGTTGACCTTGGCGATCTTGATCTTGCCTTCGTATTGCGCGGCGAGCTCCTCGAGGGCTGGGCCGATCATTTTGCAGGGACCGCACCACTCGGCCCAGAAGTCCACGACGACGGGAACGTCGCTCTTCAGGACTTCGGCTTCGAAGGTGTCGTCGGTCACGGTGGTGGTGGTCATTTTTTTGACTCCAAGAAAAAAACGTTGCCTCGAACCTAGGAACGCCCTTGGCCCGCGTCAAGTCGGCCAAAAGCGCGCAGGCCGAGGCCCGGGGGCAGAGCCATGAGGCGCGCTGCCCGCGTCCAGAGGATTGCCGTGTCGATCCTGCGCCCGGGATAGATTTCGCGCAAGCCCAGTTCGTAGGCCCCCATCTGCCGCAGGATGCCTTCGGGAATATCCTCGGGCCGCTCCGGCACGATCCGGTTGGTCTTGAAATCCACCGCCAGGACGCGGTCCGGACCGACGATCAGCCGGTCGATGATGCCGTGGAGGCGCGGCGCGTTCCCCGGACCGGAGGGCGCCGAGAAGGCCACCTCCGCCAGGGTGTCGGCCGCGAACACGGGTGCGAGCTCGGGGCTGTCCAGCACCCCACGCACCTCGTCGAGCAGCCCGTCCGCCTCCTCGGCCGCGGCGGCGTCCTCGCCGAACGCGAGCAGCGCCCGTGCGGTCTCCGGCCAGTCCGCGCGCCGGTAGCCGGGCAGGAATTCCAGCAGCCGGTGGATCTGGCGCCCCCGCTTCAGCGCGGCCTCGCTGTCGTCACCGACCGGCAGGTCATCGGGCCCGATGACGATCTTGGCGCCGCCCAGGTCGGAGGGTGACAGCAGGCGTGGCGGCTTCTCCGGGACCGGCGCGGGCGCATGGGCCCAGGCGGGCAGCGGGGCGTGGCCACCACCCGCGGCCGTTTCCTGCGGCGCGGCTGCGCCGCCCCAGTCGCCGGTTTCGAACCGCAGGCCCGGACCGCCGGCAAAGTCCTGCGTCACCGCGCCCGCGGCCTCCATGCCCGCCTTGGCGATCCGGTACCAGGTCTCGCCGTCGCCGTCCTTGCCGACGTCGCCCGCAGCGGCCACGATCAGCCAGCTCTCGGCCCTTGTCATCGCCACGTAGAACAGCCGCATCTGTTCTTCCCGCTCGCGCTCCGCCCGGGCCTCGGCCGCGGCGCGCAGCACCTGCGGGGCGTCGTCGCGCGCGATCTTCCAGGCCGTGCCCCCCCGCGATCTCGACCAGCTTGTCGCGGTCCTGCAGGGTACGCTTGCCGGTGTCGGGCAGGATCACCACCGGCGCCTCCAGCCCCTTGGCGCCATGCACGGTCATCACCCGCACCCGGTCGCCGGCGCTGTCCATCTGCCGCTTGATCTCGACCTCTTCCGCCGCCAGCCAGGTGAGAAATCCGGTCAGGCTCGGCACTTCGATCCGCTCATAGGCCAGCGCCTGGGCGAGCAGCGCGTCGACCCCGTCCTCGGCCTCCGTCCCCAGCCGGGCGACGAGCCTGCGACGGCCGTCGTGGCGGGTGAGGATGCGGTCGATGAGCTCGTAGGGCCGGAGATAGTCGGCCTCGTCGCGCAGATCGGTGAGGATCGCCACGGTCCCGGCATGCGCCGCGTTTTCGCGCAGGGCGGTCCACAGATAGGCCCGCCCGCGCGGGTGGGCGAGACGGAACAGCGCGTCTTCGCTCAGCCCGAACAGCGGCGAGCGCAGCGCGGCGGCGAGCGAGAGGTCGTCTTCCGGCGTCGCGAGAAAGGCCAGCACCGCGGTCAGGTCCTTCACCGCCAGCTCGCCGCCGATCCTGAGCCGGTCGGCGCCGGCGACCGCCACGCCGCGGGATTTACAGGCGCGGATGATCTCGTGAAACATCGGCGAGCGGCGGCGCATCAGCACCATGATGTCGCCGGGCGTGACCCGTCTGAGCCCGCCGCCTTTTGCCGGAACAGTGCCTGTCCGGGTCATTTCCAGGATCGTGTCGGCAACGAGCCCGGCGAGCTTCACCGGCGCATCCGTCGGTGCCGGCAGGTCGACCGGGTCGGTCCAATGCCCGGGCTCGGCATCGTCTTCCTTCTCGATGACCGGCCAGAGGTCGACCCGCCCGGGCCGCGCCATGTCGAAGGTCAGGTGCTTGACCTCGCGGCCGAGCCCGGGGGCGGTTTCGAGCGCGTGATCGACGAGGTTCAGGATCGCCAGGGACGACCGGAAGGAGTATTCGAGCTCCAGCTCGCGCAGTTTCACCCCGACCTGCCCGAAGGCGCTTTCGAACTGCCCCTGCATCCGACTGAACCCGGTCGGGTCCGCGCCCTGGAACGAGTAGATCGACTGTTTCATGTCGCCGACCACGAACAGCGTGCGCATCCGCTCCGACCGCGCGCTCTCGCCACTGGTGAACTCGCGCGCGAGGCTCTCGATCACCCGCCACTGGTCGGGCGAAGTGTCCTGCGCCTCGTCGACCAGGATGTGGTCGATGCCGCCGTCGAGCCGGTAGAGCACCCAAGCGGCCAGTGCCGGGTCGTTGAGCAGCGCGCCGGCCCGCAGGATCAGGTCGTCGAAGTCGAGCCAGCCGCGCGCCTGTTTGCGGGTCTCGTATTCGGCGACGAAAGGCCGGGCGAAGCGGTGCAGCGCCCGGGTCTTGCGCGCAGCGTCGAGGGCGACGCGCCGGGGCCGCGCGGCCTCGATGCGCGCCATCAGCCCGTCGAGCGCCGGCATCAGCGCGGCGGCCGGCCCGTTCTGCGTCGCCTTGGTTGGAAAAGACCCTATCTTGGCGGAAAACGGCTCCTTTGCACCGCTTCCGGTCAGGAATACGCCTTCCAGCGCGGGCAGGTCCCGGATTGTCAGGGCGTCGGGATCAAGCACAGCGAGCTTCGCGGCGGCTTTGACGTCGTTGCTCGACCCCTGCCCGAGCGCCGCGACGAGATCGGCGATCAGCCGCCCGTCGCCCGGCGCGAAAGCCAGCGCCGCCAGCTCGGCCTCTCCGAACCCCGGCGCCAGATCGAACCAGTCCCAGATAGCGCTGTCCGACATCTCACCGGCAAACCCCCCGCGCCGCCGGACAATCTCCGCCGTCAAAGCGGTGAAGTCGGCATCGGTATAGAACCGCGCCAGCGCTTCCAGGGCGGCCCGCTCCGGCCCCAGCGCCATCGCGTCGAGCACCTCCGCCTGCAACAGCTTGGCCGAGCGGTCGTCGATCTCCTGAAACTGCGGGCTTACGCCTGCTTCGAGCGGAAACCGCCGCAGGATCGCGGCGCAGAAGGAGTGGATGGTCTGGATCTTCAGCCCCCCCGGCGTCTCGATCGCCGCCGCGAACAACCGCCGCGCGCGGGCGAGATCGTCGACGTCGTCCACCCCGAGCGCCCGCAACTCGTCGCGCAGCTCATCCGCCGGTTTCATCGCCCATTTCCCGAGCGTGCCGAACAGCCGGTTCTGCATCTCGCTCGCCGCCGCCTTGGTGTAGGTCAGGCACAGGATGTTCTGCGGCGACACGCCGGTGAGCAGCAGCCGCGCGACCCGGTTGGTCAGCACCCGGGTCTTGCCGGAGCCCGCGTTGGCCGACAGCCAGGTGTTGGCGGTCGGGTCGGCCGCCTCGATCTGGCGCAGGGTGGCCTCGTCGTGCATCAGTCGCCCACCTCCTCGGGGGTCGCCTCGGTGGCGAGGTCCCATTCGCCGAAGCGCGACAGGTGGTCGTAGTCGCCATCGAAAGTCTTCTTTTCGGGCATCCGTTGCGCGGTATAGCCCTGTGCCCGGTCGCGATAGGCGGCGATCAGCGCTTCGAGCTCTTCCCGCGTGGTGGCGATCAGCTCGGGCCCGACCTCGATCCGGTCGACCTTGGTATTGGCCCCGAGCCCGATATAGGCGACCTCGGCGACGGGCGCGCGGCCGATGGCCTCAAACGCCCCCGCCTCCGCCATCACCGCTTCGAGGGCGAGCTGCTTGTCGAACAGCTCCTGCTGTTTCTTGGTCGGGATCGTGCCGGTCTTGTAATCGTAGATATGGAGCGCGCCGGTCGGGTCGCGGTCGATCCGGTCGGCGCTGGCGGTGAGGGTGAAATCGACCCTATCCAGGCACAATTCGCCCCGCACCTCGGTCGCTGCCGGGGTTGCGCGCGCCTGCCGCTCTACTTCGCCCTGCAGGAATTCGTCCGCCACCCGGCCGAGTTTGGCAAGCCAGAGCACCCGGGCGGCGGGCCAGGGCGCGCGCGCCTCCAGCACCTCCGCCGCCAGTGCCATCAGCCGGTCGCGGGCGTCGCGCGGGTCCTCGCCCGGCGGCGCCTCGCCGATGAACCGCTCCATGACCGCGTGCAGGATGGTGCCGCGCAGCGGCGCATCGGGCGAGGGGTTCAGGGCGGGCAGCGGAACGAGCCCCAGCACCTTCTCGGCGTAGATCGCGTAGGGGTCGCGTACCAGTTTCGAGATCCGGGTGACCGAGAGCTTGCTCGGGCGCGCGTCCACCGGCGGGCGCGGCGAGGGCCGCGGCGCCGGATCGACCCGGTCGATCGCGTCCAGCGCCGCGACCCGGTCGAGCCAGGTCCGCCCGCGGGCACGCATCGCCTCGAGTTCCGCCGCGCCGGCCCCCGACATGCCCTGCATCAGGTTGGTGAGCCGGTTCAGCCAGCGCGAGGGCACCATCTCGCTCTCGTCGCCGCGGACCGCGCGGCTCAGCACCACTTCGCGCGCGGCGATCGCCTGCTGAAAGTCATGCGCCGACAGCCCGATCCGCCGTTCGGGCAGCAACAGACCCGCATCGTGGCGCATCCGCCGGTTCATCCAGGGGTCGGGCACCGGCAGTTCCGGCCAGGTACCGTCGTTGAGCCCGGCGAGGATCACCAGGTCCACCCCCTGCACCCGCGCCTCCAGCGTGCCCCAGATCTGCACCAGCGGATGCGGCGCCACCGGGTCGCGCACCTCGCCGCGCTGCAACACGGCGGCAAAGAGATCGCGGTAATCGGCCTGGGAAAAGCGCCCGCCATGCGGGGCTTCGCGTATGAGTTCGTCCATCACGCGCCGCGCCTCGCGGCCCGCGGGCTTTTCCCAGAGCCCGCCGCTGCCGGTGCCCGCGGGTCCGGCCGCGCAGAGCTCGGCAAGCGCGACGGTCTGGGCCACGTGTTCGGCGAGCGGCCGGGTGCCTCCCTTGGCGAGCCGGTCGAGGAACGGCCCGAGCCAGCCTACCCAGGCGCGCCGGTCGTCGCGGTCGTCGGCCCAGGCCGCGAGCGCCGCGGCGTCCGGGTAGGGCATGTCGCCCCGCAGCGCTTCGAGCTCGAGGTCGCGGGTATGGCGCAGGTGATCGCCGCGCGCATCGGAGCCGGTGTTGGTGAGCGGATGCTTGAGCAGGGCGAGCAGGCCGGGGGCCGCCACCTGCGTTCCAATCAGCTCGGCGACCTGGCGCAGGAGCCGTCCCGGCGGGGTCAGCGGCAGCGGTCGGCCGGCGCTGTCGTCGGGCTCGATCCGCCAGCGGTCGAGGGCGGCGGTCACCTGCCGGGTGAGCGTGCGGTCGGGGGTGATGAGCGCGGCGCGCTGGCCGGTCTCGACGGCCTCGCGCAGCACCAGCGCGATGGCGCCCGCCTCGGCACGCGGGCTCGACGCCTCGATCAGCGTCATGCCGCGCGCCGCTTCGGCCACGCCTTCAAACTTCGGTCCGTCCACCTGCCAACTGTCGGTCACCGGCGCGGGCCGCAGCGCCAGCGAGACGAGCGCGTTGCGCCGCGGGTTGGCCGGCACCGCCGCCGTCCTCCAGGACGCGATGCCGCCGGGCCCGGTGCCCAGCGCCTTCATCAACCGGGCGAAACGGAACTGCGGGTGGTCCTCGGCCGGCAGCCCCGTGTCCTGCAACAGCTCGTCCCAGACCTCGCTCGGCTGTTCGATGTCGTAGCCGGGCAGGATCACCGCACCCTGCGGCAGATGCGCGATCGCCTGCATCAGGAGCTGGGTCGCGCCGCGCGACCCGGTCGATCCGACCATCAGCACCGGGGCCTCCGGCGGGGTGACCTTCCACGCCTCGACCAGCCGTTCGATCACCCGGCGTTGCCGCGCCTCGACGTCGGGCGGCTCGCCGCTGTCCTCGCCGAAAAACCGCTCGACCACGTCGAGAAAGGCGAGGCTGCGTTGCCAGTGGCCGGAGAGATCGCTCACATCGAGACCGCGGATCGCGTCCGGGTCCACGCCCTCGCCCTGCATTTCGTCGACCAGCCCCGCAAGGCTGTCGGCGAGCCCGTAGATCGCGGCGCGCGGGGCGAGATCCGGCTGCGCGTCGAGCAGCCGCGCGACGAGTTCGGCCAGCTCAAGCCTGCGGCGCAGCGGGGAGACCGCGGGCGGCAGGTCGGCAAAGGCGGCGTCGCGCCCGAGGTCGGTCACCAGCCGGATCCGCGGCAGCAGCCGGGCGGGGCCCGCGTCGAACAGCGCGGTCAGCCGCCGTTCCATCCGCCGCGTGTTGACGTAGAGCGTGACCTGGGCGAGCGCCTCGGGCGGTGCATCCGCCATCCGGTCGACGAGCCCTGCGACCACCTCGGCCGGGTAATCGACCCCGGGCGGCAGGGCAAAGAGCCGCGGGGCCTCGGTGAGCTCAAACATCGGGCGCGCCCGGGGCTGCATCCGCCAGCAGCGCCTCGGCCGCCACGATCCCGCCGGGATGGCCGACGT
Organism: Paracoccaceae bacterium; assembly: GCA_041397205.1. GTDB lineage: Bacteria > Pseudomonadota > Alphaproteobacteria > Rhodobacterales > Rhodobacteraceae > Sinisalibacter. Next base: position 32,617 of record JAWKXC010000009.1, read on the forward strand.
CGCACCAGCCGCCCGCGTGTTCCGTGCCGTAGAGCCGCCCTTCCGCTGCCATCGCGTCCCACATCAGGTTCACCGAAAACACCTCGTCCTCAACCGCCGCCAGACCCTCCGTCCGGATGATCTGCGCCCCAACGTAAACGAGCCCCGGCCCCCGTTCCAGCCGACCGTCCGGCTGCAGGAGGAAATCGCCCGCGCCGGTGTGACCGGTGGCGCGGTCGCGGGGGGTGAGCAGCAGGAGCGCATCCATCCGCGCCGGGTCCCAGGCCGCGGCAAGCTCCTCAAACGGGTTCGGCCCGGTCCAGACCGCATCGGCGTTGAGCGTGAAAACCGGGTCCGGGCCGAGGAGCGGCAGCGCGCGCCGGAGCCCGCCGCCGGTGTCGAGGATACGGTCGGTCTCGTACGACAGGGCGACGCCGCGTGCGCCGAGGTGCGCGGCGAGCCTGTCGGGCAGGTAGTGCAGGTTTGCCACCTGCCGCCCGATCCCGGCGGTGTCGGCGAGGTCGAGCGCATGGTCGATCAGCGGCCGGCCCGCCACCTCGATCAGCGGTTTCGGCCGGGTCGCGGTGAGCGCCCCCATACGGGTGCCCTTGCCCGCGGCAAAGATCATCACGGCGTCGGGTTTGTCCGGCATCTGTCTTTCAGCCTCGCGATCCTCTCGGGGATGGGGGGTGGCAGGTCCGCCAGCAAGCGCCGTTTCAGGCGCAATAGAGACACATGCTCCAGATCCTCGACCAGCAGCGCCCAGGTCCGCGGCAGGAAATCGAGGTAGCCCGGCTTGCCGTGGTCGACCGCGAGCCGGGCGAAGATGCCGAGGATCCGCAGATTGCGTTGCACCGCGAGCAGCGGCCAGGCCGTGCCGGGCGCGATCCCGGTCACCGCGCTGTAGCACGCCTGCATGCCGGCGACGGTTTCGGGTGCCACGTCGCGCCGGGCATCGCGGGCGAGCGAGACGAGGTCGTAGAGCGGGTGGCCGAGCCCGGCATCCTGATAGTCGATCAGCCCGACCCGGGCGGGACCGGCGCGGTCGGGCAGCCAGAACAGATTGCCGGCGTGGAAATCCCTCAGCGCCAGCACCGGCCGCCACGGCGGCAGCGCGGCGAAGGCCTCGGCCAGCAGCGCCTGCATGTCGCCTTTCGCGGGGTCATCCGTGCGCCCGGTGAACGCGGGCAGGTAGCTGTCGTAGACCAGCCCCGCTTGTTCGGTCAGCGTGGTCGGTCCGAGATCAGGTGCGTCCGGCGCCGGGCAGGCATGGAGCGCCGCCAGGGCCTCCGCCGCCGCCGCGAACAGCGGGCCTTCACGCGCCGGGTCGGCCGCGAGCAGCGCAGGGTAAAGACCGTCGCCGAAATCTTCGAGCAGCACCAACCCGGCCGGCAGATCGCGTGCAAAGATCCGCGGCGCCGACAGCCCGCAGCCGAGCAGATGCTCCGCCACCGCGATGAACCGCGCGATCCCGACCCGGTCCCCGGGCGCGTCCATGAGCACCGCGCTTTCGCCCGTCCGCCTCAGCCGGAGGTAGCGCCGGCTCGAGGCGTCGCCGGCGAGCGGCACGCGGTCGGTGCCGCCCCAGCCGGTACCCAAAAGGAACCGGTCGATCGCAGCCGAACGTTCAGCGCCCATCGACAAGCGCCCCGAGCCTGTCCGCCCAGCCCGGCGCGTCGAGCTGGCGGTCACCACCCGGGTCTCGGGATCGTCGCCGGCCGCGAAGCTCAGCACCAGCGCGCCCACGGGCGCGAGGTCGCCGAGCCGGTCGGGCCATTCGACCAGGCAGATCGCCTCGTCGAAGGCGTCGGTCAGCCCGAGCTCCTCGACCTCGCCCGTGTGGGTGAGGCGGTAAAGATCGGCGTGCCGGAGCTCGACCCGCCCGGTGTCGTAGCTCTGCACCAGCGTGAAGGTGGGCGAGGGTACGTCCTCGACCGGGGCACCGTCGGAGGCGAGCCGGGCCTGGATCAGGGACCGGGCGAAATGCGTCTTGCCACCGCCGATCTGGCCTTCGAGCAGCAGCACGTCGCCGGCGGCGAGCCCGGGGGCGAGCGCGCGGGCGAACGCCGCGGTCTCCTCGGGCGAGCGGAAGGTGAAATGGCGAAACGGGGCCGTCATGGCCCCGTTGTACCTCAGCCGTGCGGTGCTGCAAGCGGCAGGGCGCGTGCCTCAGGCGTGCAGCGGCGAGCCGGCGGCGGCGCCCGTGTGCGGCCGGACCGCGGGTGCGGGCATCCGGCCCGGTTGCAGCGCCGGCGCGGCGACGGTGAAGTCGACCAGCGTGGCCCCGCGCGACAGCGGTGTCACCCGGGTGAGCAGGCTGCGCCCGTCGGTGAGCGCGATCCGGGTGCGCCAGGTGCCGTGACGTTCGCCCCGCGCGATCATCCCGCGCAGCTCCTCCCAGGCCGGGGTCGGGGCGGAGCGGGCCTGCCAGACAGACAAAGCATCGCTCAGGCTCACTTCGCCGACCGTGGTCGAGGGGTCGTTGCCCCAGAGCCGGGCATAGGCGCTGTTGGAGATCGACAGCGTCCCGCCGGCGGCAAAGACGGCGATGGCCTGCGGCAGCGCGTCGAGCGTGGCCTGGCCGGTTTCCAGCTCGGTGCGGAAGCGGCGGGTCACCGACACCTCGGCCGAGATGTCCTCGAACAGCAGCGCCACCGCGCCGTCGGGATGCGGCCGGCCGGTCACCCGGTAGGTCTGGCCGGTCGGCAGCGCCCAGGTCTCCTCGTAGGTGCCGTTCCGGGCCGCGGTTTCGAGGTCGGACATCTGCTGGCGCCAGCTGCGGTAGTCCTTGGGCTCCGGCATCATCCGCGCCTCGCGCAGCCGGTCGAGAAAGGCCGACAGGCTGGGTTTCGAGATCAGGAAGGAGGCGGGCAGCATGGTCAGGTCCATCAGCGCCGGGTTGAACAGCGCCAGTTCGCGGGCGCGGTCGAAGATCACCAGGCCAATGGGGAGCGCGGCGAAGGTCTTGGTCAGGGTGGTGACGAATTCCTGCAGCGAGCTCTCGGCCTTGACCAGCCGGTCGGCGGGCGTCGCGGTAAACACCTTGTCGCCCTCCGCCGTATCCGTCTCGCTCACGTCGAACCAGTGGCGCTTGGCCTCGGCGCCGATGTTCACCGCCGCGCGGTGGGGCGTGGCCTCGCCCTGATTGCCGGCCACGCTGGCGGTATCGTGGTCGAGGTTGAAGACCCGGGCCGGCGGCCAGGGCGGCACCTCGCCCTCGCCCGAGAGGCTGTCGGCAAGCGCCATATAGGCGGCGTTGCACCAGGTGATGGTGCCGCTGCGGTCCTCGCGCCATTGCGGGAAGGGATTGGTCTCGGCGCTGGTGCGCAGGAGCTTCAGCTCGCGCTTCAGGGCCAGCAGGCTGTGCTGGTCGTAGCCGATGCCCTCGACCTCCTCCGGGTCGGTGTCGTCGAGGGTGATCCGGGCGACGCCGTCATGCCATTCCGCCCGGAGCCGGCTGTTGCCGTCGGCCGAGGTGAGCCGCAGCTCGCCGGCCTCGGCGAGATCGCCGATCAGCTCGCCGAGCCGCGGAAAGCGCGGGCTGAGAAGCGTGGCGAGATGCGACCAGGCGGTGCCGCGGCGCGGGGCCGAATCGAGCAGGTGCCGACCGGCAGGCGTGGCGTCGAGCAGGGTCTCGTTCTCGAAGATGAAGACCACGCTGTCGCGCTCCGCCTCGGTGAACCGGCGCAGGTTGCTGGTCTTGCGGCGGTCGAACATGCCGAAGACCATCAAGACCGCGAGGGCGATGACGAAGGCGGAACCGACGAGCGCGAGGGCGAAGAGGGTGTTGTTCATGGCGGGAGTCCGAATGGAGCGCGTGTCGCGTTAACCCTATGCCCGCAGAGGTTAACGAAGGCTTAAAGCCCCGGCGCCGATCCACCCGGACCGAAGACCCACACCGATGGTCCCGCTCGATCAGGCTCCGAACTGCACGTTCTCGCCCAGCGCCGGGGTCCGCTCTTCCGCCTCGATGCCGCCCTTGGTGTGGGCGCGGTCCCAGCTCACTTCGACGATCGCCCCGAGCGGCTCGCCGGGGTGCGGCTTGCCGGTATAGGGCGTGGTGCCGTTGACGAAGCTGAGTTCGGCGTCAGTGCGTTCGAGCAGGGTCTTGGCGATGAACAGCCCGAGCCCCATGCCCTCGTATTCCGGACGCTGCGCGTCGCGTTCGGGCCGGTTTCCCCGTTTCAGGAAGGGGTCGCCGATCCGGCCGAGCAGGTGCGGCGGGTAGCCGGTGCCGTCGTCGATCACCCGCACCGTCAGGGTCTGGTCGGACCAGCAGGTCTCGACCCAGACCGTCGTGGTCGCGAAATCGACCGCATTCTGGATCAGGTTCCTCAGCGCGTGGATGAGCTCGGGGCGCCGGAGCACCATCAGGTCGTCCGCCTCTTCGTCCTCGCCGGGGCGGCGGCGGATGACGATCTTCTTGCCGCGGTCGAGATGCGGTTCGGCCGCCTCCTCGATCACCGCCGACAGCAGTGCCTGGCGCAGGTGCAGATCGTCCTTTCCCGCCCGGCCCATCGAGCGCAGGATGTCGCGGCAGCGGTCGGCCTGGTCGCGGATCAGCTCGGCGTCTTCCTGAGTTCCGTGCCCTCCTCCAGATCGCCGATCATTTCCGAGCTCACCAGCTTGATGGTGGCGAGCGGGGTGCCGAGCTCATGCGCGGCCGCCGCCACCACGCCGCCGAGGTCGGTCAACTTCTGTTCGCGGGCGAGCGCCATCTGGGTGGCGAGCAGGCCCTGCGCCATCGACTGGATCTCGGCGCTGACCTGGCGGGTGTAGACGCCGACGAAGACGATGGCGATGAGGATCGCCGCCCAGTGCCCCAGCTCGAACACGTCCGGCAACGCCAGGATCTCGCCCGCCGCGGTCCTCAGCGGAACGTGCAGCCAGGTCATGATCGTGACCAGCACGACCGCCGCGGTGCCGATCACCAGGGTCGAGCGCAGCGAGAGCACCATCGCGCCCACCGTCACCGGGGCGACGATCAGCATCGCGAACGGGTTGTTGAGCCCGCCGGTTACCATCAGCAGGATTCCGAGCTGCAGGATGTCGAAGGCCAGCATCAGGGTCGCTTCGCGCTCGTTCAGCCGGCGGTTTTCCGGGAACACGAAGTGGATCACGACATTGGCGATGATCGAGGCGCCGATGGCGACGGCGCAGAGGCCGAGCTCTATCTGCACCCCGAAAAAGCGCTGGCTCACCGCGATCGCTACGATCTGCCCTGCGACGGCGGCCCAGCGCAGTACCGTGAGCGTGCGCAGCCGCACCCGGCGTCCGGTCTGGTTGGCGGAGAACAGCGACGGCGTGGTCTCGGTCATCATGATCCCTGGTTGTCGGCGCTTCGGTTGTGCCCCGGTCCGGCCCGGTTGCGGCTTGTGCCCCTTGTATGTTGCCGGCGCATGGGGGATCAATGCCGGCGAAAATACGGAGGCCCCCATGCGTACAACCCTTGTCCTCTCTGCCGTCGTCGCGGCCGCCGCGCTGGGCGGTGCCGCCTGGTGGGTGCTGCGCGGGTCGGCGGGCGACGATCCCTTCGCCGCCTGCCGCGCCACCTCCGTCGGCACCGGCGTCGCCTCGATCGGGGGGCCGCTCTCGCTGATCGATGAGAACGGTGACGCCGTGACCGAAGCGCAGGTCATCTCCAAGCCGACGCTGGTCTATTTCGGCTATACCTTCTGCCCCGACATCTGCCCCACCGACAACGCCCGCAATGCCGAGGCCATCGACCTGCTCGCGGGCGAGGGCTACGACGTGGGCATGGCGCTCATCTCGGTCGATCCCGAGCGCGACGATCCGGAACGGCTGCGCGACTTCACCGATTACCTGCATCCCGAGGCGATGGGCTACACCGGCACGATGGAGCAGATCCAGGCGGCGGCGCAGGCCTACAAGGCTTATTTCCGCAAGGAAGACAACGCCGATCCCGAGTTCTACCTGGTCGACCATTCGACCTTCACCTACCTGATGCTGCCCGGGACCGGTTTTGCCGATTTCTTCAAACGCGAGGTCACGCCCGCCGAAATGGCCGAGCGGACGGCCTGCTTCATCGACGCGGCGGGTTGAGCGATTAACCCTGCGATAAATTGACCTGCGGCGACCTTGCGCATAGGGTGCGTCAGACGAGCGAACAGAGCGGGGAGAATTCCATGTCGGACAGCGATTTGCAGGACCTTGGCGAGGACAAGTCGCTCCTGCTGGTCGATGATGACGAGCCGTTTCTGCGGCGGTTGAGCCGGGCGATGGAAAAGCGCGGGTTCGAGACCGAAACCGCCGAGACGGTCGCCGACGGCAAGGCCAAGGCTTCGGCCCGCCCGCCGGCCTATGCGGTCGTCGACCTCCGGCTCGAGGACGGCAACGGTCTCGACGTGGTCGAAACCATCCGCGAAAAGCGCCCGGAGGCGCGGATCGTGGTGCTCACCGGCTACGGCGCCATCGCCACCGCCGTCGCCGCGGTCAAGGCCGGCGCGACCGACTATCTGTCGAAGCCCGCCGATGCCGACGACATCGTCAATGCGCTGCTCGCCACCGGCGACGAGCTGCCGCCACCGCCGGACAATCCGATGAGCGCCGACCGGGTGCGCTGGGAACATATCCAGCGGGTCTACGAGCTGTGCGACCGCAACGTCTCGGAAACCGCGCGCCGGCTCAACATGCACCGCCGCACGCTGCAACGCATTCTCGCCAAGCGCAGTCCGAAATGACCCGCGCGGCGCTGGTCTTCTGCCTGGCGCTCTCGGCCTGCGGCGGGGCCCCGGTCCTCGACCGCACACCGGCCGCCGACGCGCCCCGCGGCATCTCGCTCGAAACCGATAGCGGCGGTCTGGCGATCGCCGGGGGCGGGGAAGGCCGGATCGACTTCGGCCGCTCGCCGGCCGGTGTGATCCCGCTGCTGGAGCGAGAGCTCGGCCCGGGCCGCGAACTGGACCTCGTCAATTGCCCCTTCGGCATCACCCGGCAGATCGCCTGGGGCGATCTCGTGCTCACCTTCACCGACGAGCAGTTCGTCGGCTGGCGCGGCGCCAGCGGCGCGGCGGGTCAGACCTGCGGCCGGCTCGCCTGAAGCTTCAGCCAGCGGACAAAGGCCTTTGCCCCCGGTCGGAGCACCCCCGGGCGGGTCACGATATGATAGCCCAATCCGCCCGCATCGCCCTCGTGCAGGGCGACGAGCTGGCCCGAGGCAAGCTCCGCCTCGACCAGCGCGCGCGACTGGATCGACACCCCGAGCCCGGCGCGCACGGCACTCAGCACCAGCGAGTTGTTGGGCATCTCCTGCGCCGGCTCGGTCTCTAAATCGACCCCGATCCGACGGCCCCAGATCTCCTGTTCGCTCGCCGGACGCGAGAACAGCCAGGTCTTGCCGGCGTAGCCCTCCCTCGGGGCGGCATAGCCCGGGGCGGCGATGACCACGAAGGCGTCCAGCAACAAGGGTTCCACCTGCACGCCCGGCCAGTCGCCGGTGCCGAAGCGGATCGCCACGTCGATCTGGTCGCGCCTGAGATCGACCAGCCGGACCGAGGGCATCAGCCGCAAGTCCACCTCCGGGTGGCGGGCCCAGAAATCGCCGATCCGCGGCATCAGCCAAGCCTCGGCAAAGGTCGCGGTCAGGGTCACGTTGACCGGCGCGGCCGCCTGCCGTTCGGTCAGCCGGGCGACCCCGTCTGAGATGATGTCGAACCCCTCGCCGAGGGCGGCGGCGAGCTCGTGTCCGGTCTCGGTGAGCCGCATCGTCTGGCCGTCGCGGGTGGCGAGCGGCACGCCGAAATGCGTCTCGAGCGCGCGCAGGTGCTGGGCGATTGCCGCATGGGTCACGTTCAGCAGCCGGCCCGCGGCCGAGAGGCTCCCGGTCCGCGCCAGCGCGTCGAAGGCGCGCAGCGCCGCGAGCGAGGGTAGGGTCTGCCAGTCCATACACTCTGTTAGCGCAGCTTACATATCAAAAACCATACAAATTTCCGTTTACGGAAAATTCATGATTTCTGGTGCATAGAAACTTACAGCACTGGAGAGTGACATGCTTGGAATCCTGGCCGATATGATGCACCGCGCCACCTTCACGGAGCGGCGGCACGAAACCCATGAAGAGCGGCGCAACCGGATGCGCGCGGAAGAGTTCCGTCGTGACGAGCGCGATGCGCTCGACCGCGCGATCCGCTTCCGCCGCGGCTACTGGTAGCGCGGTTCAGAGCGGCGCTGCGAGCAGGTAGCGTTTGCGGATCCGGTCCACGGGCGTGCCGTCGCTGAGCGGTACGCCCGTCACCCGGTCGTAATCGACGAAACCGATCCGGCTGTAATAGGCGAGGCCCGGCACGTTGTCGGCCCGGATCGTGGCGTCGATCGCCACCATCCCCGCCACGCGGGCCGCCGCCAGCGTGGCGGCGAACAGCGTCCGGCCGATGCCCCGCCCCCGCGCGCCATCGGCGACGAAAGTGGCGATCAGCCCCCAATCGGCGGGGACCGGGTCCCAGCCCTTCCAATCCGGATCGGCCCATTCCAGCGCCTGGAACCCCATCAACCGGTCGCCCTCCCAGGCGGTCGTGCAGGCCGCGCCCCGCGCCGGCGCGATGTAATGCGCAATCATGCGCGCGGCGTCGAACGGTGTGCGATGCGCGGTGGTCGCCCCCGCGGCGATGATCGGGTTGAGGAGGGCGCAGAGGGTCCCGGCATCCTCGGGCGTGGCGGGTCGGATCGTGATCGGCATCCGGTCTCCTCAGTCGAGATCGAACCGCATCAGGATACGGTCATTTTGCTTGGAATAGAGCCTGAATCCCCGGTTCTGGTAGTAGACCCGGGCGGCCGCGTTAGCGGCGGCGAGGTTTGCCGAGATCCAGGTGTACCGCAAGGTGCGGGCGGCTTCGGCGGCGGCGTCGAACAGCCCCGCGGCGGCGCCGGGCGGCAGGAGGCGGGGGCCGAGAAAGGTCGCAATGGTGCAGGCGTCCCCGGGCAGGTCCGGGTCGGGGGCGATCTGTTGAAACCCCAGCACCGTACCGCATTCATCCTCCAGCAGAAACCAGGCGGTCCCGTCTTCGGCCATCCAACCCGCGAGCCGCGCGGCATCCACCTCCGGCCCGGCCAGCGCGGCCATCTGCCGGGTATCGGTCCGGGTAGCGGGGCGGGTGAAAACCGTCACGTCGCCCAGGCTCGCATAGTTAGCGCTAACTGTAAGAATATCAATATCTTGCCCCCATGTGCGAGCTCGCACAAACCTCGCACACCCCCCCGCACCGCTCAGATTTCTGCCAGCAGCGCTTCATGCCGGGCGACGAAATCCGCCCGCACGTCCCGCGGCGGTCGCAGGGCGATGCTCAGCCCGTCGATGAGCGCCGGATCGGGCCTGCCGAAGAACTTGTCGCTCTCGGCCCGGGAAAACCCGGCGATCTGCGTCGCCTCCAGCCAGGCCGAGATCCGGTCGGCTTTCTTGATCGCCTTCTTGATCTTCACCGGCACCTGCGCCGGCAGGCCGAAACGGATGTGCACCGCCGCCGCCAGCCGGTCGTCGAGCGCGCCATAGGCCGGCCCGACGGCGGCCTTCACCGGCGAGATCATGTCGCCGATCACGTATTCCGGCGCGTCGTGCAGGAGCGCCGCGAGCTTCCATTTCGCCGGCGCCTCCGGGGTCATCCGCGAATAGAGCGCCTCGACCAGCAGCGAATGCTCGGCCACCGAATAGGGCCAGTCGCCGAATGTCTGCCCGTTCCACCGCGCCACGAAGGCGAGACCGTGGGCGATGTCCTCGATCTCGATGTCCATCGGCGTCGGGTCGAGCAGGTCGAGCCGGCGGCCCGAAAGCATCCTCTGATACGCGCGTTGGGGCTGTGCCATGCCTGTCTCCCGGTGCTGTCCGGCGGGCGGTCAGATTGACCTCCTGCTAACCCTTGTCAATCCGAACCCGTTGCCAGCACGTATCCCGGGTGATACCCCGCCCGCAAACCCGCATCGCACGGAGGCCCTCGAGGTGACCCAGGATTACATCGTCAAAGACATCGCGCTGGCCGAGTTCGGACGCAAGGAGCTCGACATCGCCGAGACCGAGATGCCGGGGCTGATGGCGCTGCGCGAAGAGTTCGGCGCGGCCAAGCCGCTCGCCGGCGCCCGCATCGTCGGCTCGCTGCACATGACGATCCAGACCGCGGCGCTGATCGAGACCCTCGTCGCGCTGGGCGCCGACGTGCGCTGGGCGTCGTGCAACATCTTCTCGACCCAGGACCACGCCGCCGCGGTGATCGCCGCCGCGGGCGTGCCGGTCTTCGCGATCAAGGGCCAGTCGCTGGAAGAGCACTGGGATTACCTCGACCGGTCGTTCCAGTTCGAAGACGGGCCCAACATGATCCTCGACGACGGCGGCGACGCCACGCTCTACGTGCTGCTCGGCGCGCGGGCCGAAGCGGGGGAAGACCTCGGCGTGCCGACCTCGGAAGAGGAAGAGGTGATCCACAAGCAGATCGCCAAGCGGATGGCGGCGAGCCCCGGCTGGTTCACCAAGGTGAAGGGCCAGATCAAGGGCGTCTCGGAAGAGACCACCACCGGTGTCCACCGGCTCTACGAGCTGGTCAAGACCGGCCAGCTGCCCTTCCCGGCGATCAACGTCAACGACTCGGTCACCAAGTCGAAGTTCGACAACAAGTACGGCTGCAAGGAATCGCTCGTCGACGGCATCCGCCGGGCGACCGACGTGATGCTGGCGGGCAAGGTCGCCGTGGTCTGCGGCTACGGCGACGTCGGCAAGGGTTCGTCCGCCTCGCTGCGCGGCGCCGGCGCCCGGGTCAAGGTCACCGAGGTCGACCCGATCTGCGCGCTGCAGGCGGCGATGGACGGCTACGAGGTGACCACGCTCGAAGACGAGGCGGCAACGGCCGACATCTTCATCACCACCACCGGCAATAAAGACGTGATCCGCATCGAGCACATGCGCGAGATGAAGGACATGGCGATCGTCGGCAACATCGGCCATTTCGACAACGAGATCCAGGTGGCGGCGCTCAAGAACCACAAGTGGACCAATATCAAGGACCAGGTGGACATGATCGAGATGCCGTCCGGCAACAAGATCATCCTCCTGTCCGAGGGGCGGCTGCTCAACCTCGGCAACGCCACGGGCCACCCGAGCTTCGTGATGAGCGCGTCCTTCACCAACCAGGTGCTGGCCCAGATCGAGCTCTGGACCAAGGGCGAGCAGTACGGCAACGAGGTCTACATCCTGCCCAAGCATCTCGACGAAAAGGTCGCGCGGCTGCATCTCGGCAAGATCGGCGCCAAGCTCACTCAGCTGCGTCCCGACCAGGCCAAGTATATCGGGGTCACGGTCGAGGGGCCGTTCAAGCCCGAGCATTACCGCTACTGATCCGACCGTTCCGATCGGCGCCTGACGTCGCGTCAGCGGCGGGAACCCGCTTCCCGCCCGGCGCCGTTTCGGCAAAGCCCTGCCGGTTGCCGCACCTCTTCCCCGGAACCGGAACCGTCCGGGGGGCCCGCCTGTTGTGTCTGCATCAAGTGACCGAAAGGAGGCACAACATGAAACTCAAGACCCTCTCGATGAGCTCCGCCGTCGCCGCCCTGATCGCGGGCGCTGCCTTTGCCCAGGACACCGCCGGCGACACCACCACCGTGCCGGCGACCGAAGAGATGTCGATCGCCAATGAGACCGACGTGGTCGCGCCGCTCTATACCAGCGTCGAGGCGATGACCGTCGGCGACGTCCTCAGCATGATCGCCTACGACCCGGCCGGTGAGCGGATCGGCGATATCGACTACGTGATCCAGGGCATGGACGGACCGGAAGCGGTCGTCGGCATCGGCGGTTTCCTCGGCCTCGGCGAATACACCGTCGCCCTGCCGCTCGAAGAGTTCGCCCTGAACGCGGAAGGCAACGGCTTCGTGCTCGACACCACCAAGGAGCGGCTGGAGCAGCTGCCGGAATTCGACGAGACCAACGCCGAAAGCCTGCCGGACGACGTGCTGATCTCGTCGCTGATGCAGGACGAGCCGATGACCGAAGAAGCGCCGGCCACGGAAGAGACCGTGACCCAGTAACGCCGGATCGGCAACGGACAGAACGGGCGCGCCACGGACGGCGCGCCCGTTTTCCTGTGCGGGCACCGCGCCGGCGTCCGTCCCCGACCGAGCCGCCTGCCGCCACGGGGAACGGGAGCCGAGAATTCCCTTTGGAAACGCCAGTTCCGCGCTTAGGCTGCCGCGCGAGGGCGAAGCCCCCACAGAACTGGGAGAATACCAATGGGAAAACGTGACGAACTCATCGCCAAGTATGCCGGTGACCTCAAGAACAAGTGCGGTGTCGAGCCCGACATGGACCTGCTCACCAAGGTGACCATCGGCTGCGGCCCGTCGATCTACAACGCCGATGCCGAGACCGTGGCCGCAAGCCAGGAGAGCGAGCTCGAGCTGGTAAAGAACAACTTCCTGATGAAGAAACTCGGCCTGTCGGACGGCCCGCAGCTGATGGAAGCGATCAATTCGGTGATCGAGACCTACGGCCGCTCGGAGCGCAACAAGTATCGCCCGGTCGTCTACTACCTGCTGACCAAGCATTTCGGCAAGGAAAGCACCTACGGCTGATCCCGGTTTCAGGGTGACGCAGGAGACGGGGGCGCGGCGACGACGCCCCCGTTTCATTAACGGGGTGTTACCAACAACTCCCTGAAATCACATAGAATTCTAAGAACTCCGTGGTTGCGGGAGGCGGGCATTTCGCCTAATGTCCTTCTTGAGGCCAGGATGGTCGGACCTTTTTTCAGAGACACGTGTGGTGCTGAGGGAGCACGTGGGGTGGAAGGAGGGTTCCGATCCGGACGGAACCCTCCTTTTCGTTTCAGGACATGTCGGCACCGGACGGTTCAACCGCGTCCAGCTCGTTTCAGGGTGGTGCCCGAACTTGCGCGCACGCCCTCAAGGGCCTGCCGCGCCCCGGGCCTGGTAGCGCGCCCGATCCGAACCCTCAGACCGGTGCTAATCCCCAACGCGAATCCTCGGCGCGACCCCTCAGGCCGACCCTGTCAGAACAGCACCAGGATGAAGCCGATGATGGTGCAGCCGAACACCGCATATCCCGAGTCGATCAGCGTGAGCTTGAAGGGTCGCATCCCGTAGGCGTTGTTGATCATGATCCAGGGGCTGATCATGAACAGCCCGATACCGAAGCCCACCATCATCCCCTTGAGCAGCGTGTCGATCTCCGCCTCCGAAATGATGTGGCGCATCATCCCGGCAACGAGGATCATCGCGATCGCCGACAGTATGAAAGGCGTCGGGCTGCCGCCGTTCTTGGGCTTGCCGTTCTCGTCGCATTCGATGCCCGAGGCCTCGAGCCAGGGCTTCGACAGCGTCATGTACCAGAAGGCGCCGAAGAACCACGCGGCTGCTGCGGCGACCAGAACGTTGATCACTTCCATGGGTTTGCCTCCCCGTTCGCGACATTCCGCCGCAGTATGGGGGAGGGCGTGACGTTCGCCTAGGGCTTTTCACCCGCCAGTTCGAGCACCACGGCCCACTCCGCTTCGGTCACCGGCTGCACCGACAGGCGGGTGTTGTTCACCAGCACCATGTCGGCGAGCCGCGGCTCCGCTTTGCACATGTCGAGCGTCACCGGGTTTTTCACCGGCCGCACCGCCTTGATGTCCACGCATTCCCAGCGCGGGTCGTCGGTGGTGCTGTCGGGATGGATCTCGCGGCAGACCTCGACGATCCCGACCACCCGCTTCTCGTCCACCGAGTGATAGAAGAAACCGAGATCGCCGAGCTTCATCGCACGCATGTTGTTGCGTGCCTGGTAGTTGCGCACGCCGTCCCATTCCTCGCCGGCTTCGCCGCGGGCGACCTGGTGGTCCCAACCCCAGGTGTTGGGTTCGGACTTGAACAGCCAATACGCCATCAGCCGATCACCTTCTTGAAGCGCTCGATGCGCACCTTCTGGAACAGCCCGGCCTTGGCGTAGGGGTCGTTTGCCGCCCAGGCCTCGGCCTCGGCGCGGGTGGCGACGTCGACGAGCAGGAGCGAACCGATCATGTCGCCGGCTTCGTTCTGGAAGGGCCCGGCGAGGACGACGGGGGTTGCGGCGGCATAGGCAAGGTGGGCGTCGCGGTTGGCCTTGCGGGTCTCGAGCGCGCCGTCCTTGTCGGTGCAGATGATGGCGTACATGTCATTCCTCCTTGAGTGGGCGTGAGAGCAGCGCCTCGACCGCCTGATCCGTGGTAACGGCGCCGGAGACCAGCGCCATGACGAGCCCGGCGATGGGCATGTCGATGCCGAGTTTGCGGGCAGCCTCGACCACCGCGCGGGCGGTGGCCTTGCCCTCGACGGTCGCGCCCTCGGCCGCCGGCTGGCCGCGCCCCAGCGCCAGACCGAAGGCGTAGTTGCGCGATTTCTCCGAGGTGCAGGTGAGCGCGAGATCGCCGAAACCGGAGAGGCCCGCGAGGGTTTCCGGCCGGGCGCCGCGGGCGGCGGCGAATCGGTTCATCTCGGCATAGCCGCGGGTCATCAGCGCCGCGCGGGCGCTCTCGCCGAGCCCGGCGCCGATGGCGATGCCGCAGGCGATCGCGATGACGTTCTTGAGCGCGCCGCCGAGCTCCACGCCGACCATGTCGGTCGAGCGGTAGAGCCGGATGTTGGCGGTGTTGAGCGCGTGTTGCAGCGGCTCCGGATCGGCCGCCGCAAGGGTGAGCGCGGTGGGCAGGCCGGCGGCGATATCGACCGCGAAACTGGGGCCGGAGAGGATCGCCGGGGTCGCGCCCGGGCAGGTCGCAGCGATGATCTCGGCGGGTCCGCGACCGGTGGCGATGTCGATACCCTTGGCGCAGGAGACAAGGGTCTGGTTGGTGATCAGGCCGGCGTGTTCGGCCAGCACGCCCGAGAGCTTCTGCAGCGGGATCGCGAGCAGGATAATCTCGGCCCGGGCCGCCTCGGCGAAGTCGCCGGTCACCCGGAGGGTATCGGGCAGGCGCACGCCGGGCAGGCGACGGCGGTTTTCGCGCACCGCCTGCATATCGCCCGGATCGCGGGCCCAGAGCACGACGTCCCGGCCGTCGCGGGCGAGCGACACGGCATAGGCGGTGCCGAACGCGCCGGCACCGAGGACCGAGATCTGTGTCACG
This sequence comes from Paracoccaceae bacterium, assembly GCA_041397205.1. Lineage (GTDB taxonomy): Bacteria > Pseudomonadota > Alphaproteobacteria > Rhodobacterales > Rhodobacteraceae > Sinisalibacter. The sequence goes on from JAWKXC010000009.1 coordinate 47,694, forward strand.
CCTTGGCTCCCTTCTTGCCCGATCCAAGCATGGCGGGGGCCGTTTCGTCCAGCGGCCAGCGCGGCCGGGCCTGGAGCGTCATGTCGTCACGATGGCCGGCACGGTAGAGCTCGATCCCGGCCCAGGCGATCATCGCGGCATTGTCGGTGCAGAGCGCGAGCGGCGGGGCGAGAAAGGTGGCGCCGGCTTCCTCGGAAACAGTCTCTAATGCAGTGCGAATCGTCATGTTCGCCGAGACGCCGCCGGCAACCGCGAAGACCGGCGCGGCCGGCTCCAGCGCGAGATAGGCGGTAAGCGCGCGGCGCGACTTCTCGGCCAGCACATCCGTCACCGCCGCCTGGAACGCGGCACATAGATCGGCGCGGTCGGCTTCGCGCAAGCCGCCGTCGCGTGACACGAGCTTGTCACGCTCGCGCAGGAGCGCGGTCTTGAGGCCGGAGAAACTCATGTCCATGCCCGGGCGGTCGAGAAGCGGGCGGGGCAGCTTGAACCGGGTGGCATCGCCGGCCTTCGCGGCAGCTTCGACCGCGGGGCCGCCCGGCTGCGGCAGGCCGAGGAGCTTCGCGGTCTTGTCGAAGGCCTCGCCCGGCGCGTCGTCGATGGTGCCGCCGAGGCGGGTGAAACCCTCTTCGCTCTCGACGAGCAGGAACTGGCAATGCCCGCCGGAGACGAGCAGCATCAGGTAGGGGAAGGCCGCGCCATCGGTCAGCCGCGGCGTGAGCGCGTGGCCGGCCAGGTGGTTGACGCCCAGAAGCGGCAGACCGGTGCCGGCGGCAAGGCCCTTGGCGAGCATGACGCCCGCCAGCACGCCGCCGATCAGGCCGGGCCCCGCGGTGACGGCGATGGCGTCGAGAGCGTCGAACCCGAGCCCCGCGTCCGCCAGCGCCTCCTCGACGCAAAGGTCGAGTTTCTCGGTATGTGCGCGTGCGGCGATCTCGGGCACGACCCCGCCGAAATCGGCGTGCAGCTCGGTCTGCCCGGCAACGACAGACGACAGGATCTCCGGCGGCTGGCCGGCGCGGTGGCGCACCAGGGCGGCCGCGGTGTCGTCGCAGCTCGATTCGAGGCCAAGGATCGTGACGGTGTCGGTCATCTGCGCTGTGCGGGGTGGGGTCGGCGTTGCGGCGAGGTTCCGGCCGGGGTACCACCGCCGGTGAAGACAGACAATCCCGAGGCCCGCATGACCGACACCGCTGCGCCGATCCTCGTCCTGACCCGCCCCGAAGCGCAGTCGCGCGCGCTCGCGGCGGAGTTGGGCGGTGCGGCCCCGGTCATCGTGGCGCCGATCCTGGAGATCGTCTGCGCGGAGGACCCGCCCGACCCCACGGCCTTTTCCGGCGTCATCCTGACCTCGGCCAACGCGGTGCGCTGTGGCCCGGCGCTGGCCGGCGTCGATGCCCATTGCGTCGGGGACAGCACGGCGGAGGCCGCTCGGCGCGCAGGGGCCATCGTTCGGACGGTCGCGCGCGATGCGGACGACCTCGTGTCACGGATCTCCGGACCCGGTCCGCTCCTGCACCTGCGCGGCGAACATGCGCGCGGCGCGGTGGCCGAGCGATTGACCGCCGCCGGCATCCGCACCGAGGAAGCGGTGGTCTATGCGCAGAGGCCGGTGGCGCTCAGCGCAGAAGCCCGGGCGGCGATCGAGGGCGACGCCCCGGCCGTGCTGCCGCTTTTTTCCCCGCGATCGGCGCGGCTGGTCGGTGCTACGGTCCGTCCGGGCCCCGGTCTGCAGGTGATCGCGATGTCGCCCGCCGTTGCCGGGGCCTGGCGCGAGGCGACGGGTGGGGGCGCGGAAATCAGCGATGCACCGTCGGGCGCGGCGATGTTGGCCCGGATCGTCGCGGCCTTGCGGCGCCGTGTGCCTTGAGACCGGCGAGGTGGGTGGTTAGGTTTGAACCGGTGGGCGCGCTCATGGCCGCGTGTAGAGATTCGAAAGGTGAACGATGGCGGAAGCCCCGAAATCGACGAAGAAGGACAAGGCCGCGGATCCGAAGGCAAAGACCTCCGAGGCGTCCGCGAAAGTGTCCGGGGACGGCAAGGGGCAGATCGAGGATGCCGAGGTGATCGGCGAGACCCCCCTGAGACCAAGGCCGCCAGCGGCGCCGCGGCCAAGGATGCCGCCGAGGACAGCGTATCCACCGAGGCTGCGAAACCCGTTTCGTCGCGGGCCACGCCGAAGACCTCGTCGCGAAAAGCGCCTGCGGCCGATGCAGCCGCCAAACCGGTCGACAAGCCCACCGAGACACCGAAGCCTGCAGCGGCCGAAACCAAGTCGGAGCCCGCCATGGTCAAACCCGAGGTGAAGCCCTCCGTTCCCGACAGGCCCGCGCTGGGCCGTGCGGAAACACCGCCGTCGCCGCCGAAATCTTCGCCCCCGCCGCCCCCGGCTGCGCCGCCCCGCAAGGGCGGTCTCGGTGGGTTCCTCGGGCTGCTGCTCGGCGGTGTCGCCGCGGCGATCGTTGGCTTCATCGCCGCGCGGACCGTGGTGCCGGAGGGCTGGCCCTTTCCGGGTGTCGAGCCGGCGGAGGACCCGCTGGTCGGCATGGTCGAGGCGCAGGGGGCGGATATCGCCGCGCTGGGCGAGAAGCTGACGGCGCTCGACGCCACGCTCGAAGCGGTGAAATCGGATACCAGCGCGCTCGACGATCTGCGCGCCAGCGTCACCGAACGGCTCGACGGGCTCGAATCCGGCGCGGGCGAGATCGCGGCGCAGCTCGGCACGATGGAAACCCGGCTGTCTTCGGTCGAGAAGCTCGCGCCCGAGGGCACGGAAGCGGCCAAGGTTGCGGCCGAAGCCTATGCCAAGGAGCTCGCGGCGCTGCGCGAGATGTTTGCGGGCGAGCTGGAACAGATCGACGCGGCCCAGGCCGAGGCGACGGCGCTGGAAGCGCAGCTGGCCGAGTCCGCCCAGGCGGCTGCGGGGCGGGCGGCGCTCGCCCAGGTCGACGCCGCGCTCGACACCGGCGCGCCCTTCGCGGACGCGCTGACGGACCTCGCCCAGGCAACCGGCGTGGACGCGCCCGGGGCCCTGAGCACCGTTGCGGCGGAGGGCGTACCGACGCTCGCGGAGCTGCAGGACGGCTTCCCGTCCGCGGCGCGCGCGGCGATCGACGCCGACATTCGCACCAGGGTCGAAGACGGCAGCATGAACCGGATGCAGGCGTTTCTGCAGACCCAGCTCGGCACGCGGTCGCTCGAACCCAAGGAAGGCGACAGTGCCGATGCGGTCCTGTCGCGGGCCGAAGCGGCGCTGAAGGCGGGCGACCTCGACACGGTGCTCGCCGAGATCGACACGCTGCCGGAGGCGTCGAAACCGGCCTTTGCCGAGTGGCGGGCACTGACGGAAACGCGGGCTGCGGCCCTGGCGGCGGGCAAGGCGCTCGCCGACGAGTTGAACGCGAAGTGAGGGTGGTTTGATGCTCTGGTCCCTGTTGAAAATCATCCTGTTCGTTGCCGTCATCGCCGCTGCGGTGCTGGGCGCGGGCTACATCACCGAAACCAGCGGCGGCATACGGATCGCCGTCGGCACGATGGAGTTCAACCTCGGCCCGCTGCAATCGGTGATCGGCCTGGTGCTGCTGGTCTTTGCGGTCTGGCTGCTGCTGAAGCTCATCAACCTGGTGGTCGCGATCCTCAAGTTCCTCGGCGGCGACGAGACGGCGATCAGCCGCTATTTCGACCGCAACCGCGAGCGAAAGGGCTATGCGGCGCTGGCCGAAGGCATGATGGCGCTTGCCTCCGGCGAGGAGCGAGTCGCGATGGCGAAGGCCACCAAGGCCGAGAAGTACCTCAACAAGCCCGAGCTCACCAATCTCATCACCGCGCAGGCGGCCGAGATGGCAGGCGACCGCAAGCAGGCCGAGGCGGTCTACAAGCGGCTGCTCGCCGATGAAAGGACCCGGTTCGTCGGAATCCGAGGGATCATGAAGCAGAAGCTCGAGGCGGGCGACACCGACACCGCGCTCAAGCTCGCCGAAAAGGCTTTTGCGCTGAAGCCGCGGCACGTGGAGACCGGCGATATCCTGCTGGCACTGCAGGCGACCCAGAACGACTGGAAAGGCGCGCGCCAGACCATCGGCACCAAGGTCAAGACCGGGGCGCTGCCCAAGGAGGTCGGCCGGCGACGCGACGGGGTGCTGGCGCTGCAGGAGGCGAAGGAAGTGTTCGCCGACGGCAATTCGATCCGGGCGCGCGAAGCGGCGATCGAGGCGAACAAGCTCTCGCCCGACCTGATCCCGGCGGCCGTGCTCGCGGCGCAGAGCTATGCCGAGCAGGAAAACAAGCGCTATGCCTCGCGGCTCCTGGCCAAGGCCTGGGCGGTGAAACCGCACCCCGACCTCGCCGCGGCCTTTGCCCGGCTCGAGCCGGACGAGACACCGGCCGAGCGCCTGAAGCGCTTCCGCACGCTCACCAAGCACCAGCCTGACCATCCCGAGACCCGGATGCTGCTCGCGGAACTGGAGATCGCGGCGGAAGATTTCGCCGCGGCGCGCAAGGCGCTGGGCGATCTCTGGCAGACCGACCCGACGCAGCGCTCGCTGACGCTGATGGCGGCGATCGACCGCGGCCAGGGGGCCGACGACGATGCCGTGCGCGGCTGGCTCACCAAGGCGGTCACCGCCTCGCGCGGCGAGCAATGGGTCTGCGACAAGTGCGGTCACATCCATGGCGACTGGACCCCGGTCTGCGACGATTGCGGCGCGTTCGACACGCTGAGCTGGAAGGTGCCGTCGGAAGGCGGGGTCAAGATGTATGGCGGTGCCGAGATGCTGCCGCTGCTGGTCGGCAAACCCGGGGCGCCGGTCGAGGATGCCGAGCCGGTGGAACCGGCGGCCGAAACGGTTGCGGAGGCGGAGGTGGACCCGGTCGAGCCGCCGCATGTCGACTATGCCGATGCAGCCCCCGCGGCGGCGCCCGATGCGGTGTCCGAGGCTGGGGTGAATCCGCAAAAATAGGGCTACACAGCCCGGGCGGGGGGTGCTATTCACCCCGCACTCGCGAAGTGCCGCATTAGCTCAGATGGTAGAGCACGTCATTCGTAATGATGGGGTCGGGGGTTCGAGTCCCTCATGCGGCACCACTTCTTTCCGGTAAGTATTTGAAAAATAATGGGAAAGAGATTTTAACGGGTCTTCAATCCCCCTTTCTGTCCCCTTTTGGGCGCTCGCTACCCCCCGAGTTTCCGGTGTAGCCGGTTGAGTTGGTCGGCCATGTGGAAGGCGAAAGCGGCCTCCGCTTCGTCGCTCAAACGATCAACTTCAGCGACCAGCCGTACATAGGTCCGGTGATGCATGCCCTTGGGCCTTCCGCCGGGTAGCCCATACAGCCCCGGTTCCCATCCCAGCCGCCCCCGAATGGCATCCGCCCGGCGTGCCTTCCGGTCATGACTCGCTTCGCGTTGAGAGGGGTAGGCGAGTTGATGACAATGCCGACACGCGAACACACGCCCGCCGTAGAGCTTCGCAACCCGCTGTCCGCACCCAACCGCTGGACAGGCGAACCATTGGCGCTCGCCACCATAGTGGCATGGCGTAGTCAAAAGGCGCACCGGATACTCCATGTCTTCCCAATTGCTACCCGAGGAACGGGTCCGGTAGATGAGCCGAACCCGGCCCGTTTCAACGGCTACCTGTATCCAGGCAACGCGCTCACCGTCCTCTGTCCATTGCCAGCCGAAACGGTTTCCCGGTTGGAGATGCCCCTCGCGCGCCCAGCGCCGAACGTCGAGCGCCCGGTAGTTCGCAACGGTTGCTCTCGTGTCAAAACGCCAGTGCCGCCCGCTTCCGATGCCGCCCATGCTGTGCCTCCGATTTTGCCGAAATCATTTGGAAACTTGATGTTCCGTTCGCGCCGTTGTTCACTTTCATAATATCACGCTGAGCGCATTTTGGGTTGGCCGATAGCCAACCGGGAGGGAGCATTGAAGACGGTTCTCGCCGCTTTGTTCGCGGTCGCGTCTTGGCTTGGATCGGCAACCGTCGCGCAAGAGAACGGCGCTACTGGTCTGGGAGCCCTGCGCTTCGCTCAGCGCTTCCAATGCGGGGAGAAATTCTGCCGTCAGATGGCGGATTGTCGCGAAGCCGTTTTTCATTGGGCGTGCTGCCGGGAGCTTGAACGCGACGGGGACGGAAAAGGCGTTCCGTGTGAAAACGTGTGCGGAGACGAAAGCCGGAGAACCTTGGAAAACGTGCGAGCGATACGATTGGAGTTGGGATGTTGAGAGTTCGAAACGGGGGGCGACGATGGACCCGGTAGCGCTGATTACGTGTGTTTCGTTGCTCGCCGTCGATGGGGACACGGTGAAATGTGATGGTGAGTTGCTGCGACCGATGGGGGACGGCACTCCGCACGTCTCTGGTTTCGACACGCCCGAAATGCCCCGTTATGCCGAATGCGCGGAGGAAGTCGAGTTGGGGTTTCGCGCAGCGTTGCGAATGTCGGAAATGCTGAGGACACCGGGCCTCACAATCGAGGACTCGGGCGAACGAGACAAGACGCAGGCAAAACGCCGCTTGGTTTGGCTTCGGCTACCCGATGGTTCAACGGTCGGGCACCATCTGGTGGCGGAAGGGTTGGCTCGTGTCTGGACGCCCGGTTCATCAGCTCAATGGTGCGAGGATTGAGCACCTAACCGCGTTGAACGCACAAACGTTCTCGGACTACCCTGCAAGCCGGGTTTTGATTCTAGGAATCGTGGGTGGGTCTTCTATTTCAAATGATTGGAACACAGCTTTTCGCGAGCTTTGGCGCGCTTGTCCCGGTCGCATTCGCCGCACTGTTGTCCGTGGTGCCGGTCCCGGCAATCAGTCAGGACCATCCCGAAATCTATCGAGCGTTCGACTCCAACAGGCTCTCCCATCAGGACAAGACGTTTCTGCAAGCGGGGCTTGCCCTTGAGGGGTACTATGACGGGTTGTTGGACGGGGAATGGGGTCCGAACAGCCAAGGTTCGTTTGAGCGTTTCACGCGAAGCAATTTCGAGTCACCGCCGCTGGACTGGCATATGGCCATGCTCGTGTTTCCCTACGTCGAGTGGGCGCAAAACGGCGGTTGGGGATACCAGTATCTCGACGACCTGGGTGTGTCGTTGCTGGTGCCGTCCGAGTCCTTCATCCAAGAGCAACCCGAAGGGATTTTCGCCAATTTCCGTCACCGAGACGGGACGCTCGCGTATTCCGTCGCCAAGACGGGATGGAACGATGTTCAGGGCCTCCACAACTTCACGGCCAACTGGCATGAACGCGATGCCCCGCCTTTCGTAGTTCGAAGTGACCACCTGTTGGTAACCAGCGCGGCAAAGCGAAATGGCTCCATTTTGTATGCCCGCTCTGACCTGGTTCGTGGCAGCTGGTCCACCGTCATGTTGTCTGCTGCCGAACGCGACGGGAAAATTCTGGGCATCGTTTCGTCGAGCATATCGGTAGGTCGCCGCGACCAACTTGGCCCCACTTCGGAGGGACACTTGGATACGACCATCCGCAAGGTTCTTGAGGTGTTGCGGGACAACGATGGGAACCAGCCCGACCCTGACGATGATGAGCGGCGCGACTCGGGCAGTTCAGGTACAGGCTTCTTCGTTTCCAGCGCTGGTCACGTCCTCACCAATGCCCATGTCGTAGAAGGATGTACTTCCATACAGATCGGCGGCAATCGCGCTACGCTTGTCGGCGTCTCCGAAGCGTTTGACCTTGCTGTACTCGCAACCGGTGACAGGAGAGGACAGAGGTTTGCAAGGTTTTCGCCCAGCCCTGCGAACCTCAACTCCGATGTAACGGTTCTGGGGTTTCCGTACGGTGGTGCGCTGGGCGGATTGAATGTAACTCGTGGAACCGTTTCGTCGCGAAAGGGCTGGGGCGGCGAGGCAACGCAGTTTCAGTTCACCGCGCCTGTTCAATCCGGCAACTCCGGTGGGCCGGTAGTTGCCTCTGACGGGGAGGTGGTCGGCGTCGTGGTCTCAAAACTGGATGCCCGGTTTTTCGAGCGGTTCGGTGAAATCCCCAGAATGTCAATTTCGCCGTCCGGGGTGAAATCGCCAAGTTGTTCCTTTCGCAAAACGGCGTGGAACCGACGCTTGGTCAGTCGGATACAGTGATGGGTGCAGAAGCCCTGGCCGAAACCGCCTCAAACTTCACGGTCTTCATCGAATGCCAATGAAAAAGCGAGCGCTGCATTAGACCATTGGCCCGCTTCGGACGTACCGAAGTTCGGGCCTGCGGGGTCAAACTGTGTCTACTTTAGATCCGTTTGCCGGGCTGACCAGTTAGCTTGGTCCCCAGCGGTCTCAACAGATAAGGCGTGCTGAGGACGGAACCCGCCCGGCCAATCGACCGAGCGAGAAAGCGTGCCCATCGAGGCGCTAGAGGCGTGAAACGAGAGGGCCGCAGCCCCCCAGGTTCCCGTCCATGTCGAAACCTGTTACGTTGCCCTGCGGGTTGATGAACGCCCTCAGAACACAATGATAGTCGTAGTGCGTTGTGTTGTAGGTCGTGTACCCGTAGGTGCCAGTTCCAAATGCGGTCCCTCCGCCCCCGTAGAGCGTCGTGTTGACGGTCCCGGTGTTGTATTGCGGCATCGTGTAGGAGCCGGTTTCTCGCGTGGACCATGCGTAGAACTTCCGGCCCGCGACAACGCCTTCGGCATCTGGCACGCCGAGGCGCGCGATGAGCGTTTCAGCGCTGTGCCCCACGTAGTTGACCTGCCGTTCCTGCAACGTTTGGTTCGGGTTCAAACAGCCAGACAAGCTCATGGCCACAACCGTCGTTAGAATCACTTTTCGCATCATGGAAGAACCTCTTTCCCTTTCTTCTCAGCGCAATGGCATCAAGGAAATGCGCCAAAACCGTGGTAGCTGACCGAAATCGAACGAGATGGGATGTTGCTGCCTCGCGTTTGAGGCGAATTTGCCACGGTCGCAGGAGTGACCGGATTGTGGTGAACACCCATCGGATTGAAACATCATGTCTCCCAATCCCCAGTCTCCCCATTCCACACTCGTCCGTTCGGCCCATGCCGCTCCCAATCACTCAGGGCGCGCCAGTCGCCTGCGGAAACGATACGCCCGGTTCAAGTCTTCGGCCTACCGTCCGAAGTGATGCCGTGCGGAAACGTTTCCGCTGAGGTCGGACCGGTCGGGCCACTCGGACCGGTTTGATTTTGTTGAGGTATTTCGGTCCGACTCCGCTTTGCATCAGTCGGACCAGTCGGACCGGTCGGCTTCTGCTGGAAAGCGTGGTCCGACCGGTCCGACCCTCGCTCAGTTCGGTCGGACCGGAAAAGGTGAAGGATATCAAATCGGTCCGACTGGTCCGACTGGCCCGACTCGCTCCAAGGGCTTCGGGCCTACTCACCTCCCGCCCCCATGATTTCTTCGGAGACGGCATACACACGCGGTCGCCCTGCGATGCTACGGGGTGCCTTCATGGCGAGGTTCTTTCCCTCGCCCGACTGCAAAACCCAGCATCATCGAGGTGGCGCGCGGCCCGGGACGGGTCCGCCCCCGAATGGATATCGCGCCAGGTATCCGCCGCAATGTAGAAGATGCCACCCTCGCGCCAGCCCGCTCGGTTGATGACGGGCCGGTCGGGCCCATCGCTTTCGGTGGATTCGAACCGGGAGTTCCCGTGCATCACCAGAAAAGCCCGACCCTCTCCAACGCTTCGCGGGCCTCGGCGGGGCCAACACCGCCACGCCCGTCGAGCCAGCCTCTCAATACGTCGAGCGCGGCGTCTCGCACGGTGCCCGGAGCCCAGCCGGTCAAGCCGACCGATGACGCGAGTTCACCCGCCGCCGCCACCAATCCAAGACGTGTTGCCGCGCGTTCGGTCTGGCCTTCACCGGAAAGCCCCAAGCGTTCGGAGGCCGCTCGCGGAACGCAGAAATCGCCGCGCGCGCAGAAGTAGTGGCAGCCTCCCGGCTTGCAAGGATTTCTTCCACGAAGGCCGGTCCGGCAGTCCCGAAGTGTCGGGCGGTCGCGTCCCTCAGGCGGTCGGCAAAAGCTGCGCCGTCCGAGGCCCCGTGCAGGTCGTCGAAGGCCCCAAACTTCCGTCCATCGGCGGCCACGTCAAGAAGACGTACGGTCTGTCCGGCGGCGGCCCTGCCCCCGGCCTCGGCCATCTTGTCCGCGAGGGTGATTTCGCCCGACGACAGGACCGCCACGCGCCAGCGCATCGCCGCGCGCGCCAGACCCGCACGATTTGCCCGGGCCTTCCCGGTGCCGTTCGCCAGCATGTAGGCGGCGGCCCCGGCTTCACGACCCGAAACTTCCCCGATTTCGTCCAAGGCCAGGAGCGAGGCATTGCAGGCGGCGGCGACACCTTCGAGCCCGTTCGCGGTTGCCCGCCAGCTGTGCAGGAACCGGGGTGAGCCCCACACCGAAACCGCCACGCGCTGCACATTCGATTTGCCCCGGCTGGACGCACCGCGAAGGTGCAGCCCGCCACCGTCCATCCCGAGCGATTCTAGAAGTGGTCCCGCGAAGGCCAGCGAGACCGCCGCGACCATCAACGGATTGCCCTCGCATTGGGACGCCACACCCCCCCGCCATTCGTCCAGCGTGCCCGCTGATTTCATTTCCGCCGCCGCCGCCGGGGTGCTTTCGTGCTGGTAGACAACATCATCCGCGCCAATCACGCGCCCGTCGCCGCAAATGAACGCGGTGCAGGATTCGTCCGCCCACCCCAACCGGTCAGCCGTCACGGCCCGCGTTGCGGGCTGCCATCGCTGCAACAGGTCGGACAGGGCGTCCCGCGCCGAGCGCCCCGAGGCCAGGTTAAGGCCCAGGTCGAGCAATCCCGCCCGAAGGTCGGACCCGTCGCCCGCGAACATGCGCGCCGGAATGGCCCAACGGTGGGCGTTGCCATCAGGGTCGGTCACTTCCACCAACCGACCCCAGCCGATGCCCGACCGGTCGCGGGGCAGGGCGAGAACGCGAAGGTGGGAGCAAAGCCAAAACCACTGGGGCTCGCCATCCTTTTTCGGTCCCGCGCGCCAGATACCGCCTTTGCGGAATTCGAAGCCGGACGGCAGGGGCACAAACGCAGTTTCCTTGATTTTCGTCTGCTCTGTCATGCCGACACCTCGCCGCGCAGAAGGTCGTTGAAGTCGCCGCCCGGCGGCGGGGTCAGGATGGACACCGCCCATCCCTCCCGCGCCGCGCGGTCTGCCAGTGCCAGCGCGGCCCCCAGCCCGGGTTTGTCCCCGTCCGGGGCAATGGTCAGGTGCCCCGGCGTCCGCGGGAGCCGTAGCCCGGTCATGCCCGAGGTGGACAGCGCGGCCCAAAACGTCGCGGGGCGGCTCAGAAGGCCGCTGGCAAGGCTGAGTGTGGTTTCGACGCCCTCCGCCACCACAAGCGGCCCTTGCCCACCGGTGAGGCGCACAGCGCCGCCGGTGACGGCCCCGAGCATGGCCTTGGCCGGGTCCACCTTGGCCTTCCCTTTCCCGGCCGCCGCAAGGTAGGTGCGATGCACCGCGAAGCCCGCGCCGCTTTCCACCAGCGCCACCAGCGCGGGCAAGTGTTTTCCGGACGGGTGCCAACACGAAGGATGAAACCGCAGGGTGTCAGGAAGGGGGCAGGTGATGCCCCGCCCCCTCAGATAGCGTTCGGCATCGGTGCCACCGGCAGGTTTCGCCGCGTCCCAGACCGCTTCCGCCTGCCGTGCCCGTTTCTTGGCATCGGCCTGCCGTTCGGCCTCGCGCCGGGCGAGGGTGTCCGGGTTGAGCGGGTTGTAGTCCCCCACCCGGAGCCCCGCCGCGGCGAGGATGTCCACGAAGGCGCAGCCGGATTTCTTGCAATGGAGCAAGAGCCGCCCGTCCCGCCCATCATGAAGGGTCAAGGCGTTCTGCGCCTTGCGGCGTTCCGGCTGGCAGACCGGGCAAGGTGCGGTCCCGTAGCGACGATACCATTTACCGCCCAGGTCGAGGGTGAGAGAGCGTGCGTCGGTCATTGGCCGGTCCCCCAGATCAGTTCGGCAATCGTCTTGGCGATGGGGCCAGGGATGCCATGTTTGAATTGAAGCCTGCGCTGGGCGGTGCTGCGCGGTGCCGGGCGGAAGACGATGGGCGGTCTCATTCGGCCGCCTCCTGCCGTTGCCGGGTGACACGGGCGCGCAATACGTATCGCGCATGGGTGCCCGCGAACGGCCCATGATGTTGCTCGGTGATGGTTTCGACCGGAAGGTCGAGCGTCCGCAGGTTGAACACGTAGCCGCTCCACCGGGGCGCGGGGTTGTCGATAGGGGTGCAGCCCCGGTCCCCGGCAGTGATGAGCTGTTCGAGGGTCCACCGGTCGCGGCCCGCGACGGTGATGGTGAAGGCGGGGCGGTCCTTCGTCTCGACCACGAAAGCGGCCGGTCCCCATTCTCGATTGTGTGGCATGGTTGGTCCTCCTTGCCATTGATGCAGGGAGGCGCTGGGCGTATGTTGGGGGTGTTCCAGCCAAAGAACATTCCCGCACCGACCCAGCGCATCCGCGCAGGTGGTGCGGGTCTTAGCCCGCTTGATGAGCCGCAATCGCGGCGTCGATATCGGCTTCTACCCAATACAGGCGAGAACCGAGTTTGATGGGCTCGGGAAGTCTTCCGGACTTGTAGTCACGGATGATGGACGACCGGCTCCGGTCCCCCAGCTTCTCCCTGAGCTGAGTCATGTTGAGGTAGCGCACTGATTCGTTTCCATGTTGGTTGCTGCTGGCCCAACATGGTGCATTTGATTTTGGAACTCATACCCGAGGAAAGCCGGGTTATTCTGGGAACGAAGCGGGTTCTCGCACCGCGTCACCGTCTTTCCCGCTCGGACCAGATGTTCATCAGGCGCTTGGCTTCCGGCACATCGTATTTCCCCCCCCAAGCTTCAACAACGGCATCGCAAGCGGTTTCGCCAGTGGCGGTTGCGTCATTCTCGGTAATCCGCCCATTGAGAACCTCAATCTGCCGAAGGAACCAGACGATATGAAAATCACGCTGACGGTTTTTGAATTCATCTGGTCCTCGTTTGCGAGGCGGCGGCTCTGTTCGATCCAACATGTAGTCCCTGACCCACCAGGCAATATTTGCGTCCAAAGGTATCCCTTCGCCAATCAGCCAAGCCGTGGCCCTCTTCAGTGCATCGAAATGGAAACGGTCTACTTTTGCCGCTTCTACAAAAGCCTTGAAGGTTTGTTCGGTGGGTTTGAAAACCGGTTCTTGTGAGGACATCCTGTACCCGTGCGTTTCCGCAATGTCGCGCGCATGGAAATGCAGTGCTTTGTCGTAATTGAGCTGCGTCAGCTCATCGCCTTCGAACGCCAATCGGAGGTCTGGGGACAGTCTGGCCAGTTCAACCATCTCGTCATACGTTGGGGGACTTGCGCGGGTGTCCAGTTTGTCGCGCAACCTTTTCCACGCATCATCATTGGCAACCCATTCGTCATAGCTACTCGGATGCGAAGCAGTGCTATCAGCCAATTTGAACAACCTTGTGCTCATCGGCGGCCAGACGGTTGGACCACCGCTCCATCAAAGCGCGCCGCTGCTCCAAAAAATCTGTGCGGCGATAGGCTCGCTCGACGGACCCGCCTACCGTGTGGCCCAGCGCGGTTTCGGCCACCTCGAAGGAGGTGTTCGTGGTCTCAGCCACCCAATCGCGGAAAGAGCTGCGGAACCCATGTGGTCGCTCAACGACACCGCGGCGCTCCATGAACCGGCTCATGGTCGCATCGCTGATGACGCCTTTCCTGACGCCAGGAAACAGGAAGCCGTCACGGGCGAACGGAGTGGTCTCGGAAATGACCCCCTGAGCTTCCCGCGACAGGGGCACCCGGAAATCGGTCGTGGCGTCCTTGCGGCCTTTCATCGCCTCTGCGGGGATGGTCCACACGTCGCCTGCAATCTGGTCGAGGTTGATGTGGCGAAGGGGGGCGCTGCGAACCGCCGTGAGTATCAGGAGGCGCAGAGCCAGTTCCGTGATGCTGCCACCGTCAAGCGACTGGTAGAAGGCTGGCACGTCCTGCCACCGCATTGCCGGGATGGCCTGCGCTTTGTGGCGCTGTTTGCCGAGAAGTGCCTTTGCCTTTTCGGTCGCTTGCAAATCTACATCGAGGCCCAGCGCCGCCGCGTGACGGAGACAGATGGAAAGGCGGTTCATCGCCTTCCGCGCGGTATCCGCTTTCGTGTGCCAGATAGGCGCGAGCGTATCGCGAATGTCGCGTTGGTCGATTTCCGAGACGGGCATTTTCCCGAGCTTTGGCAGAACATGGAGTTCAAGCGGGCTAAACCATCGGCCCGCCGTCCCGTCACCCTTCAATTCTGCCTTGCGGCTTTCGAATGCATCGAGCGCCACGTCCGCGAGGATGTTCTGGTTGCGCTGGGCAATTGCGCGCTGGCGCTCACGGTCCTTGATGGCATCCTTACCGCCCCGGACCACGGCACGCCATTTTTCGGCTTCGACGCGGGCATCCTTGAGGCTCACATCGGGAAAGCGTCCCAAACCCATTTCGTGCCGCTTCGAATAGATGGTGTAGCGCAGCACCCATTGCGCCCCACCGTCCGGTCGTTTGTAGAGCCATAGGCCCGCGCCGTCCGAATGCTTGCCAGGAGCTGCGGCCAGTGCCGAAGCGTAGGTGAGTTTGTGAAGAACGCGGGCCATGCCAATCCCCTTTTCTGTCCCCCTCAAGATATGGGGTACAGCGAAACAGGATGGAACGTCTTGGGTCAACAAAACTTGGGCATCTGCCGAAAACAGCGGCCGGGTGCTATCCCGAGGCGCCCCAAGATATAGGAATTGAATGCCCTCATGCGGCACCACTTCCCTGCACGCCTGAAAATCGTGTTGGCCAAGTCTGGATCCAACTGAAACGATCGCCGTGCGCGCGCGGCTGGTGCCGGTCGTCGGACCGGCGGGTCCTAGTGGCTCAGGTTGCGTTCGTGGATCGCGATCGCTTCTTCGAGGTCGTCGAAATACTGGACGCGGCCCTTTTCGAGGATGACGGCCGCATCGCAGAAATCGCGAAGTTCGCGCATGTTGTGGCTGACCATCACCGCGCCGGCCGACTTCACCCGTTCCCGGAACACCGCCTTGGACTTGGTGCGGAAAGAGGCGTCGCCGACGGCGGTGACTTCGTCGATCAGGTAGGTGTCGAACTTGATCCCCATCGCGGTGCCGAACAGCAGCCGCGACCGCATGCCCGAAGAGTAGGTGCGCACGGGCATGTGGAAATGCCGCCCGAGCTCGGAGAAGTTGCGCACGAACTCGACGAGCATGTTGGTGTCGACGCCGTAGATCCGGGCGACGAAACGCACGTTCTGAGCGCCGGTGAGATCCTTGTGCACGGCCCCGGCGAGCCCCACCGGCCAGGACACGGTTCCTTCGGAGGTGATCTGGCCGCTGTCGGGGGCCATGATGCCCGAAACCATCGCCAACAGGGTCGACTTGCCGGCGCCGTTGCGCCCGAGCAGCGCCATCGCCTTGCCGGTCGGCAGGGTGAAGGTAAGGTCGTCGATCACGGTCATCCGCCGGCCGTTGACCCAGAAGCTTTTCTTGACGTTTTCGAAGCGGATCATCGAGGAGACCGGCTACTTCCTGTCGCGCAGGGCGAAGACCATCATCGACGAGATCGCCCAGAACAGCAGGAGGAACAGCGCCGTCAGGCCCAGGATCATGGCGCGCTGGGGGTATTCCGCGCGTTCGGGGATGGTGGGCTTGAGGTAGGTGGCGAGATAACGGCTTTGCCGGGCGGCATTGGCGCGGGCCCCGTCGAGGGCGGCGAGGGCCGCGGCGTAGGCGCCTTCGGAATACTCGCGGTCCACCATCAGCCCTTCGTATTCGGCGAGCAGGTTGGGATAGCTCTCGGAACCATCGTTCGGCACGTCGTCGGAGAAGGTCTTGCGCTCTTCCTTGATCCGTTCCTGGATCACTTCGATGCGCCGGGCGGCCGAGACCACGCGGGGGTCGCTGGGGCCGGAATCGGTGGCGACCAGGTCGTAGTCGATCAGCGCCTGCGCCAATTGCTGCTGCAGGCTGGCGAGCACGCCCATGCGGCCCCTGAGATCGCTTTCCGGATCGACGATCTGGGTCCGGCTGCGGAAATGCGCCAGTGCCTCGCGGGACTGTTTCAGCCGCACGACGGCATCGGCAAGGTCCTGCTCGGCGTATTTCAGCATGTCGTTGCGCGAAGTCGCGTTGAGCTCGTTCACGAGCACCTGGCTCTCGGTGATGATCTCTTCCGACAACCGCTGCGCCATCTCGGGCGTAAAGGCCCGGACATGCAGGCTGATGAGCCCCGTGCCCTGGTCGTAGGTGACCTTGACGATGCTTTGCCAGTAGCGCACCAGGTCCTCGATGGTGCCGCCCGGCGCGAGGCCGAAGACCGGGTCCCGGTCGTAGACGGCGGTGTAATGCGCCTGCAGGTCGAGCCGCTTGTCGATCTCGGTCACCAGGTCCTGGCTCTGGATGAAGGCGTAGAGCATGTCGGCTTCCGCATCGCCGCCGCCGCCGCCCATGAATTGCGACAACCCGCCCATCAGTTCAGCGGGTGAGCTGATCTCTTCCTTGCGCACGGAAAACCCCGAGGACGAGGCATATTGGTCGACCGAAACGCCGTAGAGATAATAGGCAACCCCGGTGAAGGGCAGCAGCACGATCAGGATGAAGGCCGCGAACAATCCCCAATGGCGCGAGCGCATGCGGGCCTTGCGGGCGATCGGACGGATCTCGATGACCTGCGGCTCGCCGCCCTGTTTGCGGCTCTCTTCGGCCGCAGCCTTGCGCGCGGCGCGGCGCTCTGCTTTCGGGTTGTCGGGCTGGGCGGCGTCGGCCTGGCTCTCGGCGGTCTCGGTCTTCTCGGCCCTGGCGGCAACGCGCGCTCTGCGGGCGGATTTGGCGGAATCCTGCCGGCTGGCCGGCGCATCGGCTCCGGCCCCGGAAGACCGCAGTGCACGCGCCTTCTTGCCGGCTGGCCTCGATGATGTGGCGTCGGCTTCGCCCGAATCCCCATCTTCGGCGTTGACCGCTTGTCCTTTGAGATTTGCCAACCGCTCGCCTTCCGTGTTCCGGTTTGAAATCTTCCGGCACCTCTTACATAATGGTAGCCCGAAACGCCAGCAATGGGGAGTTCTGTTGTCCACCTCTGACTTCGGGAGCGATGCGATCCCGGTACCCCCGGCGTTGGAGCCGGTCGCTGGCACGGTCAAACACAACAATCGAGGTCTGACGGCTACGCGGGTCATCATGGCCCTGATGCTGCGCGAGATGACGACCACCTATGGGCGGTCGCCGGGCGGCTATATCTGGGCGATCCTGGAGCCGGTGGCGATGATCATCATCTTCGCCTTCGCCACGGCGCTGGTCATGCGCAGCCCGTCGCTCGGAAACAGCTTCATCGTGTTCTATGCGAGCGGTTATCTGCCGTACAACAACTTCCGCTCGCTCGACTCGGCGATCACCAAGGCGTTGCCCTATTCGCGCGGGCTGCTGCGCTACCCGGTCGTCACCTGGCTGGATGCCATCCTTGCGCGGTTCCTGCTCAACCTGCTCACCAACGCCCTCAACACGATCCTGATCATGTGGGGGGTCATCTACTTCACCGCCGACAGCACCTATGTGAAACTCGGACCGATGGTCGAGGCGATGTGCCTTTCGGCCTTTCTCGCCCTGGGCATCGGCTCGGTCAACGCGCTGCTGACCGGTGTTTGGCCGCTTTGGAGGTCGTTCCACAAGATCATCACCCGCCCGCTGCTGCTTGCGTCGGCCGTGCTCTACATTGTCGAGGATCTTCCGCAGGTCGCAGCAAATATCCTGTGGTACAACCCGCTCGTTCACATCAACGGCCTGATGCGATCCGGTGTTTTCGTCACATACGACCCGCAATATGTCTCGGTCCCGTACGTGCTGGGTGTCGCGCTGGTCTCCCTGACGATCGGACTGCTCTTTCTTCGGTCCGCGGCCACCAGAATTCTGAGTGATGAATAGGGCGAAACCGCTTGTCCGGGTGCGGGTCCGGCCGATCGGGCGGGAGATGCGCGTGGAGCGGCGCATCGATCGCTTCGGGACGAACGAACCGGTGACGGAGACCGACAGCGGGCCGTGGGTGCGGTGCGATGCTCGTGGGGCGCACGGGGAGGAGAAAGCCGGCACCATCTTGCAGAACGGCTTCTTCCGCGGCACTGGTCGGATGTCGCCGGACTACGCAGGGAATACGCACGCATGAAGCTCATCGTTCATATCGGCCAGAGCAAGACCGGCACCACGTCGATCCAGCGCTATCTGCGGAAAAACCAGGAGGCGATCCTGCGCCAGGGTTTCCTGTACCCGGCGAGCCATCTGGGTGGACCCAACCATGCGATCCTGACGGTTCCGTTGTTCCGGAAAGTCCAGCGGTCGCTGGTGGCCCGGACGGGAAAGAATTACGAGGCCGCGCTGGAGACGTCCTACGAGGCCTGGGAGAATGTCGCGCGCCAGGTCCGGGACGCACAACCGGATACGGTGATCCTGTCGAGCGAATTTCTGTTCAATGTCCGCAACCCGCAGCTTCTTGTGGACCTGATCCGGAAATACATCGGGGACGTCCGGGACCTGACCTTCATCGCCTATCTGAGGATGCGATCGCAACATTACCCCTCGGCCATGCAACAGAAGCTCAAGGCCAGTCACAAGATCCCGCACCTGGACGCGGCCCGGTCGCCGGTGACGCAGCTCGAAAGCTATTCCACCATCGGCGAGGTGGTCGCGCGGAAGTTCGCACGAGACCAGTTGAAGAACGGCGATGTGACGGAAGACATCTGCGATGTGCTGGGGATCAAGACGGTGGGCTTCAAGGATATCCCGGCCGAGGCGAACACCTCGGTGAGTGCCGAAGGCATCATCCTCCTGCAGGAGTACCGCGAAACGCACCATGGCGACCGCAACAACGTCTTTACCGCTGACACGAAGGACCTGCTGAAGAAGATCGCCGCAGAGGAATCGAAAAGCGCCGGGACCTATACGCGGCCACGTCTCAGGCCCGAGATCGCGCAGGCGCTGGACCAGGAAACCGACGATACCAGGAAACTGAAAGCGCGTTTCGGCGTGGACCTGAGCTTCGACCACGGCGTCGCGGCAATGGACGACGCGCAGCTCGCGCAGATCGAACGCGCCGCGCAGGTTCTCGCATACGATCCGGATCTGCTGGCGAGGATGCGGACAGCGCTCGGGTGACGCCAGTCGGCGGCACCGTTTCCTCCCGTCGAGGATTACCCGGTCGCACCGTGCCGACCCCGGATCGCGGCCGGCGCCGCCGGGAGGTGCCTCAGGGTCGGCTCAGGTAGCCGTCGAGCCAGGCCATTTCTTCGCTCGTCAGCTGGATCTCGTCTTTCGGGTCTTCGGGAACCTGCGGAACCGGTTTCGGCGTGAACATCACCGGGAAGTCGCAGCCAAGCTTGGTCTTGAAGTACTTCGCGTCGGCGCGCTGCCGTTTGGCGATGGTTTCGGCGAAGTCGCCGTGGATATGCAGCATCGACGAAAAGCCGTCCGGCGCGTCGGCAAAACGATCTGCCACGCCTTTTCGCAGGGGGCGGATCTTGCGGAAACCGTGCTGCTTGATCCCGTAGGCCAGCCCCAGCAGCGCCTTCACCGGGAAGCGGGCGTTCTTGACCGCGGTGTCCTTTGGCGGGGCGAGGTCGAACTTCTTGCACAGCTCGTTCAGGATGTCGCCGGTTTCCAGGTCGCCGCGTTCGATGGACAGGACCTCGATCTGGTTTTCCGGCTGGCAGAACCCGCGGAACGCCTCGATCACCCGGGCATAGTCAAAGAAGTCGAACCCGTTGGCCTTGCGAAAGACCTTGCAGTAGTCTTCGATCTTCCCATCCGTCTTGCGGAAGAACTTGCCGTGGTGCACCCGGTACAGCCCGCCCTTCAGGAACTGGGCGAAGGCCGACTCGATGAACGAGAAGTGGTTGCGGAACAGGAACAGGAGCCGCACGTTCTCGGCGCCGAAGGTCTTGTTGAGTTCGTCGATCACGTTGCCGGTGACCGGCTGGTCCCAATAGGCGTTGACGAAGGCCTCGGCGGAAATGAACACGGTCTTGGCGCCCTCGGCCTCGGCCTTGATCTCCTGCACGAGGCTCGCGATCTCCTCGGGGTTCAAGTGCACGATGGGCTCGTGGTTGAAGTAGCCACCGGTGGACCGCCCGGCTTTCGGATAGACGAAACCTGCGCCGCGGTTTCTGTTGTCATACCTGTGGAAGTAGCCCTGGATCGTCGACGACGCGCATTTCCGGCATCCCGACGTGCAGATGGACTGTGGTCATAGCGAACTCCATTCCTCGGTCGCGCCCGCGCCTGGCGCGTCACGGCGAAGTCTTTCCACCGTTCAGGTGCCGTGTGCGACACTCAAGACCACAGACGGCATTGCGTTTGCAAGGTCAATTTCGGCGCCGGCCGCGGCTGCGCGACAGCGCCCCGGGCTCACGGCGTTTTCTGCTTCGATCTGATCTCGCGCAGCTCGTTCTCGATCGCCTGGAGCCGGTCCATCTGGGCGTCGTGCTTGCGCTCGATGTCGCGTTGCAGGATCGCGAGATAGGCCAGGAGGTGCTTCTCCGAAACGGTGGCGTGATCGGCGCGCGAGATGCGTCTGAGCAGTTTGTTCTGCTTCGACATCCGCCGCATGACCTTGGAAAAGGTGTCGCGGAAGCCGCGTTTGCGCAGGTTTTCCCGGCCCTTCTGCATCAGCTGGCCGGCCCGGCTGAGCTTGGGTTTCAGGTTGCTGGCCGCGGCGCGGGCTGCGGGCTTCTTCTTGGCCGCAAACTGCTTGCCGAAGGTCGTCAGAAACGATGGCCGGTCGGCATCGCGGACGTATTGCAGGATCTCGGCGGTCTTCGCCGATTTATCCGCGAGCGCGGCGACATAGACGTCCTCGTCGACCGGACGCACGATCCGGGCCATGGTGTCGTAGAGCGGCACACCGCTGTCTTCGGGCAGACGCTTGTGGATCCATTCGAATTGCGAGATCGCCCAGGCGAGCAGCGTGACCTGGAACCGGTCCAGCAGGCCCTTTTCGGCCAGCCAGTCGCGGATCGTCTGGTAGTGGCCGAACATCTTCAGGAGCCCGGCGTCGCGGGTGGCCATGGTCTGGCCGACGCGGCCGACGCGGTGGTAGCACAGCACCTCCGGGACGACGACGATATCGGCCGCCGCACAGACCGAGAACCAGTGGAACGGGTTGTCTTCCCAGAAGTAGTCGACGACCGGAAAGCGGATGTGGTTCGCCTCGATCAGCTCGCGGCGGTAGATCTTGCGCCAGGGGACCGCGATGAACCGCAGGATCTCGATGGTCTTCGCGTCGTCGTCCAGCTCGACGTGCTCGGTGGTCGGGAACCGGTCCCACCGGTTCTTTTCCGCAGGCGGTTTCTGGGCGCCGGTCTCGTCGACCAGCCGGTACTTGTAGCGGCACATCGCGAGGTCGGCGCCGCAGGCCATGGCTGCCGCGCAGAGTTCTTCGAACATGTCGAGTTCGAGGTAGTCGTCGCCGTCGGCAAAGCCGATATAGGTGCCGGTCGCCGCATCGAGGCCGGCGTTGGCCGGGCTGGCGACACCGCCGATGGTGTTCTCAGGCAGGAACACCGGCTTCACCCGCTCGTCGCGGGCGGCATAGGCGCGGATGATCTCCGGCGTGCGGTCGGTGCTGCCGTCGTCGACGACGATGATCTCGATGTCGCGGAGGGTCTGGTTGATGACGGTATCGAGGCAGCCGGCGAGGTACTTCTCGATGTTATAGCTGGTCACGATCACGGATAGCTGCGGCATGTCTGGCGTCTCCTAGGCGATGGTTCCGACGATCCAGCGAAGCGTCCCGTGTTCGCCCGTCTTTTCGAGCAGGGACAGCTCCGCGATCGAGATCTGGGAAACCAGCTCCCGTCGACGATAGCGAAATTCCGCGGCAAGGTCCTCGCGCATCTGGGGTTGGGCCCAGATCACCAGGGTTCGCACGAAGGCCCAGTAGACATGGCCGTATTCCGCGAGCAGACGCGGCTCGCTTTTGAGCTGACGATACAGCGCGTCGAGGGCCGAAAAAAGCTCGAGCCGGCCCTCGCCGAAGACCTTGGAAATGTGGTTGCCGGCATCGGAGACGTGGTGGGTGACGATCTTTTCGTCGACCAGCACGATTTTCCGGGCGTGCAGAAGGATGTTCCAATGCCCGAGGATGTCGTTGTTGACCTTGGTCTCGCCGAAGAACGGGGACAGGCCCAGTTTCTGGTACCGCTCGGTCCGGATGATCTTGTTCCAGGGGTAGTTGGTGAACTGCAGCAGTGCCCGTGCCTGCGACAGTGGAAAAGCCTCGGACGATCGCTTGTCGTAGAACCGGTCCCAGAGGATCTGGTCGCCCGAGTTCATCTCGATGTTCGAGCTGTCGCCGTCGCGGAAGAAATCGTAGGTGTTGATGCTCACGTCGGCCTTGGTGCGGTCGAGAACCGCAATCGTCGCGTTGATCGCATCGACGTGGAGATCATCGTCGCCGTCGAAGAACAGCGTGTACGTCCCCGTGGCCTTGGGGAAGCCGATATTGCGGGCGACGCCGGCGCCGCGGTTCTTCGGGCTCTTGACCAGGGTGAAGTTCTCGAACTCCTCCTCCAGGCCTTCGAGAAACGCGTTGCTGCCGTCGGTGGACCCGTCATCGACGGCGATGATCTCGGTGTCTTCCGGAGGAAGCTTGGCAAGCTCGGCTTTCAAATGGTCGGCGTGATCGGAAATGTTGAAAAGGGGAATGACGACGCTGAGAGTTTTGGATGACACTGTGTGCTGCCTTCTTTCAGTCAACCAGTTGCGAGGAAATCTGGAGCGCTTCGGCGATGGTGACGTCCATGTCCAGGTACCGGTAGGTGCCCAGGCGCCCGAGGAATGTAACGTTTGAAATGCTTTCGGCCATGGATTCGTATTTCGTCAGGGCCGATTTCGCTTCGACCAGACGGATCGGGTAATACGGAATGTCGTCCGGCCCGCAGTCGCGCGAGTACTCACGGTAGCACACGCTGCCCTCGTGCTGTTCCCAGGGGGCGAAGTGCTTGTGCTCGGTGATCCGGGTGAAGGGCACGTCTTCGTCGGGGTAGTTGATCACCGCGTTGCCCTGGAAGTCGCCATCGAAGCGGAACTTCTCGAAGTCGAGCGTGCGATATTCGAGACGGCCATGGGCGTAGTCGAAATACCGGTCGAGCGGGCCGGAATAATAGACGTGGTCGAAGCCGTCGTTCTCGGCGGGGTGGTATGCCCGCTCGAGTTCGACCCGGATGCGCGGGTGATCGAGGATGTTCTCGACCAGCGCCGTGTAGCCGTCGCGCGGCATGCCCTGGAATTTGTGGTGGAAATAGTTGTCGTCGTAGTTGAATCGCACCGGCAGGCGCTTGAGGATGCTGGCCGGAAGGTCCTGCGGGCTGAGGCCCCATTGCTTCTGGGTGTAGCCCTTGAAGAAGGCCTCGTAGAGTTCGGTGCCGACGAATTTCCGCGCCTGGTCTTCGAAGGAGACCGGTTCGCCGATCGACGTGTCGGAGAGGCCGGCGATGAAATCCTGCGCTTCCGTCGGGCTCAGGGTCTTGCCGAAGAATTGGTTGATGGTGTGCAGGTTGATCGGCAGCGAATAGACCTGACCCCGCGCGATCGACTTCACCCGGTTGGTGTAGGGCATGAACTCGGCGAACCGGCGCACATAGTCCCACACCGTCTCGTTGTCGGTATGAAAGATGTGGGGCCCGTAGACATGGACCATGACCCCGGTTTCGGGGTCGCGCTCGGTATGGCAGTTGCCGGCGACATGCGGTCTCTGGTCGACGACGAGGATATCGTGACCGGCTTCGGCCAGTTCGCGGGCGACGACGGCGCCGGAGAAGCCCGCCCCTACGCAAAGGATTTTCATCGCGCGCCCCCGATGATCATCCGTCCTGCGCTGTTTTTTCGGGCCTTGAACCGATGAAACGGCGTGGCGGCGTCGGGCATCTGCAACTCCTCTCGGTCCTGCTTGGGGACCGTGTTCATGCACTACTTGTTCGACATATCGGGTGCAATACCCGCGTCGGGTGTGTGCAGTGATAGGCAGCAAACACGGCAAAAAACTTGCGACGGAATCGGCGGCGCCGAAACTTACAGCAGTTGATCGAGCCCGCGCACGAGCCCGACGATGTCCATCACCTTGCGTGCGGCGAGCAGGGTGCCGTCGGCATAGATCGTCGGGTCCTTGCTTCGCGTCGTGGGTGATGGTCAGCCGGGAATTGCCCTGGGCAAAGGTGCTGGTGACCGTCGCCGAGTAGCTCGGCAGCCGCAGGAATGGACCTGGACGCCGGCGATCGTGCCGCCGCGAAGTCCGGCTTCGCCTTCACCTGCGCCGGGTCGACCTCGTAGGCCGGCTGGCGCACCCGACCCATCCGCTCGGCAAGCTCGCGCGCGGTCCCGGTGGGGGCGTCGGTCTTGGAGGGGCGCGAATAGTCGATGATCTCGAACCAGTCGAGGTATTCCGCCGCCATCAGGCTGAACCGGGTCATCAGCGCCGCGGTCAGGGCGAAATTGCCCGAGGCGATCACGCCGGTCCCGGCAGCGCGTGCCGCGGCGTCGATGCCTTCGAACTCGGCCGCGGTGAGACCGGAGGTGCCGATCACCACCCGCCGTCCGGCGGCGATGGCGGCGCGGGTGTTGGCCTCGACCACCGAGAGCGCGGTGTAGTCGATCAGCACGTCGAACGCGGGGCCGGCGAGCGCTTCGGCCACGCTCGCGAAACAGGGCGCGCCCAGCACCTGCCCGCCGGCCGCCTTGCGCGAAACGGTGGAGACCAGCGCCATGTCGTCCGCCGCCACCACCGCTTCGGCGACCGCGCCGCCGGTCGAGCCCGTGGCCCCGCTTACACAAACTTTCAGCATCCGGACCCCTTTTCCGTTGACGTCGTTGCATCCGCAACGATACCTTGCACCTGCGACAGGATGTAGCACCACCGGGTGCGACCACCAAGGGAGGAGAGACGCGATGTCCCGTGACATGACACGTGCGCCCGGCGTCGGGGTGACGCCCGGATACATGCCCGGCTTCGGCAACGATTTCGAGACGGAAGCCCTGCCCGAGGCGCTGCCGCGGGGTCAGAACTCGCCCCAGAAATGCAATTACGGGCTCTATGCCGAGCAGCTCTCCGGCACCGCCTTCACCGCGCCGCGCGGCCAGAACGAGCGCAGCTGGTGCTACCGTATCCGCCCCTCGGTCAAGCACACCGGCCGGTTCACCAAGATCGACATGCCCTACTGGCGCTCGGCGCCAGACGTGGACCCGGACGTGATCTCGCTCGGCCAGTACCGCTGGGATCCGGTGCCGCATACCGACGCGCCGCTCACTTTCGTGACCGGCATGCGCACCATGACCACCGCGGGCGACGTCAACACCCAGGTCGGCATGGCGGCGCATGTCTATCTCGCCAACACCACCATGGAGGACGAGTACTTCTACTCCGCCGACAGCGAGCTCCTGGTGGTGCCGCAGGAAGGGGTGCTGCGGTTCCACACCGAGCTCGGTACCATCGACCTCGCCCCCAAAGAGATCGCGATCATCCCGCGCGGCATGGTCTACCGGGTCGAGATCGTCGAGGGCCCGGCGCGCGGCTTCGTCTGCGAAAACTACGGCCAGAAGTTCGACCTGCCCTCGCGCGGGCCGATCGGCGCCAACTGCATGGCCAACCCGCGCGATTTCCTCACCCCCGTCGCCGCTTTCGAGGACCGCGAGGTGCCCTCGACCGTGACCGTAAAATGGTGCGGCCAGTTCCACGTGACCGAGATCGGCCACAGCCCGCTCGACGTGGTGGCCTGGCACGGCAATTACGCACCGGTGAAATACGACCTGCGCACCTATTCGCCGGTCGGCGCGATCCTGTTCGACCATCCCGACCCGTCGATCTTCACCGTGCTCACCGCGCCGTCCGGCCAGGAGGGCACCGCCAACATCGACTTCGTCCTGTTCCGCGAGCGCTGGATGGTGGCCGAGCACAGCTTCCGCCCGCCCTGGTACCACAAGAACATCATGTCCGAGCTGATGGGCAACATCTTCGGCCAGTACGACGCCAAGCCCGAGGGCTTCGTGCCGGGCGGGGTCTCGCTCCACAACATGATGCTGCCGCATGGTCCCGACGAGCCGGCTTTCGAGGCTGCGTCGAACGGCGAACTTGCACCGCACAAACTCGACAATACCATGTCGTTCATGTTCGAAACCCGTTTCCCCCAGCATCTGACCCGCTTCGCCGCGACCGAGGCGCCGTTGCAGGACGACTACATCGACTGCTGGGACGGGCTGGAGAAGAAGTTCGACGGGACGCCAGGGCTGAAATAGCACGCCTTTTCCGTATGTTGCTGGTTTCCCACGAAACCGGTCAGACCTCGGCCGACCGCGCCCAAGCAAGGACCCGACCCGATGCCGCTCAAGAAATCCTGGATCGAAAGCGCCAACGCGCCCGGCTGCCCGTTCCCGCTCAACAACCTGCCCTATGGCGTCTTCTCGGTCGGCGACGGCGATCTGCGCTGCGGCGTGGCGATCGGCGACCGGATCGTCGATGCCACCGGGCTGGAAGCGGCCGGCATCCTGCGGGCCGATCGGAGGCGGACGTGCTCGACGCACCGTACTGGAACGACTTCATGGAGCTCGGTCCAGAGGCCTGGGAGGCGTACCGCGCGCAGCTCACCGGGATGCTGGCCGAGGGTGCGGAGGAGGCGGTGCAGGACGCGCTCACGACCTTCAGCGTGCCGCTCGCCGAAGCCACGCTGCACCTGCCGTTCAAGGTCTCCGAATACACCGATTTCTACGCCGGCAAACACCATGCGACCAATGTCGGCACCATGTTCCGGGGCCCCGAAAACGCACTGCCGCCCAACTGGTTGTCGATCCCGATCGGCTATAACGGCCGCGCCTCCTCGGTGGTGGTCTCGGGCACGCCGGTCACCCGACCCTGGGGCCAGCTCAAGGCGCCCGACGCCGAGCTGCCGGTCTTCGCCCCCTGCAAACGGTTCGACCTCGAGCTCGAAATGGGCGCCATCGTCGGCCGGGCCTCGTCGGGCCCCGTGACCGTCGAAGAGGCCGACGCGATGATCTTCGGCTACGTGCTGCTCAACGACTGGTCGGCGCGCGATATCCAGGCCTGGGAATACCAGCCGCTGGGGCCGTTTCAGGCCAAGGCGACGGCGACGACGATCAGCCCCTGGATCGTGACCGCGGCGGCGCTCGCGCCGTTCCGGGTGCCGACCCCGCCCCGCGAGCGTCCGCTCCTGCCCTATCTCGAGGAAAAGACCCCGGGGCTCTACGACATCGACCTCACGGTGACCCTCGCGCCCGAGGGCAAGCCGGCCAGCACGCTCTCGCGGACCAATTACCGCGAGATGTATTACTCCGCCGCCCAGCAGCTCGCCCATCACACCACGTCCGGCTGTCCGATGAACGTGGGCGACCTGCTCGGTTCCGGCACGATTTCGGGTGCGGAGAAAGCGTCGCGTGGCTCGCTCCTAGAGCTGAGTTGGGGCGGAAAAGAGCCGCTTTCCCTCGACACCGGCGAAAGCCGCAGCTTCCTCGAGGACGGCGATACGCTCGCTCTTCACGGGGTCGCGAAAGGCGACGGCTACGACATCGGCTTCGGCCCCTGCACCGGCACGATCCGGCCTGCACCCGCCGACCCGTACAAACGATAACTCCGAAGAAGACCCCTCCTTCTTTGGTTCACATTCGGGGGTCCGGGGCTGGCCCCGACCCGACCCTCTACTCCACAGGGAGAGAGACATGGCAAAGGCATTGCGTCGCAAGGCGACAGCGACCGAGAAAGATCAGCTTCACTGAGGTGGGGCCGGGGCTCTGGGCCTTCACCGCCGAGGGCGACCCCAACTCCGGGCGTCATCATCGGCGACGACTCGGTCATGATCGTCGAGGCCCAGGCGACGCCGCGGCTCGCGCACAAGGTGATCGAGAAGGTCCGCGAGGTGACGGACAAGCCGATCAGCCAAGTCATTGTGCTCACTCCATTACCATGCCGTCCGCGTCCTCGGCGCTTCGGCCTCGGCGCGCCGCAGATCATCATGTCGGAAGTTGCCCGTCGGTCGCCGAACGGGGCAAGGAGGACTGGGCAAGCGAATTCCAGCGGTTCCCGCGGCTGTTCGAGGGCCACGAGTCGATCCCCGGCCTGACCTGGCCGACCACCACGTTCAACGACCGGATGTCGGTCTATCTCGGCAATCGCCGGGTCGACATCATGCATCTCGGCCGCGCCCATACCGCCGGCGATGCCGTGGTCTACGCCTGATGCCAACGTGATGTTCACCGGCATCGTCGAATACCATTCCGCCTGCTATTGCGGCGACGGCCATTTCCAGCACGATTGCCGGGCAACGCTCGGCGATCCGCCGATCTCGACGCCATCGCGCCCGGCCGAGGCGATGCGCTGGTCGGCAAGGAGATGGTCAACGCCGCGCTCGACCTCACCTCGGATTTCGTCCGCTCCACCTACCGGCCGGCCGCCCGGGTGGCGCTGCGCGGTACGCGAAGAAGCCTGGGACGCGGTGCGCACAAGACCCGAAGGATTACGCGATCTACGAGCATTGCCTGCCGTTCAACGCCGTCGCCCGCGCCTGACGAGGCGCTCGACATCGACACGCCGCGGATCTCCGACCGCGGAGCGCGACATCGAGATGTGGAGAAGGCTGAGCGTGCACGACGCGCCCCGCCTGGACTCAGATCAACGCCACGATCCGCAACCGTGTCAGCTAGACCCCATGCGCGCCAGCCCCGGAGACCGACATGGTCAAAGATCTTCGAAGTGCCCCTGCATCCGCACGAGCGTTCCCCGACCAGGATGCCCTGAACGCCGTCCGCCATCCGTGGTCATCATCGGTGCGGGTCCCATCGGGCTCGGGCTCGCCATCGACCTCGCTCAGCAAGACGTGCCGGTGGTGGTGCTCGACGACAACGACAAGGTACGTTGGAATTCCCGCGCCGTGTGCTACGCCAAGCGGCCGCTCGAAATCCTCGAACGCCTCGGCTGCGGGCGGCGGATGGTCGAGAAAGGGGTCGAGTGGAACCTCGGCAAGGTGTTTCGACCAGCGCCAGGTCTACTTCAACTCTCCTGCCCGAGGACGGCCACCGCTTCCCGGCCTTCATCAATCTGGCAGCAGTACATTGAGTGAACACCTCGTCGAACGGGCATGGTTCCGCAGGCCGCGGGCAAACCGATCCAGCTGCGCGGCGGCAACAGGTCAGCGGCCGGGGCACTCATCCGACCCAGTCCGGCTAGAGATCGAGACGCCGGAAGGGCCCTACGAGCTCGAAGCGCAATGGCTCGTCGCCTGCGACGGCGCCAATTCGCCCACGCGGCGGATGGGCTGGATTTCGTCGGCAAGGTGTTCGAGGACAACTTCCTCTGATCGCCGACGTGGTGATGGAGGCCGATTTCGACCGAGCGCTGGTTCTGTCTGACCCGCCTCTTCAACTGCGGGCAGTCGGCGTTGCTGCACAAGCAGCCCGACAAGGTGGCGGATCGACTTCAGGATCGGCTGGAACATCGACCGGGAACGAACTCAAACCGAGAACATCGACAGGCGCCTGCGCGCGATGCTGGGTGAAGAGATCGAGTAATGGTTCATCGGGCCTCGATCTACACCTTCCAGCCGGCGGATGGAGCAGTTCCACAAGGGCCGGGTGATCTTCGCCGGCGACTCGGCGCACCAGGTCTCGCCCTTCGGCGCCCGCGGCGCTAATTCGGGCCTGCACACCGACAACCTCGCCTGGAAGCTCAAGCTCATCATCGACGGCACCGCGCCCGTGAAAGCCTGCTCGACAGCTACGATGCCGAGCGCATCCACGGGGCGGACGAAAACATCCTTAATTCCACCCGGTCTACTCATTTCATCAGGCCGAAGTCGGAAATGAGCCGGATCTCCCGCGACGCGGTGCTCGATTCGTCCGAGGTCTACAGCTTCGCCCGGCCGCTGGTGAATTCCGGTCGGCTCTCGGTGCCCTGCACCTATGACGGCTCGCCGCTCAACACCCCGACGATCTCGACGGCGGACCCAGCCGCACCCGGCCCGGCGCTCCTGCCCCGATGCGCCGCTTCGACGGCTTCCTGCTCGACAAGCTCGGCGGGGCTTCACGCTGCTGACCTTCAATGCCGATGCGGAAGACGAAATCGAGGAGGGCGGCGTGGTCGCGAAACGGCTCGCCCTGACGACGCAGGACGACCCGACCGGCGCGCTTGCCGCGCGCTACCTCGGCGACGCGCCGTCGCGGCGGTCTACCTGATCCGGCCCGACCAGCATGTCGCGGCCCGTTTCCCCGAATACAACGAGGCGCAGGTCCGGTTCGCGATCCGCCGCGCCACCGGCAAGGAATGACCCCATGTCCAAGCTCACGCTCACCGCGAACATCCCGGGCGCCGATGATTTCTACGCCGAACTCATCGGGGCGCATGAAGGGCTCAGCAAGGCAGAAAGCGACGCGTTCAACGCAAGGCTGGTGCTGACGCTTGCCAACCATATCGGCGACCGCGAGGTGTTGAGCGAAGCCTCGCCGCGGCCAAGGCGGCCGGCGAGAACCTGAGGATTTCGCCCAGGGTCAGGTCTGTTTCCGCCGAAGCTACGGCTGAACACCTGCCGCAGGTAGACCGGGATCGAGACCACCGCGACCAGTTCTTCGGTGCTGTCGAACAGGCCCGCAAGCGCCGGGATATCGGTGGACCAGGTGACGCCCTGTCGAGATCGCGGCCGAGGCCCGGGTTCATCACCAGTTCCGCGAGCTGGTCGTAGCGGTAGATCTGGTGAAACTCCGTCTGCGCGGCGGAATAGGGCATGCTGGTGCCGTCTTCCGTCCAGGCATAGCCCTTGACCCGGTAGTCGAGGGTCGAAGCTGAAAGCGCCGCCGCTTTCCGGCCGTACCGTCCAGCTCTCCGACTGTGTCCGACCATCGGCCGCCAGCTTCATCCCGGCCTCACGGGTGATGTCGGAG
The DNA here is from genome assembly GCA_041397205.1 of Paracoccaceae bacterium. Lineage (GTDB taxonomy): Bacteria > Pseudomonadota > Alphaproteobacteria > Rhodobacterales > Rhodobacteraceae > Sinisalibacter. The sequence continues at coordinate 78,633 of JAWKXC010000009.1, forward strand.
GCTTCGGACAGGCCGAACGGGTCGACGACAGGCGGCACTTCGTAGATCGCGGTCACGAAGCTGCGCACCCCCTCCACGCCGTCCGCCGTGCCATAGGCCACCAGGGCCATCACCGGCTGCGACGCAGGATCGGCCGGGGTGCCCTCGGCATCGGTGATCAGCAGCTTGTCGAAGAAGGACAGGATCAGGTTGGCGCCCGTTACCGGCCCCTTGCAAGGTGATCGGCGTCCAGCCGTCGGGCATCACCTCGGCAAGGGCGGCGCCGTCGACCTGAAAGGCCAAGAGCACCCGGTTTTCCACGGTCTTCTGGACCAGGGTCTCGCCAAGGGCGGCCGTCGCCGCGAACAGCGCTGCACTCGTTACTGCGGCCCCGAGGGCCACTTTCCACATGTTCGCATGTGTCATGGAACTCCCTCTCGCGCGCAGGACTGCGCGAAGTGAGTGGCGCATGCTCCGGCGGGTCGGACCTGACCGCGGTCAGGCCCAAGAAAAACCCCGCCTCGCTGAAAGGCGGTCCGGTTTCGGTTCTGGTCAGCACGCCCGTCGGCCGTCACTTGTTGGGGTCAGCCAGAACCTGCAGGTAGGGGAAGATCCTTCTACCTCGCCGTACTTCGCCTTGGCGTCGTCGGTCGACATGCTCGGCGCGACGATCACGTCGGCGCCCGGGGTCCAGTTGGCGGGGGTCCGCACCACCGAACCGTCGGTCGCCATGACCGCGTCGAGGGCGCGCAGCACTTCGGCAAAGTTGCGGCCGACCGACATCGGGTAGGTCATCGATGGTGGTAGCCTTCTTGTCCGGGCCAAAGATGAAGACGACGCGGACGCTCTGGCTGTCGTTGGCGGTGCGCCCGTCGGGCAGGTAGGCATCGGCCGGCAGCATGTCGAGCGTCTTCGAGACGGCGAGGTCGTCGTCGGCGATGATCGGGAAGGTGGCCGGCGCACCGGCAAGCGACGAGATGTCGCCCTTCCACTTCTTGTGGTCCTCGACGCTGTCGACCGAGAGCCTGATCACCTTGACGCCGCGCTTGTCCCACTCGTCTCTTGAGCCTGGCCACGGCGCCGAATTCGGTGGTGCAGATCGGCGTGAAGTCGGCCGGGTGCGAGAACAGGATGGTGTAGCTGTCGCCGATAAAATCGTGGAAGTCAATGATCTCACCCTGGTCGGTCACGGCGTGGAAATTCGGGACGGTGTCGTTGATGCGCAGACTCATGATGTACTCCTGTCGTTTGTGTCCGTTCCCACCCTAGGTACTGCCTATTCCCGCGATGAAAAGGTGCGGGCGGCGCAAACCCGACAGAAATCGTCGGCTGCGTCGGCATGTCGCGGCCAGGCGGATGGCGGGGCCTGCGACGGAAATGCCGCGCCGCAGCGTTCAATCTGCAATCAACAGAGGAATGCACGTATGTTCGGCACCGACGAATTCGGCAACACCCGCCTCCTGCCCTTCGCCTTTGTGGTCGTTCTCACGGTCCTGGGGATCGGCGTGATCGCCACCTCGCAGACGATGTGGAGCAGCCCTGACCCGGTCGTGGTTGGCGCACTTTCCTTCGGAAGTTGATCGCGGACCAGTCTCTAAACCGGTGAAAACGGGCCTGAGCCCGCCAAACGCTCCGGCGTCCTCTTTCTTGGCCGAAATACCCGGGGGTCAGAACCCCCAACCGGTCAGAACGGACACTTCGCCGAAAACGTCATGCCGCGGCCGCCGTCCGGGTGGCGCAGGCGCAGGCTTTCGGCGTGCAGCATCAGCCGGGAAAATCGCGCGCCGGTCCGGTGGCGTAGAACGGGTCGCCGAGGATCGGGTGGCCGATCTCCTTCATGTGTACGCGCAACAGCGTGATCGCCCGGTATGCGGGTAGAGCCGCACCCGGGTCGTTCCGTCCTCCAGCCGCACGACGCGCCAGTCGGTCAGGGCGGGCTTGCCGGTCTCGAAATTCACATGCTGCAGCGGCCGGTTCGGCCAGTCGACGATCAGCGGCAGGTCCACCGTGCCGGTCTTGTCCGCCATCTCGCCCCAGACCCGCGCGACATAGACCTTCTTCATGTGGCGCTTCTCGAATTGCAGGCCGAGGTGGCGCTGGGCATGCGGCGAGAGCGCGAAGATCATCACCCCCGAGGTGTCGCGGTCGAGCCGGTGAACCAGCAGCGCCTGGGGAAAGACCTCCTGAACCCGCGCGAGCAGGCACCGGCAAGGTGGTCGCCCTTGCCGGGTACGCTCAGAGTCCGGACTGCTTGGTCGACCACGAGGATCTCGTGATCCTGGTGGACGATCTGCAGGGGGTCCTGTGGCGGGTCGTAGTCTTCGGCACTCATGTGCCCCGTCTCGCAGAAGCGGCGGGCTCAGTCCAGCAGCAGGCGCGCGGCGAGGCCGGCAAAGACCACGGCGGCAAGCCGGTTCAACCAGCCGGTCGCGCGTCCGAGCGCTTGGCCGGCATAGCCCGCGGCGGCGCCATAGCCCGCGGTCACGAAAAACCCGGTCAGCGAAAACAGCCCGCCGAGGGTCAGGATCTGGGCCCAGACCGGGCCGGTGGCGGGGTCGGTGAACTGCGGCAGGAAGGCGAGCACGAAGAGCGCGACCTTGGGATTGAGCGCGTTGGTCACGAAACCGCGGGCGACGGCGCGGCGCAGCCCTTTCGCCCCGTGACCCGGCCGCGCCGGCCCCGCGCGCCAGGATTTGACCGCGAGAAACAGCAGGTAGCCCGCGCCGGCATAGCGCACCCCGTCGTAGGCATGGGGGTGGGTCTGCAGGATCACCGCGAGCCCGGCGGCGGCCAGCACGGTATGCATCACCCCGCCCAGCGCCACGCCGAAAGCGGCAGCAACGCCGCTGCGCGGACCGCCGGCGACACCGGAGGCCGAGGCGAACATCACGTCGGCGCCGGGGGTCAGGTTCAGAAGCAGCCCGGCACCGAGAAAGGTGAAGAGAGCGGCGGGGTCGATGCCGAAGATCATGGCGCCGGCCTGTTGCGCGCGGTCGGGTTTCCCCCGCTGACCGCGTTGGCAGGGACGACATCGGCTTTCCAGCATCGTCCGGTGTGGCGGCTCAATCCTCGCTCTCCTGTTGCGGTTCGCTATCGGCGATGTCGTAGTAATCGCCCTTCGATTCCACGAAGATGTGCCGCCCGAGGTGCATCCCCGTCGGCCCGTCCACCGCGCCGAGGGCAAAATCCATCCGGCCGCTGCCGAGCGCCTGCCAGAACAGGCTCGATCCGCAACGGGGGCAGAAACCCCGGCGGGCCTTCTCGCTCGACCGGTACCAGGCCACCGGGCCGGCGATCTCGATCCCGTCCTCGGCGACGATCGCGGCGGCCCAGACATGGCCCGACATCTTGCGGCACTGGCTGCAATGACAGGCCGCCGGGTCCTGGGGCGCGCCGGTTACGGTGAAGGTCACGTCGCCGCAAAGACAGCTTCCTTTCAGCATCGTCCGAACACCTCCTTCAGAATGTTTGTCAGCGCCTCGGCGTCGTCGCGTGTGAAGGCCGCAGGCCGGTCGCTGTCGATGTCGAAGACCGCGATGAGGTCGCCCGCGCCGTTCCAGACCGGCAGGACAAGCTCCGACCTTGTCGACGTGGCACAGGCAATGTGCCCCGGGAAGGCGTCGACGTCGTCGACGAGCTGCACCTCACCGGTCCGCGCCGCCGCGCCGCAGACGCCGCGGTCGAAGGGAATGGTGAGGCAGCCATGGCCGCCCTGATAGGGGCCGATCTTCAGAAGTCCCGGTGCCGTGACCCGGTAGAACCCGGTCCAGTCGAACCTGTCGTCGGCATGGTGCACCTCGCAGGCGAGCGTCGCCATCAGCGCGACCGCGTCAGTCTCGCCTTCGGCCAGGGCCAGTATCCTTTGTGTCAGCGTCATAGTCCATGGCGCGAGCCTATCTCTGGGCGAAGGGGCACTCAACAGGTCAGTTCAGGGAATGGTAAGGCTTTCCGTCTAGGGTGCGGCATGGATATCTGCCCGAGTGAGGAGAGGGTCATGAACTCAGCTACGCGGACACCGGCGAGCTTCGCGTCATCACGGTGCAGGAAGACCGCATCGACGCCGCCGTCGCGATCCAGTTCAAGGACAGGATGCGCGAGCCTGACCGACACGGCGCCGCCCCGGCTGCTGCTCGATCTCCTGTGTCTCCTTCCTCGATCCTCCGGTCTCGGCGCCGTCGTCGCGGCGTTCAAACATACGGGACCCGGCGCAGGCTTCGGTGAATCTGCGAGCTCAGCTGCGACGGTCGAGAAAGTGTTCAAGCCACCCGGATGTGACAGCTGTTCACGATCCATGCACGTAACGGCAGACGTGACCTGGCTTAGCCACACTTAGCCAGCCGTTCGATGGGAACCAGGATCGCCAACCCAGGCTGCGCCGGGCCATGCCGGGGTGCGCCCGTAATACACCTGTTCTTCCAGGCCGAGGCGAGCGCGGTCCGGCGGGCACTGGAGACGGCGATGGCGGTCCTGCGCGATCTTCCGCTTGCCGCCGACCGGGTCGGCGCGGTCGAGATCGTCCTTGCGGAGGTGCTCAACAACGTCGTCGAACACGCCTATGCCGAACGCGGTCAAGGGCTGGTCGAGCCTTGAGGTTCTGCGTGAGGACACGGCGCTTTTTTTCCGGATTTGGCGACGACGGGCGGGAGATGCCGCAGGGCATGGTCCCCCCCGGTGCGGCGCATGATCTCGACGTGCGGGACAGCGACCTGCCCGAGGCGGATTTGGCTGGTTTCTGATCCACGAACTGACCGAAGAGCCTGGTCTATCGGCGGCCCCCGCAACGTGCTGACCTTCCGATCGCCATCGGCGGACCCTGCGGGCCGCTGATAGCCGCCGGGCTGGTTTCGCCGCGGATTGGTACCGGTCACGCCGCCGGCATTAACCCTGCTCCGTCGAGATGCCCCAAAATTGCCCGTATCGCTCCCCACGGAAGACAGGAATCACCCCGATACAGGTCCCATAGCTGCACAAGCTCTCCTCGGTGCCGCGATCAACAGCCCCCACCCAGTACGCGGCACCGAGGAACATTGTGCGGACCCGACCGCCACTTCGACCCCGCCGGTCAGCCGATGCGAGGTTCGCCCGTAGACCTGATGGGTGCCGCGCGCAATCGCGAGGCGCCCATGGACCGTTGAAGGTGCCGGAAACAGGGACAACCGATTCGCCAGAGGCGAAGCGGGGACGGGCGCATGTCCGCGATTCGGAGTCGCCCCGATGCAGCGTATGGCCCCCGGTCTGGCTCCGGCGCGTGAGCGCGGCGAGTCGCGTTTGCGGCGCAAAGCGCAAGCTGCGGTGCCCCGGAGGGGCCGCTTAACCGTTCCCACGGCGCGATACCGCGCCGGTTTCAGTTCAACTGGAAGTGCAGGGGATATTGCCCGTCCTCGAAATCGCCGAACAATTCGTCGAGATCGGGATGATTGACCGGTTCGCCGGAGTAATCGGCGACCAGATTCTGCTCAGAGACGTAAGCCACGTAGTAGCTCTGGTCGTTTTCAGCGAGCAGATGGTAGAAGGGCTGATCCTTGGAAGGACGGCTGTCCTCCGGAATCGCCTCGTACCACTGCTCTGTGTATTCGAGAACATCGCGTCGACATCGAAGACGACCCCCCGAAAGGGATGCTTCCGGTGTCGGACGATCTGCCCGAGATGATATTTCGCACGTGTTTTTAGCATGTTTAACCGCCACCCAACTCCTTACTAAAATGTTACCAATCGCCTGTCCATGCGGCGGGAAGGAAATTATGGGAAACAGACTGTGAACCTTATCCTGACAGTGCTCGAAATCGTCGCGCCGGTGTTCCTTCTGGCGGGCGTCGGTTACCTCTGGGTGCGGGGCGGCGGCGAGTACCGAATCGAGTTTGTCACCCGCCTGTCGATGACGCTGGCGGTGCCGGCGCTGATCTTCACCGCGCTGATGAAGACCGAAATCGACCCGGCCGCCCTCACCACGCTGACCCTGGCCGCGATCGTCGGCTACGCCATCCTCACGGTCCTGTTCTGGATCGCGCTCCGGGTCCTGCGCCTCGAGATGCGGACCTATCTCGCGCCGCTCATCGTCGGCAACACCGGCAATATCGGCCTGCCGCTGGCGCTGTTCGCCTTCGGCGAGGCCGGGCTCGGCTATGCGGTGATCGTGTTCGCGGTCATGGCGATCTGGTCCTTCACCTTCGGCGTCTGGGTGGTCGCCGGCGGCGGCTCGCCGATCAAGGCGCTCAGGGAACCCCTGGTCTGGGCGACGCTGCTCGGCGGGCTGTTCCTGTGGCAGGGCTGGGAGACGCCGCGCTTCCTGACCAACACGCTCAACCTTCTGGGCCAGCTCGCCATCCCGCTCATGCTGATCACCCTCGGCGTGGCGCTGGCCCGGCTGCATCCCGCGGGTCTCGGGCGCGCCTTCCTGATGTCGCTTGCGAAATTCGCGGTGACCGTCGCGGTCGGCTGGAGCGTGGGCACCGCGCTCGGCCTCGCGCCGGTGCCGCTCGCGGTCCTGGTCATCCAGTTGGCCACCCCGGTGGCGGTCACCTCCTACATGCTGGCCGAGAAATACGGCGCCGACAGCGATGCGGTCGCCGGCCTGGTGGTGACCTCGACCCTGTTGTCGGTGCTCACGATTCCGCTGCTGATCGGCTTTCTGATCTAGGCCATTTGCATGGCCGCCAAGATCGGGTAGGATGCCGCAAAACAAAAAACCAGATATAGCGAGAGGCAGATGAGCAGACTCTTTCGCGCAATCGCACTTCTTCTCGTTGTCGCCTCCTGTGGCGGCAACACCGATTTCCGGGCGCCGCGCAATCTCGACGACGCCTGTTCGATCGTGCGTGAGCGCCCGAACTACCTCAAGGCGATGGAAGCGACCGAGCGCGAGTGGCAGGTTCCGGTGCCGGTGCAGATGGCGATCATCTACCAGGAATCGAAATTCATCGGCAACAACCGGACGCCGATGAAATACGTGCTCGGGGTCATCCCGATGGGACGCCAGAGTTCGGCCTATGGCTATGCCCAGGCCCTCGACGGTACCTGGGCCGAGTACCAGCAGGAGCGCGGCGGACGGATGGCCAAGCGCGACAAGATCCACCATGCGACCGATTTCATGGGCTGGTACATGGCGCAGACCGAGCGCGAGACCGGCATTCCGCGCAACGATGCGCGCAACCAGTACCTCGCCTATATCACGAGGGCCGGGCCGGGCTACCTGCGCGGCAGCTACAATTCCAAGGCCTGGCTCTGCGGGTCTCTTCGGACGCGGTCGGCGCGCGGGCGGTCATGTACGACCAGCAGCCTCCGCTCCTGTGGATGCGCTGAGCGGCCGCTTTGGGCATTGTTCCGCCGCGGAACCGCTGCCAGCGTCGCCTGGAGCACAGGAGGCGACGATGGCGGAAGACTGGCTCTGGATGAGCGCGGGCGAGCTCGGGCGGGCATCGGCGAGGGCGACATCGACCCGGTGGCGCTGACCGAGGCCTATCTGGATGCGATCGAGACCCATCCGCTCGCGACGGATCTACGCCCGGCGCACCGCGCGACCGCGCGCGCCCAGGCCGAGGCGGCGGCGCTGAGGGCGCGCAACGGCACCAGGTTCGGGCCGCTCGACGGCGTGCCGGTAAGCTGAAAGACCTGTTCGACACCGCGGGCACCGCGACCGAAGCGGCCCGGCCCTGCTCAAGGGCCGGGTGCCGGACCACGACGCCGGAGGTGGTGCGCAACGCCCAGGGCATGGGTCTCGTCGGCCTCGGCGCATGACCCACATGTCGGAGCCTCGCCTTCTCCGGTCTCGGCCTCAACCCGGTGACCGCCTCGCCGCCCTGCGTCAACGACCCCGACGCCGTAGTCCGGCGGCTCGTCGTCGGGGCGGCCGCCCGGTCGCTGGCTTGGCGCCGGCGCGATCGGGTCCGACACCGGCGGATCGGTGCGCGGGTGCCCGCGGCCTGGAACGACCTGGCTCAAGACCACCTCCGGAAGGCTGTCGCTCGAGGGCGTGGTGCCGCTGGTCGCGAGCTTCGACACGGTCGGGCCGCTCTGCCGCACCGTGGAGGATGCGAGCCTGTTCCTCGCGGCGTGCTGAAGGCCGGGCCAAGCAGCGGATCTGGTCGGTGCCAGGCCTGCGCGGGCGCAACTTCGATCCTGCGCAACGGGTTGAAAGACGTCCGCGAGGCGCCGCGGGCCGGGTTCGACAGCGCCGTCGGACGGCTGATGGATTGACGCCGGCGCGTCGGTCGAGCGGGTGTCGATCGACGTGGTCGACGAGGCGCTGGCGATGTCGGTGGATCCTGTTCACCGCCGAGGCCTACGCGACCTGGCGCGAGGTGATCGAGGCGCATCCGGACCGGATGTTCGCCGAGGTACTGGAACGGTTCCGGGCCGGCGACCGGTTCAGCGCCGTCGACTACATCGCGGCCTGGAAACGCCTCATGGAGATTCGCAAGGAATTCCACGCTCTGACAGCGGGCTTCGACGCGGTGATCCTGCCGAGTGCGGCGAGCCGTCCGCCCCAACGCCGCCGCGGCGCTGCTGCGCGACCATACCTATTACGTGATCGAAAACCTCGCCGCGTTGCGCAACACCCGGATCGGCAACCTGATGGGAGCCTCGGCGTTGACCCTGCCGACGGGTGTGCCGTCGACCGGCATCATGTTCCTCGGTGCGCCGTTCGGAGGAGAAACTCCTGTGATCGGGGCGGCCGAGGCGGCGCTGGCGTGTGGCCACAAACCGCTCCTCCAACATCGCGGAATCGCCGCGTTTTTCTGGACCGGGCCGCGCTCGACGGCTATGCTGCCATGAAACGGGACACCGACGATCCCGGCGACAGAGGCAGTACGACGGCAATGGTGTTCCCGAGCGGTTCTCAGGGCTATCCGAATACGCGTTCCCGCGGCTCAGGCGTTTGCTCGATGCGCATGCGCCGGGCGGGCCTGTCGCATGACCATCGTCGGCGAGCCGCGCCACCTGATGCCGGACTTCGTCGGCGCCGTGATCGCCGAAAATCTTCGACGGGTCTGGCCGCTATCCGCCGAACGACGGCACGCCCGAGTTGCGCGTGGCGATCAGCGGTCATTACCCGCCGCTACGGTGGCGGTCGACCCCGAGACCCAGGTGATGCCGCTCAACGGCACCCGCGAGGGTCAACGTCGGGCCGGCCCTGATCCCGGAAGAGGTCCGCGGCCAGCGCCCCGCCGTGCTCATTCCCAACCCGTTCAATTGGTACCCATGCCGTCGCCGCGCAGGCGGTGGGCGCCGAGCCCGTGTTCGTGCCGGCCGAGGCGGGGACCGGGTTCCTGCCCGATTTCAGCGCGGTGCCGAAAGACGTGCTGAACCGCACCGCCGCCGCCTATCTCTGTTCGCCGTCCAACCCGCAGGGGCGCGGTCGCGAGCCGGGAGGACTGGGCCGAACTCATCGCGGCGAGCAGGAGAAGTACGATTTCCGCATCTTCGCCGACGAGTGCTATTCCGAGATCTACCGCGACACGCCGCCCCCGGTGCGCTGGAAATCGCCGCCGAGGGCGGGGCCGATCCTGAACGGGTCGTGTTCCACCTGCCGTCCAAGCGGTCCAACCTGCCGGGCCTGCGCTCGGGGCTCCTGGCCGGCGGCCCAGAGCCTCGCGCGCGCCAAGCGCCTGCGTGCCTATGGCGGGCGCGCTGCCCTTGCTGCTGCAAAGCGCGTCAGAACGGGCCTGGGCCGACGAGACGTACGTCGACGTGAGCCGGCGCTGTACCAGGAGAAATACCGGATCGCCGACGCGGGTCTTTGCCGGCGCGTCAAGCCATTCGCGCCCGCGGCCGGGTTCTTCCTGTGGCTGCCGGTCGAGGACGGCGAGGCGGCGGCGATGAAGCTCTGGACCGAAACCGAGTCCGAATGCGCCTGGCGCCTATCTCTCTCGCGCGACACCGCGCAGGGGAACCGGGCAAGGGATACATTCGCGTCGCGCTCGTGGCGCCGAAAGATGAAACACAGGCCGCGCTCGTGAGATCCGGCGCGCGCTCCTACGACTGACGACGAGGTGGCGACAGTATATCAGGCGAAAGGGCGAGACCCGATCTTCGACCGCATCGACGCAGGCGCTGATCGAGCGGCCGCAAGGACGCCTTCATCAGCGGCCTCATTGCGCTCGCCACGGGTTTCGCGATGCTGATCTGGTCCTACTCGCCGGACGATCCGGGCCTGCTGCCGCCACGAGGGGCCGACCCGCAACCTGCTCGGGCCGCCTGGAAGCGCCAGCCAGCTTCCCGCTCGCCGTCGTCATCGGCAAGGGCGCCTGGGCATAGTCGTGGGCCTTCGCCGGCTGGGGCTCCGGTTCGTCACCTGGCGTCGGCGAGGAGCGGGTCCCTGGGTGCGCGGCCCTGTCTGCTGTGCCGATCGCCATCGCCTTCCGGGCGTGTTCGCGCCTTCGACCTCTCCTGCCGGGCGCCGGCTGGAGCCACGCTGGGCTCGGTGGCCTGTTCGGCGACACCGTGCTTCCGGCGCGCTGCTCTCCGCCTGTTCCCCGGCAGCCCCGCCCCAGGTCTGAAACTGCTCACGGTCGTCTTTCGTTGCGACGCTGTTCGTCGGCGGTTTGGCCCTTGGCGTGAACATGGTCTTCAGCCGGGCCGCCGGGCGCTACGTGCTCGGCGGCACCGTGCTCGTCTATGCCGGCGTGCTGAAACTGGCTGGCTCCGGCCTGCAGCGGGGCTCGCGCGGGGTGCGATGGCCGGGGCCGCGACCGGTGTGCACGCGGTGCGGAGCCAGGCGGCGGAACGGCGCGCCGACCGGTTGGCGCGGGCCGAAGCCCGGGCTGACGACGCTGGCGAAACCTTGCCGCGCCACCGCCGCTCAAGGTCCGCCGCGCGCATTTCGATGAGCCGCCGGTTTCCTGGGGCGCTGCGCCGGAGGCGGCGCACATGGTGGAACCTGCCCAGCGCCCGGGCTGCTCGCCCGTATCGGGCCTCGCCAGGCGGGGCGGCGAGGATGCCGGCTGCGGGCGCCGATCCGGCGCTGAACGCCACGCATGGCGGCGATCCTGACCGATCAGCGCCAAGATCGCCAGGTCGCCCTCAACGCGCTCTGCGCCCCGGGCCGGGGCCGTCGCCGCCGAAACAGAGCCTGCTCTGGCGGTTTCCGCCGCGATCGCCCGCGCGCGGCCAGGGCCCGGAAGGGGTCCGGCAGGGACTGCCGGTCCGCCAGGCCACGCCTCCGTTAGGACATCGACCCGATCTGGGAACCGGATCTGGAGGCCGATCTCGGGCCGGACGACGACCCTGGCGTACATGCCCGCGCCGGTCCGGTCGCTGGGTCAGCCTGCCGATTCGAGCCCAAGAGGGTCGTCCAGCACGACACCCGCAGGTGGTGAAATCGACCCGCGCCATTCGGGAAGCCCAGCCGGCGCTCAATTTCGGCGACAACGCGCCGGAATTCGAGCCTGCCGCCGCTCAACCTGCTCGCCGATCCGGGCGCGGTCGAACGGCACCATCTGTCCGACGAGGCGCTCGAGGAAAACGCCCGGATGCTCGAGACCGTGCTCGACGATTACGGCGTGAAGGGCGAGATCGTTTCGGTACCGGGCCCGGTCGTCACCATGTACGAGCTCGAACCCGCCCCGGGGCCTGGTGGCCAGCCGGGTGATCGGCCTTGCCGACGACATCGCGCGCTCGATGTCGGCGCTTTCCGCCCGCGTCTCGACCGTGCCGGGCCGCAGCGTGATCGGGATCGAACTGCCCAACGCGCACCGCGAAAGGTGGTGCTGCGCGAGATCCTGTCGGCGCGGCGATTACGGCGACAGCAACATGCGGCTACGCTGGCGCTGGGCAAGTATTATCGGCGGCGGCCCGGTCGTGGCGAACCCTCGCCAAGATGCCCCACCTGCTGATCAGGTACCACCGGCTCGGGTAAATCGGTGGCGATCAACACGATGATCCTGTCGCTGCTCTACCGGCATTCACGCCCGAGGAATGCCGGAGCCATCATGATCGACCCCAAGATGCTGGAACTCAAAGGCCTGGCGACGGCATCCCGCACCTGCGTCGCCGGTCGTGACCGACCCGAAAAAGGCCGTCGTGGCGCTCAAGTGGGTCGTCGGCGAGATGGAAGAGCGCTACCGCAAGATGTCGAAGATGGGCGCAGGCAACATCGAGGGTTACAACGGCCGCGTCAAAGAGGCGATGAATTTTCGCGAGATGTTCAAGCGTCGGTCCAGACCGGCTTCGACGACGAGACCGGCGAACCGGTGTTCGAGACGTGAAGAGTTCGCGCCCGAGAAGCTGCCCTATATCGTCGTCGTGGTCGACGAGATGGCCGACCTGTGGCGACACGCTGCAGCAGCAGATCGCTGAGGCCGCGACTGCGCGGCTGGCGCAGATGGCGCGGCCTCCGGCATCCACCTCATCATGGCGACGCAGCGCCCTCGGTCGACGTCACCGGCACGATCAAGGCTAACTTCCCGACCCGGATCTCGTTCCAGGTCACCTCCAAGATCGACAGCCGCACCATCCTGGGCGAACAGGCGCCGAACAGCTCCTCGGCATGGGCGACATGCTCCTACATGGCCGGCGGCGGATCGTGCGCGTGCACGGGCCGTGAGCGACGAGGAGGTCGAGGAAATCGTCTCGCATCTCAAGAGCTTCGGCGTGCCCGACTACGTCTCCGGCGTGGTCGAGGGTCCGGACGACGACAAGGCCGCCGACATCGACGCCGTCCTCGGCCTCAACACCGGCGGCAATACCGATGTCGAGAATGCGCTCTACGACACCGCGGTGGCGATCGTCATCAAGGACCGCAAGTGCTCGACCCTGCTACATCCAGCGCAAGCTCGATCGGCTACAACAAGGCCGCGCGCCTCGTCGAGCAGATGGAGGACGAGGGCCTGGTGAGCCCCTCGAACCACGTCGGCAAACGCGAGATCCTGGTGCCGGAACAGGCGTGAGCCGGGCAAGCGCCCGGCGTGATATCGCCTAACGCGGGCCACATGCGCAACATGAGCGGCGGGCAGGCTGGACTTGTCCGTCGAACACCCCAAGTTAGGGCCTGGGCGACCATGACCCGTCTCTTCGCCGCCGCGTTTTTCGCGCTCACCGCTCTGCCCGCCATGGCGCAGCAGCTCTCGCTTTCCGAGATCTCGCGTTGACTTCAACGGCCTCACCACGCTTGAGGCCGAGTTCACCCGCAGATCAATCTGACCAGACGATCTCGACCGGGGTCATCAAGATCCAGCGTCCTGGCCGGGCGCGGTTCGAATACAACCCGCCGGATCCTGGTGATCGCCGGTGGCCAGCAGCTGCTCGCGGTGTTCGACGCCAAGTCCAACACCGGCCCCAGCAGTACCTGCTCAAGGAAACCCCGCTCAACCTGATCCTGGCGCAAAGTGTCGACCTCAACTGCTCGGGCATGGTCGTCGGCCACAGCTACGACGGCACCGCCACCACGGTCACCGCGCAGGACCCGGACTTTCCCGAATACGGCACGATCCGGATAGATGTTCACGGGCAATCCCGTCGAGCCCGGCAGTGGATCATCACCGACGGGTCGGGCGCCGAGACGGCGGTGATCCTCGGTGACGTCAAAACCGGGATGAGCTACCCGACCGCCACCTTCTCGATCAACGCCGAAGTGGCAAAACGCGGGCGTTAGAGACTGGTATCCCGGGCCCGGCGGCCGCGCCGGTTCCCGGTCGACCGCGCGTTGAACCCGGGCGGCCGCTTCGCGACCCAGGCGGCGAATTTCGCCAGATGCGGATGCGCGCGCAGGGCTTCGGCCGTGTTGTAGGCCCGGGCGAGCTCGGTCTCCGTGAGCGTCGCGTGGATCTCCTTGTGGCAGATCTGGTGCAGCAGCACCGTTTCGCCGCCCTTGCCGCCGCGCAGCTTCGGGACCAGGTGATGCCGGCTCTGCGGCATCCCGGGCGGGATCGGGCGACCACAGAGCGCACAGAGCGGCGCGGTGTCTTCCATGCTGTCCTCTTGCCTGATCTCCGCTTCTTTGCCACAGGGTAGGCGGCGCTACGCCGGGTGAAAACGGGAAACACAGCATGGACGAGTTGGTCGGCAAGGTTTGGGTCTATATCGAGCCGGGCTACGAGATCGCCCGGCAATGGCTGACCTCTCCGGCCGCCTGGTCGCAATTCGCCCTCCTGGTGGTGGCCTATCTCGCGGCTGTCGTCGCCGCGAAACGGCTCGGCCCGATCCTGACCCGGCTCATTTCGCCGCCCGAGGCGCAGGCCCATATCATCGCCCGGTCCCGGCGCTTCGTACTGATCTTCCTGCCGCTGCTGCTGCCGCTCCTGGCATACGGTTTCACCGCGATCGGCGAGCAGGTGACCCGGTCGCTGTTCGGCTCTGGCGCGGTGATCGCCTTCGGCAAGCGGGTGTTCCTGCTGCTCGCCGCGCGGATCCTGGTGAAGGACATCGTCTCCGACCCGTTCCTGCGCCTTCTCGGCCGCTACGTGCTGGTGCCGGTGGCCGCGCTTTATGCGCTCGGGCTGCTCGACCCGGCGCTGGTGCGGCTCGAAGCCATGACCGTCTCGCTCGGCAACATCTCGTTCTCGGCGCTGGCGCTGCTGCGCGGGCTGGTGGCGGGGTCGGTCCTGTTCTGGTTCGGCCGCTGGTCCAACGACCAGACGGCCGGCTACATCAACGGCCAGGAGGAGCTGCGGCCCGCCGCGCGGACGCTCGCCGCCAAGGCGGCCGAGATCGCGATTTTCGGCGCGGCCTTCCTCCTGCTCATGAACATCATGGGCATCTCGCTCACCTCGCTCGCCGTGATCGGCGGTGCGGTCGGTGTCGGGCTCGGCTTCGGGCTGCAACAGATCGCGGCCAACTTCATCTCCGGCGTCATCCTGCTGCTCGAAGGCCAGGCGACGGTGGGCGACTATGTCGAGCTCGACGGCGGCGAGGCGGGCACGATCGTGAAGATGACCGCGCGGGCGATCATCCTCGAAACCTTCGATGGCAAGTGGATCGTCGTGCCCAACGAGCATTTCATCACCACCCGGGTGGTGAACTACTCCGACTCGGGCAGCGCCAACCGCTACGAGGCGCCGTTCTCAGTGTCCTACGACACCGACATCAACCGCGTGCCGGCAGTGATCGAGGCGGCCGTCGCCGGGCTCGATTTCGTGCTCGCCAAACCCGACGGGCCGGATTGCGAGCTCGTGGGCTTCGGCGAGTCCGGCATCGACTTCGTCTGCGAGTTCTGGGTCAACGGCATCGACGACGGCCGTCATAAGTACACGTCGCGGGTGATGTTCGCGATCTGGAATGCGCTCAAGGAAGCGCAGATCGAGATCCCCTATCCGCACCGGGTGATCGAACTGAAAGGCGTGCCGGCGCCGTGACCGACGCCTTGGTCATCGGCGCCGGGCCCGCCGGGCTGATGGCGGCAGAGGCGCTGGCGCGGGCGGGGCGCGACGTTGTCGTCGCCGAGGCAAAGCCCTCGGTCGGGCGCAAGCTGCTGATGGCCGGAAAATCCGGGCTCAACCTCACGAAAGACCAAGAACAGTCCCTGTTTCTCGCGGCTTTCACCGGCAGCGCTGCCGGGCTGGTGCAGGCGGCGGTTCGCGAATTCGGGCCGGTCGCGGTGCAGGATTGGGCGCGCGAGCTCGGGCAGCCGGTGTTCACCGGGTCCTCGGGCCGGGTCTTCCCGCAGGCGATGAAAGCCTCGCCCCTGCTCCGGGCCTGGCTCGGCGAGATCGCCGGGTTGGCGGTCGAGATCCGGACCCGCTGGCGCTGGATCGGGTTCGAGGCGGGCGGGTTCGCCTTCGACACCCCCGACGGGCGGCGGGTGCTGCACCCAAGGGTGACCGTGCTGGCGCTGGGCGGCGCAAGTTGGGCAAGGTTAGGCTCTGATGGCGCCTGGGCGCCGTGGCTCTCCGAAAAGGGCGTCGCGCTGGCCCCGTTCCTGCCGGCCAATGCCGGGCTGACGGTGGCCTGGTCCGACCACATGCAGAAACATTTCGGCACGCCGGTAAAGGTGGCGCGACTCACCGCGGGCGCAACCGATGTCCGCGGTGAGTTCGTCATCTCTGCGCGCGGGCTGGAAGGCAGTGCCGTCTATGCGGTTTCGAAAGCGGTACGGGAGGGGGCCGCTCTGTATCTAGACCTCTGCCCCGACTGGTCGCTCGCGGAGGTGGCCGACAAGCTCGCTCGCAACCGCGGCAAGGCGACCCTTTCCGCCTTTCTGCGCAAGGCACTCCGGCTCGACCCCGCCCGCCTCGCGCTGTTGCAGGAATTCGGTCGGCCGCTGCCGGACGGGGCCAATCTGGCTGGATTAGTCAAACATCTGCCGGTTACACATACCGGCCTGCGCCCGCTCGACGAGGCCATCTCGACCGCCGGAGGGGTCGCCGCCGAGGGGCTCGACGGGTTCATGTTGCGGGCGCTCCCCGGTGTCTTCGTGGCCGGCGAAATGCTCGATTGGGAGGCGCCGACGGGCGGCTACCTGCTGACAGGATGCCTCGCGACCGGCCGCGCGGCCGGGCAGGCGGCGGCAAGCTACACCCGCGGCATGTAGGCGAGCCGGATCAGCGTGCGCTCGATCAGCGCCGCACTCGGGGTGGGCACCGACGAGCGGAGCAGCAAGTCGGTGTCGATCAGCATCTCCAGCGCCTGCTCCAGTCGCGGGGCCCCCCAGTTCTGCGCCTGCCGGATCATCCGGTCGCGCGATTTGAAATGGACCCGGGCCCGCGCGATCCCCTTCGCCGGCCCCTCCGGGTCGCAGGCGGCGAGGTGCAGGGTGCGGAAGTGGCGCGTGGCGGCGATGCAGAGCGCGACGGGCTCGCCGGCCTTGGTGCCGAGGCGATGGATTAGCGGGCCGATTTCGGCGGGCTTACCCTCCGCGGTGGCGTGCAGCACGTCGTCGGTCGCAGATTCGCTCGCCGCGGGCGCACAGGCGTCGACATCGGCCGGGCTGACCGGCGCGGCATCGCCCAGCTTGTAGAGCGAGAGCTTTTCGACGGTCTGGCGGAAATCGCCCGGGTCGAGCGCGCGCGACAGCGCGGCGATCTCGGTCATCGCCTCGGGCGAGACCTGCGCGAGCCCGGCCTTGGCGAGCTCTGCCTCGATCTCGGCGCGCGTGGGCGGGTCGTCGTAGATCCCGGCGGCATAGGCGTTGCGGTGGCCCTCGAAATACTTGCGTAGCGCCGACTTGGGCGTGAGGTTCCCTGCCGTCGCCACGACGGTCGCATCGCCCTCGGCCCAGTCGCCCATCGCGGCGGCGATGATCTTGGCAAGCCCGTCGGTCGCCTCCTCGACGAAGGCCACGCGGGGCCCGGGGAAAAACCCCTGCGCCTTGATCGCGTCGGCGAGCAGCGCCGGGTCCTTGCGCAGATCGGCGCCGGGGATGCGGGTCAGCCGCATCTCGGCTTCGCCCTCGGGCCCGACGAGGTTCGCGATCAACTCCTGGCGCTTGAGCGCCACCCGCATCGCGTCGACCCCGAAGATCAGCACCCCCGCGCGGCCCGCCTCGGGTTTCGCGAAGAACCGGGACGCATCGCGGGGGGCGAGCTTCATCAGGCGACCACGTTGACGATGCGCCCGGGCACGACGATGACCTTTTTCGGTGCCGCGCCGTCGAGCGCCCGTTGCACGCCCTCGGTGGCCAGCGCCAGCGCCTCGATCTCGGCTTTCCCCATGTCCTTCGGCACGGTGATCTCGTCGCGCCGCTTGCCGTTGACCTGGATCGGCAGCGTCACGCTGTCGTCCACCAGCATCGCGGCATCGGCGACAGGCCAGGGGGCGTCGGCCACGAGGCCCTCACCGCCGAGGCGGGCCCAGACCTCTTCGGCGAGGTGCGGGGTCATCGGGCTCATGAGCTGTGCCATGACCTTCATCGCCTGTTTCTTGGTCGCGGCGCCCGCTGGCGACTTCGCCAGCGTGTTGGTGAAGGCATAGAGCCGCGCGATCGAGGTGTTGAACAGGAAGCCGTCGATGCCCTTGCCGACCGCGTCGATACACTTGTGCATCTCGCGCAGCAGCGCGTCGTCATCCTGACCTTCGCCGGCCGCCTCCGCGATCTCGTCTGCCATCCGCCAGACCCGGGCGAGGTGCTTCGCGGCGGCCTCGGCGCCGGAGGCGGTCCATTCCACGTCGCGCTCGGGGGGCGAATCGGACATCACGAACCAGCGCGCGGTATCGGCGCCGTATTTCGCGACGATGTTCACCGGATCGACGACGTTGTTCTTCGACTTCGACATCTTGGCGGAGGGAATCACCTCCACCGCTTCGCCGGTGGCTTTCAGCACCGCACCGGTCTCGGTGGCCTCGACGTCTTCGGGGTAGTGATAGACCGGCCGGCCATTGGCGTCGGTGGTCTTGTAGATTGCGTGCGTGACCATGCCCTGGGTAAAGAGCGCGTTGAACGGCTCTTGCACTTCGCGGGCAGGTGCCCGGTGAGATGCATGGCGCGGGCGAAGAAGCGCGAGTAGAGCAGGTGCAGGATCGCATGCTCGATGCCGCCGATGTACTGGTCGACGTTCATCCAGTAGTCCGCGGCCGCCAGGTCGGTGGGCGTGGCGGCATGCGGCGCGGTGAAGCGCACGAAGTACCACGACGAATCGACGAAGGTGTCCATCGTGTCGGTCTCGCGCCGGGCCTTGCCGCCGCATTTCGGGCAGGTGCAGTCGCGCCAGGTGGGGTGGCGGTCGAGCGGGTTGCCGGGCACGTCGAAGGTGACGTCGTCGGGAAGCCGCACGGGCAGGTTTTCCTTGGCCTCCGGGACCACGCCGCAGGCCTCGCAATGGACGACGGGAATGGGACAGCCCCAGTAGCGCTGACGCGAGAAACCCCAGTCGCGGAGGCGATACTGGGTCACGCCGGTGCCCCAGCCGGCTTTCTCGGCAAAGGCCACGGTTGCAGCAATGGCTTCTTCACCCGTCGCTTCATCGATACCGGTGAAGTGTTTGACCCACTTCACCTTTTCGGTTTTCGGCGGGACGAAAGCCTCGGTCCCCACGGGAGTCGACTCGCCGAGCGCAAAGAAAGTGTCGACCACCGGCAGCCCGTATTTGCGGCTGAAATCGAGGTCGCGCTGATCGTGCGCGGGGCAGCCGAAGATGGCGCCGGTGCCGTAATCCATCAGGATGAAGTTGGCGATCCAGACCGGCAGCTCCCAATCCGGGTCGAGCGGGTGTTTCACCCGCAACCCGGTGTCCATCCCGAGCTTCTCGGCGGTCTCGATGGCCTCGGCCGTGGTGCCGCCCTTGCGGCACCGGGCGGTGAAGGCGGCGACCTCGGGGCTTTCGGCCTCCAGCGCCTTCGCCACCGGGTGATCGGGCGAGATGCCGACGAAACCGGCGCCGAGCAGCGTGTCGGGCCGGGTGGTGAAGACTTCGATGGGGTCGCCACCGTCGGTGCGTTCGAAGGCGAATCGCAGGCCGGTGGACTTGCCGATCCAGTTGGCCTGCATCAGCCGCACCTTGTCGGGCCAGTCCTTGAGCGTGTCGATGGCCTCCAGCAGCTCCTCGGAGAAATCCGAGATCTTGAAGAACCACTGGGTGAGCTCGCGCCGCTCGACCTCGGCGCCGGAACGCCAGCCCTTGCCGTCGATCACCTGCTCATTGGCGAGCACGGTCATGTCGACCGGGTCCCAGTTGACCACCGCGTTCTTGCGGTAGACGAGCCCCGCCTCCAGCATGTCGACGAACATCGCCTGCTGCTGGCCGTAATACTCCGGGTCGCAGGTCGCGAACATCCGGCTCCAGTCGAGCCCGAAGCCGAGCGGCTTCATCTGCGCGACCATCGTGTCGATGTTGTCGTGGGTCCAGGTCTTGGGGTGGCCGCCGCTCGCCATCGCGGCGTTTTCAGCCGGCATCCCGAAAGCGTCGAAGCCCATCGGGTGCAGCACGTTGTGGCCGGTCGCGCGCTTGTAGCGGGCCACGACGTCGCCCATCGTGTAGTTGCGCACGTGGCCGATGTGGATCCGGCCGGACGGGTAGGGAAACATCTCGAGCACGTAGAACTTCGGCTTCGAGGTGTCCTGTTTGGCCTCGAACGTGCCGGCCTCTTCCCAGGCCTTCTGCCATTTCGGCTCGATGGTGCTCGCGTCGTAGCGGGACATGTCGGTCTCCGGATGTGAAAACGCCGGGCTGGAGGCCCGGCGCTTGTGTAGTCAGATGTGACGATACGGTCCAGCGGCAGGAACAGGGAATCGGGTCAGAGATTGCGGTCCTGGATGCGAAGCTGGCGGGCGCGGGCGAGAATCGCGTCCTCGACCTGGTGCGCGGTCTCGGTCGAGACCGGGCCGCCCTGAGACAGGAGCGCTACCTCGATCGAGCGCGCGTCGAGCGCCGGGTCGCGGACGTAGACGGTCGCCTTGTAGGACCGTCCGCCGCCCGGTGGGGTGCCGTAGCCGAACACGATCACCCCGGTGAAGGGGTCGGCGGCCTCGACCGGCATGAAGCTCAACACGTCGAGGGCGGCGTTCCAGAGGTACTTGTTGACCTCGACCGTGGTGTTGGGGTCGTCGCGGGTGCCGAACAGGTCCCAGATGGTTTCGCGCTCGGGCTGGGCGCGGTCGCGCGCGGGACGTTCGTTGTTGGTGGGCGCGGATTCGGTGCCGCCGCCGAAGAAGCCACCCCCGCCGCAACCGGCAAGGCCGACCAGCCCCGCGATCATGAGGACCCGTGTGGTGGTCTGTCCGATGCGCATGCCTACGCCCCCCGTCGAAATACCACCCCTAAGTAACCAAGGGCCCGAACACGGGCAAGCGTTTTCCCGGAAGGGTCCGGTGCGATTCCCTCCGGGATGCGTCGCGGAATCGGCGGGAAATTTCCCGGCGGTTTCAGACGGTTTGCACCTCTCTAATAGGGGCTCATACGGGCGCAAACCGGGGTCTGCGGCCGTTACTGTGGCATAGCTGCACCAACCCAGCCCGCAAAATCGGGGGCTTTTGAGGAGCGCTTGCAATGAAACCGGGAAAGAGGGAGGAAACAGCATACTCAATTCGGATTCCCCTGGATTGAGGTGCACCTTTAGAAAACGAGGGAAACGAAATGAAAAAGATCCTTCTCGCTTCGACGATCCTGGCGGGCACCGCCGGCTTCGCCGCTGCTGACAATGCCAACTTCACCTTCTCGGGTTCGGCCTACACCGGCGTCGCCTTCTCGCTCGGCATGAACGAAGTCGCGGCCACCGATCTCGACGGTGACGGCGTGTTCGGCGAACAGGAAGACCCCGGCGTTGACGTCGATGGCGATGGCCTTTTCGGTGAATCCGAAGCCGTCGGCGAAGACCTCGACGGTGATGGCATCACCGGCGAAACCGACATCACCGTCTTCCAGCCGGAAGTCTACGCGAGCTTCACCGTTGCCATGATGACCACCACCGACGGTGGCCTCGAGGCCGGCGCGTCGTTCGACATCGACGGCTTCGGCGTGTTCGTGGAAGATGACCACACCGAAGGCAACTTCGGCTATGCCGAAACCGAAAACGGCGGCATCGGCGACGTGGTCGTCTACCTGTCGGGCGAATGGGGCAAGTTCACCGCCGACTACGAAGGCGGCAAAGACGTTGACTTCCTCTACTCGAACTCGTTCGGCGACTTCGACGTTTCGCTGTGGTACGAATACGTGTTCGGCTTGGACAACGACGAGTTCGGTGCCGAGTTCACCTACAACTTCGCCGACTACGCGATCTGGGTTGGTGCTGAGTTCCAGCAAGACCTCGGCGTTGATGGCGACTGGGACGTGTGGGCCGGTGCCAGCGCGTCGATGAACGGCTTCTCGGGCGAAGTCGAAGCCACCTACGACCTCTTCTGGGAAGAGTGGGCTTTCTACGCCGAAGTCGGCTACTCGGTTGACGCCTTCTCGTTCGGCGCCTTCATCGAAGACGACGACAACAACGTGATCGACGACGACTTCGACTACGGTGTGAACGCCTCCTACGACCTCGGCGGCGGCGTGTCGGTCGATGCGGCCTACGTCTACGACAATGACACCGATATCGGCGTTGCCAAAGCCGGCGTGTCGATGTCCTTCTAATCCCACCTGGGATTTGGAATTGGGAAGAGCGGGCTCCGGCCCGCTCTTTTCTTTTGTGGCCCGCTGTGGTCTTTCCCTCTTTCGAGACCAGGGAGAACCATCATGCCGCTCGCCGACATTCTCGACCGCATCCGCAAGGAAGAAGCCCGCACCGGCCGCGCACCCGGGTCGACCCGCCTCGTCGCGGTGTCCAAGGTCCAGCCCGTGGAGCGGGTGGTGGAGGTGCTCGAAGAGGGCCACCGTCTGTTCGGCGAGAACAAGGTGCAGGAGGCCGCGGGCAAATGGCCGGCGCTGCGGGAACGGTTCGACGGTGTCGAGCTGCACCTGATCGGCCCGTTGCAGACCAACAAGGCCCGCCAGGCGATGGAGCTGTTCGACGCGATCGAAACCGTCGACCGTCCGAAGCTCGCCCGCACCATCGCCCGGCTGAAGGATGAGCTCGGCCATTGCCCGAAGCTCTATGTGCAGGTGAACACCGGCGCGGAAGACCAGAAGGCCGGCGTGCTGCCCGGCGAGGCGGATGCCTTCATCGCCGAGTGCCGGGATCTCGGGCTCGAGATTGCCGGGCTGATGTGCATCCCGCCGGTCGACGAGGAACCCAGCTTGCATTTCGCGCTGCTCGCGAAGATCGCCGCGCGCAACGGGATCGCAGAGCTGTCGATGGGCATGTCGTCGGATTTCGAAACCGCCATCGCCCAGGGCGCGACCACCGTGCGGGTCGGCTCGGCGGTGTTCGGCGAGCGGGTTTACGGCTGAGGGCCCTTCACAGGCGTGGCCCTTTCATCGCGATGAACGCTCACCCGACGAAGATCCGGCTCCGCGGCGTCCAGCGGGCCAGGATCCAGCGCAGGTGGTCCTGCCGAAAGGCGAGGCAGCCCGCCGTCGGTTTCCTTGGTCCCCGCCAGACGTGGACGAAGATCGCCGAGCCCCTGCCCGGTACCGCGTTGGGCCAGTTCCAGTCGGTGATCAAGAAGATGTCGTAGAGCGGATCGGCGCGGGCGAGCCGCTCGTGCGAAGGGGCGTAAGGTGCGCGCACGTCGCTGTTGTACTCCGGCGCCGCGGGATCGTCGGACCACAGGTCGCGCGGGCCGGTCGCCCGCATCGGCACCGGCACAACCGGGCGCAGCCCGCGGTCGGCCCTGTAGCCGCCGCCCATGAGCCGCCAGACCCCGGCCGGCGTCGCCCCGTCGCCCTCGCGCTTGTCGGCGGTGATCCCGGTACGGCCGACAGAGACCGGGAACCGGCGGCCCATGAAGCGCGCGCCCCAGCGGGTGACGATCATGTCCTGTGGACCCGGTCTCACAACAGGTGCCCGGATTTCGCGGCTTTCGTGGCGAGATAGTCTCTGTTGTGCTCGCTCGCACCGACCTTGAGCGGCACCCGCTCGGCGACGTCGAGCCCGGCCGCGCGCATCATCTCGACCTTCTTCGGGTTGTTGGTCATCAGCCGGACCGCGTGGAAGCCGAGGGTCTTCAGGATCTCGGCACCGGTGCGGAAATCGCGCTCGTCGTCCTCGAAGCCGAGCCGGTGGTTGGCCTGGACGGTGTCGAACCCCTGGTCCTGCAACGAATAGGCCCGCATCTTGTTGGCAAGCCCGATGCCGCGGCCCTCCTGGTTGAGATAGAGCAGCACGCCGGCGCCCTCGGTGGCCATGGCCTCCAGCGCGGCGTGCAGCTGCGGGCCGCAGTCGCATTTGAGCGAGCCGAGCACGTCGCCGGTGAAACAGGCGGAATGCAGCCGCGCGAGCACCGGTTGGGCACGGTCGGGTCGGCCGATTTCGACAGCGTAATGCTCCTCGCCGCCGTCGACGGGGCGATAGATGTGAGCCGTCCCGCCCGGCTCACTTCGAGGGGTACCCGCGCGGCCGAAACCTCGACCAGCGCCGAGCTGTCCCACAGATCGCCGACATCGGTGAGGTCGAGCCAGGTCAGCCCGTGGTCGGTGGCGGTGGCAGGGCCGTCCTCGACCGCGACCAGAACCGCCGCGGCAGCAGGTGCGCCGCCTTGGCAAAGCGGATCGCGGCATGCGCGATGCTCTCGTCGCCTCCGCGGGCGGTGGTGAAGGGCCCCTTCATCGGTGTCCTCAGGTCGTCGGCCGGGTCGGCGACGCTGCGGATCCAGCCGGTGTCGGCGGTGTCGGGCAGGATCACCCGGGCGACGTGGTCGGAATAGGCCCGGGCCTTGAGGGTCTCGGCGCGCCGCGGCGTGATCGCGAGTTGCGGGGCGCCGTGGTCGCGCAGCCGCGCGAGCCGTTCCGGGGTCAGCGTCTCGGCGGCGGCCACGATCGCCGCGGCACCGGCACGCCCCAACACCACCGGCACACCCATGCGCAGGTCCGCCCGGGCGCGGGCGGCGAGTTCCTTGGGGTCGGGACGGAGCGACATCTGTTTCCTCGAAAAGCTGTCCCTAGATAGGGCTTTGCGACGGAATGTGAAACATTCCGCGTTGTACCGACACGAGCGCGTGAGGGAATTGCAGCATTTCTTGCCGCGGACGAGAGCGCTTCACACATTTCGATCACGCAAAACGGAGGCAGCCATGGGCACTCAGAAGAATATCCTGCTGGTCGACGACGACGAGGACCTGCGCGAGGCGCTGGCCGAGCAGTTGGTGATGACGGAAGATTTCGACGTGTTCGAGGCCGGCAACGGCGCCGACGCGATGCAGAAGACCCGCGAGGGGCTCTATGACCTGGTGATCCTCGACGTCGGCCTGCCCGATACCGACGGACGCGAGCTGTGCAAGCTGATGCGCAAACAGGGGGTGAAATGCCCGATCCTGATGCTCACGGGGCACGACAGCGACGCCGACACGATCCTCGGGCTCGATTCCGGGGCCAACGACTACGTGACCAAGCCGTTCAAGTTCCCGGTGCTCCTCGCCCGCATCCGGGCGCAGCTGCGCCAGCACGAGCAGAGCGAAGACGCCGTGTTCCAGTTGGGCCCGTACACGTTCAAACCGGCGATGAAGATGCTGATGACCGAGGACGACAAGAAGATCCGGCTCACCGAGAAAGAGACCAATATCCTCAAGTTCCTCTACCGCGCCCAGGAAAGCGTCGTGGCGCGCGACGTGCTCCTGCACGAGGTCTGGGGCTACAACGCCGGGGTGACCACGCACACGCTGGAAACGCACATCTACAGGTTGCGCCAGAAGATCGAGCCAGATCCGTCCAACGCCCGGCTGCTGGTCACCGAAAGCGGCGGCTACCGGCTTGTGGCATGATAGCCACAGGGTGTGAATGCGGACTTAATCCCGCCGCTTTTTCGGGCTAGGATTACTTTGACCCGGGTAAGTTTTTGACCCGATTTGCGAGAATCCCCTGGCCGCGTCGGGGTTATGATGCGGGATCCTCCCAGTTGGACTGCACGGGCTGCGCCTGGCCTCTTTTGTGTCGACCACGAATCTCGGGCCGGTGCCTTCGGTGCCGGCGATATCCGGGGTTGTAGAGCGCGCAGGTCTTCAGCGACAGACAGCCGCAGCCGATGTCAGCCGTCGAGCGTGTCGCAGGCGTTCGAGACTGGGCGATCCGCTCGTCGAGTTCGCCGCGAATCTCCGTCGAGATCCGGGCCCAATCGCTCTTGTCCGGGGTCCGACGCTCCGGCAGGTCGTGCAACAGCTCGCGGACCCGGGCGAGGGAAAACCCGAGCCGCTGGGCGATCATCACGAAGGACAGCCGCCTGATGTCCGAGCGCAGGAACCGGCGCTGCCCGGCGGCGGTACGCTCGGGGTGCACGAGCCCCTCGTCTTCGTAGTAGCGGATCGCGGAATGCGCGAGGCCGGTGCGGCGGGCCAGTTCCCCGATACTGATTTCCTTGCCACGAAGCGCCATGAAAGACCTCTTGAGCTCAGTTGACTTGAGGAATTACACAGAGCCTAACGCAACCGAATCAGGGAGAAAACCATGGCGCGTCTCGAACATGTGAACATCACCGTCACGACCCCGGCGCCACCGCCGTCTGGCTCGGCGCGGTCTTCGGCTGGCCGGTGCGCTGGAAAGGCGGCAGCATCCATGGCGGCACCAGCCTGGCATGTCGGCGGGGCGGAAGACTACGTGGCGCTCTATGCGCCGCCGAAACCGACCGAGGCGGCGGCGGAAAGCTTTACCGGCATGGGGTCTCAACCACGTCGGCGTGGTGGTCGACGACCTCGACGCGGCGGAGGCGCGAGAGACCGAAGCCGGGTTCGTTCCGCACAGCCATGCCGATTACGAGCCGGGGCGGCGGTTCTATTTCCATGACGGCGACGGGATCGAGTGGGAGGTGGTGAGCTACGGGTGAGGCGCCGTCAGGAGATGGTTTTCCCTCGCGTCGAATGTCGCTAGGGTCCGCCGCAACCCGCCCCCGGAGGATCCCATGAGCTTCACCCTTGCCACCTGGAACATCAACTCGGTCCGCCTGCGCGCGGGCCTCGTGGAACGCCTGATGACCGAGGAGGCGCCGGATGTGCTGTGCCTGCAGGAGTGCAAGAGCCCGGTCGACAAGATGCCGCTCGACGTCTTTGCCACGCTTGGCTACGGCCATGTCGTCGCCCGGGGGCAGAAGGGGTACAACGGCGTCGCCATCCTGTCGAAACTGCCGCTCGAAGACGTGGGCGACATGGATTTCGCCGGGCTCGGCCATGCCCGCCACGCGGCGGCGCGGCTGGAGAACGGGGTGGTGATCCACAACTTCTACGTGCCGGCGGGCGGCGATCTGCCCGACCGCGAAAAGAACGTGAAGTTCGGCCAGAAGCTCGACTACCTCACCGAGATGCGCGACTGGTTCCATGCCGAGAAGTTCGGCAAATCGATCCTGGTGGGCGATCTCAACATCGCGCCGCGGGAAGACGACGTGTGGAACCACAAGCAGCTGCTCAAGGTGGTGAGCCACACCCCCGTCGAGGTCGAGAGCCTCGCCGAGGTACAGGCGGCCGGCGGCTGGGTGGATATCACGCGGCAGGACATCCCCGAGGGCAATCTCTACTCGTGGTGGTCCTACCGGTCGCCGGATTGGGACGCGGCCGACAAGGGCCGGCGGCTCGACCATGTCTGGGCGACGCCGGACATCGCCGCGGCGGGGCATGGCAGCCGGGTGCTGCGCGACGTGCGGGGCTGGGAGCAGCCGTCGGACCACGCGCCGGTGTTCGCGAGTTTCGATCTGTAAGCGCGGGCCGAGATCTGGCGGACCGGGGGGCCAGCCCCCCGGACCCCCGGAGGGGGCATTGAAGCACCGGGGGCAGCCAGTGGTTGAGCCGTCCACCTTGGCCGAGGCCGGATCGCTTGCCCGTGGCGCCACCAACGGCTGTGTCATGCCCCCGGACCCCCCGAGGTATTTCGGGCCCAAAGAAGGGGCGCGCGCGGGATGTGCGAGCTCGCACAAGGTACCAACTTATTGATATTGTTAAAGTTATCGCTAACGGAAGTTCGCACGGGCGAAGCAGGTGAGGGCTCCGGGCGGCACCGTTCGGTTACATCCCGCCGATCACCCGCGCCACCGCCTCGCCCAGCGCCCGGTGCGCCTCGGGTTCGAAATGCACCCCGTCCTGGGGGCTGACTTCGATCACCGTGCCGGCGTCGAAAAAGGCCACGCCGCGGGCCGCGCAATGGGCGGCGAGCACCGGGGCGACGCTGGCACTGACCGCGGCGCCACCGAGGAACTCGCCGGCGATCGGCCCCACCTCCTCGACCGGCGGTGGGCAGATCACCAGCACCTCGAAGCCGTCGTGCCGGGTCTGCATCGGTTCGGAGAGCGCGATGTCGATGAGCCCGGCCACCCCGGCGGTGATCCGCTCCGGGGTCGGGTTGAACCGGGTCTTGGCGTCGTTGGTGCCGAGCATCACGACCAGGAGGTCGATCGGCCCGTGGCTTTCGAGCGCGATCCTGAGGCCGGTCTGGCCGTTCATGTGGGCGCCCATGATCGGATCGTCGAATTGCGTCGTGCGCCCCGGCAGCCCTTCTTCGACCACGCACCAGCCCTCGCCCAGGGCGCGCTCCAGGATCCGGGGCCAGCGGATCGCGGCGTCGAACCGGAAGTATTCCCCCGCGGTCACGATCGGTGGCGTGCCGTGGCTGTTGGAATCGCCGAAAACCAGGAGTGTGCGCGTCATGGGTTGCCCCTCCCTCTCTCTCACTGCCGCCATGTTACGGCGTTTGCCGGAAGCTGTATCGCGCTTTCTGCCCGAGGCGCAGGGCGCGGAGCCTGCCGCCGGCGTTTGCGCCAAACCTGTTCCGGTTCGGGGCGAAACGGTCTAGAAAGCCGCAAGCCTGAGGTAAAGCGTCGCGCCCGCCAAGCGGGGTTGGAGCGCGTCGCGATGGCGCCCATATAGGGCCCAACACGAGAACACGAGGAGCACCGAACATGCTTGAAATGGGACAGCCGAGCGCGGCCGCGGGTGCGGGCGATCTGGTCAAGGACATCTCCGAGGCGACCTTCATGGAGGACGTGGTCGAGGCATCGAAAGAGGTGCCGGTCATCGTCGACTTCTGGGCGCCGTGGTGCGGCCCCTGCAAGCAGCTCGGCCCGGCGCTGGAAGCGGCGGTGAAGGCGGCCGGCGGCAAGGTGAAGATGGTCAAGGTCAATGTCGACGAGAACCCGCAGATCTCGCAGCAGCTCCGGATCCAGTCGATCCCGACCGTCTATGCCTTCCACGACGGCCAGCCGGTCGACGGCTTCCAGGGCGCGCTGCCGGGCAGCCAGGTGAACGAGTTCGTCGCCAAGATGGCGGCCCTCGCCGCCGAGGGCCCGCTGGCCGCCGCCATCGCCGCGGCGCAGGAGATGCTGGCCGAGGGGGCGCTCGACGACGCGGCCCAGACCTTTGCCGCGATCCTCGAGGAAGACGACAGTCAGGCCGCCGCCTATGCCGGGCTCGCCGAGGTGAAGATCGCACAGGGCGCATTGGACGAGGCCGAAGCGGTGCTCAACGGCGCGCCGGCCGCGATCTCGCATGCCGCCGAGATCGAGGGGGCGCACGCCCGTGTCGCGCTTGCCCGCCAGGCCGAGAATGCCGGCCCGATCGACGATCTGCGCGCCAGGGTCGAGGCCGACCCCAGCGACGCCGGGGCCCGGTTCGAGCTCGCCCAGGCGCTGCATGCCTCGGGTGACGTGCAGGGGGCGGTCGACGCGCTGCTCGACATCGTGCGGCGCGACGCGGGCTGGAACGACGGCGCGGCCAAGACCCAGCTGTTCACCATCTTCGACGCGCTCAAGCCGAACGATCCGGTGGTGCTCACCGGGCGGCGCAAGCTGTCGTCGCTGCTGTTCGCATGATCCCGAGGGGCGATCTCCCGGATCAGATTCCGCTCTTTCCGCTCCCGGGCGCGCTGATGTTGCCGCGCGCCCGGTTGCCGCTCAACATCTTCGAGCCGCGCTATCTCGCCATGCTCGACGATGTGCTCAAGACCCCGCACCGGCTGATCGGGATGATCCAGCCGATGCATGACACGACCGAGCGGCTGCATGCGATCGGCTGTGCCGGACGAGTCACCACTTTCAACGAGACCGAAGACAACCGCTACATGATCACGCTGACCGGGATCAGCCGGTTCCGGCTCGGCGCGCTGCAGGAAGGGTTCACGCCCTACATCCGGGCGCGGGTGGATTGGGCCGGGTTCGAGCGCGATCTCGGGCCGACCGAGAGCGATGCGCGGTTCGACCGCGAACCGTTCCTCGACATCCTCGCGCGCTATCTCGATCTGGCCGAGTTGCGGACCGATTGGGACAGCCTGAAGGAGGCGGACGACGAGTTGCTCATCAACTCGCTCGCCATGCTACTGCCGCTCGGGACCGAGGACAAGCAGGCGCTGCTGGAAGCGCCGTCGCTCAGCACCCGGCGCGAGACGCTGGTGGCGCTGATGGAATTTGCGTTGGCCGGACAGGGCCAGAACGGGCGGAGGACAAGATGCAATGACCGACGAGACCACCGAGAAAACAGAGACCAAACCGGCGGCAACGGTGTTCGACCGGCGGATGCTGGAGAGCGCTGGTCTGTCCCCTGACCCGGTCGCGGCTGGTCTATGATGCGGCGCGGCAGGAGGTGATCTCGGAACAGACGCGGCTCGCCTTTCCGATCCGCGACGGGATCCCGATCATGCTGGTGGACGAGGCGCGCAAGCTCGACGACTGACCCCGGCAGGGACGGTCAGGCGATCAGCCGCTTGATCCCGGCCACGTGGCTCGCCTCGGCGCCGAGCGCATCTGCGGCCAGGCTCGGCCACGGTGCGGTGCAGGTCCGGCGCTTCCACGATGCGGTCCACGAGCCCCCAGGCCAGCGCCTCAGACGCCTCGATCTTCTGCCCGGCCATCAGGATCATCTTGGCCCGCGCGGGCCCGACCAGGGCGGCGAGGCGCTTCGGGTCGGAGGGCTGCGGCAGGAAGCCGAGCTTCATCACCGGGTAGAAGAATTTCGCTCCAGGGACGGCGAGGCGCAGGTCGCAGGCCAGCGCCATGCCGAAGGCGCCGCCCGCGAGCGTGCCGTTGAGCGCGGCGATTGTCCAGGATCGGCGCGGCGGCGATGGCGCCCGAGAGCCGCTCCCAGAGCGGGCTGGTGGCGAGGCCCGCGCGGGCTTCGTCGAGATCGGCGCCGGCGGAAAAGACCTTGCCCTCGCCGGTCAGCACCAGCACCCGGGCTTCGCGCGCGGCCGCCTCGGCGAAGGTCGCGAGGGTGTCGAGCATCTCGCCGGTCAGCGAGTTGGCCTTGTCGGGCCGGGCGATGGTGGCGGTCCAGAGCCCGCCGTCGCGGTCGAGCCGGATCACCTGCCGACGCCCACCCGGGCGCGGATATGCGGGTCGCTCAAGACCACCTCGCCGCCGAGGAAATCGTCGGCGTCGCTGGTGCACATCCACAAGAGCGCCTTGGCGGGCCATTCGGGGGATATGCGCCTCCCACGACATCGCCGAGACCGGGTTGACGCCCGAGGCCTTGATCTCGCGCTGCATGTCGGTCGCGACCGTGCCGGGCGAGAGCGTGAGCGCACGGATGCCGGCGCGGGCCTCTTCCTTGTGCAGCGCCTTGGTCATCATCAGGCTGGCGGCCTTGGCGGAGCAATAGTGGCTCCAGCCTTCGAGCGCGTTATGCGCGGCGCCGGAGCCGACGGTGAGGATGGTGCCGCCGCCGTTCTTGCGCATCACCGGCACCGCCGCGCGCATGCCGTGGAAGGTGCCCTTGAGGTTGGTGTCGAAGGCGCGGGACCAGGCGGCCGGATCGGCGGTGCGCAGCATCGAGATCGGCTCGATCACGCCGGCGTTGTTGACGAGCACGTCGAGACTGCCGAACCGCCAGACCGCCTGGTCGATGGCCGCCTTGACCTGGCTCCAGCTCGCGACGTCGCAAGTGACCGCGAGCGCCCGGTCGCCGATCTCGCGGGCCAGCGCACCGATGGCGTCGCCGGAGCGCGCCAGCAAGACGACATTGGCACCGGCTTCGGCAAAGGCGCGCACGGCGGCAGCACCAATGCCCCGGCTCGCCCCGGTCACGACCACGGTTTTTCCCTGCATTTCCATATGCTCCCCTCCGCTTGCTTCTTCAGTAGCCCAAGCCCGGGCCGCTTTCCAGTGCCACGCTCCCTTGCGGGCGGGCCTGCTGGCGGTTACCTCACTTGCGGTAAGGAAGGATTTTGCATGACCCAATCGCTGGACGCATTGACCGGAGCGCTGCTCGACGCCGCCAAGGCCGCTGGTGCCGACGCGGCGGACGCCATCGCCGTCGACGGCACCGCGCTGTCGATCGACGTGCTCAAGGGCAAGCTCGAACAGGCCGAACGGGCCGAAGGCATCGACATCGGCCTGAGGGTCATCGTCGGACAGAAGCAGGCCAATGTCTCGGCCTCCGACATCTCCGCCGCCACCATCGCCCAGATGGCCGAGCGCGCCGTCGCGATGGCCCGCGAAGCGCCCGACGACCCGTCGGTGGGTCTTGCCGACCCGAGCCAGCTCGCCAGCGGCTGGGATCTCGCGGCGCTTGAGATGGACGACCCCGCGCCGGAGCCGGCACCGGCCGAGCTCGAGGAAGACGCCCGCCGCGCCGAGGCCGCCGCGCTCGCGGTGGCGGGCGTGTCACAGGTGCAGGCCACCTCGGCCGGATACGGTCGGCGCCGGATCCACCTCGCCGCCAGCAACGGGTTTTCGGGCGGCTACCAGCGCACCGACCGGGCGATCTCGCTCGCCGCGATCTCGGGCACCGGGGCCACGATGGAGCGCGACTACAACGGCGAGAGCCGGGTGTTCCAGGCCGACCTGCCGAGCCCCGAAGAGATCGGGCGCATCGCCGGCGAACGCGCCGCGGCCCGCGCCGGCGCCACGCAGCCGCCGACCGGGGCCTATCCGGTGCTGTTCGACGAGCGGGTCGCGTCTTCGCTGATCGGGCATCTGCTGATGGCGATCAACGGCGCCTCGATCGTCCGCGGCTCGTCCTTCCTGCGCGACAAGCTCGGCGCACAGGTGCTGCCGGCGGGGCTCTCGCTGATCGAGGATCCGCACCGCCCCCGGATCTCGGGCACGCGCCCGTTCGATGCCGAGGGCCTGCCGACCACCCGGCGCGCCATCGTCGAAAACGGCGTGCTCACCAGCTGGACCCTCGACCTCGCCACCGCGCGCAAGCTCGGCCTGGAGAGCACCGCCAACGCCGCCCGCGGCACCTCGGCGCCGCCCTCGCCCAGCGTCACCAATGTGGCTCTGACACAGGGCGAAAAGACCCGCGACGCGCTCCTCGCCGAGATGGGCAACGGCCTGTTTGTCACCTCGCTGATCGGCTCGACCGTCAACCCCAACACCGGCGATTACTCGCGCGGCGCGTCCGGGTTCTGGGTAGAGAACGGCGAAATCATCCGGCCGGTGAACGAATGCACCATCGCCGGCAACCTGATCGACATGCTGGCGCGGATCGTGCCGGCGAACGACGCCCGGCCGCATTCGTCGCGGATGGTGCCGTCGCTGCTGGTGGAAGGCCTGACCCTTGCCGGCAGTTGACGACCTCACCCTGCTGACCGAGGCCGCACGCGAGGCCGGTGCGATCCTGCGCGATCACTTCACCCACGGCTCGAAATCCTGGGAAAAGCCCGATTCTGCCGGTCCGGTGACCGAGGCCGACATGGCCGCCAACGCGGCGTTGCACAGCCGGCTCACCGCCGCCCGGCCGGGCTATGGCTGGCTGTCGGAGGAAGGCCCCGAGGACCCGTCGCGGCAGGCGGCCGGGCACACCTTCCTGGTCGACCCGCTCGACGGCACCCGGGCCTTCATCGAGGGCGATCACAGCTGGTCGATCGCGCTGGCCGTCATCGAAGCCGGGCAGGTGATGGCCGGTGTCGTCTACCTGCCGATGCGCGACATCGTCTATGCCGCGGCGCGCGGCCAGGGCGCGACCCGCAACGGCGAACGGCTTTCGGTCCGGTCCCGCGACGCGCTCGACGGGGCGACGGTGCTGTCGTCGCGGACCAATTTCCAGGCCTGGCACTGGCGCAACGCCCGGATCCCGGAAGTGCGCCGCCAGTTCCGCTCCTCGCTCGCCTACCGGCTCAGCCTCGTCGCCGAGGGCCGCTACGACGCGATGATCCGGCTGCGCCCGGCGCGTGAGTGGGACGTGGCCGCGGGCAGCCTCTTGGTGACCGAGGCGGGCGGCAGGATCACCGACCGTCGCGGTGCGCCGCTTGGCTTCAACCAGCCCGATCCGGTGTTCGACGGGGTCATCGCGGCGGCCCCGGCGCTGCATGCGGACACGCTGTCGCGGCTGTTCTGAGGGCGGTGCGGCGGGCGAAATGTTAGCGTCCGACGTTACGGGTAACGGCCCTTTTTTCTTTGGATTGGACAAGGGGTGGAGCCACCGCTAACATCTGTCCAAAGCGACCCGCCGGGAGGACAGACGCCGTGACCGATGACACCACTTCCACCCCGAAACGCCCGCTCACGCTGCGCGATGTCTCCGAAGCCTCCGGTGTGTCGGAAATGACCGTCAGCCGGGTTCTGCGCAATCGCGGCGACGTCTCCGGGGCGACCCGCGAAAAGGTGCTCGAAGCCGCCAAGGAGCTCGGCTACGTGCCCAACAAGATCGCCGGCGCGCTGGCCTCGCAGCGGGTCAATCTCGTCGCCGTCATCATCCCCTCGCTCGGCAACATGGTGTTTCCCGAGGTGATGACCAGCATTTCCGAGGTGCTCGACAACACGCCGCTGCAGCCGGTGGTGGGGGTGACCAACTACCTGCCCGAACGCGAGGAAAAGGTGCTCTACGAGATGCTGTCCTGGCGGCCCTCGGGGGTGATCATCGCGGGGCTCGAGCATTCCGATGCCTCCAAGGCGATGCTGCGCGGCGCCGGGATCCCGGTGGTCGAGATCATGGATACCGACGGCACCCCGATCGACTCGGTCGTCGGCATTTCGCATCGCCGCGCCGGGCGGATGATGGCGGAAACCATCGTCAAGGCCGGTTACCGCAAGATCGGCTTCCTCGGCACCAAGATGTCGATGGACCACCGCGCCCGCAAGCGCTTCGAAGGCTTCACCGAGGCGCTGGCCAAGGCCGGGCTCGAAGTGGCCGACCAGGAGTTTTACGAAGGTGGCTCGTCGCTGCAGAAGGGCCGCGAGATGACCGCGGCGATGCTGGAGCGCAGCCCCGACCTCGACTTCCTCTATTTCTCCAACGACATGATCGGCGCCGGCGGCCTGCTGCACTGCGTCGACGCGGGCTACGACGTGCCGAACAAGCTCGGGATGGCGGGGTTCAACGACATCCCGCTGCTCCGGGGGCTGTCGCGGCGGCTGGCGACGATGGACTCGTCGCGCGCCGAGATCGGCCGCAAGGCGGCGGAGATCATCGCCGCCCGGGTCGAGGCCGGCGACGAGGGAATGGCGGAGGGCCGCGGCGAACGGGTCGAGCTGACCCCGACCATCAACCGCGGCGATACCCTGCGCAAGCGCCCGTCCGAAGCCGCCTACCCCGAGTAGACGGCGGCGGGCTGGTCGTGGGGATTTACCCCGGGGACCGGCCCCGAGGAACTGGACAAACCCGGCGCAACCCCGCATTAAGGCGCCCGTGCGACCCCGTGGCTCAACTGGATAGAGCAGCCCCCTCCTAAGGGGCAGGTTGCAGGTTCGAGTCCTGCCGGGGTCGCCAGAATGATTGCTTATATTATTGTTTTCATTTAATAAAATCAGTTCACACTACCGGCGTTCCCCCACAAATTCCCCCTAGGCACGTTGGTAGCAATCTGATTCTGCCAGCGTTCTTGACGCAGTTTTCCGCAGACTACTTGGTGTAGATCGCACAGACCTTTGTTATCCAACCAGGTAGCTCAGACAAGTGACGGTCCCGGACCTGAGTGGCAAAGGACTACGCTGCCTCCACCAGGTGTTCGATGTCAAAATCGGCATCGGGATCAACATGTTTGATCTGAGACCCCATGTTGATGATCCGAGAAATCAGAGCCTCGCGATAGACCTCTTCCCCGATTTTTCCGTGTGAATGGAGCCATCTCGACACTTCCACCCAGTCCCAAAGCGGACTGGACGCACTGAATCTGGCGAGCGGCAATGGAAAGCCATCGCGGCGTTCGCCCTTCATGAACAGGCTGACTGCCGCTCTTGTAAGACCGGATCTTGCAGAAATTTCTGCTTGGCTTACGAGGAAGTCCGGCTCAAACCGAATGATCTCGGAACCGGCTTTCCGAATGTCCTGAAACGCGGAAAGCACAGCTTCCTTGTAGCTCGCGGCATCTCGGTCGAAGCTAAGTGCGGCGGCACCACGCACCAAAATGAAGGTCGCATCGTCGCATCCGGCCTCAATGAAACGGTCTTCGAAGTCCTCCGCATGAGGGTCAGCGTCGACAATGAATGTGAAATCATACGTGGTCATGATTGCCCTCCTTCGTCAGTTTCATGCGGGCATTTCGCGGTTGCTCTCAAAATCTTCTTTGCGTGGTCTTCTGGTACACGCGGCGTAGAGTTCACAGACACACGGCACCCGTCACGATCCGCATACGGGCAATAGAGTCGGCCCCAGACATGAGCGCTCTTCCCTGGCGGCTTGTAGATCCAGCCCAAAGCTTCGGCATAGGATACGGCGGCTTCAATGTGCTTGTTAGGGTGTTTGGGTCTCGTCACTCTTACGTCCTTGTATCTAAGAAAACGTTGACATCTGTCAACACCGCGTCGTTCTCCAACCAATATCGTGAATTCGCGTGATCGGCGTGAGTTGCATGGATGTCGTCCAGTGCAACACCGTCAGTTACAACATGTTGTAAGCATGCGCCTCGTAGCCGCAGTGAACAAAAATGATTCATACGGTTATTGAGAAGGAGTCCAATGGGTCCCAATCCGTCGATCATGCAGGTTCCAAGTGGACAAGGCAGCGGAGGTTTTCAGTCTCAGCACTCCGATTCGCGTTTCATGCCACACGGCGGGCCAGCCGATTGATCCGCCATGGCGACGATCTGCCCGCGTCGCGCATCCGCCGATGCAGACCAATCCCGTGCCCCAAACAGTAAGAGCTTTCGTCATACATTCCTCCCTACTCGCCTTAAAATCTCGCTCGTTCCTGATTGAGCCGGAACAGGCGCGCGAGGATTTCGTCGTCGGTGAGCGCACCGGCGCGCCAGTCGTCGCCCCAGCCGTAGGCGTCGGCTACGGCTTGGTCGAGGGCGCGGTGGGCGTGGTCGAGCCAGGCGGGGCGGGCGTTGTAGAGGTTGGTCAGGGTCCGTTTCTTGAGTTCCTTCGCGGCGTTGTCGTCTTTCGGCAGGATGCGGTCGGGGTAGCCGGGCACGACCTCGGGCACTTGGTCCACAAGGTCGGACGGGTTC
Source organism: Paracoccaceae bacterium (assembly GCA_041397205.1). GTDB lineage: Bacteria > Pseudomonadota > Alphaproteobacteria > Rhodobacterales > Rhodobacteraceae > Sinisalibacter. The sequence goes on from JAWKXC010000009.1 coordinate 115,298, forward strand.
AACCATGCGTCACGCAGTTTGTTAAGTCGGACGGCGGCGGCGGCGATGGATTGTGCGTGGGGGTCGGCGGCGTAGTCGGCGGCGGAAATGTTGGGCGTGAGTCCTTCCGGAAATGCGAAGGTCTCGAACGTGGTGGACGGCGTGTAGCGGGGATCATTGCCAACACCAAGATAGGTGCACAATCGGAGCGACCAAAGCTCGTGAAACCGGGAATGTAGGATGCCAAAGGTGGTGTCGTCGTCACGAGCCACGGCGATGCACGCAGAGTCAGGTACCACGCCATTTGAAACCCATACGAACGAACGATACTTCGCGACCCGGGGAGTAAGAATGTACCGCGAGAACGGCTTGATGCGGGACCACATGCCTTGGCGAGGCTCTACGTGCCTCCACCAGTTCAGGCGGTAGGCCTCGCGGTTGTTTCCTGTCCCTTTGCGGTTTCACGTTTTCGAACGCGTATCCGAAGGGGCTTCGTATAATGCCGCATCCGCCTCGCTCATGGTCCAACCGAAATCGACGATCCACTTGCCCGAGGGACGGCGGGTGACGTCCATGCCGTTGAACCACGGCTTCAAAACGTCAGAATTTGACCGGCCGTTCGGGTTGAGCGGCATTTGCAGCCATTTCCGTGCTTGCTCGCCGGGAACATCAAACGCGCCGCCCTTCGTGTCGCCCATGAAGGCGACGCCTTTGTTCTCCGAGAGGCGGGCGGCTTGGGTCAGATCAACGTTCGTGCCTTCGAGCCCTCGCGCCGTTAGATCGGTGAAGATCTCTGCGACAGGGTGCGCCATCAAGATGCGCTTCCCCTTCGGCTTCGCCCTCGAAGCAGACCAAGGACACGCGGACCGCTGCACCTTCGACGGTCCATTCCTCATCATCCCATGCGTCGAATATCCGGCCATCGCCAAGCGCTTTCCGGAAGGTGTCCCGGTTGGCCCCGCCGCGAATGGAGTTTGTCGCGACCAATCCAACCCGCGACAAGCGTCTATCTGCGATCATCGCACCCGCCATTGCAAACCAGTAGAGCACGAGGTCGGCTTCTGCCCGAACTGCGCCCTTCCACGCCGCGAAGAGGGTGTCCACGTAGGTGTCGCCCAGGCTCGCCCGCATCAACTTCCCGCCTAGAAAAGGCGGGTTGCCCACAACGGCATCAACGTCCGGCCATTCCGCGCGTGTGCCGTCCGTGTTCAGCACCGCATCCCGATTCTCGATGGTCCCCAGCGAGCGCAAAATTGGGTTCTTAGCCGCTTCGAAACCATTGCGCCGCATCCACTGGATTTCGCCGATCCAGACCGACACCCGCGCCAGTTCGGCGGCGTAGGGGTTCAATTCGATGCCCTTCACGCATTCCGGCCCGACCGTGGGGAAGCCGCGCGGCAGGCCCAGCGCCTCGGCTTCGAGGTTCACCCGGTGTTCGAGGTCCTTCAACGACAGGAGTGCCAGATAGAGGAAGTTGCCCGAGCCGCAGGCCGGGTCGAGCACCCGGAAGCCTTTCAGGCGCTCCAGGAAGGCCGCGTGTAAGCGTTCGGCCTCTTTCGCGGCCTTGGTCTTCGCTGAAGGCGACTTGGCGTTTTCCGCCTTGCCGAGCGCGGTTTCGATCTCGGTTTTCACGCCCTCCCATTCCGCCAGCAGGGGCCGCACGATGACTGGTTCGACAATCTGCATGATCTTGTCGCGGTCGGTGTAATGCGCGCCGAGCTGGCTGCGCTTCTCGGGGTCCAGCCCGCGTTCGAACAGGGTGCCGAGAATGGACGGGTCGATGTCGGACCAGTCGAGCGCGGCAGCGGCCTGAAGCTCGGCCACGTCGCCGCGTTCCAGGGGAAGCGATGTGTCGTCGTCAAACAGCCCGCCGTTGAACCACTCGACGCGTTCGAAACCGACCATGCCGCCCGACTTCATCGCCCCGAACAGGCTGCGCGCGTGGGCCTCGAAATCCTCGGGATTCGCGTGGCAATGGCCCAGCATCCGTTCGAACATCTTGTCGGGCAAAAGGCCTACGTCTTCCGCGAACATGCAGAACACCAGCCGGTTGACGAAATGGGCGACGGTGTGCCCCTCGTGCCCCCGGTCGCGCAGGCGCTGGGCGATGGTCGAGAATCGTTTCGCGGCGTCTTCGGTCAGAACCTGCCGGGTCTTGGCGGGTTTCAGGCGCTCGGAATGTTCGAAGGCGTTGTGCAGGATTTCGCGCTTCGATGCGTCCAACAGATCGTCAAGCGTGATCGTGTGGACCTGTTGCACCGTGTTGGTCCAGTTCGTGTGGATACGGATCTGGTCCATGTCCGACACGATCAGGAGCGGCGGGTGGTCGAGCGCGACCGAATAGCGCAAGAGCTGGTCAAAGGCCGCGTCCAGGTTCTTACGCTTGCCCTTGTACTCCCAGGCGAAGCAATCCTTGCGCCAGACGTCGGCCCAGCCCTCGCCGCCCGAAGTCTTGGATGCCCCCTTCTCGAAGGTGAACCATTCGCCTTTCGGGTCCGCCGTGGTCGGGTCTTTGATGCCCAGAAGGCGGCATAGATCGTTGAAATGCGATTGGGAAGCGGAGCGTTCTTTCAGCTCGACCGACTTCCATTTCTCAATGAATTCCAGCGGTGTCAAACTCGGACTAATGCCTCAAACAAGTGCTTCTCATCGGAGCTTGCCCCTTCGTGATGAACCCGCCCTTGCGGTTGGGGTTGGCGCACGGTCCGACCTTTTCGAAGGCATAGGACAGGAACAACCCTGCGGTGTCTAGGGATTGTCGGCCCGCCAGCGCGCCCAGCGCCGCCGTTGCGCCTCGCGGATGCGCTCGATTCCCTCGGGTGTTCTGGCCCCGGTCGATAGCCCACCGTGAAACTTACAGCGTGTCTTTCCTGGCAAGGCCTTCGTGCGGCAGGGAGTGCCCTTCCGGGTCCTCGCGCCGCAGGTCTTTGCGCTTCGCGTAGTGACTGGGTATTTTTCCGTCAGGTCTAACACCCCACCCCACGCGCGCGTAATAGGCGGAAAAATACCCTCTTTGAACCGTGCCGCCGGATAGACGTGCCGCCGAGAAAATTTGTCGAGGCCCATCGCCTTCAATAACCTGTCAGGTGCCCAGCCGCGAAGGTCCACAATAGCCTTACGTTCCCAATAGCGCACGGTGTCGGGGTGCACCCCGGCAAGACGGGCGAGGGTCACACGTGACAGGCCACGTTGCTTGCGCAACGCTCTAAAATCGTCGCCGGTCATTGCTTGCCCGCCACGCGACGCCGCCGCCGAGCAGCGCGTTTCCTGCATCCCTCGCAGCAATAGCTCGCATCAACTCGCCGCCAGTCTGGCAAGGCGTCGCCGCAATATTGGCAACGCCAATCGCCCCGCATGAGCCGGTGCAACATCGCTATCGCCCGTGCCCGTCTGTTGCCGTTGTTGCCCGTCCAGAAATAGGCTTGGAAGGATACAGTCGGGCGCTCTGCGTCTTCGTCGATCCAAAGCGCGTCGGGGTCGGGTCCGGGCATGTCTCTTCCTCGAATTTGGTCCACCCACAGGCGGGTCAACCTTCTGAACTACTGTGGGTCGCAGATCTTACTCCCCCGACCTTCCCGTGTTTCGCGATCCGCGCGCGACGGATCGCTGCGCCCGCCAATTCGCGAGCAAGACCACCTTTCCCGCCCGTCGTTTCGTTTCGGTCCCAGAGGCACCGCGATTGGTGTCCGTCCCGCCTTTCGAGGGCGGCACATGTGCGACACGTGCGACATGTGCGACACTGACACGCGCGCGCGAGAAGGTCGGGCGCTCGGAGGCGACCGTTCCATCCGAAAGATCGGCCATCGGTGCTCGGCCCTCTCCCAGTTCCTTGAGCGCAGCATTCGCGTCAAACCACATCCCTAGTCCCCTCTGATGATCCGCCAAGCGTCCGCACGGGCCTTGCCCCTGATCTTGGTGCCCACGTCCAACTTTGCTAGCCATCCGGTTCTTTCGAGCAATGTGATTGCTTTCCTGAGTGTTACGTTATCCCGCAGGTCCCGGTGCGGGGCGTAGCGTAGCGCCTCTCTTAGGGTGATCTCGGGGTATTCCCACCTTTCGACCAGCCACTTGCGCAACCGTTCGGCGCGATCGGTTTCAGCCGACACCGCGGCCGCATTGGCTAGCCGGGCTGCCTCGCCCAGGTAGAACTGCGCCAGCGTAATCCCGTGCGCCATGTCATGTGCCATCACGTGCGTCGCGTTCAGGTCGCGCCAGAGTGTCAGCACACCTGCAATGCGCGCGGCTTGCTCCGCAGCTTTCGACGCCGCGCCAGTCACATGTTCCAGATCACCGCCGAACGCCATTTGAGCCTCGATTACATCGTGGAACCGCACCAGCAAAACACGCGCCTCAGGGGCGAGTGGCAACCGACGGGGCGATAGGGCGCGGGTGTCCGGGTCCATCGGCAGCGCTGTTTCAAGGATGTTCAGCAGGCGCGACCCGAAGCGGTCCAATGCCACAAGATCGCGTCGCGAGTTGTCATGGAACCGTGTGCCGATAGCGCTGGGCGGTTCGCAGATAAGGAACCGGGCCAGGAACCCCGTGTCGTGTGTCTTGGGGTCGGCCATGAAATCACGCGCAACGCCGGGTTGCGCCATCAGGTGCACTGCAAGTCGTCGCTGGTAGAGCGTGAATGATCCTTCGCCTTGCCGGGTGCGCCGGATCGGGTTGCCCTGCCAGAGGTCGTTCAGCGCAGCGAGGGTCTTTTGCCGGTTGTCGCTGTTCATGGCGTGCCCGCCCAGGAATTGCCCGCCTTCATCGGAGAAAATGCCGAGGCTGGGGTGCCCCTCGAAGAATTTGCGGGTCAGCCCCTCGAAGGTCGGTTCCGTCACCGTGCGGTCGGGAGATACGGGAGCGACGGGTTCTGGCCCCAAAGCGTTCAGATCGGCTTCTGCCTCGGTACGCTTCGCACCTTTCCCCTTCTTCGCCTCGCCAAGGATCTTTTCCCGGTCGCCTTTCCAGAGTGCGTGCCGGTTGCGCCAACTCTCCATTTCGAGACGCTGAGCGTCCGCTTGCTCGCGCTCATGATCTCGCAGCGCGGCCATGAACGGCGCATCGCAGCTCGACTTGCGTTCGCCCGATTGCGCGATGGTCAAGGCGTAGAGCGAAACCGGGCGCAGTCCGCCCAGGGTTTCCACGTCCGCGAAGCCCTGCACCGCCAATGAGGCGACCGACAGGGCCGATTGCGCGGGGATCGCGATGGGGGCCTGCACCGCGCCTTGCACGGCCTCCACGGCCTCGCGGAGCGGCCCCTGTTAGCGCCGATGTAAAACTGACCCGGGTCGCCGGTTGAAAACTGGCCCGCCTGTTACCTTGCCCTTCCGGAGGAGAGGAAGGGCAGATGCTGACAGGAGAGATGACCTTGGAGATCAGGATTTTGCACCGACAGGGGAAGAGCATTCGTGCGATCGCGCGGGAGCTGGGGATCAGCCGGGAGACGGTGCGGAAGTATCTGCGTGCACCGGATCTGGCGCCGATCTACGGGCCGCGGGCGGCACGGCCGTCGAAGCTCGACCCGTTCAAGGGCTACCTGAAGATGCGGATCGCCGAGGCGGCACCGCGGCGTCTGCCGGCGACGGTCTACCTGCGGGAACTGCGCGAGCTCGGGTATGCCGGCGGCATCACGATCCTGAAGGACTGGCTGGCGCAGCAATACCCGCGGCTGCCGGCGCCGGAGATCATCCGGTTCGAGACGCCACCGGGGCGGCAGGCCCAGGCGGACTGGACCTCGATCCGGCGCGGCGGGAACAAGCTCTCGGCCTTCGTCGGCACCCTCGGGTTCAGCCGGCTGTCCTTCGTCTGGTTCGCCGACAACGAGCGGTTCGACACGCTGATCGAGGCGCACGAGCGGTTCTTCGATGCGATCGACGGGGTGCCGCACACGGTGCTCTACGACAACATGAAGACGGTGCTGATCGACCGCGATGCCTATGGGCCGGGGCGGCACCGGTTCAACGAGGGGTTCCGGGACTTCGCCAAGCATCATGGCTTCAGTCCGCGGATGTGCGCCCCGTATCGGGCCCAGACCAAGGGCAAGGTCGAGCGGTTCAACCGCTACCTGAAGGAGAGCTTCGTCTGGCCGCTGGAGAGCCGGCTCAAGGGTCAGGGCGTGTTGCTGGATGCCGCGACCGCCAATGCCCATGTCGGCGGCTGGCTGCGCGAGGTCGCCAATCCCCGCATCCACGCTGAGACGAAGGAACGCCCGGTCGACCGCTTCGCCCGCGAGCAGGCGCACCTTCTGCCGCGCGGCCCGGTCTGGACCGGGATCGCCGCCTCGGTGCCCACGCCGATCTACGACGTGCAGGTGCCGCAGCACGACCTGTCGATCTACGACGCGATCGGGAGGCTGGCATGACCGACCTCGCCCACGACCGCCTGGTCCAGCTCTGCGACGACCTGAAGCTGCCCGGGGTGGCCGACAGCTATGCCGCCCTCGCCGCCGAGGCCAGCGAGCAGGGTCGGAGCTTCACCGACTACCTCGAAGGCGTCCTGCTGGCCGAGCGAGAGGTCCGACGCGCCCGCTCCGCCGCCACCATGGTGCGCATGGCGGGCTTCCCGGCGGTGAAGACGCTGGAAGACTACGACTTCAAGTTCGCCTCTTCCGCGCCGAAGCGGCAGATCGAGCAGCTCGCCGCCCTGGCCTTCGTGGCGCGCCGCGAGAACGTGGTGTTCCTCGGTCCCTCGGGGGTCGGCAAGACCCACCTCGCGATCGCCCTCGGCCACAAGGCGGCCAATGCCGGGATCAAGACCCTGTTCATCACCGCCGCCGATCTGATCCTGAAGATCGAGGCCGCGGGGCGGCAGGGACGGCTCACCGAGGTGTTCCGGACCCTGAGCCGATACACCCTGCTGATCGTCGACGAGATCGGCTACCTGCCGCTCGACCGGGAACAGGCCCATCTGTTCTTCCAGGTCATCGCCGCCCGCTACGAGAAGGGCGCGACGATCATGACGTCGAACCTCGGATTCGGCGCCTGGGACCAGGCCTTCGCCGGCGACCGGGTGCTCACCGCGGCGATGCTCGACCGGCTCCTGCACCACAGCCACGTCGTCCAGATCCAGGGCGACAGCTACCGCCTCAAGGACAAACGAAAGGCCGGCATCATCGGCGCCGCACCAGCAAAGGAGATCGCTGCTCAATAGCCCCACCGCCGCAGGCCAGACCGCGCTCCGGTTACATGGAGACCCCGCGCGCTCTGGCCTGCTCATCACCCGGGTGGGCCAGAATTACTTCGGCCAAATGGGCCAGTTTTGAACCGGCGTTGACACCCCAGAGCGGCAACGGGATAGGGCTCACCCGGGCGGATCTCTGCCGCAAGAGGTTGCGGCCCTTCGGAGTGGAAGGGGATGGGTTCGGGGGCGTTCATGCGGCTTCCCCTTTCATTTTCAAAATGTCGTTCCAGTCGCGCCCATCAGGCGCGGGCAAAAGGGAAACCTGCCAGCCGAGTGCGTGCGCGCGGTCGGCCAATCTATGCGCGGCCCCGCGTCCCGGTGCGTCGCCGTCGGACGCGACAGTCAAACGCCCTGGGTCTGGTGGCAGCGCAAGTCCTGACATTCCCGATGTGGACAGCGCGGCCCAAACCGTTGCGGGACCGTTCAGAAGGCCGCTCGCAAGGCTCAGGGCCGTTTCGATGCCCTCTGCCACCACAAGCGGCCCTTGCCCGTTGGTGAGGCGCACGGCCCCGCCTGCGACCGCGCCGAGCATGGCCTTGTCCGGGTCAACCTCGGCTTTCCCTTTGCCTTCCGCCGCGAGGTAGGTGCGGTGTACCGCGAAGCCTTCGCCACCTTCCACCAGCGCCACCAGCGCGGGCAGGCGTTTGGCTGACGGGTGCCAGCACACCGGTTGATAGCGGAGTGTACTGGGCAGCTCGCAGGTAATGCCCCGGCCTCGCAGGTAGGTTTCCGCCAAGGTGCCCGTGATAGGGTCGGACGCCTGCCAGAGGGCTTGCGCCTGCCGTGATCGTTTCTCGATTTCGGCCCTTTGTTCGGCGTCGCGTTGCACAAGTGTTTCCGGATCAGGGGGCGCGTAGTCCGCACGTGACATACCCGCCGCCGACAATATGTCCCGAAAGTCGCATCCGGATTTTTGCAGTGCAACAAGAGCCGCCCGTCCCGCCCGTCATTCACGGTTAGGGCATTCTGTCCTTTCCTGCGCTCCGGCTGGCAGACCGGGCAAGGCGCGGCTCCGTAGGCCCGATACCATTTCCCACCCAAGTCGAGTGTGAGTGCGCGCGCGTCGGTCATTCCACACCTCCGAAGGTCTCAGGGAGTGCGGCCAGCGCTGCCAATGCGGCAGGTCAATCCGCCAACAGGAGGCGGCGCAGAGCCGCATGAGCGCGTTGCGGGTCCGGAAGTAGCCGACGGCCCGCCAAGGGCGGTCCGCGCCACCGTTCTTGCGGCGCTGCAAGATCCATTGAAGATCGTCCTTGCAGGCGATCACTCGCCAGCCGTCACAGAGCCGGGCGACAACCCGCGCGTAGCTGTCAGCAGTTTCGTGGGTCGCGCGCGCGCTTTTTCCAGTGCCCGAAAAGCGGTCACCCGCGCTCGAAAGTTCGGGGTCAACCGCCGCATCTATCGCATGGCGGTTGTCCCGGTCCGGTGCCTGTTGCCTCAGGTGCCGGGCCAGTTTCTGCCCGGTCATGGTCTATGCCTGATCGCGTTTGCGATCTTCGATCCATTCCTGAATGCAGGATTCGGGCCACCCGACCGCCCGCTTGCCCAGCCGGATCGGCTTCGGGAACGTGCCTTCATTCATCATGGCGTAAAGAGTCGATCTGGAAAGCCCGGTACGATTTTCAACTTCCGGGCGGCGCAACATGCGTGCGTCCATAGTCACTGTCCTTCTCACGATGCGCCGAATCTCGTTGCGTGCGCATTCAGTTTCATGTGAGATGGAAGCGGGCTAGGACCTCAATCTGAACCCGCTTCCGGTCGGTCAGGGCGTTGGCGCGTCCTGACTGACCATCGAAAGCCTCACACTTGCTTCCGGCCGAATCGAACGTAGACCAGTTACCGGCTACCGCAACAGATTTCGTGGGACCTGTCTGGCCTACCCCCTACAGCTTGGGTTATATCAGGAAACCCTACGGTGAAGAAAAGGTTAAATTATCCAGCCGTTACCGTTTCCGAATTTGAAACAGTTGGGATGACCGCGGGCTTTTGAGCCGTCGGGCCTAAACAACGGGAAACGCGACGAGTTTGCCGCCCTCAAGTGAAAGGTAGCTGGCCCAGTTTTCCATCAACATCCTTCGTTTGTGGAAAAGATCTGATCGCGCGTATGCCTGTTCCGCCGCGTCGCCGACCTTGTGCGCCAAGGCGGCTTCGCCCACCTCATAAGGGGAGTTGGTCTGCTCCTGAACCCAGGTTCGAAACGATGTGCGAAAACCGTGCACGTCGGCCTCGAAGCCCAATTCCTTCACAAGCTTGGAAAGGGTCATGTCGGATAGCGGCTTGCCGGGCTTCGTACCGGGAAACACAAGTTCCGAGCCGTCCGCCAGCGAATCGGCTTCGCGAAGGATTTCGAGCGCGCGACCCGACAATGGCACCCGATGATCTCGCTTCATCTTGATCCGCTCTTTCGGGATGATCCATGTCGCACGTGTCGCGCGTGTCGCACAGTCGGCCCCCTCGAATTCCATCTCGTCCCATCGGGCTTCGCGGGTTTCACCTGAGCGCGTCGCGGTCAGGATCAGGAATTCCAGCGCGAGTTTCGTTGTCTCGCCCGCACCAGATGCCTTCACAGCCTCAATGCATCCCGCGACCTCGGAATAGGGCAAGGCCTTGCGGTGCTCTACCGTGCGTTCAAGTTTGGGCAGCGCCAGCGCCTCCCCGGTCGCCGGGTTCCCGGTGCACATGCCTTCCGCGATGCCCCACTTGAAGACCGAGGAAACGCGGTAGATCAGCTTGCGCGCAACGCCCGGAGCTTTCTCGCGCGCCAGCAGGATCGCGCGGCGCACGTCGGCACTCGTCACGTCGGGAAGCGCGACCGACCCGAACTGCGGGAAGATGTAGGTTTCCATTGATTTGAGATAGGCGGCGCGGTCTTTCGGGTTCTTCAGGGACGGCGCGTTTTCGGCGTGCGCCTTCCGCGCGGCTTCCTCGAAGCTCAGAACGCGCCGGGCCTTTCGCTTCTCGGCAAGGGGGTCGCCGCCCGCGTGGGCAAGCCGCTTGTTCTCAAGAGCCTGTTCCCGCGCTTGTGCCAGCGTCACCACTGGCGGTGCGCCTAAACCAATCTCCCGACGTTTCCCGCGAATGACGATGCGTTGCACCCAGGACTTCGCGCCGGTGTTCTTGACCAGTAGAAACAGGCCGGTGCCCTTGCCGTCGTGGTACTTTCCGGGTTCCAAGACCGAGGCGATGAAGGCGGCGGTGAGGTTCTTGCGCTTTGCGGTGGCGGCGGGCATGTCGTTCCCCCAACTGTTCCCCCAGAAGATGGGGGAACGCACTGGAACAATCAAGGCGGTTCAGGAACAGATTTTGGAAACTACCCATTGTTTTTCAATCTACTTTAGATGCCTGAGGAATGTCGTGGAAACATGAATGGCGACTGCCGGGGTCGCCACGCTTTTTCCTCAACGTATTGCGTTTGATAGGTATCTTCGTGAGCAGATTGTCTCTGCGGTTGGGTGGTGTTCTTCGGTCCACACCAGACCCTTGTGCATCCGGCGGCCAACGCCCGCATTGAGCCCGATCTGCCGTCGGTCCCGATCGCGGCCTCGGTCTTCGGGGCAACGACACGGTCCGTCTCAGCGCAGGGCGCGAACGGCAGCCCGGCAGGATTGGATCCGTGCAACCGGCAATCTTTCTGTCCAAAGGTCTGAACGGCCGGGTGAACCCTGGCGGCCCCTCCCCAGGGGCGGGTCCGGCGGCGCGGCAAATTGTGGCGGCGGGGAAAAACCGGGCTCCCCGCAGTTGACGCGTGGTGCGGTTTCAAGTGACATTTCAGGTGCGAGCCGCGCACGCCGAAATCGGCGACGACCGGGCGCGCTCGATCGCGCTGTCATGTGCCCTTCATGCAACGCGAATAACTTCGGTCACGAAAAGCGAACCTGGGAGGTCCTCATGCTTTTGAAAACGACGTTTGCGGCGACAGTCTTTGCGGCGGCTTTCGCCATGCCCGCAACTGCACAGACAGAGATTCAGTGGTGGCACGCGCATAGCGGTCGGCTGGGCGAACTGGTCGACGAGATCGCCAAGGGGTTCAACGACAGCCAGGGAGACTATGTCGTGGTGCCGTCCTTCAAGGGCAACTATTCCGAGACCCTGAACGCCGGCATCGCGGCGTTCCGCGCCGGCGAGCAGCCGCATCTGCTGCAGGTCTTCGAGGTGGGCACGGCGACGATGATGGCCGCCAAGGGCGCGATCAAGCCGGTCTACGAACTGATGGCGGAAGCCGGAACCGACTGGGACGCCGACGCCTATATCGGCGCGGTCAAGGGCTACTACACCACGCCGGACGGCGAGATGCTGTCGATGCCGTTCAACTCGTCGACCCCGGTGCTCTGGGTCAACCGCGATGCGCTCGACGCCGCGGGCGTTGCGGCCGATGCCGACCTGACCACCTGGGAAGGCGTGGGCGCGGTGCTCGACACGCTGAAGGCCGCCGGCAACACTTGCCCGCTGACGACCGCGTGGCAGAGCTGGATCCACCTCGAGAACCTCTCGGCCTATCACGATGTGCCCTTTGCCACGAAAGAAAACGGCTTCGGCGGGCTGGACACCGAGCTGGCCTTCAACGGCCCGGTCCAGGTCAAGCACATCGCGACGATGGGGCAGTGGGCGGCCGACGGCAAATTCATCTATGCCGGGCGGCGCAACGAGGGCGGCGCCAACTTCCGCGCCGGCGAATGCGCGCTGTTCACCGAAAGCTCGGCGGGCTACGCGGGCATCAAGGATGAGGCCCAGTTTGCCTTCGAAGTGCATCCGCTGCCCTATTGGGACGACGTCGAGGGTGCGCCGCAGAACACCATCATCGGCGGCGCCTCGCTCTGGGTGATGGCCGGCAAGTCGGACGAGGAATACAAGGGCGTGGCCGATTTCCTCAACTTCCTGTCCTCGCCCGAGATCCAGGCCAAGTGGCACCAGGACACGGGCTACCTGCCGATCACCACGGCGGCGGCCGAGCTGACCCGCGAACAGGGCTTCTATGACGCCAACCCGGGCACCGACATCGCGGTGATCCAGATGACCGCCAACGAGCCCACCGGCAATTCCAAGGGCCTGCGGCTCGGCTCGTTCGACCAGATCCGCGCGATCATCGACGAGGAACTGGAGGGCGTCTGGGCCGGCGACAAATCGGCCGAAGAGGCGCTGGGCACCGCCGTCACCCGCGGTAACGAGCTGCTGCGCCGCTTCGAACAGGCCAACCAGTAAACCAAGGCCACGCGCGCGCCCCAGACCGGGCGCGCGCGTCCACGCCCGGACATCCATGGAAAAGCGCGTCACCTTCAAGGGGATCTGGTTGCCGCTTCTGCTGGTTCTGCCGCAGATGGTGGTTACCGGTGTGTTCTTCTTCTACCCGGCGGGCCAGGCGGTCTGGCAATCGATGTTCATCCCCGATCCGTTCGGGCTGTCGATGCAATGGGTCGGGCTGGGCAATTTCGAGTTCCTCCTCGGCAGCCCCTATTACCGCGCCTCCTTCGTCACGACGGCGGTGTTCTCGGTCCTGGTGACCGTGGTCTCGATGGGCGTGGCGCTGTTTCTCGCCGTTCTCGCAGACCGGCTCATCAAGGGCTCGGGGGTCTATCGCACGCTGCTGATCTGGCCCTACGCGGTGGCGCCGGCGGTGGCGGGGGTGCTGTGGCTGTTCATGTTCAACACGCGGGTCGGCGTCGTCACCTGGTACCTCGGCCAGCTCGGATACGACTGGAACCACGTGCTCAACGGCGGTGAAGCGATGGGCCTCGTCGTCGTCGCCTCGGCCTGGGGGCGGATCAGCTACAACTTCCTGTTCTTCCTTGCCGGCCTGCAGTCGATCCCCAAGAGCGTGATCGAGGCCGCCGCGATCGACGGGGCGCGGTTCTGGACCCGGTTCCGGACCATCGTCTTCCCGCTGCTCTCGCCCACCACCTTCTTCCTGTTGGTGGTCAATATCGTCTATGCCTTCTTCGAGACCTTCGGGGTGATCCACACCATCACCTCGGGCGGCCCGCAGCAATCGACCACGATCCTGGTCTACAAGGTCTACGCCGACGGTTTCGTCGGCCAGGACCTCGGCTCTTCGGCGGCGCAATCGGTGATCCTCCTGCTGATCGTCGGCGCGCTGACGGTCGTGCAATTCAAGTATATCGAGCGGAGGGTGCACTATTGAGCGAAGCGCCCCGCCGCCGCAAACGCGCGCCCGCGCCGGGCATGGTCGAGCATCGCGGCGCCGGCTACTGGCTCACCCATGCCGGTCTCATCGTCGGCGTCCTGTTCATCTTCTTCCCGATCTGGCTCGCCTTCGTCGCCTCGACCGTGACACAGCCGGAGATCGTCCACCCGCCGATGCCGCTCTGGCCCGGCGACCAGTTCTTCGAAAACTATTCCAAAGCGCTCGTCTCGGGGATCAACGCGCCGGTGGCGAAAATGCTGCTCAACTCGGCGGTGATGGCCGTCGGCATCGCGGTCGGCAAGATCATCATCTCGCTGCTCTCCGCCTTCGCCATCGTCTATTTCCGCTTCCCGTTCCGGAAAGTCTTCTTCTGGCTGATCTTCGTCACCCTGATGCTGCCGGTCGAAGTGCGGATCGTGCCGACCTACGAGGTGGCGGCGGGCTTCGGAATGCTGAATTCCTATTCCGGGCTGATCTTCCCGCTGATCGCCTCGGCCACGGCGACCTTCCTGTTCCGCCAGTTCTTCATGACCATCCCGGACGAGCTCGCCGAGGCGGCGCGGGTGGACGGGGCGCGGCCGATGCGGTTCTTCGTCGACATCATCATCCCGATGAGCCGGACCAACATCGCGGCGCTGTTCGTGATCCTCTTCATCTACGGTTGGAACCAGTATCTCTGGCCGCTTCTCATCACCACCGACCCGTCGATGAACACCATCGTGATGGGCATCAAGCAGATGTTCCCGTCGGGCGACGACATCGCCGACTGGCCGGTGATCATGGCGACCTCGATCCTCGCCATGATCCCGCCGATCGTCGTGGTCGTCGGCATGCAGCGATTGTTCATGCGCGGGCTGGTCGACAGCGAGAAATAGGGACATTTCTGCATGGCCACAGTGAGCCTCGACAACCTCTACAAATCCTTCGGCAAGGTGCAGGTGATCCACGGCGTCAGCATGGAGATCGAGGACGGCGAATTCATCGTCATCGTCGGTCCCTCGGGCTGCGGCAAGTCCACACTGCTGCGCATGGTCGCGGGGCTGGAGACGGTGAGCGACGGCGAGGTGCGGATCGCAGGCCAGCGGGTGAACGAGCGCGAACCGATGGACCGCGACATCGCCATGGTGTTCCAGAACTACGCGCTCTACCCGCATATGTCGGTCTTCGACAACATGGCCTACGGGCTCAAGATCGCGCGCACGCCGAAAGCCGAGATCGCCGAGCGGGTGGCTTCGGCCGCGAAGCTCCTGCAACTCGAACCCTATCTCAAACGCAAGCCCCGCGAATTGTCGGGTGGACAGCGCCAGCGCGTCGCCATGGGCCGCGCCATCGTGCGCAAGCCCTCCGTCTTTCTCTTCGACGAGCCTCTGTCGAACCTCGACGCCAAGCTGCGCGTCCAGATGCGGCTGGAGATCAAGCAGCTCCAGCGCGAGCTCGGGGTCACCGCGCTCTACGTGACCCACGACCAGGTCGAGGCGATGACGCTCGCGGACCGGATGATCGTGATGAACGACGGCAGGGCCGACCAGATCGGCAAGCCGCTCGAAGTCTACGCCGATCCCGCGACCAGCTTCGTCGCCGGGTTCATCGGCTCGCCGCCGACCAACTTCCTCGATCCGCGGCTCCTGGGCATCGCAGACCAGAAGGTCGACAAGGTGGGGATCCGGCCCGAGCACATCGTCATCGCGGAGGATGGGGCGCGCACGCGCGGCACGGTCCTCTATGCCGAGGCCCTCGGCGCCGAGACCCTCGTGCACATGCGTCTGACGGACGGCGAGATCGTCACCGTGCGTCAGGACAGCACCATCGCGACACCGCCCGAAGGCGCCGAGGCCGGGCTCGTCTGGGAAGCGTATCGGCAGATGCAATTCGACGCGACGGGCGCACGGATCCGCTAGCGCGAACCCTTGCGTCGCTCGGCTGAGTTCGAACATGGCCCCCGGCGCGGCAGACCATGGGCGGCCCGGATGCCAAGATCAATGGAAGGCGGTCAGTGAGCTGGCGCTCGGGGGATGACCGCGTGGCGGACCGGCCGGACCTCCTGAAAACGGAGGAAGACCGAGCGCTCGTTTCGGGCCTCGACGGTTTCGGACGTCTCGACGCCTGTTCTCCTGGCCCGCACATTGCCAAGCCCGGCGGCCTCACCCCGAGCAGACGGCAAACAGGCCCGAGCGAGATGTGATGCCGAGTTTCTGGTAGGCCCGCTTTCGGTAGGTGACCACGCTGGAGGCGGCAACGCCGAGATCGGCGGCAATCGCCTCGGTCTTGAGCCCCGAGAGGATGCCCAGGCAGACGGCCCGTTCGCGGTCGCTGAGCACGGTCAGCGGCGCGGGCGTGCCAGAATCTTCCGTGCGTTCGAAATGCATCAGGGCGAGGCGTCCCGCGAGCCGTGAAAGATCAGGGTCGCAGCCGTCGGCTGGGCCGGCGGATGAATAGAGGCTGACGAACAGGCGCAGGCGCTCGCCGACCGCGAGAACGGTCGTCTTCGCCGCGAGACCGGGCGCTTCGAAGAACGTGCGGCGGTACTCGTCGTCCATGTCGCTCGCAACGTCATCGAAGGTCTGCAACTGCACGCTGTTCCGCTCGGCCGCTTCGAGGGGAGGCCGAAGCGGGTCGCGCAGGAACCAGCCGTCGAGATAGGCGGCTGCGAGTGTCCCGGCGAGGGCCGCATTCGAGAAGTGATAGGACAGGAGGCACCGGGCCCGGTCGTTGTCGAGCGAAAAGACCATGATCTGGTCGATGCCGAGCGTGGCGACGTAGTCGACGTAAGCCGGCGCGAAGGCGTCGGTGCCGAGAGTTGCCAGGCAGGCGTCGATCTTGCGAAGGGTCGAAGACATGCCCGGGTCATACCATGTCCCCCGAAAAAGGGGACAGACATCGCAGCCGCCGGTTCGCTATGCCTGTGTCCGGACAGAGGGAGGAGACCAGATGAGACCAGCCGGACGCGCGGAGACGGACTCGCTCTATTTCGACTACCCGCATTTCGATCCGCCCTCCGACAGGAATGGACTGGAAGCGCCGACAAAGGTCGCCATCGTCGGCGCGGGCCCGGTCGGCATGACCGCCGCGCTCGCGCTCGCCCGCGAAGGGATCGGATCGGTGCTGTTCGATGCGAAGTCGACCTTCAACGACGGCAGCCGCGCGATCTGCATCGCCCGTCAGAGCTACTACATCCTGCAACGCCTGGGCGCGGTTGCCCCGTTCCTTGAGAAGTCGCTCGGCTGGACGACCGGGCGCAGCTTCTATCGCGGCCAACAGATCCTCGAATTCGAAATGCCGGACAGCCCGCGCGAGCAATACCGGCCCATGTACAACATCGAACAGCAATTCATCGAGCAATACCTGTGGGAGGCGATCGCGCGCGAGCCGCTGATCGAGACAAGGTGGCAGAGCGAGGTGACCGGGATCGAGGATGTCGAGGACGGCGTCAGGCTGAGCGTGCGCGATCCCGAAGGCAGCTACATCCTGCCGGCCGCCTGGGTACTCGCGGCCGACGGGGCGCGCAGTACCATCCGGAGCCTTCGGGGCCTCCGTCTCAAGGGCGAGAACTACGAAGGCCGCTACGTCATCGCCGATGTGCAGATGGACCACGATTACCCGACCATTCGCCGGGCGCTCTTCGACCCCGATTGCCGACGCGGCGGTACGGTTCTGGTGCACAAGCAGCCGGACAACATCTGGCGGATCGACTACCAGCTGCGCGACGGCGAGGACGAGGCGGAGGCCGTCGCCGAGGATACCGTGCGCGCGTCCGTGGCCGCGGTGCTCGCCGAGCTCGGCTACACCGCCGATTGGGATCTGGAATGGTGGAGCATCTATTCCGCGAACACGCTCGCGCTCGACGATTACCGTGACGGGCGGGTTTTCTTCATCGGCGACTCTGCCCACATCGTCCCGATCTTCGGGGTGCGCGGGCTCAACAACGGGCTAGCCGATGCGCAGAATATCGCGTGGAAACTGGCCCGCGTGCTCGCCGGCACGGCCGGAGAGGCGCTGCTCGACAGCTACTCGCCCGAGCGCCGTGGCGCGACGCTGGATGTCTTTGCCAACGCGTCGAAATCGGCCCGATTCATGACCCCGCCGACACCGGGTTGGAGACTGATGCGCGACGCGGCCCTGAGCCTGGCCCTGACGCATCCGTTCGCCGGAGAGCTCGCCAACCCGCGGCAGATGACCCCCTACACCTATGCCGACAGCCCGATCGTCTCGGCCGATGACCCGGATTTCGACGGCGGTCCGGTCCCCGGGGCGCCCATGCCCGAGGCCCGCGTCGGCGCCGGGTTCCTGTCGGACCTGTTGGGTCCGGGGTTCACCCTCATCGCCTTCGGTCCCGGTCTCGGCGAAACGCTGGCCGATGACGACCTCACCATCGTAGCGCTGCAACCCGGCTCGGAAGCCGCGGAAATCCTTGGTGCCGGGCCCGGAACCGCCTACCTCGTGAGGCCGGACGGTCATATCGCGGCGCGATGGACCCGCCCGTCCCCGGCGGGGGTGCGTGAGGCGCTGAACCGATCCATCGGAGGAACCCGGACATGACACCCCGAGAGGTTGAGACAATCTACGAGGCCCTTGCGACGACGCTCGACGCCGTGGAGGCACCCCGGCGCGAACTCTTCCTGGCGAAACTCGCCCTCCTGTTGGCGCACGACCTCGGAGACCCCGACCGGGTCTGCCGTCGCATCGACGAGGCGACGCGGAATATCGACCTCTGAGCGGGACGATAGCTCCGGTCGATTGCCGCGGCCGTGCAGGTTCGGGGCGTCGCCCTGTTGTCCGCGATGTGTTCGATAGTGCCGTCAGTCGGGGTTCCAGAGCGCGCCAGAGTGTCAGCACAGATGCCATGCGCGTGGCTCGTTCCGTTGGCTTTGCCTTCGTGGGACTTGCCGGGGTCCGAACCGGAAGCAAAGCAGGCGGCGGTCGGGCATACGCGCGCGTCCGCCGTGTGCCTTCCGGAGCCGGACAGCGCGCGGCCGGGGGCCCCGCCGGCAAGGAAAAGGCGCCGTCGGTCGGACGGCGCCTTTCGCTCTTCGTGCGTCCCGGTCGCCCGGGTCAGGCGGCCTTGTTCTCGGCCGGCGGTTCCTTGGCGCCGGTCATGAAAGCGACCGCGTCGGACATGGTGTAGTCCTTCGGGCTGATCGTGCAGAGCCGTTCGCCGAGGCGGTGGACGTGGATCCGGTCGGCCACTTCGAACACATGCGGCATGTTGTGCGAGATCAGCACCACCGGCATGCCGCGGTCGCGGACCTGCTGGATCAGCTCGAGCACCTTGCGGCTTTCCTTCACCCCGAGCGCGGCGGTCGGTTCATCGAGGATGATGACCTTGGAGCCGAAGGCCGCGGCGCGGGCCACCGCCACGCCCTGGCGCTGACCGCCCGAGAGGGTTTCGACCGCCTGGCCGATGTTCTGGATCGTCATCAGCCCCAGCTCGGTCAGCTTTTCGCGGGCGAAGGCGTTCATTGCCGGCCGGTCGAGCTGTTTCAGAAACTTGCCGAGGAAGCCGGACTTGCGCAGTTCGCGGCCCATGAACATGTTGTCGGCAATCGACAGGGCGGGGCTCAGCGCGAGGGTCTGGTAGACGGTCTCGATCCCGTTCTTGCGGGCGTCGAGGGGAGAGGAGAAGTTCACCTCCTTGCCCTCGAGGGTGATCTTGCCGCCGTCGGGGCGGATCGCCCCCGACAGCGACTTGATCATCACCGACTTGCCGGCGCCGTTGTCGCCGATCACCGCCAGGACCTCACCCGGGTAGAGATCGAAGTCGCAGTGGTTGAGCGCGGTGACCTTGCCGAAGCGTTTGACGAGGCCACGGGCCTTGAGGATGGGTTGGCGTTGCTGGGTCATGCCGAAACCTTTCTGATCCACTGGTCGACGGCGACGGCGCCGATGATGAGAAGACCGATGAGGAGGTAGGTGAGCTGCGGGTTGGTGCCGAGCATCCTGAGGCCGAGCTCGAAGACCCCGACGATCAGGGCGCCGAAGAACATGCCGATGATCGAGCCGCGGCCGCCGAACAGCGAGATCCCCCCGATCACCACGGCGGTGATCGACTGGATGTTGCCGATCTGGCCGGTCGAGGCGGCGGGGCTCACCGAGCCGTAACGGCCGATCATCACCCAGCCGGCGATGGCGGTGAAGAAGCCGGCGAGCGCGTAGACCTGGATCAGCTGGCGGTCGACCTGAACGCCGGCGAGTTCCGCCGCTTCCGGATCGTCGCCAACGGCATAGACGTGCCGGCCCCAGGCGGTCTGGCGCAGCACGTAGGCCATGACCAGGACGATCACGATCAGCAGAATGACCGCAAGGGTCGCGGTGGTGTTGCCCATCCTGAACGGTGTGCCCCAGATCTGGAGGATCGGCGCCTGGGCCTCGATATCCTGGCTGCGGATCGTCTCGTTGGCCGAGTAGATGAAGTTGGTCGCCAGAACGATCTGCCAGGTGCCGAGCGTGACGATGAAGGGCGGAAGCTTCACTTTCGCCACCAGCCAGCCGTTCGCCGCGCCGATCGCGGTGCCGATGGCAAGCGCCATCAGGATCGAGATCGGTGCCGGGATACCGTAGCGGAACGTGAACAGGCCCATCACGACAGAGCTGAACACGGCGATCGCGCCGACCGACAAATCGATGCCGGCGGTCAGGATGACGAGGCTCTGGGCGACGCCGAGGATCCCGACGACCGCGATCTGCTGCATGATCAGCGTCAAAGTGCTGGTTCGGAAGAAATTGTCCGACAGGACAGCGAAAACTGCGATAGACGCGACCAGAACGATCATCGGCACAAGGAACGGCGTGCCATGCAGAACCTGCTGAAACCTGTGTAGAAGACTGCGGTTCGTGTCTTCAAACTCCGCTACCGAGGTCACTGCTTGGCTGAGTGACTTCTCGAAGTCCTGACCTTTGAATTCGGCCTCTGTCATGATTTCCCCTCCTGGCTTTGCCGGGGGACGTCTTTTCACGGCCCTCGGAAAAGGATGTACGCAGGCCCCGGGGCCCCGCGTCTATGAGGGAAGGGCGGCCGTGGCCGCCCCTCCGGTTGTCCGGATCAGGAAATCAGCCCCAGCAGAGGGCGAGGCCTTCTTCGACGCTGATCGACTCGACGCCCTCGACGGGCTCGTCGGTCACCAGCGCGACGCCGGTGTCGAAGAAGTCTTTGCCTTCGGTCGCGGAGGGCTTGCTACCGTCGGCGGCGAAGGCGGCGATCGCTTCGATGCCGAGCGAGGCCATCAGCAGCGGGTATTGCTGCGAGGTGGCACCGATGACGCCGTCGGCGATGTTTTGCACGCCGGGGCAACCACCGTCGACCGACACGATCAGCACGTCGTTCTCACGCCCCATGGCTTTCAGCGCCTGATAGGCGCCGGCGGCGGCGGGCTCGTTGATGGTGTAGACGACGTTGATGTCGGGGTTCACCGCAAGCAGGTTTTCCATTGCCTGCTGGCCGCCTTGCTCGTTGCCGGCGGTCACGTCATGGCCGACCACGCGCGGATCGGTCTCGTCACCCCATTTGTTCGGGTCGCCGAGGTCGATGCCGAAGCCCTGCAGGAAGCCCTGGTCGCGCAGCACGCCAACGGTGGGTTGGCTTACGGCGAGATCGAGCATGCCGATCTTGGCGTCGGCGGCGGCATCGCCCAGCTTGGCAGCAGCCCACTGGCCGATCAACTCGCCGGCAAGGAAGTTGTCGGTGGCGAAGGTCATGTCGGCGGCGTCGATCGGGTCGAGCGGGGTGTCGAGCGCGATGACCAGCAGACCCGCGTCGCGCGCGGCCTGGATCGACGGCACGATGCCGGCGGTGTCGGAAGCGGTGATCAGGATGCCGCTGGCGCCGTCAGCGATGCAGGTCTCGACCGCTGCCACCTGGCTCTCGTTGTCGCCGTCGATCTTGCCGGCGTAGGACTTGAGGGTGATGCCAAGCTCGGCAGCCTTGGCCTCGGCGCCTTCACGCATTTTCACGAAGAACGGGTTGGTGTCGGTCTTGGTGATGAGGCAGGCGCCGGTTTCGGCAAAGGCACCGGTGGCGGTCACGGCAAGTGCGATGGCAGACGTCAAAAGAAGCTTGTGCATGGTTCCTCCCAGAACTCTCACGTGTGGCATGTCAGGCCGGTCTCCTCCCAGCCCGAACCCGACCGGCCGTTGCCGCCAGGTTCTTCACAAGAGAACGGGATTCCCGGGCTTCTGTCAATATGTAAAAGAAGTTGATTTATTTTTCTCCCGTGTCATCTTTCTGGGACGGGAGGAGAAAACTATGGTTGGCGCCATGGATGGCGGCAGGCAGACAGAGGTTGCGGGTGGCGTGAACCAGAGCGGGGTTCGCGACCACAACGAACGGCTGATCCTGTCGCTGCTTCAGAGGGGCGGCGCGCTGCCGGGCGCCGAAGTCGCCCGCCGGATCGGTCTGTCGCCACAGACCGTGTCGATTATCCTGCGGAAACTGGAAAACGACGCGATCCTGCGCCGCGGCGAGCCGCTCCGCGGCAAGGTCGGCAAACCCTCGATCCCGATGGAGCTGAACCCGGACGGGGTGTTCGGCGTCGGCATGAAGATCGGCCGGCGCAGCGCCGATCTGGTGTTGCTCGACCTGGTCGGACAGGTCCGCAACCAGATCCACACCACCTATGCCTACCCGCTGCCGGACCAGGTCTTCGGTTTTCTCGAAACCGGACTCGACGCCCTGTTCGCCGATCTCCCCGCGGAGATGCGCGCGCGGGTCTGCGGGATCGGCCTGGCGACGCCGTTCGAGTTGTGGAAGTGGAACGATCTCAGCGGCAGCGCGGCGGAAGAGTTCCATCGCTGGGCCAACGTCGATTTCGCCGGCGAGGTGGCGCGGTTCACCGATCTGCCGGTGCAGGTCGTCAACGATGCCACCGCGGCCTGCCGGGCCGAGCACCTGTTCGGGCGCGGCAAGGCTTTTCGCGACTACGCCTATTTCTTCATCGGCTCGCTGATCGGCGGCGGCGTGGTGCTGAACCGGACGGTGTTCGAGGGCAACCGCGGCAATGCCGGTGCGCTCGGCTCGATCCGGGCGACCGGGCCCAATGGCGAGGCCCAGCAGCTCGTCGACGTCGCCTCGCTCAACCTGCTCGAGAAGCGGGTGAAGGAGGCCGGGTTCGACCCGGCCGGGCTGTGGCAGATGCCGCAGGATTGGAGCCGGATCCAGCGCTTCGTCGATCCTTGGATCGGGCAGACCGCCCAGGAGCTGGCCAAGGCCTCGCTGTCGATCTGTTCGGTGATCGACTTCGAAGCGATCGTGATCGATGGCGCCTTTCCGGCCGATGTGCGCGAAGAACTGGTGAAGCGGACCCGGCGCTACCTGGTCAACCAGGACAAGCGCGGGCTGATCTCGCCGGCGGTCGAAGCGGGGGCGATCGGTCCGAATGCGCGCGGGATCGGCGCGGCCAGCGCGCCGATCTTCCGCCAGTTCCTGCTCGACACCAATGCCGGCCTGGCGGCGATCTAGCTGTCGTCCCGGGAACGCAGGCTCGGCGGCGATCTTCTGCGACCAAAGGGCGGGACGCCGACAGACGGTCCTGTCAGGCGGCTCCGGTCCGACGCCGACAGGGTACGCGAGACGGCTTCCGTGCTGCATCACGCCTTTCCGGCGAAGTGTCGTCCCGGCTCACGGCCGGCCCGGGGCCCGGCGGCGTGCTCGAGGCGGGCGGGCTTTCGCGCGGTGCCAAAAGGGGTGCGAGTCGCGCTCGACCGACCGGTCAGGAGGCAAGCCTGCCTTTGATCGGGGACGTCCGGTCGCCGGGCGGGCGCGCGCCGACGGGCCGGCCCACGAGGGAGAAACGGTGCGATCCGCGCGGCCATGCGCGATCCCCGGCCCCACCTTGTCCGCAGCCCTGTCCAAGGCTGTCTCAGGGGTCTTCTGCGCGGCCGCCTCCGGGGCCAGGCGAAAGGCGGCGACGAGGTCCGACAGGCGGCGCGCCCCGGTCGAGAGCGCCGCGGCGGCGGCGTCGCAGGTCTGCGCACGAGCGACACCGGACTGGACGGCGGTATCGATCCGGGCGATCGCGGTCGCGAACGATTCGACGGCGCCGGCCTGCTCTTCCGACGCCCGGTCGACATCGGCGATCCGGGCCGAAAGGGCGGCGATGGCGCCGTGGATCGTGCCGATCTGGCGGCCGGTCTGTTCCACCAGGTCGACGCCGCGGCCGATATCGGCGCCGGCACGGTCGATGATGCGCTTGATATGCTCGGCGGCCTGGGCGGTCTTGTGGCTGAGCCCGCGCACTTCCGAGGCGACGACCGCGAAGCCCTTGCCCGCCTCTCCGGCCCGCGCGGCCTCGACCGAGGCGTTCAGCGCCAGGAGGTTGGTCTGGAAGGCGATGCTTTCGATCTCGTTGAGAAAGGCGACGATTTCGGCCGAACTTTCGGCGATTTGGCGCACGGCCGCGATGGTGCTCTCCACGTCGGCCGATCCGGCCGCAGCCAAGGTCGCCGCGCTGTCGGCGTCGCCGCGCGCGGCCCGCGCGGTGGCGGCATTCGCGGCGACCGTCGCGTTGATCTGATCGACCGCCGAAGCGATCTGCGAGACGGTCTGGGCCTGGGTCGCGTTCTCTTCGGCGAGATTGCGCGCGATTTCGGTGATGTCGTCCGAGCCGGCGGACACGTCGCGACCCGCGGCGGCGATCTCGCGCACCACCCCGGAGAGGCGCAGCGCCGTGGTGCCGATCATCTGTTGAAACGCCCCGAAGACGCCGCCGAGCTCGCCCGCGACGTCGACGTCGAGATTGGCCGCCGCGATTTCGCCGATCGCGTGGTTGGCGTGGTCGAACACGGTCTCGATCGTGTCGACCAGCCCGTTCACCCCGGCCGCGAGCCGGTCGAGCTGGTCGTCGTCCCAGTCGAGCGACAGCCTGCGGCCGAGATCGCCGGCAGCGACCGAACCGACCACCGTGCCCAGCTCGGCGATCATCGCTTCGCGCCGGTTCTGCCGCTCCGCCATCGCGCCCGCGGCGCGTTCGGCCTCGGCCTTGCGCGCGGCGAGGTCGGTGGCGGCGGCCCGCGCCTGGGCTTCCTTTTCCGCGAGCTGGTCGAGATGGGCCTGCTGTTCGCGCTGCATCCGCGCGATCTCGTCGCGCCCCTCCTTGAAGGCGACCACCTGGTCGCGCAGCAGCCCGAGTTCGTCGGCGCCGGTCCAGCGCGGCAGATGGACTTCGGCGTCGGGGGTGCTGAGTTCGTCCAGCACCCGGGCGAGGCTGCGCAGCCGGCGCACGATCCGCCGGCGGACCAGAAGATAGACCCCCGTGGCGACGAGCGCCATGAGCGCGCCGCCGACAAGCGCGGCGGCCCGGGTGATGGTCTCGACCGCGGCAACGTCGTCGATCCCCCGGGCGGTCAGGTTGTCGACACGGGCGACCATCTCGCCGGTGGTGCCGGCAAGGGCGGCATAGGCGATGTCGTAGTCGCGGCGCAGCGCAGCCCGGCGGTGCAGCGTTTCCACGTGGCTTTCGAGGATCCAGGCCGCGTCTTCGGTGAGCTGTCCGAGTGCTGCGGTCGCGTCCTCCAGCGGCAGCGTCCGAAACGCCTGTGCGGCCCCGTTCAACTCCTGCGCCGCGGCTCCGAAGGCGGCGGTGACCGGCGCGGTGTCGAGGTCGGGGTCGAGCTTGACCAGGACGTCGAACAGCGCCCGCGCCGCTGCCGAAATGGCACCGCGGGCCCGGTGCAGCGCGAGCCGCGCAGGGGTCGTGTCGGCCGGCCCGTCCTCGGCGAGCAGGGAGGAAAGCGTCGCATCGAGGGCGGCGATATCTTCGCGGAAGGTCAGCGCCGAGTCCGACGACGGGCCGAACACGTCGAATTCCGCGGCCAACCGGTTCTCGACCGCGAGGCGGACGTCGTAGAGCTGGTCGTGCGCCCGGGCGACGAGCGCCTTGAGCGCCTCGTCCGCCACCGGCGCGATCGTGGCCACCGGGGTTTCGCCCCCCTCGGCGAGGGCCGCGACATAGCCGTCGGCGCTGTCGATCTCGTCGAGCGACGCGTCGAGCACGTCGATGTCGTGGGTCGCGGAAAACATCTCGATGGCCTCGCCTGCCTTCGCCGAGTGAACGACGACCTGCATCGCCACCTGGGACAGAGGTGCGAGGTCGTTGCCGACCCGACGCGACGTCTCGGCAAGGCGCTGAACGCCCCAGAGGCCGACAAGGGCGTTGCCGGTGATGACCACGCCCAGCAGCAGGAAGGCGGCGAGGATCGGGGTCGAAACGGATCTGTTCAACGTCATGAAGCGCGGCCCCTGCGGGGTCGGGCCAAGCCCGGTTTGAGCAAGGAATACGGGTCTTTGCTTTCGATTTCCTTACCGGGCCCCGTGGTGTGTCACGGGATGCATCCGTGCAGGTTCGTCGCGGTCCGGGGCCGGGGATGGTGCGCCCATCAACCGACTGTTTCTTTCCATGCGGCAACAAGGCCTTGGGCGAATCTGCCCGAGGCCCTAGACTGCCGCGCGTGGGTCTGTTGAGTTATGGGATGGGGCGCCGATGTCACGGCAGTCTGTCATCGATCGCATGATCGCGTTCGCGCTGGAGGAACTTGCCTCCGGCAGTGACGCGCGCCGGCGGGGGCTGGTGCGCCATCTCTGCCTGCGTTGGCCGGAAGCCCCGGCCCTGCAGATCGTGTTCGCGATGACCTCGGCGGCGGCGATGCTCGAAGACAACATCAAGCGCGACGCCGATTCGACTCGCGCCGCGCCGCTTGCCTATCGCCTCGCCGCCATCCTCGCGGCCGATATCTATGCCGTCGAGAGCATGGGCCAGACGCCGGCGACGGCGCAGGATCTGCTGCATTTCTGGCGCCGGGTCGACAGCTACTTTCTCGATATCTGACCGCCCGTCGATCGCGACGCCGGTGCATATACCGGGGCGCGCCTGTGGTCGGACATATTCCTTGATGAACGGTTAACGTGGCGGTTTCGCCCGTTGAACACTGGGCCCTAGGCTACTGATTCAAAAAGCATTTCAAGCGAATCCGGGAATCCGGATATCCGGATTCCGGTGCACAGCGAAAACCCACCGCCGAGCGGCACAGCCTGGGGCCGGATCGCGGAGCCCCGCCCCGCCGACCCGTGGCCCGGCCTAGACCATCCGGATCACGTCCTTGTCGATCGCCAGCATGTAGCCGCGCCGCGCAATCGTGCGCACCAGCACTTCCGACAGGAGCTGGTTGCCAAGCGCGTCGCGCAGCCGCTTGATCCGCATCGCGCCAGCCGCCTCGTCGCATTCCGACGCGTCCTTGCCCGAGATCAGCGCCTCGAGCTCGGCGCCCGACAGCACGTCGTCGTCCATCCGCGCCTCGGCCAGCACCGCCAGGGTCTCGATCGCCGCCTCCGTGAGCGAGAACTCCATGTTGTTGAGGTAGACCGCGCGCTCCTCGCGGCTGATGAGCAGGGCGTTCACGGTGATGCCCGCGCGCTCGATCTCGCCCATCCTGCGGTTGAGCATGACGATGGTCACGAGCAGGCCGAGTGCGGCCACCAGCATCGCGGTGGCAAACACCAGCAGTACGAAGATCACCACCCGGTAGCTCGCGAGCGTATCGGAAAAGGCGGTGCCCGATTGCGCGAGGATCTCGAGCAGCTTGATCTCGGCACCGCTGGTCAGGTCGTTCTCGACGAAGATCCGCTCGACCCGCGCGTTGAACGCGTTGGCGTCGGGCAGGTTTAGGAACAGGAACACGGCCGCCAGACCGAGAATCGCGACGACCGCCACGGTACCGATCAGCGCGATCCGGGTTCCGGCGGCGCGGGTCTCAGTAACGGAGAAAGAACGCTCCGGCATTGGACCTCCTCTCATCATCGGCGAGGCCGGTTTCGTCGAACACCGAGACGACCTTGAGCAGGGTCCAGCCGTCGACGGCGATCCGCGCGGCGATCTCGGTTTCCACCGCTTTCGGCCGGTCGCAGATGGCATCGGGCAGGGCGATCACCCCGTAATGCAGTTTGAGCGGGTCGTCGCGCTTGGCCTTGTAGTCGGCGTAGCACTCGGCCGCCGCCGGCAGGCCGGTGAGCGCGACGAGGGCAGCGAGCCCGAGGATGCGGATGTGCTTTTTCATGCGGCGGAGACTGCGCGTGCGCCCCAGGATATTCAATATCCTTCGCGCTGGACCGGCCTGTTATCTCCTAACGCGGCGCGGTTATTGCCTGTCTTCGGGGTCCCGCCCCAGTCTCGACCCGTTCCCAATGCGCCGCTCGGGGTCGTCCCCGCCCGGCACTCGACGAAAGGGCAGGACATGACACGGAGCATCACAGCTTCCCCCTCGCGCACCGCGCTCGCGGCCACGCTCGCAGCAGCGCTGGCGATCCCCACTTTCACCCCGGCGCCGGCGCAGGCCGGTGACACGGGCGACGCCATCGCGGCGGCCGCCTTTCTCGGCCTGGTCGCGGCCGCGGTGCTGGCCACGTCGCACAGCGCACCGGCGCATCCGGGTGGCTGGGCGGTAGAGCCGACCCCGGTGCCGCAGCGGCCGCTGCCCGTCGACTGCCGTTTCGACATCAAAGACGGTCCCGACCGCGGGACCTGGTTCTCACGGTCGTGCCTGTTCTCGCATTATCCGTCCTGGCCGTCGCTCCCGGGCAGCTGTGCCGAGCGGGTGGCGCTGGGCTACGGGCATTACGGGGTCGTCGCCTATGGCGCGCAGTGCCTCATCCGCAACGGCGTGGTGGTCGCCGAGCGGGGCCATGGCGGCAACGGGCACGGCGACCGGCACTGAACCGGCGCTGGCTCCGGTCGCTCTGCCGTCGCGGTGATGCGGCCGGGCCGAACCGGAGGATCTGGGGGTGATACCGAGCAGGCGCGCGGCTTGTCGCAGGTTCCGCCGCGCGTCCCAGGGGGTGGTGGGCACACGCCTGCCACCCCCAATTGTCCGTGCCGGGTGGTGGGCACAGGCGGTGCCCTGAACCGGTCTCGCGGCGTGGAGCGCGCAGCCGCGCCCTTTCCGCTTGCGCCGGGGCAGGCGATGCGCGACCCAGAGGCATGGTTGTCTACTTCCCCGATTTCGCCTTCGAGACCGCCGCGCTGGCGCGTGGGGCGACCCGTGTCGCGGGGGTCGACGAGGTCGGCCGGGGCCCGCTCGCGGGTCCGGTCACGGCCGCCGCCGTGGTGCTCGACCCCGCCAACATCCCCGCCGGTCTCGACGATTCCAAGAAGCTCTCGAAAGCCCGCCGCGAGGCGCTGTTCGAGGCGATCCTGGCGACGGCCTCCGTTGGCGTCGCGCATGCCTCGGTCGAGGAGATCGACACCCATAACATCCTGCGCGCCTCGCATATCGCGATGCTGCGCGCGGTCGCCGCGCTCGATCCGGCGCCCGATCACCTGCTGATCGACGGCAACATGATCCCGCGGGGCTGCATTGTTTCCAGTGTTGCAATAGTGAAAGGCGATAGCCGGTCTTTGTCGATCTCGGCCGCCTCGATTGTCGCAAAAGTGATACGCGACAGGGTCATGGTAACCCTGGCGCAACAGCACCCCGGCTATGGCTGGGAAACAAATGCGGGGTATCCATCAAAAAGCCACATTTCGGCGCTTCAAAGTCTCGGTGTGACCCCACACCATAGACGATCCTTCAAGCCGGTGCACAACATCTTGTATCAAGGAAATTCGTAAGACCTTGATTCAAAAAAGAATTTGACGGCGAATCACCTTTGACTCATCCTGTGGATAACTTTTGGACGCGACAGACGGTCCAAGGGACAGAGCGCTCAAGCGCCGAGGGACAGAGGCAAACGGATGACCAAGCACGTGAACGTGGCAGTGCCAGAACTGCCGCTCAACCAGATTGTGGCCGGCGACAGCATCGAGGTGATGAACCGCCTGCCGGAGGAGAGCGTCGATCTGGTCTTTGCCGATCCGCCCTACAACCTCCAGCTCAAGGGCGATCTGCACCGGCCGGACAATTCCAAGGTCGACGCCGTCGACGACCACTGGGACCAGTTCGACAGCTTCCGTCTCTACGACGAGTTCACGCAAGGATGGCTCGCCGCCGCCCGCCGGATCCTCAAGCCCAACGGCGCGATCTGGGTGATCGGCTCCTATCACAACGTCTTCCGCATGGGCGCCGAGCTGCAAAACCAAGGCTACTGGATCCTCAACGACGTGATCTGGCGCAAGTCGAACCCGATGCCCAATTTCCGCGGCAAGCGGCTGACCAATGCGCATGAGACCCTGATCTGGGCGTCGAAGTCGGAAAACTCGCGGCCGACCTTCAATTACGAGGCGCTCAAGGCGCTGAACGAAGGCGTGCAGATGCGCTCGGACTGGGTGCTGCCGATCTGCACCGGCCACGAGCGGCTCAAGGACGACAAGGGTGACAAGGCGCATCCGACGCAGAAGCCCGAGGCGCTCCTGCACCGCGTGCTCGTCGGCACGACCAACCCCGGCGACATCGTGCTCGACCCGTTCTTCGGCACCGGTACCACCGGCGCCGTCGCCAAGATGCTCGGCCGCGAATTCATCGGTATCGAGCGCGAGGAAGCCTACCGGGACGCCGCCGAGAAGCGGCTCGCCAAGATCCGCAAGTTCGACAAGGAAGCGCTGACCGTCTCCGCCTCGAAACGCGCCGAGCCGCGGGTGCCCTTCGGCCAGCTGGTCGAACGCGGCATGCTGCGCCCGGGTGAAGTGCTCACCAGCCCGCGCGGCCACATGGCCAAGGTCCGCGCCGACGGCACCCTGATCGCGGGCAGCGAGATCGGCTCGATCCACCAGGTCGGCGCCGCGCTCGAACACGCCCCCTCCTGCAATGGCTGGACCTACTGGCACTTCAAGCGCGACGGCAAGACCGTGTCGATCGACGTGCTGCGCCAGCAGATCCGCTCCGAAATGTCGTAACTCCTCAGTTACCGCCTGTGCCTGTGGCCCAACCACGGCACCCGACTTGAACCCCGCCCTCGTGGCGGGGTTTTTTCGTTGGGTGGCCGAGAAAAATTCCTGAGCAAGATCAGGCAACTACGCGGGATTCGTCAAAGAAACGCAAAAAAGTCCGCCCGGATCTGAAACCTTTCCCGACCTCGGCCCGAAGGTAAGGGCAAGCAGGTCCGGCCGGGCTTGCACAACCAGATCCGAAAGGAAGACAGATGTTCAAGACCTTCAAACTCGCCGCCGCCGCCGCTCTCTGCGCCACCCCGCTTCTGGCGATGCATCACGAGGTCGGCGTCACCGCGTCCGACCAGAGCGTGGCCAATGGCGTGGTTTCGGCGGAGAACGTGACAGCGCCCGAGAACGGCTGGCTGGTCGTGCACCGCACCGGCGACGACATGAATCCGGGCCCGGTGGTCGGCTACGCGCCGCTGCGCGCCGGTGAAAACGCCGATGTCGCCGCGATCCTGACCGAAGCGGTCGCGCCGGGTGAAAAGCTCATGCTGATGATCCATTCGGAGGCCGGCGGGATGCAGACCGGCATCTTCGAATACACCCTCGGCGCGACCGAAGACGGCCCGATCAAGCCGGACGGTAACCTGGTGATGACGGTCATCACCGCCCAGTAACAGATCGAGCAGATCGCTTTCGTAGCGAGTACCGGCCGGGCGCCCAGCGTCCGGCCTTTTCCTGCGGTGGCGTCACCGAGTCTGTGTGCGCGCGCGCCGTGCTATTCGACCCGGACGATGGTGCCGTGGAACCGCGCATCGGTCGGCTGGCCGGTCGGAGAGCCGCCGGGCGGCTCGAAACTCACCCCGATCACGTCGCCCGGACCCGTCTCTATTCCACGCAAAACCGCCGGTGTCGGCTGCAACAGCCCCAGCGAATAGGGCCGCTCCGCCCCGGCGGGCAGATGCCACATCTCGACCGATCTTCCCTGCGGCGCCTCGATCCCGACCGGGACGACGGTGGCGACGCCAGAGCCGGTGTCGAACTCGATCACCAGGCCGGCGGTGCCGTCGGCATCCGCCGTGACCACCGCGACGTAGCGGGCGGGGGCCTGCGTCGCCGGAACGATCGTCCAGACCACGAGCGCGGCGGCGATGCTGGCGGCGACGGCCGCCGCCCCGCGCCAGAGGCCCAGCCGCCGGCGCACCGCGGCGAGCTCCACCACCGTCGCGTCGTGGTCGAGCCGGGCCTCGATCCGGTCGAGCACCCCGTCGGGCGGCTCTGCCGGGTCGATCGCGTCGAGCAGCGGCGCAAACCGGCGGTCCCAGGCCGCGCGCAGCTCCTGCGCCTCGCGGTCCTCGCCGTCGTGCGGGTCGAGCCCGAGGGCGCGTTCCGCCGCCTCCGTATCGCGTTCCACGTCCGCCATCCTACCGGTCCAGACATCCTTTCAGCGACTGCAGACCGCGCCGCAGCCAGGTTTTCACCGTGTTCACCGGCGCATCGAACCGCTCGGCGAGGTCTTCGCGGGTTTCCCCGAGATAGTAGGCCCTCAGCACCATGTCCCGCACCGGCGGATCGAGGGCCTCGAGGCAGGCGACGAGCGCCATATGCGCGACGCCGCCATCGGTCGCCGCCCGCGGGTCGGGCAGCTGCGGCAGCAGCGCGTCGTCGTCGGCGAGCCGCCGGTCGCCGTGCCGGCGATGCCGTCGCACCACGTCGATGGCCCGGTTGCGCGCGATCACCGACATCCAGGCCATGCCCGGTCCGCGGGCGGGGTCGAACTTCCCCGCCGAGCGCCAGATATCGAGAAACGTCTCCTGCAACGCTTCCTCTGCGACGCTCCTGTCACGACATATGCGCAGCGCAATGCCGAAAAGTTTCGCCGACGCCGCGCGATAGAGGCGGCGAAACGCCGCACGGTCGCCGGCGGCGACGCGGCGCAGCCCGTCATCGATATCGTCCTCGGTGTCGGTCACGGCGGAAGGGTGCCTTTCACGGCAGGTTTCACTCTTTCTACGTCATGTGCGCGCGTCCCAGAACCCCCCGGGTGCCGGTTCGGCCTCGCGGCCCTGTGCGATGCCGCGGATTCGTGCCGGAAGGGCTGCACCTCCTCCATTTTTTCTCCATAAAGGCCAGATAGTTGTGTATGGGGTAATCGAAGGGTGTGTGACC
This sequence comes from Paracoccaceae bacterium, assembly GCA_041397205.1. Lineage (GTDB taxonomy): Bacteria > Pseudomonadota > Alphaproteobacteria > Rhodobacterales > Rhodobacteraceae > Sinisalibacter. Next base: position 147,545 of record JAWKXC010000009.1, read on the forward strand.
GGTTATGATTGCAGACGAGTACAAATCCGATGCGGCTTGGGCTGTTCGCCCGTCGCAGGTGAGCCATGCGGAAGCGGGCGCCGCAAAGGGCGAGAAACGGGCGAAACGTTTGAGCCTTGCGCAGATGATGGTGGAAAACCTGGCCTCTCCGGAGGATCTGGGCGAGTTCGGCCATGCCAACCGCAATCCCAAAGACATCAGCTTTCGCGCCCTCGTCGCCGAGGATTTCCGCACCCATGGCCGCAAGGTCCTGTCGCAGGGCTTCTGGGCGCTGTTCTGGCACCGGTTCGGCAACCTGCGCATGTCGGTGCGGCCGAAGATCCTGCGCATCCCCCTGACCATCCTCTACCGGTTCGGTCGGATGATGACCGAACTGCTCTGCGGCATCATGTTGCCCTACACGGTGATCGTCGGGCGCCGGGTGCGGCTCGAACATTTCGGCGGCATGATCCTGATCGCGCGGGCGATCGGCGACGATGTGATCATCCGCCAGAACACCACCTTCGGCATCGCCCGGAAGGAAGACCTCTATGAATGGCCGGTGATCGGCGACGAGGTCGACATCGGCGCCGGCGCGGTGATCCTCGGCGACGTCAAGATCGGGCGCGGGGCGCGGATCGGCGCCAACGCGGTCGTGGTCAAGGACATCCCCTCCGGCGCCATCGCCGTCGGCGTGCCGGCCCGGATCCTCGAACGCGACTGATCTCCCGGCGTGGCTGCGGGGAGGGCTTTCGGGCGCGGTTCGCCCGAAATGACAGTTAGCGCTATCATGATATAAATCAACAGCTTGACACCCTGTGCGAGCTCGCCCAACCCTCGCCCAACCCTCGCCCAACCCTCGCCCATAGTCCCGGAAACCGGCTCAGCGGATTTCCGGAACCGGGAAATCGCCCCGCTTGTAGGGCCCCCAATCGGTGATCTCCGGATAGTGGTCGGCCCGCCATTTGCGCACCCGGGGGTTCATCACCCGGCGCCAGACGGGCGGCACCATCGCCACGAAGCCCATTGCGGTATAGCCGAAGGGCAGCTGCGGGGCCTCCGCCTCGGGGTAGGTCTGGAGCAGCGGGTAGCGCCGGGCCGGTTTGAGGTGGTGGTCCGAGTGGCGCTGCAGGTTGATGTATTGCCACGACGTCAGCCGGTGATCGGCATTCCAGGAATGCTGCGGACCGACCGGTTCGTAACGGCCCTCGCCGAGGTATTTCCGGGTGATCCCGTAATGCTCGACGTAATTGGTCATCTCCAGCTGCCAGATCGCCACCAGCGCCGGCACGGCGAAAAGCCCTACCCCGGCCCAGCCGCCGACGGCATAGGCGGCCGCAAGGGCGAGGGACTGGAGCGCGAGGTAGCGCCAGAACGGGTTGGCCCGGTCGAAGGGCCCGCGCTCCCTGCGCGCGAGCCGCGCCTTTTCCGCGGCCCAGGCAGAGGGCAGGCCGGTCGCCAGCACCCGGGCGAAGTAGCGGTGAAACCCCTCGTTGTAGCGCGCCGTCACCGCGTCGCGCCGTGTGCCCACCCAGGGGTGGTGGACGAGCAGGTGTTCGGAGCGGAAATGGCTGTAGAGCACGGTGGCAAGCAGGAGATCGGCGAGCCAACGCTCGGCGCGGTTCTTCTGATGCATCAGCTCATGGGCATAGACGATCCCGATCGAGCCGGTGACCACGCCGACGCCCGCGAAGACGCCGAGCTTTTCCAGCGGCACGAGGTGGCTTGACCGGGTGACCGCAAAGAGCGTGCCGTAGATCAGGGCGAGCTGGATCGGCAGCCAGATCCAGGTGATTAGCCGGTACCAGAACAGGTCCCTGTCGGGGAGGTCGGGGTCGGGGTTGGCGCTATTGCGCCCGACCGCGGCGTCGAGCAGGGCATAGAGCCACCAGGCGCCGGCGGGCGGCAGCAGCAGCGCCCAGCCGCCCCGGGTCGCCGCGAGGGCGACCAGCGGCACGAGCAGGAGCGACACCCAGTAGGGCACCGCGTTGCGAAACCGCGCGACCTCGGTGGCGTCTTTCATCTGCCCGCCTTTCCTGCTGCCGCTCACACCCCGCGACGCAGCATAGGGCCGGGCGCAGTCCGGCTCAACTCGGGTCCTCGGGCAGGGCGGTGCGGGCGAGGTCGTAGGCCTTGCGCATCACCGTGGGCAGATCGGAGGGCGGAGCCGCGGGTGAAGGTGCCGCGGTCGGGGGTGGCGCCCGGTGCGATCTCGGCGACCCGCACCGCGAGCCGCAGGTGGAAATGGGTGAAGGTATGGCGCACCTCGGCGCCGAGATCGCGCCAGTCGGCATCGAGCGGTGGCAGGTCTTGCGGCTCTTCCCCCCAGGCGCCGCCGGGCCAGCCGAGCATACCGCCGAGCAACCCGGTTTCGGGCCGGCGTTCGACGAGCCAGGCCCCGTCGCTGCGCCGCCCGACATAGGCGATGCCGAGGCGGATGGGTTTGGGCTGTTTGGCGCTGCGGGCGGGCAGGGCGGCGGCAATCCCGGCCGCGCGGCCGGCGCAATCTTCGCGCCAGGGACAGATCCCGCAGGCGGGGTTCTTCGGCGTGCAGATCGTCGCGCCAAGATCCATCACCGCCTGGGCGTAGTCGCCGGGCCGGGTGCGCGGGGTGAGCGTGGCGGCCTTGTCCCTGAGCGCGGGCTTGGACGCGGGCATCGGGTCCTCGACCCGGAACAGCCGCGCCATCACCCGTTCGACATTGCCGTCGACCACCGTCTCGGGCCGGTCGAAGGCGATCGCGGCGATGGCGGCCGAGGTGTAGGGGCCGATGCCGGGCAGTTTCTGCAGCGCTTCGGCAGTGTCGGGGAACCGGCCACAGAGGTCCCGCGAGACCACGCGGGCGCATTTCAAGAGGTTGCGGGCCCGGGCGTAGTAGCCGAGGCCGGCCCACTCGCCCATCACCGCGGAATCGTTGGCCGCGGCAAGCGCGTGGACATCGGGCCATAGCGCGCGGAACCGGTTGAAATAGTCCCGCACCGCGGCCACGGTCGTCTGCTGCAGCATCACCTCGGAGAGCCAGACGGCATAGGGGTCGGGAGCCACACCGGCGGCCCGCGCGGCGGGGCCGACGCGCCAGGGCATCTCGCGGGCGTGGCTGTCGTACCAGGCGAGCAGCTCGGCCGCCATCGCGTCCGCGTCACGCATGTTTTATCCCCCGTAACCCGATTGAAGTAGCACCGGCTTGGCTCCCTTCGTAATATCGGCCCGCATCGAGGAGTGACCAGTGGCCACAGGCAGACAATCCGGAAAAACCTCCGGCAAGGGGCCGACAGGACAAGGGCCGACCGAGCCCGCACGGCCGGAGCGCCGCAAGCGGGGATTCGAGCGGACCGCGAGCCTGCTCACCGCCCGCATCCGCGAGGCCGGCGAGGCGCGCGGCTTTGCGGTGATGCGCCTGCTCACCCATTGGGAGGAGATCGCCGGCGCCGAGACCGCCCGGGTCGCCCGTCCGGTCAAGGTGAGCTATGGCCGCGACGGCGGGTTCGGCGCCACGCTGGTGCTGCTGACCACCGGCGCCAATGCACCGATGCTCGAAATGCAGAAGGAAAGGATCCGCGAGCGGGTCAACGGCGTCTATGGCTACGCCGCGATTAGCCGGATCCGCCTCACACAGACCGCGCCGACCGGCTTTGCCGAGGGTCAGGTGCAATTCGCCCGTCCGCCAAAACCGACACCAACGGCGCCCGATCCCGCGCTCACCGCGCATGCGCGCGAGACCGCGGCGGGGGTTGGCGACCCGGATCTCCGCGCCGCGCTCGAAGCGCTCGCGCAAAACGTGCTCTCCCGCCGCGCAAAAGCGGCCGATTGAAAGGCTATCCCATGACCCGCAAACTTCCCCTTCTCGCTCTCGTCGCCGCTCTGGCTGCCGGTGGCGCCTGGTATTTCGGTCCGGCGAACGAACCCGCAGGCCTCGTGCTGCCGGCGCTCGCCCAGACCGAAGATACCGGCACGACGACGATGGACGCGGAGGTGGAGATCCTGCCCGACCACGTGCTCGGCGATGAAAACGCGCCGGTGACGGTGATCGAGTACGCCTCCTACACCTGTCCGCATTGCGCGAACTTCCACGAGGAGCAGTTCCAGGAGCTGAAGGCGGAATACATCGACACCGGCAAGGTGAAATTCATCCACCGCGAGGTCTATTTCGACCAGTACGGCCTGCGCGCGGGGCTGCTCGCGCAATGCGGCGGCGACATGCGCTATTACGGCATCTCGGGCATGCTCTACGACCAGCAGAAGGAATGGATCGGCTCGGGCGAGCCCGAAGAGATCCTCGACAACCTGGTGACCCTCGGCAAGGTCGCCGGGCTCAGCGAAGACGAGGCCCGGGCCTGCATGGACTTCGACGGCAACGACATGGTCGAAAAGCTGGTCGGCACCTTCCGCCATTATGCCGAGGCGGACGGGATCAACGCGACACCGACGCTGGTGATCGACGGCGAGAAGCATTCCAACATGGCCTATGCCGATCTCAAGGCGATCATCGAAGCGCGGCTTGCGGCGCAATAAGGCTCTAATTCAGGGCAATAGCGCGTCGATCGGCGCCCAATCTGCCGGTTCGAGACGGACCGGCAGGCTCACCACCTGCGGACGGAAATGCTTCGGCAGCCGCACGGCGTCCTTTTCCGTGGTCACGAGCTGGGCGCCCGCGCGCCGGGCCTCGGCATCGAGCCGGGCGAGCAGGGCCGGCGTCATTTCCTGGTGATCGTTGAGCGCCTGGGCGCGGATCAGGTTCGCGCCGAGCCCGCGCAGGGTAGCGAAGAACCGCTCCGGCGCGCCGATCCCGGCAAAGGCGATCACGTCGAGCCCGGCCCAGTCCATGCCGGTCGGCAGCGGCGCGAGGTGGGCCGGGAGCACGGGACAGGAGAGGCGCCCGGACCAGTCACGGTCGAAGACCTGCTGCGCCTCCGGCGGACCGATCGCGAGAAGCAGATCGACCCTGTTCATGCCGGTTTCGAGCCTCTCGGCCAGCGGCCCGAGCGGCCAGGCATAGCCGTTGCCAAGCCCGCGCAGCGCGTCTTCGACCGCGATCGCGGCGGTGGCGGCGACCGGCGGCGGCCCGACACCGGCATCGAGGACGACGACCTCGGCCCCGGCACGCGCGGCGGCGGCGATGCCCTGGGCGGGATCGGCCGCGACCCAGGTGGGCGCGAAGGCGGCGATCAGGAGTGGCTCGTCGCCGACAATGCCGGCATCGTGGCCGCGTTCGTCGACACGGAACGGATGCCCCGGGCCCCCGGTGACCACGTGGACCGCGCGACCGTGGGTGGCGAGGCGCTGGGCGAGGGCGATTACCGCAGGCGTCTTGCCGGTGCCGCCGAGGGTGAGGGAGCCGACCGAGAGCACCGGGACAGGGGTGTTTTCGACGGGCGCCGCGTCGACGCTCGTGCGGGCGTGCCGGCGGCCCGGCGCCAGGGGTCCGATGCGCCGCAGGAGCGGGCCCGGGGGGCGGTGCCAGAAGCCGGGGGTCACGGTCAGACGCCGCGCGCGTCGAGCGCGTTGACGGTGAGCAGGACGATCCTGTCGGTCGCCTCGGCGCCCGCGGTGGTCAGCTCCCAGGCCGCCGTGGCCATTGCCGCGACCATGTCCGGAGCGAGCAGGAACTCGACCGCGCGGGCGAGGCTTTCGCGATCCGAGACCGAGCGGGCGGCACCGGCGCCGCGCAGCCGTTCGTAGCTGAGCCCCCAGGGGCCGACATGCGGGCCGAACAGCACGGCGGAGCCGAGCGCTGCGGCCTCGAACGGGTTCTGTACAGCGCGCGGGTTTTCGCCCGTGAGCGACCCGCCCATCAGCGCGATCGGCGACAGGCGGTACCACAGGCCAAGCTCGTCTGGCAGGTCGGCGACGAAGATCTCGACCTCGGGCTCGGGTTCGCTGTCGCGCGAGCGCAGCCCGGTGGCCCAGCCATCTTCTTCCAGGCGCTCGGCCAGGGCCGGCCCGACGGAGAGGTTTTCCGGCTGCAGCACGAGCAGCAGGCGATGGGCGCGCCGGATCGCCTGGCGATGCGCCTCGATCACCATCGGCACTTCGGTTTCGGTGACGCCGGCGGCGAACCAGACCGGACGGGCCGCCAGCACTTCGGCGAGCGAATCGCGTTCGGCCTGGCTGCAGGGCAGCGGCGCGCTGCCGACCTGCATGAAGCCCATGACCTCGATCCGGTCCGGCGGCGCGCCGAGCGCCTTGAGCCCCTCCGCCGATTGCGCGTCGCTGGCGATGATCGCGGCGAAGCGTCGGAGCAGGGCGCGGCGCTGGCCGGGGAACCAGCGCCAGCCCGTCCGTTCGGGCACCCGCGCATCGACGAGGAACATCGGGATGCCGGCCTTGCCGGTGGCGTTGATGAGCAGGGGTTCGAGCGTGTTGTCGGCCCAGATGCAGACATCGGGCCGCCATTGCTCGAGGAAGGCGGTGACCGCGTGCAGCGTCGCGCCGGGGGCGCGCTGAACGTCTGCGTCGCGCGGCAGGCGCGAGGCCAGCAGTTCGTCGGGCCCGCGGCGGGTGACGGTGACGAGAACGGCGATGTCCTCGCGCTCGTCGCGCAGCCGGTCGATCAGGTCGGGGACGCCGAGTGCTTCGAGTTCGCTGCCGACGTGGAGCCAGACCAAGGGCCCCGCGCGGCGCCGCGGCGCCTGCACCCCGGCTTCCGCACCCGCAGGGCGCGCGCCGCTCGGGTCGGCGCCGGCTGTCGTGTCTTTGCGGGCCTGCGCGGGGCGCAGGCTGGAAAACGGCGATCCGGAGCGGTTCATCATCGGGCAGCCGGTCTCAGATCCACCGATACGCTGAACAGATTGTCGGACCCAACTGGACCTCCCCGCGCGCTGCCCCGGGCAAGCCTAGTCGATGCGGCCGTCCAGCGAAAGGGGCGGGCGGAGGACGGGCGCGACGGGAGCGGGGAAAGCGAGAGCTCAGCCGAGTTCGGTCGCCGCGTAGCCCGCCGACTTGATCGTTTCCACGACCTCGCCGGTCTCGAGCATGCTGTCGACGGTGACCTCGCGTTTCTCCATGTCGAAGGCGAGATCGGCGCCGCCATCGGCTTCGAGCAGGGCGTCTTCGATCTTGGCCTTGCAATGGCCGCAGTGCATGTCGGGGACGGAAAACCGGCTCACGTGCATCTCCTTGTTCGTTCCGATGAGCTATGCCCGGTCCCGGCGGGTGGTCAACTTCAATTCGCAGTGAAGGCGCCCGGGCCGCTTGACCTTGCCGTTGCGGGACCGCCATCTGTCACCCAGACAAGGAGCCGCGGATGCAAGATCTCACCCTGCAAGTCGACGGCATGAGCTGCGCCGTCTGTGTCGGCAAGGTCCAGCGGGCGCTGGAAGACCTGCCCTTCGTGCGCGACCCGAGCGTCAACCTCGCGACCGAGAACGCGCGGCTGTCGGTGCAGGACCCTGCCGATATCGCCCGGGTCGCCGAAGCGCTGGCGCATTCCGGCTACCCGGTGGTGACCGACCGCCTGGAGCTGTCGGTCGAAGGTCTCGCCGATGCCGCGGCGGTCGCCCGGGCCGAGACCGCGCTTGCGGCGCTCGCCGGGGTGATCGAGGCAAGGGTCAACCTCGCGACCGAGACCGCGACGGTCACGATCGCCGCCGGTGCCCTGCCGGCCTCGCGGCTCGCCGAGGCGCTGGAAAGAGCCGGCTTCGGGGCGACCTTGCGCACCGGGACCGGGCAGGCACAGGCCGAACGGCGCGCGGCGGAAATCCGCCGTCTGGGCCGGTTGACCGCGCTCGCCGCCGCGCTGGCGCTGCCGGTCTTCGTGATGGAGATGGGCGGGCATCTCTACCCGCCGTTCCATGGCTGGTTGATGCAGGTCCTCACGCATCCACAGGTCATGTGGCTCTCGTTCGTCCTGACGACGGCGGTGATGGCCGGGCCGGGGCGGCGGTTCTACACCCGCGGCCTCCCGGCGCTCGTGCGCGGCGCCCCGGACATGAATGCGCTGGTGGCGATGGGCACGCTGGCGGCCTGGAGCTATTCCACGCTGGTGCTGCTCGCGCCGCAGATCTTCCCGGCCGGGACCGACAACGTGTATTTCGAAAGCGCGGCGGTCATCATCGTGCTGATCCTGTTCGGCCGCTGGATGGAGGCGCGCGCCAAGGGGCGCACCGGTGCCGCGATCCATGCCTTGATGAACCTCGCGCCCAAGACTGCGCGGGTGGAGCGCGATGGCGACACGGTGGACGTACCCACCGAAGAGATCCATCCCGGCGATGTGATCCTGGTGCGTCCGGGCGAGGCGGTGGCGACCGACGGGCGGGTGCTGTCGGGCGAGAGCTATGTCGACGAGAGCATGGTGACGGGCGAGCCGGTGCCGGTGGCGAAGAGTGCCGGCGCCGAGGTGACCGGCGGAACGGTGAACACGACGGGTGCGCTCAGGGTCGAGACCACGCGAGTGGGGGCGGACACGACGCTTGCGCAGATCGTCCGGCTGGTCGAACAGGCGCAGGCCGCGAAGCTGCCGATCCAGTCGCTGGTCGACCGGATCACCCGCTGGTTCGTGCCCGGGGTGATGTCGATTGCGGCTCTAACCTTCCTGATCTGGCTGGTTTTCGGACCGCAGCCGGCGCTGGCACTGGCGCTGGTGGCGGGGGTCAGCGTGCTGGTCATCGCCTGCCCCTGCGCCATGGGGCTCGCGACGCCGACCTCGATCATGGTCGGCACCGGGCGCGGGGCCGAACTGGGCGTGCTGTTTCGCAAGGGTGACGCCCTGCAGATCCTCGAAGGCGTGAAGGTGGTGGCGCTCGACAAGACCGGCACGCTGACCGAAGGACGGCCGGCGTTGAGCGACCTGGTGCTGTCGGAGGGTGCAGTGGAGGCGGAGGTGCTGGGCCTGGTCGCGGCCGCCGAGACCCAGTCGGAACACCCGATCGGGCAGGCGATCGTCGAAGCGGCGAAGGCGCGGGGCGTGGCCCTGCCCACCGTCGAGGCCTTCCGGGCGATCCCGGGCTACGGCGTGAAGGCCGAAGTCGCGGGTCGTGCGGTGCTGGTGGGGGCGGAACGGCTGCTCGTGCGCGAGAAGATCGCGCTGGGCGGGCTGTCGGATACGGCCGGTGCGCTGGCCCGCGACGGCAAGACGGCGCTCTTCGCCGCCATCGACGGGCGGCCCGTTGCCGTGATCGCGGTCGCGGATCCGGTGAAACCCACCACCCCCGCGGCAATCGCCGCGCTGCATGCGATGGGGCTCGAGACCGCCATGATCACCGGCGACAGCCGGGCGGCGGCGGAGGCCATCGCGCGGCGGCTGGGGATCGATCACGTGACCGCGGACGTGCTGCCGCGCGGCAAGGTGAAGGCGGTCGAGGCGCTGCAGGAGGCGCATGGATCGGTCGCCTTCGTCGGTGACGGGATCAACGACGCGCCGGCGCTGGCGGCGGCCGATATCGGGCTGGCGATCGGCACCGGCACCGACGTAGCGATCGGGGCGGCGGACGTGGTGCTGGTGTCGGGCGAGCTCACCGGGGTCGCCACCGCGATACACCTGTCGCGCAAGACCATGCGCAACATCCGCCAGAACCTCGGCTGGGCCTTCGGCTACAACGTGGTGCTGATCCCGGTGGCGGCGGGGGTACTCTATCCCGCAACCGGCCTTCTGCTGTCGCCGATGCTCGCCGCCTTTGCCATGGCGATGTCGTCGGTCTTCGTCCTCACGAATGCTTTGCGGTTGAGGTTTGTCTCTATTCCTAGGGAAAAAGCCAGTTAGAGCGGCGATCCGCAGCGCGTGCAGGCCGGGTGTTGCCGACCGGACGTAACGGCAATCGGCACGTCGCCGCTCGGTTGCATTTCCTTTTCCGCAGGGCAAGGCTAGGACTTGCCGGAAAGCGGGCGGGCCGGTCCGCGTGTACGAGAGGCACAGGCGATGGCGAAAATCAGCACCGAGGGGTGGCCGGTACAGGTCATACCGACCAAGTCGAGCCACAAGTACCCGATCTCGCTGTCGGGGCACATGGTGCTCGTCTTCAAGGACGACGACGGCCGCGAGTTTCAGATCAACGCGGGGCCGGCCGACGAAAGCTATCCCTGGGGCGATCTCATCCTGCGCGACATCGGCGCGCCGCTCAGGAACCGGTTCAACGTGGTCGACGGCTCGCATGTGAACGCGGCCTGGCGGGGCAGCACCAGGATCGATTTCGGTGGCCGCGACGCGGAAGACATCTGGGCCATCCTCAAGCAGCACGCGCAGAACATCGACGACGCGGGATTTGCCTACAAGGCGCTCAGCCAGAACAGCAACACCGTCATCGGCGCGGTTCTGGACGTGGTCGGGATCGACATCCGGGATTTCCTGCCCAATCCGCGCGGGGTCATGCTGGCCGGCTTCGTCGGCAAGAGCAACCGGCTCAATTTCGACTACAGCCTCACCGGCACCGATGCGGATGATTTCCTGCGCGGTCGCAAGGGGCAACAGACGTTCAGCGGTATGGAGGGTGCCGATCAGCTGATCGGCGGCTACGGCAAGGACCGGCTGTTCGGCAACACCGGCCGCGACCTGCTGCTTGGCGGGCACGGCAAGGACCGGCTTTCCGGGGGCGCCGGCAACGATACCCTGCGCGGCGGCGGCGAAAACGACGTTCTGAACGGCGACGCGGGCGACGATGTGCTCAAGGGCCAGGACGGCCGCGATGCCCTCGCCGGCGGTACCGGCGGCGACCGGCTGGCCGGCGGGGCGGACGACGACCGTTTGGCGGGCGATGCCGGGCGCGACTTGCTCGGTGGCGGCACCGGGCGCGACCAGCTCGACGGCGGTATCGGCAGCGACACGCTGCTCGGGGGCGCCGGCAGCGACATGCTCAGGGGGGGCGACGGGAACGACCTCCTGAGAGGCGATGGCGGCAATGACAGGCTGCATGGCGGCGGCGATGACGACCGTCTCGCCGGCGGCGACGGGCGCGACATGCTGTCGGGCGGGGACGGGGCCGACCGGCTCAAGGGGCAGGACGACGACGACCGGCTCTATGGCGGCGACGGGAACGACAGCCTGGCAGGCGGAACGGGCCATGACGTGTTGCAGGGCGAGGCGGGCGACGACCTTCTGACCGGCGGAGGCGCGCGCGACCTGCTGTCCGGCGGCGCGGGGGACGATGTGCTCAAGGGCGGCGATGGCAATGACCGGCTGCGCGGGGGCGCCGGGGTCGACCGGCTCACGGGGGGCGACGGCGCCGATACCTTCGTGTTTCTCAGGCTCGAAGACAGCGGGCTCGGGGGTGCGGCCGACCGGATCACCGATTTCATCAGCGGCGAAGACCGGATCGACCTGTCCGACCTCGCCGACGCTTTCGTGTTTTCCGAGGCCGGTCTCACCGGCGCCGGCCCGAGCGTGGCGCTCGACGAGGGGGCCAGCCACACGCGGGTGCAAATCGATGTCGACGGCGACGGGGCGGCCGACATCGAGATCCTGGTGAAACACGCGATCGGGCTCGACGCCGACGATTTCATCTTCTGAACCGGCGCCCGTGGCGGCGCGCGGCGGTGCCCGGGTCGTGCCCGGTGGCGGAAATTGCCGATGAAACGACGGTTCCGGCGCGCGGGTGCGGTTCGGAAGGCTCTACTTCTGGCAGCGTGAACCGGGGTGCGGTCGCATAATGCGACACGACCCGGACGGCAACCCAGACGGCTTCATGCCGGTGCGAGAAGAAGAGACCATGGCCTTGGCAAATCCGGTTCAGATGACCGCTCCCCTGACAGACCTGCTCGACGGCGTGTCGATCGAGGTGATGCCGCGGACGCTCGGGAAGGTCGCGGAAATGACCGCGCTGATGGCGCCGGGCACGCGGGTCTACATCGCCCATATCGAGGGCACGCCCTTCGAGGACATGCTGGGCGCGGCAAAGCGTCTGGCGGCGGAGGGCTTCGAGGTGATGCCGCATTTCCCGGCCCGGATCATCGCCGACGCCGCGATGCTCGAAGACTGGATCAAGGCCTATGCCGGCGAGGCCGGGGTGCGCGAGGCGCTGGTGCTGGCGGGCGGTCTGGCGCAGCCCCTGGGCGCCTTCGACAGCGCGATGCAGCTCCTCGAGACCGGCCTGTTCGAGAAGCACGGCTACCGGCGGCTGCACGTGGCGGGCCACCCGGAAGGCAACCGGGACATCGACCCCGCGGGCGGGACCGCAGCGGTGGACGCGGCGGTGCGCTGGAAGCAGGAGTATGCGCAAGCGACCGGGACAGAGATGGCGCTGGTGACCCAGTTCGCCTTCGACGCGGCGCCGGTGATCGGCTGGGCCGAGCGGCTGGCGGGTGACGGGATCACCCTGCCGATCCATGTCGGCATCGCGGGACCTGCGAAGCTGCAGACGCTGATCAAGTTCGCCATCGCCTGCGGGGTCGGGCCGTCGCTCGGCGTGTTGCAGAAGCGGGCGAAGGATCTGTCCAAGCTACTGCGCCCGATGGAGCCGACCGAGGTGGCGACGGCGCTGGCGGCGCATAGAGCGGCGCACCCCGAGAGCCTGATCGAACGGCTGCACATCTTCCCGCTCGGCGGCATCGCGACCGCGGCCGAGTGGGTCGCGGCGAAACGCGGCTGAGGGCTCAGGCGGACGCGCGCAGGACGAGGCGCGAGGGTTTTCGCTCGCAAAGCGTCGTCGGGCTGCCGGTTGCGATCATGTCGAGCATGATCTCGATCGCCCGTGCGGCGAGGCCGGCGGTGTCCTGTGCGACAGTGGTGAGGCTCGGGCAGGCAAACTCTGCGGCCGGGTGGTCGTCATGGCCCGCGACCCGCAGCGCCTTGTCACGGCCGACGGGCACACCCGCCTTGTAGAGTTGCGAAAGCAGCCCGATCGCGAGACGATCGTTGCCGCAGAGGATCGTCGAGGAGGGGAAGCCGCCCTTGTCCAGGGCGGACCGGGCGATCTCGGCGCCGATCTTTTCTATCCCCCAGCCCTCGGCCGGAGAGGACACGATCATCGGCTCGAGCCCGCGGGCCTGCATCGCGGCGACGTAGGCCTCGCGGCGTTCACGCCCCGTCGAGTTGATCTCGGGCAGGTCCACATAGCACGGGGGCGACCCCGTTGCGCAGAGATGGTCGACGATGAGACCGATCCCCTGGCCGTTGTCGCAGGTCAGCGAGGCCGCTTCGAGCCCCTCGATGTGTGAATCGAACAGGAGCAGCGGGACATCGCCCTGCAGCCGCAGGATGGCTTCGGCATCCGACCCGCGGCCGAGCGGCGACAGGATCACCCCGCCGATGTTGAGCGACCGGACCATCTCGATGGCCCGCGCCTCGTCTTCCGGTGAGCCATGCGAGGACAAAGTGATCGCCGCGTAGCCCGCGTCGATGGCGGCGCGTTCGATCAACCCGACGATCTCGGCGTAGAACGGGTCGGTAAACTGCGGAACGACGATCCCCAGGGTCTTGGGGTCGCGCCGGTTCTGGTTCACGGCGAAGAAGTTGGGGCGGTAATCGTATTTTTCGAGGGCGGCCTCGATCCGCGCCCGGGTGGTGGCGCGCACGCTGTCGGGGTCGTTGAAGTATTTCGAAACCGTCGGGCGTGACAGGCCGGTCGCTCTCGAGAACTCTTTCATGTTGCGCAACTTGCGTCGCATGGCGGGGACCGTCCGGGTCTGTGGCGGGTTGAGTTTGCCGCTAACACTCGATCGGGTAAAGCTGCCCGAGCGACACAAAAGGTCGCAACCGGGCGCGGGCCGGACTCCTGCGGGTGCGCGGCGGGGACGGTTGGTCAGGCTCTAATGCTAGTGTTCTCGCGGCGTCAGGCCGCGATGCCGTGGCGCAATCCGGCATAGACCCGTTCGAGGACCCTCGCGCCGTAGGCCGCGCCCACATGCAGCAGGTCTTCGGCATGCTGTGCGGTGTCGCCATCGACGCGTACCGCATCGCGGGAGAAGGCGCGCGCGGTGGTGAAGCCGTGGGCCACGGTGTCGGCCGGCTGGTGCAGCACCTCGACGCTGCCGATCTCGGCGAAGGCGCGGTCGATGGCGGTGTTGAGACAGGTAGCGATGGCGGCCCCCTCGCCATGGCGCCGGGCACGCTGGAAGCCGTAGGCGCCCGGCCGGGTGCTGTCGAACACGCGTTCGCTGGGATAGGGCTGCGGCACGACGAAGATCGGCACGTCGCTCGCCTGTCGGAAGGCGCGGGCGAAGCGGTAACTCACGCCGTCGCGGGTGAGGTCGGCGAGGGCGGCGGTGAAGGCCGATTCCGACACCAATGGCTTGTCCGCGGGCCGGTCGAGCGGCGCGCCGGAGGGGTCGCGCGGGGCGGCCCCGGAGGGCCAGCCGGAGACCCGGTGGTCCTGGAGGATGGCGAGCGCGCTGTAGATCGAGGCGGTGCCGGCGACGAGGACCGTCGCATCGAAGCGGGCGACATCGACCGCCTCGGGCATGCCGAACCGGGCCTGGGCGCGGCGCAGCTCCGGATCGCGCGCGGTGATCACCGTGCCCTCGATCGTGGCCTTCTCGATGCCGGCGCCGGCCTTGGCGAAAAAGGTCAGCTCGGGGCCGTCGGGCCCGAGGTTGCGCGCGGCGGCGCGCAGCATGCCGACATGCGAGTTTCCGATGACGCAGAGTTTCATGATGCGCCGAACGCCTCCAGCATGGCCTCTTCGCAGATCGCCTCGTCGTCGTCGGGATCGATCGCGGGGGAGATCGTGGGCAGCGCTTCGCCCAGGAGGCGGTCGCCCTGGTGAGCCCGTCCTGCGCGGCGAAGAAGACCGACATCGCCGCATCGACACCCTCGCGGGTGACGTGGCGCAGGTTTTCCTTGAAATAGCGGCTGGCGAAGGGCGCGCCGGTGATGATCTCGTAGGAGGGGAAATAGTCCACCGCTTCGTCGAGCGCGGCCATTTCACCGGCCACCGCGCGGAGGACGGATTTGGAATAGGTGGTCGCGGCGAGCACGTGCTGGCCGCTCGCGGTCGCGGTGAGCGGCACCGGCGAGACGGTGAGGATGACCTTGAGCGCCGGGTTGACGGCGCGCAGGATCTCGAGCGCGGCGGCGAGGTCTTCGAAGGTGTCGGCCATCCCGAAATTGGCGAATTCATGAAGATCAGGGTCGAAATTCCCCGCCACGACCCCGGGCGCGGTGGGGAACACCAGGCCGGAGGCGCGGTCGACCCAGGCCTCGGTCAGCCCGAGGGTGAAAATGAACACGTCGGCTTCTGGAAGACCTCACGCACCCGCCGCAGGTGCTGGATGCGGTGCCAGGTGACCTCGGCGGCGCTGCCGAGGCCCTCGGGTCGGTATTGGGCCGGAGCCCGTCATAGACCCGGCCGTCGCGCTGCCAGATCGCGGCGTCATGCACGGTGCCGGACCAGGCGTCCTGGAAAAGCTGGCGCAGTTGGCGGGCGGTGTAGACATTGCCGTAGCGGGCCGAGAACAGGCCGAAGCCGAAGCGCCGGGCGGTCTCGGGCGCCATGCCGCGGGGGGCCGGCTCGGCATCGACCAGATGCAGCCGCGAGGTGCGGATGTACTTGCCGATGTTCTGCGCGAAACAACTGCCGGCGGTCGCGACCTTCATGCCGGGGGCGAGGCGGCATTTCGGCGCATAGATGTCGGAGATCCTGAACCGCGGGTCGTCGCGGCACAGGCGCCAGAAGGCATGTGGCGGCAGGTCAGAATACGGCATCGGTCACCCCGGCATTTCCCCAGATCGTTGCGGGCAATCCTGGGCCGCAAGGCGTGAACATCCGTTTAAACCGCAAGTTTTAGGGAAATGCGGTCGCCGGAAAGGCGGTACCGGAGGCGACCCAGAGTGCGCCGGCACGGCGTTTATGGGCGCGACTCAGGGTTCGCGGAGGGCGATTTCACGGCATGCAATTGTATGCGTTTCGTTCGTGTCTTTTGGAGCTTTGCGTCTGGGGAAGACCCGCGATGTTGCCTGCGGCCAGCGGATAATCCGGCCGGCGACAGAAGCCTCTGAAATCGTTTTACGAATCCATTATATTCAAAACTTGGCATGATTTCAGAGGGTTGCACCGGACGCAAGACCGCGCTTGATCGGTGGCCCAGCCGGTCCTACGCCATTCGCGACAGCACCGAAGGGGACAGCGCCCGCTTCACGCGCGTTTCTCCTTCGCCCCGGGACGACCGCCATGCGGCCGTCCGACGCAAAGGAGACCGCCATGCGTGACAGTGTCGACAGATACCCTGAACTCGATGCCCTCGTTGCCCGCACCCGCGCCGCGCAACAGATTTTCGCAACCTTCTCGCAAGAGCAGGTCGACGCGGTCTTTCGTGCCGCCTCGCTCGCGGCCGCCAATGCGCGGATCCCGCTCGCCAAGATGGCGGTGGCGGAGACCGGCATGGGGGTGATGGAAGACAAGGTGCTGAAAAACCACTTCGCCTCGGAATACATCTACAACAAGTACAAGGACGAGCCGACTTGCGGCGTGCTCGCCGAAGACCCGGAGCTGGGCACGATCACCATCGCCGAGCCGGTGGGACTGATCTGCGGCATCGTGCCGACGACCAACCCGACCTCTACTGCGCTGTTCAAGGCGCTGATCGCGCTCAAGACCCGAAACGGGATCATCTTTTCTCCGCACCCGCGCGCGCGCCGTTCGACGGGCGAAGCGGCGCGGCTGGTGCATGACGCGGCGGTCGCTGCGGGGGCACCGGCGGGGATCATCGGCTGGATCGAAGAGCCGACGGTGGAGTTGTCGAACGCGCTGATGCGGCATGACGACATCAACCTGATCCTCGCGACCGGCGGCCCCGGCATGGTCAAGGCGGCCTATTCCTCGGGCAAGCCGGCGATCGGTGTCGGCGCCGGCAACACGCCCGCGGTGATCGACGAAAAGGCCGACATCAAGCGCGCGGTCGCCTCGATCCTGATGTCGAAGACCTTCGACAACGGCGTGATCTGCGCCTCGGAGCAATCCACCGTGGTGGTCGACGCGGTCTATGACGCGGTGCGCGAGCGGTTCATCAACCATGGTGGCTACGTGCTGTCGCCCGCGGAACGCGACGCGGTCGCGGCGGTGCTGATGAGCGAGGGGCACCTCAACGCCGCCATCGTCGGCCAGTCGGCGGTGCGGATCGCCGAGATGGCGGGGATCGATGTGCCGGCCACCACCAAGGTGCTGATCGGCGAGGCCGCGGAGGTGAGCGAGGCCGAGCCCTTCGCGATGGAAAAACTGTCGCCGACCCTCGGCATGTACCGGGCGAAGGATTTCGACGATGCCTGCGACATCGCTGCCAAACTGGTGGCGCTGGGCGGGATCGGTCACACCTCGGTGCTCTACACCGACCAGGACGGTGAAGAGGGGCGGGTGCGGACCTTCGGCGACCGGATGAAGACCGCGCGGATCCTCGTCAACACGCCCTCGTCGCAGGGCGGGATCGGCGATCTCTACAACTTCGCGCTGGCGCCGTCGCTGACGCTGGGCTGCGGGAGCTGGGGTGGCAACTCGATCTCGGAAAACGTCGGGCCGAAGCACCTCATCAACAAGAAGACCGTGGCGAAAAGGGCCGAGAACATGTTGTGGCACAAGCTGCCGCCGTCGATCTACTTCCGCCGCGGCTGCCTGCCCTTCGCGCTCGAGGAGCTCGCCGGCAAGAAACGCTGCCTGATCGTGACCGACCGGTTCCTGTTCGAGAACGGCCATGTCGACGACACGGTGCGGCTGCTCAAGGGGCAGGGGATCGAGGTCGAGGTGTTCTACGAGGTGATGGCCGACCCGACGCTTGCCGTGGTCAAGCAGGCGACCGCCGTCGCCAACGCGTTCAAGCCGGACGTAATTCTCGCCTTCGGTGGCGGTTCGCCGATGGATGCGGCCAAGATCATGTGGGTGCTCTACGAACATCCCGAGGTGCATTTCGCCGACCTCGCGCTCCGGTTCATGGACATCCGCAAGCGGATCTACAGGTTCCCGAAGCTTGGGGCCAAGGCGATCCTGGTCGCGGTGCCGACGACCTCCGGCACCGGCTCGGAAGTCACGCCCTTCGCGGTGGTGACCGACGAGAAGACGGGGGTGAAATACCCGATTGCCGATTACGAGCTGACGCCGCAGATGGCGGTGGTCGACGCCAACCTGGTGATGGACATGCCCCGGGGCCTGACCTCTGCCGGCGGGATCGATGCGGTGACCCACGCGCTGGAAGCCTACGTCTCGGTGATGGCCAACGAGTACACCGACGGCCAGGCGCTGCAGGCCCTGAAGCTGCTGAAAGACTACCTGCCCTCCGCCTACAAGTCCGGCGGTGCAGATCCCAAGGCGCGCGAGCAGGTGCACAACGCCGCCACCATCGCCGGGATCGCCTTTGCCAACGCCTTCCTCGGGGTCTGCCACTCGATGGCGCACAAGATCGGGGCGCAGTTCCACATCCCGCACGGCACCGCCAACGGGATGCTGATCGCCAACGTTGTGCGCTACAACGCCGCCGACATCCCGACCAAGCAGGCGGCCTTCAGCCAGTACGACCGGCCCAAGGGTGTGGCGCGCTATGCCGAGATCGCCCGGCATCTCGGGCTCGGCGGCAGCCGCGACCATGAGCGGGTTGCGCTGCTGGTCGACTGGATCGAGGGCCTCAAGTGCGACCTCGACATTCCGCCCTCGATCCGGGAGTGGGGGGTGAGCGAAGCCGATTTCCTCGCCGAGGTCGATGCGCTGGCCGAGGCGGCGTTCGACGATCAGTGCACCGCCGCCAACCCGCGCTATCCGCTGGTGAGCGAGCTCAAGCAGATCCTGCTCGACAGCTTCTATGGCCGGGCCTATGTCGAGCCCGGTTTGCGGGTCGAGGCCGAGGCCACGCCTGCGAAGAAAGCCGGCAAGGTGCCCGTCGAGACCGCCTGAGAGCAGGCGTGCCTTGTGTCACACCGAACCCGCCGTGCAGGACGCTGCGCGGCGGGTTTCGGATCTCTGGGCTTGAGGAAAGCCCCGCAGACTCAGGGGGTTGAGGGGTGAACGAGTCCGGTCGGGCGGCTCAGAATATGTCCCGCTGCCGCCCGGATCGGCAGGATTGTTGTCTCCGGGACGATCCTTTCTTCCACCTCCGCCGGGGCGCAATTATCTTGCCATTCCATTTCTGCAACCCCGCCAGCAACGAGAGACCAACCTATTGTATTCACTGTATAAAGCAGAATTCAACGGTGCCCGCCTGCGTTGACCCGAATGGCCGTTCCGGGTAAGTTTTCCACAGACGGGAGAGGCTCCCGACCGGGTCATGCGCCCCCTTCGCGCCCCAGACAACCAGGCCGCTCTCCTCCATTCCGACCGTTGCGGCCGACAGCGGGCGATTTCGCCCGACAGGAAAGGACTGCCTCATGAACGCCTTCACCGATACCCCGAAGACCAGGGAAGTGACCGACCCGTGGCATGGCTTCTCGGCCGGGGCCTGGCACGACACGATCGACGTGCGGGGCTTCATCCAGGAGAACTACACGCCCTACGAAGGCGACGCGGGCTTTCTGGCCGGGCCGACGGCGCGGACCGCGAAGCTCTGGCAGGACATCGCGGCGCTCCTGAAGCTCGAACGCGAGAAGGGCGTGCTCGACGTCTCGGCCGACCGGCCTTCGACGATCACCGCCCATGACGCGGGCTATATCGACCGCGACGCCGAGCTGATCGTGGGGCTGCAGACGGATGCGCCGCTCAAGCGGGCGATCATGCCGAACGGCGGGCTCAGGATGGTCGAAACCGGACTCAGGGCCTACGGCTTCGCGCCGGATGCGACGGTGTCGGAGATCTGGACGAAGTACCGCAAGAGCCACAACCAGGGTGTGTTCGACACCTATTCACCCGACATTCTCGCCGCCCGCAAATCCGGGATCATCACCGGCTTGCCCGATGCCTATGGCCGCGGCCGGATCATCGGCGATTACCGCCGGGTGGCGCTCTACGGCGTCGACCGGCTGCGGCAGGAGAAGCTCGCCGAGTACCACGCGCTCGACGACGCGGTGTTCGACGAGGCCACGCTCAGGCAGCGCGAGGAGCTGTCGGAACAGTACCGCGCGCTCGACGAGCTGCGCGAGATGGCGCTGAAATACGGGATCGATCTGTCCGGCCCCGCGACGACCGCGCGCGAGGCGATGCAGGCGACCTATTTCGGCTACCTCGCGGCGGTCAAGGAACAGAACGGGGCGGCGATGTCGATCGGGCGGATCACGACCTTCCTCGATATCTACATCGAACGCGAGTTCGCGGCCGGCACGCTCAGTGATGTTGCCGCGCAGGAGCTGATCGACGATCTCGTCATCAAGCTGCGGCTGGTGCGCTTCCTGCGCACGCCGGAATATGACGAGCTGTTTTCCGGCGACCCGACCTGGGTGACCGAGGCCATCGGCGGCATGGGCGAAGACGGGCGCACGCTGGTGACGAAGACCTCGTTCCGGGTGCTGCAGACGCTCTACAACCTCGGGCCGGCGCCGGAGCCGAACCTGACCGTGCTGTGGAGCACGAAGCTGCCGCGGGGCTTCAAGGATTTCTGCGCCAAGGTCTCGAAGGACACTTCCGCCATCCAGTATGAGAACGACGATCTGATGCGGCCGAAGTGGGGCGACGATTACGGGATCGCCTGTTGCGTCTCGGCAATGCGGATCGGCAAGCAGATGCAATTCTTCGGCGCGCGGGCGAACCTCGCCAAGGCACTGCTCTACGCGATCAACGGCGGTGTGGACGAGGTGACGGGCAAGCTGGTTGCGCCTGGTTTAGAGCCTATCACAGGGGATGTGCTCGATTACGACGAGGTGTTGGCGAAGTTCGACGGTGCGATGGACTGGCTTGCCCGGACCTATGTGAAGGCGCTGAACGCGATCCACTACATGCACGACAAATACGCCTACGAGCGGATCGAGATGGCGCTGCACGACCGCGATATCCTGCGCACGATGGCGACCGGGATCGCCGGGCTCTCTATCGTTGCCGACTCGCTGTCGGCGATCCGCGACAGCGAAGTACGGGTGATCCGCAACGCCGATGGGCTGGCGGTCGACTACGAGATCGCGGGCGAGTATGCGGCCTTTGGCAACAACATCGACAGCGTCGATGACATCGCCGTCTGGGTGACCGAGACCTTCATGAAGAAAGTGGCGAGCCAGCCCTATTTCTACCGCGATGCGACGCCGACCCAGTCGATCCTGACGATCACCTCGAACGTGGTCTACGGCAAGAAGACCGGCAACACCCCGGACGGACGGCGGGCCGGCGAGCCCTTCGCCCCGGGGGCCAACCCGATGAACGGGCGCGACCGCAAAGGCTTCGTCGCCGCCGGCGCTTCGGTGGCCAAGCTGCCATATGCCTCCGCGCTCGACGGCATCTCCTGGACCGCCAGCGCGACGCCGGGCTCGATGGGGCACACCGAGGCGGAACAGGTGGCCAACCTCGCCAATTGCCTCGACGGGTTCTGTGCGGCGGACGGGTTCCACGTGAACGTCAACATGCTCACGCGCGAGACGCTCGAGGATGCGATGGCGCATCCGGAAGCCTATCCGCAGCTCACCGTGCGGGTCTCGGGCTATGCGGTGAACTTCGTCAAGCTCACCCGCGCCCAGCAGCTCGACGTGATCAGCCGCACCTTCCACGCGAGCATGTGAGGCAAGGTTAGAGACGAAAGCGACCCGATGACCGCCCACCGTCCCGATCCGCTGTTCGGCACCGCGCTGTGCGACCCGCACGAGGCCGCGTGCCACGGGTTCCTCCATTCGGTGGAATCGGGCGCCGCGGTGGACGGTCCGGGGATGCGCTTCGTGTTCTTCATGGCGGGCTGCCAGTTTCGCTGCCTCTACTGCCATAACCCCGATACCTGGAAGCTGCACAACGGCCGCCGGGTGGAGGTGCAAGACATGGTGGACGAGGTCGCCTCGCTCGCCGGGTTCCTCAGGTTTGCCGGCGGGGTCACCTTCTCCGGCGGCGAGCCGATGATGCAGGCCGATTTCGTCGGTGCGACGGCGCGGGCCCTGAAAGACCGCTACGGGCTGCACATTGCGCTCGACACCCAGGGGCATCTGCACAGCCGAGTGACGGACGACTGGTTCGACCCGTTCGATCTGATCCTGCTCGATATCAAGCATATCGACCCTGACCGCCACCGGGCGCTGACCGCGCAGGCGCTGCAACCGACGCTCGACTGTGCCGAACGGCTGGTGCGGCTCGGCAAGCGGATGCGGATCCGCACTGTGCTGGTGCCGGGCTGGACCGATGCGCCGGACGAGGTCGCCCGGATGGCGGACTACGTGGCCGGGCTGGGGCCCTGGTGGAGATGGTCGAGGTGCTGCCGTTCCACCAGATGGGGGCGCAGAAATGGGCCGATCTCGGGCATGAATACCGGCTCGCCGACACGCCCACGCCCGCGCCGGCCGAGACCGAAGCGGTCCGCGAGATTTTCCGCGCCCGCGGGTTGACGGCGAGCTGACAGGCAGGCCCGACCGCGGGTCCGGCGGAGTGTCGCGGGCGGCGCGGCGCGCGGTCATCCGATCTGTACAAAAACCGGCCCATCGCCTAGGACGACAAGAGAAAAACAACGAGGTCAGAGTGGGTCCATGTGCGGAATCGTTGGCGTATTGGGGGAGCATCAGGCAGCTCCCGTTCTAGTCGAGGCGCTGAAGCGGCTCGAGTATCGCGGCTACGACAGTGCCGGCGTCGCCACCGTCGAAAACGGTGTGCTGGAGCGCCGCCGTTCGGTCGGCAAGCTGGTGAACCTGTCGGACGAACTGGTGCAGAACCCGCTCAAGGGCCGCAGCGGCATCGGCCACACCCGTTGGGCCACGCATGGTGCCCCGGTCACCGCGAATGCCCACCCGCACCGCTCCGGGCCGGTCTGCGTCGTCCATAACGGCATCATCGAAAACTTCCGCGAGCTGCGGACCGAGCTCGAAGCCGCGGGTTACGATTTCGGTACCGAGACCGACACCGAAACGGTCGCGGTCCTGACCCACAAGTTCATGGACGAGGGCAAAGGGCCGGTGGAGGCCGCGATGGCGGCGATCGACCGTCTCGTCGGCACCTTCGCGCTCGCCTTCCTGTTCGAAGGTGAGGAAGACCTGATCGTCGCCGCCCGTCTCGGCTCGCCGCTCGCCATCGGGCATGGCGAGGGCGAGATGTTCGTGGGCTCCGATGCGCTCGCGCTCGCGCCGATGACCAACCGGATCACCTATCTCGACGAGGGCGACCGGGCGGTGGTGACCCGCACGTCGGTCGAGATCTTCGACGCGGCCGGCCGGCCGGCGAGCCGTGCCCTGGAAGAAGTCCAGGCCGCCGCGACCGCCGTCGACAAGGGTGGCTACCGGCATTTCATGGCCAAGGAGATCAACGAGCAGCCCATGGTGCTCGCCGATGCGCTGTCGGTCTACCTGCCCGAGGGCGACAGCATCGTCCTGCCCGAGCCGGGGCTCGATTTCAGCGCGTTCGACCGGGTGGTGATGGTGGCCTGCGGCACCGCGCATTACGCCTGTTTCGTCGCGAAATACTGGTTCGAGCAGATCGCGCGCCTGCCGGTGGAAGTGGATGTCGCGTCCGAGTTTCGCTACCGCGAACCGCCGATCGCGCCGCGGACCCTCGCCATCGTCGTCTCGCAATCGGGCGAGACCGCCGACACGCTTGCCGCGCAGCGCTACCTCAAGGGCAGGGCGGCGGCGGTCGTCGCCGTCGTCAACGTCACCCACAGCTCGATTGCGCGGGAAAGCGACCTGGTGCTGCCGCTGATGGCGGGTGTCGAGATCGGGGTTGCCTCGACCAAGGCGTTCACCTGCATGCTGACGGTGCTCGCCGCGCTGGCGCTCAAGGCGGGGCGCGACCGGGCCGAGCTCGACGACGCGGCCCTGCGCGGGGCCGTGACGGCGCTGCGCTCGGTGCCGGGCGCGGTCTCGCAGGCGCTGACCATGTCGGAGGCCATCGGCACCGACATCTCGTCGGAGCTGTCCGAGGCGAGCGACGTGCTCTACCTCGGCCGCGGCTCGATGTTCCCGCTGGCGCTCGAAGGCGCGCTGAAGCTCAAGGAGATCAGCTATATCCATGCCGAGGGTTACGCCTCGGGCGAGCTCAAGCACGGGCCGATCGCGCTGGTCGACCCGCATACCCCGGTGATCGTCTTCGCGCCGCATGACACGCTGTTCGAGAAAACAGTCTCTAACATGCAGGAAGTGCTCGCGCGCGGCGGCAAGGTGCTGCTGGTCACCGACCGTTACGGGATCGAGAAGGCCGGCGACGCGGTGTGGAAGACGATCCGGATGCCCGAGGTCGACCCGCTGGTGGCGCCGATCGTCTACTCGGTGCCGGCGCAGCTCATTGCCTACAACATTGCCGTCGCCCGTGGTACCGACGTCGACCAGCCGCGCAACCTGGCGAAGTCGGTGACGGTGGAGTGACCCCGGCGCCCCGGGATAGGGGTGGTCCGGTGTGGTGTGCGGGCAGCCCTCGCGGGCGCGGGGAGAGCCACGGTGCGGGTCATGGCGCGGACAGCACCGAAAGTTTCCGCCGCACCGACGCCTGCGATACCGACGCGTGGTTCCTCGGTCACGAAATCCGATTCTGAAGCGCGGGCCTAGCCCAGAATCATCACGAAATCGGTTTCCTGCGCGCCGCTGATCCGAAGCTCGGCAACCTCGCCGGTCAGCGTATCGGTCAGCGTGACGCTGTCGGAGCCGATGGCGAGCGAGACCTGCGCCGGGTCCGACAGGCCCAGGATTTGGACCATATCGCCCTCGCTGGCGTCGAAGTCGCGCACCTGGTCGCCGTCGAGCTCGTCGAGCCTGATCTGGAACACGTCCGCGCCCGCGCCGCCGAAATAGGTGTCGCGCCCGGCGCCGCCGTCGAGGACATCGCCGCCGCCGCCGCCCGAAAGGAAGTCGTCGCCGTCACCGCCGGAAAGCGTGTCGTCGTTGCCGCCGCCGATCACCCGGTCGTCGCCCTTGCCGCCCTTCATGTCGTCGGCCCCGTTGCCGCTGCCGCGCAGCGAGTCGTCGCCGTTGCCGCCCCAGAGCGCATCGCCGTCCCGGCTGGCGAAGAGCGTGTCGTCGTCGTTGCCGCCGTAGAGCGAATCCCAGCCGTCGCCGCCGGTGAGCGTGTCGTTGCCGGCCTCGCCATAGAGCAGGTCGCCGCCTTCGGTGCCGCTGTCGGTCAGGGTGTCGTTGCCGTTCCAGCCGTAGAGCACGTCGATGCCCTCGCCCCCGTCCATGCTGTCGTCGCCATCCATGCCCGCAAGCCGGTTGTCGCCCGCGCTGCCCAAAAGGGTGTCGTTCATCGCGGTGCCGGCACTCTCGGTGTCCTCCGGCCCGAGGTGCAGGAAGAGACCCTGCGCCGCGTCCCAGACGGTGCCGTCGGCAAAGGTGACGCTGGCCATGGTCGCCGCCACGTCGTGACCGTCGGGCCCGCGGATGACCTTGATCGCCAGGTATTCGGAGGCCGCGCCGGTTTCGTCGAGCACGGTGAAGACCCAGCGCGCACCGTCGAGGGTCGAGCGAACGTCGTCCGGGTCGAGATCGGCGAAGACCAGGGCATTGGCGCCCTCATTGCTCTGCTCGACGATGAGGTCGCCGGTGCGGCTCGTGGACCCGTCGCCGCGATAGAACACGTAGGTGTCGTCGCCGGTGCCGCCGGCCCAATGGTCGTCGCCCGGGCCGCCGACCAGGGTGTCGTGCCCGTCCTCGCCGATCAGGTAGTCGTTGCCGGCGCCGGCGATGATCTCGTCGTTCCCGTCGCGGCCGTTCAACGTGTTGTCGAGCGCGTTGCCGGTCAGGATGTTGTCGAGCTCGTTGCCGACCAGCGTCGCCGCCTCGCCGGGGGCAAGGCTCATCTCGATGACGCCGGACGCGGCCCTGTATACCACGTCGCCGTATAGATCGGTCCCGCGGATGATCCCGTTTTCCAGATCGGCGAAATCCGACAGGTCATCGGCGCGCGGTAGGTCGTCGACACCGGGGAGCTGATAAACACGGATGTAGTCGATCTCGAAAGCCGCGCCTTCCGGGGTGGTTTCATCCGACAAACCGTTCCAGCCGCCGATGGCGAGGTTAGCGATCAATACCATCGGATCGTGCATGTCGGGTGGTGTAGCAAATTCGTGGACTATAACACCGTCAAAACCGAAGGAGATTTTTTCCGGTGTCCAGGTCATGGAATAAAGGTGGAAATCCGCCGACATATCCGGAACCAGGACCTTGTTTACGGAATTGGCGACGAGGCCCCAGACGGAGGTGAAGCCGCCCGCCCGCAGGACGGTCGTCTCATCGCCCACGACGTCGAACATATCGAGCTCGGGCGGCCAGTCGCGATCTTCGGCGACGAGCCAGAAGGCCGGCCAGAGCGCCTGGCCCGCCGGAAGCTTCGCGCTGATCTCGTAGTGCCCGTAGGTCTGGGAAAAGGTGCCGAAGGTCGTCAGGGACCCCGACAGCCAGGCTTCGGGGATCTCGTCCGCGAGCGAGTCCGGGGTGCGGATCGCGGTGATCGAGAGGATCCCGTCTTCGACCGAGAACGGCGAGAAGGTGGCCGTTGTCCCGTCTTCGAGGAGGTAGTCGATGGAATCGACGTAGGTGTGTTCGCGCTTGCCGGTGGATTCGAGATCGAGTTGCGGGTGGGTGTTGACCGGCACCGTTTCCCAGGAGCCGTCGAAAACCTCGTCAAGCGTGTCGAACTCGGCGGAAAACGTCAGGATCGCCCCCTCGGGCGGGTCGATCGTGCCCGCGCTCAGGCTGATGTCGTCGGCCGAAAGCGCCGACAGATCGACGCCGAGCAGGGTGATCGTCTCGCCGGTGTCGAGGGTCAGTACCGTCCCGTCGGCGGTTTCGGTGGCAGCCGCCAGCAGTGCGCCGAGGCTGGCCGCCCCGCCGCCGATATGGAGATGGTCTTCGCCCGGGGTGAAGTCGGTGATGACGTCGTTTCCATCGCCCGGGGCATAGCCGAAGGTGTCGGCATCGCCGCCGCCGGTGAGCGTGTCGTCGCCGCCGTGGCCTGCGAGCGCCTGAGTGCCGTCGCCCGCGGTGATGGTATTGTCGAGCGCGTTGCCCTCGATCGTGTGCCAGCCTCCGACCCGGCGAAACAGGACGTCTTCGACGTTATCCGGCAATACGATCGATTTCCACGCCCAGATAGTGTCGTGGCCGCCATCTTCGGTTTCCACGATCGTGGCGTCGGGTTTGTACAGGCGGTACAGGTCGTCCCCGTCCCCTCCTTCGAGAACGGCATTTTCATGCAGCGCGAAGAGATTGTCGTCTCCGCCGAAACCCTGCAACGTGTCGCCGGTTTCCAATGTCTTCAATACATCGCGCTGATCGGTACCGGTTATTATGGATGCCATTTTCTACCACCCTGGAAAAGAATTCGCCTCAAAACCCCGCGCAAAACCTACCGATCAAACCCGACTCCGTCGAGTGGGGACGGTCGATGGGAGAAACATTTTGGTATTCGTTTGATGCGTTGGAGTCACAGGCACAGTATATCCGCGCCTTGCCCAAATCGCGGGGGTTTTGGAAAAACCTGCAGCGGGGCGGGTTGATTGCCGCGCAACGGCCGGGGCGGGGTCTGGCGATGGTTCGGCCGCCGGGTGCCACCGGGAGGCCGCGGGCGGCAAAGCATCTCTGGTGTCGTCGATGGCGATCACCGGACCCGCGCCGAAACGGGCTGGGCCGTCGAAGACCGGCATCGTGGTTCTTCATCTGCGTGCGGACGCTGGGTGCCGCTTTACCCGGAGATGATCCCGGACATCTCGCGCACAGCGGCACGCGGAGCCCGTGCCCCGGGGGTCGCGAGAACCAGCGCCGAAAGCGCCTGGCCGGCCCCGATGGCTTTTGTCTGGGAGGAACCGATAAGACGGGCGGACAAGTAGCCCGCGTTGAACGCATCGCCGGCTCCGGTTGTGTCACGCAGGTCCGTGACCGGGCGCGTCTCGCACACCCCCTGCACGCCCCGGGTGTGAAACCGGACCTGGCGTGGCCCGTCCTTCACCGCGGCTTCCGCGACGCCGAGGTCACGCAGGCGCGCGATGGTCGCGGCGGGGCTCGCGTCCCCCCAGAGCGCCGCCTCGTCGTCGAAACTCGGAAGCGCGATATCCGTCCGTGCCAGCATTGTTGTCACGGCAGCGCGGGATGCCTCGGTCGAAGCCCAGAGCCGCGGCCGGATGTTGGGGTCGAAGGACACCCGCGCACCGGCCCTGCGCGCCTTGTCCAATGCGTCGAAGAGTGACTCCCGCGCGCTTGGCGACAGGATCGCGAGCGTGATCCCGGAAACATGGATCAGCCCGGCCCCCGCCAGGGCGCTATCGAACGCGACCGGGTCGTCTGCAAGCCGACGCGCGGCCGAGAAATCCCGCCAGTAGTGAAAACTGCGCTCGGCGCCGTCGAGTTCGATGATGTAGAGCCCCATCTGCCGCTCGGGATCCCGTGACACGCCCGAGAGGTCGAGCCCATCGGTTTCCATCTCGGCGGCAAAACGGTCGGAGAGCCGGTCCGTCCCGAGCCGGGTCACGAAGCCGGCCCGACCGCGTTCGCCAAGGAGCTGGGCCGCGTGCCAGAGCGTGTTGAATGTGTCTCCGGCGTAGCCCATGCGAAACTGTCCATCGCCTACCGGTGCCATCTCGAGCATGGCCTCGCCGATGGCGACGAAACGCGTGGATGCGAATTTCATCGCGACCTCACACGCCACCGATGTCGAAGACCCGCCCGGTCAGCCAGTCGGGCCAGTCGCGCTCGAAGAAGGATCGCGCGGTCCCGGCGAGGGAACGGTTGGGTCGGGTCGCGACAACAAGCCCCTCCGCCGCGCGCCGGACGACGATCTGCTCCTGCTTGTCGGCTTCGCGTTCGGCCCTGAAACGGAACGCCTCGAGCCCTTCGTCGCGCGCTTCCGGCACCCGCGTGCCGTCGGACGCGCAGATCGCTCGTGCACCGCGACTGCCGCCGCCCTGGGCGATGTAGTGGTCGAGCGCGGCAAGAACCGCCTCGGAGGCCAACGCCATTTGCTGCCATTGAACGGCCCGTGGGGCGTCGTCGGGCCGGTCAGGCGCGATCCCCTCACGGCTGAGGGAGGCGTTCAACTTGCGCGCCTCGGCGAGCGCCCGGGCGACGCTTTCGGGCGCGCAGATCATGCCCGCATTGTCACTCATCCGAGCCTGCACTTCGGTCCGCACCGACGTGACCTTGTTCGGGCTGTCGGGACGCAGGATCGCCATCAGCGCGTCGACACCTTTCGCCACCGCAGCCTTCGCGTCTCCGCTGGCGGGACCCGCGGCGCGTCCGGATGCCGCGATATGCTCGCCGACGCGGGTTCCGAAGACTTGTCCGGCATTGAGAGCAGCACCGCCCGGCCGGGTCACGCCGTGGGTGCCGGCAGCCTCCCCCACGGCGTAGACGCCCGAAAGCGTGCTCCGTCCCCAGGTATCGACCGCGATGCCGCCGTTCATATGCTGGTTGTTCACGGCGAACTCGAGCGGCTCGGCGGCGATGTCGACCTTGTAGCGGCGATAGAGCTCGATCGCGAGCGGGTTCATGTGCCTGAGCCGGTCGATCGGCGCTTCCTGCGATGCACCGGCCGTGCCGAGATAGGTCGCCACGTCTTCGTCCAGGCGGTCGAGACTGAAGGGAAAGTCGCCGGGGACCGGGAGCGGGTTGCGGTTGAAATCCAAGAACACGCGACGTCCAGCCGCGCTCTCCCGCCAGATCGCGAGATCGACCAGGCTCGACGCGAAATCGAGCATCCGGGTTGCGTGGAACGGCCACTGATAGCCCTTCCGGAAGACGTTGGAGGCGAGTTCGCGGGTGGTGCGGTAATAGCGTGCGAGGAAATGATGTTCGCGGCCCTCCGCATCCACCGAGAAGATATGCGGGATCGCCTGGACATAGGTGCCCGAGAGGTTCCACGGAAAACCTTCGCGCCGTGTTCCGATGCCGAACTGGCTCTCGGTGAGGTTGACGAGCTCGAGGCCGGCCTCCAGCGCGAGGCCGAGCGATCCATAGCACCCGTTCGGATAGACGCTGTCGCGGTAGAGCTCTCCAGGCCCGCCGGCGGCGAGCACCAGCGTCGACGCAAGGATGACCGTGAGGCCATGGGGATTGGTATCGCTCCGGTCCGACTTGCGAAAAGCCAGTGCGCCGACCACGCGCCGCGCCGCGCCCTCACCCTCGGTCAGGATACGCACCACGGTCGTCTTGTTGAGAAGCGGGACGGCGAGGCGAAGGGCCTCCTCGGCGAGCACCTTGACCATCAGGCGCGAGGTGCGCGGTCCACAGCTGGTGGCGCGTCCGGTCTCGTCATGGTCGGTCTGGTAGCGCAACGTGCCGCCGAATCGGTCCTGAGGGAGCGGCAGCCCGAGATATTGCAGCGACGACATCATCCGCGGCGACCCGACCGCCTCGACATAGGCGGTGTCCTCGTCCATCGCGCCGCCCGCACGAATCGCCCGCGCCATCGCCTGGAAGTCATCGCCGCGGTCGGCCGTGTTGGCGGTGTGCAGGGTCTGCTTGTCGGAGCCGGAACAGGCCGAGGTTCCACCCCAGGCGCTCTGGCTTGCCACCATGACATCGCCGCCGCGCCGCTTGAGTTCGACCGCCACCCGGAGCCCGGCGGCGCCGCTGCCGACGACGAGGCAACCCGCGCGATAGACCGGCAGGCGATGTCCCGCGACGTTGCGGAACCCGGCGGCCGCGATCTCCGGGCTGAGCCGCGGCATGTCGACATCGGTGAGCGCGTCGAGGATGTGTTGAGGGATTGCGCTGCCCATGTTCGTGCTCCTTGTCCGAGGTGTCAGGTGCGTGGGATGTCGACCCAGGCACGTTGCCGGGACGACAGCATGCAGGCGTCGACGATCTGGGTGATGTGGTGGCCATTCTCGAACGTCGGCCACATTGCCTGACCGGACACGACCGAGCGGATCACTTCCGCGGCCTCGATGATCTTGGTCTCGTTGTATCCGAGCGCAAAGTTCGGCAAGGGCAGGAAGGCGGCATAGGTCGGGTGTTCCGGACCGACATCGATTTCGCGGAACCCGCGGCGGCCGGCCGGATCATCATTGGTATAGAGGCGGAGGCGGTTCACCTCGTCGTAGGTATAGGCGAGGCTGCCCCTCGTGCCGTAGATCTCGTAGGTCTGCATGAACTTGCGACCGGTCGCGACCCGGCTGAAATCGACGATCCCGTGGGCCCCGTTCTCGAAGGTGCACAGAAGCTGCGTCGCGTCCGGGTTGGTCACCTCCGACCAGTCCTCGCTGCCGGTGAGGTCCGCGACTTCTCCGAAGGAGGATCCGCTGATCACCGGGCGGCGCGGTGTGACGATGATGTTGTTCGCAATCAGCGAAGTGACGCGACCGACGAGGAATTCCATGAAACTGAACACATGGCTGCCGGTGTCGCCGACAATGCCGGTCGGCGCGAGTTTGCCGTCCGCACGCCACATGAACGGAGCGCGCGGATCGCCGAACATGTCGACGTGCTGGCATCCCTTGAACATGGTGATCTCGCCGATCTCACCCGAGGTGATGATTTCCCTCGCCAGGTCATGTACCGGATTGCGCGGGAAAGCATGGCCGACCCGGGTGATCAGCCCTCGGGCCCTGGCGATGTCGGCGAGCTCGCGGGCCTCTTCGGCGGTATCGGCCAGCGGCTTTTCGCAACAGACGTGCTTGCCCGCCTCCAGGGCAGCTTTCGCGACCTGGTAGTGGAGGCTGTCGGGCAGGCAGATGTCCACGAGATCAACCTCGGGGTCCTCGATCACGGTGCGCCAATCCTGGAGGATCTTCGCCCCCGGCGCCCGGGCCGCGAGGTCTGGGTCCGCTGCCGGGTTGGTCGCGACCAATGCGACCACGCGGGCTGTCCCGCCGCTCGTCCCGAAGAAATGCGGGAAGGTCTGATAGGCCATGGTATGGACCTTGCCCATCCACCCTGAGGCGCCCAACACGGCAACGCGAACCTCGGTCATCGAACATACTCCTCTCCTGTCCGCGCCGGAGCAATCCGAGCGGAGGGTTTGCATCGGTCCCGTTCTCACGGGTGGTTTGCGGCGGATGCGCTGTTGATCAGCCCCCGCTCGAGCCACGCTCCACCAGGGTCACCGGCGTGCGCGTTTCTGGTGCGGGGACCTTGCCGTCCTCGAGCCAGGCCAGGATGGTGTCGGCGATCGCTCTGCCGAAACCGTCGACATCGCACCGGACGGAGCTCAAGGGCGGCCAGGCATGCGCCGCTTCCTCGATATCGTCGAAACCGACGATCTTGAGTTCGTCGCCCACGTTGCGGCCGATCTCGGCGCAACCCGAGAGCATGCCGAGCGCAACCTGGTCGTTGAAGCAGATCACCGCATCGACATCGGGGCAGTCCCGAGCCAGTCGATGCGCCGCCTCGCGCCCGAACGCCCGGGTCGCGCGGCCGGAAATGACCTTTGGCACCATCCCCAAGCCTTCCAGTGTCGCCTGGTATCCCGCCATTCTCTCCTGGGTGACCGCGCGGCCTTCGAGCCCGCCGACAAAGGCGATCCGTTTCGAACCCCGACCGATCAGGTGCTCGGTGGCGATCCGGCCACCCTCGGGGTAGTCGGGTGCGGCAAAGGGAAAGAGATCGGTGCGCTCATCGACCTTGCGCAGGACCTGCATGGCCGGGATCCCGGCCCGCACAAGCGCGTCGAAGCTGGCCGCCTCGTCGCCATAGGCCGGAGACAGGATCATGGCGGAAACGCCGTGTTCGATCATCGCGCCAATGACCTGGGCCTGCAGAACAGGATCCTCATCGGTATTGGCCACGACCGCAGCATAGCCGCGTGCCGAAAGCGACATCTGCAACGACGTGGCGAATTCCGTGAAGAACGGGTTACGCAGGTCGTTGATCACCAGGCCGATGAGACCGGCCCCGGCGCTTCGCAGGTTGGCGGCGGCCCGGTTGTAGACGTAGCCGATCTCCGCCATCGCCTCGCGCACCTGGGCGCGGGTCTCGTCACGCACCTGCGGACTGTTCTGGAGCACCAGGCTCACGGTGGATTTCGACACGCCGGCCCGGCGTGCGACATCAATGATCGTCGGTCGTTTATCCATCGTGTTCATGTTACGCAGGCCCCGGCAAATCCGCCATGGGAAGGTCGAAGACCAGGATGCCCTCAAGTCCACCCTCGGCGCTCGCCACCAGCTTGGCACCGAGGGACTTGTGATCGGGATGCGCCTGGTAGGCTGCGAGCCCGTCCCAATCCGCGAAATCGACGGTGAAGCCGTGCATGTATCCACGCTCGATCTTTTCCGGGCTTTCGGATCGCCCGGCCTGGATCGCCGCAAGACCGGGCACCTTGCCCCCGATGGACCGGAGCTCGTCCCAGAGCGCTGCGATCGTGGTCTCGGAAACGTCTGGCCGGAAGCGGATGAGGACGATGTGCCGAACCATGTCACACTCCATGTGCGGCGCGGATCATGTCCGCGCCTTTTTCGCCGATCATGATAGCTGCGGCGTTGGTGTTCGACGAGATCAGTTGCGGCATGATCGAGTTGTCGACGATCCGAAGCCCGTCGATCCCGTTGAACCGAAGCTCGGTGTCGACGACGGCGCGCGCGTCCGGTCCCATCCGGCAGGTCCCGGCGCAGTGATGCGAGGTCTTGGAGTGGAGGCTGATGAAGTTGAAGTAATCTTCATCGGTCCTGACGTCCGGCCCCGGCAGGCGTTCGGCGAGGATGTATCTCTTCAGCGGCGCTTGCGCGCAGATTTCCTGTGTGAGTTTCAGCCCCCGGATCGACATCTCCCGGTCGTGGGGATCGGCCAGGTAGTTCGGGTCGATCAACGGCGGTTTCGCCGGATCGGCGCTCTGGAGCCGAACGGTTCCGCGCGAGCGCGGACGCAGGTAGCAGGAGTTGAGCGTGATCCCGCCCTGCGGCGTCGCCACGACACCATGTTCGATGCCGGTGCCGAGCCCGAGGTGGAACTGGATATCCGGCGAGCGTGCCTCCGGATCGGCATACCAGAACCCGCCGGTCTCGAAGAGCGACGAGGCCACCGGGCCCTTGCGCCCCAGGACGTATTGCAGCCCCGCGATCGCAGCCCAGTGCGGTTTGGCGTAGCGGTCGTAGCTGTAGGGGCCGGAAAGCTCGCTGATGCAGTAGAGATCGAGGTGATCCTGCAGATTGGATCCGATCTCGGGCTGGTCGAACACCACGTCGATGCCCAGCGACGCAAGATGGTCGGCCGGCCCGATGCCCGACAGCTGCAACAGCCGCGGCGACCCGATCGCGCCGGACGACAGGAGGACTTCGCTCGACGCCGACACTCTGGTGCCGTCCGCGAGGTCCACCCCGGTGGCCCGGCCGTTCTCGACCACGATCCGCCGCACCTGCGCGCCCAGTTTGACGGTCAGGTTCTTACGGTGCCGGTTCGGGGCGACATAGGCCATCGCGGCCGAGGACCGGCGCACGTTGCGCTGGGTCAGCTGGTAATAGGCGACGCCATCCTGCTTTTCGCCGTTCACATCGAGGTTGCGCGGGATGCCCAACTCCGCCGCTGCCTCGAAATAGGCCTCGCACACCGGAAGGGGCGCGCGCGGTTCGCTCACGCCGAGCGGGCCGCCCTTGCCGTGGTAGCGGTTGTCGTAGGTCTCGTTGTCTTCGGCTTTGCGGTAGTAGGGCAACACGTCGTCGTAGCCCCACCCTGTGCAGCCCATCTGGCGCCATTCATCGTAGTCCAGCGCGTTGCCGCGGGTATAGATCTGCGCGTTGATCGCCGATCCGCCGCCGATGACCTTGGCCTGGGTGTAGCGGAAGACCTTGTTCTGCATGTGGCGCTGCGGGACCGTGTCCCAGCCCCAGCTGCCGATCCCCTTGGTCATCTTCGCGAATCCGGCCGGCAGGTGGTAGAACGGGTGACGGTCGCTGCCCCCCGCCTCGAGCAGGAGCACCTCGACCGCAGGATTCTCCGACAGGCGCCCGGCCAGGACCGAGCCCGCGGATCCGCCGCCGATGATGATGAAATCATATGTGGTCTTCATGTCGTCCTCTTTGGCGCCTGCGCGTGTCCAGCTGCGGTTCTCATGTCGCGGTTTCCGTTTCCCCGATATGTTTCGCCGTGCGGATGGCGAGCGCGGCCACGGTAAGCGCGGGGTTTACGGCCGCCGAGGTCGGCAGGACCGAGGCGTCGGTGATATAGAGGTTCGGGTGGTCGTGGCTGCGGCAGAAACCGTCGACCACGCTGGTGCGCGGGTCCTCACCCATGCGGGCGGTCCCGCACTGGTGGCTCGGTGTGCGCCGGTCGAAGGCGCGTGCGGCCACGATCGGATAGCCCGCCTTGCGCAGCATCTTCTTGATCCTGGTCACCAGGGCGATGTGCCCCTCCCAATTCGAGCGCTTCCAATCGAGCCGGATCCGGCCGTTCTTGAGCGTCACCCGGCTCTCGGGGTTGGGCAGGTCTTCGGACATGGCGTAGAGGTCGACCGAGCGCGCGGCGACCCAGTTGGCCAGCGGTCGGGGAAAGGGTGAAGAGGCTGCGAGGATCGGGCCGGAGATCTTGCCGAGTAGCTGGATGTTTCCGAGCGGCTCGCCGTTGGGGCCCCCGGTCAGGTAGTAGTCATTGACCATCAGGGTCTTCTGGTAGACGGCGCGGTTTCTGCGGAAGGGGTGAAGCGCCAGCACCGCCGAGGCGTTGTGGTTCATGAAATTCCGACCGACCTGATCCGACCGGTTGGCGAGGCCACCCGGGTGTCGTTCGTCGGCCGAGGCGAGCAGCAGGGCCGCGCTCTGCACCGCGCCCGCTGCCAGGACGACGACCGGCGCTTCGAGGACTTCGCGCTTGCCGCCCGTCTCGACCTCGATCCCGGAGATCCGCCCGTCCTCGCCGGCGATGAGTTTGCGGACCAGAGCGCCGGTCCGCAGGGTCACGTTGCGATGGGTCAAGGCGGCCGCAAGCCCGGCCGTTTCGGCGTCCATCTTGCCTGCACAGGTATCGGGAAACGCGTCCCAGGGGTCTGGCCGCGGTCGAGCCACCTTTCGATGTCGACGCCCAGTGGAAGCGAGGCCGGGTGCAGGCCGACGCGTTCCAGACGTCGGCGCAGATCGGCGATGTCGGCCTCGTCCGGGACCGGCGGAAAGGGGTATCGGCCGGAATGGCGCGGCTCGCTCGGGTCTTCGCCCAGTTGCCCGCGCACACGGTAGAGCGCCTCGGCCTCCTGGTAATGGGGTTCGAGGTCGTCATACCCGATCGGCCAGCCAGGGGTCGTGCCGCCGATGTGCTTCAGGGGTGCGAAATCCCCCTCGCGGTACCGGATCAGCACCGCACCGTAGAATTTCGAATTGCCGCCGACGAAGTAGTAGTTGCCGGGATTGAACGGCCTGTCGTCGCCATCGAGCCATTCCTCGTCGGGGCGGTAGTGCCCTTGCGCGAAGATCGCGGTCGCGTCGCGGGCTTCGGCCGTATCGGGCAACCTTTCTCCCCGTTCGAGGATCAGGATGCGGCGACCGGAGGGCGCCAGGGCAGCGGCCATCGTGGCCCCGCCCATCCCCGAACCGATGATGATGACGTCGGCGTCGCTCACGGCTCGATGCGTTCCTCTGTTTCGGGGTCGAAGGCCACCGCCTTTTCCATGTTGACCGCGAAGTCGAAGATCTCGCCCGCAGTCACGGTCACGTCGGCCCGCATCCGGGCGATGGCGTCCTGTCCGCCAAGGGTCATGGTCACGAAGGTGTCGGACCCGGCCGGCTCGGTCACGCCGATATTGTTGCGCATGGTCTGGATGTTGGACGACTTGCGGTCGGCTCCGTCCGGATCCGTGATCGTTTCCGGCCGGATGCCCAGGAGGATCTTGCGCCCATCCCAGGCCGCGAGGTTCGGTTGGCTGAACGCGAGAAACTGCTCCACACCGTCGTAATCCGTGACGGCGGCATGCGGCACCCCGCCCTGCACCACGACGCGCGCCGGCATTACGTTCATCGCCGGGCTGCCCATGAAGGTGGCCACGAAGACGTTGGCGGGGGTGTCATAGATCTCCTTGGGCGTGCCGAGCTGCTGGACGAAGCCCTTGTTCATGACCGCGATCCGGGTCGACAGCGTCATCGCCTCGATCTGGTCGTGGGTGACATAGACGATCGTGGTCTTGAGCTTCTCGTGCAACTTCTTGATTTCGGTGCGCATGTCGACGCGGAGCTTGGCGTCGAGGTTCGACAAGGGCTCGTCGAACAGGAAGACGTCGGGGTTGCGCACCAGCGCGCGTCCCATTGCAACCCGCTGGCGCTGACCGCCCGAAAGCTGACCGGGCTTGCGATCGAGCAGGTGGTCGATCTGAAGGAGCTTTGCGACCTCGCCGAGCGCCTTCTCGCGTTCCGGCTTCGGCACCCCGTGCATTTCGAGGCCGAAGGTCATGTTCTGGCCCACTGACATGTTCGGGTAGAGCGCGTAGCTCTGGAACACCATGGCGATGTTGCGCTTCGACGGGTGCACGCCGTTGATCACCCGCCCCTTGATCGCGATGTCGCCCGACGAGATCCCTTCGAGCCCGGCGATCATGTTGAGCAATGTGGACTTGCCGCAGCCCGAGGGGCCAACCAGGACGAGGAATTCCCCTTCCTCGACCGCGATATCGACCCGGTGCAGGACCTCGACGGCCCCGTAGGACTTGGTGACGTTTGTGATGTCGAGAAAACCCATGGGTTCAGCCTTTCACGGAGCCGGCCATCAGGCCGCGCACGAAGTAACGCCCGGCGACGATGTAGACGAGGAGGGTGGGAAACGCGGCGAGAATGGCGCCCGCGAAGTGGACGTTGTATTCCTTCACGCCGGTCGAGGATTGCACGAGGTTGTTGAGCGCCGCCGTCATCGGCTGGTTCTGGCCGCCGAACGAAACGCCGAACAGGAAGTCGTTCCAGATGTTGGTGAATTGCCAGATCACCGAGACCACGGTGATCGGCCCCGAAACCGGCAGCATGATCCGCCAGAAGATCCGGAAGAACCCGGCGCCGTCGATCATCGCGGCCCGGACCAGCTCGGTGGGGAACGCCGCGTAGTAATTGCGCTAGTAAAGGGTGGTGAAGCCGACGCCGTAGACGACGTGGACGAGGATCAGCCCGGGGATCGACCCCGCGAGGCCGAGCTTGCCCAGAACCATCGCCATCGGGATCAGCACGATCTGGAACGGGATGAAGCAGCTGAAGAGCAGAAGCCCGAACAGGATCGTATCGCTCCGGAACCGCCATTTCGTCAGCACGTATCCGTTGAGCGCGCCGAACACGGTCGAGATCGCCACCGCGGGCACGACCATCAGGATCGAGTTGAGGAAATAGGGGCGCAGGCCGGTGGGCTCCACGCCGATCTGCGCCGTGGACCAGGCCTTCAGCCAGGGTTCGATCGTCCAGGCATTTGGCAGCGCCATCATGTTGCCGCCGGTGATCTCGGCAAGCGGTTTCAGCGAGTTCGATACCATCACGAACAGCGGCATGAGGTAGAACAGGGCGAAGAGGATCAGGATGCCGTAGATGAACACCCGGGTTACGCCCCCGGTGCGGACGGCGGTATCTTGCGTCGCGGCCGACATCAGTGCTTCTCCTTCAGCTCGGCGTAGAGATACGGGGTCATGATCGCGGCAATGGTCATCAGCATGATCACGGCAGATGCGGCGCCGATCCCCATGGAGTTGCGGGTGAAGGTGTAGGAATACATGAAGGTCGCGGGCAGTTCGGTGGCGCGGCCCGGGCCGCCGCCGGTCAGCGCGATGATCAGGTCGTAGGACTTCACCGCCAGGTGGCTCAGGATCACGAAGGACGACAGGAAAGCGGGCCTCAGCAACGGGATCACGATCCTGCGGTAGAGGTTCCAGTTCGACGCGCCGTCGATCTGCGCGGCCTTCAGGATCTCGTTGTCGATGCCCCTGAGGCCGGCGAGAAACATGGCCATCACGAAGCCCGAGGTTTGCCAGACCGCGGCGATGACGACGGTGTAGATCGCGAAATCGCGGTTCTTGATCCAGTCGAAGTGAAAGCTCTCCCAGCCCCACAGGTGCATGGTGTGCTCAAGACCGATGCCGGGATCGAGGATCCATTTCCAGGCGGTCCCGGTCACGATGAAGCTGAGCGCCATCGGATAGAGGTAGATCGGGCGCAGCATGCCTTCGCCGCGGATCTTCTGGTCGAGGAAGATCGCGAGGCCGAGACCGATGAGCGTGCACAGCACGATGTAGAGCGACGCGAAGATGCCGAGGTTGGTGATGGCCGTCCACCAATGGCTGAGCCCCCAGAGCTTGCCGTAGTTTTCGAACCCGACCCAGTCGTAGGACGGCAGCATCTTGGAGTCGGTGAAGCTCAGATACAGGGTGAAGGCGATGAAGCCATAGACGAAGACGAACATTGCGGCCAGCGACGGCGAAAGGACCAGTTTCGGGATCCATTCCTGAAGTCGCGTGCGGAAATCCGCTTCGGGAACGCTGTGCGCCATTGGTCTCCTTCTCCCCGTTCGAACGGGCGATGTCTGATTGTCTTGGGCAGGGCGACGTCGCCGCCCTGCCCGTCGGGATCACTTCGCCGCTTCGACCGCGTTGACCAGTTCTTCGACCGCGGCCTGGGCGTCGTATTCACCGTTGAAATGCGCGGTGACCACGTCGTAGATCGCGTTCTTCACCGCGGCGCGGTTGGCGTGGCCGTGGGCGATGGACCCCACGAGCGTGCCGGACGCCGAGGCTTCGGCCAGATCGACCATGCCCTGCTTGCCGCAGGCGTCGAAATCGTCGTTCGGCACGTCGGTGCGCGCGGGAACCGATCCCTTGACCACGTTGAAGGCCGACTGGAACGTCGGCGACATGATCGCTTTCGCCATCGCGCCCTGGTCCGCCTTGGCTTCGTCGGACGCCACGTTGAACATCGCGAACTGGTCGGAGTTGAACGCGACGGTCCCTTCGGACCCCGGAACGCGGAAGCACAGGAAGTCGGTGCCGGGCACCTTGCCGGCGTTCAGGAATTCGCCCTTGGCCCAATCGCCCATGATCTGGAAGGCGGCTTCGCCGTTGATGACCATGGCCGAGGCAAGGTTCCAGTCACGGCCCGAGAAGTTGTCGTCCACGAAGCCGCGCAGCTGCGCCATGCGGTCGAAAACCTCGACCATGGTGTCGGAGCCCAGCGCTTCGGGGTCGAGGTCGACGAAGGCCTGCTTGTAGAAGTCCACCCCGCCGGTCGACAGCACGACACCGTCGAACATCGTGGCTTCCTGCCAGGCCTGGCCGCCATGCGCGAGGGCGGTCTTGCCGGCGTCCTTGACCGCGCCCATCGCGGCGACGAACTCGTCCCAGGTGGTCGGCTGGGCGATGCCGAGCTCGTCGAGGACCGCCTTGTTGGCCCAGACCCAGTTGGTCGAGTGCACGTTGACCGGAGCAGCGACCCAGTGGCCATCGAATTTGGAGAAGGCCTGCAGGGCGGGCGGCACCACCGCATCCCATCCTTCGGCGCTGGCGACGTCATCGAGGTTGCCAAGCGCGCTCTCGGCGGCCCAGTCCTGAATGTCGAACCCGAGCATCTGCACGGCGGTCGGCGGGTTGCCGGCGGTCACGCGGGCGCGCAGGGCGGTCATCGCCGCCTCGCCGCCGCCACCGGCGACCGGCATGTCGACCCAGCCGATGCCCTGGCCGGCAAGATCTTCCTTCAGCACGTTGAGCGCCGCGGCTTCGCCGCCCGACGTCCACCAGTGCAGCACCTCGACGTCGCCGGCCAGAGCTGGACTGTTGGCCAGGCTGGTCGAGGACATCAGTGCGACGGCGAGCACCGCCGACTTCTTCAAAACACCACGCATTGAGTTTCCTCCCTGAGTTTGCGTTGGTTTCCCCTTCGCCCTGACACGAGCGTCAGAGGGTCTTCACCCAAGGTTCGCGAGTGCGGCCGATCCGCATCACCAGCGTTTTCACCTCGAGGAATTCTTCCAGCCCGTAGGAGCCGATTTCGCGTCCCTGTCCCGATTGCTTCACCCCCCCGAAGGTCAGTTCCGGGAAGCCGTCCATCCAGGTATTGGTCCAGACCGTCCCGGCCTCGGCCCGGCGGCAGAACTCGAGGCAGGTATGGACGTTGTCGCTCCACACCCCGGCCGAGAGGCCGTAGGTCGCGTCATTGGTGAGCGCGATCGCTTCGTCCATCGTGCGGAAGGTCAGGACCGAGAGCACCGGGCCGAACACCTCTTCGCGCGCGATGGCCATCTCCCGGGTGACGCCGCGCACGATCGTCGGCTGGTAGAACTGTCCGTCCAGA
Source organism: Paracoccaceae bacterium (assembly GCA_041397205.1). GTDB lineage: Bacteria > Pseudomonadota > Alphaproteobacteria > Rhodobacterales > Rhodobacteraceae > Sinisalibacter. The sequence continues at coordinate 188,552 of JAWKXC010000009.1, forward strand.
CCCGGCACCAGCAGCGGCCCACCGCCAAGGGCGATTTCGGCCCCGGCTTTCACCGCTTCGCGGACATAGTCGTCGATCTTGCCCTGGTGCTGGGTGGTGATGATCGCCCCCACCTGGGTACGCGGATCGAGCGGATCGCCGAAGGCGACATGTTTCGAGAGTTCGACCACCCGGTCGACAAGCGCGTCGGCAATGTCTTCGTGAACGATGATGCGGCTGCCGGAATTGCAGCACTGACCGGTGTTGAAATAGACGCCGAAGGTCACGGCATCGGCCGCGCTTTCGAGATCGGCATCCGGAAAGATCACCTGCGGGTTCTTGCCGCCCAGTTCCAGCGCGACTTTTTTCAGCGTCCTGGAGGCGGCCACCGAGATCGCCTTGCCGACCATCGTCGAACCGGTGAACGTCACCATGTCGACGGCCTCATGGGTGGTCATGAGGCTGCCCACGGCCGGACCGTAGCCGAGAACGATATTGACCACGCCCGCGGGCATCCCCGCCTCGATCAGCAGTTCGCCCAGGATCACCGTGGTCGACGGCGTCATCTCGGAGGGCTTCACCACGCAGGTGCAGCCGGCGGCGAGCGCGAAGGGGAGCTTCTGGCTCAGGATCCAGAACGGGAAGTTCCACGGCGTGATGACCGAGACCACGCCGATGGGATCCTTCACGACGACACCCAGGATATCCTCGCCAAGCGTGTTGTGGCTGTCGCCATGCATCGCGCGGGCGAGCGCGGCCGCATACCGCCAGAGGTCGGCTGCGCCCGAGACCTCGCCGCGCGACTGAGTGATCGGCTTGCCGCTTTCGAGCGTCTCGATCAGCGCCATGCGCTCGACGTTGGCTTCGATCAGGTCGGCCACCTTGAGGAGAACGGTGGCGCGCGCCTTGCCCGACGCCCGGCTCCAGACGCCGCTGTCGAAGGTTTCCCGCGCGGCGCGGATCGCCGCCTCCGCGTCGGCCTCGGCCCCCAGCGCCGCGCGGCTCACCAAGACGCCATGGGCCGGCGAGGTCCGGTCATAGGTCTCGCCCGACGCGCTGTTGCGCCATTCGCCTGCGATCAGGTGGCGGCCGACGAAGGGTTCGACCGGAAGTGCCACGTCGGCGGCAGAGATGATGGTCAGTTCGGTCATGTTCAGGTTCCCGGGAATTCTGGTTTGCGTTTCTCGCGGAAGGCGGCGACGCCCTCGTCACGGTCGGCACTGGCGGAGATCGCGGCGCTGCCGAGCGCCTCGACCATCGCGCCGCGATCCTCGCCGGCCGCGGCATGGATCATCGACTTGGTGATCTCGACCGCGCGCGGCGACAGGCCGAGAGCGCGCTCGACCAGTGCCATCGCCGCGCCCCGCGGGTCGTCCGAAACCGCCGCGACGAACCCAAAGGCGAGGGCTCTTTCGGCCTTCACCCGGTGTCCGAACAGCGCCATTTCCTTGACGACCGGCTCGGGCAGCAAGCGCATCAGCCGCTGCGTGCCGGACCAGCCGGGTACGATCCCGACGCCAGCCTCGGGGAGGGCGAGGCTGGCGCCGGGCGCCATGACCCGGAGGTCGCAGGCAGCGGCAAGTTCCAGACCGCCGCCAAAGGCGTGACCGTTCAACACCGCGAGGGTGGGCTTCGAGAGCCGCGCCAACCGGTCGAAGATCCTGTGCCCGTCGCGCACCCAATGGCGGGCGAACTCGGCCGGGCTGGAGATCGCCCCAGCCGTTGATGTCGGCGCCGGTGCAAAACGCGCGGTCCCCCTCGGCGGTCAGCAGCACGCAGCGCAAGGATGGCTCATGTTCGATCGCATCGAGATGGGCGTCGAGCGTTTGCAGCATCCCGACGTCGAGGGCGTTCATCTTGGCGGGATTGTCGAGCCGGAGCTCGACGAGGGGGCCCTGCGGGATCAGGTGCACGTCGCTCATGGCGCCCACCCCATCGGTTCGCGGGTGAGGAGGTTGAGCGGCATCACCGTTGCGTTGTCTGCGATCCGCACGCGACCCTCCGACGCCGCGACGATGTCCCGCGCCGGCTCGATCCCCGGCATGATCTCGGTCGCGACGAGGCCGCCGTCGCCGAGGCGCATGACGCAACGCTCGGTGACGTAGAGCACGTCCTGACCCTGCTCGCGCGCCCGCTCGCCCGAGAACGTCACATGCTCGACCTGTTCGACCATCTTCGTGAACTTGCCGGGGCGGCGCACGCGGATGCCGGCCTCGGTCAGCTCCATGTCGGCGCCGGCTTCGAACCAACCGGAGAAGACGATCTTCCTGGCATGCGCCGTGATGTCGACGAAGCCACCGCACCCTGCGGTCAGGTAAGGCTTCTTCCCGAGCTTCGAGACGTTGACGTTGCCCTCCACGTCCACCTCGAGGAACGAGAGGAACGACATGTCGAAGCCGGCGCCCTGGAAGTAGATGAACTGCTGCGGCGACGGCACGAAGCCATCGGCGTTGGAGGCACAGCCGAAGGCGAAGCCGGTGAGCGGCATGCCCCCGACCGCGCCCTGTTCGATCGCCCAGGTGACGGCTTCCGGGTGCCCCTCTTCCAGCAGGATCCGCGGCACCATGGCGGAGATGCCGAAGCCGAGGTTGGCGGTCATGCCGCCACGGAGCTCGAGCGCGGCGCGGCGCGCGATGACTTTTTCGATCCCGTGCTCGGCCAGGTGAAAGCTCGACCACGGGCGCATGATCTGCCCGGAGATCGCCGGGTCATAGGTGGTCTCGCAGGTCTGTTTCTGGTGCGGGTCGATCACCACGAGATCGACGAGGTGGCTGGGCACCCGGACGTCATGCGGGCGCAGGCTGCCCTCTGCGGTGACGCGCTCGACCTGGGCGATGACCAAGCCGCCGTTGTTGCGCACGGCGATCGCCTGTTCCAGACCGCCGAGATAGGCGCCCTCGTGTTCGAACGTCAGGTTTCCCCGTTCGTCGGCGGTGGTGGCGCGCAGGATGCAGACATCAGGATAGATGTTGGGGAAGTGCAGCCAGGTGTCGCCGGCGAACTCGACCCGATGGACATCGGATCCGCCTCGCCCCTGGCATTCATGGCGCAGCCCTCGCGGACCGGGTCGACGAAGGTCTTGAGCCCGACTTTCGTGAGCACCCCGGGCCGATGCGCCGCCGCTTCGCGGTGCATGTCGAACATCACACCCGAGGGCAGGTTGTAGGCGGCCACCCGGTCCTCGACGATCATCTTCCAGATCTCGGGCATCGGCAGGCTGGACGGGCCCGAGGGATAGGACCCGGCGAGCACCTTTTTCAGAAGCCCGTCACGGGCGATGTAGTCCATCCCCTTGACACCATACATGTCGCCCGCGGCGATCGGATGCAGCGCCGTGATATCCCGCGGGTGTCCCTCGGCTTCGAACCGGTCGCCAATCGCCTTGAGGACGAGATCGGGGCAGCCAAGCGCGGACGAGGAAGAAACCGTGACGACCGCGCCGTCCTGAATACGGCGACGGCTTCGCCTGCGCTGACAACCTTGCTCATTGTGAAACTCCCTGGATCTTTCGAAAGCGCGGGTTCGTGTTGCGGGCGGACCGGGCCACGGCGAGATGGGCTGCAGGCTCCCAGACGCGGCTCGCGACGGTGGCCTGAGTGTGTGCGCGCCAAATGCGGCCCATCTGGGCTGAAGGGCGCGCAGCGCAGCAGCTTCACTCTTCGAGATATCGCCCACGACCCTCCTCCTGCGTATAGGAACGTTCCAAATTCTTATTGGATCGTTCCAAATATTGTCAAGTACGATTTCTCCATCGAATTGCGAAGGACAATTCGGGTTGTCGGTATCGGTGGCCCCAGGTGCCGCCGCTGTCAGAGGTGGCTCTGACAGCACGCTGCTGCCGGTACGCCGGACAGCAATTCACGTCCTTTTCGGGGAGGGAGCTGGCCACGATCCGAAAACGGGCCGGGCGGAACCAGGCCGAGCTGGTTCGGCAGGTGGGCCACAGTCTCCTATTGGCAGAACAGGCCCCGGGCCTTGCGGTACGGCGCTGCGAGGATGATTTTCGACGCAATGGGGATTCGGATTCTGCCGGATTTCCGCAGGTTCGTACGCGCGCGGAGGGAGGGGGTCTAAGACGGTTGGGCGGCCTATCATCAGCGAGACCTGGCCCGCCTGGCCTAGCGCGCGGCCAAGAGATGGGCCAAACGCAGAGTCATTTGCGGGCGAGAACCCGGGAAGGCACGGCTTGCCGGAACAAGAGCGAGCAAGGCAAACAGCGCTGCAAGTTCCACGGCGGGAAGTCCACCTGGCCAACAACGCAGGGTGGGCGCGAACGGATCGCGGACGCGCTGGGCGAAGTGGCGAGCGAAGCGGGCCAAACCTTGGGACCGGACGCAAGTTGACGGGCATAAGTAATCACCCGCCAAATCGTCGCGCCGCACTTTCATCCTTTAGGCCGGAATTTGGGCCCGGCGCCTACTTCGTTGGAAAAATCACGGCCCCCACGGTCGCTCCGCCGCTGCCGCCAATGAACGATTTGCCATTCCCAGTTGTCACCAGCTTGGGGGCCGTCGCGGTGCCCCCTTTCTCCGTAGCCGTAACAACGCCCAAACCCGGGATGTTTTCAAAGGCTGAACTTGCTGTCGGAACCGAAAGCGCGAAAGCCAACACAATCAATTTCTTCATCTGCAATCCCCCATGAGCCACCTTCTCTTGCCCGTGGGAATGGTGATTGCCGTCCCCACGCACCGAATCGGATCGGTCTTTCGTTGATGACCTTCTGTGGCGTAATGTTGCATCGTGAGTGCGCCCAGGCAACGTTCGCGTTTCGCAGGATCGCGCGCAAATCTTCACCAGAAGTCCGCGCCACCAGAAGTCTGCGCCGGGCAGTTGCTGCTTCACAAAACGGTTGCCCGATCCATGTGAACATCTCGATGACCAACGGCGAGCGCACATATACACGCCGTGGTCGCCTTGGTACGAGAAGACCCAAATCAACACCCCGAAGGGCGAACGCGGGTTCTGCAATGGAGAGGAAGCGGTCTTGGCAGGCTGGAGCGCGGCGCGCTTTCAGTGAAACCCCATTTCGCGGGGCATCGAGCAAGACCAGGTGGACAAACAGGGGGATACGACGCGGCCCTAAACTCGTCATCCGCTTTTTCAATGCGTTATCGGAGAGTGATGGTGCCCAGGAGAGGACTCGAACCTCCACGGCCGTTAAGCCACTGGTACCTGAAACCAGCGCGTCTACCAATTCCGCCACCTGGGCACAGGTGCGTGAGGCCGCGATTTAGCTCCGGGCGCTCGTGGTGTCAACGGGTAATGCCGCGACGGAGAGACATGCGCCTTTCGCCTTGTCCCGAAGGGGGGTGGGGGGTATTCAAACCGGGAGCAAGCTTCGGGAGAGTGCGATGTCGAAACTGGTCACCATCTATGGCGGTTCTGGCTTTCTCGGCCGGTACATCGCGAGCCGGATGGCGCATGCGGGCTGGCGGGTGCGGGTGGCGGTGCGCCGTCCCAACGAAGCGCTGTTCGTACGCACCTACGGCACGGTCGGCCAGGTCGAGCCGGTTCTGTGCAACGTGCGCGACGACGCCTCGGTCGCGGCGGCGATGCAGGGGGCCGATGCGGTGGTCTACAGCGTCGGCGTGCTCAGCGAGCTGGGCCGCAACACCTTCGAGGCGACGCAGCATGAGGGTGCCGAACGGGTGGCACGTCTTGCCGCCGCGCAGGGGGTCGGGCGGCTCGTGCATGTCTCGGCCATCGGCGCGGATGCCGCGAGCGGTATCGATTACGCCCGGACCAAGGGCCTCGGCGAGGCGGCTGTGCTTGCGCAGTACCCCGATGCGGTGATCCTGCGGCCGTCGATCCTGTTCGGCCCGGAGGACGATTTTTTCAACCGTTTCGCCGGCATGGCGGTGATGAGCCCGGTGCTGCCGGTCGCCGGCGCCGAGACCCGGTTTCAGCCCGTCTATGTCGACGACGTGGCCAAGGCGGCGCAGAAGGCGCTCGAAGGCGGCGCCAAGGCGGGCGTCTACGAGCTCGGCGGGCCCGAGACCAAGACCCTTCGGGAACTGCTGCAGGACATGCTCGCGGTGATCCAGCGCCGCCGGCTGATCGTCAACATGCCGTTCGGGCTTGCGAAGTTCTTCGCCTGGTGGTTCGACCTCTGGCAATCGCTCTCGGGTGGGCTCATCAAGGCGCCGTTGACCGTCGACCAGGTGAAGAACCTGGCCCGCGACAACGTGGTGGCGGCGGATGCCAGGGGGTTCGGCGATCTCGGGATCGACACCACCGCCATGGCCGCGGTGCTGCCCGACTATCTCTACCGGTTCCGGGTTGCGGGCCAATACGCTGCGATCAAGGCTTCGGCCAAGAACCTCAAGACCTGAGTAAACGGTGCCCGTGATCGCCTGTGTGCGTCGACGAGGTCAAGGAGCAACCCAGTGAATTATCTCAACGACGTCCTCTTCGGCGTGATCGAAGGGATCACCGAGTTTCTGCCGATCTCGTCGACCGGGCACCTGCTGCTCGCCGAGCACTGGCTGGGGGACCGGTCCGACCTCTACACCATCGTGATCCAGGCCGGCGCGATCCTGGCGGTGACGCTGATCTACTGGCGGCGGATCGTCGATCTGCTCACCGGCTGGAACGATCCCGAGAACCGCGACTACCTCATCAAGCTCACCGTCGCATTCCTGATCACCGCGGTCCTCGGCGTGGTCGTGAAAGCGATGGGCTTCGAGTTGCCGGAGACGATCACACCGATCGCCTGGGCGCTGGTGATCGGCGGGATCTGGATGATCGCGGCCGAGTATTTCGCCGAGAAGCAGGCAGACCGCAGCGAGATCCTGTGGCGGGTGGCGATCGCGGTGGGCATCGCCCAGATCGTCGCCGGGATCTTCCCAGGCACCTCGCGCTCGGGCACCACGATCTTCATCGCCATGCTGCTGGGCACGTCGAACCGTGCGGCCGCGACCGAGTTTGCCTTCCTGGTCGGCATCCCCACCATGTACGCGGCGAGCGCCTTCGAGATCTTCGGTGAACTCAGGAGCGGCAGCGGGTCGGAAAACTGGACTTCGCTCGGCATCGCCTTCGCGGTGTCGACCGTGACCGCCTTCGTCGCGGTGAAATGGTTGCTCGACTTCATCCGCAGCCACCGATTCACCTCGTTCGCGATCTACCGGATCCTTTTCGGCGGGCTCCTGCTGGGGCTGGCGGCGTTCGGCGTGGTGTCCTGAGCGGCGCTCCGGCGCGCGGCGATTCGCTTGAACACCCGGTGTCTCCCTGAAATTCCACGTGAAATTGCCAATTAGGTCAGTACGACTTCCCCAATTTGGCTGTTTTGACGGGCGGGAATCGTTCTAACATCGTCCAACTGCGCAATTTAGGTCAGCAGATTTGCCTTTTATTTCGCTGCGACCCTGTTTATGAAGCCTTCCAAAGGGAATGGAGACGACCATATGGCCAAGCAGCCGATGCTGAAATTCGTGACGGTCGAACGGGACATGCCCGAGAAGCGGGCGGCCGGTGAGCGCAATCGCGATTTCGACGAGATCTATGCCGAGTTCGCCACCGCGAAAGCGGCCGAGCAGGCGTCGCGCTGCAGCCAGTGCGGGGTGCCCTATTGCCAGTCGCACTGCCCGCTGCACAACAACATTCCCGACTGGCTGCGGATGACGGCGATGGGCCGGCTCGAAGAGGCCTACCAGATCAGCCAGGCGACCAATACCTTCCCCGAGATCTGCGGCCGGATCTGCCCGCAGGACCGTCTCTGCGAGGGCAATTGCGTGATCGAGCAGTCGGGCCACGGCACCGTGACCATCGGCTCGGTCGAGAAATACATCACCGACACCGCCTGGGAGCGGGGCTGGGTGGCAGACATCGCACCGCTCGCCGAACGCAACGAAAGCGTGGGCATCATCGGTGCCGGGCCCGCGGGGCTGGCCGCGGCGGATGTCCTGCGGCGCGCCGGCGTGCAGGTCACGGTCTATGACCGCCACGACCGTGCCGGCGGGCTGCTGACCTACGGCATCCCGGGCTTCAAACTCGAAAAGGACGTGGGATGCGTCGGATCGCGCAGCTCGAGCGCGCCGGCGTGACCTTCGTGATGAACTGCGACATCGGGACCGATCTCAGCTTCCAGGCGCTGCGCGGCCAGCATGACGCGGTGCTGGTGGCGACCGGCGTCTACAAGACCCGCGATCTCAAGGGCCCGGCGCGGGTGCCAAGGATCGTGCGGGCGATCGACTACCTGATCGCGTCCAACAAGGTCGGCTTCGGCGACGAGGTGGCCGAATACGAAGACGGCACGCTCAATGCCAAGGGCAAGAAGGTGGTGGTGATCGGCGGCGGCGACACCGCGATGGACTGCGTGCGCACGGCGATCCGCCAGGGCGCGACCTCGGTGAAGTGCCTCTACCGCCGCGACCGGTCCAACATGCCGGGCTCGCAGCGCGAGGTCGCCAATGCCGAGGAAGAGGGCGTCAAGTTCGTCTGGTTGACCAACCCCAAGGGCTTCACCGGCGACCCGGTGACCGGCTGCATCGTGCAGCGGATGGCTCGGCGACCCCGATGCCAGCGGCCGCCAGAGCCCGGAGCCGATCGAGGGCGCCGACTACACCGAAGACGCCGACCTGGTCATCAAGGCGCTTGGCTTCGAGCCGGAAGACCTGCCCGAGGCCTGGGACGAGCCGGAGCTGCCGGTGACCCGCTGGGGCACGGTGGAAGCCGAGTTCAACACCGGCGCGACCCGTCTGGCCGACGTCTATGCCGCCGGCGACATCGTGCGCGGCGCCTCGCTGGTGGTCTGGGCGATCAAGGACGGGCGCGATATGCGGCCGCCATTCTCAAGAGTTCGACAGCGCCGCGGAGATCGCGGCGGAGTAACCGGCCCCACTGTTTCGGGGCCTTCCGCAGGAAACGGATCGCACGATGCGTGTCACCGAGACCAGATTGCGTGGCCTCGCGCGGGCTGGCAGAGCGCCACCGGCGCCGCGGTCCTCGTGTCCGCGCTGCTCGGGCTTACGCAGCCGGCGGCGTGCGCGGGGGCGGGCAAGTTTGTGCCGCCGTCGGGCTGCGAGAGCTTCGCGACGATCCAGAACCGGGCCTGCTCGGTCTCGGTGATGTGGCGCTGCGCGGTCGCGCCGGAAGGCGATTTCTGGGAGGCGAATTTCTCGCCCGAGGGGCTCGAATCGATCGTCGGCTATGACCGCGAGTACCAGTGGCTCGACGCTGCCTATTCCTGGGACAGCTCGCGCGAGGAGTTTGCCCCGCCCGCGGTCGACCGGATCAGCCGCGGTGATCTGCTGGAAACCGGGATCGACACCTTCGATTTCACCATGCGCCGGGTCACGCCCGACCGGCGCTACGACATCCGCGTCGTCGGGGCCGACATGCTCACCGGCACGACGGCGACCATCGACGGCTACACGCTCGACGAAGTGTTGACCCGCCTCGAAATCATCGACGACGAAGGGGTCGTGGAATACGCCTCCAAGGGCACCCAGTACTACTCCCGCGATCTCGGGTTGTTTTTCTACGGTGCCGAGGAAGTGCTCGGCCCCGACGGTGACGTCAGTACCTACGACGACAGGCCTGCCGATATCATCCTGCCCGGCGAGCCGGGTTTCGGCGACACAGAGCCGCTCTACGGCTGTGACCTGCAGGATGCCGCTTTCACCCCCGCCGCGCCGGGTCCGGCGCAGAAGGAGACGCTTGATGACCAAATTTGACGACAACTGGATGGCCGAGGAACAAGCCCGGCGCGCCTGGCTCGCCGAAAACGGCATGTATCGCGAAGAGTTCGAGCATGCCTCCTGCGGCGTCGGGCTCGTGGTGTCGATCGACGGCAAGCCGTCGCGCAAGGTGGTCGCGCATGGCATCGACGCTCTCAAGGCGGTCTGGCACCGCGGCGCGGTCGACGCCGACGGCAAGACCGGCGACGGCGCCGGCATCCATGTGCAGATCCCGCCCGCCTTCTTCTACGACCAGATCCGCCGCACTGGTCACGAGCCGCGGATGGACCAACTCATGGCCGTCGGCCAGGTGTTCCTGCCGCGCACCGATTTCGGCGCGCAGGAGACCTGCCGGACCATCGTCGAGACCGAGGTGCTGAAGATGGGCTATTACATCTACGGCTGGCGCGGCGTGCCGGTGAGCATCGAGTGCCTCGGCGAAAAAGCCAACGCAACCCGGCCGGAGATCGAACAGATCATCATCTCCAACTCCAAGGGCGTCGACGAAGAGACCTTCGAGCGCGAGCTCTATGTGATCCGCCGGCGGATCGAAAAGGCCGCGCTGGCGGCGGGCGTGCGCGATCTCTACATCGCGTCGCTGTCGTGCCGGTCGATCATCTACAAGGGGATGATGCTGGCCGAGCAGGTGGCGGAGTTCTATCCCGACCTCAAGGACGAGCGTTTCGAAAGCGCCTTTGCGATCTACCACCAGCGCTATTCCACCAACACCTTCCCGCAATGGTGGCTGGCCCAGCCGTTCCGCATGCTCGCGCACAACGGCGAGATCAACACGCTGAAGGGCAACCTCAACTGGATGAAGAGCCACGAGATCCGGATGGCGAGCTCGACCTTCGGCGACCTCGCCGAGGACATCAAGCCGATCGTGCCGCACGGGAGCTCCGACTCCGCGGCGCTCGACTCGGTCTTCGAAGTGCTGGTACGGGCCGGGCGCTCGGCGCCGATGGCCAAGATCATGCTGGTGCCCGAGGCCTGGTCGAAGCAGGCGGGCGAGATGCCCCAGGCCTGGGCCGACATGTACAACTACGCCAACTCGACGATGGAGCCGTGGGACGGCCCCGCGGCGCTGGCGATGACCGACGGGCGCTGGGTCTGCGCCGGGCTCGACCGCAACGGTCTGCGTCCGATGCGCTACGTGGTGACGGGCGACGGGCTGGTGATCGCCGGTTCCGAGGCCGGCATGGTGCCGACCGACGAGGCGACGGTGATCGAGAAGGGCGCGCTCGGCCCCGGCCAGATCCTTGCGGTCGACATGGCCGAAGGACGGCTGTTCCACGACGCCGAGATCAAGGACAAGCTCGCCGCGAGCCAGCCCTTCGGCGAAGCGGTGAAGCACATCAACTACATCGAGGACGTGGTCACTTCGGTCGAGGAAAAGGCGATCTTTTCCGGCGACGAGCTGCGCAAGCGGCAGATCGCGGCCGGCTACTCGCTCGAAGACCTCGAGATGGTGCTGGCGCCGATGGCCGAGGACGGCAAGGAGATCCTCGCCTCGATGGGTGACGACACGCCGGCGGCGGTGCTGTCGAACCAGTATCGCAACCTCAGCCATTTTTTCCGCCAGAACTTCAGCCAGGTGACCAACCCGCCGATCGACTCGCTGCGCGAATACCGGGTGATGAGCCTCAAGACGCGGTTCGGCAACCTCAAGAACGTGCTCGACGACGCCGGCAACCAGACCCAGGTGCTGGTGATCGAGAGCCCCTTCGTCGGCAACGCGCAGTTCGACGCGCTGGTCCGCCAGTTCAACGCGCCGAAGGCCGAGATCGACTGCACCTTCCCGGCAGACGCCGGTCCGCAGGCCCTGCGCGAGGCGCTCACGCGCATCCGCGCCGAGGCCGAGGATGCGGTGCGCTCGGGCGCCGGGCATATCGTGCTGTCCGACATGGCGCAGGACGAGAGCAAGGTGCCGATGCCGATGATCCTGGCGACGTCGGCGGTGCATTCCTGGCTGACCCGCCAGGGGCTGCGCACCTTCACCTCGATGGCGGTGCGCTCGGCCGAAGCGATCGACCCGCATTACTTCGCGGTGCTGATCGGCTGCGGCGCAACGGTGGTGAACGCCTACCTCGCCGAGGACAGCCTCGCCGACCGGATCGAGCGGGGCCTCCTCGACATCAGTCTCACCGAGGCGGTGAAGCTGTACCGCGAGGCGATCGACCAGGGCCTGCTCAAGATCATGTCCAAGATGGGCATCTCGGTGATCTCGTCCTACCGCGGCGGGCTCAACTTCGAGGCCGTCGGTCTCTCGCGCGCCATGGTGCACGAGTATTTCCCCGGCATGACCAGCCGGATCTCCGGTATCGGTGTCGGCGGCATCCAGAAGAAGCTCGAGGAAATCCACACCAGGGGCTGGCGGTCGCAGAGCGCCAACGTGCTGCCGATCGGCGGCTTCTACAAGGCGCGCAAGGGCGGCGAGACCCATGCCTGGGGCGCCCAGGCGATGCACCTGCTGCAATCCGCCTGCGACAGCGCGAGCTTCGAGACCTGGCGCAAATATTCGGCGCTGATGGGCAACCTGCCGCCGATCCACCTGCGCGACATGCTCGACATGAAGCCGCTCGGCGCGCCGGTGCCGATCTCGGAGGTCGAGAGCATCACCTCGATCCGCAAGCGGTTCGTGACGCCGGGCATGTCGCTCGGCGCGCTCAGCCCCGAGGCGCACAAAGCGCTCAACGTGGCGATGAACCGGATCGGCGCCAAGTCGGACTCGGGCGAGGGCGGCGAGGATCCGGCGCATTTCGTGCCGGAGCCCAACGGCGACAACCCGTCCGCCAAGATCAAGCAGGTGGCCTCGGGGCGTTTCGGCGTCACCGCGGAATACCTCAACCAGTGCGAGGAACTGGAGATCAAGGTGGCCCAGGGCGCCAAGCCCGGCGAGGGCGGCCAGCTTCCGGGCATCAAGGTCACCGACCTGATCGCGCGGCTGCGCCACTCGACCAAGGGGGTGACGCTCATCAGCCCGCCGCCGCACCACGACATCTATTCGATCGAGGACCTCGCGCAGCTGATCTACGACCTCAAGCAGATCAACCCGCGGGCCAAGGTCACGGTCAAGCTCGTCGCCTCCTCCGGCGTCGGCACGATTGCCGCGGGTGTGGCCAAGGCCAAGGCCGACGTGATCCTGATCTCGGGCGGCAACGGCGGCACCGGGGCCAGCCCCGCGACCTCGATCAAATTCGTCGGGCTGCCGTGGGAGATGGGCCTCACCGAGACCCACCAGGTGCTGGCGATGAACCACCTGCGCGACCGGGTGACGCTGCGCACCGACGGGGGCCTGCGCACGGGCCGTGACATCGTCATGGCGGCGATGATGGGGGCCGAGGAATACGGCATCGGCACCGCCGCGCTGATCGCGATGGGGTGCATCATGGTGCGCCAGTGCCAGTCCAACACCTGCCCGGTGGGGGTCTGCACCCAGCGTGAAGACCTGCGTGCCAAGTTCACCGGCTCGGCCGACAAGGTGGTCAACCTCATCACCTTCTACGCCCAGGAAGTGCGCGAGATCCTCGCCCGGATCGGGGCGCGGTCGATGGACGACATCATCGGCCGGGCCGACCTGCTCACCCAGGTCAGCCGCGGGGCCTCGCATCTCGACGATCTCGACCTCAACCCGCTGCTGGTGACGGTCGCGACCCCGAAAGAGATCACCTACGATCTCGACCGGCCGCGCCAGGACGTGCTGGACACGCTCGACGCCGAGATCGTGAAGGATGCCGCGCGCTTCCTCAACGACGGCGAGAAGATGCAGCTGCAATACGCGGTCCGCAACACCGACCGCACCATCGGCACACGCATCTCGAGCCACATCGTGCGCAACTTCGGTATGCGCAACAACCTGCAACCCGACCACCTGACGGTGAAGCTCACGGGCTCCGCCGGCCAGTCGCTCGGCGCCTTCGCGGCGCCCGGCCTCAAGCTCGAGGTTTCGGGCGATGCCAACGACTACGTCGGCAAGGGGCTCTCGGGGGGCACCATCGTGGTGCGTCCGCCGATGTGTAGCCCGCTGGTGGCCGAGAACAACACGATCATCGGCAACACCGTGCTCTACGGGGCGACCGACGGCTACCTCTTCGCCTCCGGACGCGCCGGCGAGCGCTTCTGCGTGCGCAACTCGGGCGCCAAGGTGGTGATCGAGGGCTGCGGGTCGAACGGCTGCGAATACATGACCGGCGGCGTCGCGGTGATCCTCGGCTCGATCGGCCAGAACTTCGGTGCCGGCATGACCGGGGGCATGGCCTATGTCTACGATCCCAAGGGCGAGGCGTTGGAGTACATGAACATGGAAACCCTGGTGACCGTGCCGGTGACGGTCGATCACTGGGAGGATCAGCTCAAGTCGCTGATCCTGCGCCATGCCGACGAGACCGGGTCGACCAAGGCGCACAAGATCCTGCAGGAGTGGGACAGCCAGAAGCGCAACTTCATCCAGGTCTGCCCGACCGAGATGTTGCCACATCTGAAGGTGCCGCTGTCGCTGGAAGAGGCCGCGATGCCGGCGGAGTAACCGGCGCAACTGTCGTTATGGAAAGGGCGGCTCCCGGGCCGCCCTTTGCCTTTTCGGGCCCCGTTCAGACCTCGGCGAATCCGACGATGTAGTTGTGGCCGTAATGCGCGGCGCATTTCGGGCAGGTGGTGTAGTAGAAATACACCTCGCCGCCCGGCCTGCCGTGATCGGCCGAAATCGCCTTCATCTCGTCGACCCAGAACTTTTCGTCCGAGTACGGTCCGTCGAACACCCGGGTCCGGAACCGGCCCGACATGTGCACCATCTCCTCGCCCGGCACCTCGGCGGCGGCGGCGAAGAAGTGTTCCGATGTCCAGGCTCCCAGGTCCCGCGACAGCACGAAGAAATCGTTGGGATCGAAGGCGTTGGCGGCTTCGAGGTGCTGCTGTACCCGCGGAAACACCCGTCCCATGTCGATGGGCACATGAAAAATCGCGTGTGTCACAGCGCGCACGAACAGCTTGTCGTTGAATTTCAGGTCAAGACCGTCCCATTTGCTCGGGTCGAACCGGGGACAACATCCGGTCTCGTTGTCGGTGAGGTCGTAGAAGGGCACGGAATCGTAAGGCATGGCATCCTCCTTTCCGTGAGGAAGTATACCATAACTTTTCGCCGAATGCCCGCGCAGACCGCGCCTGCGCTGTCGCCGCCCGGACACCGGCTGAGGCAGAAGCCCTGGTCGCGGGTTGTGCGTACCGGCCCTCGCTTTGACTTGACCCGGTGCCCGTGCGTGGAGACAAGGAGCCATGGCACGGGCACGGCAGGCACAACGCGAGCGCAGAGGGGCGGGGGTATTCGCCGCGACGGGACGGTTCATCCGCCGTTGGGTGCTGCGCGTCTCGGTCTTCGGCGTCCTCCTCGCCGCGCTCGGCATCGTGTTCTTTTCCGTCGTCAACCCGCCGACCACGCTCTACATGGCTGCGGAAAAGGCCCGCCAGGGCGGGATCCGGCAGGAATGGGCCGACTTCGACGAGATCGCCCCGGTCATGGCTCGGTCGGTGGTGGCGGCGGAAGACGCGAATTTCTGCAACCACTGGGGTTTCGACATGGAGGCGATCCGG
Source organism: Paracoccaceae bacterium (assembly GCA_041397205.1). Classification (GTDB taxonomy): domain Bacteria; phylum Pseudomonadota; class Alphaproteobacteria; order Rhodobacterales; family Rhodobacteraceae; genus Sinisalibacter. The sequence continues at coordinate 203,794 of JAWKXC010000009.1, forward strand.
CAGGTGATCGCCGCCGGCGAACGCCGCGGCGCCTCGACGATCAGCCAGCAGGTGGTCAAGAACGTCTATCTCTGGCCGGAACGCTCCTGGGTGCGCAAGGCGCTCGAGGCGCTGATGACGCCGGCGGTGGAGCTCGTCTGGTCGAAGCAGCGCATCCTCGAGGTCTATCTCAACGTTGCCGAGTTCGATACCGCGGTGTTCGGGGTGGAGGCGGCGGCGCAGCACCATTTCGGCGTGTCCGCCAGCGCGCTCACCGCCCGGCAGGCCGCCTATCTCGCGGCCGTTCTTCCTGACCCCAAGGGGCGCTCGGCGACGCAACCGACCCCATATCTCGACCGCCGCGCTGCCTCGATCCGCGACGGTGCCGAGACCATCCGCCGCGACGGACGCGCCGCCTGTTTCGAGGGCTGAGCCGCCCGCAGGCGGGCCCGGTGCCGCGCCGGATTTGACCGGGCCCGCATTTCACGGCACAACGCTTGGAGAAAACGCGCGAGACCCCCCGCATGACCCGGCTCTATCATTTCCCGCTCTCCCCCTTCTGCCGCAAGGTGCGTCTCTCGCTCGGCGAGAAGCGGATCGAGGTCGAGCTGATCGACACCCGGTACTGGGAAAAGGCCCCCGAGTTTCTGCGCCGCAACCCGGCCGGCAAGGTGCCGATCCTGAACATCGACGGCAAGACCCTGACCGAGAGCGCGGCGATCAACGAATATCTCGAAGAGCGCTACCCGGAGCCGGCGCTGATGCCCGCCAGCGCCGACGGGCGCTACGAGGTGCGCCGGCTGGTGAGCTGGTTCGACGACAAGTTTCACAACGAGGTCACCGCCAACCTGCTCTACGAACGGGTCAACAAGAAGATCTCGGGCCAGGGCTACCCCGAGAGCGCCAAGATCAAGGCCGGCGCCAAGGCGATCAAGTACCACCTCGACTACATGGGCTGGCTGCTCGACCTGCGCCGCTGGCTCGCCGGCGACACGATGACGCTCGCCGATTTCGCCGCCGCCGCGCATCTCTCCGCGCTCGACTACATCTCCGACGTCGACTGGGACCGCAACGCCAACGTCCGCGAGTGGTATTCCAAGATCAAGTCGCGGCCGGCGTTCCGCTCGCTCCTCGCCGACCAGATCCCGGGCTTCCTGCCGCCGCCGCATTACGCGGACCTGGATTTTTGAGCGCAACCCTCAAGGCGAAGCTGATCGCGAAGGCGCGGGCCGAAGGCTTCGCCGGGGTGGGTGTCACCCGGCCCGATGCCGTGCCCGAGATTGCCGAAAGGCTCGCCGACTTCGTGGCCCGGGGCTGGCATGGCGACATGGGTTGGATGGGCGAACGCATGGCCTGGCGGGGCGACCCGACGGCGCTCTGGCCCGAGGCGCGCTCGGTCATCATGCTGGCCGAGATGTACACGCCCGAGGACGACCCGATGGCGGTGATCGGTCGGCGCGATCGCGGTGCAATCAGCGTTTATGCCCGCAACAGAGACTATCACGACCTGGTCAAGAAACGCCTCAAGCGGGTCGGGCGCTGGCTGATCGAGGCGGCCGGACCGGACACGCAGATCAAGGTCTTCGTCGACACCGCCCCGGTGATGGAGAAGCCGCTGGCGGCCGCCGCCGGGCTCGGCTGGCAGGGCAAGCACACCAACCTGGTGAGCCGCGATCTCGGCAACTGGTTCTTTCTCGGTGCGATCTTTACCACGCTGGAGCTCGCGCCCGACAACCCGGGCGAGGACCATTGCGGCAGCTGCACCGCCTGCCTCGACGCCTGCCCGACGCAGGCTTTCCCTGCGCCAGGCCGGCTCGATGCCCGGCGCTGCATCAGCTACCTCACCATCGAGCACAAGGGACCGGTGGACGCGGCGCTGCGCCCGCTCCTGGGCAACCGGATCTACGGCTGCGACGACTGCCTCGCCGCCTGCCCGTGGAACAAGTTCGCCGCCGCGGCGCAGGAGCTGCGCTACGCCGCCCGCGACGACCTTACCGCGCCGCGTCTTGCCGAGTTGGCGACCCTGGATGATGCGGCGTTTCGTAGCAGGTTTTCCGGTTCGCCGATCAAGCGCATCGGGCGTGCGCGGTTCCTGCGAAATGTCGCCTATGCCATTGGGAATTCTGGGGAAAAGGCACTTCTGCCTGCGGTGGAGCCGCTGCTGTCCGACCCCGATCCGGTGCTTGCCGATGCGGCGCGGTGGGCGGCCGGCCGGCTTCAGAATTAGAACGCTTCTAAAAAACTGACAAATGTCAGGGCGCGGTCCGTTGGCGCCTCCAGAATGCCGCGACATCCGACCAAAGGAGAGGACCGAATGAAACGGATTGCTGTTGCCCGTCTCGCGACCACAGCGCTTGCGACCCCCGCACTGGCAGACGAATTGCTCGATTCTGCGCGCGACTACTTCCAGCCGCTGCCGTCGACGGTGCCGGCCCAGGTCGACAACCCGATCACCGACGAGAAGATCGAGCTCGGCAAGATGCTCTATTTCGATCCGCGCCTGTCCGCTTCGGGCGTGTTCAGCTGCTACAGCTGCCACAACCTGACCACCGGCGGCGACGACAACCTGCCGACCTCGATCGGCCACGGCTGGCAGGCAGGTCCGCGCAACGCGCCGACGTCGCTCAACGCCGTGTTCAACGTCGCCCAGTTCTGGGACGGCCGCGCCGACGACCTCAAGGCGCAGGCCAAGGGACCGATCCAGGCCGGGGTCGAAATGGCCAACACGCCTGCCAACGTGGAAGCGACGCTGAGTTCGATGCCGGCCTATGTCGACGCCTTCAACGCCTCGTTCGACGACGGCGTGAGCTTCGACAACATGGCCAAGGCCATCGAGGCGTTCGAGGCCACGCTGATCACACCGGCCCCGTTCGACGCCTATCTGAACGGCGATGAAGCGGCGTTGAGCGACGTGCAGAAAGCCGGTCTGCAGCTGTTCATGGACAAGGGCTGCGTCGCCTGCCACGCCGGCATCAACGTCGGCGGCGAGGGCTATTTCCCGTTCGGGCTGATCGAGAAACCGGGCGCCGACGTGCTGCCCGAGGGCGACAAGGGCCGTTTCGCGGTGACCGATACGGCTGACGACGAATACGTCTTCCGCGCCGGCCCGCTGCGCAACATCGCGCTGACCGCGCCCTATTTCCACTCCGGCAAGGTCTGGAGCCTGAAGGTCGCCGTGCAGATCATGGCCGAAAGTCAGCTCGGCGAAGAGCTGAGCGACGAAGAAGCCGATCAGATCGTGGCCTTCCTCGACTCGCTCACCGGCGAACTGCCGGAAATCACCACGCCGATCCTGCCGGCGGAAACCGCCGATACGCCGCGTCCGACGGCCGAAATCATTCCGGCGGCGGCCGAGTAACATTGCGTCGTTCGACGCTCCCGGAGGGGGTCGGCCGCGAGGTCGGCCCCCTTTCTTTTGCAGCGTGATGGGCCGGCCTCGTGATCGCGGCCCGTCTCAATACATCCGGTACGCCTCTACCGCCGCCGCGATGCCGCCGGCGGCGCGGCTGGCGGGATAGGGGCCAATGACGGATTTGCCGATCACATAGGTCACCTTTGCGGGCCCGTCGGTGTCGCGAAACACCAGCCGCGCCTCGACCCCTTTCGATGCGAAGGAGGCCAGGAGATCGCCGGCCAGCTGACGCTTCGCAGGGCTCGTCGCCTGGGATACGGGCCAGTCGACATAGGCGATCAGGTCGACACCGACACCGGGCGCCCCGAAGTCGCGCAGTGCTTCCCGGGTGATGCCAAGCGGACGCAGGTTGGGGTCGCGGGTGAACTGGTACCACCCGAGCGCGATGGCCGTGGGCAGGACGATCACCAATATGATCGTCATGAGATAGATCAGGCTGCGGCGGGTCTGGTACATGGCTCACCCTCTGGAAAGGCTCGGGCGCAGATTACGCCCGAGCGGTTACCGAAGGGTGAAGCCCTGCGATTGCGCCTGCGTCAGGCGCGCACCAGCTTCTCGTAGGCCTCGGCGATTTCGCGGGTGAGCGCGCCGACCTCGAAGGTGTAGTCGCCGATCGATCCCACCGGGGTGACTTCCGCCGCCGAGCCGGTGAGCCAGCATTGTTCGAAGCCCTCCATCTCCTCGGGCATGATGTGGCGCTCGTGCACGGTGATGCCGCGGTCCTTGAGCATGCCGATCACGGTCTGCCGGGTGAGGCCGTTGAGGATCGCGTCGGGTAGCGGGGTGTGGACCTCGCCGTCCTTGACGAAGAAGACGTTGGCGCCGGTCGCTTCGGCGACGTAGCCGCGGTAGTCGAAAAAGATCGCGTCGGAGCAGCCCTTCGCCTCGGCGGCGTGCTTAGACATCGTGCAGATCATGTAGAGACCGGCAGCCTTGGCGGCGGTGGGGATGGTCTCGGGGCTCGGGCGCTTCCACTTCGAGATGTCGAGCTTGGCGCCTTTCATCTTGGCGTCGCCGTAGTAGTTGCCCCATTCCCAGGCGGCCACCGCCATGCGGACGGGGTTGCGGGCCGAGGAGACACCCATGTCGGGCCCGGCGCCGCGGAAGGCGATCGCGCGGACATAGGCGTTGGTGAGCCCGTTGGCCTCGAGCACCGCCTTCTTGGCGGCCTCGATCTGGTCGACGGTCCAGGGAATGGTCATGTCGAGCAGATCGCCCGACCTGAGCAGCCGTTCCGAGTGCTTGCGCGACAGGAAGATCTTGCCCTCGTACGCCCGCTCGCCCTCGAAAACGGAGGAGGCGTAATGCATCGCATGGGTCAGGATGTGCACGTTGGCCGCGCGCCACTCCACCAGTTCGCCATCCAGCCAGATCTTGCCATCGCGGTCGTCGTAGCTTCCAGCCATCGGTTTTCTCCTTCCAGACCCGTCCAGGGTTTCCATTTGTTGCGTCGATTAGGTCCACAGCGGACCGAATATTGCGCAAATTCCGATGCTGGCTAACAGTTGAGTCTTGGAATGTCAACAAGACTGACATAAAAGCAGATCTGTAACATTTAACGTGAACGCGGGAGGAGCGCGGTAGATGAACGACCAGATCGGGCGCGGCGGGCCGCAGCTTCTGTTCCTCACTGATGAACAGCTGCGCAAAGGGATCGAGGCGATGTATTTCGCCTATCGGGGGTTCACGGCCGATCCCGACCGGATCCTCGAGCAGCGGGGCTACGGTCGGGCGCATCACCGGGCGCTGCATTTCATTCACCGCTCGCCCGGCACCACGGTCAACAACCTGCTGTCGATCCTGGGTGACCAAGCAATCGCTGAACCGGGTGCTGCGGACGCTGATCGACGAGGGGTTGGTGGAAGCCCGGGTGGGGGCGCGGGACAAGCGGGAGCGGCACCTGCATCTGACCGCGGCGGGGGCCACGCTGGAGCGGGACCTGTCGGAGGTTCAGCGCGAGCGGATGCGGGGCGCCTATCGCGAGGTCGGGCCGGAGGCGGTGCGGGGGTTCCGGATGGTGCTGGAGGCTATGATGGACCCGGACATGCGGCGGCACTTCAACCGGCTGAAGGAGCCGGAGGAATGATCCTGGAAGCGCCCGCCCACCTGCTCGTGGTCGACACCGACGAGCGGCTGCGCGACCTGCTGCGGGGCTATCTCAAGGCGCAGGGGTTTCTGGTCAGCGTCGCCCGGGACGGGCGGCATGCCCGCAGCCTGTTGTCGGGGCTCGAATTCGACCTCGTGGTGCTGGACTCGCGGCTGCCCGATATCGGGGCGCTCTGCGCCGAGGTCGAAGCGCCGATCCTGCTGCTGATCGGCCGGGGACAGCCGGCGCCGTCGCGGGAGGTGGAAACGCTCGAAAAGCCCTTCGAACCGCCGGAGCTGTGCAAGCGGATCAACACCATCCTCGACCGCCGTCCGCCGGTCGAGACACCGGGACCCAAGGTGGTGCGGATGGGGGCGCTGACCTTCGATCTCGACACCGGGCATTTGAAGCGCGAGGGCGAGGGGGTGCGGCTGACCGCGACCGAGGTGCAGCTGATGCGGATCTTCGGGCCAGCCCGGCGAGACCGTCGGGCGGGGCGAGGTGATCGCCCGGCTGGGGCGCGAGGGGCTGCACGCCAAGGCCCGGGCGATCGACGTGCAGATCACCCGGCTGAGACGCAAGCTGGAGGAAGATCCGCGAGCGCCGAAATACCTGCAGACGGTGCGCGGTGCGGGCTACATGCTGGTGGTCGACTGAGGCTGTCCGGGGTCTGCGCGCGTCGCGTGGGCGAGCTCGCACAGGGTGTCAAGCCTTTGTAATGTATAATGATAGCGCTAACCGTCTTTCGCGTGGGCGAAGCGCTGCCCGAGGGCCCGGGCCGCGCCCGGGCGCCCCGACCGGCGCCGGGTTGGCCATCGCCGCCGCGCCCGGTCAGCCGTCGAACCCGGCCAGATCGGCCTGGATGTCGCTCCGCAACTGCTCGATGAAATCGGGGTTCGCATCGAACCATTCCCGAAAGCGCCTGTAACCGACCAGGTTGACCTCGGCCCGTTCCCGGGTTTCCAGCGCCATGAACTCTTCCGGCGTCACACCGGGCACGAAGGCGAGTTTGACCCGGTCGAAGACATGGCCGCAGGCCACCGCCTCTTCGAACCCGAGGGGCCGCTCGGCCGCGACGTCGGAACAGAAGATGTAGATCCGCAGATCGGCCGGGTCCGGCGTGCCGTAGGGCTCCGAGAGCGCCGGGAGCGTGGCGAGGCCGGACAGGCAAAGGCCGGCGAAGATGGATTTGGTCATGTCTCTGGTCCTTTCGTGCTACACTGGAGCCGGCGGGAAGAGCATGCGCGGATCGGGTCGATCCCGCCCGGGCCGGCGAGGGAGGCAGGTGCAGACCACGAACCGAAAGCGTTTCATGCAAATGAGAAGACATGAAATCTACTGAACTCCGCCTCGGGACCCTGGTCTTCGACCCGGAGAGCGGGCGTCTCGCGGACGGGGACGGCATGCCGGTCGAGCTGCGGCATCAGGCGATGGAAGTGTTGCGCACCCTTGCCGAACGCCCCAACGACCTCGTCGGGCGTGACCGCCTGCTCGACCGCATCTGGGAGAACCGGCACGGGGCCGAGGAAGGGCTGATCCAGTGCATCGCCGAGATCCGCCGGGTGTTGAACGATACCGACAAGACCATCGTCGAGACGATCCCGCGGAAAGGCTACCGGCTGGTCGCGACGCCCGCGAAGCCGCGCGTCGGTGCCGCGCGGATCTCGCTGTCGCTGTTCGTCGTGGCCGCGCTCCTGCTGGGAACGGCCCTGGGATGGCGGGTCTGGACGGGCGGGTTCGAAACGGCAATCTCGCGTCCGGTGGTCGCGGTCCTGCCGTTCGAAACCCGCGACACCGGCAGTGAGACCGCCCCGCTTCGCCGATGCGGTCAGCGACACGATCATCACTGCGCTTGCGGGCTACTCCGAATTCGACACGATAGCGCAACAATCGAGCTACCGGTTCCGCAACACCACGCAGACCGTCCCGGAGATCGGCGCGGCGCTGGGCGCCGATTTCCTCGTCCAGGGCAGCCAGACGCTCACGGGCCGGACCCTGAAATTATCGGTGCAACTCGTCGATGCTGCCGACAGTACGCTGCAGATGGTCGATACCTTCGCCGTTCCGCTCGAGGACATGTTCGAGGCCAATGACGGGATCGCCCACCGGATCGCCAACACGGTGAGCGGGTCGGTGCTGAGCCTGCGGGCGCGCGGCGACAGCCCGAGCGGTGCGGTGGATGCGCTGATCCTCGACAACCGTGCGCGGCTGTTGTTCCAGTCCGGCCCGTCGCGCGAGAAGTGGCTGGCGTCGCTAGAACTGTCGGACCAGGCGATCCGCTCCTATCCCGATGCGGAATGGGGCTATGTGGGCAAGGCGCTGATGTTGCGCACCGGCGTGCGGTTCGGTTGGGACGGTGGCGCGACGGCGGAGGTTCTGGCCGAGGCGGAGCGGGCCGCGCGCAAGGGGATCGAGCTCAACCCGGGCAATTACCTCACCCATTTCGCGCTCGGCCGGGTGCTGATGCAGCAGGGCGACATCGCCGGTTCGATTGCCGCGCTGAAACGGGCGGCCGAGCTCAACCCGTCGTCGGCCATGGTGCTGAACGGGCTCGGGCAGAGCTACATCTACGGCGACGAGACCGAGGCGCTCATGGAGACGGTCGAGCGGGTGCGGGTGATCGACCCGCTGCCCGGTACGCTTACTCTGTGGATGCGGGCCTGGGCCCAGTGGCAGACCGGGGATTGCGCTGCGGCGCAACAGAGTGTGCAGGCGATGACCAACGTGCCGCTGGAGGCCAACAAGCTGCGGGCGGTGATCGGGATCTGTCTCGGTAATGCCGAAGCCGCGGCCGCAGATGTCGCCGCCTATCTGGAGCGCAACCCCAACTGGACGCTGCGGCGCGAGATCGAGGCGAACGCCGCGAACTGGGTCGCCGACGGCCCGCGCGACCGCTGGCTGGCAGCGCTGTCGGAAGCGGGGCTGCCCGACTAGCTCGGCGGCGGGGGTCCAGCGCGGCGCGCTCGCCCGTGCCAAATCGGCAAATCCCGGCGGCCGCGCCTTCACATCGCCCGGTGAAAGGATCATGGTGCCGCCATGACGACGGCCTATTACACCCACCCCGATGCACTCACCCATGTCAATCCGCCCGGGCACCCCGAACAGGTGGCCCGGCTCAAGGCGATCGAGGCGGCGCTGTCGGCGCCGGAGTTCGATCCGCTCGACCGGCGGGAGGCGCCGCTGGGCGAGATCGCGGCGATCGAACGGGCGCATCCGGCCGAGTACATCGAGATCATCCGCGACAATATCCCCGAAGAGGGCTGGGTGCAGATCGACCCCGATACCTCGCTCAGTCCCGGCTCGTGGAATGCCGCTCTGCGGGCCGTCGGGGGCGTGACCGCGGCCGTCGACGCGGTGCTCGCGGGCGAGGTCGCCAATGCCTTTGTCGCGATGCGCCCGCCCGGGCACCATGCCGAGCGCGGTCGCGCCATGGGGTTCTGCCTGTTCGCCAATGCGGCCATCGGGGCGCTGCATGCGCTGGAGGTGCATGGGCTGTCTCGCGTTGCGATCCTGGATTTCGACGTGCACCACGGTAACGGGACGCAGGACGTGCTGTGGAACGAGAACCGGATCCATTTCGCCTCGTCGCATCAGATGCCGCTCTACCCGGGCACCGGGGCGGCGCATGAACGGGGCGCCTATCTGCAGGTCAGGAACGTCCCGCTTGCCGCGGGCACCGGGCGCCGCGAGATGCAGGCGGCCTGGGACGGAGAGATATTCCCCTGGATTAGAGACTGGTCGCCGGAGATGATCCTCGTCTCGGCCGGGTTCGACGCGCATGAGCGCGACCCGCTGGCGGGGCTGCACTGGACGACGGAAGACTTCGGCTGGATCACCGAGCGGATCTGCGATCTCGCCGACGAATGCTGCCGCGGTCGGCTGGTCTCGACCCTGGAAGGCGGGTATCATCTCGAAGCGCTGGCCGAGAGTGTCGGCCTGCACGTGGAAGTCCTGATGGGGAGAGGCGCATGAGCGGGAAACCGGTGGACGAGATGAGCTTCGAGGAAGCGATGGCGGAGCTCGAGGCGGTGGTCGGCCAGCTCGAACGCGGCGAGGTGGCGCTCGACCAGTCGATCGCGCTCTATGAACGCGGTGCGGCGCTGAAGGCGCGTTGCGAGGTGAAGCTGCGGGAGGCCGAGGAGAAGGTCGCGCAGATCACCCTCGACGCCAATGGCACGCCGACCGGGACCACGCCTGTCGAAGGACTCTGAGATGTTTGCCGAACGCCTGGTCGAAGCGGCGGCGGCGGCGCGGTCCTGCCTTGTCGAAGCGTTGCCCGCGGGTGGCCCGATGGCCGAGCCGATGCGCTACGCGGTGGCGGGCGGCAAGGGGCTGCGCGGGTTCCTGGTGCTGGAAGGGGCGGCGTTGTTCGGCGTGCCGGAAAGTGCGGCGCGGTTCCCGGCGGCGGCGGTCGAGGCGATCCATGCCTACAGCCTGGTGCACGACGACATGCCGGCGATGGACGACGACGACATGCGCCGCGGCCAGCCGACGGTGCACAGGAAGTGGGACGAGGCGACGGCGATCCTGGTCGGCGACGCGCTGCAATCTTTGGCCTTCGAGCTGGTGACGGCGCCCGAGACCGGCCCCGCGGAGGTGCGGGTGGCGCTGGCGCGCTCGCTCGCGGTGGCGGCAGGTGCGCGGGGGATGGTGCTGGGGCAGGCGCTGGACATCGCCGCCGAGACCGCCGCAAAGCCGCTCACGCTCGACGAGATCATCGCGCTGCAGGCGGGCAAGACCGGGGCGCTGATCCGCTGGTCGGCGGCGGCCGGCGCGCTGCTCGCAGGCGAGGATCCCGGGCCGCTCACGCGCTATGGCGCGGCGCTCGGGCTCGCGTTCCAGATCGCCGACGACGTGCTCGACGTGGAGGGCGACGCCACTACCGTCGGCAAGGCGGTGGGCAAGGATGCCGAGGCCGGCAAGGCGACCTTCGTGTCGCTGCTCGGCCTCGAACCGGCAAAATCCCGCGCAGCCGAACTGGTGGAAGAGGCACAGGATGCGCTCAAACCCTATGGGGCGCGGGCCGATGTCTTGCGGGAGGCCGCGCGCTTCGTTATTGCCCGGGAAGCATAAAAAAAGAGCATAGAGCACCACAGACATGTCGCTTCGCCCCGAAACCCCGCTCCTCGACCGCATCCAGTCGCCCGCCGACATGAAAGGTCTCTCGGTCGGGGAACTCAGGCAGCTGGCGGATGAGCTGCGGGCGGAGACGATTTCGGCGGTGTCGGAAACCGGCGGACATCTCGGGGCCGGGCTGGGCGTGGTCGAGCTGACGGTGGCGCTGCACCATATCTTCGACACCCCGCGCGACCGGATCGTCTGGGACGTGGGCCACCAGGTCTACCCGCACAAGATCCTGACCGGGCGGCGCGACCGGATCCGGACGCTCAGGCAGAAATCCGGCCTGTCGGGCTTCACCAAGCGGTCGGAAAGCCCCTATGACCCGTTCGGCGCCGGGCACAGCTCGACCTCGATCAGCGCCGCGACCGGCTTTGCCATGGCCCGCGAGCTGGGCGGCAGCGCCGAGCCGGCGCTGGGCGACGCGGTGGCGGTGATCGGCGACGGGTCGATGACCGCGGGCATGGCCTGGGAGGCGATGAACCACGCGGGCCATCTCAAGAAACGGCTGTTCGTGATCCTGAACGACAACGACATGTCGATCGCCCCGCCGGTGGGCGCGCTGTCGACCTACCTGACCCGGCTCTACGAGGCCGAACCCTTCCAGGAACTGAAGGCGGCCGCCAAGGGCGCGGTGAGCCTGTTGCCGAGCCCGTTCCAGGAAGGCGCGCGCCGGGCCAAGGAAGTGCTGAAGACCATGACCGTGGGCGGCACGATCTTCGAAGAACTCGGGTTTTCCTATGTCGGGCCTCTGGATGGCCATGACGTCGAGCACCTCGTCGGCGTGATGCGCCAGGTGCACGACCGCGCCACCGGGCCGGTGCTGCTGCACGTCATCACCCAGAAGGGCAAGGGCTATGCGCCCGCCGAGAACGCGCGCGACCGGGGCCATGCGACGGCCAAGTTCGACGTGGTCACCGGCAAGCAGCACAAGACGCCGTCGAACGCGCCCTCCTATACCTCGGTTTTCGGCAAGACCCTGACCAAGCTCGCCGAGACCGACGACAAGGTCTGCGCGGTCACCGCCGCGATGCCGGACGGTACCGGCGTGAACCTGATGGCGGACCGGTTCCCGTCCCGCGTGTTCGACGTGGGCATCGCCGAACAGCACGGGGTGACCTTCGCCGCGGGTCTGGCGGCGGGCGGGATGAAGCCCTTCTGCGCGATCTATTCCACCTTCCTGCAGCGCGGCTACGACCAGGTTGTGCATGACGTGGCGATCCAGCGGCTTCCGGTGCGCTTCATGATCGACCGGGCCGGGCTCGTGGGCCAGGACGGCGCGACCCATGCGGGCAGCTTCGACCTCGCCTATCTCGGCAACCTGCCGGGCTTCGTCATCATGGCGCCGTCAGACGAGGCGGAGCTGGCCAACATGGTCGCGACCGCCCATGCGATCAACGACGGCCCCAGCGCGGTGCGTTATCCGCGTGGCGAGGGTGTGGGCTGCGAGATGCCGGAGACGCCGAAGGTGCTGGAGATCGGCAAGGGCCGGATCGTGGCAGAGGGCGCGCGGGTGGCGCTCTTGACGCTCGGCACAAGGCTTGAACACGCCCGCGAGGCGGCGGAACTGCTCGGACAGAAGGGGATCACCCCGACGCTGGCCGATGCGCGGTTCATGAAACCGCTCGACGAAGAGCTCATTCTCGGGCTCGCCCGCGACCACGAGGTGCTGGTGACCGTCGAGGAGGGCGCCGTCGGCGGGTTTGGCAGCCATGTGGCGCAGCTTCTGGCCGAAAACGGGCTGTTCGACGACGGGCTCAAGTTCCGCTCGATGGTGCTGCCCGACACCTTCATCGACCACGCGAGCCCGGCCGACATGTACAAGACCGCCGGTCTCACCGGGACGGACATCGCCGCCAAGGTGCTCGATGCCCTCGGAATCGCCAGAATCGACGTGAAACGCGCCTGAATCCCCGGGAAATGCACCGGATTTGCAACACTTTGCCCTGAACTGTGGACAAGTCGGACCGGTCTTCTGGACAGCCAAGGGGGTGTCCGGTTTATTCGCCGCAATGAATCTGCGGAACCTGGAGTAACGCAAATGAAAAAACTGATCCTCGGCGCCGCTTTCGCGCTGGTGGCTTCGACCGCGGTTGCCGGGTCTGTCGCGCCGCCGATCATGGAAGATACCGTGATCGTCGAATCGACCTCGACCTCCTCGGTGGACCACAGCTTCCTGCCGCCGCTGATGTTCCTGATCTCGGTCGCCTCGGCGGTCTGGCTGCTCTGAGCGGACCGGACGCAAGACGGCCCGACAAAAGAGAGCCGGCGCAAGCAGGGCTTGAATAACAAGGGTAACGGCTGGATAGGGCGCCTCGGGGCGCCCTATTCTTTTGCGGTCTCCAGCGCCAGCAGCGCTGCGAGCCCTTCGCGGTAGGTCGGATAAAGCAGCTCGACCCCGAGCTCCTGTCTGATCCGGTCGTTGCGCACGCGCTTCGACTCTGCGTAGAAGCTGCGCGCCATCGGCGTCATCTCGGCGGTGGCGTAATCCTCTTCCGGCGGCAGCTCGACGCCGAGCAGCGCCGCGGCATGGGCCAGGACCTCTTCCGGCGGGGCGGCCTCGTCATCGCAGACGTTGTAGATGGCGCCGGGGTTCGGCCGGTCGATGCTGGCGAGGAGGACCTGCGCGATATCGTCGACATGGATCCGGCTGAACACCTGGTTCGGCTTGACGATGCGCCGGGCGGTGCCGGCCCGGACCTTGGCGAAGGGGCCGCGGCCGGGGCCGTAGATGCCGGCGAGGCGGAAGATGTGCAAAGGCAGCCCGGCGACCTGGGCGAGCGACTGCCACTGGGTCTCGGCCTTGACCCGCTGGTGGCCGCGCCGTGTGGCGGGTGTGAGCGGCGTGGTCTCGTCGACCCAGCCGCCCTGGTGGTCGCCATAGACCCCGGTGGTGGACAGATAGCCCACCCATTCGAGCTGTTCGGCCTGGCGCAGGATGTCGCCGGCCAGCTCGGCGAGCACCGGGTCGCCGTCGTCGTCGGGCGCGGTGGAGATGAGCAGGTGGGTGGCCTGGGCAAGGGCGAGCGACATGTCGCTGCCGGGCCAGATCACCGGCACCACGCCTTCTTTCCGGAGCGCCTCGGCCTTGTCCTGCGACCGCGTGGTGCCGAACACCCGCCAGCCGCGATCGGTGACGAGGCGCGAAAAGGCGCGGGCCGAATAGCCGTGGCCGAAGGAGAGAAGCGTGGGGATCATCGGGGGCCTGTTCTGTGTCACGTCCGGACAAGACATGGGGTTCGGGGCGGGGCGGCGGCAATGTCGGGACCGCCGGCGGCGCCGTTTTGGCGGTTTTGGGCGGTCTTGTCATCCCTCCTTCGCATGACTCGGGCAAGGTCGGAGCGATATGCCCGGAGAATCCCGGCGGGGAAATACTGCGGAGGACTGCTTGGGGCGACGCGGCACGGATGTTTCGGGCTTGCGCGCGCCCGGCGATGCTTCAGTATTGACCCATGAGTAAAAAAACACCCCGTTCCCACTCCCGGACTGCTGCCGTCCATCGCGCTGTCGTTGCGCTGGCGCGTTCCGACCGCGCACGTGGGGGCGTGGCGCAGCCTGTGCGCCAGGCCCGGGACGCGGCGGGAACGGCGAAAACGGCTGGAATAGAGTCTGATGTGGCGTGCGGTTGTGGATATCTTGTAGCACAAATCGCACATGCTGTATCGTGCCGAGGCACCGGCGGTGTAACCAGTCTCCACGGCAGCGCGCCCGGTACCGGGTCTGAAATCACGAAAACCTTAGAGGACATCTGATGGCCGTCAATCCCCTGTTCCTGCCGGTGGTGACGCCGGAACTGCCGGAGCCCGAGAGCTTTACCGATGCCGCGGCGGCGGTCGCGCGGCTGGAGGCGCTCTACACCACGGCGTGCGATTTCCTCACCCGGCATTTCTCTCAGGTCGCGCGCAGCCGGGACCATCCGGAGACGCGGTACCGCGCCTTCTACCCCGAGATCCGGCTGCACGTGTCGAGCCATGTCCGCGTCGACAGCCGGCTGAGTTTCGGCCATGTCTCGGCGCCGGGCACCTATTCGGCCTCGGTGACGCGGCCGGATCTGTTTCGCAACTACCTCACCCAACAGATCGGGCTGCTGATCCAGAACCACGACGTTCCGGTGACGATCGGGTTGTCGAGCACGCCGATCCCGGTGCACTTCGCCGTTGCCGGGCGGCAGGACCTGACAGTGCCGCAGGAAGGGGCGATGGGGTTTCCGCTGCGCGACGTGTTCGATGGGCCCGACCTCTCGAACACCAACGACGACATCGTCAACGGGCTCGGGTTCCAGCATGAAGACGGGTCGGTGCCGCTCGCGCCCTTTACCGCCCAGCGGATCGACTATTCGCTGGCGCGGCTGTCGCATTACACCGCGACCGACCCCGAGCATTTCCAGAACCACGTGCTGTTCACCAACTATCAGTTCTACTTCGAGGAATTCCAGGCCTATGCCCGCACGGTGCTGGCGGATCCCGCGAGCGGCTATACCGCGCTGGTGGCGCCGGGCAACGTGGTGCTGACCGACCCCGAGGGCGCGATCCCGCTGCTCGCAAAGCAGCCGCAGATGCCGACCTATCACCTCAAGCGGGCGGATGGCTCGGGGATCAGCCTGGTCAACATCGGCGTCGGCCCGTCCAACGCGAAGACGGCGACCGACCATATCGCGGTGCTGCGGCCGCATGCCTGGCTGATGGTCGGGCACTGCGCGGGGCTCAGGAACAGCCAGGCGCTGGGGGATTTCGTGCTCGCGCACGGCTATCTGCGCGAGGACAAGGTGCTGGACGACGACCTGCCGACCTGGGTGCCGATCCCGCCGCTCGCCGAGATCCAGATCGCGCTGGAAAACGCCGTGGCGCAGGTGACCGAGCTCGAAGGCTACGATCTCAAGCGGATCATGCGGACCGGCACTGTCGCGAGTTTCGACAACCGCAACTGGGAGCTCAGGGAGCACACCGGGCCGGTTGTGCGGCTCAGCCAGTCGCGGGCGATCGCGCTCGACATGGAAAGCGCAACCATCGCCGCCAACGGTTTCCGGTTCCGGGTGCCCTACGGCACGCTGCTCTGCGTCTCCGACAAGCCGCTGCACGGGGAGCTCAAGTTGCCGGGGATGGCGACCGAGTTCTACACCACCCAGGTGGGGCGACATCTCAAGATCGGGATCCGGGCGATGGAAGTGCTGCGCGACATGCCGATCGAACGTATCCACAGCCGGAAGCTCAGATCCTTCGACGAGACCGCCTTTCTCTGAGCCTTCGCCGCCGTGGAGCGGCAAAAAAACAGCGGAAAATGCCTTGTTTGCGGGCTGTTTCGGCACACAAGTTGTTGTGTGCCCCCATCACAATCATTTAAATGCCGCCAATGAAACCCCGGGAACCGGGAAATCTGAGGAGTTAGATACATGGCGAAACCGATGACCAAGACCCAGCTCGTGGCCGCTCTGGCCGAGGAAATGGGCTCGGACAAGAAGACGGCCTCGGCCGCGCTCGATGCGATCACCGGCGTGATCACCAAGGAAGTGTCGGACGGCGGCGCGGTCACCATTCCCGGCGTCGGCAAGTTCTACCTGCGCGAGCGCCCCGAGCGCATGGTGCGCAACCCCGCCACCGGCGAGCAGATCAAGAAAGAGGCCGACAAGGTGGTCAAGGTCACCGTCGCCAAGGCTCTGAAAGACGCCGCCAACGGCTGAGCTTGAACCGTTCGCGGTTTTCGATCAGGGTCGCCGGACGGCGGCCCTTTTCATTTGTACCGGTGAAGACGAGATGGACATACGCGCAATCGCGATGGGGCTGGCATTTGCCTTCATGTGGTCGACGGCCTTTACATCGGAACGGATCATCGTCGCCGATGAGCCGCCGATCACCACGCTGGCGCTGCGCTTCGTGATCTCCGGCCTCATCGGCATCGCCCTCGCCGCGGCGCTGGGGCAGAAGATCAGCCTGAGCCGCGGGCAGTGGATCTCGGTGGTGGTGTTCGGGGTGAGCCAGAACGCGCTCTATCTCGGGCTCAACTTCGTGGCGATGCAGTGGTTGGAGGCGGGGTTTGCCTCGATCATCGCCTCGACGATGCCGCTCATCGTCGCCTTTCTCGGCTGGGCGGTGTTTCGCGATCGCCTCACGCCGCTGGCGCTGTTCGGGCTGGTGCTGGGCTTTGCCGGCGTCGGGCTGATCATGGGCACGCGGATCTCGGGGGGTGTCGACCTGACCGGGCTCGCGCTCTGCATCGTCGGGGCCGTCGCGCTGGCGGTGGCAACGCTGAGCGTGCGCAACGCGAGCGGCGGCGGCAACCTCCTGATGGTGGTGGGGCTGCAGATGCTGGTGGGCGCAGCGGTGCTGGCGCCGTTTGGTCTTGTGTTAGAGACACATGAGGTCACCTGGAGCTGGAAACTGGTCGCGGCTTTCGTCTACACCACACTGGTGCCCGGGCTCGCTGCGACCTGGGTGTGGTTCGCGCTGGTGGGGCGCATCGGACCGGTGCGCGCCTCCACCTTCCATTTCCTCAACCCGTTCTTCGGGGTCACCGTCGCGGCGCTGTTGCTCGGCGAGCGGCTGGGGCCGCTCGACGTGCTCGGTGTGGCGATCGTGACCGCGGGCATCCTGGCGGTGCAGATTGCGCGCCAGCGGCCCGCCTAGCGTCCGGCCCTAGGCCGGCGCCGTCTGCGCCGCTTCCTGTTCCGCCTCGAACCTGGTTGCCCAGGCGTAGGACGGGCGCGCGGCGACCCGGTCGATCCAGGCCTGGACCTTCGCGTCCTTCGGCGCGCCGTCGGGGAACCACATGTAGGGCGATTGCACCAACAGGTCGGCGGCCGAGAGCCGGTCGCCGAGCAGGTAGGAGCGCCCGTCGGCAAAGGCCGCGATCAGCCGCGCCTCGACCTCGGGCACGCCGCGGAACGAGGCGCGGAACACCGGATGATCGCCCACGCCCGCCACCATGGCATTGTAGACCGGCTCCATCACGCCCGCGTAATAGGCAAGCCAGGCGAGGTAGGGACCGCGCTGCGGGTCGCCGACCACCGGGCCGAGCCCCGCCTCGGGGAACATGTCGGTGAGATAGAGCGCGATCGCGAGGGATTCGGTGATGAGCGTGTCGCCGTCGAGCAGCGCCGGCACCTTGCGGTCAGGATGCGGATTGTGCGCATCCGGGGTGCCGGAGCCGTCGATACGCGGAATAGAGACGAATTCGTAACGCACCTTGTCGCGGAGATCGAGCTCGTGGGTGAGCGCGAGGATGCGCGTCGCACGGGAACGGGGGGCGTAGTAGAGCGTGAGCATGACGTGGGTCCTTTCGTTGTTGTCGGTTTCTCTGTGGTTAGTATGCTCGTGCCATCCTGTCAGAAACCGTCAGGAGCCAACATGGCCCGTGCCGATCGCCTGTTTCGTCTGCTCGACGCCCTGCGGCGGTTGCCGCCGCCGGTGACCGCGGCGCGGCTGGCCGACGAGACCGGCGTGTCGGAGCGCACGCTCTATCGCGACATCGACGCATTGCGCGCCGCGGGGGCGCTGATCGACGGGGCGCCGGGCTATGGCTACACGCTCACCGAAGACCCGGCGCTGCCACCGCAGATGTTCGACCGCATGGAGCTGGAAGCGCTGGTGCTGGCGCTCGGCTGGATGCGGTGGCAGGGCGATCCGGACCTCGCCGATGCCGCGGAGCGGGCGCTGGCCAAGGTGACCGCGACCCTGCCGCCGCGCAAGGCGGAGGAGGCGCGGCACGTGGCGCTCCTGTCCTGGGCCTACGAGCCACCGGCGCAGGTGCCGGAGCTGATGACGCCGCTGAGGGAGGCGGCCTGTGCGGAGCGGGCGGTGGAGATCGCCTATACCGACCGGGAGGGCGCGGCCACGCGGCGGCGGGTCTGGCCGCTCGGCATCGTCTACACCGATTACTCGCCCTGGCTCTTGGCCTGGTGCTGCCTGCGCCGGGACTTCCGGCGCTTCCTGATCTCGCGGATAGGGGAGGTGGTGCCGACCGAGGAGAGCTTCCGCCCGCGCCGGGCGCCGCTCCTGCGCGAGATGCTGGAGCAGCTCCGGGGCGCCGAGCGGGATTGAAACATCGCTGACGGTGAGTTGACCGGGCTCACGGGCTTGTCGGATGACAGGGGGCGGGTCGGCGCGGCATGGCTAGGGCATGGAGATCCTACTCGCCTATGCCGCCGGGCTGCTCACGCTCATCAACCCCTGCGTCCTGCCGGTGATCCCGATCGTGCTGGCGACGGCGCTGCAGGCGTCGCGGCTGGGGCCGGTCGTGCTGGCCGCGGGGATGAGCCTGGCCTTCGTGACCTTCGGCCTGCTCGTCACCTCGGTGGGCTATTCCATCGGGCTGACGGAGGAAGTGCTGGCGCGGGCGGGGGCGGTGCTGATGATCGGCTTCGGGCTGGTGCTGGTGGTGCCGCGGCTGAACGCCGGCTTCGCCACCGCCACCGCCGGGGTCGCGGCACGGGCGGACGGGGCGCTGATGCAGGCGGATACGGCGGGGCTCAGGGGCCAGTTTCTCGGCGGGCTGTTGCTCGGTGCGGTCTGGAGCCCCTGTATCGGGCCGACGCTGGGGGGCGCTATCGCGCTCGCGTCGCAGGGTGAGAACCTGCTGCGGGCTGGGGCGATCATGAGTGCCTTTGCGCTCGGCGTTTCGACCCTGATGCTGGGGTTTGCCTATGGTCTGCGTGCCTCGAAGCTGCGCCGGTTGTCGGAGTTTGCCAAGCCGCTCATGGGCTGGGCCTTTCTGCTCGTGGGCGTCGCGATCCTGTTGCGCCTGCATCATGCCGCCGACGCCTGGCTGCTTTCGCACATGCCTGCCTGGCTCGTCGATCTCTCGGTTTCCATCTGACACGTTCAACGCCATCCGGAGGATATTTCATGAAACGCCGTACCTTCCTGACCACACTGCCTGCCACCCTGCTCGTGCCGCGGCTCGCGCAGGCCCTGACCGAGGTGCCCTATGTGCCCGGGCTCATCGACGAACGGCTCGACGCCGGGGAAACCCTGTTCGTCGACTTCTTCGCGCCCTGGTGCGGGACCTGCCAGGCGCAGCGGCGGGTGATCGAAGGCCTCACGGAGGAGAACCCCGACTACGAGGCGCATCTCACCTTCGTCGAGGTGGATTGGGACACCTACGGGCGCTCGGAGCTGTCGATGGCACTGCAGATCCCGCGCCGCTCCACGCTGGTCGCCATCGGACCGGACCGGACCGAGATCGGGCGGCTGGTGGCGCAGACCGGGCGGGCCGACATCAAGGGGTTGATGGACGCGGCGCTGGCGGTGGCGACGGGCACGGCCTAGGTCAGGATCAGAAGCAGGAGGTTGAGGGTGACGAAGGAGAACGCCGTCGCCCCCACCTGCGCCAGCGAGGCGAGGCCGGCATGGCCCGCCTCCTGGGCGAAGACCGAGTAGATCGCGAACATCGGCACGGCAGCGGAGAGGATCACGGCGACGGCGAGATCGTGGGGCAGGGAGATGCCGAACGATCCGAGCGCGACCATCAGGAGGGCGGTGGCGGCGGGCATCACAAGCAGCTTGCCGGCGACGATCTGCGCGGCGAGCGCGCGGTTGCCCCTGAGCGGCAGGCCGACCAGCGAACCGCCGATGACGAGAAGCGCCAGCGCCGCTGCCGAGGCGGAGATCAGGCTCACCAGCCGGTCGACCGGGCCCGGCAGGGTGATCCCGGTGATCGAGACCACCAGGCCGAGGGCGATGCCGATCACCAGCGGGCGTTTGACCACGCCGAGCAGCACCTGGGCGACCTGGCGCAGCGGGTGGCTCTGGTCCTTTGGCTTGCCGAGCTCCATGATGACCAGCGCCAGCGGGATGATGACCACGTTTTCGACCAGCATGTTGAAGGCGAGGACCAGCCCGGCCTGGTCGGGGAACAGCACCAGGATCAGCGGGTAGCCGACAAAGCCGGAATTGGGGCAGGAGGTGCCCATGATCGCCACGCCGCGCCGCGCGGGATCCTGGGTGGCGGAAAACCACAGGAAGCCGATCACGATGGTGATGAGGGCGCCCGAGAGGTAGATGCCCATGTAGGCGAGGTTGAAGACTTCGCTCACCGGGCGCGAGGCGACGGCGTGGAAGATGAGCGCGGGCAGGGCGATGTTCATCGTCCAGGAGCCGAAGGTCTTCATGTCTGCCGGTTTGAACATCCCGCGGGCCACCAGAGCATAGCCGAGGACCACCATGGCGAAGATCGGGAAAGTAATGCCGAGGACGGTGAACATCAGAGACTAATCCTGAGGAAACGGCGGCGCCCGCCGCCGTGACACGCGGCCCTGCGGCCGCGGCTTGCGCTTGTGTCAGCCGATCGAGCCACGGGGACCGTCACCCACCTGGGCCCGGTGCAGGAGCAGGTGGTCGAGGATCACGCAGGCCGCCATCGCCTCGCCGACCGGCACGGCGCGGATCCCGACGCAGGGGTCGTGTCGGCCCTTGGTCACGATCTCGGTGGGTTCGCCGGACCGGGTGATGGTCTTGCGCGGGGTCAGGATCGACGAGGTCGGCTTGACCGAGAAGCGGACCACGATGTCCTGCCCGGTGGAGATGCCGCCGAGGATGCCGCCGGCGTGGTTCGAGGTGAACACCGGCTGGCCGTCGTTACCCATGTGGATTTCGTCGGCGTTTTCCTCGCCGGTCAGTTCGGCGGCGCCCATGCCCTCGCCGATCTCGACGCCCTTGACCGCGTTGATCGACATCATCGCGGCGGCGAGGTCGGTGTCGAGCTTGGCGTAGATCGGTGCGCCGAGGCCCGCGGGCGCGCCACGCACCACCACCTCGACGACGGCGCCGACGGAGCTGCCGGATTTGCGCAAGGCGCCCAGGTAGTCTTCCCAGGTCTTCGCCGCCTCGGCATCGGGGGTCCAGAACGGATTGCGCTCGATCTCGTCCCAGTCGAACCGCGTCCGGTCGATCTCGTGCACGCCCATCCGGGTCATGTAGCCCTTGATCTCGATCCCCGGGGCCAGCGCCTTCAGCGCTTCGCGGGCGAGGCCACCGGCGGCGACCCGGGCGGCGGTTTCGCGGGCCGAGGAGCGGCCGCCGCCGCGCGGATCGCGGATACCGTACTTGAGCCAATAGGTGATGTCGGCATGGCCGGGGCGGAATTTTTCGGCGATGTCGCCGTAATCCTTGGAGCGCTGGTCGGTGTTCTCGATCATCAGCTGCACCGGGGTGCCGGTGGTCTGGCCCTCGTAGACGCCGGAAAGGATTTTCACCGCGTCGGGCTCGCGCCGCTGGGTGGTGAACTTGTTCTGGCCGGGCCTGCGCCGGTCGAGCCAGTGCTGGAGCATCGCCGCTTCGAGCGGCACCCCGGGAGGCACGCCGTCGACGGTCGCGCCGAGCGCCGGCCCGTGGCTTTCGCCCCAGGTGGTGACGCGGAAGATATGTCCGAAGCTGTTCATCATGGGCGCGGCTCCTCTCCGGATTTCGTCTAGGGGTTTCGTCTTGCAGGGGCAAGCGATTGGGCATAGCGTCTGCCTCACCTCGGGGTGCGTGGGACCTCCCACGCTGAGATGCGAAAGCGAACCCGTTGAACCTGAACCGGTTAGGACCGGCGGAGGGAAGGTTGAGACATCCTCACCCGGAACCCGCCCGGCCGATATGGAGGATGACATGAAAAGACTCACCATCGCGGCAGGGATGACTTTGGCCACGGGCGCAGCCCTGGCGCAAACTCCCGTGCTCACCGTCTACACCTACGACAGTTTCGTCTCGGAATGGGGGCCGGGGCCGGCCATCGAGGCGGCCTTCGAAGAAACCTGCGGCTGCGATCTCCAGTTCGTGGCGGTGGGCGATGGCGCCGAGCTGCTGGCGCGGCTCCGGCTGGAAGGCGCGCGCAGCGAGGCCGACGTGGCGCTGGGGCTCGATTCCAACCTGATGGCGGCGGCCTCCGCGACCGGGCTGTTCGCGCCCGCGGGGATCGAGACCCCCGCCTATGACCTGCCGATCGCCTGGGACGACGCCACCTTCCTGCCCTTCGACTGGGGCTGGTTCGCCTTTGTCTACGACAAGGAAAACGTCTCTAATCCACCGCAATCGCTCGCCGAGCTGGCGGAGTCGGACCTGTCTTTGGTGATCGAGGACCCGCGCTCGTCGACCCCGGGCCTCGGGCTTCTGCTCTGGGTGAAGTCGGTCTATGGCGACGACGCGCCGGCGGCGTGGGACGCGCTGAACGACCAGATCGTGACCGTGACCAAGGGCTGGACCGAGGCCTATGGCATGTTCCTCGAAGGCGAGGCGGACATGGTGCTGTCCTACACCACCTCGCCCGCCTATCACCTGATCGCGGAAGACGACGACAGCAAGGCGGCGCTGGCCTTCGCGGAAGGCAACTACCTGCAGGTCGAGGTGGCGGCGAAGCTGGCCGCGAGCGACCAGCCGGAGCTGGCGGATGCCTTTCTCGCCTTCATGCTGTCGGACGGGTTCCAGGGCGTGATCCCGACGACCAACTGGATGTACCCGGCGGTCACACCGGAAGCGGGACTGCCGGAAGGGTTCGAGACGCTGGTACAGCCTGAGACCTCGCTGATCGTGCTGGGCGCGGAAGCGGAGGCGTTGCGCGACGTGGCGCTGGACGAATGGCTGACCGCCGCCAGCCGCTGAGCGCGGGGGATTGGGCGGGCGTTGGTGCGCTCGCCCTCGTCCTCGTCCTGGTGCTGGGCACGCTCGCGGCGGTCGCGCTGCGGGCGGACCGCGGTGCCGGCTTCGGCCCGGCGGACTGGGCAGCGCTGCGGTTCACGCTCGGACAGGCGCTGGTCTCGGCGCTGCTGTCGGTGGCGCTCGCCGTGCCGGTGGCGCGGGCGCTGGCCCGGCGGCGGTTCTTCGGGCGGTCCGCCCTCATCACCCTGCTGGGCGCGCCGTTCATCCTGCCGGTGATCGTCGCCGTGCTCGGGCTGATCTCGGTCTTCGGGCGCGGCGGGATCGTGAGCCAGGCGCTTGTTTGGGCTGGATTAGAGCCTGTTTCCATCTATGGGGCGCATGGCGTGGTGCTGGCGCATGTGTTCTTCAACCTGCCGCTCGCGACGCGTCTGATACTGCAGGGCTGGCTGGCGATCCCCGCCGAGAGGTTCCGGCTGGCCGCGGCGCTGGGCTTCGGGCCCGGCGATGTCGCCCGGGTGCTGGAGCGGCCGATGTTGCGCGAGGTGGTGCCGGGGGCTTTCGTGGTGATCTTCATCCTCTGCCTGACATCGTTTGCGGTGGCGCTGGCGCTCGGCGGGGGGCCGCGGGCGACGACGATCGAGCTGGCGATCTACCAGGCGTTCCGGTTCGATTTCGACCTCGGCAAGGCGGCGCTTCTGGGGCTCGTGCAGGTGGCGCTCGCGGGGACGGCCGCGGTGGTGGCGCTGCGGTTGAGCCTGCCTGCCGAGCTCGGCCCCGGGTTCGACCGGGCGGTGAAACGCTGGGATGCGGCGACGCCGCTCCTCAGGGTGCAGGACGCGGTGGCGATCGGGTTGGCGACGCTGTTTCTCGCGCTGCCGCTGGCAATGATCGCGATCGACGGGGCAGCGGCGCTGTGGGCGCTGCCGGGTTCGGTCTGGGTGGCGACGCTGCGGTCGGTGGCGGTCGCGCTGGTTTCGATGGGGCTGACGCTGGGGTTGGCCCTGCCGATCGCAGCGCTGGCAGTGCGGCGGCGGGCGCGGATCGTCGAGGTGCTGGGGACGCTGACGATTGCCGCCTCGCCGCTGGTGGTGGGGACGGGGCTGTTCCTGATGCTGTTCCCCTTCTTCGACCCGGCCCGGGTGGCGCTGGCGGCGACGGCGCTGGTGAACGCGGCGATGGCTCTGCCCTTTGCACTGCGCGCGCTGGTGCCGGCGCTGAAGGCGGTGGAGGCGGATTACGGGCGGCTGGCCGACGGGCTCGGGATGACCGGGCGCACGCGGCTCACACGGTTGTGGCTGCCGCGGCTGCGCCGGCCGCTCGGCTTTGCCGCCGGGCTGTCGGCGGCGCTGAGCATGGGCGATCTGGGCGTGATCGCGATGTTTGCCAGCCCCGAGGGGGGCACGCTGCCGCTCGCGCTCTACCGGCTGATGGGAGCCTACCGGATGGACGATGCGGCCGGCGCGGCGCTGATCCTGCTCGCGGTGTCGCTGGGGCTGTTCTGGATCTTCGACCGGGGAGGGCGGGTGGATGCTGACGCTTGACGGACTGCAAGCGCGCTGGGGCGACTGGACGCTGGCGGCGGATCTGTCCATCGGCACCGGCGAGAAGGTGGCGCTGATCGGGCCGTCGGGGTCGGGCAAGTCGACGCTGCTCGGGCTGGTCGCGGGTTACGAGGCACCGGAAGCGGGCCGGGTGCTGTGGGACGGGGCGGATCTGACCGGCACACCGCCGGCGGCGCGGCCGATCTCGATGGTGTTCCAGGACAACAACCTGTTTCCGCACATGACCGCGGCGCAGAATGTCGGGCTCGGGCTGCGGCCGGACCTGAAGCTCGATGCCGGTGAGCGGCGCGACGTGGCGGCAGCGCTGGAGCGGGTGGGGCTCGGCGGGTTCGGCGACCGCAAGCCCGGGCAGCTTTCGGGCGGGCAGGCGGCGCGGGTGGCGCTCGCGCGGGTTCTGCTGCGGCACCGGCCGATCCTGCTGCTCGACGAGGCGTTCGATGCGCTCGGACCGGCGCTCAGGGTGGAGATGCTCGACCTCGTGGCCGGGCTCGCCGACGAGACCGGGGCGACGCTGCTGCTCGTGACCCATGCGCCGGAGGACGCGCGGCGCATTGCCGACAGCGTCGTGCTGGTGGCGGACGGGGTGGCGCATGCCCCGGTGGCGACGGCCGAGATCTTCGCCAACCCGCCAGAGGCGCTCAGAGACTATCTCGGCGGGATCTGAGCGAGGTTGCCAGCTCCGCCGCGCCGGCGGCGTAAAAGGCGTCGGTCGCGGTTTGGTGGGTGAGGGCGAAGCCGAGACGCGCGAGCAGGCGGCGCGAACGCAGGTTTTCGCGGGCGGCATCGGCCACGAAACGGCGCGGGGCCGCGTCGCGCAGGAGGATTTCGAGCATCTGGCGGCAGGCCTCGGAGGCGATGCCGCGGCCCCAGGCCGCCGGCGCGAGCACGTAGGCAATACTGGCGGTTTCTCCGGTGAGCGTGGCCTGGACGTAGCCGACGATCTCGGCGTCGTCGAACACGGTCCAGTTGAACCAGCGCGCGGAGCCGTCGGGCGGTCCGCCGGCCGTCAACCGTTCGAGCCGGGCGCGGAGCTCCGACACGCTCGAGGGCGGGTCTTCGTCGAGGTGGGTGTAGACGCGCGGATCGGACAGGGCGGCGAACAGGCCGCCGGCATGGTCGGGTGTCTGCGTTTCGATCCGGATGCCCATGCCTGCCGCCTTCGGAATTGAAAAAGGGCGCCCCGAGAGGCGCCCTTTGCGTTTCGTTCCCGTGACCCGGGTCAGAGGTTGGCTTCGCGCCCGCCGTGCTTGACTGGGTACCACAGCTTCTTGTTGGTGAGATAGAGCAGCACCGACATCAGCAGCATGAGCGAGACGGCGACGATGCCGGTCTGCTTGCGGGCCATCATCTTGGGCTCCGCTGCCCACATCAGGAAGGCCGAGACGTCTTCGGCCATCTGTTCGGCGGTCGCCGGGGTGCCGTCGTCATACTCGACGAGGTCGTCTTCGAGCTGCGGCGCCATCTGCACCCAACCGGTCGGGAACGCCGTGTTCTCGTAGAGGAACTGGCCGGCAACTTCCGCGTCCTCGCCGGTGAAGCCGAGCAGGTAGGCGCGGATGTACTCGGCGCCGCCCATGCCCTTGAAGAGCTGGTTGAGGCCGAGACCGTAGGGACCGTGGAAGCCGGCGCGGGCCTTCGCCATCAGCGAAAGGTCCGGGCCCATGCCGTCGCCGGAGACCGTCGGGAAGTGGTCGGCGGGCGTGGCGGGACGGTAGTCGTCGAGCTCCGCGTCGAACACTTCGTAATACTCGGCGGCGAAGGCGCGCACTTCTTCCTCGGTGTAGCCGGGGCCACCCGGTTCGGACAGCGCGCGCAGCGGCACGTAGCGCATGCCGTGGCAGGAGGCGCAGACGTCGGCGTAGACCTTGAGCCCGCGCTGGAGCTGGAGCTGGTCGTACTTGCCGAACGGACCTTCGAAGCTGAAGGCGTGGTCCTCGACGTGACCGTAGTTGCCGGTGGCCGTCGAGGCCAGGGCGGCGCCCGCGGTCAGGCCAAGCGCGGTGAGCGCGGTGAGGGTGAGTTTCCTGATCATCTGTTTGATCCTTTCTCTCTCAGCTCACTCAGCCGCCGAGCCGTTGGCTTCGGGGTAGTGGTGGTTGAAGTCGTCCTCGATGGTCGCCGGCGGGGTCTTGGACTTCTCGACCCAGCCGAGGATCGGCAGGATCACGAGGAAGTAGGCGAACCAGTAGGTCGCGGCGATCAGCGAGATCGTGGCATAGGGCTCTTCGGTCGACTGGGCGCCGACCCACATGAGCACCATGAAGTCGATCGCCAGCAGCCAGAACCAGAACTTGAACATCGGCCGGTAGGCGCCCGAACGGGTCTTGGAAGTGTCGAGCCAGGGCGCGAGGGCGATCACGAAGATCGCCGCGAACATCGCCAGCACGCCGAAGAACTTGGCGTCGACGATGCCGCCGGTCAGGAAGCTCGCGATCTGCACCGCCCAGACGTCGGCGGTGAAGGCGCGCAGGATCGCGTAGAACGGCAGGTAGTACCATTCCGGCACGATGTGGGCGGGCGTCGCCAGCGCGTTGGCCTCGATGTAGTTGTCGGGGTGGCCGAGGTAGTTGGGCATGAAGCCAACGACCGCGAAGAAGGCGAGCAGCACGAGGGCCAGCGCGAACAGGTCCTTGATCACGAAGTAGGGCCAGAACGGCAGGGTGTCGGCGTCGGCTTCCTTCTTCGACCCGCGGCGGACCTCAACACCCGTGGGGTTGTTGTTGCCGGTGGTGTGGAAGGCCCAGATGTGCACCGCCACGAGCCCGACGAGGACGACGGGCAGGAGGTAGTGCAGCGAGAAGAAGCGGTTGAGCGCGGCGTTGTCGACCGCCGGTCCGCCGAGCAGCCAGGTCTGGATCGCCTCGCCGATGAAGGGGATCGCGCCGAACAGGCCGGTGATCACGGTGGCGCCCCAGAACGACATCTGCCCCCAGGGGAGCACGTAGCCGAGGAAGCCGGTGGCCATCATCACCAGGTAGATCAGCATGCCGACGATCCAGGTGACCTCGCGGGGCGCCTTGTAGGAGCCGTAGTAGAGGCCGCGGAAGATGTGGATGTAGACCGCGATGAAGAACAGCGAGGCGCCGTTGGCATGCATGTAGCGCAGCATGTGGCCGCCGTTCACGTCGCGCATGATGTGCTCGATCGAGGCGAAGGCCAGGTTGACGTTGGGCGTGTAGTGCATCACCAGGATGATCCCGGTGACGATCTGAAGAACCAGGGTGAAGGCAAGGACGATGCCCCAGATCCACCACCAGTTGAGGTTCTTCGGCGTCGGGATCATCAGCGTGTCATAGGCCAGCCCGACGATGGGGAGGCGCTCGTGGAGCCAGTTCTGGAACCGGCCCTTGGGTTCGTAGTGGTCGTGCGGAATACCGGACATGTTTCTCCCCCTCAGCCGAGCTTGATCGTGGTTTCGTCGACGAAGGCGGCGACGGGAATGGGCAGGTTTTCGGGCGCCGGGCCTTTGCGGATCCGGCCGGCGGCGTCGTAGTGCGAGCCGTGGCAGGGGCAGTACCAGCCATGGTAGTCGCCGGCGCCGTTGCCGAGCGGCACGCAGCCGAGGTGGGTGCAGACACCCATCATCACCAGCCATTTGCCCTCGGCGTCGAGGGTGCGGTTCTTGTCTTCCGCGTCGGCGGTGGGGGCGATGTTGGCGTTGCGCGCGTTGTGGTCGACGAGATCGGCGCCGTCGTCCTCACGGGCGTGCGCGATGTCTTCTTCCGAACGGTGGCGGATGAAGACCGGCTTGCCGAGCCACTTGACGGTGAGCTGGCTGCCCTCGGCGACATCCGCGATGTCGACCTGGATCGAGGCGAGCGCACGCACGTCGGCGGAAGGGTTCATCTGGTTGACGAGCGGCCAGACCGCGGCGCCGGTGGCGACGGCGGCCGTGCCACCGGTAGCGTAATACAGGAAATCCCGGCGGGTCCCCTGGTGATCGTCTGCGTGTGACACGAGATCCTCTCCCTTCTTGTCCTTAAACCGGCGCGTTTCGCCCCTAGCCCGGGCGCGGCCAACAGACCTCGGGCCACGGTTGCCCGCAGCCCATTGCGGCGGTGTTTAACGTGCCTGTTGGTACCAGTCCAGAAGACATTCGCGCACAGGCATGCGAATCGTGGGACGCTGTGTCGCAGGGGAAAAGAGGCCCGGGTCGCGACACAGGACAAATGCGCAAGCGCACGACCGCTGCGACGGGATCGGCGTATCGAGCTGCCGGGGAGTGTCGCTGACCCGAAAGCGGTGAAGCGGGCGGCCCTACCGCCGCGGTCGTCCGGGCGGGCATCGACCTGGGAGCCGGGGGCATTGGTCGACGCTGGCCCCGCGTGCCATCGCGTCCTCTATTCGGCGCGCCCGAGCGCTTCGACGACGTCAGCCCGCATCGTTTCGTCCTCAAAGCCGACGATCTCGGGATCGGCAACGATGGCGGCCAAGCGCTCTGCCGTGAAGAGGTCAGCGATTGTCGTCAGGCCGCGCGTCATAATATGG
Organism: Paracoccaceae bacterium; assembly: GCA_041397205.1. Classification (GTDB taxonomy): domain Bacteria; phylum Pseudomonadota; class Alphaproteobacteria; order Rhodobacterales; family Rhodobacteraceae; genus Sinisalibacter. The sequence goes on from JAWKXC010000009.1 coordinate 233,008, forward strand.
TCCATGCTGGCCTTGAGTTGCGGAGATTTCTCAAAAAGGGGCGCCAGGGGGCCGTCGTCCGAGAGCGGCGGGTGCGCATTCCCTTCCAGATCCCACACGGGTTGCGCCGGGAGAACTCTGCCCGCCTCGGATCTGTAGAAGGCTGCCAGTTGAGCAAGCTCCTGCGGTGTCAAATGCTCGTCAAAGGCATCGCTCGCGGCCGTAACGAGATCGGGAAGGGCCGGAGTCCGTGTATTCGCCTGTGAGCTCGTGCATGAACCGGTCGGAATCGTGTATCGTTGCACCAAAGGCTCCAAACCGGACCGGAGGCTGCTGAGCGTCCTTCGTTCCAGCGCGTCCAGGCGTTGGGCGTACCCGAGCGCATCGAGATGCTGTTCGGCGATGAACCGTGCATTTTCCACAGAGCCGGAGAAGCCGCTCGTTGGAAGGAGCCCGAGAACTGCCGCTGTGACAAGGCGCATTCGCATCATGTCTGGTGTTTACAGGCGCCAGGCGGCGAAACTGTGGCACACCCGTTTCCCCATTTGGGAGGCGAAGCAGGCATTTGCATCCATGGACGGATTGGCCTCGGCGCGCAGGTTTCGCGTCGGACGGGCCGGTCAACTTTACGCGGGCCGGGTGGCCTGCATCGCCGGGCGTTCGGAGAACACCGCGAACCAGTCGTCGAGGGCGTCGCGGCCCTTGCGCCATTCACGGGTCGGATGGCGGAAATCGAGATAGCCGAGCGCGCAGCCGACGGCGATGACGCCCGCATCCACCGGTCCGGCAAGGTGGCTCATCCAGCGCGCGGTGAGCGCGTCGAGGGCGTTTTCGATCTTGGCCCACTGGGCGTCGACCCAGCCGTGGTCCTGCTTGTCCTCGGGCCGGCAGCGGCCTTCGTAGACCATGAGGACCGCGGCCTCCATGATACCGTCGCCGGTGGCTTCGAGGGTGAGCGTCTCCCAGATGTGCGAGGCCGGGTAGAGGTGGCCGCCGGCGCGGGTGTCGAGATAGCGGGTGATGACCCGGCTGTCGTAGAGCGTGCAGCCCTCGGGCCGGATCAGCGCCGGGATCTTGCCGAGCGCATGGGCGGCCTTGACCTCGCCGAGCGAGGCGATGGGCGAGGTGGTGACGATGTTGAACTCGACCTCGTCCGACTGGCCGGTTTCATGCAGGACGACCCGGACCTTGCGGACGAAGGGAGAGGCGGTCGCGCCGAGAAGCCGGTACATGCGCGTTCAGATCCTGCGCACCCGGAACCGGCCGAAGGCGGAGGCATCGACCTCGAAACCGGGGCCGGCGTCGCCGAAGCGGATCACCCGCTTGAGCCGCCCGGTGGCGTTGAGCTGTTCCTTTTCCGAGCGCAGCGTGACGCCTTCGGGCATCGTATCGTGGGCGTCTTCGGCCTTCTGGCACCTGCGCCCGCTCTCGATCCGGCGAGCAAAGGCGTAAGTCGCCAGCGCGACGGTGCCGTAGCGCAACGCGAAGACGGCGACGGGGGCGAGGGGAAGCGGCATGTTACTCTCCTTTACATTGCCACCCTAGCCCCGGGCGGGGCCGCTGTCTACGTCCTCGTCGGCGCGGCGCCCGAAATCGCGCATCAACTCGGCGAGAGCGGCGAGCTCCTGGCCGACGCCGCCGGCGATGGCCGACGCGGCGCCGAGGCGGGCGGCGTCGGGCTTGTTCTGCGACAGCTTCCAGGTGCCCCGGACCTCCTCCACATTCAGCTGCACGGGGACGATCGCGCGCATCATCCGGTCACGGACCTGCGGGTCCATCTTGGCGTCGTGCCAGGGCGCCTTGGGGGCGAGCCGGGTCTCGAAATCGGCGGTCAGGCGCGCGAGCACGTCGCCGAGCTGCGCATCGGGCAGGCGCTGGAGCGAACCGCGCAGGTGGACGGCGACGTAATTCCAGGTCGGCACCTGGTCGGGCACACCGTACCAGTCGGGCGAGACATAGCCGTCGGGTCCGGAGACGGCGAGGAGCGCGGGCAGCGACTGGTCGAGGGCGCCGACGATCGGGTTCGACCGGATGAGATGCAGGAGCACGGTCTCGCCGGCCTCGTCGATCACGAAAGGCACGTGGGCGAGCAGCGGGCCGTAGCCGCCGTTGACGGCGAGCTGGCCGAAGCCGCGGGCCCGGGCAAAGGCGATGTTCTGGTCGTCGGTCGCGGTATGGAAAGCGGGATTGGGGTGCATTCTCGTTACTCACTCGGATCGAAGGATACCGGATCACCTAACCAAAAGTATGGGATTGCGTCGACGGCTATGTTGCCGCGGCCGCCTGCAGCTGGCCCGCCGCAACCCCAAGGATGCGGGCGGAGACGAGGGCGCCTTCCGGCTGGTCGGTCTCGAAGGTGACTTCGGCGAAGTGCGGCGTGCGGCCCATGCGCGGGTTTTCCATCAGCACCGGGTGCCGGGCGCCGACCTGGGCCGCGAGATGGGCCGCGACGGCTTTTTCGCCGGCGGCCCGCAGCCTGGCGGCGCGGTCGCGGATCGCGGGGCCGGGGACCTGGGGCATCCGCGCGGCGGGGGTGCCGCTGCGCGGGCTGTAGGGGAAGACGTGCAGCCAGGTGAGC
>JAWKXC010000010.1:0-234381 GCA_041397205.1 Paracoccaceae bacterium
TTCTTCTGGCTGAGCCCGGCCGCCTCGCGGGCCGCCGCAAGCCGGTCGCCGAAGGTCGCCCGCTCTTCCGAGTACCAGCCATCGGTCTCCGCCGCCGCCTCCGCCTCGGTCGCCGCATCCAGGTGTTCGCGCATCGCAAGTCTCCCTCCAGCCGGGCCCGGCAATCCGCTTGATCGGGCCTCGCGCGGAGCCTAGAAGATCCGGGCGCCAATCACAAACACGGGACCGACCATGAGCTTCCTGTCCGCGACCCTTGCCCGGGTGAAACCCTCGCCGACCATCGCCGTCACCACGCTTGCCGGCGAATTGCGGGCCCAGGGCCGCGACGTGATCGGCCTCGGGGCGGGCGAGCCCGATTTCGACACGCCCGACAATATCAAGGCCGCCGCCAAGGCCGCGATCGACGCCGGCAAGACCAAGTACACCGCCCCCGACGGGATCGTGGAGCTGAAACAGGCGATCGTCGACAAGTTCGCGCGCGAAAACGGGTTGAGCTACACGACCAAGCAGATCTCGGTCGGCACCGGCGGCAAGCAGATCCTCTACAACGCGCTCATGGCCACGCTCAACCCCGGCGACGAGGTGCTGATCCCGGCGCCCTACTGGGTGAGCTACCCCGACATGGTGCTGCTCGCGGGCGGCACGCCGGTGGTGATCGAATGCGGGCTCGAAAGCGCCTTCAAGATGACGCCCGACCAGCTCGAGGCGGCGATCACGCCGAAGACCAAGTGGCTGATCTTCAACTCGCCCTCGAACCCGACCGGCGCGGGCTACACCGCCACCGAGCTCAAGGCGCTCACCGACGTGCTGATGCGCCACCCGCAGGTCTGGGTGATGTCGGACGACATGTACGAACACCTCGTCTTCGACGGCTTCGAGTTCGCCACGCCCGCCCAGATCGAGCCCGGGCTCTACGATCGCACCCTCACCTGCAACGGCGTCTCCAAGGCCTATGCGATGACCGGCTGGCGGATCGGCTATGCCGGCGGCCCGGAGCCGCTGATCGCGGCGATGCGCAAGATCCAGTCGCAGTCGACCTCCAACCCCTGCACCATCTCGCAATGGGCCGCGGTCGAGGCGCTGACTGGCCCGCAGGACTTCCTCGCCACCAACCGCGAGGTCTTCCAGCGCCGCCGCGATCTCGTGGTCTCGATGCTGAACGCCGCCGAGGGCATCGACTGCCCGACGCCGGAGGGCGCCTTCTACGTCTACCCCTCGATCGCCGGCTGCATCGGCAAGACCTCGGCCGGCGGCACCAAGATCGACACCGACGAGGATTTCTCCCGCGCCCTGCTGGAGGAAACCGGCGTCGCCGTCGTCTTCGGCGCGGCCTTCGGCCTTTCGCCCAACTTCCGGGTCAGCTACGCTACCTCGGACGAGGCGCTGCAAGAGGCCTGCACACGGATCCAGGGGTTCTGCGCCGGGCTGCGGTAAACGGCCGCCGAGAAAGATCGACTGGACGGTGGCGCCAAACGAACGCGCCGAACGAAACGGGGTCGCCATGACCGAGCGGATCTCCGCAAACCTGCCGAGCCGGGATTTCGACGCCACCGAAGCCTTCTACGCCCGCCTCGGCTTCACCCGGCGCTTTCGCGATGCAGGATGGATGATCCCGCCCGCGGCGACGCCATCGTGGAGTTCTTCCCCCATCCTGGGCTCGATCCGCGCCAGAGCCTGGTTCAGCGCCTGTTTGCGGACCGACGACCTCGACGGGCTGTATGCGACCTTCCGCACGGCCGGCCTCAGCGAAGATCCCACGGCGATCCCGCGCCTGGTCGCGCCGATGACCCAACAAGGCGCGCCGCGGTTCTTCGCGGTGGTCGACGAAGACGGCAGTCTCTGGCGCTGCCTTGAGATGACCCGAGAGAGCACCGGAGAGAGACCCGCATGACCACCCAGCTCCCCGACTACTACTTCCGGGTCCGTGAAAACGGTGCCTTCGCCTTCCGCGTCGACACCAACAACCGCCAGCGGCGGATCGAGATGGACCAGATCGCGACCATCAACATCAGGAACGGCGAGGTGAAACCGCAGGGCGGGCGCGCGCTGACACCCGAGGACCAGGCCGCGATCGACGCCTGGATCGCCGAGCGCCAGGCGACGCTGGCGGCGCGCGACATCGACGACATCCTGCGCACGGTCGACCACCTGAACCTGACCGCCCACTGGGCGCAGACCCGCGCCTCCGACGCCGATCTCGAAAGGGTCACCGACACGCTGCTCATGGCGATGCACGACCTGCGCACCGTCCTCGTGCGCAAGAAGGCCGACCGGCTGATGGCGGAGGACTGAAGGTCCCGCCGCCCTGCGCCGCGAAAGGCGCGGATTTGCGCCGAGTCCGACGCCCGGGGCGCATTTCCCTGTACCGAACCCGCCCGCGTGATAGGCGTCCGCCCGGCCCCTGACCCGGACACGACACCCTTTCTCGGAGCACCAAGATGGCCGTCGATCTCGCCCTCGCCGCCCGGCTTTCGCTGGCGGCCTACCACCTCGACACCCCGCGCGAGACCGCGGGCGCCGGGCTCAACGATCCCAAGCCCGCGGCAGAAGCGGCCTATGCCGCGGCCGGCGCGCAGCTCTCCTGGCTCGACGCGGACGACGTGGCCGTGCCCACCGACAGCACCGATTTCGGCACCAACGGCTTCGAAAACGGCGTCTATACCCATGACAATGCCGCCGCCCTCGTCGGACGGGCCGGCGGCACGCTCTACATCGCGTTTCGCGGCACCAACGACGTCACCAGCAATTGGGACATCACCCGCACGCCCGATTCCGGCCACTGGTTCTCCAAGCCCGACCACTACGCCCTGTTCGCGCCGCTGATCGCCGGGCTCGAGGATTGGGTCGGGGACAACGATATCGACCGGATCGTGGTGACCGGCCACAGCCTCGGCGCGGCGATGGTCGAGGGCTTTCTCGACGACGTCGCCGACAACGGGCTGTTCGCCGGCATCAAGGTCGAGGCGGTGAACTTCGCGAGCCCCGGCTACCCCGACACCGACAACCAGAAAGGCGCGCTCACCACCTTTTCCTTCAAGGGCGATTTCGTCGCCTGGCCCGGCACCACCGTCACCCGCAATGCCGGCGACGTGAACAAGATCTTTCACAACATCTCGGGCGACGTGCACAGCATGGCGCTCTACGCCGATGCCGCTGGCTTCTTCGCCGCGAACTGCTACGCCACCCGCGATTTCCGCAAGCTCGGCGGGATCGATTACGACCGGATCTACGTCCATGTCGCCGACGCCGCGACCGAGACCGGCAAATTCGCCGACGACGAAACCCGGTCGGCCTTTGGCGCAGGCCGCAACCTCATCGAGGCGAGCGACAAGGACGACATGCTGCTCGGCGGCGCCGACAACGACCGGCTCACCGCCCAGGACGGCGACGACTGGCTCGACGGCGGCACCGGCGGCGACGCGCTGTTCGGCGGGCGTGGCGACGACCACCTCCTTGGCCGCGCCGGGGCCGACACGCTGAAAGCCGGCCGCGGCGACGATACCCTCACCGGCGGCGCGCAGCGCGGCAACCTCCAGGGCCAGGCCGGCCGCGACCGGCTCGCCGGCGACGGCGGCCGCGACCGGCTGAACGGCGGCGACGGCGCCGACCGGCTCTATGGCGGCACCGGCAACGACACCCTCACCGGCGGCACCGGCGCCGACCGCTTCCTGTTCCGAGACGACGGCAGCACCGACCGGGTGACGGATTTCGGCGACGACGACCGGCTGGTGGTGGAAACCACCGTCGACGACATCGCCCGCAGCTACGCCGACGGTACTACAACGCTCAGGCTCTATGACGGCGACGAGATGCTCGATGCGATCAAGCTGACGGGCCGGTTCTCCGAGGCCTATCTCATCGACCGGCTCGACACGCTCGGCCTCGACACGGCGCTCGCCGGGTTCGGCGACGACCTCATCGCCTGAGCGGCGCCCGCCCGGACCGGTCCCGGGCGACGCGGTTTCGAAACCGCGGGACAAGGCGTTTCGAAACGCCTTCGGCCGCCCGGCCGCGATGTCACGACGCCGCCTCCGCCCGCAGCCACCGGTGCAGCGCGTCGCCGCCCACGGCCCGTGTTTCCACCAGCCGGAACCGCGACGCCTCGGCGAGCGCGCCGACCCCCATCGCGGCGAGCGACGGCCGGCCCTCGGCGCCCAGCGCGAGCCCGGCGGTGAAGCCGACGAGTTCGTCGACCAGACCCTCGGCCATCAGCGACGCGGCGAGGCTGCCGCCGCCTTCGCAGAAGACCCGCGTAAGACCATGATTACTAAGGACTTCCATAGCCACCATTGGAGCGACGACGCCATGGCGGACCGGCACCGGCAGGCACAGCGCGCCCGCCTCCTGCCAGGCCGCGACCCGCCCCGGATCGGCCCGGTCGCCGTGCAAGAGCCAGACCGGCACGTCGCGGGCGGTGCGGGCAGAACGGCTGTCGAGCGGCAGATCGAGGTGGCGCGACAGCACCACCCGCACCGGCTGGCGCCGCACCCCGAGCCCGCGCACCGTCAGCGCCGGATCGTCGGCCCGGACGGTGCCTGGCACCATCACCGCGTCGTGGCGCATCCTCAGCGCATGCACGGCGCGGCGCGCCTCCGGCCCGGTGATCCACTGGCTCTCGCCGCTGGCAGTGGCGATGCGGCCATCGAAGGAACTGGCGAGCTTGAGTGTCACATGCGGGCGCCCCCGTGTGACACGCGACAGGAACCCCGCCTGGTCGGCCCGCGCGGCGTCTTCGCACACCCCTCGGTCACCGCGACCCCGCCGGCGCGAAGCCGCGCGAGGCCCTGGCCGTTCACCCGGGGTCGGGATCGGTCAGCGCCACCACCACCCGGGCGACGCCGGCCGCCACCAGCGCCTCGGCGCAGGGCGGGGTCTTGCCGTGATGGGCGCAGGGTTCCAGCGTGACATAGGCCGTCGCCCCGCGCGCCGCCGCGCCGGCCTGGGCCAGTGCCGCCACCTCGGCATGGGGCCGGCCGCCCGGCTGGGTCCAGCCGCGCCCGACCACCCGGTCGCCGGATACGATGACGCAGCCGACGGCGGGGTTGGGCCAGGTGTTACCGAGCCCGCGGCGCCGAGCGCGAGCGCATGCGCCATGTGGCGCGTCCCGCGCGGGATCGCTGGCCGCCGCCGGGCCCGTCCTGCTCATGGCTGCCCGCTCATGGCCGCCCGCTCACCCGCGCGCCGCTCACGCCTGTCCGGTCACGTCGACCGGCCTGAGCTCGCTCACGAATTTGTCGAAATCGTCGGCCGCCTGGAAGTTCTTGTAGACGCTGGCGAAGCGCACATAGGCCACGGTGTCGATCCGGGCCAGGGTCTCCATCACGATCTCGCCGATCACCTTCGAGGGGATGTCGGTCTCGCCGAGGCTTTCGAGCCGGCGGACGATGCCGGAGATCATCTGGTCGATCCGCTCGGGCTCGACCGGGCGCTTCTGCAGCGCGATCCGGATCGAACGTTCGAGCTTGTCGCGGTCGAAATCCTCGCGCCGCCCGCTGGTCTTGATCACCACGAGATCAGCGCAGCTGCACCCCGCTCATAGGTGGTGAACCGTCCGCCGCAGGCCGGGCAGAACCGCCTGCGCCGGATCGCAACATGATCCTCCGCAGGCCGTGAATCCTTCACCTGCGTGTCGACATTTCCGCAAAACGGGCAGCGCATGCCTGTCCCTTCCTTCTTGCCTGATACCTCTTGGGCCCGAAACATGAGCCTAGTGGGTCTGCGCCCACTTATCCACAGGCACTATAGGGGGCAAGCCCGGTCTTGGGTAGCCCGTATCGCGCGCTACCATATGCAGGCTGTGGCCGGGCGGCACCAGGTATCTCCGGCCCCCGTCGCCGGCCGCTACCGGCCCGCCACCCAGCGCCGACGGAACCTTTCGGCACCTCGCGCGTTGGGTCTGCGCCGGCCGGGCACAAACGCCCCGCGCCGGTCCAACCCCAAGGAGGATCCCATGTCCGTCGCCCGCGTTACCGAGATCACCTCGACCTCGACCAAGAGCTTCGAAGATGCCATCCAGCAGGGCGTCGCCCGCGCCACCGAGACCCTGCGCAACGTCCGTTCCGCCTGGATCAAGGAACAGCAGGTCCGGGTCGAGGACGGCAAGATCTCGGCCTACCAGGTCAACCTGATGGTGACCTTCGTTCTCGACTGACCGCCCGGGTAACGCCCCGACCAAGGGCTCCGCGCCTGCGGCGCGCTGTCTCTTCCCCGGATCGGGCCGCCCCGCTCAGCGCAGGACCGCCGCCACTTCGCGCCGGTGCGGCCGGGCACGGTGCTCGAACAGGTAGATACCCTGCCAGGTGCCGAGCGCCATCCGCCCGTCGATCACCGGGATCGAGAGCGACACCGGCAACAGCGCCGCCTTGATATGCGCCGGCATGTCGTCCGGCCCTTCGTAGGTGTGCCTGAGGTAGGACATCGACGGATCGGTCGCCGGCGGGACCAGCCGGTCGAAATAGGCCGCAAGGTCGGTCTGCACGTCCGGGTCGGCGTTTTCCTGGATCACCAGCGACGCCGAGGTATGGCGGATGAACAGCGTCAGCACCGCCTCGTCGACCGCGCACTCCGCCACCCAACCCGCGACCGTCCGGGTAAATTCGTAGAGCCCGGCACCCCTTGTCTCGATCCCGAACACCCTGTGCATTTCCGCGCTCCCCATTCCGCAGTCCGGCACACACGACAATGTCAAAGGGCCAGCCGGGGCACCATGGTAATCTCGCCCCCTCAGCAAAAAGCACCTTTTCAGAGAGGGCGCCCGTCAAAGGCACCCGTCAAGGCACCAAAGGGAGGGACGGATCATGACACGGATGACGGCCAGGGATTTCGACCAGGGGCTCCTCGAGCTTTACGACTTCTACGCCCACGGGCTGATGACCAAGCGCGAGTTTCTCGACCGCGCCGGCAAATACGCCGTCGGCGGGCTCACCGCCCTGGCGCTTCTCGACATGCTCAGCCCCGACTACGCGCTGGCCGACCAGGTCAGCTTCACCGACCCCGACATCGCGCCCGAATACATCACCTACCCGAGCCCCAACGGCCACGGCGACGTGCGCGGCTACCTGGTCAAGCCGACCGCCGGCGAAGGCCCCTTCCCTGCCGTCCTCGTCGTGCACGAGAACCGCGGGCTGAACCCCTATATCGAGGATGTCGCCCGCCGGGTGGCCAAGGCGGGGTTCATGGCCCTCGCTCCCGACGGGCTCACCTCGGTCGGCGGCTACCCGGGCAACGACGACAAGGGCCGCGAGCTGCAGCAGACCGTCGATCCGGAAAAGCTGATGAACGACTTCTTCGCCGGCGCCGAACACCTGCTGACGCGCGCGGATTCGACCGGCAAGGTCGGCTGCGTCGGCTTCTGCTACGGTGGCGGCGTGTGCAACGCGCTGGCGGTGGCCTATCCCGAGCTCGGCGCCTCGGTGCCCTTCTACGGCCGTCAGGCCGCGGCCGCGGACGTGCCGAAGATCGCCGCGCCGCTGCTCCTGCACTATGGCGCCCTCGACGAACGGGGTCAACCGGCTGCCGGACTACGAAGCGGCGCTCAAGGAACACGGCAAGAGCTACACCGCGCATTTCACGAGGGCGCGAACCAGGCTGGCTTCCACAACGACACCACCCCGCGCTACGACGCAGCAGCGGCGGCCGAACTGCCTGGGGACCTGCACCATCGCCTTCTTCGGCGAACCTGGTTCCGAGCGGCAGCGGCCGGGGCGACGCGTGCCCGGGCTTATTTGGACCGGATGCCAAGGGGAACGGCCGTAAAAGCCCCCGCATCCAAGCCGTGCCCGGAGCCGAGCGGGTTCGGCGGGGTCTAGGCAAGGCCGCGTGCCTGGCGCCGCACCCTGCGGGCCGGAGAGCCGGCGCCGCGCGTCCTCCCGCCGCCGGACCGCTTGGCCGAGCGTCGCCGCCGACAGGCAGGACGGACACCTTGGTGACTCCAGCGGCTCTGGCACACGCCCGGCGCCGACCAGGCCCGGTCCGGGGCGAGCGTCGCGCGGGGCCTTGCCAAACGGTCCTGCGAGACAGATTGCCATGTCTCCCCGGGCCCCTGCGTCGACCGTCCGAGGGCGCAACTGTCGGGCCCTGCCCCCTGCCCGTCCTCCGCCCCTCCGCCGCGCAAGCAACGTCGCAGCGCGGGTCCCCGGTTGACAGTGCCGTCGACAAGAACGCCGCACCGGGACCGGGACCGCAATGGTCGACCGAACGCCACCAGGAAAAACGCTGCCCAAAAACGAAGAGGCGCCCCCTGGACGCTCTGCCATACCCGTTTCCCGTTTCGCAGAACCGGGCCGCACGGAAGGGCTGCCGGACCTCAGCCTGCGGCCAGGTCCTCAGCGTTCGAACCCGATCTCGTCGGTGAAGTCGATCACCGCATCTTCCCAGATGTTCATGAGCCGGGCGAATTCCTCGGCGGACATGTCCTGGCCGCGCGGGACCGGCATCACGAAATAGGGGTCGTTGTTCTCGTCGAGGAAGGCGCGGGTGTAGATCCGCGACTGGTTCCAGTTGTTGATCGTCGCCATGCTCGACCCCTCGGGCATGTCCATGCCGGAGGTGAACATCAGCACTGGCAATTGGTCGTCGAGGCAGCCGAAGGCGATCGAGGTGCGCCGGACCGGCGATGCCGGTCAGCACCCGCGGGCGGCCCGACCCTTGTAGGGCCTGAACGAGGCCTGCAACTCCATGCTCTGGAGCTGATCGATGACCGTCTGCGGGTCGGCCGCGGTCACAAGACTCTGCGCCTGGCCGCCCTGCCACCAGCGCCGCGGTTAGGATTGTAGATGCGAATCTCATCAACTCCTGAGAAAGCCTGCGGAAACCCTTGCACGAGGCGCGATCTGTGTAAACCCGTGGGGGGGGAAGTGAGCGCCCCGCGAACAGCGCCCGGGGGTCGCGGCCGACTGCGCCCCGCCGCAGGGGCGCGCGACCCCGGCTTTGACCCCGAAAGGCCTTCCGGCGCCCCTCGCCCGGCGGGATATGTCCCCCGCGAGGGGGCTTTGCAACAGACGCGGCAGATCCCGCCCCGGCCCCGGGCGCAGAGGGATCGCGTCCCCGCCTTTGCTGCCGAATGGCCGCCCGAAGGACGCCCCGCAGGGCTGGAATGCCCCCGCGGCCGTTCCGGGCGGCGCAGGCACACCCGCCCTGGCCGCCGTCCGCCGGCCTAGCCGAACAGCCGCTCGCCCTGCTGGTCGATCATCTGCCGCGCCTTCGACAGCGAATATTTCACCGCCTCGTCCTCTGCCTGGAACACGTCGGCACGGATGAGATGGTGGACCCGGGTCTCGCCCCCCACCTCCTCGATCCGCGCTCCCCAGCCGGTACCCCTGCTCTCCCTTGATCGGCTCCGGAAGATCCGGAACCCCTCGTAGGTCTCGGCTTGGCGCTGCGGGGCGGCACGCCGCCGAAGAGTTTGGAGAAGAGGGACATAAATTCGTTGGACAATTTCCAGTTCGAAGGACGATAAATCAAGCCGTGCATGATTACGAGATGGCTGATCGACTCGCTTGACCGCACGCCGCAGAACGGCAGCTCGAGTGCGTATTGGTTGCTTGGGGAACACCCGCCCCGTACCTTTCGCGCATGTATGCACCGACTCTGAATCATACCTGAATAGAGCGGAACAGTGCCTGATAGAGCCAGGTGGAGTTCTTGTTCTATGCAGCCTTTGAGCTTGCTGTTTCGGAACAGCGGCAGCACGAATTGCTTTCCGCTCAAGAAAGATACCGACGTTCCCTCCCGAAGAAATTTGAAATCGGCAAACAGCATCTGGAACTGTCGCGAATATTTGGGCGCAATGAAATTCAATGCATTACAAGCACGTTCCAATATGGTTGGGAGATCGAATTTCAATACGTGCCGGTTTCCGTCTCTTTGAGGAAGCGCGCTCAGCGTCTTGACCACCGACACGTTGCCGTCAGACATGGACCGCTCGCAACTTGACCGTTTCAGCGGCTATCTGGAAACGACTGTGAATATGGCTCGCGAATGTGCTTCCGGAAAAACATATCGCCTGCGCTGTTGAGCGCAGGCGGCGTGATTGGGATATTCAAGTGCACTTAGCAGGCTGCTGAAAAAACTCCGGTCTCGACGCGCACCGTAGAACATGATTCATCGCCAGCACGGTATGACGGAGGTGGCGATGCGCGGATCGGACGAGGTGACGGGATCGCTGTTCAGCTTCGCGTCGATCTTGAGGAGCGCATTCCGGCACGACACCCGCTGCGTGAAGATCCGTCCGTCGTCAACGATGCGCTGCGCTCCCTGATGCCGACTTTGATCGGCCTTTCACGGTGAGGGCCGTCCCTCGATCGTACCGGAACGGCTGATCCGGGCCAGCCTGCTGCAGATCCTCTTACTCGGATCCGGTCCGAGCGGCAGCTCATGGAACAGATGGACTATAATCTGCTGTTTCGCTGGTTCGTGGGCCTCGGGATCGATGATACCATCTGGGTCCCGACCGTGTTCGCCGAAGAACCGTGACCGGCTGCTGACCACGGATATGTCGCGCAAGATCATGGCCGCCATTCTGGCCCATCGCAAGGTGGCACCGCTGCTGTCCGATGACCACTTCTCTGTGGACGGCACATTGGTGAAAGCTGGGGCCGATGAAGAGCTTCCAGCCGAAGGAAAGGGCTGTGTCCGGCGGGACGAGGTCCAGGCGATCCGCCAGATGGCCATGTATCGCCACCATCCTCCTCTAACCACTCCACGACCGAGCCTGAACCAATGCCCCGCCCCACGCCGCAGCCGCAACGCCGAAGTCGACTTCCGTGAGAACGACACGCCTGAACGCAACCACGCGTCGATGACTGATCCCGAGACCTGGCTGTTCAAGAAGTCGCCCGGCACAGGCGCGGTATTATGCTTTATGGGACATAGCCTGATGGAAACCGCCTGGCCGATCGTGCAGGCAGATCTGACGCAAGCTGACGGTCACGCCGAACGCCGTGCGGCAAATCGACATGCTCCACCGTCATCTGCCTGATCAACGCGGCGCTGACCTTGGCTGCAGATCGCGGTTACGACAGCGCCGACTTCGTCGCCGAGTTGCGCCAGATGGTGGTGACGCCTCATGTCGCGCAGAAGTCGCGGCATTCCGCCATCGATGGTCGGACCAACGGACACCCGGGTTATGCCAAATCCAGCGGCGCAGAAAGAAGATCGAAGGCTTTCGGCTGGGCCAAGACCGTCGGTGGCATGGGACAGACCATGTATCGCGGCATCGAGCGCGTGCGTGCCCGCTTCACGCTGACGATGGCGGCCTGCAACTTGGCAAGGCTGCCGAAACTGCTTGCTGCCTGACAAGCGAAAACGCCGTCGGGCCTACCTTATCTGGAAGACCCGGCCCAATTCCCTGCATCCGCGTAGAGGAAAACCGTTCCTCCCAGCGGAGTTTTTCAGCGGCCTGTTAGAGGGACATGATCCCAACGAACTGCAAGAATGGTTTGTTGCTGGCACACAAATGAAATTGGAAGGTTCGTTACTGCCCGTTCGATTTTACCGACTAGTGATCCCCTACCGATCCAGGAAATCCTCAACTTCCTCGACCTCGACGGATGCTTCAGCTTCCGCAGCGCCTTCGCTCGACCCGCCGGATCCGCTCCCGCGTTACCGAGAACTGCTGGCCCACCTCTTCCACAGAGTATGGTCGGTGTTCATCCCGATCCCGAAGCGCATCCGCAGCACCCGCTCCTCGCGCGGCGTCAAAGACGCCAGCACTCTTGTCGTCGTCTCCTTCAGGTTCTCCTGAATGGCAGATCCAACGGCAGCACCGCGTTCTTGTCCTCGGCGAAGTCGCCGAGTCTGGTTGTCCTCTTCTTCGTCGCCAATGGGCGTCTCGATGAGATCGGCTCCTTGGCGATCTTCATCACCTTGCGGACTCCTCGAGCGCCGGCATCTGCAGTTTCTCGGCCAGCCCGGCGTCGGCTCGCGGCCGATCTCGTGCAGCATCTGCCGGCCGGTGCGGACCAGCTTGTTGATCGTCTCGATCATGTGGACCGGGATACGGATCGTCCGCGCCTGGTCGGCGATATTCGCGTGATCGCTCGGCGGATCCACCAGGTGGCGTAGGTCGAGAACTTGTAGCCGCGGCGGTATTCGAACTTGTCGACCGCCTTCATCAGGCCGATGTTGCCTTCCTGGATCAGATCGAGGAACTGCAGGCCGCGGTTGGTGTATTTCTGGCGATCGAAATCACCAGGCGAAGGTTGGCTTCCACCATCTCCTTCTTGGCCTGGCGGGCCTCCTTCTCGCCCTTCTGCACCTGCTGCACGATCCGGCGGAACTCGGGGATGTCGACGCCCACGTAGGTGCCGACCTGCGCCATCTCGCCGCGCTCTTCGTGGATCTTGTCGGTCGAGCGCTCGAGCAGCGCCTGCCAGCCGCGGCCGGCCTTGTCGGCCATCCGGTCGAGCCAGGTCGGGTCGAGCTCGTAGCCGCGATAGGCCTCGATGAACTCGCGCCGGTTGATCCGCGCCTGGTCGGCGAGCTTCACCATCGCCGAAAGTCGATCGCCATGATCCGGCGGTTGATGCCGTAGAGCCTGGTCGACCAGCGCCTTCGATCCGGTTGTTGTGCAGGTGTACTGTTGACCAGCCCACCACTTCGGAGCGCAGCGTCTGGTACTTGCCCTCGTCCTTTTCCGAGAACGACCCGTCCTCGTTGAGGGTGGCGCTCATCCGCATGTCCTGCATGTCGCTGAGCATCGCGTAGTCCCCGGCGATCCGGTCGATCCAGCACCCGCGGCTTCAGTGCCGCTTCCATCGCGGCGAGCGACATGTTGCCTGCTCGTCCTCGTCCTCGTCGTCATCGTCCTTCATGATCGGGTTGCCGTCGGCGTCGAGCTCCTCGCGGGCTTCGCCTTCTCGTGCTTCGGCGCCCCGCCGGCATCGGACGCCGTCGCCCCGACCCCGGGAACGACCGGCTCTATCCTCGCCGTCCTCGCCCATCGTGCGCCCGAAAGTGTGGCGTCGAGGTCGATCACGTCGCGGCAGCAGATCCTCTCACCGAGAAGTTCGTCGCGCCAGATGGTGATCGCCTGGAAGGTCAGCGGGCTTTCGCAGAGCCCCGAGATCATCGTATTGCGCTCCGGCTTCGATCCGCTTGGCGATGGCGATCTCACCCTCGCGCGACAGGAGCCTCCACCGAGCCCATTTCGCGCAGGTACATCCGCACCGGGTCGTCGGTCCGGTCGAGCTTCGGCCTCGGCGCCGCCGATGGCCACTTCGCGCGGAGAGGATGACCCGGTGGTGGCGATCTCGGTCGACCCCTTGGGCTCGTCCTTCGTCCTCGGCTTCCTCGTCCTCGATGATGTTGATGCCCATTTCGGACAGCATCGACATCACGTCCTCGATCTGCTCCGACGAGATCAAAGTCGGGGGCAGCACGTTGTTGAGCCTGGTCGTAGGTGATGTAGCCCTTGTCGCGGGCCTCGGCGATCATCTTCTTGATCGCGGCCTGGTCCATATCGGACGATACCGGCTCGTCCTCTTCGTTGTGTCCTTGGTTTCTGTCGCTTTCCTTGACGGCCATGGGCGATCCTCGATTGGTTGGGGTGTCCTGGGTCTGCGCGGGTCTGGGGCCGTGCGGGTCGGGAAGACTGCTCCGGGTGCTTGGTGGGTCCCCGTGCTCGGTGGCTCCGGGTGCTGGTTGGTCCGAAGGGATCTCCTGTTTGGGTCCGGGTGACCTGTTAGATAGGGCGAATCAGTGATCTGCCAACCTTCCGCCCTGTTTCCTAAGCGCTTGCTGGGGAAAAAGCGAGATCAGGACGGCTTCTCCCTCCCGATTTCGCATAGGTGATTCCCTCGAGCAAGGCGTCGAGGGCGTCTTTTTCCTCGCGCGCGATCAACACGCCGTTGTCGGCGCGTTGTAGAGTTGTCGTCCTCGCCCTTGCCCTGCGCCGCCGCGTCGCGCCTTCACCGCTTCGGACAGCCGGAAGAGGTGAGGCCTTCGTCGGCCAGCGCGTCGATCCTCCTCGGCCGCCTCCTGCACCTCGCGGCGGGCGCCGCGGCGGCTTCGAGCTGGCCAGCCCTCGGCGATGCAGAGCCGGCGAGGCCGGCGTCCTCGGCTGCCGCAGCGCCGGCGAGATTTTGACGTGGTTGAGGGCAAAGAGCTGACGAGCCACGCCCTGCCTCCGCGGCGATCGCGGCCCGGAAGGCGTCCACCGCCGCACCGCGGGCCGCCGCCGCGGCGTCCGTCGCCGGGTCGAGACTGTCGTCGGTCGCGCCGTCATCGTCCACGTCCAGCGCCCAACTTCCCCGCGCCCGTCTCCCCGCCGAAATCGCCGCCGATATCCCCGTCATGGGCATGGCTGAGCAGCAGGTGCTGCAGCCGCCGGTGGTCCTCGGTCGCCATGTCGATCCGCTCGATCTCGCTCGAACCGCGCGGATCGCCTCGGATGGGTCAGAAGCGTGGCGAGTATTCGCCTCGCGCAGCACCCTCCTCGACCTCGCCGGCCGCGGCCCCGAGCAGGGTCGACTTGGTTTCCGCCCGGAACGGCTTGACCTGGCGCGCCTGCGCCGTACGGACCCGGCCTCGTACTTTCCGTCGGACGCCGGGGCCCCGCGAACAGATCCCGCCGCAGCCGCGCGATCTCGTCGCCGTAATGGCGCCGGATCGAGGGGTCCTTGATCGTGGCAATGACCGCCTGCAGGTCGCGGTCGAGCGCCGCGCGCCGTTCCGGGCTGTCGAAGACCTTGCCCCTAGTCTCGCGACGCCAGAGCAGCGACACCATCGGCAACGCCCCTTCGAGCACCTTGCGCATCGCGCCGGCGCCCTCGGCCTTGATCAGGTCGTCCGGGTCGAGCCCTGGCGGGCAGGACGGCGAAGCGCAGCGACTGCCCGGCTTCGAGCAGCAGCGGCAGTGGCGAGGTCGACCACCCGGAGCGCCGCCCGCAGCCCCGCGGTGTCGCCGAGCGCCGCCACCGGCTCGGGGTGGACCCGCCACATCAGCCGCAGCTGGTCCTCGGACTGCGGTGCCGAGGGGGGGGCGACGCTGGCCTCGAAACCGGCCTCGCTGAGCGCGATCACGTCCATGTAGCCCGGCCACGACCAGCGCGTTCGGTCTGCCCGCGGCCTCCTCGCGCGCGCTGCAGGTTGAACAGGTTGCGGCCCTTGTCGAACAGCTCGGTCTCGGGGCCGTTGAGATATTTGGCCCGCGCATTCGGATCGAGCGCCCGACCACCAAGGGCTGATCGCCTGCCCGCGCCCGTCGCGGATCGGAAAGATGATCCGGCCGCGGAACCGGTCATAGGCGGGGCCGCCGTCATCGGGCTTGATCGCGAGCCCCGCGGCCACCACCAGTTCTTCGGCGACGCCCTTGTCGCGGAAATACCCGATCAGCCCCTGCCGGCTGTCCGGCGCATAGCCGATCCCCCAGCTCCTGCGCCGCTTCCTTCAGCCCGCGCCGGTCGAGATAGTCCCGCGCCGCGGCCCCCTGCGCGGTCCGCAGCTGCAGCCGGAAATACTGCACCGCCGCTTCCAGCACCTCTGCCAGTTGCGTCCGCCGGTCGGCCTTTTCCTGCGCCTTCGGGTCGCGCGCCGGCATCTGCATGCCGGCCTCGCGGGCGAGGATCTCGACCGCCTCCATGAATCCGACATTCTCGGTCTCGCGCACGAAGGAGATCGCGTCGCCCTTCTCGTGGCAGCCGAAACAGTAATAATATCCTTTTTTATCATCCACATGGAACGAGGCGGACTTTTCCTGGTGGAACGGGCACGGCGCCCACATGTCACCCTTGCCCTGGTTCGACTTGCGCATGTCCCAGCTCACCTTGCGCCCGACCACCTGGGCGAGGCTCAGGCGGTTGCGAAGCTCATCGAGGAATCCGGGGGGTGCGGCTCATGCGAGGGGGTGGGAGATCTCTAGGGGCGGCAGCTGTTCCCTATATGGCCCGGACCCTGCCCCCGGCAAGCCGCCGGCTAGAATTCCCACGCCTTCCATGGGCCGATCCCGGCGCAGGCCGAGACCGGCGCCTGGCCGGCCGGAAACGGACCGGCGGCCTTCGCGCCAGGCCTCGTCCGGGTCCGCCTCCGGTGGGTACGGTAGGCGGCCCGGCGGCGCTTCGAGCCGCAGGCTGCGGATATCCGGCATCTCGCCCTGGTCCAGCGTGAGGCCCTGGTTGCGAGCACCAGCGTCGCCCCCTCCCAGGCGAGATCGAAATGCTCGCTGTCGTGCTCGCCGCCGCAACCGGTGATCGCCAGCGGGTCGCCGGCGACGGCGCCCCAACAGACCGGCGCGCTGGAAATACCCCGCCGGGCCAGCGACGGGGGCCGAACTGCGCCGCGATCACGCCGGTGCACCCGGGCGCCTCCCCGGCCGCGTCTCGCGCAGATCGAGGGCGAAGCGGATCTCGCGCAGATCGGCAGGCGGGTAGCTTCCGGCAGGATAGCTGCCGGTGAAACAATTCGCCCCCGGCACGAAGCCTGGCCCGGTTTCCCCGGCTGCGCCGACGCCGGGCCGCCGCCAGACCGGCCACCGGTCGCAGCCACGACCGCCACCCTACCCAATGCCCTCCGTCTCATCCGCGCCTCCTGGCCCCAAACAACACCCGCGCCCCGCCCTGGCAAGCGTCCCAGCCCCTGGGCCGCTCGACACGCCGCCCGAACGGATTACGAAATCCGTTCCCCGGCCTCCCCCGCGCCGCATTGCGCGCCCCGCGCGCATTCGCTATCTCCTGACCCGACAAATCTCCACGAAAGGCCGCGCCCCATGTCCAAAAGCCCGCTTCGCATCGGCATCGCCGGCCTCGGCACCGTCGGCGTCGGCGTCGTCCGGATCGTGCGCAAACACGCCCAGTTCCTCGAAGCCCGCGCCGGCCGCCGGATCGAGATCGCCGCCGTCTCCGCCCGCTCGCGCGACAAGGACCGCGGCATCGACATCGCGCAATACGACTGGGAGGACGATCCCGTCGCCATCGCCCGCCGCGACGACGTCGACGTGGTGGTCGAGCTCATGGGCGGCTCCGACGGCCCGGCCAAGGCCACCGTCGAGGCCGCCATCGCCCATGGCAAGCACGTGGTCACCGCCAACAAGGCGCTGCTCGCCCATCACGGCCAGGATCTGGCGCTCGCCGCCGAGGCCAAGGGCGTGGTCCTGCGCTTCGAAGCCGCCGTCGCCGGCGGCATCCCGGTGATCAAGGCACTCACCGAAGGGCTCGCGGGCAACGAGATCACCCGGGTGATGGGGGTGATGAACGGCACCTGCAACTACATCCTCACCCGGATGGAAGCCACCCACCAGGGCTACAACGCGCTGTTCGAAGAGGCCCACAAGCTCGGCTATCTCGAAGCCGACCCGCAGCTCGACGTCGGCGGCATCGACGCCGGCCACAAGCTGTCGCTGCTCGCCGCCATCGCCTTCGGCACCAAGGTCGATTTCGACGCCGTCGAGCTCGAGGGCATCGAGCAGATCGAACTTCGCGACATCGAGGAAGCCGCCGAGATGGGCTACCGGATCAAGCTCCTGGGCGTCGCCCAGATGACCGGCCGCGGCCTCGAACAGCGCATGTCCCCCTGCCTCGTCCCCGCCGCCTCGCCGCTGGGCCAGCTCGAAGGCGGCACCAACATGGTGGTGATCGAGGGCGACATGGTCGAACAGATCGTGCTGCGCGGCCCCGGCGCCGGCGAAGGCCCCACCGCGTCGGCGGTGATGGGCGACGTGATAGACCTCGCCCGCGGCCTGACCATCTCCACCTTCGGCCAGCCCGCCGCCACCCTCGCCCAGCCCAAGCCGGCCCGCGCCGTGGTCCCCGCCCCCTATTACATCCGCATGGAATTGCTCGACAAACCGGGCGCGATGGCCAAGGTTGCGGCGGTGCTCGGCGATGCCGGCATCTCGATCGACCGGATGCGCCAGCACGGCCACCGCCAGACCACCGCGCCGGTCATCGTCGTCACCCACAAAAGCGGCCGCAGCCAGATCGACGAAGCACTGGAGAAGCTCGCCGCAAGCCCGGTCGTCGCCGCGCCCCCGGTGGCGATCCGCATCGAGGAAGTCTGAGCCGGCCGGCCCCGCGCCCCCCTTTTCCTGGCAGAAATACTCCCGGGGGCGCGGGGGGCGGCGCCCCCCGTCCGCGGGTCCCGCCGGGACCGAAGCCCAGGAAGGCACGCACATGTTCTCCCACGTCACCCTCGGCATCCGCGATCCCGACCGGGCGCTCGCCTTCTACCGGCCGCTGGCCGCGGCGCTCGGGCTGGTCGAGAAATTCGCCGAAACCGAAAGCGACCGGTTCTGGGCCGGCTACACCCGCCCCGACGCCCCGCGGCCCCTGTTCATCGTCACCCAGCCCTGGAACCGCGAAGCCCCCGCGCCCGGCAACGGCCCGATGGTCGCCTTCCAGCGCGAAAGCCGTGCCGCGGTCGACGCCGCCCATGCCCTCGCCCTCGCCCTCGGCGGCGCGGATGAAGGCCCGCCGGGCCTGAGGACGCAGTACCACGCCGATTACTACGGCGCCTATGTCCGCGACCCCGACGGCAACAAGCTCTGCTTCGTCTGCCACGACCCCGAGGAACCCGCCTGATGATCTCCCACGTCACCCTCGGCATCGGCGATATCGACGACGCGATGACCTTCTACCGCCAGTTCATGGAGGTGCTCGGCTGGGAGGAGAAATTCGCGACCCGCCGCAGCCCGCCCGGCCCCTGGGCCGGGTTCCGTCCCGTGGGCGCCGACCGCCCGCTGCTGATCATCGCCCACCCCGATTGTCCGCACAGCCTCGCCCCCCCCGGCGGCGGCGCGATGGTGGCGTTCGAGCGGCCCACCCGGGCCGCCGTCGATGCCGCCCATGCCGAAGGCCTCGCCCTCGGCGCGACCGATGCCGGCGCCCCCGGCCCGGCCTATCCCGCCCCCGGCTACGCCGCCCATCTGCGCGATCCCTGGGGCAACCTCCTCACCCTCATCTGCCACGCCGACGCGCCCTGAGGTGCGGGGTGTCCCCCCGCCGCCGGTCACCGCGCCACGCTGACAAACCCGCGCCCCGGGTGTATGATCGGATCAATGACAAGGCCTTGAGGCCACGCACGATAGTGCACAGGGACAGTCAACCGGAAGGGAGACACACCCATGCCGAAAACGATCATGTCGGAACCGATTTCGAAACGGGACGAAAACCCGCGGAGCTACCGCGAAGTCGTTGCCGTTTTCCAGGACGCACCTGCGCTTGAAGCCGCGGCCGACGCGCTCGACGCGGCGGGCTTCCCGCAGACCTCCATCTCCATCATGGCCGACGAGCGCTCGGTCGCCCGGAAGCTCGGCCACCGCTTCCAGCCGATCCGCGATATCGAGGATGACGGCAGGGTGCCGCGCCGCACCTTCGTCGGCAAGGCGGACCGCAGCGTCGAAGAAAGCGCCGCCATCGGCCTGCCGCTCTATGTGGGCGCCATGGCGGGCGCGGTGGCGGTGGTCGCGAGCGGCGGCGCGCTGGCGATGGCGCTCGTCGCCGCGGCGGCCGGCGGGGCCGTCGGTGGCGGCCTCGGCGCGGTGCTCGCCCGCTTCATCGGCCAGCGCGAGGCGGACCGGCTGGAAGCCAATATCCGCGGCGGCGGGATCCTGCTCTGGGTGTCGGTCAGCGATCCCGCGGCCGAGGCCCGGGCGATCCAGACCCTGACGGCGGCGGGCGGGACCGATGTGCACGCCTCACGACATCGCCGAGACCTGGGCAGCGCTCAGCGCCGTTCGACCACTGGAACCCCGACCCGTTCCTGTTGCGGGCCTGACCCGGTCGCACGCGGCCTGACCAGGAGAGCGCTCCGGCAAGGCAGTGTGCGCCTGACCCGGGCGCGCCCGGGGTCGGCTTTGAACGAGGTCAGCAGACCAGATGTAAGACTCTGATTTCCAAGACATTGAGATTGGATGAGCGGCGCTTCCAGCCACGGCCGTTCCACCTTCTCCGGACCGACCGCGACAAGCACCACGGGACCCGCCAGCGCCTACCAGACCGGTTTCTGTCAGCATCAGCCAGACGATCGCCAGCACCGCGAAAACGCCGGGAAGCCGCAGGCGAACCAGATCCGGTAGAGCCCGTGATAGCGCGGGCAGCGGCGCGCCTGTGTCACGCCTCCCGCGCGAGGTCGCGCAGCCGGATCTGGTTCCAGACCACCGGCAGCCAGAACGCCCCCACGAAGACGAGAGCCCGAGCGAATGAGGCCACTCCAGCCCTCCAGCAGCGGCCAGCCTGCGCTCCGGGCCAGCAGCACCCGGCATCGGCTGCGCCACCGCCGCCGTTGCGGTGAACACCGTGTCGGCCAGCACCACGATCCCGGCGACATGGGCGATCAGCGCAGGGTCGCGGGACCGTCTGACATCACCATGAAAAAGGCGATCCCCGCGCCGGTGCCGAGCAGCACGGTCGCGCCGACCATGCAGGTAAAGCAGGATTTCGTGGCTCATCTGTCCTCCGCCAACAGCGCCGTGAACAGCGCAAGCCCGATCCCCGGCAAAACCTTCACCATCGGCCTGAGCGGGTCGACCCAGAGATCCGGCAACGATCAACGCAATCGGCCATGTAGCCCAGGGACACCAGGATCATCCCCACGGACGCCGCCGCCGTCCAGCGCCGATCAGAGCCCGAGCCCGCAGATCGACGACCGACCCGAGCCCCACTGCCAGCGCCGCCATCTCAATTCCCGCGCTGGTGAGCACTTCCATGGCCGCCTCGAACCGCCAAACCCCACCAGCCCCGAAACCGTCCAGAACAGCGCGAGTAGCCCGACCACCGGAAAGGCGAGCCAGGCTCGCGCGAACCAGCGGTCCTGCGTCGTCGCCGGCATCGCCGCGAGGGTGGCCTCAGGCTCTGCACGGCGCCCTGCCTGCCGCCGCCCAGGCCCGCGGGTCGCCGGTCACCCCGGCCTCCAGCGCCGCGATCGCCGTCGACCGCAATGGCGAGCGCCAGCCGAGCCGGCCCATCAGGTCCGCCCCCGCCGACAGCCCGCGCAGCAGCACCCCCGGCACCGGGACCCACCCGCGCCGGCGCCCAGCCGAGCCAGCCCTCCCAGCACCCCGATCACCCGGCAGGCTCCGCCCCTCCGCTTCGGTCGCCTCCGCCACCGTGCTCCGCCGCTACGCGCCCCTCGCCGCCACCACCGCCGCCGCGAGATCGTCGACATGCACGCACTGCACTATCGCCCCCGGCAACACCCGCGACCACTCCCCGGCAGCGACGCCGCCCGCAACAACGCCGTCCCCCGTAGGCCGCGGGCGCCAGCACCAGCACCGGCCGCAGCACCACCCAGTCGAGCCCCGACCGCATCAGCGCTGCATCGCCCTGCGCTTTGGTCGCGAAGAACGCCGTCTCCGCCTCCGCCTCCGCCCGCACCCCCGCCGCCGAGATCTGCACCACCCGCGTGCCGCTGCCCGCCAATGCCGCCAGCATCCGCTCCACCGCGGTCACATGCACCGCCACCAGATCGTCCCGCGCCCCGTCCTGCAGCGCGCCGGCGGCGTTCACCACCACGTCCGCGCCCGCGACCAGCGCCCGCCAGTCGTCCCCGCTCATCCGGCCGATATCGGCAATGACCCACTCCACCGCCAACCCCGAGGCGCGCGCCGCCCGCGCCGACCGGCCCACGCGCCCGTCACCGCAAACCCCGCCGGCCCAAGCGCCCGTACGCAGGCCGCGCCGATCAGCCCGTACCCCCCGCGACCACTGCTCGCACCCGGGAAAGCACCCTCCAATCGCGGCATTCCGTCCGATGGTAGCGCAAAACCTCTGGCGGATGTCTTGGCCAGACTTCCGCCGGGCCCCGCCCCGCTGCTAGGAGAGGCGAAACCGCTCCGTTCATGGGCGCGCGCGCGAAAATCACATGCCCGTTTCTCCCGTCGTCTTTGCCGACCGCATGCCCGCTCGGCCTCGCCCGTGGCGTCCGAGGCCGCGGCGGTGGCCTCCGCTGCTGGTGGGGCGCGGCGACGAAGCCGCCGACCAGGCCGCGGTCAACGCCATGCGCAACCACCAACCTGCTCGACATCAAGGGCACGGTGGTGATCGGCGAAGGCGATGCGACGAGCTCCGATGCTTCACATCGGCGAGGAAGTGGGCACCGGCCATGGCCCCGAGGTCGACATCGCCCTCGACCCGCTCGGCTGGCACTACACCGCCAAGGACATGCCCAACGCGCTTACCGTCATCGCCATGGCGCCCCGCGGCACCATGCTGCATGCCCCGACGCTACGGAAAGCTGGCGATCGGCCCGGGTTACCCCGTCGATGTCGTCTCCCTCAAGATGTCGCCCTCCGAACGGGTCTCCGAGCTCGCCAAGGCCCGCGGCTGCAAGCCCGACGACATCACCGTCTGCGTGCTCGAACGGCCCCGCCATGAAGAGATGATCGCCGAGCTGCGCGCCACCGGCTGCGCCATCCGCCTCATCACCGACGGCGACGTCGCCGGCGTGATCCACACCGCCGAAGCGCACCGCACCGAATTCGACATGTACATGGGCTCGGGCGGCGCGCCGGAAGGCGTGCCTGGCGCCGCGGCGCTCAAATGCATGGGGCGGCCAGATGTGGGGCCAGCTCCTGTTCCGCAACGACGACGAGCGCGGCCGCGCCGCCAAGGCCGGCATCACCGATCTCGACAAGATCTACACCCGCGACGAACTGGTCACGGCCGACGTGATCTTCTCGGCGACCGGCGTCACCGACGGCTCGGTGGTCTCGGGCCTCAAGCACGAACCCGGCTGGATCGAAGCCGAAACCCTGCTCATGCGCTCGAAATCGGGCTCGGTGCGGCGGATCCATTACCGCACGCCCACCTCCAGCGTGAACAGCTGATCCAACCCCCGGCGGCGCGCCCGCGACGGCGCGCCCCGAAACCCGCCCCGGCATACGCCCCGGACATCGCCCCCGGGTCCCCACCCGGAAACCCACCCCAATGGACCGACCCGAGATGGCTCCCCGCGCGCTCCTGCTGATCGACATCCAGACGGCCTTCGCCGACCCCTACTGGGGCGCGCGCAACAACCCCCGGGCCGATGAAAACGCCGCCCGCCTGCTGGCCGCCTGGCGCGAAGTCGGCGCGCCGGTCTTCCACGTGCGGCATTTGTCGACCAACACCGCCTCGCCGCTGCACCCCGAAAACGGCCGCATCGATTTCCACGAGGCGGTGACGCCGCTCCCCGGCGAACCGGTCTACGACAAGCACGTCAACTCCGCCTTCATCGGCACCAATCTCGAAGCCGACCTGCGCGCCGCCGGCCTCGACCGGCTGGTGATCTGCGGCCTGACCACGCCGCATTGCGTCTCGACGACGGTGCGCATGGCGGCGAACCTTGGTTTTTCGGTGGACCTCGCCCACGACGCCTGCGCCGCGGTGGCGCAAAACGCCGACACCTCCTGGCGCGACGGCGGCAAGGCGGACCCCAAGTTCATCCACCAGGCGGCCCTCGACCACCTCCACGGGGAGTTTGCGGAAGTGGTGTCGGTGGAGGAGGTGTTGGGGGACGCGCCTTAAGCCCCATGCCGATCCGTCACGAGGCCAATGGTTCCCTAGCCTCGGCTTGTGCCGCGATACCTGCGCAATCTAATTACACACGACATATTCGAAAGTCTCGCCGCCCAGTTCGACGAAGTAGACGTCGCTGTATGCCCAACGTGCGAAGGTGATGCGAACCTCTCCGACAGGTTCACGAAAACCCTCCTCCGTCATTACCCCTTCGAAAGCGAATGTAAGGCAACATGACTCGACCCGCCGAGGATTCGAAAGCGCAATGGCCCCACCCTCGCCACCCGAGAAGTATTCAGTCATGCTGACACTGCCCGAATAATAGGTGCCACACAGCTCTGGCGACTCCATTGGAGCAATCTCGGCCACCGGCAGTTGTTGCGAAAGAGCCGAGCTGCCGCCTGCAAACAGCAGCACTGGACATAGCCATAGTCCTTTGGTCTTCCCTTTCAAAAATGCAGCCACGTGCCGGCAGGAAAAGCAGGATTTCGCTCGCGCCGCATCAATGTCATCACACCGTACGCTTCTAACTTCCTCTCGGATATTCAAATAGTTTCTTCGTCCAATTTCATGAGTCACCAGGTTGCCCCTCAAGACTTAAGCCGCGGTGTTCGGTGGGCCGTACAGGATCGGTACCGCAAAGAGCCGCGATGCCATCGTTATCGGTCGAGACGATACATCGATATTCGCCTGGGATTGAAGGCGGATATCGGATGCGTCCAGAATCCCTTCGCTCCGGGCCGCCCCCCGTAGGCCGGGCTTCAGCCCGGCACATCCGGCCGTACCACCCTCGCCCACCCAAACACAAGTTAGCGCAATCATCAACAATCCCAACACTTTAGCCCCCTGTGCGAGCTCGCCCACCCCTCGCCCACCCGGCCTCCGCCAAAGAAAAAGCCCGGATCGGTCTCCCCGATCCGGGCCTGTTCTTTCCTCAGCTCCGCGGCCGAAACTGCGGCGCGTCGCAACCAGTTCTCAGAAGGTCTTGGTCCAGCCGATCGAGGCGCTGAGCTGGTTCATGTAGGGGGCGACGGTGCCGCCGGTCGGCCCCATCGGGGTCATTTCCGGGCCGTCGACCGAGACTTCCGGCACGAAGGTGATCGAGAAGTCGAAGGCGTCGGTGTCGTTGATCTTGCGGCTGCCGCCGAAGGAGATGTGCCGTTCCACCACCGCGGGGGCGAGGATGTTGAAGGTCACGTCTTCCGGCCCGATCGGGTTGGAGTTCTGCGCGTAGCCGGCCCGCCAGGTCATCACGTCGCTCTGGCGCCATTCGACGCCGAGCTTGATGCTGTCGACGTCGTCCCAGCCGAAGCCGGCGCCGCCGGCACGCCCAGCAGGCCGCCGTGGTGGCGTTGCCGATCGCCGCGACGTCGGAGTAGAAGATCCGCCGCCAGTCGGCCATCACCGTCAGCGACGGGTTCAAATCGATCGCGATACCGGCCGTCACGCTCGCCGGAATGTCGAAATCGCCGCCGTTCTCGAACAAGCCGGCATAGTCGTCGAACTCGGTCATGTACATCTTCGACTGGCCGGCAAGGAGACCGATCCGGATGTTCGGCGTGGCGTCGACCTGGATACCGCCAGATGCCGGCGCCACCGAGTAATCGTGGCCGTTATTGGTCAGTGCGGTCGGGTCCATCGAGATCGCGCCGAAGGCGCCGAGCCCGTCGGCCTTGAAGCCCTGGAACGCGAAGGTCGGCGCGACACCGACCGAGACGTTGCCGAATTTCTGCGCGTAGGTGGCGGAGGCGAAGAGCTGGATCAGGTCGACCCCGGCCAGACCGCCATGAACACCGATTCGTCGTAGGTCGAGTTCATCCCGCCATTGCCGTAGACGGCCAGGTTGAACACGGCCCCGTTCTGGAGCGGCAGGTTGTAAGCGAAGCTCGGCACCAGGAAAGAGCGGCTTGTCGCTGGTAATCACGCCCGACGGCACGAAGCCCGTCGCGGTGCCCTCATAGCCGCGCTCCGGCATGAAGAACTCGGCGCCAGGCGCATCTGGTGGCCGAGTTCGCCAGCCCGCCGGGTTGATCGTCGACGACATAGCTTCGAGCCGTTCGCCACCCGGCGCCCGACAGCGACCGCTGCACCAGGCTGTGGCCAAGGAAGGCGAAATAGCCCTCGGTCGCCTGCGCGGCTGGCGCCATCAAGCAGGCTGCGACCAGGATAGACGTTACGGACGCGCCGTTGCGGATCGATTTCGAAG
This sequence comes from Paracoccaceae bacterium, assembly GCA_041397205.1. Taxonomy (GTDB): domain Bacteria; phylum Pseudomonadota; class Alphaproteobacteria; order Rhodobacterales; family Rhodobacteraceae; genus Sinisalibacter. The sequence continues at coordinate 25,633 of JAWKXC010000010.1, forward strand.
TTGTCACTGTACCCTCCCAAGTACCGGTGGCCAGGACAGGGTTGCAGGTCGCCGCACTGCTGGCGGAGCCAAACACATTCAGTCCTGTAGTTTTATTATTCTCTTATCTCAAACAATGAATGCATGTTTCCCGAGGTCAAGCGGCGAGTGAGCCGCCGCCCTGATAAGCTGTATTCCAGCGGCATCAGCACGGCCTTCCGCGCCACGCCGCGCGCTCACAACGGGTGCCCGGACCGCAGCCACTGGACCTCCGCCGCCCGAGCGCCTCTCCCATGTCTGCCTTCCTCGACGTCGAACAGAGCCTCACCGGCCGGCGCTGGACCGGCCCCGGTCGAGCTCGCCCGGGCCGCCGAGGCGCTCGAACAGGGCGACCGGACTGCCGGCGCCCGTGGCCTGCGATCCTCGCCCGCCGCGGCGTGCCCGCGGAAGAGGCCGCGGCCTTCCTCGCCCCCACCCTGCGCGACCTTCTCCGACCCCCGCCGGCTCGGGACATGGACAAGGCCGCCACCCGGATCCTCGCCGCCGTTGATGCCCGTGAAAAGGTCGCCGTCTTCGCCGATTACGACGTCGACGGCGCCAGGCTCACGCGGCGCTGCTGATCGACCGGTTCCCTGTGCTTCGGTCGGACCGACGCTACATCCCCGACCGGATCGAGGGGCTACGGTCCCAATGTGCCGGCGATGGAGGCGCTCGCCGCCAGCCATTCCCTGATCGTCGTGGTCGATGCCGGCACCCTCAGCCACGCCCCCATCGCCGCCGCCGTCGCCAAGGGCGCCGACGTGGTGGTGCTCGACCATCACCTTGGCGGCGAGACCCTGCCGCCGGCGCTGGCGCTGGTGAACCCTAACCGCCAGGACGAGAGCGGCGCGCTCGGCTATCTCTGTGCCGCCGGCGTGGTCTTTCTGCTGCTGGTCGAGATCGGCCGGCTGCTGCGCGCCCGCGAGCGCAAGGGCCCCGATCTGATGGCGCTCCTCGACCTCGTGGCGCTCGCGACCGTCGCCGACGTCGCGCCGCTCATCGGCGCCAACCGGGCGCTGGTCGTCCAGGGGCTCAAGGTCATGGCCCGGCGCGCCCGGCCCGGCCTCGTCGCGCTCGCCGACGTCGCCCGGATGAATACCGCGCCCACCCCCTACCACCTGGGCTTCCTGATGGGGCCCCGGATCAATGCCGGCGGCCGGATCGGCGCCGCCGATCTCGGGACCCGGCTGCTCACCGCGACCGACCCGGCCGAGGCCCAGGCACTGGCGCTCAGGCTCGACCAGCTCAACACCGACCGGCGCGAGATCGAGGCCGAGGTGCTTGCCGCAGCGATGCGACAAGCCGAGGACCGCGGGTTCGACGCGCCGCTGGTCTGGGCCGCGGGCGACGGCTGGCACCCCGGCGTCGTCGGCATCGTCGCCGCGCGGCTGAAGGAGGCCGCGAACCGGCCCGCGGTGGTGATCGGCATCGACACCGAAGGCGAAGGCAAGGGCTCGGGCCGCTCGGTGACGGGCATCGACCTCGGCGCATCCGTCCAGACCCTCGCCGCCGAAGGGCTGATCATGCGCGGCGGCGGCCACCGGATGGCGGCGGGGCTCACGTTGTCGCGCGATCAATTGGAGCCCGCCATGGACCGCCTCGGCGCCCTGCTCGCCCGCCAGGGCGCCGGCGCCATGGGCCCGCGCGAACTGCGCCTCGACGGCCTGCTGATGCCCGGCGCCGTGACCCCGGAGCTGATCGCCCGGATCGAGACCGCCGGCCCCTTCGGCGCCGGCGCCTCCGCCCCCCGCTTCGCCTTTCCGGGCATGGCCGTGAGCTTCGCCCGGCCGGTCGGCCAGAACCACCTCAAGCTCGCGATCACCGACGGGCTCGGCGGCAAGCTCGAGGCGATCGCCTTCAACGCCTTCGCCGGCGAGCTTGGCCCGGCGCTCGCGAACCACGCCGGCGCCCGGTTCCATTTCGCGGGCGAGCTCGAACTCAACCACTGGAACGGCCGCGTCACCCCGCAACTGCGCCTCGCCGACGCCGCCCCGGCCTGAGGGCCATTCCGTTGGGCCGGTTGCGTGCGGCCTCCCGAACAGGGACGGGCTCCTGACACCCGCGGTCGGCCCTGTGCCGATGGTCTTCTCCCGCCCCCGGGGGTCGGCAAGACCACCGGCGCCCCTGGCGGATGCGACCGCGCCGACCCGCGCCCATCCCCCCCGAAACCGCACCCTGCGAGATTTTCCCCCGGGGGGCAAAGAATCCCCTTGCCCTCCCTGCCGCGTTTTCCTAAACACCGCGCTACCGACAGCGCGGCCCGTTCGTCTATCGGTTAGGACGTCAGGTTTTCAACCTGAAAAGAGGGGTTCGACTCCCCTACGGGCTGCCACTTCTTCCGGAAACCACTGCTTTCATTGCGCTTGAACGCGCATCTGAGCCGCGTTTGCGGCCCGTGATCCACCTTGCTCAGTCGCGCGCCGGGCAGACGCCGACGCAGTCGCGCCTATGCGCCTGGGCGTCTCGGTGGAGATCCGCGCGGTCCCCCCCGCACCGCTTCATTTCACGCCTCACCCGGGGGACGGAACCGGACGGTCTGCGACCTGTCGGCTTCGGTCGTTCGCAACCGCCACCCCTGCGGTTCAGTTCGCGTTTTCGCCGGGTCGGCCGCGCCCGGCCGCAGGAATTAAGCTTTACGGCCACGGGATCAGCCCGACCCCGGCGCGGACAGGTTGAAGGCCCCTGTCGGGGGGCATGGAGGCCACCTTCGCGTCACGACGGAAGCCCACAAATTCAAACATCGCAATTCGTAAATTATTGATATCTAATAGAAATCTCGGCCTCTGCCTTGACTAAAGTCGAGTCGCCCGGCGCTGGCCATGGGTTATTTCCCGGCAAAAGCGGGCCGGGAGGATATCGGGATCGTGCCACAAGTGGCCTCTCGACGCGCATTGCTGACCGGGCAATTGCGCGCACCAGGGCAAATACGCCCCTACGGGGCCGTGGCCGAAACCGCGTTCCATGACCTCTGTACCCAATGCGGCGATTGCGCCGGGGCCTGCCCCGAGGGGATCATTTCCCGGGGCAAGGACGGATTTCCGCGCCTCGACCTCGCTGCCGGGGCCTGCACCTTCTGTTCCGAATGCATCGCCGCCTGCGAAACCGGTGCGCTGCGTCCGAAGACGCCTTGGCCCTGGCGTGCGACCGCCGCGGAGACCTGCCTCTCGATGAACGGGGTCTCCTGCCGCGTCTGCGACGACCAGTGCGACGCACGCGCGATCCGGTTCCGGCTCGCGACCGGTGGCCGGTCCTTCCCAACCGTCGACGCGCGACCTGCACTGGCTGCGGTGCCTGTGTCGCCCCCTGCCCCGTCGGTGCGCTCACGCTCGTCCAGACCCGCCCCATACGGAGACCCACCCATGCTGAACATCTGCGGTTGCCTCGTCCATGTCCTGCCCGAGAAGGCCGGCGGCGTCATCGCGGCGATCGAGGCCGTCGAGGGCTGCGAGGTCCACGCCCACCAGGACGGGCGCATCGTCACCACCGTCGAAGACACCGCGGACGCACGCGCGTCGGACAAGATCATGGGCCTGCACCAGATCCCGGGCGTGCTCACCGTCACGCTCACCTACGACCACTTCGAGGACATCGCCCCCGAGGGCGCGGCGTCCGTTTCCAGCCATACCTGAAGGGGAGACCCCACATGACCCTGACCACGTCCCGCCGCGCCCTCATCAAGGCCTCCGCCGCCGCCGCGACCGCCTCGGCCGCCGGCATCACCCTGCCCGGGGTCGCCACCGCCCAGGCCGGCGCCCCCGACATCCGCTGGGACAAGGCCGCCTGCCGGTTCTGCGGCACCGGCTGCTCGGTGCTGGTCGGCACCAAGGACGGCCGCGTCGTCGCCACCCAGGGCGACCCGGAAGCGCCGGTCAACCGCGGGCTCAACTGCATCAAGGGCTATTTCCTGTCGAAGATCATGTATGGCGCCGACCGGCTGACCACGCCGCTCCTGCGCAAGACCAACGGGGTCTACGACAAGGAAGGCGACTTCGAGCCGGTGAGCTGGGACGAGGCCTTCGACGTGATGGCCGAGAAGTGGAAGGCGGCCCTGAAAGAGAAAGGCGCGACCGCCGTTTCGATCTTCGGCTCCGGCCAATGGACGGTGTGGGAAGGCTATGCCGCCGCCAAGTTCATGAAGGCGGGGATGCGGTCGAACAATATCGACCCGAACGCCCGCCACTGCATGGCCTCGGCCGTCGCCGGCTTCATCCGCACCTTCGGCATCGACGAGCCGATGGGCTGCTACGACGACCTCGAACACGCCGATACCTTCGTGCTCTGGGGCTCGAACATGGCCGAGATGCACCCGATCCTGTGGTCGCGGCTCACCGACACGCGGCTGACCAAGCCCGGCTGCGAGGTGCATGTGCTCTCGACCTTCGAACACCGCTCCTTCGAGCTCGCCGACAACGGCATGGTGTTCACCCCCCAGACCGACCTCGCGATCCTCAACTACATCGCCAATTACATCATCGAGCACGACGCGGTGAACTGGGACTTCGTCAACGCCAACACGGTGTTCAAGAAGACCGCCACCGACATCGGCTACGGCCTGCGCCCCGAGGACGAGCGTGAATCCGGCGCCGCTAATGCCGGCTCCGGCGACATGGCCGACATGACCTTCGAAGAATATGCCGAGGCCGTCTCGGCCTATACGCTCGACTACGTCTCCGAGCTGTCCGGCGTGCCGGCCGAAAGCCTTGAGCGTCTGGCGCAGCAATATGCCGACCCCAACCGGAAGGTGATGAGCCTCTGGACCATGGGTGTCAACCAGCACACCCGCGGCTCCTGGGTGAATTCGCTGTGCTACAACGTCCATCTGCTCACCGGAAAGATTTCCGAGCCGGGCAACTCGCCGTTCTCGCTCACCGGCCAGCCCTCGGCCTGCGGCACCGCGCGCGAGGTGGGCACCTTCGCCCACCGGCTGCCCGCCGACATGGTGGTGGCGAACGACGCCCACCGCGAGATCTGCGAGACCGCCTGGGGCATCCCCGCGGGCACCATCCCGCCCAAGCCCGGCTACCACGCGGTGCTGATGAACCGGATGCTGAAGGACGGCAAGCTCAACTGCCACTGGGTGCAATGCACCAACAACATGCAGGCCGCGGCCAACATGAACGAGGAGACCTACCCGGGCTACCGCAACCCGGACAATTTCATCACCGTTTCCGACCCCTACCCGACCGTCACCGCCCTGGCGGCCGACCTCATCCTGCCGACCGCGATGTGGGTCGAGAAGGAAGGCGCGTATGGCAACGCCGAACGGCGCACCCAGTTCTGGCGCCAGCAGGTGAGCGCCCCAGGCGAGGCGCGCTCCGACGTCTGGCAGGTGATGGAATTCTCCAAGCGCTTCACCATCGACGAGGTCTGGGGCGAAGAGCTTCTGGCCCTGAAACCCGAGCTCCGGGGCAAGACCCTCTACGAGGTGCTGTTCGAGAACGGCGTCGTCAACAAATACCCGCTGAGCGAGACCGCCGAAGGCTTCGACAACGACGAGAGCGCCGATTTCGGCTTCTACGTCCAGAAGGGCCTGTTCGAGGAATACGCGAGCTTCGGCCGCGGCCATGGTCACGACCTCGCCGAATTCGACACCTACCACCAGGCCCGGGGCCTGCGCTGGCCGGTGGTCGACGGCAAGGAGACGCTCTACCGCTTCCGCGAGGGCTACGACCCCTACGTCAAGGAAGGCGAAGGGGTGAAGTTCTACGGCAAGCCCGACGGCAAGGCCTTCATCATCTTCGCGCCCTACGAGCAGCCGGCGGAAGTGCCGGACGAGGAATACAATCTCTGGCTGGTCACCGGCCGGGTGCTCGAACACTGGCATTCGGGCTCGATGACCCGCCGGGTGCCCGAGCTGCACCGGTCCTTCCCCTCGGCGGTGGTGTTCATGCACCCCGACGACGCCAAGGAGCGCGGTCTGCGGCGCGGCCAGGAGATCAACGTCTCCACCCGCCGGGGCGCGGTGCTGAGCCGGGTCGAGACCCGCGGGCGCAACGTGATGCCGCGCGGCGTGGTGTTCTTCCCGTGGTTCGACGAAGGCCAGCTCACCAACCAGCTCACCCTCGATGCGACCTGCCCGATTTCCAAGGAGACCGACTACAAGAAATGCGCCTGCAAGGTCGAGCGGGCCTGAGCGCCCCGAGCTGAGAGGGAGCCGTATCCGTGACCGCGCAGGGCAAAGCCAGGAAGCCGATCGACCGGCGCCGCTTCCTCCAGGATGCGGCCCGGGCGGCGGGCGCCTGCGCGGTAGCGGGCTTTGCCCTGTCGAAACTCGCGTCGGATGCCAAGGCTCTGCCGACCACCGCGATCCGCCCGCCCGGAGCGCTTCCGGAAGACGATTTCCTCGGCGCCTGCATCCGCTGCGGGCTCTGCGTGCGCGACTGCCCCTACGACACGCTCTCGCTCGCCGAGCTCGGCCTCGACGGCGCCGCCACCGGCACGCCGTTCTTCACCGCCCGCGACGTGCCCTGCGAGATGTGCGAGGACATCCCCTGCATCGCCGCCTGCCCGACCGGCGCGCTCGACCCGGGGCTCACCGAGATCGACGACGCACGGATGGGTCTCGCCGTGCTGATCGACCAGGAACGCTGCCTCAACGCGCTGGGGCTGCGCTGCGACGTCTGCTACCGGATCTGCCCGGTGATCGACAAGGCGATCACCCTCGAACTCAGGCACAACGAACGCTCCGGCCACCATGCGATCTTCATGCCGGTGGTCCATTCCGACGCCTGCACCGGCTGCGGCAAGTGCGAGAAGAGCTGCGTGCTGCCCGGCGCCGCGGCGATCAAGGTGCTGCCGCGCGTCCTCGCGCAGGCCGAGGCCGCCGACCACTACAAGCTCGGCTGGGAAGACCGCGATCCGCTGGTCGACGAGATCATCGACCTGCCCGACCGGCTGCCCGGCCCCGGCACCGACAATCTCGCGGCCCCCGGAGGGTACATCCCCGGCACGGACGCCCTGCCCGATCCGTCGATGGACGGCGGGTTCACCCCCTCGGTCCAGCTTCCGGGCGCCGGAGGCGGCGGGCAATGAGCGCGAAATCGAACCTCCCCGTCGGCTATGACGCCAAGCTCGCCAAGGGCTGGCTGAAATCGCACAAGTACCTGTTGTTGCGCCGGATTTCCCAGGCGGCCTTCCTGGCTCTGTTCCTCGCCGGCCCCTGGTTCGGGATCTGGTGGGTCAAGGGCAACCTCGCGGGCTCGCTCACCTTCGGCCTCCTGCCCCTCACCGACCCGCTGGTGTTCCTCCAGGGCCTTGCCGCCAGCTTCGTCCCCGCCACCACCGCGATCCTCGGCGCGCTGATCGTCGCCGCGGTCTATGCCCTGATCGGCGGGCGCACCTACTGCTCCTGGGTCTGCCCGATCAACCCGGTGACCGACCTCGCCCACTGGCTGCACGTCAAACTCGACCTGCCGAAGGGCTGGCAGCCGAAGCCCGGCACGCGGCTCTGGGTGCTTGCCATGGTCTTCGTGGTCTCGGCGCTCACCGGTACCATCGCCTGGGAGCTCGTGAACCCGGTCACCATGCTGCACCGCGGGCTAGTCTTCGGCATGGGCTTCGCCTGGGCCTTCGTGATCGCGGTCTTCCTGTTCGACCTCGTGGTGTCCCGGCGCGGCTGGTGCGGGCACCTCTGCCCTGTCGGCGCCTTCTACGGGCTGCTCGGGCAGAAATCACTCCTTTGGGTCACCGCCAGTAAGCGCGCCGACTGCGACGATTGCATGGATTGCTTCGCCGTTTGCCCGGAGATGCAGGTCATCACCCCGGCGCTGCGCGGGCGTGACGCCGACCCCCCGCTGATCCTCGACCGCGATTGCACCAATTGCGGCCGCTGCATCGACGTCTGCTCGGTCGACGTCTTTTCCTTCACCCACCGGTTCGACACCACGCCGCCCCGGGGCGCCCCGGCCGCAACTCGAAATCCGAGGCCAAAGCCGCGGCCTGAGACAGAACGGAGACCCACCATGAAGAGAACACACCTTGCCACCGCTCTCGCCGCGTCTGCCCTTGTCCTTGCGGCGGGCGTCGCCTTCGCCCAGGATCTGCAGTCGCTGCGCGGCGCCGGCGTCGAGGAACAGGTCGGCCTGCCGGCCATGTTCCACCAGGACGAAGAGCGGTTTTCGCGCAATTACCGGCTGCAACCGCCGCTCATCCCGCATTCGATCGACCAGTACCAGATCGACCTGCGCGCCAACCAGTGCCTGTCCTGCCATGACTGGACCCAGGCCGGCGACAAGGGCGCGCCGACCCTGTCGATGACCCACTACCAGGACCGCGAGGGCAACCAGCTCGACCGGGTCGCCGGCACCCGCTGGTTCTGCACCCAGTGCCACGTGCCGCAGGCCAACGCCCCCGAGCTCGTCGAAAACACCTTCACCTCGTCCGGCAACTGAGCCCGCGCCGAGAAAAGGTACGAGAAAAGAAACGAGCAAAGACAAGGGATTAGGGACATGACCGACATGCAAACAGGGCGGCGCCCCGGCTTCATCCGCAGGATCTGGCGGTGGTTCTGGTCTCCGTCCGGTGTGCTCGCGCTCGGGGCCCTGCTGATCGTGGGCTTCATCGGCGGCATCCTGTTCTGGGGCGGCTTCCACTGGGCGCTGGAAGCGACCAACAACGAAGAGTTCTGCATCTCCTGCCACGAGATGCGCGACAACGTCTACGCCGAATACCAGGGCTCGGTGCACCAGAACAACCATTCGGGCGTGCGCGCCACCTGCCCCGATTGCCACGTGCCCAAGGAATGGGGCTACAAGATCATCCGCAAGATCCAGGCCTCGAAAGAGCTCTACGGTCACTTCGTCACCGGCGTGATCGACACGCCCGAGAAATTCGAGGAGCACCGGCTCGACCTCGCCGGCCGGGTCTGGACGGCAATGAAATCGACCGACTCACGTGAGTGCCGCAATTGCCATTCGTTCGAGTTCATGGATTTCACCATCCAGGAGAACCGCGCCTCCGAAAGCCACCAGAAGGCGCTGGACGAGGGCATGACCTGCATCGACTGCCACCAGGGCATCGCGCACGACCTTCCGGAAGGCTACCTCGACCGCTACGAACAGGTGGTGGACCAGCTGGCCGCCGCCGGCAAACTGCCCGGCGCCCCGGAAATGACGTTGGTGGAAGCGGCCCGTTCCGAGATCGAGGCCTATCTCGCGACCGCGGAGAACTGAGACGCCGCGAAGCTCGGCACCTATGGCGACCGACCCGGCGTGCCGGTCGCGCCCCGGCCATCGAACCTGGATGGGTCAGACCCCGGGACACAGGCAGCATGTCCCCCGCGCACCCGCCCCGACCGTTTGCCTCTTATCGCGCTGATCCCGCACAGGAACCGGATCGGCTTTCCCGCCTGCAATCCGTCCGTTCGGCGTTGTCTTTCCACCCCGTTTCTGCGATCACCCCCCGTGTGGACCACATAACGAGTCTCCGACTTCAATCCGGTGGCAAGTAGGTGGAGCAATGCATCAGGAACATAAACGCATCGCGCGGGACCCCTGCTTTTCGCCAGCGCTCCCGAGCCGGTCGTCGAGGGCCTGCTCGAGCGCGCGACGATCCTGAAGCACGTGCGCGGCGCGACGATCTTTTCCCAGGACGACCCTGCCGATGCGATCTACATCGTGCTCGACGGTTGGGTGAAGCTGTTCCGGATCGCGTCCTCGGGCACCGAGGCGGTTGTCGGCGTCTTTACCCGGGGCCACAGCTTCGGCGAGGCGGTCGCCCTGCGCAAGGCCAGGTATCCGGTGTTTGCCGAAGCCGTCACGGACGGCACCCTGATGCGGCTCGACGCGCGCGAACTGCTCAAGCGAACACGACTCCCCGAGGTGGCCATCGCGATGCTCACCGCAACCTATGCCCACCTGCACAATTTCGTCGCCCAGATCGAGCAGTTGAAAGCCCGGACCGGCCCGCAACGGGTTGCCGAATTCCTGCTTGAGCTGACGCAATCCCCGGTCGGGTCGTGTTCCGTCGAGTTGCCCTATGACAAGGTCCTGATCGCCGGCAGGTTGGGCATGAAGCCCGAGAGCCTGAGCCGGGCGTTCACGAAATTGCGCGAACAGGGCGTGCGGATCCAGCAGAACTCCGCGGAAATCGACGACGTCGAGGGCCTGAGGGATCTACGCCGAACGCGACCGCGCGATGTCCTGGCATCAGGACTGAGCCGCAAGCGCCAGCGCGAGCGCGACAAGCGCCCAGAGAACCAGCACCGCCATGAACCCCCGCCGTATCGGCGGCACTTGCGACAGCCGCAGGTAGTCGGTGAGGATGACCCGGGATTTCACCATCGCCAGCGCGAGCAATACGACGGTGACCCCGAAGCCCCGCAGCCCGAACAGGGCGACCCCCGTGGTCGCCGCCGAGGCCGCGACAAGCACGAGCCAGGCCCGCAGCACCCCGCTCATGTCGCCGCCACCAGGTAGATCACCGGGTAGAGCAGCACCCAGACCAGATCGACCATATGCCAGAAGGCGACCGCCGCTTCGGTCTCGCGCACCCGGTTCCGCCAGGCGACGAGCGCGAGCAAAACGATGCCTGCCGCGACATGCGCGGCGTGAAAGCCGGTGAGCAGGTAGTAGAAGGTGAAGAACGGGTGCGTCTCGGTGTCGATCCCGGCGGCGACCAGATCCGACCATTCGGCCCATTTGAGCCCGATGAAGACGGCGCCCAGAATGGCGGCGGCGAGCAGCCAGCGCCCTCCCCTCTGGGTGCCGATCGCGGCAAGCGCGCCGGAACTCACCAGCACCATGGTGCCGATCCCGGCGCGCACCGGATGCAGATGCGCGGCGGCGGAGGCGAACCCGACGGGGTCTCCGATCCGCGCCCCGAGGAAACCGAGGAGCCCCGCGCCGAACACGAGAATCTCTGATACGATCAGCACCCAGATCATGAGGTCTCCGGGGAGATCCTCGAGAAGGGTTCGCGAGGCGGCGGTTTCCGGGGTTTGCCTGTTCATCCGTGCCCCACGATCTGCGCATAGATCCGAGGCAGCGCCCGGGCGAGCCGGTCCGGCTCCGGCACAACGGCGAAACCGCCCTGCCCGAAGATCCGCGCGAACCAGGATTTCGCCTGCGCGTCGACGGTAATGCCGAAGACCGAATGCCCGGCGCGCCGCGCTTCGAGCACCGCGCGCCGGCTGTCCTCGATGCCGTGACGTCCCTCGTAGTGATCGAGGTCGTTCGGCTTACCGTCGGTGATGACGATCAGGAGGCGGCGGTGGCTCGATTGCCGGGTGAGCCCGGCGCTCGCATGGCGGATGGCCGCCCCGAGCCGGGTGTAGAATCCGGGTTTCAGCGCGGCGATCCGGGCCTCGATGGCACGGCTCATCGGCTCGTCGAACCTCTTCGCCTCGTGAAGATAGACCCGGTCGCGCCGCAGCGAGGAAAACCCGTGTATCGCGAAGCTGTCGCCGCAGGCATCGAGCCCCCAAGCGAGCGCCGCCAGCGCCTCGCGCTCGATCTCGATGATCTGGCGCGAGATGCCGCGGGCGCAGCTCACCGCCCCTTCGGTGGACCGCGACACGTCGAGCAGGATCGACACGGCCAGGTCTCGCGCGAGCGGGCGCGATTGGCGCCAGACCCGCCCGTCGCTCTCGCCGGTCGCGGCGAAATCCGCCATCGCGCGCACCGCGCGTTCGGTGTCGATCTCGTCGCCGTCGAGATGGCCCGGGGTCGAAACCAACGACGGTCGGAGCGCCTCGAACTGGCGGCGGACGGCACGGATGCGGGCTTCGGCGCGCGGATCGAACGCATGGGCGTGGTCGGTCGCGGCCTCCACGGGGGCCGCGATCACACGGGCATGGGCGGGCAGGTAAACCCCGCGGCGCACATCCCATTCCGGGTAGACATGCTTGGCCGAGAGCGCTTCGAGGTCGGCGTCTTCCGGCGCGAGGTCGAGATGCAACCTCAGCCGCGTCGCGGGCGCCTTGGCGAGCTGGCCGAGACCGATCTCGTCCGCATCGTCGGCCGCCTTTTTGGCACCATCCTCGTCGTCATCCTCGACCCGACGGTTGAGGTTGACGAACTGGGCGACCGACAGCATCGCCTCGAACTTGTGGAGGATGAAACTGTCCTTGCGCTCGGCCTGGTCGGTGCGATGACGGCGCGCCTTGCGGGCGGGGCCCTCGCCATCGCCCGTCCCCTCGGGGGGCTGGTCGGTCTCGCGGGTTTCGACCGCTTCCGCGTCGCCAAAAACCAACGATCGCAGCTCGGGCCAGAGCGGCACCGGGGCGAAGGGTCGGTAGCGGCGCGGCGCACTGGCGGCGGCGAGGTTACCACCCTCGATCAGCTCCGCGAACACCTCGGCGAGCGGCGGTAGTGGCGCGGGATCGCCAAGCGTTCGGCGCACCAGTGCCTCGATGGCCGCCTCGCCGTCTGGTAGGGCCGGCCGCGCCCGCATCTCGAGATGCGCAGCGGCAAGATCGCGCCAAAGACCGGCAAGGCCCGGGGCGTCGGCCACCGTGGCCGAGATCATCGCGCGTGTCGCGCGCAGCGAGGCGAGGTCGCGCTGGAGCGGGTCCTCGTTCTTGTCGTGGGGCTGCGCGTGGGCGGCAAGGGCGGCGAGCCAGAGATAGAGCGCGGCATTGGCCTCGCGCGCGGGGAAGACGGCGAGGCGTGCGGGCAGACGCAGCACGGCACCATCGAAACTCGCCCGCGGCACCGATTCCGCTTCGGCGCCGAGACGCCGAAGGAAGCCCAAACGGTGGCCGGAGCTTTCGTCGGCAACCGGGCGGATCTCGGTCTCGCCCGCACCGCCGAGCCCGCGGAACAACACGGCAAGCCGGCCCGAGACCTCGTCGAGCGCGACGGCATGATCATCATGGGCCTCGGGCGCTCCGATCGTGGTGACCCATTTGTGCCAGGCCTTGCCGACGACCTCTTCCGGCTCGAAGATGTCGCGCGGGTCCATCCCCTACCCCCAGATCGCGGCCATGAGATCGAGCAGCCCTGCGCGGGTGTCCGGCTCATCGGTCAACGGCTCTATCATCGCCACCCGCACCGCCCGCTCCACGCCCATTCCGCCGGCGATCAGCGTGGCGGCATAGACGACGAGGCGGGTGGACACACCCTCTTCGATGTCCTGCCCCTTCATGTCGCGCAGCTTGCCGGCAAGTCGCACCAGCGGGCGGACGCGCGCCGCGTCGAGCCCGCTTTCCTGCACGACCACTGCAACCTCGTGGTCGGGCGCCGGGAAGTCGAAATCGAGCGCGAGGAAGCGCTGGCGGGTGGAGGGTTTCAGCGTCTTGAGAATGTTCTGGTAGCCCGGGTTATAGCTTGCCACCAGCATGAACTCGGGAGCAGCGGCAAGCTCCTCGCCGGTCCGGTCGATCGGCAGGATGCGCCGGTCGTCGGTGAGCGGGTGCAGCACCACAGCGACGTCCTTGCGCGCTTCGACCACCTCGTCGAGATAGCAGATCGCGCCTTCACGCACCGCACGGGTCAGCGGTCCGTCAACCCAGATCGTCTCGCCGCCCTTGAGAAGGTAGCGCCCGACGAGGTCCGCGGCGGAGAGGTCATCGTGGCAGGCGACAGTGTAGAGCCGTCGGCCGAGCTTTGCGGCCATGTGGGCGACGAAGCGGGTCTTGCCGACGCCGGTGGGGCCTTTGAGGAGCACCGGCAGGTCATGAGCGGCGGCGGCCTCGAACACCGAGACCTCGTCACCCTGGGGAAGGTAGAAGGGGGCGGTGACCGCCGCCCCCTTCCCGTCGCGCGTGCCGTCCATGACGGACCTCATTCGGCCGGCTGCCGCGACGACCCCGCCGCGATGATCTCGCGACGCGGTGCCAGGATCGCGTAGAGGAACAGGAGCACACCCAGCACCACGGCCACACCCGAGCCAAAGCGCATCACGTAGAACACCCAGAGCTGGTCTTGCACGTCCATGAAGTATTCGCCGTTCACCCGCTGGAGGTGGGTCTGCACCGTGCCCGCGAAGGTGAGCGTGAAGGTCATGAACACCATCCCGCCCGACATCAGCCAGAACGAGGCCATGTTGAGCACCTGGTTGTAGGGATCGCGGCCCTTGAGCACCGGCATGGCGTAGGTGATGATCGCCAGGTTGAGGCTCACATAGGCGCCGAAGAAGGCGAGGTGGCCATGGGCGGCAGTGATCTGGGTGCCGTGGGTGTAGTAGTTGATCCCGTGCAGCGTGTGCAGGAAACCCCAGACCCCGGCGCCGAAGAAGGCGAGCGTCGCCGTGCCCAAAGCCCACAGGAGAGCGGCCTTGTTCGGGTGGTCGCGCCGGCCCTTCCAGACCATCACGAAGGCAAAGGCCATCATGCCGAAGAACGGCACCACTTCGAGCGACGAGAACACCGAGCCGATCCACTGCCAGTAGCCCGGCGTGCCGATCCAGTAGTAATGGTGTCCGGTGCCGAGGATGCCCGAGAACAGCGCGGTCGCGACGATCACGTAGAGCCATTTCTCGACCACCTCGCGGTCGACCCCGGTGAGCTTCAGCATCAGGAAGCCGAGGATCGCGGCCATCACCAACTCCCAGGTGCCTTCGACCCAGAGGTGGACGATGTACCACCAGTATTGCTTGTCGAGCGCGAGGTTGCCGGGATTGTAGAAGGCGAACAGGAACAGGAGCGAGAGCCCCCAGAGGCCGAGCAGCAGAATGTTGGTGATCGCGGTCTTGCGCCCTTTGAGCACCGTCATCGAGATGTTGAACAGGAAGATCAGCGCAGCGACGACGATCCCCGCCTTGACCCAGCGCGGCTGCTCGATGAACTCACGGCCCTCGTTGCCAAACAGGAACGAGCCGTCGAACAGGTTGAAAAGATAGGTCACTACCACCCCGGCGGTGCCGAGGATCAGGATGAGGAGCTGCACATAGGCCAGCGTCGGCGAGTGGATCTCGCGTTCGCTCTCTTCCGGCACGAGGTAATAGGCGGCACCGAAGAAACCGGTGAGCAGCCACACAACCAGGGAATTGGTGTGCAGCATCCGGGCGATGTTGAAGGGCAGGATCTCGGCGAGGAAATTGCCGTCGACGTAGATCCAGCCGAGCACAAGGCCCATCGTCACCTGCACCGCGAACAGGATCATCGCGGTCAGGAAATAGAGATAGGCGATCTTCTGGGTTTGGTATTTCATGGCGTTGTCCCCTCAGCCAGCGTCGTTCGGCGGCCAATCCTGCGTGCGGATCGTGTCGGTCCACAGCAGGAAATCCGCGAGCGCGCGGTATTCGTCGTCGGTCAGGCCGAAGTTCGGCATCTGGCGGCGGCCGGGGGTGCCGCTCGGCATCGCGTCCATCCAGCCCTTGAGCACCTCGAAAGCGCCCTCCTGGTCGCCGGCCTCGATGCCCCAACGGGTCATCACGTTGCCGAGCTCGGGCGCGAAATAGGCGCCCTCGCCGAGGATCGTGTGGCAGTTGATGCAGGCGTGCTTCTCCCAGATGTGCTTGCCCGCGCGCACGCTGTCGGTGAGCTCGGCCATGTCGGTCGAAGAGGTGACGATATATCGGCTCGAATGGGCGGATAGCCCCAGAAATATGAGGATGAAGAACAGGGACCCGCCATAGAAGATGTTGCGGGCCATGCTCTTCGTCATGACTTCACTCATGTGAAAGCCCCCTGTGTGGAGTTGACCTTCCGTCAGGTATCGACGTTGCGAACCGAACGGTCCTTAACAAAAGTCAATCAGGTCGTGCGGGCGGCGTCCGGCGGCGGCGACATCGGTTCCCGGTCGGCGCGGGGGCCGAGGAAGGCGGGCAGGAGCGCGCCGACATAGAGCCCGAACGCCAGAATCCACAGAAGCCCCGCGGCAAGGATGGCGGGGAAGTAGACATCGCCGGACATCTCGGAGCCAAGCCAGCGCAGAACCGCCGCGAGCGGCAGGAGGGCATAGGCGAGGACCAGGGCCCGTGACGCAACCAGCGGCCGGCCGCTATGGCCAAGGGTCGCGCGTGACATCACCGCCAGCGTCATCCCGGCCACGCCGCCGATCGCGAGCAGGTGCAGGGCGCCGACCTCGCTGAGGCCCGCGAAGGGCGCGAGACCGATCGTCACGAGGCCGATCCCCACCAGCCCCGCGGAAACGTGCAGCGCGGCGAGGATGGGCCGCCGGATCGCGAAGCCGAAGCCCCAGCGGGCCTGTCGGACCAGTTGCGCCACCCCCGCCACGAGGGTGAGGAGGGTTGCGGTCGTCGTATCGGGCAGGAACAGGGTGGAGAGCGGCAGGAGGGCCGCGAGGCCGATCATCACCGGCGTGAACAGCGGCGCATCCTTCGGCAGAGCCTCCTCCGGCACACCCTCACGGTGCATCGCATTGCGGGTGAAGGCCGGACCGACCCGGCCGCCGATCACCAGGATCATTCCCGCAAGCGCCATTATCCCGGCGCGCGGCCCGACGATCTCGCCGCCGTCCCAGAGGCCGGCCCAGCCGAGATGGGTGGCGAGGTTGGCGAGCCAGAACAGCGAGAGGAACACGAGGAAGACGACGTTCTGAGGTTTCGGGCGGCGCAGCAGGAGCCCCGCGATCTTTACCCAGAGGATCGGCAGGAAGGCGAGATCGACCGCGGCGACAAACCCGGCGGGCAGGCTCCCGGAGACCCAGAGCGCCACCCGCCCTGCAAACCAGACCGCCGCGGCCAGACCGATGAACCAGTGCCGCGCGCTGGCGGCGCCGGTCCAGTTCGGCACCGCCGTCAGCAGGAAGCCCCCGAGCGCGGCCGAGCCGTAGCCGAAGGCCAGCTCATGGCCGTGCCACGCGTGCGGCGCCATCGCGAAGGGGATCGCCGTGACGAACCCGCCGGTGTAATGCACGCCGAGATAGAGCGCCCACCAGGCCATCGCGAGGATCGCGAACAGGCCGGCGGAGAGGAAGAAGACCCGGAACCCTTCGCTGAAGAGACGTTTCATCATGCCGCGCATCCACACCTGACCATCCGTTCAGGTTGTCTCGCACAGGACGCGGCGGCGCGGCTTAACCAAAATCAAGACCGCCGTCCGAATCCTGTGGCACAAGGTCGGTGCACGGGGACACCCGGGAAAGGTTCGGCGCGCATGACGGAACGCAGCCCCACAACTGCACCCCGCTGGTCGCGCCGCAAACTCGCGGTCGTGGTGTTCCCCTTCGTCACCGCGGCCGTCGCGGTCAACCTGTTCCTTGCGTCGCTGCTCGGCGCGTCTCTCGGGATCCCCGTGCTCTCGCCCCTGCACGCGCTCGCCCTGTCGGTTCCGCTCGGGATACCGGCCAGCTGGGTGGCCGCGCGCTGGGTCGACCACCTGCTCGACCAGGCCGAACCCGACCGGGTCGGCGACCGGCGCTGATGTTCCAGGTCAGGCGGTCCGGCGCGCCCCTGCCCGCCGCGCGGTCACATGCGCCCAGCCGATCAACAGGAGCGCCACCAGGTTCATTTCCACGGCATAGATCAGGCCGGGGATCGCGAGGGCGCTGTTCCCCATCAATGCGGTCGCCACGAAGATCGTCACGGCCACGTTCTGCATCGTCGCCTCGATCATGATCGTGCGCCGCTCCGGCCCCCAGGCCCAGGGCGCGCCCGGCGAGGAAGGCAAGGAGCGGCGCGAGCACGGCGAACAGCGTCACCGCGCCGCCGACCTCTGAAAACGCCTGCCCCATCGCCCCCCAGTTCTGCCAGAAGGTCGCAAGCACGATGGCCAGGAACAAAAGCCGCGCCACCGGGTCGAGCCGCCGCGACACCCGGGCCGAGACCCTGGGCGCGAACCGCGCGGCCCCGACGCCGAGCAGGATCGGCACCAGCGCGACGGCGACCATCGCGAGGCTGATTTTCCACAAGCCCGCGGCACCGGGCACCGAAACGGAGGCGATGAGCAGCACGAGCGGCAGGGTGATCGGGGCGGCGAGGCTGGTGACGAAGGTCATCGCCACCGACAGGCCGACCGAGCCGCGCGCCAGAAGCGCCGCGTAATTCGAGGTGACGCCCCGGGCTCGCCGCGACCAGAAGCAACCCGGCAGCGAGGGTCGGGGCGAGCCCGAGGCCCCGGCTCACCGCGAAGGCGATCAGCGGCAAGCCGATCATCTGCACCCCGAGCCCGGCCAGCAGCGCACCCGGCTCGCGCACCGCGCGCCCGGCCTCGCCGGGGTCCAGCCGTAGCCCCAGGGACAGCATCAACACCATCATGGCCAAAGGCAGAAAGGCGGAAATCATCTCGGTCATCGCGCGTCTCCTGTCTGTCGACTGCTTGTGCCGGTTTCGCACGTCCCCCTCCCTGACAAAAGTCAAGGCGGGCCCGGCCGGCCTCTGCCTATCCTGCGACGCAGACAGGACCCGAGGACCTCCCCCATGATCGACCGACGCTTCTTCGTCGCCGGAACGCTGGCCATGACCGTGGCCGGCCTGCCCGCACGGGCCCAGCACCAGGATCTCGGTGTCTCCGACGACGCCCAGCCCGAGGTCCTGCAACGCCGCTGGATGATGGAAGACACCTACGGCAATGTCGTCACCAACGAGGACATGCTGGGCAAATTCACGTTGATCTATTTCGGCTACACCGGCTGCCCCGATGTCTGCCCGACCACGCTCTCGGTGAACGCCGAGACGATGGACGCGCTCGGGGACCAGGCCGAAAGGATCGTGCCGATCTTCGTCACCGTCGACCCGGACCACGGCACCGCCCAGCTCCTGCGCGAATATACCGGCTTCATGCACCCGTCGATCGTCGGCCTGCGCGGGCCCAAGGCATACACCGACCACATGGTGCGGGCGTTCAACGCCCGCTACGAGGTGCATGTGCCCGACCCCGATCATCCGGACCGGTACTCGATCGACCACACCGCCTCGGTGGCGCTGGTGGCCCCCGACGGTTTCCTGATCAAGCGCTACCCGCACGGGACGACGGCCGACCAGATGTCGTCCGACCTCTCGGCGATCCTCGCCGAGGTCCCGCAGTGACGCCGACCCGTCGCGCGATCCTGATCGGCGGGCTCGCGAGCCTTGCGGGCCGCTCCGCCTTGGCCGCCGACGACCATTTCGCGCCCCCGGCAGCGTCGCTGGCGCGCCCGGCCGCCCCCGTGACCAGCGCCGCGGGGCTCGAGATGACGGATGGCAACGGCAATCCGGTGCCGCTGTCGACCTGGGCCGGGCAGGTGATCGTGCTGAACCTCTGGGCGCCCTGGTGCCTGCCCTGCCGCCGGGAGATGCCGTCGCTCGCGCGCCTCGCGGACAGACTCGCCGGCCGCAGCGCGGTGGTCCTCCCGCTGGCCTTCAGCTGGCAGGGCGCCAGCGCTGTGCGGCGGTTCTACCGCGAGATCGGTGTCGAGACCCTGCCGGTCCTGATCGGCGACGGCAAGAACCTGAGCGCAACCCTCGGCATCGAGCTCCTGCCCACCACGGTCCTCATCGACGGCGCCGCGAACCACATCGCCACCGTCGCTGGCGAAGCGACCTGGGACGATGCGGCAACGCTCGCCTGGATCGAAGGGCTCGCCTGAGCCCCGGCGCGCCTACACCAGGTCCCCGCGCGAGAAGCGCCAGTAGCCCAGCCCCGCCAGCACCAGCCCGAGCACCACCGGGTAGCCCATCGCCCAGGCGACGTAGCCGGTGACCCCGAAATGGTCGAGGATCACGTAGGACGAGGGCCGAGCAGGATCAGTTGCGGGTCGAACAGGATCATCGAGGCGGTGAAGCTCTGCATCGGGTTCGCGAGCGCGATGGCGATCACGAAATCGGGCACGAAGCGTTCCTGGATCAGCACCGAGAGCAGCAGGAGGTCGAGCAGCGCCACCAGCGCGAGCCAGATCAGGAGCGACGCGCCGAGCGCCACTTCGGTCGAGCGGCTGAAGGCCGAGATCAGGAAGCCGAGGCCGAGAAAGGCCGTCGTCAGTGCCGCGACCAGCCCGGAGTAGAGCCCGATATGCGACCAGGGCACCGCATGCCCCATGGCGAGGCCGTAGATTGCGGCGATGGCCAGCGACACGAGCACCGGCGCCAGCACCAGCACCAGACGGGCCAGGAACCGGCCCCAATACCAGACCGGCAGGCTGACCGGGAAGGCCAGCATGTATTCGAGGTTGCCCGCCTCGCGGTCGCCCACCATCGAACGCGCGGTGGTGACGACGATGAACAGCGGAAGCACCGCCATGGCGATCTGGATATAGGTCACCAGCAGGCGCGAAAGGCCGGTGAAGCCGAGCACCCGGCTTTCGGAAATGCCGGTAGTGATCAGCAGCAGCATCAGCCCGATCACGACCACCGAATAGAAATGAAACCAGCGCGAGCGCAGGCTCTCGGCCAGTTCGAGCCGCATCGACAGGCCCAGACCGGTGCGGGCCGCGCGCGCGCCCTGCCCGGCTCGGTCGACGGCCAGTTCGAGCTCTTTCGGTGTCATCGCGTTCATCCCTCAATCCCCGATGTCGGTGAGCGGCAGGCAGCGCGAACTCAAGCCGATCCGCATCACTTCGGCCCGCATCTCCTCGAAGCTCAGCGTGTCGGGCCCCGATTGCTCGACGGCCCCGAAGCCGTAGTCCATCGGGCTCACGACGCCGGACAGGTAGCGCACCTCGCGGGCGGCCAGCCAGCGGGTGCCGGTCTCGTAGTCGCGCACCCAGATCTCGGTTTCCGGGGCGTCGGCCCAGTCCTGTACGCTCAGCCAGTGCAGCGCGTCGCCGAGATCGTCGAACTTCAGGAGCCGCGCCCGGGGCCGCCCTGACTTCCGCCCCGAACCGCGGGTCGGAGATGATCATGCCGCAGATGGCGCAGGATTCACGCCCCCAGCGGATCTCTTCCGGACCTTCGGTCTGAGGTTTGCAGGCCGCGAGGGCGGCGCGGTCGCGAGGAGCGCGATGACCTGGCGGCGGTTGGGATGGCAACAGCGGCACATGCGCTCAACTCCGTCTCGGGGCATCCTGGTCCAGCGTGAGCCGGTCGATCAGGCTGCCGTAACGGGCGAGGAGCCCGAGGAAACGGAAGGTCTCGGCCGCGGGCACCGGACCGGTGAACCTCGTGCCGGTCGCATCCGCCTCGAAGCCCCAGTCGCCGATTGCCAGCGCGAAGGGCGCATGGGCGGCGGCGAGCACGATCTCGGCGCGGCGGAATTCGCCCTCCTTCAGCCGGTCGACCACGCTGTCGTCGAGCACCACCCGGCCGCGGTCGAGCTCGATCACCCGGTTGACCAGCGGGGCCACCTCTTCGAGCCGGTGGCTCGCGATCAGCATCGAGGCCTCGCGCCGCGCCGCCAAGAGGTCGATGAACACCGCCCGTGCCGCCGGGTCGAGGTTGGCCGCGGGCTCGTCGAAGATCATCAGGTCTGCGTCACGCCCCAGCGCCACGGTCACCAGGATCTTCTGCTTCTGCCCGCCCGAGAGCCGGTAGAACGGCCGCCCGCGAACCTCGTCGAGGTCGATCCCCAGCGCGCCCGCGATCTCGGTCATCCGCGCCCGCGATGCGCCCGCGCCCTTCTCGGCGAAGCCCAGCAGCTCGCCCACCGGCATCCGCAGCGGCGGCGGCAGCTGCGGCACGAAAGCCACCCGCCCCAGCACGCCCACGTCGCGCCGCCGCGCCTTCGCGCCGTCGATGCGGATCTCTCCGCCATGGCGGTAATGCCCGAGCAGCGCCCGGAACAGCGTGGTCTTGCCCGCCCCGTTCGACCCGATCAGCGCGATCCGGTCGCCGGCGTCGATCGACAGCGTGAGCTCATCGAGCACCGCGCGTTTGTCGAAGCGTTTCGTGACCCGGTCGATGGCAATCATGTCTCAGGCCTCCTCAGATGATCTTGTCTAGACCGCGCACGGTGAAGCTCAGCGCATCCTGCGGGCAGACGTCGACGCAGAGCCCGCAGCGGGTGCAGTCGGGGCCGATGAACTCTTCGGTGTCGGAGGCGTAGCCCATCTTGGTGATCTCGAGCACATGCGGGACCAGGCAGACCTTGCGGCACTCGCCTTCGTGCAGACATTTCGACAGGTCGTATTTCACCTGCACCGGGGCGACGGCGCCGGTGATGCCGTAGGTCAGCCCGATCGGGCAGACGTAGCGGCACCAGAACCGGCGCGAGAAAAAGATCTCGACGCCGAGCAGGAAGATCACCCACACCAGCGCCACCGTCGGCCCGTAGATCAGGGCGCGCGACACGATCCCGACCGGGTTGATGTATTCGAACACGGTGTAGCCGGTGACGAAGGCCAGCACCATGAAGATCACCCAGAGCACGACCCGCAGGCCCCGGTGGAACGGGTGGTCCTTCACCCAACCCTTGGCATTCAGCCACAGGTGGATCGCCTCGGCCCACTCGGCAAGCAGGTGATACGGGCAGGCCCAGGCGCAGAAGGCACGGCCGCCGACGATCCACCACAGGAGCAACACCGTGACCGTGCCGATCACCAGGTTCAGCATCAGGTCCTTGAAGGCGAGCGTCACCTGCAGCGCGGCGTTCGGATCGGCCATGTGGAAGCCGAGGAAGCGCGAGGCCGACATCGAGCCTTCGACCAGTTGCACGTCCCAGGCGAAGGAGACCACGAACATCGCGTTGATGCCGATGATCGACAGCCAGCGCAGGTTGCGCCACTTGTGGCTGATCACCGGATGGTCGTGTTCTTCCTGGATCAGCGCCTTGCGCTTCTCCACCTCGGGCTTGGTCTTCTTGAACAGCTTCATCTCGCGGGCGCGGTCGGTTTCCTCCGCTTCCTTGGGCCGCCGCCCTTCGGCGCCGAACATCATCGCGAGCTTGGCAGGAACCAGCGCATGTCAGGGCCTCCCTTCCGAGCGCCAACCGGTGTCGACGACGATTGCCGCGGGCTCGGCCGGGCACATCATCTCGCAGGTGCTGCAGCCGACGCAGGCGTCGTGCACCACGGACGGAACCGGGTCTCGCCCGCGGCGCCGGACAGCGGTTCGAGGCTGATCGCATTCTCGATCGGGCATTCGCGCACGCAGAGATCGCAGATTTCGAGGTCGTAGTCGTAGGCGGCGACCGGCTGCGGCTCCCAGCGGTCGATCTCCTCGTAGCGCAGGAGCCCCGCGAAATCGGGACCGCGCGCGGTGCCCTTGAACCCCTTCCCCGCATCGCGAGGCAGGCGTCGGGCCGGGCGAGGCGCGCCACGCCCATCGTCACTTCTTCCTTGGTCGCGATCTCGTGGCTGAGCGCCCCGGTCGGACAGGCCAGCACGCATTGCACCGCGTCGCAGGAGAAGTCGCAGGCCTGGGCGCGGGCATGATATGCGGCACGCCGAGCCTGTAGCCCTCGTCGCCGTCGCCCAGCTTGATCGCCTGCACCGGGCAGACCTGCACGCATTGGCCGCACTTGATGCAGGAGGCGAGAAACTTCGTTCGTCGAGCGCGCCGGGCGGGCGCAGCCGGTCGAACACCCGGCGCACCACCGGGTAGAGGCCGACGAGGCCGGCGGTGACGGCGACGACGCCGGCGCCGATCGAGCGCAAAAGCACGCGTCGACGTTCGAGTTCGCGCCGGGTGAGGCGTTTTGCGGTTTGGCGGGCTTGGCGGGTCTGTCCGGTGCATCTGTCATTGGGTCAGAGCCTCCAGGGCTGATTTCGGTGCAGCCTCCGTCCGCGGCGCGGCGCTTCGGCACGGGCGGCGGCGTGGTCGATCCGATGCACGACCGGACCTTCCTCGCGCACCAGCACGTTCCGGCTCGGTGAACGGCGCCAGCCGCTCGACGAAATCGAGCGCGGCCAGCGCAAAGCCGCCGCGGAAGAATGCCGCGGGCGGCAGGTCCATCCACAGCCGGTCGGCGTAGTTGTAGATCTCGTAGGGCGTGTCGCCGATGCCGTCGCCATCATGGTCGAAGCCCGCGAAATCGTCCCAGTGATTGCCCTCCCAGCTCTCCTTGAGCGCGTTGCCCCGGCCCTGCACCGAGATCTGGGTGAAGTTCGAGCGGAAGTTGTTCTCGGAGAAGTGGTTGCCCTGCCACTCGGTGTGAAACTGGACGCCGATCCCGTTGTAGGAAATCTCGTTGCGGTGAAACTCGTTGGTCTTGTCCGGGTCCCAGGGCGAGGGGTCGAGGTAGATGCCGATGGCATTGCCGAGGATCAGGTTGTCCTCGATCACCGCGCCGGAGGTTTCCTTGAACCCGATGCCCATGCCCGCCGCGCCCCAGGCCCGCAGGATCTGGTTGTCGCGGAGGGTGATGTCGTTGGCATACATCAGGAACACGCCGACGACGCAGTCGGAGATTTCGTTGCCCACCACCTCGTTGGCGTTGGCATACATGAAATGGATGCCGTAACGGCCGTGCTGGATGCGGTTGCCGCGCATCACGTTGCCCTTGGAATACCAGATGACGATGTCGCGGGCGTGTTCGACGTGGTTCTCTTCGAACAGGTTGTCGTTCGAATACCAGATCCGCACGGAGTCGCCGCGCATCTCCAGCGGCATCGCCTTCGATGAGATGTAATTGCGGCGGAAGACGTTGCTGGAGGCCTGGCTGAGGTCGATCCCGAACAGGCAGTTTTCGATCCGCACGTCGCGGACGACGTTGTAATTGCCCTTCACCTTGAGCCCGGCGTCGAGCGCGTTGTGCAGCCGCCCGGAATTTCGGATCGTGAGGTTCTTCAGCGTCACCCCGTCGGCGGCGATGGTCACGACCGTGCCCACGCTGCCGCCGTCGATCACCGCGCTGCCCTGTCCATCGATCACCACCGGGTGGTCGATCACCACCGGCCCCTCATAGACCTTGCCCGCCTCCAGCACGATCTCGCCGCCCTCCGGCGTGGCGTCGACCAGCGCCTGGAGGCGCTCGGCCGCCGCCGGGCCGGCGAACAGGATCGCGAGGAAGAGGACGAGCGCGCGCATGGCCGCCTCCTACATCGCCGCCGCGGCGTCGCCGGCGAGCCTGAGCTGCTTGCGCCGGATCAGCGCGGCGAGCGCGAACAGCACCGACGCCGCCACCATCAGCCCGAAGCCCAGCGCCGGGTAGCTGTGGGTGGTGAATTGCGCCACCTTGCCGTCGCCGAACACGGTCGGCATGAAGGGTTTCAGCGTGAAGGCCCCCATCGCGTTGAGGCTGTGGCCATACCACCAGAGCCAGCCCGCGTATTCCGCGAGGAAGCCCACCGGCACCGCCATTGGCACCAGGATCAGCACCCAGTAGAAGATCCGACCCGCCGAGAGCGCGGCGAAGGTTGCAAACAGCATCACCGCGAGCACCGCCCAGTAGAGCACCTTGGCCACCGTCGTCATGGTCGCCACCAGCGGGTCGTTGCGCTCGGGCTCGTTGAACCAGCGGGCGAGCGATTTGGCGTAGTGCCAGCGGAACACCTGCATGATCGACCCGTTCCAGGGCGCGCGCTGATCGGCGGCGAGCTTGGACTGGTCGATCTCGTAATTCGCCTTCAGGTTCGCGATCAGCGCCGCACGGTCATCGGCGGACGCGAGCGTCTCGGTCTTCGCCGCCTCGCTTTCGGCAAGGCTCTCCTTGAGCGCGCGGACGATCGGATTGAGGTTCTGGTCGGCCACGTCATCGCCGGAATCCTGGCCGAGCGAGACCACCATGCCCTTGAGATAGTTGGTGGTGTGCAGGCCGACGCCGTTGTCGCCCCAGACCGCCAGCGTCATCCACACCGCCACAGCGCCATAGCCCACGACGCTCACCGCGACGCGGGGCCAGCGCCCGGGGGTGATGAAGGCCAGCGCCATGACCCCGATCATCGCGAACAGGAACGGCGAGAACGCCTTTTCCACCGGGCCGCCGGAGGCGATCGGATACATGCCGACATAATGGTTGATCGTGTCCATCTCGTGGACGCAATCCGAGCGCCTCGGTCTCTTCGACCTCGGTCGAGCTGCGGATGTCGCAGCCGTTCTGCACGCTGTCCATGTGGAACAGGATGCGGATGCCCTGCGGGAAGGTCGCTTCCGGGTAGTTGGGTGCCGTGAGCGAGACCCACCAGCCCGGCTGGAAATAGGCCGCGCCGAGCAGCACGAGGGCGAGAACGGTCAGCACGCGGAAAACGATGCCGCGCTTGCGGGAAGCTGCCTTGTCCATGAGGCGAGGTCCTTGGGTTCGGGGGCCGGGCGGGCGGTCGGTCACCCGCCCGGTCCGGTTGATCGTATGAGGGCTCGTTACCAGTCGAAGTCGGGGTTGACCCAATCGGGCGCGCCGAGCATCTCCGCCGGCGGCTTCAGCCGGCTGGCGTAGTCGAGCACAGCCATGGTGTCCTCGTCGGTGAACTTCTGGATCTGCGCCACCATCTCGGGGTTGGCGTTGCGGCGCTTGCCTTCCTTGATCCACTGGTACTGGCGCAACAGGTATTCGTAGTGCTGGCCGTGGATCCGCGGATAGAACTTCTCGTTCGACCCTTCGCCGTTCTCGCCGTGGCACTGGACGCAGTTGTCGGCGTAGAGCTGCGCGCCGAGCTCGAGGTTGTCGCCGGCGCCGACGCCGTTGTCGGGGTTCATCGGCAGCGCCGCGATATAGGCGGCCACGTCGGCAATCGACTGGGCGCCGCCGATCTCCTGCGGCAGCGAGAACGGATACATCGTCGGGTTGTCGCGGTTCAGCGCGCGGATGTCGGCGAGCTGCTTGATCGCCACGTTCGGGTGCTGGCCCGCGATCTGCGGGAAGGTGCCGTCCGGCAGGCCCCAGCCGTTGAGCCCGTGGCAGGCCGAGCAGACCTCGTAGGTATAGACGCCGTTTTCGTGGTCGGGGGTGAGGCCGAGCGCCTCGTCCTGTTCGCCGCCGCCCTGGTTCCAGTCGGTCGGCGCGCCTTCCGGCGCGGCGGTGTCCTGCGCCATCGCGGGCAGCGCCAGCGCCATGATGGCCGCGGTGATGATGGTCCGTTTCATCTTGGGTCCTTTCCTCAATTCCCTGAGCGGTCGATGGTCGCGAGCCAGGTCGCGATCGCTTCGATCTCTTCGTCGTCGGCTTTCTTGATCGTGCCCCACATCAGCTTGGCGTCGCCGGAGGTCCGCACCTTGTCGCGGATTTCGGTCATGGCGCGGATCGCGTATTCGGGGTTCATGCCCGATATGAACGGGTATTTCTTGGTGGTCGGCTTGGAGCCGTCCGGGCCGTGGCAGGAGCGGCAGCCGAGCTGCTTGAACGCCTTTTCGCCGGCTTCCAGCAGCGCCGGATCCGGGGCCGGATCGAGCGGCTTGGGCGCCGCCGCCGGCTGCTCGGACAGCCAGACCGCCACGTTCTCGATATCCTCCTCGGTGATCAGGTGCATGATGTCGACCATGCCCTGGACGAACGGATGCCCGGTGGTAGGGTCGACCGACCCCACACGCTCGCCGTCGCGGATCGCTTCCATCTGCGCGACGATGTAATCCGCGCTCTGCCCGGCGAGCATCGGGTAGCTCAGCACCGGCGCGGCGCCGCCGCGGCCGTGGCAGGCGAGGCAGGTCTTGGTCATGTAGACCCCTTGCCGGCCTTGAGCTGGGCTTCGTCGGCGGCGCTGGCGGCCGCCGCGGCGGCGAGGCCCATCACTGCGGCCAAAGCGGTTGTCTTGAAAAGCTGCATGGGGATCGTCCTCTGGGGCATCGGTGAAATCCGGTGTTCGCGCGTTTCGGGTTGCGGGCGGCGACCGGGGCCGCCGCCCGCGATGCTGCGGTTACTGGGCGGTCTCCACCGCGCCGTGCTCGTCAAGGAAGGTCTTGGCGCGCAGGCCGATGTCGGCAGCCTTCACCTGGTATTGCCACCACTGGCCGGCCCAGAGGGTCGCGTTCTGCCAGTCGCCGGTGCCGGCGGCCGCTTCGGCCTTGGCCTTGGCGTCTTCGGCGAAGGTGAGCTGGTCGGTCGCGTCTTCCACCAGCGCCACGACTTCGGGGAAGTCCTGGTAGTTGCGGCCGGTGATGTAGACGACGACCGAGTCGATCACTTCCTGGGTCTGCACGTTGGTCGCGACCTGGGTGTTGTAATCGGCCTCGGCATAGACCGTGCCTTCCTCGCCGGCGGCCGCCTCTTCGACATAGCCTTCCGGCTTGACGACGAGGAAACCGGTCATCTCCAGGTGCAGCGCCGAGCAGAACTCGGTGCAGTAGTAGGAGAAGACGCCCGGGTGGTCGGCGACGATCTTGGCGGTCGCGGTCTTGCCCGGTTCGAGCGACAGGTTGACGTTGTAGGTCGACACCGCGAAACCGTGGGTCTCGTCCTCGGCACGCTCGGAGTTGGTGATGATGAACTCGACGGTATCGCCCTCGTTCACCTCGACGATTTCCGGCGTGAAGTGCGAGCGGATCGCGGTCATGTAGACCTTCACGTTGGTGCCGTCACGCTCGATGCGTTCCTGGCCGGGACGCACGGCGTCGGGGTGCTTTTCGCCGGTCCGCGAGTCGGTGCCATACTGGTAACGCACCAGCGGCTTGAGCTTCTCGGCGGCGATGGCGGTGACGTAGTGGGGTTCGCCCAGCGGCACCGGCATGTCGTAGAGGAGCTCCATCTTGTCGCCCGAGATGTCGATCAGCTGGTGGTTCTGCGGGTGCAAAGGCCCCACCGGGTTGAACCGGTCGATCGCCAGCTTGTTGAGCGAGATCAGGTATTTGCCGGCCGGATGGACAGACTCGCCCTCCATCGCCACGAGGTGGCCGATGTTGTAGTGGATCGAGATCTTGTCGAGCACCTTGCCCTCGCAATAGTCCCACTTGGCAACCTGGCTGTCGACGTAGAGCGAGGTGTAGACCACGCATTCCTTGCTATCGAACTGGTTGTGCAGCGGACCGAGGCCGAGCGGCACCTGGACGTGCAGCGCGTCTTCCATCGCGATCACCGGGATGCCGTAGGGATCGGTCCCGGAGAAATTGCCGGCCTCGACCGCGGCCATGATCTTCTCGAACGAGTAGACGCTGGCCTGGGTGTCGAGCTTGCCGCCGACGACGATGTATTTGCCGTCCGGCGAGACGTCGACGCCGTGCGGCGACTTCGGCTCGGCGATGAGGTAGAGCAGCCCCTCCTCGATCGCCGTATCCATCATGATCACCGGGTGATCGTTGATCATGGTGACCTTGCCAGCGGCGGCCACTTCGGCGGCCTTCTTCCAGTTGATCACGTGCAGGTAGTCGGTGTCGTTCTGCGAGCAGCCGGCCTCGAACGGCGGACGCCCGGATTCGATACCGCCGACATAGCGCTCGGCGCAGAACGAGTTGGTGAACGACCAGCCGTCGGACACCAGCTTGCCGGCGTCGGACAGGTCCTGGCTGTAGGGCGGCAGTTCCATCGAGAAGCTGCCGTCATAGCTGATCCGGCCCGCCTCGCGGTCGAACTTCCAGTAGGTCACCGCACCGCGGAACTTCTCGTTGAACTCCGAAAGCGGCGCGAAGCCGCGGCCGAGCACGCTCGGGTATTGCGCCGCTTCGATGATGTAGTCGGTGTTCGGCGTCACGAAGGCGCCGCCGTGTTCCGACTGCAGGATCGGGTTGACCACGATCTGCTGGGTTTCGAAGTCGTGCAGCGACACGACGCCGATCCGGGGGGCCGATTTGTCGTTGATGAACAGGTATTCCCCGTCGAGATCGCCGTTGGTCTCGGAGATGGCCGGGTGGTGCGTGTCGCCCCACTGGATCTCGCGGCCGTCGACCTTGCCTTCTTCGAGGATGCGCTTCGATTCCTCGTCGAAACCGAACCCCTGCCACGGCTCCGGCGTGAATACGGAGACGTATTTCAGGATCCGCATCGAGGGCACGCCGTAGACCATGATCTGGCCCGACTGGCCGCCCGAGGAGAAGGCGATGAATTCGTCCCTGCCGCCGGTCGGCGTGTAGGTCTTCGCCGCCGCGAGCAGGTCCTGCTGGGTGAGGCCCCGGGCTTCCATCACCTCTTCCAGCGATTGCGCAGACGCAATCGTTGGCAGGGTGAGGCCCACCGCGGTCGCCGTCGCCAACAGGCCATTGAAAATGGTCTTGGCCATTGAGTTCGTCCCTTTCGTCCGGACCGATTGCGAGTGAGGGAATCCCCAGGGCACGGGCGATCCGAATCCCGAGCCGTGTGTTTCCATCACACGGGCGTGAGCGCGGCTCCTTGACTATTGTTAAGGCAAGGGGCCGGTCCGTGGCGTTACCGGGTCATCATCCAGACGGACCTCAACGACACTTCCGGAGAAAGACCATGATCCACCGCCGCATGATGATTGCAGGGCTCGTCGCCACGGGCCTCTTTGCCAATGCGACACGGGCCCAGGACGCGACGACCGAAACCCTCGAGATTTCAGGCGCCTTCGCCCGGGCCACGGCCGACATGGCGATAGCGGGTGCCGCGTTCATGACGATCACCTCGCTGGCGCGGCAAGCCGGCTCGTGGCGTTCTCAGGCCCAGCCTGCACGCGCCCGGAGGCCGCACCCTTATCAACGACAACGGCGTCATGCGGATGCGCCAGGTCGAGGCCATCGACGTGCCCGCCGGCGGCAGCGCGGTCCTCAAACCGGGCGAACACCTGATGCTAATCGACCTCACCGGGCGACTGGTCGAGGGCGAGACCGTCGGGGAGCGACCCTGGTGTTCGAGACCGCCGGCGAGGTGACGGTGCGTGTGCCGTCAAGGGCCCCGGCGCGACGATATCGACTTGCGCGATGCAGGACGGCCGCCGCCACCGGCGGCCGTTTTCGTACGAGAACCACGACCAGAAGCAACAAAGCCTGGTAGGCCGCCGTCTGCCCCAGCAGGCCGGTTGAGCCGCGCCGAGATCGGCCAATGCCACATCGCGTGACCGAGCCAGAGCGCCAGCGCGCCCGGCAAGACGAGCCATATTGTCGCCTTCAGCGCCACGCCCAGGCCCAGCGCCGCGACGAGGGCCGCGAAATAGCTCAGCCGCGACGCCACCGGCCCGATCACGATCACGCCAGCGTCCGCCGCCCGGCGCGAGGCGTCCTGCACCCGGTCGCGGTGGTTGTTGAGCATCAGCACCGCCGCCGCCGGCGGGCGTGATCATCGCCCCGGTCGCGAGAGCGTTCCTGTCCCGAAGGGTTCGGCCCCCATGAGCCAGCCCGTGCCCGACACCGCGACGATGCCGAGGCGATCACCAACGCTTCGCCGGAACGGCGGGCCGGACAGCGGGCGCGGCTTATCGAGTAGAAATACCCCGGCGTCAGCGACACCAGCCCGATCCCGACGATCGGCCAGCCGCCGACCGTGACGAGCACAACCCGGCAAATGTCGCCCGAGCCCGAAGCTCGCAGCGCCGCGCGCCCTGCCGCGGCGCCGTCGACAACCCCAGCGCCGTCATCCGCGGCGGCCCGAGCGACCGGAGCTGGTCGACCCCACGCGCGGCATCGGCCGCGTCGTTCCACAGGTTGGTGCCACTGATCTGGATCGTCGCCGTGGCGATCATCGCCGCGACGGTGACGTCGAGGCGGAACCCCTCGCCTGCGCGCCAGGCGCCCGCCAGCACCGGCACCTGGCTGAGGCTCACGGTCTTCAGCCGCGCCGCGATCAGCCACAAGGCGGGCGCGGGAAGGGACGCGAGCCGGGCCCGGGCATCGCCCGCAACGGCGGTCATGGCGTCCGCCCGACATGCATGCGGGCCACGCCGAACATGAACGCGCGCTCCTCCACCAGGTCGAGCCCGGCGGCCACGATTTCGCGGGCGATGTCTTCGCGGTCGGAAACCGGTCCAGTCGACTCGACCAGGTAGGCATGAGCCGCCCGGTCGCGCGCCACCGCGGCACCGATCCGCAGGATCACGTAGCGATGCCATGCACCCCGTAAAGCAGCGCGAACCAGGCCGCGAGGCTTCGAGGCTCGAGCAGCACCAGATGCCGCCCGGCGCCAGGACCCGCGTCACCTCGCGCAGCGCAGCCGCCAGGTCCGGTCCATGTTCCTGAGCCCGAACGACAATGTCACCAGCGCCACCGACCCGTCGTCGAACGGCAGCGCCTCAGGCCGGGGCGTGCAGGTAGTCGAGCCCGGCGCCGCCCGCGACCGGGCGATCTCCAGCATGCCTTCGGAAGCGTCGGCCACCACGATCCTGCGGTCCGGCGGGCGCCGGCGCAGGGCAGGGCAGATCGCCGGTACCGCCGGCCAGGTCGACGACGATCCCGGGCGCGCCTGATGCCAGTTCCGCGGCTTTTGCCACGACCACGCGCTTCCACAACCGGTGGGTGCCAGGAAACTCATCCAGGTCGTTCATCAGGTCGTAGCGCGGCGCGATCCGGTCGAACAGACCGGTAACCGCCAACGCCCGTTCCGCCTCCGGAAACCGCCCTGGCCCCGAAGGTCTGCTTCAGCTGTTCGAGATGGGTCGCGCGGTCCATGGACGATCCTGTCCCTCCCTCGGGTCGCACGCCCAGTATCACTCCCTTTCGGGGACGCATGACTTTCTCAAGTCGGGGCAGCCAGGGCGTTATATCGGTATAACACTCGTCCCGGACGGGGTGTGATCGCATCCAGAAAGGCACCCGCGTGACCCGACCCACCCCGAACAGGACGCTTCGAAACCGGATCCTCGGCATCATCGCCGCGGTTTCGGCCTCATGACCGTGGCGGCTTCGTCCGGCGTCCTGTTCGGGCCGGAGACGGCGCGGGAGTTGGCCGGCGACGTCGTCCTTTCGTCGTCCGGTTCAACTTCCTCGCCGGCTTCGCCTATCTCGCCGCCGCCGGGTTTGTGGCGCGGCCGGCCCTGGGGCCCGCGCCTCGCCATCGCAATCGCGCTCGCGACGGCGGGCGCCGGCCTCGCGCTTCGCCGTTGCCGCCCTCTCCGGCACGCCGGTCGAGCCGCAGCGGCGGCGCTAGCCTTCCGCTTCGCGGTCTGGTCCTGATCGCCGCGCTCGCCCGACCAGGGCGGCGCGCTCGACCGCCAGTGCCACCGACCGCAAGACGCAGATCCTCGACACCGCCCTCGCGCTTGCCTTCGAGGGCGGTCCGGCGCAGGTGACCACCGTTGCCATCGCCGAGCGGCTGGACCTCACCCAGCCCGCAATCTACCGCCATTCCGGTCCAAGGCGGATCTTTGGCACGCGATCACCGACCGGCTGGGCAGCGAGGTCGCCCAGAACCTCGCCGCCGCCGACACCAACCCCGCACCCGCGCTCGGCCGGCTCCGCGCTCTGGTCCTCGGCCAACTCGCCTTGATCGCGCGCACCCCGGCCCTGCCCGAGATCATGCTCGCGCGCGACGAGTAGCGCCGACGCGGTGGTGCGGATGGCGATGCAGGCCCGGATGTCGGCGTTTCAGTCCAGCCTGGTCCGCCTTTGCGCAGCCGCCCAGGCCGACAGCGCTTCGCGACGACATCGCCGCGGCCGACATCGCGACGCTGGTGATGGGCGTGGTGCAGGCCTCGCCTTGCGCCTCGTCCTCACCCACGACCCGGAGGCTCGTCGCGACCGACGGGCGCCGGCTCCTCGAACTCCAGGCTCGCCGCCTTTGCGCGGCACAGCGAGGCCTGATGCGCCCCTCCCTGAAACTGCTCCTCCTCACCCTGCCCTTTGCCGCCGCCGGCGCCGGGTTCCTCGGCATCACCGTCAGGACCAAGGCCCCGCCGGCCCGGATCGAGGCGCGCGAGGTGGCGACACCGGTCCGGGTCATCCCCGCGACCGAGACGTCGATCCGCCCGCTGGTGACCGGCTATGGCCTGGTCGCACCGACCGAGACTTTCGAGGCCATCGCCCAGATCGGCGGCACCGTCGCCTGGGTGAACCCCGAGCTCGCCCGCGGCGCCACCCTGCCCGCCGGCGCCGCGCTGGTGCGGATCGCGCCCGACGACTACGAGCTCGCGCTGTCGCAAGCCGAAGCCAACATCCGCGCGGCGGAAGCGAA
Source organism: Paracoccaceae bacterium (assembly GCA_041397205.1). Classification (GTDB taxonomy): domain Bacteria; phylum Pseudomonadota; class Alphaproteobacteria; order Rhodobacterales; family Rhodobacteraceae; genus Sinisalibacter. The sequence goes on from JAWKXC010000010.1 coordinate 59,261, forward strand.
GCTCGCCGAGCTCGCCGTGTCGGAAGACAACCAGCGCGCCGCGCTGGACATCGAGCGCGACGTGCTCGCGCTCCGGGCCGACGAGCTTGCCCGCGCCGAGGCCCTGCTCGCCGGCGGCGCCCGGGCCCAGGCCGCCGTCGACACCGCCCGTGCGGCCTGGCTCGCGCAGCGCCAGAAGGTCCAGTCGGTCGAGAGCACGCTCGCCCTGATCCCGTCGCAACGCGCGGGCCTCGCCGAGACCGCCGCCGCCGCGCGCGCCGCCGGCGCGACCGCCCGGCTCAACCTTGCGCGGACCACACTCACCCTGCCCTTCGCCGCCCGGGTCGCCCAGGTCTCGGTCGAGACCGGCCGCTACCTGCGCGCCGGCGAGACCGCTGCCCAGCTCGACGGCACCGCCAGCGCCGAGGTCGAGGCCCAGGTGCCGGTGGCCGCGCTCCGCCGGCTGTTGCGCCGCGCCGCGCCCGACGCCGCCGCCTTCGCCGCCGACCCCGCGGCGATGACCCGGGTGCTGCGCGACCTCGACCTCGACGCCGAACTGCGCCTCGACCTCGACGGTGACGTGCTCACCTGGCCCGGCCGGGTCGACCGAGTGAGCGACACGGTCGACCCCAAGACCGGCACGCTCGGCGTGATTGTCGTGGTCGACACCGCCTATGCCGGCGCCATCCCCGGCGCGCGACCGCCGCTCACCAAGGGGATGTTCGTCGAAGCCGCGATCTCCGGCCCCCCCGTCACCGGCTTCGCCATGCCGCGCAGCGCGGTTGCCGACGGCAGGGTGCGCGTCACGGACCACGACGACCGGCTGGAGCACCGCGCCGTCACGACGGCATTCTCACAGGGCGACATCAGTCTGATTACCAACGGTCTTTCATCTGGCGATCGCGTCGTCGCCAGCGACCTCCTCGTGCCCGTCGAGGGCATGCTTCTGGCGCCGGTCACCGACGACACCCTCGCCGCCACGCTCGGACCCACGCGATGATCCGCTTCTTCGCCGGCCATCCGACCATCGCCAACCTCCTGATGCTGGTGTTCCTCGCTGCCGGCCTCATCGCCGGTCCAGGGCTCCTGCGCGAGACCTTCCCGCGGGCGGCCCCCAGCGCGGTCGAAATCAGCGTGCCCTACCCCGGCGCCCGCCCCGAAGACGTCGAGACCGCGATCTGCCTGCCCCTCGAAGCCGCGCTCGACGCCGTCACCGACCTCGACGGCACGTCCTGCGAGGCCCGCGAGGGGCTCGGGCGCGCCACCGCACGGATGCGCGAAGGCGCCGATTTCCGCGGCTTCCTCGCCGAGGTCGCAGGCGAGGTCGACGCCATAGGCGAGTTCCCCGACCGCGCCGAGCCCGCCCGGGTCCGCGCCCTCGGGCTTACCGATTTCGTCGCCTCCGTCGCCATCACCGGCCCCGACGACCGCCCCACTCTCGAAGCCTATGCCGAGGAGGTCCGCACGCGGATGCTGCGTTGGGGCGGCATCGCGATGGTCGAGATCCGCGGCTTCCCGGCCACCGAGGTGCGGATCGACGTCTCGCCCCTGGCGCTGCGCCGCTTCGGGCTGTCGATCTCGGATGTCGCGCGCGCGGTCGGGGCGGAGAGCCTCGACATGCCGGCGGGCAGCCTCGACGGAAGCGACCAGAGCCTGCTGATCCGCGTCAGCGAAGAGCGCCGCAATCCCGACGCGCTGGCCGGCATCGTCGTGCGCGCCTCCGCCGGCGGCGGCCAGGTGCGGCTCGGCGAGATCGCCCGTATCGCCGAGGGCTACGCCGACGATAGCCAGGCCATCACCGTGAACGGCCGCCCCGCCGCAGTGCTCGACATCACCAAGACCCGCGCCGAGGATTCCCTCGTCACGATCGACGCGGTCCACGCCTTCCTCGACGCCGAACGCGCCAGCGCGCCGCCGGGGCTCGCCTACGAGGTGATCGCCGACGGCGCCACGGTGATCCGCGAACGGCTGGCGCTGGTGCTGGTCAATGGCCTCCAGGGCCTGGCCCTCGTCTTCGCGGTGCTCTGGCTGGTCTTCGGCCTGCGCTTCGCCTTCTGGGTCGCGATGGGCCTGCCGGTCGCCTTCATGGGCGGGGTCGCGATCATGGCCGCGGCCGGGCTGTCGCTCAACCTGATGACCACCATCGGGCTGTTGATCGTCATCGGCCTGCTCATGGACGACGCCATCGTGATCTCGGAAAACATCGCCCGTCTGCGCGACAAGGGCCTCGCGCCTCTCGACGCCGCGGTCGAAGGCGCGCACCAGGTGTTCGGCAACGTGCTCGCTTCCTTCGCCACCACCGCGATGATCTTCGGCTCGCTCGCCTTCCTCAAGGGCGACCTCGGCGCGGTGCTCCGGGTGGTCCCGGCGGTGATGCTCTTCGTCCTCGCGGTGTCGCTGATCGAGGCCTTCCTGATCCTGCCGCACCACCTGATGCACAGCCTCGAACACCCCCGCCGCGGCCGGCTCGCCGCCCGGGTCCATGCCGGCATCGGGCGCCTGCGCAACGCGACCGGATGGCTCGCCGACGCGATGATCCGCGCCCGCTACGCGGTGGTCGGCCTGGCGCTCGCAATGTTCCTGGTCGCCGTCGCCCAGATCGCCGGCGGCACGCTCAAGTTCACCGCCTTCCCCGAGATCGACGGCGACACGATCGAGGCCCGCGTGCTCCTGCCCCAGGGCACGCCACAGGCGCGCACCGACGCGGTGGTGGCCGCCCTCGTCGCCGGGCTCGACCGGGTCAACGCGCGGCTCAGCCCCGCGCAGCCGGCGGGCGCCGATCTCGTCCGCTCCGTCACCGTCTCGAACGGCGTCAACCGCGACGCCTTCGAGACCGGCGCCCACGTCGCCACCGTTTCGGTCGACCTCCTGCCCTCGTCGCAGCGCACGCTCCGCCCCGACCCGATCATGGCCGCCTGGCAGGACGAGGTCGGGGCGCTGCCCGACGTCGTCAGCCTGAAATACGCCGAGAGCACCATCGGCCCCGCCGGTATCGCCCTCGACATGCGGCTGAAGGGCGACGACCTCGACACGCTCAAATCCGCCGCCACCGAGCTCACCGCCTGGCTGGCCGGCTATGCCGGCGTGACCTCGGTGATGGACGACCTGCGCCCCGGCAAGCGCGAGCTCCGGATCACGCTCAAACCCACGGCCGGGCCGATGGGTGTGACCGCCGCGCTGGTCGCCGACCAGCTCCGCGCCGCCTGGCAGGGCACCACGATCAGCGAGCTGCAGATCGGCCCCCGCACTTTCGAAATCGTCGCCCGTCTCGACCCGGACGCCGCGGCCGACCCGCAGAGCTTCGACGACTTCGCCATCTTCCGCGCCGATGGCACCGCGGTACCGCTTTCGGTCGTGGCCGAGGTCGAGACCGGCCGCGGCGTCGCCCGGATCAACCGCGAAGACGGCATCCGCACCGTCACCGTGCAGGGCAGCATCGACACCCGCGTTGCCAACGCCAATGCCATCGTCTCCGATACGCTTGCCCGCTTCGTCCCCGACCTTCTCGCCCGCCACTCCGGCGTCAGCCTCGACGTCGAAGGCCAGCGCGCTGAGGCGAGCACGACGCAGGTCTCGATGATGAAGGGCTTCGTCATCGGCCTGTTGGGCGTCTTCGCGCTCCTGTCGTTCCAGTTCCGCTCCTACATCGAGCCCATCGTGGTGATGCTGGTGATCCCGCTGGCGCTGGCCGGCGCGATCTTCGGCCATATGGCGATGGGGCTCGACTTCTCGATGCCGAGCCTGCTCGGCTACGTGGCGCTGGCCGGCGTGGTGGTAAACAACTCGATCCTGCTGGTCGATTTCATCAAGCACGAACACGGGACCGCCGGCAGCGTGACTGCCGCGGCCTCTCAGGCCGTCCGCGCCCGATTCCGCGCCATGCTGCTCACCACCACGACGACGCTCGCCGGACTCATCCCGATTCTCACCGAAACCAGCCTCCAGGCGCAGATCCTCGTCCCCCTCGTCGCCAGCCTCGTCTTCGGCCTCGTGGCCGCCAGCCTGGTCGTCATCCTCGTTCTACCGGCGGTCTACGCCATTCTCGACGATTTCGGTCTGACCACCTTGTCCGGGGAAAACGGCGCGGTCCTGTCTCCAGCCGGCTGATCACCGCCCGTGTGCCGCACCTTCCCTGCCGGGTGCCCGATTGCTGCGGGCAACACCGGGCATAACGCACCGGGCCGCCTGCCGCGCCGCCGAGCCCGACGCGGTCCCGGAACCGCCCCCCCCCCCACGCAGACCCCCTGCCCGTTTTGCAGCGCTACCGCATTTGGTCCGGCTTCAGCCCGGCGAGAATCGACCGCGTGGCTGCGACCAGCGGATCATGTGTTTGAGAGAGGATCCCGATCCTGTCGAAGCGGTCGGGGTCGCGCATCACTGCCACCCGCAGCGCCGCGCCGAAGGCCATGCGCAGCTCGGTGCCGATGTTGAACTTGCAGATGTTCGAGCCCCGGGCGAGCGCCGTGCGCTGCGCCGCCGGCACGCCCGAGCCGCCGTGGATCACCAGCGGCACCGAGGTTTCCGCCTCGATCGCGCGGATGCGCGCCGCGTCGAGCGGCGTGCCCGCCTCTTGTTGCAGATGCAGGTTGCCGACCGAGACGGCCAGGGCGTCGACACCGGTTTCGCGGGCGAAGCGGCCCGCTTCCACCGGATCGGTGCCCGCGGACCCTTCGCCCTCGGCATAGCCCACGAAGCCGATCTCGCCCTCGCAGGAGAGACCCGCCGCATGCGCCATGTCGACCACCCGGGCGGTCTCGGCGATGTTGCGGTCGAGCGGCAGGCGGGAGCCGTCATACATGACCGAGGTGAACCCGGCCTCGACCGCCTCCCGGCACTCGTCGAAGCTCCGGCCGTGGTCGAGATGGACGACGACCGGCACCGAAGCCTGCTCGCCGAGATAACGCAACATCGCGGCCAAAACCGGCAGCGGCGTATGCGCCCGGCAGGACGGCCCCGCCTGCAGGATCACCGGCACATTCTCGGCCTCGGCGGCGGCGACGTAGGCGCGCATGTCCTCCCAGCCGAGGGAAACCAGCCCGGCCACCGCATAGCCACCCCTCAAGGCGGGCCCAAGAACCTCGGAGAGCGTCGCCAGCGTCATTTGAACTTCGCGATCATATCCTTGATGCCCGGGATCGTCTCGATCTGGTCGGCATGGCTCGGCTGGAAATACTGCACCAGCGGCCGCTGCGAGAGCCCGCCGAGGATGGTGAAGTAATACATCTCGTAGCCCGGCAGCACGGCGCAGGGATGGTAGCCCCTGTCGATGCAGATCGTGGATCCGTCGACGATGTGGTAGGCGTCGCCCGGCCTGCCCTCCTCGCGCTGGAGCATCTGCAGCCCCGAGCCCCAGTTGGGCCTGAAGCGGAAATTATACGTCTCGTCGTGGCGGGTCTCGTCTGGAAGCCGGTCGGTGTCGTGCTTGTGGCTCGGAAACCCCGACCAGCCGCCCGCGCCCACGGTGTAGAGCTCGCTCACCAGCAGCCGGCCTACCCTGTCCGCCTGTTTCTGGCCGAGGATGTGCTTGATCTTGCGATGCGTCTTGGTGTCGTCGGAGCCGTATTGCACGAGGTCGTGTTCGCGAACGTCGAAGGGCTCGAGCACCTTGTCGTATTTCGCCCCGGCCACGAAGACCTCCGCCGTCTCCGAAGAGCAGACCATCGTCGCCCGCGCCCCCGAGGGCACGTAGACGCCCTGCGGCTCACCGTCCCAGACGTCTCGCCCGCGCCCGCCCAGCGCCGCGAACCGGACGCCTTCGACCTCGACGTCGACGGTGCCGGTCGCCGGCACGATGCAGGTCTCGTAGCCCGGCACCCGGTAGTCGAAGGCATCGCCCTGCTTGAGCTTCACGATATTGAAGTAGTTCAGCGGCACCGTCGGGTTGCCGGCATCGACGATCGGCCGGTTCTGGTTGTCGAAAGGGGCGATATGCATGGGCTGGGTCCTTTCAGGGCGCTGTCGGGCCCGGATGGGTCGCGAGGAAGGCGTCGAGCTCCGCCGGCCCGGGCATTGCCGGGGCGCAGCCGGGCCGGGCGACGACGATCGACGCGCAGGCCGATCCCCGCAGGAGCGCGTCCTTCAGCGGGCGCCCGTCCGCGAGGGAGGCGAGCAGACCCGCAAGGAAGCTGTCGCCCGCGCCGGTGGGCTTGAGCGCCTCGACCGGGTAGATGCCGGTGGCGATCTCATCGGCCCCGGCGAAGGTGACCGCACCCTCGGGGCCGCGCTTGTAGACGACGATGTCGGCCGTCGCGGCCAGGTCCCGCGCCTGGCCGAGCCCCGCGCCCGGCGCCCCGGCCATGAAATCGAACTCCTCGTCATTGCCGACGATCACGTCCGACATCGCGGCGGCACGGGTCAGCACCCGGCTTGCCTCCGCGCCCGAGGTCCAGGAATAGGGCCGGTAGTCGACGTCGAAGATCACCGTGAGCCCGGCCGCGCGGGCAAGCTCCAGGGCGCGAAACGCCGCGCTGCGCGAGGGCTCCGCCGCGAACACGGTCCCCGTGGTCACGATGGCCCCGAAGCTTCTCAAATCCAAGGCTTCCACATCCGGAACGGACATCCGGAAGTCGGCCGCGTTGTTGCGGTAGATCACCGTGTTGTGGCCCTCGACGCGGGCATCCACGACGGCGAGCGAGGTGCGTTCCTCGCCCCGGATCGCGCGCACGTGGGTCCGGTCGATGCCGTAGGCGTCGAGCTGGTTCAGACAGTAGCGCCCCACCGCGTCGTCCGAGACGCAGGTGACCAGCGCCGCTTCGCAGCCGAGCCTGACCAGCCCGGCCGCGATATTCGCGGACGAGCCCCCCATCGAGACCATCATGCCGGTGGCCTCGGGGGTGGCCACGCCGATCGGCTCGGCGGTCAGGTCCATCCCCACTCGCCCGAGCACCACGAAACGCTTCCGGCCGATCCCTTCGAGCCCCATCACACCCCCTTGCGCTGGCGCACCCGGCCGGCTTCCCAGCCCTCGTGGGCCGCCCGCACGCTGTCGTTGTCGGTCACTTCGGGGGTGCCGATCTCCCACCAGGCATGGCCCTCGTCGGTCCAGCCCACCCGCGGGTCCACGGCCATGACGATCACGTAGGTCCTGTCGGCGGCCTTGGCGCGCAGAAACGCCGCGCCCAGCTCCGCAGGGTTGGCCACCGTCTCGGCCAGGGCCCCCATCGCCCGGGCATGCGCTTCGAAATCGACGCCGAACGGCTCGGGGATGGTCGGGCAGTCCTCGAACAGCGTGTTGAAGCTCACGTTGCCGGTATTGCCCTGCAACTTGTTGATGACCGCATGGCCGCCATTGTCGAGCAGCAGAACGATGAGCTTCTTCTGTGTCAGCACCGAGGAATAGATGTCCGAGTTCAGCATCAGCCAGGAGCCGTCACCGACGAAGCTGACGACGTCCTGACCGGGCTCCTGTTCGATCTGTGCAATTCTCGCCCCCCAGGCCCCGGCGATTTCGTACCCCATGCAGGAATATCCGAATTCCACGTCCACCGTGCCCGGGTCCAGCGTGCGCCAATTGGCGGTGATTTCGGCCGGCAACCCGCCGGCGGCGGCGACGATCCGGTCGCGCGTGTCACACAGCGCGTTCACCACGCCGATGGCCTGCGCGTAGGAATTCGGCCGGTTGTCGCCCGGGGCGACGTTCTCGGCCACATAGGCGTCCCAGGCCCTGCGCTCGGCCTTCGCGGTCTCGACCCAGGCCCCCGGCGCCACGTGGTCTCCGAGCGCCGCACCGAGTTGGCCCAGCGCCAGTTTCGCGTCGCCCACCACTGCCAGCGACCGGTGCTTGGCCGCATCCTGCCGGCCGACGTTGAGCCCGACGATCCGCGCCGATCTGTCGAAGACCGTCCAGGCGCCGGTGGTGAAATCCTGCAGCCGGGTGCCGACGGCGAGGATCACGTCGGCCTGCCCGGCGAGGACGTTGGCGCTGTTCGAGCCGGTGATGCCCAGCGGTCCGATGTTGAGCGGGTGGTCCGCGGTCAGGTTGGCCCGCCCGGCGATCGTCTCCACCACCGGGATCTGGTGCGCCTCCGCGAAAGCGGTGAGCTCCGCGACGGCTTTCGAATACTGGACCCCCCCGCCGGCGATGATCATCGGCCGCGCGGCGCCCTTCAGCACCGCGGCCGCGGCGGCGATCTCGGCCGCATCCGGCGCCTGCCGACGGATCCGGTGCACATTCTTCTCGAAGAAGACCTCCGGGTAATCCCAGGCCCAACCCTGCACATCCTGCGGCAGCGCGATGAAGGCGGGCCCGCAATCGGCCGGGTCGAGCAGGGTGGCGACGGCGTTCGGCAGGGCATGGAGCACATTCGCCGGGTGGACGAGCCTGTCCCAGTAGCGCGAGACCGGCTTGAACGCGTCGGTCACGCCAAAGGCCGGGTCGTGGAAGTTTTCCATCTGCTGCAGGATCGGGTCGGGCAGCCGGGTGACGAAGCCGTCGCCGCAGAGGAACAGCACCGGCAGCCGGTTGGCATGCGCGAGCGCCGCCGAGGTGAGCATGTTCGAGGTGCCCGGCCCCGCCGACGCCGTGGCGAACATGATCCGTTGCCGCAGCCAGGCCTTGGCGTAGCCGGCGGCGGCAAACCCCATGCTCTGCTCGTTCTGGCCGCGGAAGAGCGGCAGCGCGTCGCGATACCCGTTCAGCGCCTCGCCGAGGCAGGGAGCGTTGCCATGGCCGAAGATCCCGAACCCGCCGCCGAACAGCCGGTACTCGCTCCCGTCGATCTCGATGAACTGGCTTGCCATCCAGCGCACGATCGCCTGCGCCGTCGTGAGCCGCACCATCGTCTCGCTCATGGCATCCCTCCCCTTGCACCGGGCGTTTGCAGTTGCCCGGACTTCGACCGCAGGCTACAGTTTTTGCAACCGGTTGCAAAGTGCCGAGAACGCGGTGCGCCGGCACGGGAGGACGAAATGGCGGAGATCGGCATCGGCATCGTCGGCGGCGGCTACATGGGCAAGGCGCATGCCGTGGCGATGGCGGCGGTGGGCGCGGTGTTCGACACCGCGCTTCGCCCGCGGCTCGAGATGGTCGCCGCCACCAGCCCCGCAAGCGCCGAGCGCCACCGCAAGGCCCTCGGCTTCGCCCGCGCGACCGACGATTGGCGGGCGCTGGTCGATGACCCGGCCGTCGAGGCGGTCGTGATCGCCTCGCCCCAGAACACCCACCGTGCCATCGCCGAAGCCGCCCTCGCCCGCGGCAAGCCGGTGTTCTGCGAAAAGCCGCTGGCCGACACGCTGAAGGACGCCCGCGCCATGGTCGCCGCCGCCGAGGCCGCGGGCGTCGCCAACATGATCGGGTTCAACTACATCCGCACGCCCGCCAGCCAATTCGCCCGCAGGCTCCTCGCGGAAGGCGCCATCGGGCAGATCACCTGGTTTCGCGGCGAACACACCGAAGACTTCCTCGCCGACCCGGACGCGCCCTGGAGCTGGCGCTGCGACGGGCGCGCCAACGGCAACATGGGCGACCTCGCCCCGCATCCGATCAACGCCGCCCTTGCCCTGATGGGCCCCGTTGCAGCGGTAATGGCCGAGGTCGAATGCGTCCATGCCGACCGCCCCGGCGGCCGGGTGACCAACGACGACCACGCCCAGATCATGTGCCGCTTCGCCTCCGGCGCGATCGGGCACATCTATTCCAGCCGCATCGCGACAGGCCGCAAGATGGGCTACGCCTACGAGATCCACGGCACGAAAGGCGCGATCCGCTTCGACCAGGAAGACCAGAACGCGCTCTGGCTCTACCGCGCCGAGGGCCCCGAGGCGGAACGCGGGTTCCGCAAGATCCTGACCGGCCCCGCGCATCCCGACTACGAGCCGTTCTGCCTCGGCCCCGGCCACGGCACCGGCTACCAGGACCAGATCATCATCGAGGCCAAGGATTTCCTGACCGCCATCGACACCGGCACGCCGGTCTGGCCCACCTTCCGCGACGGCCTCGCGGTGGCGGAGGTGGTCGAAGCCGTCCACACCGCGGCGCGAACCGGGCAATGGACACCCGTCACCCAGGTCTGAGGAGACCCCCATGACCATCCGTATCGGCAACGCGCCCTGCTCCTGGGGCGTCGAATTCGCGGACGACCCGCGCAACCCCGCCTGGCGCGACGTGCTGAAGGACTGCGCCGAGGCGGGCTACACCGGGATAGAGCTCGGCCCCGTCGGCTTCATGCCGGAAGACCCCGCGGTGTTGGCCGAAGCCCTCGCCGAGACCGGACTCGACCTCATCGGCGGCGTGGTGTTCCGCCCGTTCCATGACCCCGCCGCCTGGGACGAGGTGATGGACGGGGCGGTGCGCACCTGCAAGGCGCTGAAGGCGCACGGGGCCAGGCATTTCGTGATCATCGACTCGATCTCCCCACGCCGCGCGCCGACCGCCGGACGCCCCGCCGAGGCCGCGCAGATGGACGCCGCGGAATGGGCGGCCTATCGCGACCGGATCCTGACCGTCGCCCGCCTGGGCGCGGAAGACTACGGCCTGATCCCGGAACTGCACCCCCACGCGGGCGGGTTCATGGATTTCGAACCCGAGGTCGAACGCATCCTCGCCGAGACCGACCCGGCACAGCTCAAGCTCTGCATCGACACCGGGCATTGCACCTACGCGGGCTTCGACCCGGTCGCCTTCATGAAACGGCACATGGACCGGATCACCTATGTCCACTTCAAGTCGACCGACGCGACAGTGAAGGCCCGGAGCATCGCCAACCGCACCGGCTTCTACGACGCCTGCGGCCAGGATCTTCTGCAATCTCGAAGAGGGCGAGGTCGACTTCCCCGCCGTCCGCCAGGTGCTGCTCGATGCGGGCTACGAAGGCTGGTGCACCATCGAGCAGGATTGCGACCCGACGCTCGACGTCTCGCCCGTCGACGACGCCCGGCGCAACCGGGAATACCTCGAAAGCATCGGCTTCACCTGAGGCGGGTCGCGTCAACGGCCGCAAGGTGCCCCGCTCGACGAGTTCGCACGGGAAGATCCGCGCTTCGGGCGCGCGGTCGGGATCGGCCAGCATTGCCTCCATCGCGTCGATCGAGGCGCCCACGATCTCGCCGATCGGCTGGCGGATCGTCGTCAGGTCGATATTCTGCCAGCCGGCGATTTCCATGTCGTTGAGCCCGAGGATCCCGACGTCGCCCGGCACCGCGAAGCCCCGGTCGCTGAGCGCGCTCAGCGCCCCGATCGACAGCACGTCGTCGCCGCAGAAATAGGCCTCCGCTGGCCCCGCTTCGGCCAGCCGAATCATCTCCTGCCGGCCTGCCTCGAACGTGTAACCGGCGGCGAAGGAATGGCTCACCGCGATCGACGGGTAATCCGCCATGCCCTCGAGAAACCCGGCAAGTCGGTCCTGGGTCGTCGTCGCGCCTTCCGGCCCGCCCATGAAGGCGACCCTGGTATAGCCCCGCTCTGCCAGCGTGCGCGCTGCCATGCGCCCGCACGCCACGTTGTCGATCCCGACCACGTCGACGCCGGGCCGCCCGGTGGGTCGCCCGAAAGCATGCACCACCGGCACCCCCGCGGCCCGGAAGGCGCGCGCGAAGCCCGGCGGCAGGGTGGACGAAGCCACCACCACGCCGTCGACGGAATATTGCCGGAGCATCCGCACCGAGTTTCCGGCTCGGTCTCGTCGGACAGGTTGACCAGCAGCGGCCGCAGCCCTTGTCCTGGAGCCCGCGGGTGAACCGGTCGAAGATCTCGAGAAAGACCGGGTTGTGGAAGTTGTTCGACACCAGGCCGATCAGCTTGGTCCGCCCGGTCGTCAGGCTCGAGGCAAGCGCGTTCGGGTGGTAACCGAGATCCTGCGCCGCCCGCTCGACCTTCCTGCGCATTGCCTCCGACACCGACGCGCCGGGCGTGAACGTCCGCGATACCGCGGAGCGCGACACCCCGGCCCGCGCCGCCACCTCCTTGAGCGTTACGCCCATGGCGTCTCCTGCTTCATGGTGCCCGCGGGCCCTGTACGTCGCATGCCTGCGCGCTCCCTCGCGCGCATCTCCATCGCCCCGGAACACTACGGCGATCTGCGTCCAGGTCGCAAGGCATCCGCCCGGCCCGCTCCCGGTCCAACGGTTTTCCGGCGCCGGGACCGGAGTTGGCCGCGATCCTCGGGCGCGTGCGGCCGGCGGCCACGAGCGCGCAAAGCACGGCGGTCGCGCGCGCTTCCCGCCCGGCGCTCCGAGCGCGGGCCGGCCCATCCCTCGCGGCAGGACCCGCAGCGCGCCCGGGACCGACCCGTCGCGCGAACACCGCCGCACCCGATCCGGCCGGTATCCTCAGGGATCGCAGCCCGTGAACGCAAGGCGTTTCGCGCGGGTATCTCGGGCTGCGGAATTGCCGGTCGCCCCGGCTTGCCTCCGTCGGCATTTCGGCACATGGTGCGCGCGTCGACATGGCCGCGCGTGCGGGACAGGGCGCGGGACGGGGCATGCTCCGGTTTCCTCGGCCCGGGGCGCATCGGCGGGTTCGGCCGCAAACGATCCGACCCGGACCGGACCGAGCGAAACCGGGCAAAAACTTCGCAGCCGCGGCAATTGCCAAACCGACCGGAAGACCACATATCGAAACCGCCACGTGCAACAGTAAGTGGGTCACATGCGCATCAGATTTCACACGGTTGCGGCGATTGTCGTGCTGATTGCCGCCGGGGCCTGGGTGGCGACCGGCAAATACACCTTTGTCGGCAGCGATATCGGCGCTGAGGCAGGGGCGGCCCCGGCGATGTCTCCGGACCCGGCGCCGGCCGCCGATCTGCCCGCCGCAGAGACCGGATCGGAGCCCGGAGAGGAGCCGGCCCCGGCGCTGCAGAGCGTCGCCTACACGATTGCCGAACCCGCCCCCTACGAGCGCACGATCCGCCTCGCCGGCCAGACCCAGGCCGACAAGCAGGTGGTGCTGGTCGCCCGGACCTCCGGCGCGGTCTCGGAACTGCCGGTCGCGGAAGGCGACAGCCTCGAAGCCGGCGCGCTGGTGATGGCGGTCGAGGGACCGGAGCGGCTCGCCGCGGTCAAATCGGCCCGGGCGCAGCTCACCACCGCCACCAACCAGGCCGAGGCGAACGAGAAACTGCGCGCCCGCGGCGCGATGTCGGAACTGCAATACGAAGCCTCCGTCGCCGCACGCGAGGCGGCGCGTTCGGGTCTCGAATCCGCCCAGGCCCAGGTCGACCAGCTCGAAGTGGTCACGCCCTTCGCCGGCCTGATCGACGAGGTCTTCGTCGAAGAGGGCTCCTGGGTCACCCCGGGCAACGAGGTGGCCTCGCTGCTCGCGCTCGACCCGATCGTGGTGGTCGGCGAGGTCAACGAACGCGATCTGCAATCGGTCGGCAGGGGCACCATGGCCCGGGTGACCTTCGGCGACGGCACGACATCGGAAGGCATGGTGCGCTACGTGCGGCGCGAGGCCTCGGGCCAGACCCGCACCTTCCCGATCGAGGTCGCCATCGCCAATCCCGACGCCACGATCCCGGCCGGCATGTCGGCCGAGATTCAGCTCGCGGTCGAGACCGGTCCCGCGATCCTGCTGCCGCGCTCGGCGATCACCCTCGATGCCGAGGGCAATCTCGGCGTCCGGGTGCTCGGCACGGACGACACGGTCGCCTTCCTCAAGGTCGCGATCCTCGACGATACCCCCGACGGGCTGGTGCTGTCGGGCATCGAGGCGGACACCCGGATCATCGTCTCCGGTCAGGACATGGTGTCGGACGGTCAGAAGGTCATCGCCGTCGCGGCGGAAGACAGCGCCGCTGCCGGACAGGGCGCCGACTGATGGATTTCGTCGGCCTCGCCATCCGCAATGCGCGGCTCACGCTATCGGTGATGCTGTTCCTGATCGTGGCCGGCGCACTGGCCTATATCTCGATCCCGAAGGAAGCCGAGCCCGACATCAAGATCCCGATCATATACGTTTCGCTCGGCTACCAGGGCATTTCGCCCGAGGATTCCGAACGCCTGCTGCTCAGGCCGATGGAAACCAAGCTGAAGTCGATCACCGGCATCAAGAAGATGACCTCGACCGCCTACCTCGGCGGCGGCAACGTGCTGATCGAGTTCCAGGCCGGCGCCGACCTCGCCAAGGCGCTCGACGACGTGCGCACCGGGGTGGACGATGCCAAGCGCGAGCTGCCGCAGGGCGCCGACGAACCCTCGGTGCACGAAGTCAACATCTCGGAGTTTCCGGTGGTGGTGGTCACGCTCTCGGGCGACCTGCCCGAACGGGTGCTGGCCCAGGCCGGCCGCCAGCTGCGCGACGCGATCAAGGAAAACGTCCCCGGCGTGCTCGACGCGACCCTTCAGGGCGTGCGCGACGACGTGGTCGAGGCGGTCATCGACCCCGGCAAGCTCAACGCCTACGGCATCCGGCTCGACACGCTGATCGCCGCGGTGACCGCCGGCAACAGCCTGGTGGCGGCAGGCTCGATGGAGGGCGACCAGGGCAATTACGCGGTCAAGGTACCGGCGCTGATCGAGACGCTGGAGGACGCCGCCGAGTTTCCCATCGTCGTCGGCCCCAACGCCACGGTGCGCGCCCGCGAGATCGCCGACATGCGCTCGACCTTCAAGGACGCGACCTCGATCACCCGGCTCGACGGCAAGCCCGCGGTGGCGATCGAGATCTCGAAACGCTCGGGCGCCAACTTGGTCGAGACCATCGACGCCGTGAAGGCGGTCACTAAGGCCGCCGAGGAACTGCTGCCGCCCGGCGCGGTCATTACCTACAGCCAGGACAAGTCGATCACCATCCGCCAGCTGCTTTCCGATCTGCAGAACTCGGTGCTGACGGCGGTGGTGCTGGTGTTCATCGTCATCCTGTTCGTGCTGTCCGGCCGGGCCTCGCTGTTCATCGGCATGGCGATCCCGACCTCGTTCCTGATGGGGATCCTGTTCCTCTCGCTCGCCGGCATGACGGTGAACCTGATCGTGCTGTTCAGCCTGATCCTCGCCGTCGGCATGCTGGTCGACGACGCGATCATCGTGACCGAATTCGCCGAGCGCCGGATGCACGAAGGCATGGACAAGGTCGCGGCCTTCAAGCTGGCCTCCTCGCGCATGGCGGGGCCGGTCGTGGCCGCGACGATGACCCGGGTCGCGGCCTTCTCGCCGCTCCTGTTCTGGCCCGGGATCGTCGGCGAATTCATGAAATACCTGCCGATCACCCTGATCGCCACGCTGTCCTCCTCGATGCTCTACGCACTGGTCTTCACGCCCACCCTGGGCGCGATGTTCGGCCGGGTCACGACCCATGACGAGCCGGC
Organism: Paracoccaceae bacterium; assembly: GCA_041397205.1. Taxonomy (GTDB): domain Bacteria; phylum Pseudomonadota; class Alphaproteobacteria; order Rhodobacterales; family Rhodobacteraceae; genus Sinisalibacter. The sequence continues at coordinate 74,482 of JAWKXC010000010.1, forward strand.
GAAAGACGGCGTCTACATGTGGTTCGTCAAGCGCGCGGTGAAGCACCCGTTCTTCGTGATGCTCGTCGCGATCGCGGCGCTGGTGGCGGTGCCGGTAGCCTATGGCAAATACGGCAAGGGCGTCGAATTCTTCCCCAACGTCGAACCGGATTACGGCCTGCTCTACGTCCACGCCCGCGGCAACCTCTCGATCGACGAGAAGGACGCACTGGTCCGCGAGGCCGAGGAAAGGATCCTCGGCTGGCCGGGGATCAAGAGCATCTACACGCGGGTCGGCGCCTCGGGCGGCGGCTTCGGCGGCCAGGTCGACCCGGACGTGGTCGGCACCATCCAGTACGAGTTCGTCGACTGGCGCGAGCGCAAGACCGCCAACGACGTCCTCGCCGATTTGCGCGACGCCATGACCGGCATCCCCGGCGCGCGGATCGAGGTCTCTGTGCCGGATGCGGGCCCCCCGACCGGCAAGGCGATCCAGATCCTGCTCTCGGCCGACAAGCCCGACGGGCTCAACGACACCGCCCGCGAGGTCGCCGCCAAGCTCGCCGACGTCGCCGACGTGATCGACATTTCCGACGGGTTGCCGCCGCCCGGCATCGACTGGGAGCTGATGGTCGACCGCGGCACCGCCGCCCGCTACGGGATCAGCCCCGCTGCCGTCGGCACGATGGTGCAGCTCGTCACCAACGGCGTGAAGCTCACCGATTACCGTCCTGCCGGCAGCGACGACGCGGTCGACATCCGGCTCAGGCTGCCCGAGGAAATGCGCACGCTGTCGATGCTCGACCAGCTCCGGATCGAGACCTCGCAGGGCGCGGTGCCGATCTCCAACCTCGTCACCCGCGAACCCGTGCGCTCGACCGGCACGCTCACCCGGATCGACGGGTCGCGCACCGTGACAGTGCAGGCGGGCATCACCGAAGGGGTGCAGGCTGACGAGGTGCGCCAGGCGGTGACCACGATGCTCGACGCGATGAAGCTCGACGACCGCGGCATCACCTGGCGGATGGCCGGCGAGGACGAGGAACAGGCGGCGGCCATGTCCTTCCTGGCCAAGGCTTTCGTGGCGGCGCTGTTCCTGATCTTCATGGTGCTGCTGGCGCAGTTCAACCGGTTCCTCTCGGTCGGGCTGGTGCTGGTGGCGGTCATCATGTCGACGATAGGCGTGTTCCTCGGGCTGATGATCATGGACCAGCCGTTCAGCGTGGTGATGACCGGGATCGGGGTGATCGCGCTCGCCGGCATCGTGGTGAACAACAACATCGTGCTGATCGACACCTACGATCACTTGCGCCGCGACCAGGAGATGGACAAGCTCGAGGCGATCCTCCAGACCTGCCGCGAGCGGGCACGGCCCGTGGTCCTGACCGCGCTCACCGCGATCCTCGGCGTGCTGCCGATCGCCTTCGGCTACAACCTCGAACTCCTGAGCCACGAGACCACCTTCGGCGCCCCCTCGACGCAATGGTGGATCGCACTGTCCTCGGCGATCGTTTTCGGCCTCGCCTTCTCGACCGTGCTGACCCTGATCGTGACGCCCTCGATGCTGATGATCGTCACCCGCTCGAAGGACAGCAAGGTCAACCGGTTCTTCGGCCGGGTCGCCCGGCCGTTCCGCCGCGGCAAGCCGGCCGTCGAAAGCTGATCGCAGGCGCCGGTCACAGAACCGCGCCTGCGCCCGCGCTACCCCGGCCTAGGGGGTGACCGTCTCCATGTCGCGGTCCGACGACCGCGCGAACCGGCGGCTCGCCCAGGCATAGGCATGGGTGATCGCGATCCCCACGAGGATCGACAGCACCAGCGTCAGCCAGGGTTTGCCCCGGCCGAAGACCTTCTGCACGACCGACATCATCTGGTAGTGGCTGAGATAGATGAACATCGACGCATTGGCGATCTCGCCCACCGCGGTCTTGACCGGCGCGGGCACCGGGATCGCCTTGACGTAGAGCAGCATCGCGCTTCCCAGCCCGACATAGGCCGCGGCCGAGACGAACTGCCATTTGACCAGCACCGCGGTGATCGCGACCGTCAGAGCGAGAATGCGTGTCCGCGTATCGTTCGCCACAGCGAGCACCACGCCGAGCGCGAAGGCCCAGCCGTAATTCCACGGGGTCCGGTGGTAATTGTACTCGCCGTTCCACTCGTATTCGATGACCTGGCGCAGCACCACGGTCATCATCAGCATCACCAGCGCGCTGTACATCGGGTGATCGCGGAACGCGGTGCGAACCGCGGGCACGGAAAACAGGACCGCGGCCAGCACCAGCAACTGGATGTAGATCTCCATGAAGTAGAAGGTGAACCCCTTCAGCGTGTCCGGGTCGAGATAGTTGGAGATCAGCAGGAGCGGCAGGATCTCGAACCGCTCGGTCGCCACCTGCAACAGGGCGACCATCAGGAAGGTCGGAACCGCCACGTATTTCAACGTCCCCACCAGCGTCTTGACGCTGCCGGTGCGCAGGATGTCGGGAAGCTGGAAACGGGCCACCGAGTAGCCGGCGAGCAGGACCAGGAAATAGGCGGCACCATAGGAGGTGCTGTAGACGAAGGCGTCGGTATGCAGCGCCACGATGCAGATCATGAAGAACGCCCGCAGCAGGGTGGGCGTTTCCAGCCGCCGCCAGAACGACGCCCTCGCCTGCCCCGCGCCCAGCCCGCTCTGAAGCTCGGTGACCGAACGGGTTTCCCAGTCTTCCGGCAGGGGGCCGAAACGCTGCTCGTAGGCCAGCGAGAACTGGATGTAATGGAGCGAATCCCCGCCAAGCGTTTCGAAACTGTCCTCCGGCCGGACCGGGTGGCCCGGGAACTGATGCTGGAACAGCGACAGCACGTCACCGATGGCGCCCTTCGAGCGCGCGGTGCCGGCGCGCCGTTGCGGCCGCCCGTCCTGGACCTGCTTGGCCAGGGCTGCGCGTTGCACCTTGCCGGTTCCGGTCACCGGGATCGCCGCCACCGGTTCCACGACCAGCGCGGTTCCAGCGGAAACGCCCATGTCGGCGAGGGCGGCGGTCGCCAGGTCGCGGACCCGGCCCAGGTCTCCCGGACCCTCGACCGCCACCAGGATGCCCTCTCCGCGCTGCGGATCGGGGATCTTCGCCGCCGCGACCCGGACGCCGGGGTCCAGATCCACGCGGATACGGTCCTCAAGCTGGTCCGGCGAGATCTTGATCCCGCCGAAATTGATGAGATCGTCGGCGCGACCGTCGAAGAACAGGATGCCGTCCCGCATGTGGCCGAGATCGTTGGTCTGCAGCCAGCCCTCGGCATCGCGCAACTCATGCAGGCCCTCGGCGTCGATCCGGGTCGCCGCGACATGCGGGCCCCGGATGCGGATCCGTCCGTCCGCGCTCAGCCCCAGCTCGGTCCGGCCGGAGGGGCGCCCGACGGACGCGAGCAGCGCGTCCGGGACGTCGGAGACGTGCAGGAAGGTGCTGCGCGACGCCTCGGTCAGCCCGTAATGCTGCAGGATGCGCGCGTTGGGGAACATCTCGCGGATCCGGCGCTTTTCCTCGCCGGTCATGTGCTGCGACCCGATTTCCATCCAGCGCAGGTTGCGGCCGGCCGCGCCGATGACCTCGGGCGATTCCAGCAGGATGCGCAACAGCGTCGGCACCGCCGACAGGGCGTTGACCTCGCCCGCCGCCAGCATCCGGGCCAGCTCGATCGGATCGAACCCGCGCGGCGGCAGGTAGGCCCGGCCGCCGACCGCGCTGATCGCCCGGTACCGTCCCATGCCGAAGCTGAAGGTCGCGGGAACCCCGACATATTCGCGGATCTCGGCGGTCATCTGCATCTGGTCGATGATCCGTTCGGCGGCATCGGCCAGGTTCGCATGGGTCAGCAGGATGCCCTTGGGCTCGCCGGTGGTCCCCGAGGTATAGCTGACCTGCGCCGGCAGATCCTCGTGGATCAGCGGGTGGTGGCCGTCGAACCAGCCCGACCGCTGGTCCGGCACCAGGCAGCGGTCGATCGCGATCCCCGGCAACCCGGCGGCCTGCGCTTCGTCATGGACCATCACGAAAGGCCGCCGCGCCGCGTTCAGCGCAAAGACCTGCTCGATGAACCCGAGGGAATTCGTCCGGATGATCGCCGTGGCGTCCAGCGTTGCCTGTCCCATGACCTCTGCACCTCTTTCTCGACTGAGAACCTGTGAACGCGGCCGAGGCGTTTTTTTTGGAACCAAACTGTGTTCATTCTGCGTTGCGGCGGCGGTGCGGGGGTCCGTGAGGCTTTGGAGCCCGTGGCGCGCGGACCGGCCGGGCCGACAGCCCTACCCCTGCCCCGGAAGCCCCTGCCCCCGCGTTCAGGGGTCGAGGTTGTCGTTGGCGCTGCGGATCACGTGTTCCATCGCCGCATACGCCCGCTCCGGATCGTGGTCGGCGATGGCCTGCACGATCTCGCGGTGCTCCGCGGCGCTCTTTTCGAGCTCCGCGCTCGAACGGAAGCTGGTCTGGGCATGCACTTCGCGTTCGAACACCTTCACCAGCGTGGTCTGCACCAGATCGCCCAGCGAATGCATGAAGCGGTTCCCGGTCAGCCCCAGGATCTCGGTGTGAAACCCGAGGTCCTCGGCGATGAAGTCGCGCCGGGTGGTCGCCTGCGACAGCGCCTTGACCCGGGCCTCCAGCCGCGCGCAATCGGCGGGACCCGCCCGCCGCGCAACCATCGCCGCCGCCGCCGGCTCGAACACCAGCCGGATCTCGAACAGCTCGGCGAGAAACCCGCGCGATTGCCTCAGCGAAGCGTGCCAGCGCAGCACGTCGACGTCGAACATGCTCCACTCGGTGGCCGGCCGCACCCTTGTGCCGACCTTGGCCTTCGATTCCACCAGCCCCTTGGCGACGAGGATCTTCTTGGCCTCGCGCACCACCGTGCGCGAGACGCCGAACATCTCTTCGAGGTCGGGATCGAACGGCAAGAGCGTCCCTTGCGGATACTCCCCGGCGACGATCCCGAGCCCGAGCTGTTCGACCACATGCATCGTGCTGTTCAGCGCCCGCGCCGTGAAGCCGCCGGGCGCGGTAAAGTTCATGATCGCGTCGCGGATGCGTTCCCGGCCTTCTTCCCTTCGTCGTCACCCATCCCAATGCCTTCTGCAGCATGATGAACGCGAAGAGCAGACCCCCGATGACGATCTTGGTCCACCAGGCTCGACAGCGTGCCATCAAACACGATGTAGGTCTGTATCAGACCCATGATGAGGATGCCAAAGAAAGTCCCCGCCACGTAGCCCGAGCCGCCGGTGAGCAGCGTGCCGCCGATGACGACCGCGGCGATGGCGTCGAGAACCGACGCCCACGGTGGCCAGCGAATAGCCGGCCGAGGTGTAGATCGAGTAGACGATGCCTGCGAGCCCCGCGAGCCCGCCGCCGATGGCGTAGATCGCGATCGTGGTCCGCGCGATCGGCACCCCCATAAGCCGCGCCGTCGCGACGCTGCCGCCCAGCGCATAGACGTTGCGCCCGAACCGGGTGCGGTGCAGCACGATGAGCGCCGCGATATAGGCGAGCAGCATGATCCCCCCGATCAGCCGGAACCGCCCGCCCCCCGGCGCCTTCCAGACCACGTCCTGGATGGTGTCGTAGAACGGATGGGTGATCGGCACGGAATCGGTCGACAGCACATAGGCGAGCCCGCGCATCAGGAACATCCCCGCCAGCGTCACGATGAACGGCGGCATCTCGAGATAGTGGATGATGCTGCCCATCGCGGCACCGAAGGCGGTGGTGATCGCCAGCAGCAGCACGAAGGCGACCAGCGGGTGAAGGCTCGTGTCGCGCAGGATCACCGCGAGGAAGACGCCGGAGAAGGCGATCACCGAGCCGACCGAAAGGTCGATCCCGCCCGACAGGATGACGAAGGTCATCCCCACCGCGGTGAGCCCGAGAAAAGCGTTGTCGGTCAGAAGGTTGGCGACCACCCGGGACGAGAACATCGCCGGGTACTGCCAGCCCGAGACCAGGTAGGCCAGCACGAAGGTGGCCATGGTGATGTAGAGCGCGAGGCGCGGCGAACGCATCATGACCGGGTCTCCTTCGCGGGGCGGCCCCTGCCGACCGTGGCCGGTCCGTCCGACACGGTCGAACTGGCCTTGGCCCGGAGCAGGTACAGGCTGTGTTTCACCGTCGGCGACTGGATCACCAGGATAACGATGATGATCAACGCCTTGATCACCAGGTTGAATTCCGGTGGCATGCCCGAGCAGGATCACCGAGTTCACCGACTGGATGATGAGGGCACCCAAGAGCGAGGCGATGATCGAGAACCGCCCGCCGAGCAGCGAGTTGCCGCCGATGACCACCGCGAGGATCGCGTCGAGCTCCATCCAGAGCCCGGCATTGTTGGCGTCGGCCCCCTTGATGTCGGCCGCCACGATCACGCCCGCGAGCGCCGCGCAGAACCCGGAGGTGAGGTAGACCGTCACCAGCAGCACCCGCGAGTTGATGCCTGCAAGCCGCGAGGCGGTCTCGTTGATGCCGATCGCCTCGATCAGCATCCCAAGCGCGGTGCGCCGCACCCCGAGCGTGACGAGCGCGCCCATGATAATCCAGATCACCACCGGGGTCGGGACGCCGGCGATGGTGCCGGCACCGAGATGGATCAGCCCCTCATTGAGAAAGGTCATGATCTTGCCCTCGGTGATGAGCTGCGCCACGCCCCGGCCCGCGACCATGAGCACCAGCGTGGCGACGATCGGCTGCACCCGGAAGAAGGCCACCAGCATCCCGTTCCACAGCCCCGCCGCGAGCCCTGCGGCCAGCGCCGCGAAGTGCCGTGACCCAGCCGCCGCCGCCAGTGACGACACTCGCCGCCACCGCGCCGGCGATGGCCATCACCGCGCCGACCGACAGGTCGATCCCCTTGGTCGCGATCACCAGCGTCATCCCGATGGCGAGCAAAGCCACCGGCGCGCCGCGGTTGAGCACGTCGATCAGGTTGCCGAACAGCCGCCCGTTCTGGAACTCGACGTGGAAAAAGCCCGGGAACACCGCGAAGTTCAGCATCAGGACGACGCCGAGAATGATGAGCTGCGGCAGGATCCGCCGCAGCGTCGCGCCGAACAGGCCGCCCTTGATCGCGCCGCTCATGCCACCTTCTCCCCCTGGCTGATCGATTTCACGATCCGCTCGGTGGTGATCTCGTCGCCGGCAAGCTCGCCCACCTGCCGGCGGTCCCGCAGCACCACCACCCGGGTCGAATAGGCCACCAGGCCTCCTCCATCTCCGAGGAGGCGACGATCAGCGCCATGCCGCGGGACCGCAGCCGCTCGATCAGCCCGATGATCTCGGCGTGCGCCCCCACGTCGATCCCGCGGGTGGGCTCGTCGAGGATCAGGATGTCTGGCTCGGTCGCGAGCCAGCGGGCCAGCAGCGCCTTCTGCTGGTTGCCGCCCGAGAGCAGGCGGATCGGCATGTTCTGGCTCGCAAGCCGGATGTCGAGCGCCTTGACGTATTCGTCGACGATCTGGTTGATCCGCGCGCGTTTCAGGGGCCGGGTCCAGCCCTGCCGCGCCTGCAGCGATAGGATGATGTTCTCGCGCACCGTCAGATCGCCGACGATCCCGTCGGTCTTGCGATCCTCGGGGCAGAGCCCGAAGCCGAGCTCGACCGCCGTGCGCGGGCGGTTGAGCCGGATCGGCTTGCCGCGCAACTCGGCCGCGCCCTGGTCGGCCGAGACCACGCCGAAGATCACCTTGCAGGTCTCGGTGCGGCCCGAGCCGAGCAGCCCGGCAAGGCCGATCACCTCGCCCTCGCGCAGATCGAGGTCGAAGGGGTCGATCATCCCCCGTTTGCCGTAGTCCTTGAGGGAAAGGATCGGGTCCCCGGTTGGGGCCGCGTGGCCCGTGCGGCGGGCGGCTTCGAGGTGGTGACCGAGCATCAACTCGACGATGTCGCCCTTGGTCACCTCGGCGATCCTGCGGGTGCCGACGACACAGCCGTTGCGCAGCACCGTCGCCCGGTCGGCGAGCTCGAAGACCTGGTCCAGGAAATGGGTGATGAACACCACCGCCATGCCCCGCGCAGTCAGGTTGCGAACCACCGAGAACACCAGCTCGATCTCCTCGCGGTCGAGGCTTGCCGTGGGTTCGTCGAGGATCAGTACCTTGCCCGACAGCTCGACGGCGCGGGCGATGGCGATCACCTGCTGGATCGCGATGGAATAGGACGACAGCATCTGGGTCGGGTCGATGTCGAGCCCGTAGCCCTTCAGGATTTCCCGGGCGCGCCGGTGCATCTGGCGATGGTCGAGCATCCCCCGCCGGGTCGGCTGCCAGCCGAGAAACAGGCTGTCGGAGACCGACATGTTCTCGAGCAGGTTCACCTCCTGGTAGACGGTGCCGATGCCCAGCGCCTGGCTTTCGACCGGGCTGCGCGGGTCGATCAGGGCGCCGTCGAGCTCGATCGTGCCGCCGTCGCGGTGGTAGGCCCCGGTGAGGCTCTTGATCAGGGTCGACTTGCCGGCGCCGTTCTCGCCGAGCAGCGCGTGGACCTCGCCGGGATGCAGCGTGAGGTCGACCTTGTCGAGCGCGATGGCGCCGGCAAAGAACTTGTCGATCCCTCGCGCCCGCAGCACCGCATTGGCGTCGTCTGACATGGCCGTCTCCCTCCTCCCGCACGAAAGCCGCCGGCCGCGGGGCCGGTGGCATGACGGGAAGGCTCGCCCGGAGCCCTCCCGCCTGTCGAGAGCCTATCAGTAGCCGAGGCCCTTTTTCATCTCGTAGACGGCCTGGTTGTCGTCGGCCGCGGTGTAGAGCTTCGAGTCCGTCTGCACCCACTTCGCCGGCATCGTGCCGTCGGCCCAGTAGGCGTCGAGGATGTCGAAGGCCGGTCCGGCCATGTTCGGCGTCAGCTCGACGGTGGCGTTGGCCTCGCCGTTGGCGATGGCGAGGTGCATGTCCGGCACCGCGTCGATGGCGACGACGAGAATGTCGGTCCCCGGTGCAGCGCCCGCTTCCTTGATCGCCTGGATGGCGCCGACGGCCATGTCGTCGTTATGGGCGTAGAGCGCGCAGATGTTCTCCGCCCCTTCCGCCTTGAGGAAGCTTTCCATCACCACCTTGCCCTGGGCCCGGGTGAAATCCCCGGTCTGGCTGCGCACGATCTCGATGTTCGGATGATCGGCAATGGCCTTCTCGAAGCCCGCCTTGCGGTCGATCGCCGGCGACGACCCGGTGGTGCCCTGAAGCTCGACCACCCGGCAGGCGGCGTCGCCGACGGTGTCGACCAGCCACTTGCCGGCCACTTCGCCCTCGTAGACCGTGTCGGAGGTGACGGCGGTCATGTAGAGGTCGTCCGGCGCGTCGACCTTGCGGTCGAGCAGGATCACCGGGATCTCGGCATCCTGCGCCTCTTCGAGCACCGAATCCCAGCCGGTCGCGACCACCGGGGCGAGCAGGATCGCGTCGACGCCCTGGGCGATGAAGCCGCGGACCGCCTTGATCTGGTTTTCCTGCTTCTGCTGGGCGTCGGCGAATTTCAGGTCGATGCCACGCTCTTCGGCCTGCTCCTTGGTGACGGTGGTCTCGGCCGCCCGCCAGCCCGATTCCGAGCCGATCTGCGAAAACCCGACGGTCTTGTCGGCCGCCCATGCGCCGACGGGTGCCAATGCCATGACCGACACGAGCAGTGCTGATTTGATCTTCATGGTTTCCTCCCTGGATCAATTCCTCGCGGGATTAATAAGTATGATTTATTGAAATCCGTAAATGGACGATCCTGCTCCAGACATGTGCGATCGTGCAGACCCTGCATGGGTGCAGGGGGCCGGGGACCCGGACGATCCGCTCGCTGGGGGCGCGGCGTACCAGCGGCATCCGGCCCGCCACGCGGCGCCGGGCGCCCGTGCGCGGCCCGCCCGCTCAGCCGGGGTTTCAGTTCGCCTGCAACGTGGCGGAGCCGCCGGCGATCCCCACCTGCATCGTGCTGCCGCCGCCGAACAGGATCGTGGTCCGGCCGCCGTCGGCGCAGCGGTCCTGGCCGTAGGTGAGCCGTTCGATGAACACGACGTTGTCCTGTCCGTTGTCTTCCAGCTCCCAGTAACCGCCGCAGCCGAGCTCCGGATAGGCCACCTTGAGGAAGTCGCCCGAGAGCGACAGCCGCATCGACGTGGCGCCGGCGGCGGCAGGATGCGTCACCCGGCCGGACCAGGCGCCGCCGCTGAAATTCTGTCCCACCAGCGCGGCCGCGAAGATCGCAAGCCCGCTCGGTTCGGGGTAGCTGCCGGCCCCGGGGTCGCCGGCCGGAACAGCCGGTGCACTCGGCGCGGCCGGCGCGGTCGCGCCGACTCCCCCGCCGGTCCCGCCCGGACCGACCGGTCCGGCCGGCGCAGTGCCCACGGTCGCCCCGGGGCGCGCGCCGGGCGGCGGCGGCGCAACGATCTGTTGCACGCCCGGTGGCAAGGCCACCCGCGCCGCCGGCTGGTCGGTGTCGATCCCCGCCGCCGCGGCCACCGTCTCGATCTGGCTCTGGATCGGCGCCACCCAGGGGTCGGTCGGCTGCGACCGCGCCATCAGGTCGCGCCAGATCGCGAAGGCGACGCCGGGCCGCCCGTTCTGGCCATACATCAGCCCGAGGTAGTAGAGCGAGATCCCGTTGGTCTCGTCGCGCTGCAACGCCTGGCGCAGCGCCACCTCGGCCTCGGACGAGACCTGCCCCGCCGCCGCGGCAACGAGGTAGTAGACCAGCGTCGCGAAATCCTCGACGCCGGCGTCCGCGCCGCGCAACGCGATCACGTAAGACTTGTGCTGATGCGCGACGCGGTAATTGCCCAGCGCCGCCTCGTAGCCGGCCAGCACGTCGCGGGCGGCGGCATCCTCGGGCGCGGCGGCGACCAGCTGGCGCTGCTGCTCGACCGCCGCGAGCTGCCCGGGCGTGATCCCCGGCGGCGGCCCGGCCCAGTCCGGCACCGCGGTTTCGAGCTCCAGCTGGGCCCGCAGCGAGGCGCGCAACCCGGCGTCCGAGCGCACCGCACCGATCTGCCCGATCAGGCCCAGCGCGACCATCTCCTCGGGCGCGAACCAGTACATGCTCTCCGCCGGCGTCGCCATCATCCGCGTGTGCACCGCCGACGGCACGCCGAAATCCTCGAACGCAGCGAAAATGTCGGCCAGCGCCCGCTGCCCGGCGGCGAGGTCGTTCGACGGCATCGCGATGCTGTGCACCCCGAGCTGCCCCTCGGCGTCGCGCCCGACGCCCGCAAAGAACAGGTAGGTGCAGGCCGAGGCGCAGGACCGGCCCGGCGGGATCGACGCCCGGAGCCCGACCCGGCGCACCACGTAGGCGAGCGGCAGGGCGTCGTAGACGTTGCCCCCGTCGCTCGACAGCTCCAGAACAGTGACGTCCGCGAACCGCTGCAGCGCGCGCTGGAACATCACCGGCGTGCGCCCGTCGATCGGCCCGTCGAGCGCGAGCACCTGCGGCCGGTCGCTGTCATGCAGGAACGGGGCGAACTCGGTCTCCACCTCGGCCGCCGCCGCGCGCGCCAGCGTTGTAAGCAGCAGCGCCGGCAACCCTCTGCGCATCCTCGTCCCTCCCGTCACACCGCTGCATCCCCGGCGCAACTCTACGCACGGGGCGCGCGCTGTCAAAGTCGGGGATTGCCGCCAGGGCATCCGGGCCTCAGAGCTCGTCCTCCAGGAGCGCCGGATCGAGCCCGCGCTGCTCGGCCTGCGCGATCACCGCCGCCTTCACCGAAGCGCTGCGGCGCAAGAGCCGGCGGAACCGGACCTCGTCCAGCACCAGGATCGTCGAGGGCGCGATCGCCCGCACCTCGCCCCTGTGCCGGCGCTTCATCAGGATCGCGATCTGCCCGAACACCTCGCCGCGCCCGAGCCGCCAGCTCTGCCCGGCGCTTTCCAGTTCCACCGCCCCCGAGGCGATGAAATAGGCGCTGTGCAGCGCGGTGTCCCTACGGATGATCACCTCGCCCGCGTTCACGTAGCGGGTCTGCAGCGCCCGGCCGAGGCGGCGCAGCGTCGGCCGGTCGAGCTCGCCGAACAGCGGAAACTGGCGGACGAGCCTCCGCCCGCCTCAGCGCGATGTCGAGATGCGGCCGCTCCTCCGCCGCGGCCCGGCGCGCGCCGAGGTCCTGCATCAGCGCGGTGTAGACCTCGGCCGAGATCAGCCCGTCCCCCAGCATCGCCGCATATTCGCGTTCCTCGAGCCGCAGTGCGGTGCGGCGGATGAACCGGCGTTCCAGCCCTCGGCATAGCCCGGGTATTGCAGCCGCAGCCCGTCGAGCGCGGTCTCCACCGCCTCGATCCGCCGCGCCAGCATCTCGCTGAGCAGCTCGGCCACCCGGCGGCCATGGATCCGCCGGATCCGCCCGTCGATGAAGCTGTCGAGATCGCGCAGGATCAGCCGCTGCGACAGCAGCAGTTCGAACCGGTCGGCGGTCATTCGGCCGAGCGGCCCCGGCATCCCGAGCCGGCCATGCACCAGCACCGCGGCGCGGAAGGCCAGGCCGTAGTCGATGGTCCGGCGCGCCGCGCGCTGGTAGCCGGTGCGCCGCCGGTCCGCGCGCCCTCGATCAGCCGGCCGGCGTTGGCGAGCACCTGTTCCGCCATCCGCGCCGAGATCGTCCGTTCGTGCATCCGCGCGAGGATCGTGTCGCGCTCGTGGCCGGCAAGCGCGATCAGGCCGAGCGTGATCCGGTCGCGGTCGTGGACGTCTTCGCTGTCCTCCGAGGCCTTCACCGCCCGGTCGAGCCGCTCGCCGAAGCGCTTGGCCTCGGCCCGCACGATGTCGTGGGTCAGATCGTAGTTCTCGGTCGTGCGCGCCACGTCCTCGCGCACCGTCTGCAGCGCGACCGCCACCACCTGCCGCGACAGCGCCTCGTCGAGCGGCGACAGCCGGTCGAGCCCGAGCCAGCCGATCACGGTGCGCAGGGTCGTACCCTGCACGATCAGCGTGAACAGCACGAAGCCGGTGGCGAGGATGCCCACCAGCCGCTTGGTTTCCAGCGGCACCCGGAAGCTCTCGGTCACCGCCAGCGCCAGCGCCAGGGTCACCGCCCCGCGCAGCCCCCCCCACAGGATCGCCACCCGGTAGGGCCGGTTCACCGCGGGCGACAGCCTGAGCCGGGTCAGCAGCGGCAGCAGGCCCCACAGGATCACCGCCCGCGCGGAAATGGCGGCGAGCACCACCACGCCGATCAGGACGAAATCGCTCACCCGCACTTCCTCGAGCAGGCGCGGGATCAGGAAGGCGGCGAGGATGAAGATCAGCGCCCCCGCCCAATGCGCCAGCACCCCCCAGAGGTCGCGCAGATGGCCCACCGCCTGCGGCTGCAGCCGACCCGGTGCCATCAGGTTCAGCGTCAGCCCCGCCGCGACCACGGCGATCACGCCGGAGGCGCCGATGCTCTGCTCGGCGCCAATATAGGCGAGGTAGGGCAGCGCGATCGAGATCGACAGCTGCGCCAGTTCGTAGCGGCCGAACAGCGCCATCGCCCAGAGCGCGGCCCGGGCCATGATCCAGCCGACCAGCGCGCCGCCGGCGATCAGCATCGGGAACCGCGTCACCGCCTCGCCGAGCTCCGGGTCCGGCACGCCGAGCATCACGAAGCCCATGAACAGGCCGAACAGCGCGATTGCGGCGGCGTCGTTGAGCAGGCTCTCGCCCTCGATGATCCGCGACAGCCGCCGCGGCGCCGAGATCGAGCGGAAGATCGACACCACCGCCGAGGGGTCGGTGGTCGAGACGATGGCCCCGATCAGCAGGCACGAGGCGAGCGGCATGGTGCTCGCCCAGTAGAGCGCGTAGCCGACGCCGAGCGTCGCCACCACCACCGCGACCACCGCGAGCACCAGGATCGGCACCCAGTCGTCGATCATCCGCCGCACCTCCATCCCCAGCGTCGCCTGGAACAGGAGCGTCGGCAGGAAGACGTAGACGAAGACGTTGGAGCGGATCGGCAGGCCGAGGATCGCTTCCGCCACCGGGTTCAGCGCGTCGGTGAGATCCGTGCGCAGGAAAAAGATCGCACCCGCGCCGATCAACACGCCGATGGCGGCCAGGATCACGCTGAACGGCAGCCGCAACCGCGCCGCCAACGGCTCGGCGGCCCCGATGACGAGGAACAGCGAGGCTATGACCGTGATGATGACGACGATGTCCATGCGCTTCACCTAGCACGATGACGGCCGGATGCATGGGCTTTGTTTGCCGCATCGCGGCGCTGTGACCGGGGCGCCCGCACCCGTGTCCCGGGGCGCGTCGCGACGGGGGACCTGGCGGCCGCCCGACGCGGTTCTGCATCGGCAAGACGCCGCCCGGAACACGCCCTTCCTGGCGCCCCGGCGGTTGACAGCGGCGGCCGGACTTGGTTGCGTCTCGCCAGGCGATGGTGCCAGGGCAGTGGGAGCAGGACGGATGGCAACGCGAGACCGCAGGACAGGGACAGAAACGGCCGGCCATGGCCCCGTCCCTTTCGGCGCCCGCGCCTGCGCAGCGGCCCGTCTCCGGGGCGTCGCGCTCCCCGCGATGGCGCTCCTCGCCGCAACGCTGGCCCTCCCCGCCGCCGCACAGGAGGCCGAGCCCCCCGGCGCCGCGGCAGCGGCCCGGCTCGACTTCCCGACGGCCCTGGCCGAACTCTCGGCGGCGATCGAGGCCGACCCGGCCGCCCCCGGCCCCCGCATCGCCCGCGCCGATCTCCACATGAAGATGCAGCGCCCGGCGCTCGCGCTCGCCGACCTCGGCGCGGTGCTCGAAGCCGACCCGGCCAACCTGCCCGCGCTGCGCGCCCGGGTCGCGATCTGGGACGCCCAGCAGGCCTGGAACCGGGCGCGGGCCGACATCGACGCGGGCCTCGCCGTCTCGCTCGCCGACCCCGAACTGCTCGCCCTGCGGGGCTGGGTCAACGCGCGCGCCGGCCTCACCGACGCCGCGCTCGCCGATTACGACGTCGCGCTGGCGGCCGCGCCCGACAACGCCGAGATCGCCCGCGCCCGTGCCGCCCTGCTCGGCGCCCGGGCACAAACTGGCGCCCTCGACGTGGTGTTCGGCCCGGAAGCGGTGATGTCCGAGGCCTATCTGGTCGAGATCGGCGCCCCGGAGGCACCCGCCACGCTGCACATCGTCCACGCCGTCCCGCATCTCGCCGAGGAACTGGCCGCGCTCGACCCGGCGCTGATCGACGCCGCCGTCGACGCGGGCGCGCTGCGGGTGGTGCACCTCTTCACCTATACCGGCGACGAGGCCAGCATCTGGGGCAGCCTGGCGCTGATCTGCGCCGGACCGGAGGGCTACGCCGCGACCCATGCGGCGCTCTCCGACACCTCCGGCCGCACCGCGCTCGACACCGCCGGGGCGGGCGACCTCGCCCCGCTCGAACGGCTGCTCAACGCCGCCTACAGCGTCGCCGGGATCGACGAGGGGCTGGTGTCCTCCTGCGCCCTCGACCGGCTCCACGCCACCCGCTACCTCGCCGACTGGCAATCGCACCGCGACGCCGGCGCCTTTCGCGGCGTCAACCTGCTCGACCGCGCCCCCTCCTGGGTGCTGAACGGCACCCCGGTCGGCCCCGCGGACCTGGCCGGGCAACTGGCCGCCATGGTCCCGGCCCCGGCCGCTCAGGTTGCCGGCTTTGCGGGCGACACCCCGTCGGCCCCCGAAACCGCGCCCGAGACCGCGCCCGACGACGGCACGGCCGTCGCCGACGCCCCTGCCGCCGGTGCCGACGCCCCCGACGCCCCCCCCGAAACGGTCGATCAAGCGACGCCATCGTCGCCCGCAGAGGTTGCGTCCCCCGCGCCGGACGCCGCTCCCGCCGTCACGCCTTCCGAAGACACGGCCGCCGCCCCCGCCGCCGCCACGCCCGCGGACCAGCTGGCCGCCGCCGCACCGGAGCCGTCTGTGGGGCAGGACGGCATCGCGACATCCCCTTCCGACACCCCGGCCGACACCGGCACCGCCACGGAGCCCGACGTCGCCGACACCGAAGCCCCGGAAACGGAAGCGCCTGCCGATCAGACCGCCGCGGCCACACCGGAGCCGTCCCCGGCGCAGGACGCCGGCGCGGCGCCCGCGGCAGACGCCCCGGGCGACGACAGCACCGCCACGGACCCCGACGTCGCCAACACCGAAGCCCCGGAAACGGGAGCGCCTGCCGATCAGACCGCCGCGGCCACACCGGAGCCGTCCCCGGCGCAGGACGCCGGCGCTGCGCCCGCGGCAGACACCCGGGCAACGACAGCACCGCCGCACCGGCCGACGTTGAGGATACTGCAGCCACGAACCCCGAAACGCCCGCGGATCAGACCGCCGCGAGTGCCCCGGAGCCATCCCCGGCTCAGGATACCGACCCGGCACCTGCCCCTCAGGACCCGGACACACCCGCCGGCGACGTCCCGCAGACCCCGGCCGACGCCGTCGAGACCGCCCAAGCGGCCCCGGCCCGCTTCCCGGTGCGCCCGGAGCCGGTCGGCGA
The DNA here is from genome assembly GCA_041397205.1 of Paracoccaceae bacterium. Lineage (GTDB taxonomy): Bacteria > Pseudomonadota > Alphaproteobacteria > Rhodobacterales > Rhodobacteraceae > Sinisalibacter. Next base: position 90,907 of record JAWKXC010000010.1, read on the forward strand.
CGCCCGCGTGCCCGTAGAGCTGCGCGGGGTCTATGCGCCCAGCCTCGGCGACTGCCTCACCTACCTCGCCGCCATCGAGGGCCGGACCGGATCGACGCCGTCCTGCCCGCGATCAATCCGCTCGACGGCCCGCCGCTCGGCACCATCCTCGTCACCAGCCGCCGCGCCTATCTGTTCAATGCCCTCGACACCGAATGCGCGATCACCGCGTCCGACGGCGCGCCCACGAATTGGCAAGGCAGCTTCGCCTGCGCGAGCCCCCTCGCCCCCGAGGCCGCCCCGGTGCTGGCCTTCGCGCCGGCCCCCGCCGACGGCACCGCCCCGCGGGTCACTGCGACCTTCGGCACCGCCACGCCGGTGGTGCTGCGCCAGTGCCGGGCGCTCGGCCAGCTCGGCAACGCCTTCGCGCCGCTCTGGGACCGCGACGACGCGGCCTGCAGCGTCGGCGTGTCGGTCGCGCAGGGTCGGTTCGCCTTCACGATCGACCCGGACGGCAACCTCGTGCTGCGCCTGGCACCGGACGCGATCTCGCCCGAAACCGGCCGGGCGCAGCTCCAGGCCGTGATCGACGGCGCGCCGATCGGCGAGGCCCCGGGGCGCTGGGACGGCACCGGCTGGCAGATGTCGCTCGGCCCCTTCGAGGCGGCGGCCGAGAGCCTCGGCTGGGGCATGTTCCTCGACTTCCGGACCAATGCGGACGGCTTCGAGGCGCGCCTGCCACTGTTCGGCAGCAGCGCCGCGATGGACACGCTCGCCGCCTGTGCCGCCGCCGGCGAATGACGCCAACCGCGGGGGACGGCGCCTTTGCCCCCCACGGTGCGAGCGGGCTCGGGGCGTGATGGGCGCGCGACGGTCCCCTGACCAGGCCGACGGCGCAGGCCTCGGCCCTGCAACGCCCGGGCCCTTCGACCGGCACCCGCCCTGGATCGCGAGACCGACCTTCGTGAAAATGGACACGCTCGCCACCTGCGCCGCCGCGGGCGAATGGCGTCAGCCGCGCGGAGACGGTACCTTTGCCCCCCACCGCCCCCGGAGCACAACCGGGCTCGGGCTTGATGAGCGCGCGTCGGTCCCCGGGCCGGGCCGACGGCGCAGGCCTCGGCCCCGCAACGCCCGGGCCCTTCGACCGGCACCCGCCCTGGATCGCGAGAACGACCTTCGTAAAAATGTACACGCTCACCGCCTGCGCTCGCACCGGTGAATGACGTCCCCCGCGGGAGACGGCGCCTTTGCCCCCACTGCCGCCCCGGGAGCACAACCGGGCTCGGGCTTGATGAGCGCGCGTCGGTCCCCGGGCCGGGCCGCCGGCGCGGGCTTCGGCCCCGCAACGCCCGGGCCCTTCGACCGGCACCCGCCCTGGATCGCGAGACCGACCTTCGTGAAAATGTACACGCTCACCGCCTGCGCTCGCACCGGTGAATGACGTCCCCGCGCAGAGACGGCGCCTTTCCCCTACCGCCGCCCCCGGAGCACAACCGGGCGCGGGCGTGATGAGCGCGCCGGTCCCTGGGCCGGGCCGACGGCGCAGGCCTCGGCCCCGCAACGCCCGGACCCTTCGACCGGCACCCGCCTTGGATCGCCCGACCGACCTTCGTGAAACCGGCACCCGGACCGCGGCCATCCGGTCGGCGGCATATGTACGATCCGCCATCTGCGTGAGCGCGCCGAGCCACGCGCACCAGAGGACTGCCGCTCTGGGTCCGGGCGAAATCCAGTCGGCAACCTGATCCCGGACCCCGGACCCCGGACCCCGGACCCCGGACCCCGGACCCCGGACCCCGGACCAAAGGCAACCATACAGACGGATATCGGCCAACCCAGAACAGATCCCCAGCGCCAACAAATCGCGTGTGGACATGACGGAAGCAGCCGCCCCCGCAAGTTTCACTCCAGGGCATCTTCGCAGTCGGTATTTTCGAACCGTGCCTCGCGCCCCTTGGCACCCACGCGGCCGCCCTGACCCGGGCGCCAGCCTGGGCAGCTTCGAGACCCCGGGCCTCATTCCCCCGTCGCGGGGGCAACTGCGCATCCGGGAACCGGCATCTGGGAACCGGCACCCGCGCCGGCGGCATCCACCCACCGGCCGTGGTCGGCTCCATCAGCCTCCCGCCAGGCGCCTCGGCGCCAACCATCGAGACAGCCGCCCGCGCCCCTCGGTCTCCCCGCGGATCAGCCGGCCGGATCGCCCCGCCCGCCAACTGACAGCGCAGGCTGCGGCGACGGCGCTTGGTCCGACCGGGCGCGCGCCAAACCGTCCGGCTGCGGACCGGCCGCCTGTCCCGAAACCCGCGCCGCGGGCGCCCGGTCCGCATGGACCAGCGTGTAGCACGACCGACCCCGGCGTTTCGAGGCATAGGCGGCCGCATCGGCATCCTTGACCATCTCGTCGAGCTCGGGGCCTTCGTACAGATCGGTCGAAGTGATCCCGATCGACCCCGATATCCGCGCCAGGCTGTCGCCGATTGCCACCGGCTCTTCGAGACGGGCGATCAACCGGTCGGCCAGGACCGCCAGTTCGCCGGCATCAGTCGTGCGCAGCAGCACGGCGACGAACTCGTCGCCCCCGACCCGCGCCACGATGTCGCCGCCGCGGGTGACCTCGCGCAGGATCCGCGCCACGCCCTGCAGCACCTGGTCGCCCGCCGCATGGCCGAAGGTGTCGTTGACCGCCTTGAAGAAATCGAGGTCGATATGCAAAAGCGAAAACTCGGTGCCGCGGGCAATCAACCGGTTGAGCGCGAGGTCCAGCCCGCGGCGGTTGTCGAGCCCGGTCAGCGGGTCGGTCAGCGCCTCGGCCTCGGCCGCGGTTTTCGCGCCCGCAAGCCGCGCACCGGTCTTGCTCGCCTCCTCCATCGCCGCGGCATTGGCCTCGACCAGGTAGAGCAGTTCCAGCGTCAGATCGGTCGCGGCGAAGTCGGACCCGGCAAGGCCGAACCGCGCCACCGCGTCGACGACCGCGATGCCGAACGACAGGTTCACCAGCACCCCGTCGTCGCCGTCGAGACAGATCGCGCTGCCGGTCACCGGCGTCCGGTCCGGGTCGCGCAGCCTGAGCGACACCTTGGCGCCGGCACTGCGGCAGAACCGGCCGATTTCGGCGGGTTCGCCCGGACGGCGCAGCTCGAACAGGTCGAAAAACTTGCGGCCGACGAGCGCCTGTCCCGGATGCGCCTTCTGCAGGGTCGGCCCGGCGTGGCGAATCACCCCGTCGGGGGCCACCAGCGCATGCATCGGCATCAGCACGTCGAGCCGGGTCGCGTCGAAGGAGATTGTCTGTGCCATCGCCCTACCCCGCCGCCCGGTTAGCCAGATCGAACGCCCGCCCTTCGGCGAAATCGGCATCCGCAAGCCGGATCGAGAGCATCTCCGCCCCGTCCGCCGCGCCCTCGAAATCGATCAGCACCAGCGCGCCGTAATCGTCCGCCAGCGCCCGCAGGAGCCCGAGATAGACATGGCCGAACCCTCTGTTCGGCGTGTGGCAGGTGAGCCGGTAGAGCCCGCCGCCGCGGTCGTCGAGCTCGAGCTGCGGCAGGTCGAGATCGGGCACCGCCAGCCGCGCCCGCCCGCGCAGATCCTCGAGCGAGGCCAGGAAATCCTCGTAATCGACCCCGCCGAATCGCAACAGCCGCCGCACCCGCTCGGCGGCCGGTGCGGCGACCAGAAAGGTCCCGAAATCCTCGAGCAGCGTCTCGGGCGCCTTGCCCAGGCGCGTCGCGGCGCTGTCGAGCATCCGGTAGGACAGGGCGTCGTCGTAATGCAGCACCGGCTCGAACCGGTCGATGCCGGCGTCGAGGTCCTCGACGATACCCGCCCACAGCTCGGCGCCGTAGGTGATCCTGAGGAATCCCTCGAACGATCGGTTTATCAGCCCGTGCATGGCCCTTGCCCCCGCAATCCTCGGTGGACGCAGCGTAAGGCAGAAGTCTTAACAAGCGGCAAAACCGCGCCGGCAGCCACGCCGGACCGGGTCGGGCGCCTGTCCGGAGCGTCGCAAAAACCAACTGGCGCCCCACGGCTCACCTAACCGCACCCGATCAAGCGCGCCGGCGCACGGTTGAATTCATTGATCTAAATTATTGTTTTCCAACATAGTTACGGCCGAAGAGTGCAAGCCGGCCTCACCCCGCGTCCGACAACCAGCCCGGCAGGTGCCCGATATCGGGCAGCACCGCGTCGGCATGCGGTGCGAGCACGTCGGCGCTGGCCGGTCCGGTCAGGACCCCGACCGTCTGCATCCCCGCCGCACGGCCCGCATGCAGGTCGTGGGTGCTGTCCCCGACCATGACGGTCGCGCAGGGTCAACGCCCACCGCCGCGGCGAAGGCGAGCAGCATCCCCGGTGCAGGTTTGCCGCCATGGCCGCTGTCGGAGCCGGCAATGAAGTCGAAAGCCCCTCGACGCCGGCGCGCGCCAGGTGTGCCCGAGGCCGGCGCTTCGGCATCGTTGGTCGCGACGCCGAGCCGCAGCCCGGCACCCGCGAGCCCGGCGAGAAACGGCGCCAGCAGGCACCGCCTCGGCCATCGGGGCCGCCGCCGCCTCTTCGTTGACCCGCGCGACCAGATCGCCGGGGGCCACGCCGAGCACCGGTGCCACCGCCGTCGCGACGTCGACCGGCGTGCCGGCGATCACCACCGATCCCGGCCGGAACCGCCGCGCCGCCCGGTCGAAATCCAGCGCCGCGGCGAGGGCGCCCGGCCAGCGCCGCGTCCCCGGACTGACCAGCGCCCCAGCATGATTTCGACCCAGGCGACCCAGGTGGCGTTGAAATCGAACAGGGTCCCGTCCTTGTCGAACAGCACCGCATCGGCGCGCAACCCGGTCATGTCCAGTTCATCTCGTGACCACCGGGCAGCGCCTGGCGTGCCCGCATCGGCTGGTCATAGCCGAGCCCGGCGCTGTCGCAGAAGCCTACGACCCAGGCGTCGTCCATGCAGATGAAGTCGAGCACCGCCGCCAGAAAGGCGGGATCCGCGCGCCCGCGCCCTGAGATCGGCCGCATCCGCCCCGGTACTGCCGAGGAAGACCGGGAAGATCTCGTCGTTCCCGGCCAGCCAGGCCAGCGCCTGAAGCCCGAGCGTTTCGGCGGTTTCCGGCTTCATCGTTCAACTTCTCCCGTTTGCAGAAACGCTTTCTTAACGATTCTGCGGCAGACATTAACCAAAGGAACGCAAATCAACAGCCCGAAGCTCACCCATGGCAGGCCGCATCCTCATCGCAGACACCACCGCCGCCGCAAGGACGGTGCTCGCCGCCAAACTCGGCGCGGCGCGCTACGAGATCCTGCAGGCCGGCATCCACGAGGACCTGTTCGCCCGGGTGCAGCGGGACCACCCCGATATGGTGATCCTCGGCGGCAATCGCGAGGCCGGCGGGCTCGACGCGCTCGCGACCTGCCAGCGGCTGAAATCCGACCCGGTGCTGCGGACGATCCCGGTGATCGTGACCGATGCCGTGCCGGGGCGCGGCACCCGCCTCGATGCGCTTGCGGCCGGGGCCGACGACTATCTCGCCAAGCCCTTCGACGAGGTCACGCTGCTGGCGATGGTGCGTCACCTGCTGCGCACCCATGTGACACAGGAAGAGCTGACCCGCCGGCTGGATGCGGCCGAGGAACTCGGCCTCACCGACCTCCCGCCCGGGCGCGAGAAACCGCCGCGGATCGCGCTGATCGCGCCGGACCAGGCGACCGGTCTCGCCTGGCGCGTCGACCTTCTGCACCAGATCGAAGCACGGATGCTCGTCATCGACCGCGGCGGCGCGCTCGACCGCTGGGCGCCCGGCGACGCGCCCGACGCCTTCGTCATCGGCGCGAACCTGTCGCATGAGCGCGACGGGCTGATGCTGCTCAGCGAGCTGCGCTCGCGACTGGCGACCCGCAACGCGGTGATCGTGGTCCAGGACAGCGCCAACGACCCGGGGCTGGTCCCCTCCGCCCTCGACATCGGCGCCGACGCGGTGACCCAGGGCAGTTTCGACGCCGAGGAACTCGCCATCCGTCTCGACCACCTGATCGCGCGCAAGGTCGAGATCGACGCGCTGCGCGCACAGGTCGATGCCGGGCTCAACCTCGCGGTGCTCGACCCGCTCACCGGGCTCTACAACCGCCGCTATGCCGAGACCTACATGCGCCGGGTCATCGCCCAGGCGAACGCCACCGGCCAGCCGTTTGCGCTGATGCTGCTCGACCTCGACCGGTTCAAGAGCGTCAACGACCGCTTCGGTCACAATGTCGGCGACGAGGTGCTGATCGAGACGGCGCGGCGGCTGCATGCCAACATGCGCGAGGTCGACCTGCTGGTCCGCCACGGCGGCGAGGAATTCCTGATCGCCATGCCGGCCACCGATTTCGAAGCCGCCTCGCGCGCCGCCGAGCGGCTGCGCCGGGTGATCGGCGAACGGCCAATCCGGGCCGCGGCCCCGGGCATCGAGGTGCCGATCACCGTGTCGATCGGCGTGACCGTCTGCACCGGCGCGCCGGACGGAACGCATACGCTGCAGGGGCTGATCGCCGCTGCCGACCGCGCGCTCTACACCTCCAAGAACGACGGCCGCAACCAGGTCACCTTCGCCGACAACGCCGCCGCGTGAGCGCAGGCCGGCCCAACCGGGTCGGCCGCGCGCAGCCGGGGCGATGGCCCGCTGCACCTCGGAGCGAGGCCCGGCAAGGCGCGCTTCCGTCTGAATGGGCCCTCTCCGAAGCCCCACTCCAAGGAAAGGTCCAAACCCGCCCGGCCCCGCCCGACCCGGCCGCAGGCTCAGTCGCCCGGCCGGCCGTCGCGGTCGGGTTTGCCCGGCGCACGGCTGAGCGCATCGCGAAACCGCGCTTCCAGCGTATCGGCGAACTCGATCCGTTCGGCGGGCGTCATCGCGACGATCTGCTCGACCAGCACCGTGCGGCCGGCGACCACCCGGGCTTCGACCCGCGCATGCTGCGCTTCGAGCACGGCCGCGAGCGCCTCGGGGGCGAAGGGTTCGGCCCGCAGCGCCGCGACGAATTCGCGGAGATCCGCGGCCAGCGCCGCCCGGTCGGGCATCCCGCCCCCCTCCTGCTCGCGCAGGGCGGCGGTCATGCGGTCGCGCGCCTCGCGCGGCATCGCGTCGAAGAACGGCATGAAGCCGCCGTCGCGCAGCACGGTACGGTCCGGGCTCGGCGGCGGACGCCTGCCGTCGCGGATGTCGCGTCCTTCGCGCACATGCGCGCCCGCGATCACGCTCAGCACCAGCACGTTGAGCGTGAGCGAGACCACGAGCAGCACCCGCGGCCAGAGGCGGCGGCGCGGCTCGGTCGGTTTCTGGCCGGTCACGTCGCTCATCCCTGCACCTCCCCGGCAAGATCGGCGAAGCCGTTGTAGCCCGGGAGCAGATCCTCGAGCTCATAGGCGGTTTCGCTGGACGTACTCGTCGACGGCAGCAAGCCGCCGGCGAAGGTATTCAACGCCTCGGGCGCGGCGAACCCCAGCCAGACCCCGGTCACCGCCGCCGTTGCTATGCTGGCGACCGCGGGCCAACCGCCGATCGCGGCCACCACGGCCGCCCAGAGGCCCGGACGCGCGCGTCCCGGGCGTGTCTTCGGCGCCGCACGGGCGGCGATCTCGGCATCGGCGTCGGCCATGATCCGGGCCATCAGCGCCGTCCCGGGCTCGGGGGCATGGGCTCGGCCGGCCACGAAGAAGGCTTCGAGTGCCGCATCGTCCAGCATCGTCTTGTCAGTCTTCGACATATCCCAACTCCTCGCGCCGCCCGGCCAGCAGGGCCGCCAGCGCCCGTTTGCCCCGGGCGGTCAGACTTTCCACCGCCTCGACGCTGATTTCCAGCACCTCGGCGATCTCCGGGTTCGTCCGCCCTTCGAGATGCCTGAGGGTTACCGCCACCCGCTGCCGCTCCGGCAGTTCCGCCAGCGCCTGTTCCAGCGCCCGCGCCCGGTCGGCCTCGATCATGCTCTCCGCCACCCCGGGCGCATCGTCTTCCGGCTCCGGGATCGCGTCGATGTCGACCGAACGGCGCTTGCGCAGCCGGTCGGTGCACAGGTTGGTGCCGACGCGGTAGAGCCAGGTGCTCACCTTGGCTTCGCCCTGCCGCCACTCGGGCGCGATCTTCCACAGCCGCAGCATCGCCTCCTGGGTGACATCCTCGGCCTCGGCCCGGTCGCCGCCCAGCATCCGCGCGGCAAGCCCCATGACCCGGGGCGCCATCCGCGCCGTCAGCATCGCCGCCGCCTCCCGGTCGCCATTGCCATAGGCGACCAGCAGCGCTTCGTCCGAGACCTCTGTTTCAGCGTCGAATGCCATTGCCATCGTGGGTGTCAGCTATCCGTTCCTGCGCCCTGTCGCAACAACCGGCCGCAACAACCGGATGTACCGGGCGGCGCTCCCGCCCGGTACCTGTGTCTTGCGCGGCTCAGCGGCGCTTGCCGTCCGGGCCGCCTTTGGCCCCGTGGCCGGGACCGTCGAAACCGCCCCGCCCGCCCGACACCTGGGCGAATTCCTCCGCACTCCAGGCATTGTCGTCGTCGGTGTCGAACCGGTCGACCAGTGCGGCGATGTCGGCCGCCGGCGACAGCTCGTCACCCGAGAGCACACCGTCTTCGTTGCTGTCGCGGGCGGCCAGCAGCCGTGCGACCATCGTGTCGGCCATCGCCGCCGGGTCGGGCGCCTGACGGCCGACGCCTGCGCGCACCGATCCGGTCGCGTTCGGGCGACGATCTCCGCCTTGAGCTCTTCCGCCGTCACCGTGCCGTCACCGTCGGCATCGACCTCGGCCAGCCGTTCGGCCGCCAGCGTCGCCGCCGGGCCAGCTCGGCCTCGGTGATGAGCCCGTCGCCGTCGGTGTCGAGATCGGCGAACTGCAGGGTGAAGAGGCCGCGGCTGTCGGCACCGGGCGCCGCGCCAAGGAGCCGGCGCCGCCGAAGCCGCCGGCCGGACCGCGGGCCACGGCAGGCGCGGCGACCGCGATCATCACCGCGGCACCGGCAGCAGGCCGAGACCGGCGATCTTGTATGCGTGTGTCATCTAGGGTTTCTCCTCAGAGTTCTTTTGTATCCTGCCGTTTTTGACCCCGGCTGCCCGGTGTCGTATCTCTTCAACGGCATATGTCCGAGTTCCGTCGCGGGGGGCGATTTTTCGCACCGTGCCACAGGCGAAGCTCGCCGCGAGGACTTGCGTGAGGGCCCCGCACCCGCGGACTGCGACATCCGGGCCGCATGGGCCCGTTGCGGGATGGGATTGCGCGTCAGGGGCCCTTAGGTTGGTCGGAACGCAGCTGGGAAATCGACATGATACAAGAAACCGACGACATGGCGGGTGAAAAGGTAGGTGAGACCGCAGGCCTCGCGGCCGGTGGCGCGACGGTCCCGGACTACCTCGATCACATGCCCTACGTGCCGCACGGGCCGGATTTCGGTGAGCGCGAGCTCGGCCAGGCGGTCTGGCGCGGCTGGAAGCGGCGCTGCCCGGCCTGCGGCACCGGCCCGATGATGAAGAATTACCTCAAGGTGCGCGACACCTGCACGGTGTGCAGCGAGGAGCTGCACCATCAGCGCGCCGACGACGGCCCCGCCTATCTCACCATCCTCGTGGTCGGTCACCTGATGGCCCCGCTGCTCGGCGCGGCCTGGGTCACCTGGCGGCCGGACCCGGCGGTGCTCGCGACGGTCTTCGCGATCGGCACGGTCGCGGCCGCGCTCTCCGCTCCTGCCCCGGTTCAAGGGGATGATGGTCGGCTTCCAATGGGCCAAGCGCATGCATGGCTTCGCCTCCGGCCTGACGCGCGGCAGCGCCGGGGCGGTCGAGGACCGGCGTGAACGACGCCCCGAGGCCGGTCCGCGACGCCGCAACGCTGATCCTCGTGCGCGATCCCGCCGGCGACACGCCGCGGGTGCTGATGGGCCAGCGCGGCGCCTCGGCCGCCTTCATGCCGAACAAGTTCGTCTTCCCCGGCGGCGCGGTCGACAGCTGCGACACCGGCATCGCGGTGGCGGGCGCCGAGGCCGACCCGCTCGGCCACCGTCTTGCCGAGGCCGCCGGACCCGGATCGGCGCCGCGCTGCTGGCCTGTGCGATCACGCGAACTCTGGGAGGAAACCGGGCTGGTCCTCGGCAGCGCGGCGTCTGGACCGGCACGGTCCCCGCCGATTGGGCAAGCTTCGGCCGCCACCGGCCACGTGCCCTCGGCGGCCGGCATGTCCTTCGTCTTTCAGGCCCGCACCCGGTCGGCCGGCCGCGCCGCTTCGATGCCCGCTTCCTGCTGGTCGACGCCGACCGGCTCGCCACCGACCCCGACGATTTTCCTCGCGCCTCCGACGAACTGTCGCATCTCCACTGGGTGCCGGTGCCCGACGCGCGCCGCTACGACCTGCCGTTCATCACCCAGGTGGTGCTGGCCGAGGTCGCCTCGCGCCTGCCGGACCTCTCGCCCCCCGAGACGGTGCCCTATTTCCGCAACGACGACGAAGCGCTGCATTTCGAGCGCCTGGGCGGGGCCTCGCCGCTCGGGTAAGGGGCGTGCGTCGGCCGGCCTCCGCCGCTACAGGACTTCCGAGAAACACCGGTCACACGACGCCAAGCGCCCTCCTGGCGGCTGGCCTTGGCGTCCGCCCGCGTAAGCGGCTGCCGCGCCGCAGAGCGGCGAAACCGGGCTGCCGGCGGAATCCAGAAATCCGGATTTCCGGATATGGTTTATGACATGAATTCATAAGTTTACCGCCGATCCCGCCCCCCGCGTTAACGCATTCTCAACGAAGGCAAACGCCCGCCCCCTACCCGGTCAACAACACCAAGAGCACGATCGAAACGCCCAGGAGCCCGATCCCCGCCAGCTCCCGCCGGCTCGCCCGTTCGCGGAAGGCGAGCCAGGAGACCAGCGCCGAGAACACCAGCTCCACCTGCCCCACGGCCCGGACGTAGGCCGCGTTCTGCAGCGTGAAGGCGACGAACCACCCGAGCGACCCGAGCATGCCGGTCACGCCCACGAGCCCGGTGATCCGCCAGCGCGCCAGCACCCTGCCGATCTCGCCCGGGCTCCGCAACCTGAGCCAGGGCAACATCGCCAGGGTCTGGAAACAGGTGACCGCGGCGAGCGTCACCGCCGCCCGCTCCAGCGTGTCGCCCGCCGGCAGGGCCAGGCTGGCCGCGCGGTAGCCGATCGCCGAGAACCCGAACAGCGCGCCTGCGGCGAGGCCCAGCGCCGGCGCCCGCAGCCCGCCCCCCGCCGCGCCGCCGCCCGGCAGCGACAATAGCAGCACCCCCGCCACGCCCACCAGGATCGCCGCAAACCCGGCGCCGCTCACCGCCTCGCCGAGGAAGACCGCCGAAAACAACGCCACCCGGGTCTATGTAGCTACTGCAAATTAACTTCCTGTTCAGGGCTTTAGGCCAATGTTGGCCTCATGTCCAAACGCAAGAACCGCTTCTCCTTCGCACAGATTTCCCGCCTGACGGCGACCGAGGCCGACGCCATCGGCTTTGCCGAGCATCTCCGTTGGCCGGAAGGGATCACCTGTCACCGCTGCGAGTCCGGGGACGTCGCGCGTCTTGGCGGCCGGCCCGGTCGCTACCGCTGCCGTGCCTGCGACCGGCAGTTCTCGATCCGCACCGGCACGCCAATGGAGTCATCGCGGCTGCCAATTTCGACCTGGCTCCGCGGGCTCTGGCTCATTCTCACCTCGTCCAAGGGTATCTCCTCGCTCAAGCTCGCCGAGATGCTGGGCATCCAGCAGCGCTCGGCCTGGTTCCTGGCACACCGGGTGCGCGAGATGATGGCCTGGGTCGTCCGAAAGCCGCTGTCTGGCGAGATCGTCGAGGTCGACGAGGTCTACGCCGGCGCGAAGCCGCGCAAGAAGGCGGGCGGTGGGCCGACCGGGGTGAAGTCCGGCCGCGGGCCGCGGCGCCCACTGGTGTTCACGGCCGCCGTCCGGGGCGGTGAAGCGCGCTTCACCCGGATCGCCAGCCACGGCACCGGCGATTTCGCGAATGCGATCGACAAGCTGGTCGACACCGCGGGCACCTTCATGACGGACTCGCTGCCCGGCTACGATTTCCTCAAAGAGAACCACCGCTCGGTGACGCACAGCGAAAAGGAGTTCGCCCGGACCGATCCCGACGGCACCGTCGTGCACGTGAACACCGCGGAGAGCTGCCACGCCGATCTTCGGCGGATGGTGATCGGTGTCCACCACTGGATCAGCCGCCAGCACCTCGACCGCTACCTCGAAGACCTGGCGTTCCGCCGGTCTCTGCGGGATGCCGACGTGCTGGAGCGCCTGCGCGCGGCGCTCACGTCGCCGGGCCGGCTGACCTACCGGGATCTCATTGCACAACCATGATTTTTTCTTCCTTTTCAAGGAAGTAGTTCATATGTTCTGCGTATGTTCTCCGCTGTCGCCCATTCCAGTTTCATGCCGTCACGCCGCGAGCGCGACCATGGGTCGTTGCGCGCGCCGATACCCGGCGCCGAGCCGGACGTCACCGGCGGCCCGGTCAACGCCGTCACCCAGCACAGCCGCGACAAACTCGCGGCCTGCGTGGACGACTACAACGCGATGTTCGGCACCAACAACTCGGTGAAGGATGGCAAGGCCTTCTACACCTACTACAAGGGCTTGGCGAAGCGGATGAAATCGCGCGACCGGAAGGACTTCGTGCCCGACCAGGGCATCGACATCCTGCTGGTTGCAAACATGTTCCTGACCGGCTTCGACGCGAAGACGGTCAACACCCTCTACGTCGACAAGAACCTGCGCTACCACGGCCTGATCCAGGCCTTCTCGCGCACCAACCGGATCCTCGGGCAGCTCAAGTCCCAGGGCAACATTGTCGTGTTCCGGAACCTGAAAGAGCGCGTCGACCAGGCGATCGCGTTGTTCTCGAACAAGGACGCCAAGGAGAAGGTTCTGGTCGAGACCTACCAGGTCTACGTTGACCGATTCAACGAGGCCGTGCGCGCCCTCCAGGAGGTCGTGAAGACCCCGGCGGATGTGGACCGCCTGGAATCAGAGGAGGACGTCCTGGCCTTCGTCCAGGCGTTCCGGGAGCTCATCCGGATCCGCAACGTCCTCCAAACGTTCGCCGAGTTCGACCCCGACGATCTGCACCTGCCGCCGCAGCGTTTCGAGGACTTCAAGAGCAAGTATCTCGACATCTACGACCGGGCACAGACCAACGAGGACGACGACGCCAAGGCCTCGATCATCGACGAGGTAGACTTCGAGCTCGAGCTGATCCGCCGGGACAACATCAACGTCGCCTACATCCTGGCGCTACTCGCCTCGATCGCGGCCGCCCAGGGCGGCGACGCCGATGCGGCCGAGGACGCCGGCGCGAAGAAGAAAGCGATCCTGGACGTCCTCGGCGCCGAGCCGCGGCTTCGCAGCAAGCGCGAGCTCATCGAGGAATTCATCAACGCCTACCTGCCCACCCTCAGGGCCGAAGACGAGACCTGGGCCGCGTTCCGGAAGTTCTGGGACGGCAAGCGCACCGAGGCCTTCGACGCCATCTGCGTCGAGGAGGGCCTGGCACCGGAGGCGTTCTCGGAGCTGATGGCGGCCTACCAGTTCACCGGCGCCGAGCCTCTGACCGACGAGGTGATCTCGGCCATCAACGAGCCGCCCGGGATCCTCCAGCGGAAGAAGGTCGCTTCAAGGATCGTCGAGCGGATGGTAGACTACATCGAAACTTTCGACGAGCACCTGGGCGACATCGACGCCGTCTGATCGTCAACGCAAGTGATCCAAAAATAACGTAAGAATTGCCCAGATCTCGTATTTTCGGGGTTCATTATTTATGCGGCAACGCTACATGTCGGCGGCCAAGCAGTGCGCCGCCGACATGTAGCCATTCTGTTCCGAGTTTGGTCGCGATATTGTAAATGGCTGGGGGCGCGATCGCGACGATGGCCGCGGCTCCGGGCTCGCCCGTCCGGGCACGCTCGGCAAGACGGTGAACCTCTTCCTCGGTGACGACGGCAAGCTGAAAGCGGCGCTCACCCGGGATCTCACCGAGGTCTTCTCCGAAAGCCGCGACGCCTACCATCCGCTCACCGACGTGCTGTCCTTGGACTTCGGCCTGCGGTCGCTCTTTGCCACCAACTTCGGCGACCTCCTCGGCCGCGGGTTCCTCGGAAAGATCGAGCCGGTCGCCAAACGCGCCGACGCCGAAGCGGCGCGAATGCAGAAGGCAGGCAAGAAGCCGCGGGAGAGCGAGCGTTACCTGAAGCTGGTGACCCGCCTCAGGGCGATGATCGAGACCGAGGTCAACCGGGTGCTGAATCACGCGGTGGCGCTCTACCGGCCGCGGGTGCTTGCGGTCGAGAAGCTCGACTTCCGCGACGCTGGCCTTGGCCGGCGGATGAACCGGTTGCTCACCAACTGCGGCCGCGGCGCCGTGGCGAAGAAACTCGCCGATCTCGAAGAGCGCTACGGCATCGAGATCCAGGAGGTCGAGCCGGCCTACACCTCGAAGACCTGCTCCTGCTGTGGCTATGTCGACGCCAAACAGCGGGCAGGCGAGAAATTCCACTGCCGCCACTGCGGCAGGAAGATGCATGCGGACGTGAACGGTGCGCGGAACATCGCGAAAGCGGTCTCCGCGCAGCCGGCGGATCACGAGACGGCCATGGGGGACGGACGTTCCGCTCTCCCCGGTGCGTCATCGCCCACCGGACGGAAGCGCTCGCGCAAAGCCTCGTCGTCTCCCCGGACCCGGAGCTTCACGCTCCGCGACATCGTCCGGCGCTTCGACGAGAGTGTGACAGACCTCGGCTCGGTCTCACGACCGAGGCGCGGAAAGTCGGGCGCCCGGGAGAGCGCCCCGGACCCAAGGCTGACCAACCCCTACTGGCGGCGCCACTCGGCGCTCCTGAAAGGGAAATCAGCCGGACCCCGGAATGAAGAAGCTGCTGTTTTTGCAGTAGCTACATAATCTCCACGCCACCAGCACCGTTTCGGTCTTGGTAAACGCGATCCCGGCGGCAAAATTGCGCAGCGAAAACAGCGCGATGGTCACCATGGTCGCGAGCACCTGGGCGAGGCCGCCGCCGACGACCGCGATCCAGAACCGGGCGGGCGGCGCCGCCATCGCCTCCCCGCGCGCCGTCACCAACACGGCCGCGAGCCCCATCGCGAGGGGGGCGGCAAAGACGAACCGGGCAAAGGTCGCCCCACCGGCGGAAAGACCGCTGGATTTCAACCGTTTCTGCAGCGCGAAACGCCCGGTCTGAACGAGGGCCGCAGCGAGCGTGGCAAGGAGCCAGAGGGGGATCTTCGCGGCCTCCCGGAACCGGGCAAGGGGTCAGACAAAGCACGGGCCAGAAGGCCGGTCGCCCGACCCGGCGCCGCGCCCGTCAGTCGATGCAGAGCGTCGGCTCGGCGCCATCCAGATCGACGATGGTGAAGCAGCCGAACATCGGGGTTTCGGCGGAACAGCTCCCGATCTCCGCCAGGCAGAAACCGGTGCAATCGTCGGCGGTGGTACAGGCCTTGCCCGCATCCGGCGTCGGCAGGAAGCACAGGAGCCGGCCCCCGAGCCCGCCCCGTTCCCAGCGCCCGCCGGCGTCGAGACAGGCGCCCTCGGTCTCCGGGACCGGCGCCTCGGCCCCCTGCGCCCAGACCGCCCCGGTCAGCACGACCAGCGCCATCAGTGTCGACAAGATCCTTCGGCCCATCGCGCGCCCCCTGGCTGTCTGCGGCGGCCGCAACGGCCCCGTCACCGTCGCATCCGGCTCCCGAACCGAAGCATCCCGCTCCGCAATCGTCAATGGAAGCACACTTTCGCGGGCAAGGTTCCGCTATCACCGGCTGCACGGCCGAAAGCGCCCCGCCAACGCCCGCGGCCTACCGCGGAACGCAGACCAGCCCGCCATCGCTGCCGGTCGCGAACTTGCCGCCCTCGGCCTCGCAGCCCGCCCAGCCGCTGCCGCGTGCGACCGGCGCCACCTCGTAGCCGTCATAATAGCTCGGTTCCGCAGCCATGCAGGCCGCGAGAATCACGGGAAGAAATATCAATACCTTGTGCATAGGACCCCACCCCTGAGGGATCGCGCCTCACTGCGCGACCAGTTGCATCTGTGCAGTATCGTAGCCCATTGTCTGCAATACGGAAATGGCTTTGTCGTATTTCGCCGGATCGGGCGCCGGGTCGCGGGCGAGGATCCAGCCGGTGCGCCCGCTGGGCTCGCCGACGACGGCGACCGAATAGGCGGGGTCGACATGCAGCACCCAGTAATCGCCCCTGGCGAAGGGCAGCCACGGCACGAAGCTCACCGTGAGCTTGCCCGGCGCGACCACCTCCGCCACCCCCTCGGCGGTCTTCACCGGCCCGTCCGGGCTGCCCTTGCGGCAGGTGTTCAGGACCGAGATCCGGCCGTCGGGGCGCAGCCCGTATTCCGCGGTCACGCCGGCACAATCGCGTTCGAACCGGTTGGGAAAGCGGGCGATCTCGTACCAGAGCCCGAGATAGCGGTCGAGATCGAGGCTTTCCTCCACGACCATCGGCCGGCTGGTGTCGCGATATCCTTCGGAGGCACAGGCCGAAAGTCCGAGGGCGGTCGCGAGGCTGCAGAGGGCGGTGAACAGGCGCATGATCGATCTCCTTTCCCCTTCAACGGCCGAGCGCCGCGTCCGGATCCAAAATGACCGAAATTCCTGCGACTACAGCGCGCCTCCGGGCGCCGTCGCGACGGCGCCCGCCCGCGCGGCCCTTCAGCGGCCGGTCAATAGGGCATCGGATGCGCCTTGTGGGTCGCCTCGATCGCCTCGCGCACTTCTTCGGAGAGCGTGACATCCGCCGCGCCCAGGGCGCGGGCGAGCTGCTCCGTCGAGGTCGCGCCGAAGATCACCGAGCCCATGAACGGCCGGTCCGCCGCCCAGCGCAGCGCCATATGCACCGGGTCGAGCCCATGCGCCTCGGCGATCTCCAGATAGGCCGCCGTCGCCGCCCAGGCCCGGTCCGTGACCCGGCCGCCGAGGGTCTGGTTGAGCGACAGCCGGCTGCCATGGGGCACCGTCAGCCCGCCGTGGTACTTGCCGGTGAGGATGCCGGTGGCGAGCGGCGAATAGGCGATGAGCTTGACGTCCTCGTTCGCCGAGACCTCGGCGAGGTCGGTGTCGTAGAGCCGGCAGAGCAGCGAATACTCGTTCTGGATCGAGACCATCTCCGGCGCGCCGATCTCGCGCGCCACCTGGAACCACATCGCCGTGCCCCAGGCGCTTTCGTTCGACAGCCCGAAATGGCGCACCTTGCCCGCCGCCACGGCCGCCTTCGCCGCCTCCAGCACGTCGGCCATATGGTCGAGCGTCGCCTGGCGGTCCTGCCCCGACGGGTCGTAGCGCCAGTTCTGCCGGAAGGCGTAGGAGCCGCGCATCGGCCAGTGCACTGGTAGATGTCGATCACCTCGGTCTGCAGCCGCCTGAGCGAGGCGTCGATGGTCCGGGGCAGGATCGCCCCGGAAAAGCCCTCGCCGCCCCGTGCCATCTTGGTGTCGCCCGAGACCTTGGTCGCCAGCACCACCGCGTCGCGCCGCCCGGTTTTGGCAAACCAGCTGCCGATGATCTCCTCGGTCCGCCCCACCGTTTCCTTCGAAACCGGGTTCACCGGGTACATCTCGGCGGTGTCGATGAAATTGATCCCGTGATCGAGCGCCATGTCGATCTGGGCGTGGCCCTCGGCCTCGGTGTTCTGCGTGCCCCAGGTCATCGAGCCGAGGCAGAGTTCGCTCACTTCGAGCGCCCCGCCGGCAAGTCTGTTCATCTTCATGGGTCTGTCCCCCGTGTTCGCGTGTCGGGGGACAGACTTAGCCTGCGGTGCCCCGGGCGCAAGCCCTACCCGGGTGCGTCATCGACTAGGGGCGGATCACCGTGTAGCCCTGGTCGGCCAGCTCCATCAGCCGGATGACGCCGGCCGGGACGACCTGGGCGGTCTCGATCAGTTCCGGCGTCTTGCCTTCCTTCTTGGTCATTCCCTCGAGGGTGTTGCCGCAGGCCGAGAACGTCACGTCGGGGATCGAAGCGGTGAACCCCGAGACGCGCTCGAGCTCGGGCGACGTGTCCTTGCGGAACAGGTGCAGCCCGGCATTGTAGGCGACGACTTCGATCTCGTAGGGAATGCCTTCGTCCTGGAATGCCTTGGCCGCGTTGGCGGTCACGTTCAGCAGCTTGGTCATTGTGCCGGGGTCGTTGTCGCTGACCTGGATGGCGAGCTTGTGGATGTCGTGCTCGGCGCCGGAATCGTGGGCGAGCGCGGGGGCGGCCAGAAGGGCGGCGGTTGCGGCCGCGGTGAACAGGCGGCGTGTCAGGGTCATGTGGTTTTCCTCCCGGATGGTCTTTTTTGTTTTGTTTGTGTGTGTGCCGACCATAGCCGGATTGCGGAGAGGTTCGATCACGAAAACGGGAGGTGAAGAACATTACAAGAACATGTAACCTCGCCCCATGACCCACGCCCTGCTCGACCGATCGCATCACCGGCCCGACCGCGGCCAGCCGCTCCTCGGGCCCCTCACGCTCGCCCGCGCCCGGGTGCACGAGGCGCACGGACCCGCGCGCCACACGCTGGCGTTGCTGCTGGCCCGCGCCATGGAGGGCCCGCTGTTCTGGGTCGCGCCGGCCTGGGTGCCCGACCGGCTCTACCCCACGGGGCTCGCCAACCTCGGGGTCAACCCCGGCCGGATCACCTTCGTCCATGCCCGCCACCCGACCGACATCCTGTGGACGCTGGAAGAGATCCTGCGCGCGGGCGCGGTGCCGCTGGTGGTGGGCGATCTGCCGGGGCCGCCCGGGCTCACCCCGATGCGGCGGCTGCAGCTCGCCGCCGAGGCGGGTGCTGCGGCGAGCGGCCACCCGCCGCTCGGGCTGATCCTGACCCCCGAAGGCGGCGCGGCGGGGGCCGAGAGCCGCTGGAAGATGACCCCCGCCCACGGGCCCGACCGGACCGGCTGGACCCTCGCCCGCGAGCGCGCCCGCTCCGATCCGCCGGGAACGTGGCAGGTGGCCCCGGCGGGCGACGGCTTCGCGCTGGCGGTCCCGGGCTGACCGCCTCCCGGGGGCTCCCAAGGATCCCTGGAAAGGATCAGTCAAGATCCTTGCTCCCGCCCGGCGGCCGCCCTCCGCCCGCCCCCACCGGAGCCGATACCGGGGCAACCGTCTTGCAAAAGCCGACAAAAACGGTCAGATAAAGGGCACGCCAGCCAGCCGCCGCGCCAGCCAATCCGAAACGCCCCGTCACCGGACCCGTCGCGAGACCCGGCCGCCCACCGGCCCAGCCGCCTCGCCCCAGGACACCCGCGTGAGAGAAAGGCCCCGATGACCGCCACAGCACGCGACGACACCCGCCCGACGCCTCCCGCCCCGCCGCGGCTCGCGCCCCACGCGCCGGATCTCTCCGCGCTCCTGCGCGCCCTCGGCCACCACGGCCGGCTCGCACTGCTCGACCACCTGCGCGGCGGCGGCAAGACCGTCCGCGAGCTGCAGGATCTGCTCGGCGCCTCGCAGCCCGTGGTCTCGAGCCACCTCGCGCGGTTGCGCCACGAAGGCCTGGTCCGCTTCGAACGCGACGGCAAGTGCAGCGTCTACTTCCTCGAGGACGGCCCCCTGCGCGCCCTCCTCGACCACCTCGACACCGCCTTCTGCGACGGCCTGCGTCCCCATGCCGGCGCCCCGGATCGCCCCGGGCCGCACGCGCGTGACCCGCCCCGTGCGCCCGCCCGTCCGCGCCCGACCCGACCCCGGCGCTCCGCACGGCCACGGCACCCGACCCGCACGCCCGCACGCCCCGATACCTGACCTCGAAGGATCCCGCCCGTGTCCACCCCGCCCGCGCTGCCCTCGCCCGCACCCTCCGGCCCGCGCGCCGATCACCCGCTGCACGAGGCCCGCGACCTCACCGGCGGCGGACCACAGGCGTGGATCCGCCTCGACGGCACGGTCTACACGCTCAGGATCACCCGCGCCGGCAAGCTGATCCTCACGAAATGACCCTGCACCTCGCCCCCACGGGCCCGCTGCCCAAGGCCCCGTCCGACGCCCCGTCCGACGCCGCGCCCACCCCTGCCAGACGCCCCCGTCGCCCCCGCCTCGACCAGGCTCGACCCGGTCGCGACCCAGGCCATGCGGCTGCTGCGGCTGTGGTCCTGGGGTGCCGTGCACCGCGGCACCCTGCGCCTCGCCGCCGCGACGCAGTACGGCACCGCCCGGGGCCTCTGCGTGATCGGCGCTTTCGAAGGCCTGTTCGCGCGCCTCGAGGCCGCCGCCACACCGCCGCTCTCAATCCGCCCGCCCGATTCGGCCCGGCTCACCGACGACGAGGCTCTGGCTCCTCCGCCTCGTCGCCGCCGCCGGGTCCCGGGGCCGGGCGCCCTGCCCCCGCTCCTCGCCGGGCGCATCGCGCCGGGCCGCGAGGCGGCGCTCGCCGACAGCCTCCACGGCTTCGTCCGCACGCTCACCGCCGCCCTCGACGGCCGGGGCCCGCGGACCGGTCCCCCTGCCCGCCGCCTGCCCGATGCAGGACGCCTGCCGCCCCGCCCCGTCGCTCAGGCTCGTCGACTGATCGGCCGCCGCGCCCGCCGCCCCACCGGTCGCGACGCTCTGGCCATGCCCCGTCCCTGCGCCAAAGCCGTGCGCAAGCCCGAAGGACATCCCATGGCCCGCATCCTCATCACCTCCGCGCTGCCCTACATCAACGGCATCAAGCACCTCGGCAACCTGGTGGGCTCGCAGCTCCCGGCCGACCTCTACGCCCGCTACCAGCGCGCCCGCGGCCACGAGGTGATGTTCATCTGCGCCACCGACGAACACGGCACGCCCGCCGAGCTCGCCGCCGCCAAGACCGGCGAACCGGTGGCCGCCTACTGCACGCGGATGCACGAGGTGCAGGCCGGGCTGGCGGCGGGCTTCCGGCTGTCGTTCGACCATTTCGGCCGCTCGTCGAGCCCGCAGAACCACCGCCTCACCCAGCACCTCGCCGGCCGCCTCGCCGAGGCGGGGCTGATCGAGGAAGTCTCCGAGAAACAGGTCTATTCCAACGCCGACGGCCGCTTCCTGCCCGACCGCTACATCGAGGGCACCTGCCCGAACTGCGGCTACGACAAGGCCCGCGGCGACCAGTGCGAGAACTGCACCAAGCAGCTCGACCCGACCGACCTCATCAACCCGCGCTCGGCGATCTCCGGCTCGACCGACCTCGAAGTGCGCGAGACCAAGCACCTGTTCCTCAAGCAGTCGGCGATGCGGGCGCAGCTCAACGCCTGGATCGACGGCAAGACCGACTGGCCGGTGCTCACCACCTCGATCGCCAGGAAATGGCTCAACGACGGCGACGGGCTCCAGGACCGCGGCATCACCCGCGACCTCGACTGGGGCATCCCGGTGAAGAAGGGCGACGCCGACTGGCCGGGCATGGAGGGCAAGGTCTTCTACGTCTGGTTCGACGCCCCGATCGAATACATCTCCGCCACCGCCGAATGGGCGGCGGCCAACGGCCTCGGCGACGCCGCCTGGGAACGCTGGTGGCGCGAGGACAAGGGCGCAGGCGACGTCACCTATGTCGAGTTCATGGGCAAGGACAACGTCCCCTTCCACACGCTCTCCTTCCCGGCGACCCTGATGGGCGCGAATTTCGACGGCAGCGAGCCGTGGAAGCTGGTCGACTACATCAAGTCCTTCAACTACCTCACCTACCAGGGCGGCCAGTTCTCGACCTCGCAGGGGCGCGGCGTGTTCATGGACCAGGCCCTCGCCATCCTGCCCGCCGATTACTGGCGCTGGTGGCTGCTCAGCCATGCGCCGGAAAACTCCGACAGCGAATTCACCTGGGAAAACTTCCAGGCCTCGATCAACAAGGACCTCGCCGACGTGCTCGGCAACTTCGTCTCCCGCGTCACCAAGTTCTGCCGCTCGAAATTCGGCGAGACGGTGCCCGCGGGCGGCGCGCTCGGCCCCGCGGAACAGGCGCTGATCGCCGATCTGACCGCGAAAGTCGCCGAATACGAAGCACTGATGGACGCGATGGAAGTCCGCAAATCCGCCACCGCCCTGCGGGCGATCTGGGCGGCCGGCAACGAGTATCTCCAGGCCGCGGCCCCCTGGTCGGTGTTCAAGGAAGACCCCGACGCCGCCGCCGGCATCGTCCGCTTCGCGCTCAACCTCATCGCGGTCTATGCCGGCCTCTCCGCCCCGTTCATTCCCGACGCGGCGGCGAAGATGGCGGAGGCCATGGGCACCGACGGCGCCTGGCCCGACGATCTCGCCAGGGCCCTCGACGCCCTCGCCCCCGGCACCCCGTTCACGGTGCCCGACAACCTCTTCGACAAGATCACCGACGAGGCCCGCGAAGGCTGGGAGGCCCAGTTCGCCGGCCAGCGAGGCTAGGGGGCGAAGCCGCTTCGAGGCGGCTTGCAAGCGGTTTCGAAACCGCTTGGCCCCGCCCGGGCGGCCCCCGTTCGCTTCGGGTCGACGCCAAGTCTCATCCGCGGTCGCCCGCCCCACAAACGGGAAATACAAGTTAGCGATAACGTAATATAAAACAAAGGGTTGATATGGTGTGCGAGCTCGCACAAACCTCGCACACCGCCTCCCGCTCCGCGCCCGTCCTCCTTTTCCTGGTCCAAATACTCCGGGGGTTTGGGGGTGGAACCCCCAACAGACAAACCAGCACGCCGCAGGCGCACACCTGACCCACGGACCCGCCCATGCCCCTGTTCTCCGCCGAAGAGATCGAAGCCGCCCGCGCCCTCGTCTATGACCAGATGGACCCGACCCCGCAGATCGCCTGGCCGCTGCTCGGCCAGAGCCTGGGCTGCGAGGTCATCGTCAAGCACGAGAACCACGCCCCCACCGGCGCCTTCAAGGTCCGCGGCGGCATCACCTTCATCGACTGGCTGAAGCGCACCCATCCCGAGGTCCGCGGCATCGTCACCGCCACCCGGGGCAACCACGGCCAGTCCCAGGCCCGCGCCGCCACCGCGGCGGGGCTCGAAGCGAAGATCTACGTCCCCGAAGGCAACTCGGTCGAAAAGAACGCCGCCATGCGCGCCTACGGCGCCGAGCTCATCACCCACGGCACCGATTTCGACACCGCCCGCGAAGAGGCGATGCGGGTCGCCGCCCTGGGCGACTACTACCCGGTGCCGCCGTTCCATCCCGAGCTCGTCCGCGGGGTCGCCACTTACGGCTGGGAGCTCCTCACCGCCCATCCCGACCTCGACACAATCTACGTGCCGATCGGCGCGGGCTCCGGCATCGTCGGCACCATCACCGCCCGCGACGCGCTCGGGCTCGACACCAAGGTGGTCGGCGTCGTCTCGACCGAAGCCGCCGGGGCAAAGCTCTCGGTCGAAGCCGGCCACCTCGTCGAGACCAATTCGGCCCGCACCTTCGCCGACGGGATGGCGGTGCGGGTCCGGTGCAGGCGGCGCTCGACATCTACGGCCCCGGCGCCGACCGCATCGTCGCGGTGAGCGACGACGAGATCGCCGCCGCCGTCCGGCTCTATTTCCAGTCCACCCACAACACCGCCGAAGGCGCCGGCGCGGCCCTGCTCGCGGCGCTGATGCGGAGCGCGACCGGATGGCCGGGCGCAAGGTCGCGGTGGTGCTCTCGGGCGGAAATATCGACACCGACTGGTTTGTCCGCATCCTCGCCGGCGGCGTGCCCGGGGTCTGAGCATCGGCGGCGCCGCCGCAGGTTCCGACGCGGTTTCCCTTCAAAAAGCCCGTCATTGCGGCTATATGGAAGCTCAACTTCAAACAGCGATCTGATAGGATCGCGTCGGCCCCCGGCAAACGGGCGGTCGTGAGCAGACCCTGGGCAAGACCGGATTGACCAAACTCGGCGCAGATCAGACGTGACCAGCCTCGGCGCAAATCAACGGCCGATCCGGCTTGCCGGATCCGGAAAGCGCGACGTGCGAACCCAGTTCGGCGCGCTGCCTTGGCGCTATGCCGACGGCAAGCTCGAGGTTCTGCTCATCACTTCGCGCGACACCGGCCGCTGGATCATCCCCAAGGGCTGGCCGATGGACGGCGCGACCCCGGCCGAGGCCGCCGCGACCGAGGCTTTGGAAGAGGCCGGCGTCGAGGGCAAGCTGTCCAACCAGGTGGTCGGGTTCTACGGCTATCTCAAGCAGCTCGACGATGCCGACGACCTGCCGATCGTGGTTGCCGTCTTCCCGATCCGGGTCAAGCGGCTCCTCACCGACTGGCCTGAACGGGCCGACCGCAAGCGGCGGTGGTACTCGGCGAAGAAGGCCGCGAACCTGGTCGCCGAGCCGGAGCCTGCGCCAGATCATCCGGCATTTCAACCCGCGCGCCCTGCGCTGATCGGAGGGCCGGACGGCCGCCGGGCGCCGCGCCCGGGGTCCGTGCAAGCGTCCCGGCCGCGACACGACACTGCGCTGCCGGAAACCGCCCGTTTCGTTCGCGCCCATTGCACGGACCCGGAAGCGCCCCCATACTCGGAGGAAGAGGACCACAGGCATGATCCGCTACACGCTGCAATGCCCCGAGGGGCACCGATTCGACAGCTGGTTCCGCGATGGCGGCGCCTTCGAAACGCTGTCGAAAACCGGCGGGCTCGCCTGCCCGGAATGCGGTTCGGTGGCGATCGAAAAGAGCCTGATGACCCCGCAGGTCCGCCCGGCGAGAAACGCGGAGACGCAGACCGCCGGGGCGCCCGAAGAAGCCCGGAACACGCCACTGCCCTCGCCGCCGCCAGCGAGCGGGAACGCGCGCTCGCCGCCCTCAAGGCCAGGGTCGAGGCGGAGGCGGATTACGTCGGCCTCGGCTTCGTGAGCGAAGCCCGCGCGATGCATGCGGGCGAGACCCCGCAACGGCCGATCTACGGCGAAGCCAAACCCGCCGACGCCCGCGCATTGATCGAGGACGGCGTGCCCGTGGCGCCCCTGCCCTTCCTGCCCACCCGCAAGGTCAACTGACCGGCGCCGGGCGCGGGCCGGGCCCGAATACCCCGGCGCTCACACCTTCCCCGCTCCACCTTCCTGCAGACCGGACCATCCGGCGCGGTCCGGGCCGGCCCCGCCTGTGTCCCGTTCTCCAGGACAATCCCCGGGGTGAATGCCACATTCTTTCCAAGAACCCGCCATGCGCCCGCTGCATTGTAGCGCAAACATGAACTATAGGCAGCTGATGGACGCCATGGTGCACAAATCCGGAGCGATCCGGGACAGGCTTTCATACAGGCATTTCGTTCCCTCCCCGGCCAGCGCGGCACGAGCCGTTCTGGCCGGAATTTTCTGTGCATGACCGGCCCGCCCACGGCCGACGCGCCCCTTGCCCTTCCCGAGACCGGGCCTAGAAGGCCGCAACCCGAAGCCCCGAGACCACGCCTTGCCCATGCCCATCTCGTGATGAAATTCGGCGGCACCTCCGTCGCCACCGTCGACCGGATCGCCCGGGCCTCCAAACGCGTGGCCCGCGAGGTGGCCAACGGCTACGACGTGATCGTCATCGTCTCGGCGATGGCGGGCAAGACCAACGAACTGGTCGGCTGGGTCGAGGACACCTCGCCGCTCTACGATGCGCGCGAATACGACGCCGTGGTGAGGCTCGGGCGAGAACGTGACCGCGGGCCTGATGGCGCTGCGGCTGCAGGAAATGGACATCCCCGCGCGCTCCTGGCAGGGCTGGCAGGTGCCGGTCCAGACCACCGGCGTGCATTCGGCTGCGCGATCGAGGCGATCCCGCCCGCCAACATCCTCGCCAAGTTCGCCGAGGGCATGCGGGTGGCCGTGGTCGCGGGTTTCCAGGGCATCGCCGCGGACGGGCGGATCACCACCCTCGGGCGCGGCGGTTCCGACACCACCGCGGTGGCCTTCGCCGCCGCCTTCGAGGCCGAGCGCTGCGACATCTACACCGATGTCGACGGGGTCTATACCACCGACCCGCGGATCGAGGAGAAGGCGCGCAAGCTCGAAAAGATCAGCTTCGAGGAAATGCTCGAAATGGCCTCGCTCGGCGCCAAGGTGCTGCAGACCCGCTCGGTCGAGCTGGCGATGCGCTACAAGGTGCGCCTGCGGGTGCTGTCGAGCTTCGAGGAATATGACCCCAATGCAGGCACGCTGGTCTGCGACGAGGAGGAAATCGTGGAAAGCAAAGCGGTTGCCGGTGTCGCCTATTCGCGCGACGAAGCCAAGATGACGTTGATTTCGGTCGCCGACCGCCCCGGCATCGCCGCGGCGATCTTCGGGCCCTGTCCGACGCCGGCGTCAACGTCGACATGATCGTGCAGAACATCTCGGAAGAGGGCCGCACGGACATGACCTTCTCCTGCCCCGTGGGCCAGGTCGCCCGCGCCGAAAAGGCGGTGACCGAAGCGAAGGAAGCCGGCCACATCAACTTCCACGATCTCGTCGCCGACACCAACGTCGCCAAGATCTCGATCGTCGGCATCGGCTGCGCAGCCACACCGGGATCGCGGCCAAGATGTTCGACGTGCTCGCGCGCGAAGGCATCAACATCAAGGTCATCACCACCTCGGAGATCAAGATCTCGGTGCTGATCGACCGCAAATACATGGAACTGGCCGTCCAGGCGCTGCACGACGCTGAGGCTGGAAAAGGCCTGAGGCGCGGGCGAAGCGGTTTCGCAACCGCCTGAAAAGCCGCTTCGAAGCGGCTTTCCCCGCCGGAACCTCCCGCACGCACCTGCCAGGCCGCGGCAGGCAACGCGCGAAACCGCGCCGTTATCCACAGGTCAACCGGAATCCCGGCGCAGGCGTGTTGGCAAAGCCCGACCCGGACAGTAACCTGCCCCGAACGGCCGGACGGTCCCGGCGGCGCGAGAACGACAGGGACAGATTTGGATCACGGCGGAGAAAGCGACAGCCGCAAGCTGCTCGGTCGGTTGCGCACCGCGCTGGCGGAGGATTCGGAGGGCCAGGAACGGCTCGACCGGGTGACCACCATCATCGCCGACGCGATGGGGGTCGAGGTCTGTTCGATCTACCTGTTCCGCGATGCCGAGACCCTCGAACTCTGCGCCACCGAGGGCCTGCGCCCGGAAGCCGTGCACAAGACCCGGATGCGGATGGGCGAGGGCCTGGTCGGCCGGGTCGCCCGTGACAAGCGCCCGATCAACACGCCCGACGCCCCTGCCGAGCGCGGGTTCCGCTACATGCCCGAGACCGGCGAGGAGCGCTATTCGAGCTTCCTCGGCATCCCGATCCAGCGGCTCGGCGAAAGCATGGGCGTGCTCGTCGTCCAGTCGAAGGAAAAGCGCGCCTATTCCGACGACGAGGTCTACGGCATGGAAGTCGTCGCCATGGTGCTGGCGGAGATGACCGAGCTCGGCGCCTTTATCGGCGAGGGCGCCGCGCTGGCCCCCTGCACCGCCGCTCGGTCACCTTCAAGGGCGGCATCGGCCAGGAAGGCTCGGCCATGGGCCATGTCTGGCTGCACGAGCCCCGCGTGGTCGTGACCGACCCGATCGGCGACGACCCGGACGAGGAACTCAAGAAACTCGACGCCGCGATCTCGACCCTTCAGGTCTCGGTCGACGAGTTGCTGGCCACGGCGGACGGCGCCGACAAGACCAGATGCAGGTGCTCGAAGCCTACCGGATGTTCGCCAATTCGCGCGGCTGGCGGCGGCGGATGGAAGAAGACATCGCCCGCGGACTGTCGGCAGCAGCCGCGGTCGAGAAGGAACAGACCTCGACCCGCCAGCGGATGAGCAAAGTTCCCGACGCCTATCTGCGCGAACGGCTGCACGACCTCGACGATCTTCCAACCGGCTGCTCCGGATTCTCACCGGCCAGGGCAAGGAGACCGGCGCCGAGATGCCGGAGAACCCGATCCTGGTCGCCTCCAGCATCGGCCCCGGCGAGTTGCTGGAATACGGTCGCCGCAAGCTCAAGGGGATCGTGCTCGAGGAAGGCTCGATCGCCAGCCATGCCGCGATCATCGCCCGGGCCTGGGCGATCCCGCTGATCGTCCATGCCGGGCCGATCACCTCGGAGGCGCTGAACGGCGATCTGATCCTGGTCGACGGCGAACACGGCGTCGTCCACCTGCGCCCCGAGGAACCGGTGATCTCCAGTTTCCGCGACAAGGTGGCGATGGAGGCCGCCCAGCAGGAGCGCTACGTCTCGCTGCGCGACAAGCCGGCGGAAAGCGTCGACGGGATCCGGATCCGGCTGACGATGAACGCGGGTCTCATGGCCGATCTGCCGAGCCTCGACAATTCCGGCGCCGAGGGGGTCGGGCTGTTCCGCACCGAGCTGCAGTTCCTGACCCAGGCCAAGGTGCCGCGCCGGGGCGAGCTGGCCGAGCAATACTCGAAAGTGCTCGACCGCGCCGGCGACAAGGAGGTGGTGTTCCGCACCCTCGACATCGGCTCCGACAAGGTGCTGCCCTACATGAAGTCGCAGGACGAGCCCAACCCGGCGCTCGGCTGGCGGGCGATTCGGGTCGGGCTCGACAAGCCGGGCGTGATGCGGATGCAGCTCCAGGCCCTGATCCGCGCCGCCGCGGGCCGCAACCTGTCGGTGATGTTCCCCTTCATCGCCCAGCACCAGGAGTTTCGCGACGCGCGGGAGCTTCTGTTCCGCGAGATCGAGCGCGAGCGGCGACTCGGCCATGTCCTGCCCGTTCAGGTCAAGGTCGGCGCCATGCTGGAGACCCCTCGATGGCCTTCGCGCCCTCGCTCTTCTTCTCCGAAGCGGATTTCATCTCGATCGGAGGCAATGATCTCAAGCAGTTCTTCTATGCCGCCGACCGCGAGAACGAACGCGTCCGGCGCCGCTACGACACGCTCAACGTCTCGTTCCTCAACATGATCGAGATGATCGTGCGCCGCTGCCAGGAGACCGGGACACCGGTCAGCTTCTGTGGCGAGGATGCCGGACGGCCGATCGAGGCGGTCGTTTTCGCCGCCCTCGGTTTGCGCTCTCTGTCGATGCGTCCGGCCTCGATCGGACCGGTCAAGCACTTGATAAGGCGGGTAGATCTCGTCGCCCTCAGGCGGGTAATCGACGATTCCCGGGCCGCCGGCGCCCAGACCGTGCGACCATATGTCGTGGAGTTTTTGTACAAACCGAACATTAATGCTTGATGCACTGGGCGAAAATCCGCAAATGTGTTGCACGATTTTCTTTCCGCGCGCGTTTTGGGTCGAGATGGATTAAACAGCCATTAACCCAATCCGGCCAACGATGGCGGCACCAACAAGGGAGACGAACATGATTCTCTATTTCGTCCTGATCGGTTTCGTCACCGGTACCGTCGGGGCCTGGTTCGTGTTGCAGACCGGTGCCGGCATCCTGCTTGCCCTGCTCGCCTATTCCTTCGCCGGCGCCCTCGGCGTCGTGGTCTCCGCCGTCGCCTTCGCCTTCGCGCCGACCCTGCCGCGCCCGCGGCGTCGCGGCGGCCTCCCGGTCCACGCCCACCCGGTGCACGCCCGCAGCGCCTCCCGCGTCAGCCCGGCCCGCCCGCGCTAATCCGGTACCTCCCGTCGGCTAAGCGCCTCTCCGCGAACATCAATTCCGCATGATCAAACGGCGCGCGCCGCGTGCCACTTCGCGCCATCCTGGCCGTTGAACCGTCCATCCGGTGCGCCCGACGGCCGCCCGCCTTTGCGCCTCCGACCGCCCCCTGCCCTCGTCCGCTCAGGACCCGGACCGCGCGGCCGCGGCCCCTGTGACCGCCGGCCCGGTCTCCGCGCCATCCGCCCCGACGCCGCCGTCCCCCAGCGTTCCACC
Organism: Paracoccaceae bacterium; assembly: GCA_041397205.1. GTDB lineage: Bacteria > Pseudomonadota > Alphaproteobacteria > Rhodobacterales > Rhodobacteraceae > Sinisalibacter. The sequence continues at coordinate 120,596 of JAWKXC010000010.1, forward strand.
GCGCCCTCGACGCCCCCCAGGCGCCGGGTTCGACTCCAGCCCGAGCACCCGGTCGGGGTTGGTCGGCGGCGGCATCTCCACGCCCGCGAGCACCTCGAAGCCGAATCGGGCGAATACGGGCGGTCGCCCACCAGCATCACCCGTTTCCAGCCCAGCGCCGCGCCGCGCAAGGCTGTCCTGGATCAGCACCGCCCCGAGACCCTCGCCCTGGTGCGTCGGGTGCACCGCCACCGGGCCCAGCAACAGCGCCGGCTGCCCGCCGACCCGCACCGGCCAGTGGCGGATCGCCCCGGCGAGGATATTCTGCGGGTCGCGCGCGGTCAGCGACAACCCGGCAACCGGCTCGATGCCGTCGCGCAGCCGGTAGGACGACAGCGCCTCGCGACCCGGCGCGAAGCACAGATCGTAGAGCGCCTCGACCTCCCACCAATCCTCGGGCTGTTCATCCTGCACTCGAAACATGGATTCCAGTCGGCCCTCCCGATAGTCTGACCGAAATTGCTGTTGGCTTCGCCCGTAGCATGGGGGAAACAGCAGGGCAAACCCAAGCGAGGAACCGTTCGACATGTTCTACCGCCCCGAGGACGGCCACGGCCTGCCGCACAACCCGTTCAACGCCATCGTCGCGCCGCGGCCGATCGCCTGGGTCTCGACCCGCGCCCGCGGCGGCCAGGACAATCTCGCGCCCTATTCCTTCTTCAACGGCGTCGCCTACGATCCGCCGCAGGTGATGTTCTCGACCACCGGCTCCAAGGCCGACCGGCTCCGCGGCAAGGACACGCTCGGCAACATCGAGCAGACCGGCGTGTTCTGCGTCAACGTCGTCGAGGAAGAGGGCATGGCGGCGATGAACGCCTCCTCGGCCAGCTTCCCCGCCGGCGTCGACGAGTTTGCCGCCGCCGAAGTCACCAAGGCCGGCTGCAAGGAGATCGCCTGTTCCCGCGTCGCCCTCGCGCCGGCGGCGCTCGAGTGCAAGCTCACCCAGATCGTCAAGGCCCGGGGCGAGGACAATTACGTGGTCTTCGGCATCGTGGTCGGCGTCCACATCCGCGACGATTGCCTCGTCGAGGGCAAGCTCGACCCCGCCCGCTTCGGCCTCGTCGGCCGTCTCGGCTACCGCGACTACGTCATCGTGCGCGATTACGTCGAACTGCCGCGCCCGGGGGAGTGAGCCCGACCGGGTGAAGCGCCGCCGCGCCGCCGGCAACCCGGGGACCGGACCGGACGCATAACCTTTGGCCCCGCTCAGTGGCTGCCGAGGATCCCGGTCCGCACCGAATAGTCGGTGGCGATCTCGTAATCCGGATCATCGTCGGAATCGACCATCAGGTGCCCCGCCTTCGTCAGCAGCGCATGGCAGTCGCGCGACAGGTGGCGGAGCTGTAGGCTCTTGCCGAGGCCGTCGTATTTCGCCGCCACCGCCTCGATCGCCTGCAGCGCCGACTGGTCGACCACCCGGCTGTCGGCGAAGTCGACCACCACCGAGGCCGGGTCGCCCGCGACGTCGAACATTTCGACGAACCCATCCGAGGAACCGAAGAACAACGGCCCCTGCACCCGGTAGATCTTCTGCCCGTCGGCGGTGGTGTAGATGTCGGCATGGATCCGGCGCGCATTCTGCCAGGCATAGGCCAGCGCCGAGACGATGACGCCCACGACCACCGCGGTGGCGAGGTCTTCCGCCACCGTCACCGCGGTGACCAGCACGATCACGAAAGCGTCCATCTTCGGCACCCGGAACAGGATCCGCACCGAGTTCCAGGCGAAGGTGCCGATCACCACCATGAACATCACGCCGACCAGCGCCGCGAGCGGGATCTGCTCGATCAGGGGCGAGGCGAACAGGATGAAGGACAACAGGAACAGCGCCGCGGCGATCCCGGCGATCCGGGTGCGCCCACCCGATTTCACGTTGATCATCGACTGACCGATCATCGCGCAGCCGCCCATGCCGCCGAAAAACCCGGTGAGCACATTGGCGGCCCCCTGGGCGACGCATTCCTGGCTCGCCCCGCCGCGCTTGTTCGTCATCTCGCCCACGAGGTTGAGCGTGAGCAGGCTCTCGATCAACCCGATGGCGGCGAGGATCACCGCGTAGGGCGCGATGATCGCCAGCGTCTCGAAGGTCAGCGGCACCGCCGGCAGGTGGAAGGCAGGCAGACCGCCCTCGATCGAGGCCATGTCGCCGACCCGCGGCACGTCGATGCCGAAGCCGATCACCACCGCGGCGACCACGGCGATGCCGGCAAGCGGCGCCGGCACCACCCGCGTGAGCTTCGGCATCACCCAGATCACCGCCATCGTCAGCGCCACCAGCGCCAGCATGGTATAGAGCGGCGCGCCCGAGAGCCATTCGCCGCCCCCCGCGCCATGCCCCGTCGCCGCGCCCGTGCCCGGGACCTTGAACTGGCCGAGTTGGGCGAGGAAGATCACGATCGCCAGCCCGTTGACGAAGCCCAGCATCACCGGGTGCGGGACCAGCCGGATGAACTTGCCCCAGTGCAGGGCGCCGACCGTGACCTGCAGCACGCCCATCAGCACGACCGTGGCGAAGAGGTATTCGACCCCGTGCTCGGCGACCAGCGCGACCATCACCACCGCGAGCGCTCCGGTGGCGCCCGAGATCATCCCCGGCCGCCCGCCGATCAGCGCCGTCACCAGCCCGACGAGGAAGGCGGCGTAGAGCCCGACCAGCGGATGCACACCGGCGACGAAGGCGAAGGCCACCGCCTCGGGCACCAGCGCCAGCGCCACGGTCAGGCCGGACAGAAGCTCGATCCGCAGGCGCGCGGGGCTCAGGTGTTCATCCGGAGCGAGGCGGAAATCGGGTCGAATACGGTCGGCATAGCGCGCCAGAAGGGCTCGGGCCACGGGTCACCTCATGTCGGGATTGTCAGATACGCCCCGCGCCCTACACCGCCCGGACCTGAATGACCACCGCCTGCCGGGAAAAAAGGTCAGTCTCTCGCACCTTGTTACCGCCGGACCACGCAGGGGTCGCGCCCGCGGTCCCCCTATTTCTTGGCAAAAATACTCAAGCAAACCGCCGCATCCGGGCGCCCCGCCGCGAACGGAGGCTCAGCTGTCGCCGCCCCGCCAGGTGACCGCGAACAGGATGGTGATCCATTCGAACAGGTAGAACAGCCCGAGCCGGCCGAGGCTGATCGTGACCACCCATTCGGTGAGCGTGCCGTGGACCGCCACCAGCGCGGCCAGCAGCGCCACCGCGGCGAGCCGGACGGCGACGATCCACATCGCCTCCCGCGCGAACGGATGGTCCGAGGCCCAGCGATACGGCATAAGCGCGAAGTCGTCGGGCCCGGAGGTGGCGAGCAGGGCCAGGAACAGGCCGGTATAGCCGAGCCAGCCCGCGATCCAGCCGAGCTGCAACAGCCAGGGATCGCGCAGGAACACACCCGCACCGATCGCCAGCACGGTGCCGCCGACGGACCACCAGAGCGCCGCGCGCGCGACCCGGGTGAGGTCGCCGCGCGCGAGCAGCGCCGGCAACCGCCCGGCGTAGGTCAGTGCGAAGGAGGCGGCGAGCGCGAGCCAGAGCGGCTGGAGTTCAAGGCCGAACAGCCGCGGCGACGTCCCCTCGAACAGGCCCCAGACGGCGAGCATCGCCACCGTCGGTGCGAGCCCGATGAAGCTCGGCCGGGGCAGCAGCTCGATCGAACGGAAAAACCACATGACCGCAGCATAGCCGCCGAATTCGGCCCTTTCCGGGCGCGATTGCGGCGTTCCGTACCCCCCGGCGGCACCGTTTCGAGTTGATTTCCCGGTGCGCATTTGCAACCCCTTGGGCAACAGGCGGCGCAGCGACAGGGAGCGGCACATGGAACGCGTGATCGGCATCATCGGCGGCTCGGGGCTCTACCAGATCGAGGGGCTCGAAGGGGCCGAATGGGTCAGCGTCGACACCCCCTGGGGCAAGCCCTCGGACCAGCTTTTCACCGGCACGCTCGACGGGGTGAAGATGGTCTTCCTGCCCCGCCACGGCCGCGGCCACGTCCACACGCCCACCACCGTACCCTACCGCGCCAATATCGACGCGATGAAGCGGCTGGGGGTGACCGACATCGTCTCGGTCTCGGCCACCGGCTCGTTCCGCGAAGACATGGCGCCGGGCGATTTCGTCATCGTCGACCAGTTCATCGACCGCACCGTGAACCGCGACAAGAGCTTCTTCGGTACCGGCTGCGTCGCCCATGTGAGCCTCGCCCACCCGACCTGCCCGACCCTGTCCAAGGCCTGTTTCGGCGCCGCCGAGGGCGTGACCGTGCATATGGGCGGCACCTACCTGGCGATGGAGGGCCCGCAGTTTTCGACCTTGGCCGAATCGAAGCTCTACCGCGAGCAATGGGGCGCCGACGTGATCGGCATGACCAACATGCCCGAGGCGAAACTCGCCCGCGAGGCCGAGATCTGCTACGCCTCGGTCGCGATGGTCACCGATTACGATTGCTGGCACCCCGACCACGGCGAGGTGGATGTGACACAGGTGCTGGAGACCCTCGGCGCCAATTCCGCCGCCGCCCGCAAGCTCATCGCCAACCTGCCGAAAGCGCTCGGCGCCGAGCACGACACCTGCCGCCACGGCTGTGACACGGCGCTGACCTACGCGGTGATGACGGCGCCGGACCGCCGCGACCCCGCGCTGGTGGCCAAGCTCGACGCGGTCGCCGGGCGGGTGTTGTGAGCTCCGGACCCGCCCGCGCGCGGGTCAGGGCCAAGACAATTGCCGCTCTCTTCACACTCGCCATCGCATGTGCCTTTCCGGCAACCGCGGCCCCCGGGGCCGACGTTGTCGCCGCCTCCGGTAAGCTCACCGACGAGGATTTCTACCGGCTGGTGAGCTGCGCCGCGCCCCCGGGCGGCGCCTGCGCCCGGCCGGCTTTGCGCTGGGAAACCGACGGCGCGATCCGGGTCGCGCTCCGGCGGATCGACCCCGTCTATGTCGGTCGCCAGCGCCCGCGCGCCGAGGCGGCGCTGACCCGGGCGATCGGCGAGCTCAACGCCGCCGGCGCCCGGTTCCGGCTCTCTCGGGTGCCAAACCACGACCGCGCCGAGATCGTGGTATACTTCCTCGACCTCGCCCCGGACACCGTGATCGACGGCACCGGGCTCGGCTGGGTCGACGGCGTCGCCATTGACGAGGTCGCCACCCTGATCGCGGTCGACCCCGAGCAGACCCGGATCCTTGCCGCCGCCATCGTGGTCACCACCGGGCTCGAAACGACGAGCTTCGAAGCGGCGATCCTGACCGCGCTCACCCGGGCGATGGGGCTCGCCACCGAGATCGACGCCCCCGCCTATGACGGGCTCTCCGTTCTCGCCCATGGCAGCACCGCCGCCACCCGGCTGGGCCCGCAGGATCTGGTCGCGCTGCGCCGGCTCTACGCCGCGCCGCCGCGATGACCGGAGACAGCCGATGCCCCGCATGACCCTGACCCGCCCTCTCCTCGCCTTCGCCTGCCTCGCCCTCGCGGCGCCCGCCACCCGTGCCGACGGCTTCGTGATGGGCGCCGGCCGCTGGAGCTGCGCCGAGGTGCTCGCGGGCGTTGACGGCGGCGACACGGTACTGGTCGGACAGACCGCCGGCTGGGTGCTCGGCTGGTGGTCCGCCGCCACCTTCTCCCGCGAGACCCGGTTCGTCGACATCGTCGAAGAGGTCGGCGGCAGCGGGATCTGGGACCGGACGGTGGCGGAGTGCCGCACCGCGCCGCCCGACACGCCGCTGTACCTTGTCGTCACATCCATGATCTCCAACACCAAGTGAGGAAGCCCATGAAATCCGCCAACGTGAAGGACTACATCCGCACCATCGTCGACTTCCCGCACGAGGGGATCATGTTCCGCGACGTGACCACCCTCTTCGCCGATCCGCGCGGCTTCCGGATGACGATCGACCAGCTCCTGCATCCCTATGCCGGCGAGCGGATCGACAAGGTCGTCGGGCTCGAAGCCCGCGGCTTCATCATCGGCGGCGCCATCGCGCACCAGCTCTCCCTCGGCTTCGTGCCGATCCGCAAGAAGGGCAAGCTGCCGGGCGCCACCCTCAGCGAGGCCTACCAGCTCGAATACGGCGAGGCGGTGATGGAGATCCACGACGACGCCATCGCGCCCGGCGAAAAGGTGCTGGTGGTCGACGACCTGCTCGCCACCGGCGGCACCGCCGCGGCCGGGATCAAGCTGATCGAACGGCTCGGCGGCGAGATCGTCGGCTGCGCCTTCATCGTCGACCTGCCCGAGCTGGGCGGGCGCGCCGTGCTGGAAGACCTCGGCATGGATGTCCACGTGCTGTGCGAGTTCGAGGGGGCCTGACCGCCCGAAACTTTCCCGCCCCGCCCGCGATCAACTTTCCGCGCCCCGCGCCCCCCGCGGCATTCCGGGGGGTTTTGCCCGAGGGCTCCTTCGACTAGACGGGGGGGACACTTGCTGAGGAGAACCCATGCTGGGCTTCTGGATCATCGCCACCGCCGTCGCGGTCGCCACCGTCGCCATCCTTGGCCGCGCCCTGATCGTCGGCGGGCAGGAGGACATGGGCACCGCCGCCTATGACGTCCAGGTCTACCGCGACCAGCTGGTCGAGCTCGACCGCGACGTCGCCCGCGGCGTGCTCAGCGAGACCGAAGCCGAGCGCGCCCGGGTCGAGACCTCGCGCCGCCTGCTCGATGCCGACCGCCGGGCGCAGAGCGCCGAGGGCCCCGGCACCGCGCCGCGGGCCTCACATGGACCGTCGTCGCGCTGTCCGCCGTGTTGATCCTCGCCGGCGGCCTCGGGCTCTCAGCGTCGCCGGGGCACCCGGCACCCGACCTGCCGCTCGCCACCCGGATCGAGCCTGGCCGAGACCGCCCGCGCCGAGCGCCGCCTCGCAGGAGGCGATCGAGGCGGGCCTGCCGGGCTGGGCCGGACCGCCCCCGAACGCCCCCGCCGAGTACATCGAGATGGTCGACAAGCTGCGCGCCGCGGTCGAAGGCCGACCCGACGACCTCGAAGGCCAGCAGCTGCTCGCCCAGCACGAGGCCGCCCTCGGCAACTTCCGCGCCGCCCAGCGCGCCATGGCCCGCGTCGTCGCGCTCAAAGGCGACGCAGCGGCCGTGGACGACTACACCCAATACGCCGATCTCATGGTGCTCTCGGCCAATGGCCGGGTCTCGCCCGAAGCCGAGGCCGCCGTGCGCAAGGCGCTGGACCTCGCGCCCGACGACGGCATCGCGCTCTACTACCTCGGGCTCATGTACGGCCAGAACGACCGGCCCGACCTCGCCTTCCCGATCTGGCGCGACCTCCTCGAAGGCGCGCGCCCCGACGCGCCCTGGGTCGAGCCGATCCGCAGCCAGATCGGCCAGCTCGCCGCCATGGCCGGCGTCGACTACACCCCGCCGGCGATGGCTGGCGCGGGTCCGATGGCCGGAGCGACCGCCGGGCCGAGCCAGGACGACATCGCCGCCGCCGCCGACATGAGCCCGGAGGAGCGCGCCGAGATGATCCGCGGCATGGTCGACCGGCTGATGGACCGGCTCGCGACCGAGGGCGGCACGCCGCAGGAATGGGCCCAGCTGATCGGCGCGCTGGGGATCATCGGCGACAGCGAGCGCGCCCGGATGATCTGGGGCGAGGCGCAATCGGTCTATGCCGAGGCGCCCGACGCGCTGGCGCTGATCGACCAGGCGGCCGAGAGCGCCGGTCTCGACAGCCCCGTCGCCTTCACCCCCGGGGCCGAACCCGCGCCCACGGCCGACAGCGACCTCACCGACGCCACCGTCGAAACGGTGGACGAGATGATGCAGCGCCTCGCCTCCCAGGGCGGCGCGCCGGTGGATTGGGCCGCGCTGATCGCCGCCCTCGCCGCCGACGGCGACACCGAGCGCGCCCGGGTGATCTGGGGCGAGGCCCAGAGCGCCTTCGCCGCCTACCCGGACGCGGTGGCCCTGATCGACGCCGCCGCAGCGGAGGCCGGGCTCACCGACCCGCTCGGCTTCACCGCGCCTCCTGCCCCCGCGGTCCCCGCCGAGGCCCTGCCGGGCCCCGATGCCGACGACATTGCCGCCGCCGCCGAGATGTCGGACGAAGACCGGACCGCGATGATCGACGGGATGGTCGCGCGGCTGGCGGACGAGCTCACCACCGACGGCGGCCCGCCCGAGAAATGGGTCATGCTGCTCAACTCGCTGGGCCAGCTCGGCGACACCGAGCGGGCACAGGAGATCTGGGCGGCCGCCCAGAGTTTCTTCGCCGATGATTCCGAGGGCCTCGCCCGGGTGCGCCCCGTGGCCGAAGCGCTGGGAGTGGCCGAGTGATCCACGAGGACGTCGCCGATTTCGCCCGCGGTCTCGCGCCCGGCACCGCGCTCGCCGGGCTCGACTATGGCGACAAGACCATCGGCGTCGCCGTCTCCGACACCCGCCGCCAGGTGGCGACGCCGCTGGAAACGATCCGGCGCCGGAAGTTCACCCAGGATGCCGAAGCCCTCGCCGCCATCGTCGCCAAGCGCGGCATCGGCGGGCTGGTGCTCGGCCTGCCGCGCAACATGGACGGCACCGAGGGGCCGCGCTGCCAGTCGACCCGGGCCTTTGCCCGCAACCTCGACCGCGCGCTGGGGCTGCCGATCACCTTCTGGGACGAACGGCTCTCCACCGTCGCCGCCGAGCGGGCGCTGATCGAGGCCGATGCCTCGCGGGCGCGCCGGGCCCAGGTGATCGACCACGTCGCCGCCGGCTATATCCTGCAGGGCGCGCTCGACCGGATGCGGCTGCTGTGACCGGCGCCCCGACAGAAGCACCGCTCTCGCCGTGCGTGAACGTCTGCGTGATCCAGCCCGAGACCGGGCTCTGCATCGGATGCCTGCGCAACCGCGACGAGATCGCCGCCTGGGCACGGCTCGACAATGCCGAACGCCGGGCGATCATGGACAGCCTGCCGGCCCGCGCCCCGCTGCTCGCCAAACGCCGCGGCGGCCGCGCCGGCCGGCTGGCCCGCCGGGACGATGCAGCACGCTGACCGGGGCGGCCTGAAACGCCCCGTCCGGCCTCGCGCTACCCCTTGACCGCCGCCCGCGCGATGGCAAGCGTCGCGGCGAAACTCGTCCGCATCAGTGAGACATCGGCGCCGATGCCGAGGAAGTTGAACCCGAGGTCGAGATAGCGCGGATAATCCGTGCTGTCGTAATGCAGGATCCCCGCGGCCTTGCCCGCCGCCCGGATCCGCCGGCCCGCGTCGGCGATCACCGCCTGCACCTCCTCGGCGCCGGGATTGCCGAGATAGCCCATGTCCGCCGACAGGTCCGCCGGCCCGATGAACACGCAGTCGACCCCCTCGACCGCCAGGATGTCGTCGAGATTTTCGATCGCCGCCCGCGTCTCGGCCTGGACGATCACCCCGATCTCGGCATTGGCACTGGTGGCGTAATCCGCGATCTGGCCCCAGCCCGAGACCCGCGCGACGGCCGCGCCGAGGCCCCGCTTGCCCTCGGGTGCGTAGCGGGTGGCCCGCACGACCTGGGCCGCCTGTTCGCCGGTGTCGACCATCGGCACCAGCAGGGTCTGGGCGCCGAGATCGAGCGCCTGCTTGATGATCCAGTCCTCGCCCACCGGCACCCGCACCACGGCATTGGTCCCGCCGAGCTCCAGCGCGGCGAGCTGCGACGTGATCACCTCGGGCGACCACGGCCCATGCTCGCCGTCGATCAGGCACCAATCGAACCCGGTCGCCCCCGCGATCTGCGCGGACATCGGCGAAGCGGCGTTGAGCCAGATGCCGATCTGGGGATCGCCGGTCGCGAGCGCGGCTTTCAGGCGGTTGACGGGGGCGGGCATGGCAGACTCCTCAAGTGCAGGGACGCGTTGGCCCCAGCCCTATACCGCGGCGTCGGACGCAGCAATGCGTCCGCAATCGCTGCGCCGGTCCCAGCCCGTTTTCTTGAGCCTTTTTCTTGGGTCAAATACTCCGGGGTGCGGGGGCATGGCCCCCGCCTGCCCGCCGCAGGCGCGGTCGCGCTTAGGCGCGGCCAGCCAGGTCGGCGCGCGCCAGCGGCGGCCAACTGACCGGGACCGCGCCAACCGCGCGGCGCCGCCGCTCGGGCGCCCCGCCTCAGAGGTAGTCCGACCGTTGCAGCCCGTACTTCGCCATCTTCTCGTTCAGCGTCCGGCGCGGCAGGCAAAGCTCATCCATCACCCCCACGATCGAGCCCTTGTGCCGGCGCATCGTGTTGTCGATCAGCATCCGCTCAGCCTCGACGTATTCCTTGAGCGGCTTGCCCTCGGTGGTCATGGTCTGCGGCGTCACGTCCTCGTGGTCGTTCATGAGCAGCGACGAGATCGTGCCGGAGCCGCGCCGCGACTGCAGCACCGCGCGTTCGGCGATGTTGATGAGCTGGCGGATATTGCCGGGCCAGGGCGCCTGCAGCAGTTGCGCCGCCTCCTGCGCCGACACCGTCGGTGCGCGCAACCGTATTCCTCGGCGAACTGGTCGGCAAACCCGGTGAACAGCATCAGGTCTTGCGCGCGAGCCTGGGGGCGGCAGGGTAGTCTTCATCTGCGCGAGCCGAAGCCAGTACAGATCGAGGACCTCGGCGCATCCTCGCAGACCTTGCCGGCTCGTCTGCATGTTGCACACCGCGACCACCCGGGTTTCGGGCGGCGTGCCCTGGTCGTTGATCAGGCGAGCAGCCGCGCCGTCGCAGCCCTGGGGCAGCGATTCGATGTCTTCGAGCACCAGCGTGCCGCCGCGCGCCTGTTCGACCAGCGGCTGCGCGCGCCGAAGTCGTCCATCGGCCCGAGCATGCGGTGCCGAGAACCGTCCTCGTCCTGGCCGGCGAGCGGCACGACCACAAACTTGCGGCCCGTCTTGGCCCCGACCGCGTGCAGTGCATGCGCGACCAGGGTCTTGCCGGTGCCGGTCTCGCCGTCGATCAGCACATGGCCGTCGGCCTGGCCGATGTCGAGGATATCCTCGCGCAGCCGTTCCATCACCGGCGAGGCGCCGATCAGCTTCTTCATGATCGTCGAGCCGTCGCCGAGCTCGCGGCGCAGCGCGCGGGCTCGAGCGTCATCCGCCGGTGCTGCGTCGCCTTCTTGGCAAGCTCGGTCATCCGGTCGGGGTTGAACGGCTTTTCGAGGAAATCCCAGGCGCCGACGCGCATGGCTTCGACCGCCATCGGCACGTCGCCATGGCCGGTGATCATGATCACCGGCAGCGCCGAATCGAGGCTCATCAACTTCTTGAGAAACTGCATCCCGTCCATGCCAGGCATCCGGATGTCGGAGACCACCACACCGGGGTAGTCGGTGCCGACGGTTTTGAGTGCGTCCTCCGCAGAGGGGAAGGTCAGTATCAGCGAACCCCGAGAGGGCCAGCCATTGGAGATGGACTGGCGCATGTCCCTGTTCGTCATCGACGATCGCGATTTTCATTGCCTGGGCCATATATTGGTACCCTCCGGCCCCCTTTCGGGCCAAAACTCCCGGACCTATCCCGCCCGGTCGGATGTTCGCACCTCATTCAGCGGCTTCATCCTTCGACATCTTCTTGTTGGCGCCGGCGCCGAAGCACCGGCAGTTCCACCTCGAAGACCGCGCCGCCCTCGGACCAGTTGCGCGCCGTGGGGCAGCCGCCGAGGTCGGACCACGATGCCCGAAGAGATTGCGAGCCCGAGACCGACACCGTCGCCCGGAGCCTTGGTGGTGTAGAAGGGTTCGAACGGCTTGTCCGAGATCCGCAACACCCGGGCCGGGTGTCGCGCACCGTGATCCGCGCGGAATCGTTATCGGCCGTGAGCAGGATGTCGACCTGCGGCGCGTCCGCCGCACTTGGTCGCGTCGATCGCGTTGCGCAGGAGGTTGATCAGCACCTGTTCGAGCCGCACCCGGTCGCCCAGCACCATTACCGCCTCGCGCGGCATGTTGCAGGTGATCCGCACCTGGCGGCGCTTGAGCTGCGGTTCCATCATGCTCAGCGCGGCCGAGATCGAGTTGCGCACGTCAGGCTCTTCGAAGGCCTCGCCGCCCTTGCGGGCATAGGATTTGAGCTGGCAGGTGATCGCCCCCATCCGCTCGATCAGGTCGTCGATCCGCTGGAACGAAACTCAGCGCCTCCTCGGCCCGCTTGCGCTGCAACAGCAGCTTGGCGCCGGCGAGATAGGTCTTCATCGCCGCGAGCGGCTGGTTGAGTCATGGCTGACCGCGGCCGACATCTCGCCCAGCGCCGCGAGCTTCGAGGACTGCGCCAGCGTCTGTTCGGCGACCTGCAGGTGGGCTTCGGCCTTCTGTCGTTCCGACACCTCGCGCCGGAGCGCCTCGTTGAGCGTGCGCAGCTCGGCCGATTCGAGCTGGAAGGTGAGCGACCGCGACGTCGCCCGGCGCGAGATCACGTAGAAGGTCGCCGCCAGCAGGATGGCGAAACCCATGATCTCCAGCGCCAGCACCCCGTTCACCCGTTCGCGCACCGAGGAATAGGTGGTGAAGGTGGTCATTCGCCAGCCCTGGAAGTCGATCTTCACGTCCTGGCGCAGCACGTCGTCGCCATTGAACAGCGCTTCGGCCGGCAGCGTGGTCAGTTGGCGGTCGACCAGTTCGCCCGTTCGATCGCGTTGGCCGGCGAGATCAGCGCCAGCGCTTCCGCCTCGGACCGTCCGCGCCAGCGCGACTCGGTGGCGAGGATCACCTGGCCCTCGCTGTCGGTCACCATCACCGCGTCCTGGATCTCGGCCCAGCTGCTCTCGAACTTGTCGGGTGACCTCGACCACGATCACGCCGAGCAGATTGCCCTGCAACGCGATCTTGCGCGCATAGGTGAAGCCGTAGCCGCCGCTTGCCGATTGCGACGAGGTGAACACCGTGTCATCCGAGCAGGCGTTCACGAAGTATTGCTGGGCGCGACGGTTCGAGCCGAGCAGCTCCGCTGGGTCGCCGCCACCACCCGCCCGTCCGCGTCGAGCAGTTCGGGCGAGGCGGCGCCGATCTCCTCGCGGTAGGAGATCAGCCGCTGCGACGAGGCCACGTAAATCGCGGCTCGCGAAGCTATCAGCGTCGGGTCGCGCGACGGCAGCAGCACCACCGAGTTACGCTGCAGTTCCGACTTCCAGGTTGCCCGAGTAGAGCGCCATCCTGAGTTCCGCGCGCGAGCGCGTCGTTTCGGTGTAACGCGTTGTAAGCCAATCGTTCGAGACCCAGACCACGGCCACCGCCAGCGTGATCAGCACGACCAGCACGATCCGCGCCCGGAGCGACATGCGCTGGGCGGCGGGCGTGGGTCCCGGGCGCTTCCGGGTCGGGCCGGCCTTGGACCCGTTGGTCTTGGAGCCGTTGGCCTTGGCAGGGTTGGCCTTGCGTGACATGCCCGCCACTATACGCGCGCGCGGGTCTTCGCCACAATCAGGCGGTGACCAGCGCCCCCGCCAGCGAGCGGAACATTGCCACCCCGTCGGTGCCGCCATGCGCCGGATCGGCCGCCCGCTCGGGGTGCGGCATCATCCCGAGCACCCGCCGGTTGGCCGAGAGCACGCCTGCGATATCCGCCGTCGAGCCGTTGGGATTGTCGCCGTAGGTAAAGGCGATCCGGTCCTCCGCCTCGAGCCCCGCGAGCGTCGCCGCGTCGATCTGGTAATTGCCGTCGTGGTGGGCGACCGGGATGGTGATCGTCTGCCCCTTGGCGTAGCCCGCGGTGAAGGCGCTGTCGGCGGTCGCCACGGTCAGCGCCACCGGCTTGCAGATGAACTTGAGGTTGGCATTGCGCATCAGCGCCCCGGGCAGCAGACCGGTTTCGGTCAGCACCTGGAAGCCGTTGCACACGCCGAGCACGTAACCGCCGCGCCCGGCATGCGCGATGACCGATTGCGAGATCGGCGAGCGCGCCGCGATCGCCCCGCAGCGCAGATAGTCGCCGAAGGAAAACCCGCCGGGGATCCCGACGATATCGGTGCCGGCGGGCAGGTGATCGTCCTTGTGCCAGACCATGGTGACCTCGGCGCCGGCGGCGCGGAAAGCCACGGCCATGTCGCGGTCGCAGTTCGAGCCGGGGAAGACGATGACGGCGGCTTTCATGGGGCGATCCTTTTGGCTTCGAAAGGCTGCGGAGAAAGGCTCTGGACCTACGTGCTGATACGCCGGGGCGGGACGCGGTTCAAGCGGCCGAAAAATTTTTGCGACCATCGGGAACCGAATGCGCGCCCGGGCGTTCGTCTCCTGTCCCGGTTGCAGAATGATCGGCGCAAAGACCCCGAGAGCATGGCGGATTTCCCGTTTTCACGCCATGGCATCCCCTCCTGGGCGCCGCGCCCTCTGTCCCATCTGCAGCCGGGACAGGTGTTTCGGCCGACGGTTTGCACACCGCCACCGAGGCGCGCCGCGCCGGGCTCAGCTTTGGAGCGTGATCGCGTAGTTTTCGATGACGGTGTTGGCGAGGAGCTTTTCGCACATCTCGCGGATCGTCTCCTCCGAGGTACCCTCGGCGACGTCGAGCTCGATCACCTTGCCCTGACGCACGGCTTCGACGCCCCCGAACCCCATCGCGCCCAGCGCATGACGCACCGCTTCGCCCTGTGGGTCGAGCACCCCGGTCTTCAACATGACATCGACGCGGACTTTCATGGGTGGCTCCTTCGATTCTGGTTGGCTGCCGTCATACAGCCTTGCCGCGCAGGGGGCCAGTCGTTGACGCCGAGACTGCATCAGGCTTCGTCATCGGGCTCGACGGCGCATTCCCAGCCGTCATACGTCCAGCCCATCTCCGAGAAGCCGACCGCGAGCTCCTCGGTGAGCCTGTCGAAAGCGTCCCCGACCACTGCGACATGGTGCTCCATGGCCATGCCCTTGCCGTCCTCCGTCGCCCGGGCCGTGAAGCCTCGGCCAACGAGGAACGACGCGGCCTCCGCCCCCTGCGCGCCGCGCTTCGGATAGGCATAATGGATCGTGTGACGCGGTTTCACGCCGCTGTCGCCGAACGTCGCAAGCCGGGCGCGCACCCGGTCGTTTTCTTACGTCTGGGAGCGCGGCTTGCGCTTCAGGAACCCGAAAAGGCCCACGACCCGCTCAGTTGATGACGTGCGGCTTCGGCGCGTGGGTCACGTTGGAGGGCAGAACGCCCAGCCGCCGGGCGACTTCCGTGTAGGCATCGGTCAGCGAGCCGAGATCGCGGCGGAACACGTCCTTGTCGAGGTGCTGGCCGGTCTCGATGTCCCACAGCCGGCAGCTGTCGGGGCTGATCTCGTCGGCGACGATCAGGCGCATGTAGTCGTTGTCCCAGACCCGGCCGACTTCGATCTTGAAGTCGACGAGCTTGATGCCGACGCCGTACATGATCCCCGACAGATAGTCGTTGACCCGGAGCGCCAGCGCGACGATGTCGTCGAGATCCTGCTGTGTCGCCCAGCCGAAGGCGATGATGTATTCCTCGGGCACCAGCGGGTCGCCCAGCGCATCGTCCTTGTACGAGAACTCGATGATCGGGCGGGGCAGTTGCATCCCTTCCTCGAGCCCGAGGCGCTTCGCCATCGAGCCGGCGGCGAAATTGCGCACGATCACTTCCAGCGGCACGATCTCGACCTGGCGGATGAGCTGCTCGCGCATGTTCAGCCGCTTCAGGAAGTGCGTCGGCACGCCGATGTTGTTGAGCCCGGTCATGAAGAACTCGGAGAGCCGGTTGTTGAGCACCCCCTTGCCCTCGATCACGGCCCGCTTCTCGGCGTTGAAGGCGGTGGCGTCGTCCTTGAAATACTGCACGAGCGTGCCGGGTTCCGGCCCCTCGTAAAGGATCTTCGCCTTGCCTTCGTAGAGCTTTTTGCGCCGTGCCATGAGATCACTTCCCTTGCCGCGCGGCCGTCGCGCGCGTGTCACTTGGGCGCGCTGCGACCGCGCGCGTGTCGCGCCCTCTTAGACCAAGGGCGCGAACGGGGCAAGGGAGCGGCGCGGGCGACGGCGACCGCCAAAGGACCGGCCCTGCCGGGAAAACGCGGCACCACGGGCATCGCGACCGCGACCGGGGCGCAGGCGGCCGGACCTGCCGCGCCCGGGCCCGCCACGGGCCACGCCACCGGCTGTAGCACACGGCGCCCGGCCCGCGGTCGGACGGGAGCCCGGTTCGGGCCCCCGGTTCAGGCCCCGGGCGCGCGCTGCATCATCACCATGACGTCGAAGATGCGAAAGAAGGTCTCCTCGGGGATCGCGAGCGATTCTCCCATGGTAATCAGCATCTTCTTCTCGCCTTCTTCAAGCTTCCCGTCGGCCAGCGCGGTCCGGATCGCGAAACACATCGCGGTTTCGCGCAAGTTCGGCGACAGCACCGCAGCGGCGCGTTTGAAGACCTCGGTCGCCCCGCGCGCCTTGAGTTCGGCGACGACCTCGCCCGCCAGCGCCATCGTCCGGTCCGGGCCGATCGCGTGGAAGACCGGCGAGAAGGCGCACATGTTGGTGATCTGGGTCGTTTCCGGCGGGCTGATCTCGCCATCGGCGGCCGCGACCAGCAATGGCAGGGCCAGCACGGCACGGGCGGTCTCGTCCTCGACCCGGGTCCGGCCGGTGTGGTCGCGCAGGTTGAAAAACTGACCCATGCCGGTCTCGCATATCGAAAAAAGCGTCGTCGTCCCCAGACAGCCCGCGGCTCGGGGCCGCAATGTGTCGAAATCCGTGCGATTTCACGAAAATGCACGCCGGCGACGTCCGCATGCCGAGCCGCCCGTCCTTCACTCCGACGCGGCAACGGGGCCGCTACCGGTCTGTCCGCGGGCCGGTTCGGGCTGCCCTTCGGGGGCGCGGCGATTCGCGCAGGGTCGGATTCGGCGAAAATGGTTGCGCCAACGGGCTTGTCTGCCCGACACTCTATGGGCATATGGGGCGCAACACGCATTCAGGGGGAGCCACCCATGACCACTTTCGACGATCGCGAAAACGCCTACGAGAACATGTTCGCCCATGATGCAGAAATGCAGTTCAAGGCGGAATCGCGGTGCAACAAGCTGCTCGCGCTCTGGGCCGCCGGCAAGATGAAGAAGTCCGAAGACCAGATCGACGCCTACGTGACCGAGGTCATCAAGGCCGATTTCGAAGAGGCCGGGCACGAGGACGTTGTCCGCAAGGTGGCCGGCGATCTCGGTGAGCTGTCGTCGGCCGACGAGGTCCGGGCCAAGCGCGCCGAACTCCTCGCCGTGGCGCAGCAACAGATCGCCAAGGAAGCCTGAGCGCAGGGCCGAGGACGGGGGCCGACGCGGGACTTGGAGCGCCTGAGTTTGTGTCCGGCCGCGCGTCGGATGCTATGCGGATGCGCGTTTCTGGGGTCTCGGCTGCATCGACGGGCCTCTGCGTTGCCCCGCCGCGGCATCGCAGGGCGCCTGAGCGTCACGTGACCGTGGATGCCTGAGCTTCGGTGCCTGTGCGTCGAAGCCTGTGCGTCACGCGGGCAAAGCCGAAATCTCCTCGCTCCTGTCCTTCCCTTTTCTTTCCCAAGCACCCCGCGCGCGGAGCCGAGCGGACGCCGGGCCGCACCCGGCGGATACCTGTTAACCCATTAACCTAGAACAATAATATTAGCCACTTACCCGGCCTCCGCCATAATTCGATAAAGTTTGAATTGTTAACCCCGCCTTACAGGGACGGCGCCCATGATCGCCGCCCGAGGGACAAAGGGGTAACCATGACCAGAAAGCCATTCGCAGCTTCGCGCGCCGCCGCGACCACCGCGACCGAAACCCTGCCGCTCGGTCGGCTGGCCGCACGGCAGGCCCTGCCCTTCGCCGTCATCGTTGCGCTCGTCTGGCTCGGCTGGGACCGGCTCGCGGCGCTCGACACGCGCGCGATCGCCGCGGCGCTCGGCGCCATGTCCCCGGTCCAGTGGCTGACCGGTCTGGCCTTCACCGGGCTGAGTTTCTGGGCCGTCGGCCGCTACGATGCCGTCGTCCACCGCCTGTCGGCGACCGGCGTCGATCCGCGCATCGCGGTCGAGACCGGCGCCGCCGCCATCGCCGTCGCCCAGACCATCGGCATGGGCACGCTCACCGGCGCGCTGGTGCGCTGGCGGCTGCTGCCGGGCCTCGGCCTCGCCGGCGCGATGCGGCTGTCGGTGATCGTCACCCTCTCCTTCCTCGCCGCCTGGGCGGTGCTCGCCGCCCTCGCCGTCCTCATCGTGCCCCTGCCCTTACCCCTGTCGCCACGCGGGATCGCGCTCGGCGCCGGCACCGTGCTGCTGGCCGCGGCCGGGCTGGCCCTTGCCGCGCTCCTCCGGCCGCGCGCCCTGCCGCAAGCCGCGCTCAACAGGCTGCCGACCCTGCGCGCCATGGCGACAGTGCTCGGCCTGACCGCCCTCGACACGCTCGCCGCCGGCACCGTGCTCTGGGTGCTGCTGCCCGACATGCCGGGCCTCGGCGCGGCACAGGTCCTTGTCGCCTACCTGCTCGCCCTCGGCGCCGGCCTCGTGCTCACCACGCCGGGCGGGATCGGCCCGTTCGAGGCCGCGCTGCTCGCGCTTCTGCCCGGTGTCGATCCGGAGCCGCTGCTCGCCGCCATCATCGGCTACCGCGCGCTCCACTACGCCCTGCCCGCAGTAATCGGCGGTTTCATCCTGATCCGCGGTCCGCGCCCCACCGCCGGCTCTGTCGCTGCCCGCACGGCGGCCCTGACACCGCTGCCCACCGCGCCGCATCTGCCCTTCCTTGTCGATGCGGTGATCGACCAGGCGCCGCGGGCCGAGGCCGCGCTCCTGCGCCACGGCCGGCTCTCGCTCGTCACCGACCGCGCCGGCCGACCGGCGGCCATGGCGCGCGCGACCGGCCAGAGCCTGGTGATGCTGTCCGACCCGCTGAACCCGGGGACGGGACCCGACGATATGCTCGCCATCCTCACCGCCACCGCCCGCGAAGGGATGCGCACGCCGGTCCTCTACAAATGCGGCGCCCGCCTCGCCGCGGCGGCCCGCGCCCGCGGCTGGCGGGTCACCCCGGTCGCCCGCGAGGCCTGGCTCGACCCGCGTGCCTTCACCACCGCGGGCGCCCCCGTGGCAGGCCTGCGCCGCAGCTGCGCGAAGCCGAGGCCGCCGACATCAAGGTCACCGCCGTCAACGCACCCGGCCCGCACGGCCTGCCGCTCGGGGAGATGGCGGAGATCGCCACCGGCTGGGCCGCGGCCCATGGCGGCGAACGCGGCTTCTCGATGGGGACCTGGGCGCCCGACACCCTGCCTGGGCGCGGGCTTCCTCGCCCATGGTCCGGACGGCCGGCTCCTCGGCTTTCTCACCCTCCACGCGACCGCCCGCGAACAGGTGCTCGACCTGATGCGCGCGCCGACGCCCCCGACGGGCTCATGTACCTGCTGCTGACCCGGGCGAGGTGGCCGGCGCTGCGGGCGTGCCGCGGCTCTCCCTCGCCGCCGTCCCGGTCCCTCCCGAGGCACACGACCCGACCCCCTGCGCCTGTTGCGCCACCGGCTCGAAACCGCCGCCGGCGGCGGCGGGCTCCGGCAGTTCAAACAGACCTTCGCCCCCGCCTGGGAGACGCTCTACATCGCCGCCCCCAGCCTGCCTGCCCTCGCCGCCGGCGCGCTCGACGTGGCCCGGGAGATCACCCGCGGCGCCTGACGCCCTGCCGGGGCCAGGGTCAGGCCGCGCGGCCGCGGTTGCAGCCGTTGACGCACCCGGCCCGCCGCCCGATTTCACCGCCGCGACGCGGCTCCCCACCGCTGGCGCGTCCCGGGGCCGTCTCGTGCCCTGTTTCAACATCTTCATGAGCGATCACGATTTGCTCCCGCACGGCATTCGTGGCAGAGATCGCCCGTCATACCCCGAGGAGGCCCGCGATGCCCAACGACAGATTTGCCCGGATGCTTGCCGACAACACCTGGCTGATGGCCGACGGCGCCACCGGCACCACGCTGTTCAACATGGGGCTGACCTCGGGCGACTCGCCGGAGATGTGGAACGTGGAGCAACCCGACAACATTCGCGCCCTCTACCGGGGCGCGGTCGAGCCGGGTCGGACATCTTCCTCACCAATTCCTTCGGCGGCACCGCGGCCGGCTGAAGCCCACGACGCGCAGTCGCGGGTGGGCGAACAACCGCCGCCGCCGCCGAGCTCGGTCGCGAAGTGGCCGACGCCGCCGGCCGCCCGGTGATCGTCGCGGGCTCGATGGGGCCCACCGGCGAGATCATGGAGCCGATGGGCCCGCTCAGTTACCAAGCCGCGGTCGAGATGTTCCACGAACAGGCCGAAGCACTCAAGGCCGGCGGCGTCGACGTGCTCTGGATCGAAACCATCTCCGCGGCGGACGAATACAAGGCCGCCGCACGCGCCGCCGAGCTTGCCGACATGCCCTGGGGTCGGCACCATGAGCTTCGACACCGCGGGCCGCACGATGATGGGCGTGACCTCGACCGATTTCGCCGCCCTCGTCGCCGGCCTGCCGTGCAAACCGCTGGCCTATGGCGCCAATTGCGGCGTCGGCGCCTCGGACCTCCTGCGCACCGTGCTCGGTTTCGCGGAAGCCGCGAACGGCGTGCCGATCGTCGCCAAGGGCAACGCCGGGATCCCGAAATACGTCGAGGGCGAGATCGTCTACGACGGGACGCCTGCGCTGATGGCCGACTACGCCGAGCTTGCCCGCAACATCGGTGCCAAGATCATCGGCGGCTGCTGCGGCACAACGCCCGAGCACCTGCGCGCGATGCGAGAGGCGCTCGAGACCCGGCCGATCGCGCCGGAACGCCCGACGCTCGAGGAGATCGAGGCGAAGCTCGGCGGGTTTTCCTCGGAGAGCGACGGCACCCATGTCTGCGGTCACGGCGCCCATGCCCCGAAGCAGCGCGAACGGCGCGGCCGCCGGCGCCGGAGCGAGTAGCACCGCGGGCGGCCCGGCCCCGGAATGGCCCGCTGCGTCACGACCAAAAGGAAAGCGGACCACAACGATCCGGCCAGATCGCGCCGGCCCCTGCCCCAGCGTCGCGCCCTCTCGGCCGGGCCCTTTTCTCCCACCCCCGGCGACCCTAAGTGAATCCCATGCCCACTGCTCGCTACCTGCTCCTGCTGTTTCTCGTCATCGCCGCCGGCGGGGCGACCGTCTGGGTCGGCTGGGCCGCGGCCCGGGCGGGCCAGCTCGATGGCCAGGTCCTGATGGCGATGATGCCGCTGGTGATGCTCGCCGCGATCGCCTGGCGCGCCCTCACAGGACGCGGCGACTGATCCGCCCGGGCCCGGGTCCCAGGGCCGTCCCTGCCGCACTGCGCCGAAGCCCGAGAAACCCCTTGCCCGCCCCGTCCCTCCGCCCCAATCTGAGCCCGAAAGGACGCCCGGCCATGACCCTCGATACGCCCGCTTGCAACATCGTCTTGGGCGCCGGACATTCCTGGTCCCACCGCAGGCCACCGGTGCCGGCGGCGCTTGGGACAGACATAGCCGGGCGGGTCGCGGCTGCGCGGAGCGGACCAATAAGCTTCGCCCGGTCCGCGGAGAACATCCGCGCCTCCGGCGCCCCGGTCGGGGTCCAGTGATGACCGACGACACCACCCTCACCCGCGAAGGCCTCGCGGCGACGGGCGCGGGCCGGGTCCTGGTGATCGGCTGCGGCGCGCTCGCCCGCGAGATCCTCGCCGTGGTGCAGGCAAACGGGCTCACCCATGTCGATCTGACCTGCCTGCCCGCGATCCTGCACAACACGCCCGACAAGATCGTGCCGGCCCTCGAAACGGCTCTGGCCCGGCACCGGGACGACTACGAGCGCATCTTCGTCGCCTATGCCGATTGCGGCACCGGCGGCGCGCTCGCCGCGCTCTGCGCCCGCGAAGGGATCGAGATGATCGAGGGCCCGCATTGCTACAGTTTCTTCGATGGCAACGCGGCCTTCGCCGCGCGCGACGAGATCACGAGCTTCTACCTCACCGATTTCCTCACCCGCCAGTTCGACGCCTTCGTGGTCAAGCCCTCGGTCTCGACAGGTACCCCGACCTGACCGAGACCTATTTCGGCAATTACGAGAAACTGGTCTACCTCGCCCAGACCGACGACCCCGCGCTCGACGCGAAGGCCCGCGACGCCGCCGGCCGGCTGGGCCTCGCCTACGAACGCCGGTTCACCGGCTACGGCGATCTGGTCCCGGCGCTCGAAGGGCTCTGACCCCTTTTCCTTGGGTCAAATACTCAAAACAGCGCCGACTGCCTCCGCGCTGACCCCGGGCATGGGCGGCGGGGGGCACGGGGGGGGGGGCGGCCCCCCGCGGGTCACTCGCGCAGCGGGGGAAACCCCTCAGGCCTCCGCCGCGAGCTTGCGGATCCGCTCGACCATCGCGCGCAGCCCGTTGGTGCGCTGCCCCGACAGATGCTCTTCGAGCTTCAGCCGTCCGAGCTCCGCCTGGGCGTTGATCGCGCCCACCTCGGCCACCGGTACGCCGGCATAGAGCGCCTTCAGCACAGCGATGATCCCGCGCACGATCAGCGCATCCGAGTCGCCCCGGAAGCTGAACACGTCGCCCTCCACCTCGGGCACCAGCCAGACCTGGCTCGCACAGCCCGACACCTTGGTCGCCGGCACCTTCAGGGCGTCGTCGAGCGGGTCCATCTTCTTGCCGAGGTCGATGACCGTCGCGTAGCGGTCTTCCCAATCGTCGAGGAACGAGAAATCCTCGACGATCTCTTCGAAGGCTTCCGTGGCCATGGGTGTCTCCTATCCGTTTGGTTCCACCTAGGCAGCCGGGCAAGAAAGGTCCAGTACCCGGCATCCGCCCGCGACAAGCTGCCTTTTCAAACCTGCCCGCCTGCGCTAGTCAGGGGCAGGACCACGGGGGAAATCACAGCATGGCCCGCATTGCCCGCATTTTCGTCGCGCTCGGCCTCGGCCTGGCCGTTTCCGCCTGCGACACCGGCATCAACCTCAACCCGCTCACCTGGTTCAATTCGCTGGGGTCGGACGAAGGGCTGGTGGCGCTCGAACCCGAGGGCGGCTGGGACCAGCATACCGACCGGCGCCTGGTGGTCGATCAGGTCACCGACCTCAGGATCGAACGGACCACGGCGGGCGCCATCGTCCACGCGACCGGGCTGCCGCCCCGGCTGGGCTACTGGGACGCGGAACTGGTGGCAGAAAACGACGGCGAACCGGAGAACGGCGTTTTGAGCTACGTGTTCAAGGTGGCAACCCCGCGATGGGCGACCGCCGCGTCCACCCCCTATGCCCGCACCATCGAAGCGGCGGCGTTCATTCCGAATATCGAGCTTGCCGGCATCCGTGCGATCCGGGTCCTGGGCACGCAGAACTCCCGCATCGCCTCGCGGTAACGCATCCGCCCGGGCGCCGCAGCCGACGTGTCATAAGCACCTGAACAGACGGACCTTGCCGCCGGGTGCTTGGCCCGGAGCCCCACGTCCTGGGGCGGTTGCTCTGCGACGACGCCACCGTGGGGTCTAACGCTCCGGGGGGGCGACCTCGGGAACGCGGGCACGCGATTGCCAGAATGGGTTCATCGGAATCCAGAAATCCGGATATCCGGATATCCGGATTTCTGGTTTTCGGATTCAAGACGCCATTTCAATGAGTTACACCCATCTCACACGCGACCCGGGTGACGGGTTAATCCTTCCTTAAGGTTTCTTAAGCCGGGCCGCGACGCCCAAAGTCCCCGGCCGCAGCCGTCCCGGGCACCAGAGATCCCCTGTCGAGACACCCCCACAGGCACCGCCGGGAGCACCCCCACACCTGAGGGCCACCGGCCGCCTCGGACTGCAAAGCGCCCCTGTGCGCAGCGCCGCGCCGACCGCCCTAAAGCTCGATGACCTTCACGTTGGACCCGGCCGCCGCGAGCGCCAGCTTGCCGTCGCAGAGCCTGAGCGCATCCGCCCCGAACACCTCGCGCCGCCAGCCGCGCAGCGCCGCGACATCGCGCTTCCCGGCCGCGATCAGGTCGAGATCTGCCGCCGAGGCGATGAGCTTCTGCGCCACCCGCTCCTGTTCCGACCGCGCCTTCAGGAGCACCCGCAACAGGTCGGCGAGCGCCGGGTTGACCTGGAGCTTCTCGCGCCCGTTGTCCGGCGGTTTCGGCATGTCTTCCGGCGGCATCTCCACCCCGGCCTTCACCGCCGCGAGGATCCCGTCGGCAATCTCGCCGCGGCGCGCCTCGCGCAAGAGCAGCCGCGACCGGCTCAGGTCCTGCGCATTCGCCGGCCTGGTCGAGGCGAGTTCCAGGAGGGCATCGTCCTTCATCACCCGGCTGCGCGGCACGTTGCGCGACTGCGCATAGGCCTCGCGAAACCGCGCAAGCTCGCGCACCACCGAGAGGAACTTGCCCGAATTCGTCCGGGTCTTGATCCGCTGCCAGGCTTCCGACGGCTCGACCCGGTAGGTTTCGGGATCGGTCAGCACCGCCATTTCCTCTTCGACCCAGGGCGCCCGCCCGCTCTCCGCGAGCTCTTCCGCCAGCACCTCGTAGATTTCCCGCAGGTAGGTGACGTCGCCCAGCGCGTATTTCTTCTGCGCCTCCGACAGCGGCCGCCGCGACCAGTCGGTGAACCGCGACGATTTGTCGAGCTGCGCCTTGGCCACCCGGCGCACCAGCGTCTCGTAGCCCACCTGGTCGCCGTAGCCGCAGACCATCGCCGCCACCTGTGTGTCGAACAGCGGATGCGGGATCAGCCCGGCATCGACGAAGAAGATCTCGAGGTCCTGCCGGGCCGCGTGAAACACCTTGACCACGCCTTCGTCGCGAAACAGCTCGTAGAGCGGTTCGAGCGACAGCCCCTCGGCCAGCGGATCGACCAGCACCGCATCGCCGGCGTCGTCCCCGGGCACCGCAAGCTGCACCAGGCAAAGCTTGGAGTAATAGGTCCGCTCGCGCAGAAACTCCGTGTCGACGGTCACATAGGGGTGTTGGGCGGCGCGGGCACAATACTCGGCCAGGGCCTCGGTGGTGGTGATGGTCTGCATATTCGTCCGTGCTTCATGGGTACCGGCGCCGGTTCCAACCGGTTTAGGCCCAAACACACAGGATTGGAAGAGGGCCCCGCGCCCCGGACCGGCCGGGGCCGATCGCGCGGCGCACCGGCTCAGCGCGACAGGATCGCCTTGCGCTTGTAGTCTTCCTTGTCGGCGCTGCCGTCGTCGTAGTTGAGCCAGACGGTCACCGTCTCGACGGACCCTTCGGTGAAGGTGACGTAGGGCAGAATGTCCTTGTCCTTGAAATCGTTGGGCCGGGTCTCGCCTTCGTAGCAGGGTTCGATCACCAGCCGCTCGCGCTTGCCGCCGTTGACCGCATAGCTGATCCGGTCGAGACCGCAGCGCCAGGCCAGGACATGGGTGAACAGGAGCTGGTCGTCGCCGTTATACTCGCGCAGCGACACCCAGTCGGCACGGGTGAACTCGAGGATCGGCTTCACCTCTTCCGCGGTCGTGAACTGCTGCGCCCGCCCCGGCAGGGCAAACGCCGCCACGGCCAGCGCCAGCACGAGCCCGACGCCGCGGTTGGTCCCTCGGTCAGATCGCATCAATGCTCCGGTTCCTCCTGTCGCGGCTTTCGTTCCCGCACCGCTTGCCAATATAGTGGGAGGTGCAGAGAGGCAGGGCAAGGCGACAATGGAAAAACCGGACAGGTTCAACATCCTGGTCGTCGCACAGGCCGGCCGCCTGCAATACGAAGCGCTTTTGTTTGCGGCCTCGCTGCGGCATTGCGACCCCGGATTTTCCGGTCGGCTGATCGTTGCCGAACCCGCGCCCGGCGGCGCCTGGCCCGGCGATCCACGGATCGAAGACGCCGCCCGCACCGCCCTTCTCGACCTCGGCGCCGAGATCGTCCCCTTCGCCGCGACCCAGTTCGGCGCCAGCTATCCCCAGGGCAACAAGATCGAGGCGCTCGCAGCCCTCCCCCGGACGAACCCTTCGTCTTCTTCGACAGCGACACCAGTGGTGACCGGCGCGCTGTCCGCGCTGCCCTTCGATTTCGCCCGGCCCTCCGCCTCGATGCGCCGCGAAGGCACCTGGCCCGAGATCGAGCTCTACGGTCCCGGCTACGGCGCGATCTGAAAGCGCTCTACGACCGCTTCGGGCTCGATTTCGACAGCTCCCTCGACCGCACTCAACCGGACGAGTACTGGGAGCGCTATCTCTATTTCAACGCCGGCTGGTTCTTCGGCGCCGATCCCGCCCGCTTCGGGGCGCGCTTTCTCGACATCGCGCGCCGCATCCGCGACGACCCGCCGCCGGAGCTTGCGCTGCAATCCCTCGACCCCTGGCTCGACCAGATCGCGCTGCCGCTGGTGATCCACGGTCTCGGCGGCGGCCGGCCGGGCCCCGGGCTTTCCGGGCTCGACGGCGGTGTCACCTGCCACTGGCGGGTCCTCCCCCTCGCCTATGCCCGCGAGAGCGACCGGGTGATCGAGGTGATCGAAACGGTCGCCGCGCCGAACCGGATCAAACGGGTGCTCAAGGCCTACGAGCCGATGCAGCGGATGATCTACCAGGGCCGCGGGCAGAAAGTGCGGGCGCTGTTCGACCGGGACGACCTGCCGCGGAAGGAAAAAGCCATCCGCAACAAGATCAAGCGGGCGGGATACTGGACCCGGTAGCCGCCCCCAGTACGGCCGGCCCGATGCGCAATCAACCGCCGGGGACCACGGTCGCGCGACCACGAAATACCCATATATCAAGCGAAAATGCCACGCGACCTGCCCGCCCGCTCCATGATTTCGCCGGAATTCATTGTCACTAGTTTGTGGTCACAAGGTTTCTGTTTCCGGGTCACATGAAAAAGAAAACGCAGATCGACATGACGCGCTCGCCGTTTGCGCTCGGGCGACCGGTGCCTTGCACCGGGCCGACCGAGCGGGTCACGGCATGCGTCGCAGCGCCGGTCGGGCCCGGCGCCCTCCTCGGCCCCCCGGGGGCATCATGATCGATCCCGCAGGCAAAAAGGCGGCGCGCCGCTCCATGGGCGAAGCTGTCGCCGAACGCGACATCGATCGTCTTCTGAAGACGGCGCGTACACCCGGCGGCGCCGTCGCGGCCGCGCGGCCGACGCAGAAAGACTTCGCGATGCGCCTCGATTTGCAGCGCACCGGCCGCAGCGCGGTCCGGGCCGAGGCCGGCGTCGCGGATCCCGACTTCGACTATGACGACGAGTTGCCGCCGCATCCCTATGCGCAGCGGCAGGCACCGCCCCTGACGATCTGGGACTTCCCGGTCTTCGTCCTCTACGCCTGTCTCGGGGTCTTCACCCGGATCTGGACCGACGTCACCCTCTACTTCGACTTCGGCGAGTCCAACGGCTTCCGGATGTTCGCCATCGGGGTTTCGGTCGCCCTGCACGTGTTCATCTTCGCGATGATCGGCAACGCCTGGCGCGCCCGGTGGGAGATGCGCAACCGCAACCTGTTCGCACTCTCGGTCCTGGTCGGCTATCTCGGCTTCCGCACGCTGACCCATCTCTGAGCCCGGCCCGGACGCGGTATCGAGGTCCGGTGCGGCTCCTACTGGATCGAGAGATCGAGGTTGAAGTCCACCGTCTTGCCGGTATCGGCATCGTTGCCCATCAGGTAGACCCGGATCGTGTAGACCCCGTCCAGCGGCAGCGCCACGGTCTCGGAATTGTCGTCGTCCATCGACCCGACATAGAGCGCTTCCCATTCCGCATCGGGCGGCATGACGTTGAAATACACAGTCCCGTCGCCGTCGGTCTCGGCGACGGTCAGCTCGGCGAACATTTCCTGCCCGGCCTTCGCCCCGAGCGTGAAATCGACAAAATCCTGTCCGGTGACCGATCCGCTCACCATGGTGCCGAAATTGCCCGGCTCGAAATGCACCTCTTCGACATGTTGCGCCCAGACTGGGCCCGCGGCGAGCAGTGCAATCCCGGCGAAGGTCGACAGGCGGAAATACTGGCGCATGTTGGATCTCCCTGATGCATGACAATACGCGCAGCCTAGCGTGGGACGGACCGCGCACCAAGCCGGGACCGCGATCGCGGGAGGAAACCGGCGGAAACCCGGGCGCGCGCCGGGGTTGCCATGGATTTCACCCGGGTGTATTTAGATAAAAAGTTTTCGACCGGGTATAACAATGACCGACACCTACACTGCCTTTATCGGCCCCACCCGCCTGGCCAGCGGCCCGAAAGATTCCCTCATCGCGACGCTTGCCGCCCGCGGAGGCGGCGCCCACCCCGACGGCCTCCTGGTGTTTTCCGACCGGACCGGCGCCCAGGTCGACCTCAACCTCTCCGGCCGCACCGCCGAGGCCCGCCCGACCGGGGGGTTCCGCCCCGACGGCGCGCCGCAACGCGGACGCGGCCGGCCGAAGCTCGGCGTGAAGGCGCGCGAGGTCACGTTGCTGCCCCGCCACTGGGACTGGCTCGCCACCCAGCGCGGCGGCGCCTCCGCAGCCCTGCGCCGTTTGGTCGAGGCAGAGATGCGCACGACGCCCCCGCCCGCCGCCGCCGGGCGCGACGCGGCCTATGCCTTTCTCACCGCGATCGCCGGCAACCTCCCCGGCTATGAAGCGGCGATCCGCGCCCTCTATGCCGAGGGCGGCCGGGACTTCGCCGCCGCGATGGCCGGCTGGCCGGAAGACATCCGCGCCCATGCCCTGCACCTGGCGGGGCTGTGATGCCGCATCTCGCCCCGACCGACGCCGCGGCCATCGCCCTCCTCCGGCGCGAACTGCAAGGACCGGTGGTGATGCTCAACCTGCTGCGGTTCCGGGCCCGCGCCGACTACGACCATGCGCCCCACCTCGCCCCCGGGGCCCCGATCACCGGGCGCGCGGCCTATGCGCGCTACGAGGCCGGGATCACGCCGCTGCTCGAAGCTTCCGGCGGCACGGTGCTGTTTTCCGGCACCGGCGGTCCCTGGTTCATCGGGCCCGACGGCGAGCACTGGGACCATGCCCTGCTGGTCCGCCAGGCCAGCGTCGCCCGCTTCCTCGCCTTCGCCACCGATCCCGCCGCCGTCGAGATCGGGCATCACCGCACCGCCGCCCTCGCCGACAGCCGGTTGCTGCCCCTGGTCCCGGACTAGACCGGCGCCGCCTGCGGATTGCCCCGGATGCCGCTGATCGCCATCGCTTTTCGGCGCCCGCCGACAGCGTCCCTCCGCGGCGCATCATCCACATAACACGCCCCCCGGCACCCGACACAGGGCGCGAAACGGACGCGATATCCCCCACGCCCCACCCGATCCCGGAACATCTCGCCCGACCCGCCCGTGACCGATTGCCCCTCGCCCCGCCATGCCCTAGCTTCGCGGGAAAAACCCGCAACGGGATCACGAAGGGAGAGACGACATGACCACCGACAGACCCCAGGGCTTCGACACCCTCCAGGTGCACGCCGGCACCGAACCGGACCCGGCGACCGGCGCCCGGCAGGTGCCGATCTACCAGACCACGGCCTATGTGTTCAAAGACGCCGACCATGCCGCGCGGCTGTTCAGCCTGCAGGAAGTGGGCTACATCTACTCGCGGCTGACCAACCCGACGGTCGGTGCGCTCGGCAACCGGATCGCCGCGCTCGAAGGCGGCGCCGGCGCGGTCTGCACCTCGTCGGGCCACGCCGCCCAGCTCATGGCGCTCTACCCGCTGATGGCCCCGGGGCTCAACATCGTCGCCTCGCAACGGCTCTACGGCGGCACCGTCACCCAGTTCACCCAGGTCTTCCGCCGCTTCGGCTGGCAGGCGAAATTCGTCGATTTCGACGATCCGGCGGCGGTGGCGGCAGCCATCGACGACAACACCCGCGCGATCTTCTGCGAGTCGATCGCCAACCCGGCCGGCGTGCCCACCGACATCCCCGCCATCGCCAAGGTCGCCGATGATGCCGGCATCCCGCTGATCGTCGACAACACCTCCGCCACCCCCTGGTTGTGCAAGCCGATCGAGATGGGCGCGACGCTGGTCATCCATTCCACCACCAAATACCTCACCGGCAACGGCACCGTGACCGGCGGGGCGATTGTCGACAGCGGCAAGTTCGACTGGTCGGCCTCGGACAAGTTCCCCTCGCTGTCGCAGCCGGAGCCCAACTACCACGGCATCAAGTTCCACGAGGCGCTGGGGCCGATGGCCTATACCTTCTACGGCATCGCCGTGGGCCTGCGCGATCTCGGGATGACGATGAACCCTCAGGCGGCGCATTACACGCTGATGGGGATCGAGACCCTGTCGCTCAGGATGCGCAAGCATGTCGAGAACGCGCAAGCCGTGGCGGAATGGCTCGAGGCCGATCCGCGGATCGACAGCGTGAGCTATGCCGGGCTGGCCTCCTCGCCCTACAAGGGGCTGATCGACCGGCTCTATCCCAAGGGCGCCGGCGCGCTGTTCACGGTCGCGGTCAAGGGCGGCTACGACACCTGCGTGAAGCTCGTCGACGCGCTCGGGCTCTTCAGCCATGTCGCCAACCTCGGCGACGCCCGCTCGCTGGTGATCCACTCCGCCTCGACCACCCACCGGCAGCTGAGCCCGGAGCAGAAAGTCGCGGCCGGCGCCGGCGACAACGTGGTGCGGCTGTCGATCGGCATCGAGGACGCGGCCGACATCATCGCCGATCTCGACCAGGCGCTCACCAAGGCGGTGGGCTGAGGTTTTCGCGCCTGACGGCGCGACCCGCCGGGGGGCTCCGCCCCCCGGACCCTGGACGAAAGGGCCGTGCCCTTTCGGTAACCCGGCAGGCGGTTTCGCAACGCGAAATCGCCGAGAGGGCCCGGGAGTATTTGACCCAAGAAAATGGACAGATACCGGATGTGCGAGGAATGTGCGAGCTCGCACATCACCTCAAGTCATTGAAATATAATATGTTATCGCTAACTGTTGTTGCGCGCGCGAGGAGGGGCCGATTGGGCCTCCAGCGGGTGCGCTCCCCCAGGATCGAGGGCGCCCCTTCAGGACATGTCGCTTGAGGCGGGCCCGGCCCGGGACCACCCTCAAGGGCGGTCCCGCGGGGCGCGAAAGGACACCCCACATCCCGTGGGCGACTTCAGGCGCGGCGGCCCCGGCGGACGAGCCCCCGGGGCGGCTGTCGCCGGGCCGGCCCGGGAACCCTGCCCCGTTGGCGCGTCCCCGTGCGGCCCCGGCCGCGCCCCCTCGCGTTACTGCGCCTGCAGCACCGCCGAGATCGGCGCCAGCGTCACGCTCTGTGCCCGGTTGCCGAGCGACCATTCGAGCAGTGCCTGCAGCGTTTCGGCGCGGGTGCGGGCGAGTACGATCACCCCGTTCTCGTTGCGCGCCCGGAAGGCGGCATTGTCGAGGAAGCGGCGGATCACCGGGCCTTCCTGGCCATCGCCGTCGAGATCGAGGAACACGAGCCCCGCCGGCACCCCGAGCTTGACCGCGGATTTGTGGCCGGTGTTGAGCCCCGAGGGGAAGCTCACCAGCCCATGGCCGCTTTCCTGCAGGTTGGTCGCGAGCTGCACCGCACCGGCCCCGAGCGCCTGGAACTCCAGCCCCGCGTCGACCACCACCTCGGCGGCGTCGTCGAGCAGCGGCCGGTAGGCCTGGACCGTGGTATCGACATCCGTCGGCGTCGCACCCGCCGGCAACGGCAGGATCAGCGCCACCTCGATCCCGCGGCTGTCGTAGAACGCGACCGCCTCGGCGGCGTCGGGCGCGCTGGCGTCGACCGCGACGGTGAGCGGGAACGGCAGCTTGCCGATGTCCTCGAGCGCCGCGCGGTCGCCGCTGTCGAGGAGGATCAGCGCCAACAACGGCTGGTCGCCTTCGACTGCGAACTCGATCGCGTTGCGTTCGATCGCCGGCAGCGCATTGGGGTCGAGCGGCTCCGCGGCCTCTGCGGCCACTTCCGGGGCAGGCTCGGCCGTGTCGCCGCCGATGGTCGGCAGCCGGCCGGTGACGACCCCCTCCGCGCTGGACGCGCCGGTCTCGGGCGCGGGCTCCGGCGCGGGTTCCGGCTCCGGCGTCGCCGCCGGGGCGACGGTCGTTGTGGAAGGCGCCGGGGCGGGCTCGGCGACGATGGTCGCGATCTCGGGCGCGGGCTCCGGCTCCGGTTCCGGCTCGGGCGCCGGTTCGGCGACCAGCGCATTCCCCGGCGCCTTGTCGCCCGCGGTGTCGGGACCGGTGTCGGACCCGTCGGGGACCGCGACCTCTTCGTCCTCGGCCGGCGGCACGGCGGGCGGCAGTTTCTCCACCAGTTCGGTGCCCGGGATCGCCGCGGGTTCGTCCGGCGCCGCCATCGGCTCCTTGTCGGTTTCGGGCTCCATCTGCGGCGCCCGGTCGGTTTCCGGCAGCGGCGTGCCGTTGGCCTGGGCGGTCAGATCGGCCTCGGCGGCCTCGCCGCGCTTGGGGGTGTCTTCCTTGGGCTCCACCGGCGCGGAGGCGGCATCGGCGCCGGTCTCGTCGCCGGTCACCGGCTCGGCCGCCGGTTGCGGCTCGGCGGCTTCCGCGGTCTCGGCTTCGGGCATCGCGCCGTCGGCCTCGCCCGTGACGGCCGGCGCATTGCCGGTTTCCGGCGCCTCGGCCATGTCCGATCCGGTCCCCGTCGCGGTATCGGCATCGGGTGCGGTGCCCGCTGCGGTGCCCGTCTCGTTGTCTGCCGGGCTGTCGGCCGCGGCAGCGGGCGCGCTCTCGGACGCGGCGGCGTCGCCCTCCGGTGCGAGGACCACCGGGGCGTCCGACCCGGCCATGGGCTCCGCTGTGCCCACCTCCGTGCCCATTTCTGTGCCCATCTCTGTGCCCATGTCCGGGCCCTGTGACGAGCCGACCTTCACCGGCGGGACAGTGAGCGATACCACGCCCAATGCCAGCCCTGAAACGACGACTCCCGATACGATTCCGGCGAGACTGCCCCGTGCCATCCTTGGCTCCCTTTCCGTCACACCCCGCCCCATTCGCCCTTGTTCGGGCGTTGCAACATGTATACCCCGAGGAGGAAAACTGAAAACCCCTTGAATGGTAGGGACGCGCATGATCCTGCTGATCGACAATTATGACAGTTTTACCTACAACCTCGTCCACTACCTCGGCGAGCTCGGGGCCGAGGTGAAGGTCGTGCGCAACGACGCGCTCGACGTGCAGGCGGCGATGGCGCTCAGGCCCGAGGGCATCGTGCTGTCGCCCGGCCCCTGCGATCCGGACCAGGCCGGGATCTGCCTGCCGCTCTCGCTTGCCGCCGCGGAGATCGACGTGCCGCTGCTCGGGGTGTGCCTCGGCCACCAGACCATCGGCCAGGCCTTCGGCGGCAAGGTGGTGCGCGCCGACGAGATCGTGCACGGCAAGATGGGGACCATCCACCACGCCGGCCAAGGCCTGTTCAAGGGGCTGCCCTCGCCGCTTCAGGGCACCCGCTACCATTCGCTGGTGGTCGAGCGGGCGAGCCTGCCGGAGGTGCTGGAAGTGACCGCCTGGCTCGAGGACGGCACGATCATGGGGCTGAGGCATCGCGAACGGCCGATCGAGGGCCTGCAGTTCCACCCCGAGAGCATCCGGTCGGAACACGGCCACGCGATGCTGAAGAACTTCCTCGAGATGTGCAAGGAGCGTGAAGCGGCATGAGCGACGCGATGAAACCCCTGATCTTCGCCGCCTCCGAGGGGCCGCTCTCGCGCGCCCAGGCCGAGGAGGCCTTCGCGATCCTGTTCGAGGGCGACGCGACGCCGGCACAGATCGGCGGGCTCCTGATGGCGCTGCGCGCGCGCGGCGAGGCGGTGTCGGAATATGCCGCCGCGGCCGCGGTGATGCGGGCGAAATGCACGCCGGTGAAAGCGCCCGAAGGCGCGATGGACATCGTCGGCACCGGCGGCGACGGCATGGGGACTTTGAACATTTCCACGGCAACCGCCTTCGTCGTGGCCGGCGCCGGCGTGCCGGTGGCCAAGCACGGCAACCGCAACCTCTCGTCCAAGTCCGGCGCGGCGGATGCGCTCGGCGCGATGGGGATCGAGGTGATGGTCGGCGCCGACGTGGTCGAGAAAGCGCTCGCCGGGGTCGGGATCGGCTTCATGATGGCGCCGATGCACCACCCGGCGATGAAATTCGTCATGCCGGTGCGCCAGGAACTGGGCTGCAAGACGATCTTCAACATCCTCGGGCCGCTCACCAACCCCGCCGGCGTCAAGCGCCAGCTCACCGGCGCCTTCGCGCCCGACCTGATCTTCCCGATGGCCGAGACGCTGCAGGCACTCGGCTCGGAAAAGGCCTGGCTCGTCCACGGCAACGACGGCACCGACGAGGTCTCGATCACCGGGGCGACCCAGGTGGCGGCGCTGGAGGGCGGCAAGGTGCACAAGCGCGAGATCCACCCCGAGGACGCAGGCCTGCCGGTGCACCGGATGGCCGAGATCCTCGGCGGCACGCCGGAGGAAAACGGCCAGGCCTTCGCGGCGCTGCTGGCGGGCGAGGCCTCGGCCTACCGCGACGCGGTGCTGCTCAACGCCGCCTGTGCGTTGATGGTGGCCGACAAGGTGGCGACGCTGACGGACGGCGTGGCGATGGCGGCCGAAAGCATCGACAGCGGCGCGGCGAAAGCCAAGATCGAGGGGCTCGCCCGGATCACCTCGGGCGCCTGACATCTTCCAACCGGTCGACGGCGTTTCGAAACGCCGTGAGACGCGATTTCGAAACGCCGTGACCAGCCGTTTCGAAACGGCGTCCGCCCCTTGGCGAGGACGCGCACGGGCTCCGGCCGGCGCCACGGCGCCGCGCGGCGCCGTTTCACGCGGGCGCGCGCCCGCGTCCCCTGCCCCAACGCCTTTCCCTGTTGGCAATCCCCCGGGAGCACCGTAGAACCCGAAACACCGAAAACGGGGAGACGAAACCGATGTCCTTGGGTCAGAACAAGATCGCGCGCGGCGCCGTTTGGGTCATCATGGGCCTTGTCCTCGTCGGCCTCATCGGCTTCGGCTCGTTCAACTTCGGCGGCGGCGGCCAGACGATCGGCAAAGTCGGCGAGACCGAGATCAGCGCCAACCGCTATTTCCGCGAGGTCAACGCCCAACTCGACGCGATCCAGCAGCAATTCGGCCAGCGCCTGCCCTTCGCCCAGGCCCAGGCCTTCGGCGTCGACCAGCAGGCGCTGCGGGTGGTGCTGTCGCAGGTGGCGATGGAGAACGAGACCGCCCGGCTCGGCCTGTCGGTCGGCGACGAAGAGCTTGCCAAGCGGATCCGCGACATCCCCGCCTTCTCCGGCGTCGACGGCAGCTTCGACCGCACCACCTACGATTTCGTCCTGCAGCAATCCGGCCTCACCGCCACCGAGTTCGAGGAATCGCTGCGCTCCGAGGTCGCCCGCACCATCCTTCAGACCGCCGTCGCCGGCGGCGCCGCGGTGCAGCCGGCCTATGTCGACAGGCTCTACGGCTGGGCGCGCGAAACCCGGGACGTGACCTGGGCCGCCCTCGACGCGGGCCTGCTGGACGCCCCCGTGGGCGCCCCCGACGACGCCCAGCTCACGGAATATTACGAGGCCAACCCGCAGGCCTTCACCCTGCCCGAGACCCGGAAGATCACCTATGGCTGGATCCGGCCCGAGGATATCGTCGACCAGGTCGAGGTGAGCGAGGCGGACCTGCGCGCCGCCTACACCGCGCGCGCGGCCGAGTTCAACCAGCCCGAACGCCGGCTGGTGGAACGGCTGGTCTTCCCCGACCCCGCCAGCGCAGAGTCCGCCGCCGCGCGGCTCACCGACGGCTCCGCCAGCTTCGAGGATCTGGTCGCCGAGCGCGGCCTCGATCTGGCCGATATCGACCTCGGCGACGTGTCCGAGGACGAGCTCGGCGCCGCCGGCGCCGTGGTCTTCGCCCTCGACGGTCCCGGCACCACCGGGGTTGCCGAAAGTAGCCTCGGCCCGGCGATCTTCCGCGTCAACGCGGTGCTCTCGGCGCGTGAAACCAGCTTCGAAGAGGCCGAACCCGACCTGCGCGGCGAGCTCGCGCTCGAAGCCGCCCGCCGCCAGCTCGAAACGACGATGGCCGATGTCGACGACGCCCTGGCCGGCGGCGCCACCATCGAGGACATCGGCAGCGAATTCGGCCTCACCGTCGAGACCCTCGACTGGACTGGCACCAGCTTCGATGGCATCGCCGCCTATGACGAATTCGCCAAGGCCGCCACCGAGGTGACCGAGGACGACTACCCGGAGGTCGAGCGCCTCGCCGATGGCGGGCTTTTCGCGCTGCGCCTCGACGCGATCGTGCCCCCGACCATGCAACCGCTCGACGACGTCCGCGACGAGGCCGTCGCCGGCTGGAAAGCGGCCGAGACCGTGACCCGGATCCGGGCCCTGGCCGCCGAGATGGTGACGAAGCTGGAGGGCGGCGAGACGCCCCAGGCGCTCGGGCTCGACCCGGCCAGCGAAACCGGGCTCAACCGCGACGACCGGGTCGCCGGCGCCCCCGATGCGCTCACCGAAACCGCCTTCGGTCTCGAGCCCGGCAGCTGGACGGTGGTCGAGGCCGAGGACGGCGCCGTGGTGATACGGGTCGACGCGGTCAATGCCGCCGACCAGACCGGCGAGGAAGCGGTGACCATCAAGGCGCGCTTTGCCGGCGAGACCGCGCAGGCCCTCAGCCAGGACCTGCAGGATGCCTTCGGCGCCGCCCTCGAAACCCAGGCCGGGATCACCCTCGACCAGGCCATGATCAACGCCGTCAACGCACAGTTCCAGTGAGGCCCCCATGTCGCTGACCCCGGGATACGACGCCTTCGAAAAGGGCTGGGAAGCGGGCCGCAACCAGGTGGTCTACACCCGGCTCGCGGCCGATCTCGACACGCCGGTGTCGCTGATGCTGAAGCTGGCCGACGCGCGCAAGGACAGCTTCATGCTCGAAAGCGTGACCGGCGGCGAGGTGCGCGGGCGCTATTCGATCATCGGGATGAAGCCCGATCTGGTCTGGGAATGCCGCGGCACGACGGCGCGCATCAACCGCCAGGCCAGGTTCGACCCCGACGCCTGGGAAGACATGGACGCCGACCCGCTCACCGCGCTGCGCGCCGTGCTGGCGGAAAGCGCGATCGACCTGCCCGACGGCCTGCCCGCCGCCTCGGCCGGCCTGTTCGGCTATCTCGGCTACGACATGATCCGGTTGGTCGAGCACCTGCCCAACGTCAACCCCGACCCGCTCGGCCTGCCCGACGCGCTGATGCTGCGCCCCTCGGTTGTGGCGGTGCTCGACGGGGTCAAGGGCGAAGTGATCGTGGTCTCGCCCGCCTTCCAGGGTTCGGGGCTCTCCGCCCGCGCCGCCTATGCCCAGGCCGCCGAACGGGTGATGGACGCGCTGCGCGACCTCGAACGCCAGCCGCAGGCCCCGCACGACCTTGGCGAGATCGGTCCAGGCGTCGGCGAACCGGTGTCGAACTTCACCAAGGCGGCCTACATGGCGGCGGTCGAAAAGGCCAAGGAGTACATCACCGCGGGCGACATCTTCCAGGTGGTGCCGTCGCAGCGCTGGACCCAGGACTTCACCCTGCCCCCCTTCGCGCTCTACCGCTCGCTCAGGCGCACGAACCCCTCGCCGTTCATGTTCTACTTCAATTTCGGCGGCTTCCAGGTGGTCGGCGCGTCGCCCGAGATCCTGGTGCGGGTCTTCGGCAGCGAGGTGACGATCCGCCCGATCGCCGGCACCCGCCCCCGCGGCGCGACGCCGGAAGAAGACAAGGCGCTGGAGGAGGACCTGCTGTCGGACCAGAAGGAGCTGGCCGAGCACCTGATGCTGCTCGACCTCGGCCGCAACGACACCGGCCGGGTCTCGAAGATCGGGACCGTGCACCCGACCGAGGAATTCATCATCGAGCGCTACAGCCACGTGATGCACATCGTCTCCAACGTGGTGGGCGAGCTCGCCGAAGACCAGGACGCGCTCTCGGCCCTGCTCGCGGGCCTGCCCGCCGGCACCGTCTCGGGCGCGCCCAAGGTGCGGGCGATGGAGATCATCGACGAGCTGGAGCCCGAGAAGCGCGGCGTCTACGGCGGCGGCGTCGGCTACTTCTCGGCCCAGGGCGACATGGACATGTGCATCGCCCTGCGCACCGCGGTGGTGAAGGACCGCAAGCTCTACATCCAGGCCGGCGGCGGCGTGGTCTACGACAGCGACCCCGAGGCCGAATTCCAGGAGACGGTGAACAAGTCGCGCGCCATCGCCCGGGCGGCGGAGACCGCCGGGGCCTTCGCGAAGTTGCACGGCAACTGAGCCTGGAGCTGGAACGGGGCGAGACGGCGCCGCGACCGGACGCGACACCGGACGCGACGCGGAGCCCAGGACGCGGGCCCAGAAAGACCACCAGAAAGACCACGGGCCGCCCCCGCAGGCGCGGCCCGTTACTCGTCACAGTAACCGAACTGAGAAATCCGAGTCACTCGTGAGGCACACCTCCGGGGCCGCGCGAAAAAGCAACCGCACCCCGGTCACCGGGAAGTCTACCGATCTGGACGCAGCGAAAAAGCTGGGGTTTTCCCCCATACGGTTGCGCAGACCCTGTCGCAGCACCCGCCTGGCGCGAGGCGGCCCGGCGGGGCGGCCGGCCGCCGCCTCCCCGCGCCCGCCGGATCGCTGCCGGTTCGCTACTGGCTCCCCTGCTCCGCTTCCAGCGCCCGGAGCTTCGCGACGTTGTCGTTATGCTCCTCGAGCGTGGTCGAGAACACGTGGCCATCGGCCGGGTTCAGCGTCTTGGCGACGAAGAAGATGTAGTCGCTCGCGCTCGGGTTCAGCGCCGCTTCGATCGAGGCGAGGCCGGGGTTGGCGATCGGCGTGGGCGGCAGCCCGTCGATCACATAGGTGTTGTAGCTGGTATCGGCGCGCAGCTCCGACTGCCGCAGCCCGCGGCCGAGCGTGCCCTTGCCGCCGGTGATGCCGTAGATCACCGTCGGGTCGGTCTGCAGCCGCATCCCGCGTTCGAGCCGGTTGAGGAAGACGCTGGCGACGTCGCGCCGTTCGTCGGGGATGCCGGTTTCCTTCTCGACGATCGAGGCCATGATCAGCGCTTCCTGCGGCGTGCCGTAGGGCAGATCGTCGGCCCGGTTGGCCCAGGCCTCGGCGAGCCGCGCCTCCTGCGCGGCGACCATCCGCGCGACCAGCGCGCCGCGCTCCTCGCCCTTGACCACCTCGTAGCTGTCGGGCGCGAGCATCCCCTCGGCGGGCGTGTTGGAGACGCCGCCGGCGAGGAAATCGGCCTGCCCGAGCGCATCGACGATCTGCCAGTTGGTCGCGCCCTCGGCGATCGAGATCCGGAACCGCGTGCCGGCGGCGTCGCGCAGGCGCAGGTAGTCGGCCGGGATGCTCTCGGCATCAGGCGCGAACTCGGCCTGGGTCACGAAGCGCTGGGTGGCGGGATCGAGCTCGCGCAGCTGGATCTCGGTATCGGTGATGCCGATCCGGTAGACGATCTCGGTGCCGCAGGTCGAGGCGCCGCCTCGGGTGACGATGTCGCCGATCTCCGACATCGAGGCGCCCTCGGGCACCAGGAAGCTGCCGGCCTTGAGATCGTCGGTCTTGCCGGTATAGGCGGTGCCCATGCGGAAGATCGCCGGCGACGAGATCGCCCCGTCCGCCGCCAGCGCCTCGGAGACGCGGTTGAAGTTGGAGCCGGGCTCGACCCGCAGGCAGATCGCCACGTCGAGCGGCCCGGCCTCTTCGTACTGGCCCTTGCCCCAGGCGATGAGCCCGCCGGCGACGACCAGCAGCAGCACCATCATCGACAGCGCCGTCGAGGCGAGGTTGCGCCACATCAGGCCGACACCTTGCCCAGGATCAGCGAGGCATTGGTGCCGCCGAAGCCGAAGGAGTTGGACATCACCGTGTCGATCCGGCGCTTCTCGGCCGCATTGGCCGCGAGCGAGACCTTGGGTTCGACCGCCGGAGTGTCGAGGTTGATCGTCGGCGGCGCGACCTGGTCGCGGATCGCGAGGATGGAAAAGATCGCCTCGACCGCGCCGGCGGCGCCGAGCAAGTGGCCGATGGAGGACTTGGTCGACGACATGGTGACCTTGGGCGCGTGATCGCCGAGCAGCCGCTCGACGGCGCCGAGCTCAAGCGTGTCGGCCATGGTCGAGGTGCCGTGGGCGTTGATGTAGTCGAGCGCCGTGGGCTCGAGCCCGGCATTCTTCAGCGCCGCCCGCATCGCCCGCTCGCCGCCCTCGCCGTCTTCGGAGGGCGCGGTGATGTGGTAGGCGTCGCCGGACAGGCCGTAGCCCAGCACCTCGGCGTAGATCTTCGCGCCGCGGGCCTTGGCGTGCTCGTATTCCTCGAGCACCACCACGCCCGCGCCCTCGCCCATGACGAAGCCGTCGCGGTCGGCGTCCCAGGGTCGGGAAGCGGCCTTCGGATCGTCGGCGCGCTTGGTCGACAGCGCCTTGGCGGCGTTGAACCCGGCGATGCCGATCTCGCAGATCGCGCTTTCGGCGCCGCCCGCCACCATCACGTCGGCATCGCCGAGCATGATCAGCCGCGCGGCATCGCCGATCGCATGGGTGCCGGTGGCGCAGGCGGTCACCACGGAGTGGTTCGGCCCCTTGAAGCCGTAGCGGATCGAGACCTGGCCCGAGATCAGGTTGATGAGCGACCCGGGATGAAGAAGGGCGAGACCTGGCGCGGACCGCGCTCGTGGATCAGCACCGCGGTATCGGCGATGGACTGGAGCCCGCCGATGCCCGAGCCGATCATCACGCCGGTGCGTTCCTGCGCCTCGCGGTCCTCAGGCGTCCAGCCCGCATCGGCGACGGCCTGCACCGCCGCCGCCATGCCGTAGAGGATGAAATCGTCGACCTTGCGCTGGTCCTTGGGCTCCATCCAGTCGTCGGGGTTGAAGCTGCCGTCGGAGCCGTCGCCGCGGGGCACTTCGCAGGCATAGGTGGTGGTGACGCGCGAGGCGTCGAAGCGGGTGATCGGCCCGGCCCCGCTTTCGCCGGCAAGCAGCCGCTTCCAGCTTTCCTCGACACCGCAGGCCAGCGGCGTGACCAGCCCAAGCCCCGTAACGACCACGCGACGCATCTGCATGCCCCCCCGTTCAAAGCGTTTGTGACAACGCGCGTTTGTTACCCTGTCCGCCCGTCGCGGGGCAAGCGAGAAACATGCCGTCGGCGGCGCCCGCCGGTGGCGCAGCGCGGGGGGCGGATATCGCTCCGGGGCGGACAACGGCGGGTGGCGGGCACGGATTTCGCCCTGGCGCTTCCACTCCGGGGAGCATGGCACGGCCGATGGCCGCCGCCGCACTCCTCCCGCGAAACACTCACGAACCGGAGCCCGTCATGCCCGTCCTCTCCAGCGAAACTCAGGAACCTACCAAGGGGTCGTCCTCTCCAGCGAGACCCAGGAGCCCAGCGTCATCCTGTCGCGCGCCTACAAGGGCGCCGAAGGCATCATCCTCTCGAGCGAGACCCAGGAGCCCACCGTGGTGAAGGACGCGGACAACCTGAAGGGGCTGATCGACGCCGACACCCTGGTGTTCGACTTCACCGCGAAAGGCATCATCCTGACGTCCGAAACCCAGGAACCCTCGATCTTCGACCCCGACGGCGACGGCTACACCGCCTCCGACGACCTGTGGAAACTCCTCGACGCGGTGCTCTACAGCGACGGCGGTTCGGCGGCGATCCTCTGGGGCGACGACGACGTGATCGACCGGGTGATCCTCTCGGCCGACAGTTTCGATTTCCTCTGAGCGGACGAACCGCCGGGCTCCTAGGCCCCGCGCTTCGGGCGGAGAGGCGCCTGGGCCCGGCCGGCGCCGCCGGCCCTGTCCGTCCGATCTAGTCGACGAAGGCTTTCTCGACCACGTATTCCGCCGGGTCCGAGTTGGCGCCCTCGCGCAGGCCCCAACCCTCCATGATGTCCTTGATATCCAGGTTGAAAGCGAGCGAGCCGCAGACCATGCCGCGGTCGGTCTCGGGTCGAGCTTGTCGATGTCGAGCCCGAGATCGCGGAACACCTTGCCAGAGGTCAGGTTGTCGGTGATCCGGCCCTTGTGCGGGAAGTCGTCGCGGGTGGTGGTCGGGCAATAGACCAGCTTGCCCTCGACCATCTCGCCGATCAGCGGATCGTTTTCGAGGTCTTCCACCAGCTTGCGGCCGTATTCCAGCTCCGGCGCATCGCGGCAGGTATGCATCATGATGACCTGCTCGTAGCGCTCATAGGTCTCGGGATCGCGCATCAGCGAGGCGAAGGGCGCGATGCCGGTGCCGGTGGCGAAGAACCACAGCCGCTTGCCGGGCAGGAGCGCATCGAGCACCAGCGTGCCCACGGGCTTGGGCCGCAGGATGATCTGGTCGCCTTCCTTGATGTGCTGGAGACGCGAGGTGAGCGGGCCGTCGGGCACCTTGATCGAGTAGAATTCCAGCTCCTCGTCCCAGGACGGCGAGGCGATCGAATAGGCGCGCAGGAGCGGCTTGCCCTTCTCCTCGTCCATCAGCCCGATCATCACGAACTCGCCCGAGCGGAACCTGAGCGACTGCGGCCTTGTGCAGCGGAACCGGAACAGCCGGTCGGTGTAATGCTGGACCTCGGTCACGGTCTGGGCGTCGGGCAAGGTGGGCACGGGTTTGATCTTGGTCTCGGTCACTGTCGTCTCGCCATTCTGTCACTGATCGGGCCATAGCAGCCCGGCGGTATCGCGCAAACCTGTATATTGGATACAGGATTATTTCCAGCGGCCGACCCGCGACCGATTGTCAGCCTTGGGGCGCTGGCCGGCAGCGGGGGCCCCGCAAGCCTTCCCCCTTGTTCCGCGGCGCTCTTTAGAACATTCTCCCGGCAGGGCGCAAGCGGGCGACGCAATGAAGAACATCCGCCCGCCACAGGACCGAGCGCGGAACACCCGCCCGCCACAACGGAGATCCCCGGAATGCCAACCCGCCTCGACGACATCGACCGCAAGATCCTCGCCGAGCTCCAGGACGATGCCGGCCAGTCGCTCGACACCATCGCCGCCAAGGTCGGCTCGTCCAAGACCCCGGTCTGGAACCGGATCCGCAAGATGCGCGAGGCCGGGGTGATCGGGCCGCAGACGGTGATCGTCGACCCCGAAAGCCTCGGCTTCGACGCCTGTTTCTTCGTGCTGATCCGCACCTCGGAGCACGAGGCCGACTGGCAGGAGACCTTCCTGCGCACGCTCAAGGCCCGGCCGGAAGTGATGGAGGCGCACAGGCTGGCCGGCGAGATCGACTACATCCTCAAGGTCCGGGTGAAGAACGCCCGCGCCTACGACGCCTTCTACCAGGCGCTGATCTCGGAGGTGAAGATCTTCAACGTCACGGCGCTGTTGTGCATGGAAGAGATCAAGTTCACCACCGCCCTGCCGCTGTGACCCCGCCCCGTCACGGGACTTGATCGGCAAACCGACTCCCCGCAGGATCGGCGCACGCGAAACAGGAGGATTTCATCATGGCAACCTACCGCTGCGGCGTCTGTGGCATGGGCGTGAACGCGACCTGCGCCGACTGCAACGAACCGCTCGTGAACGACACGCTCACCCTCGACGACGGCTCGACGGTGCAGATCTCGAAATGCCCGAAATGCGAGGGCAAGATCAAATCGCCGATGTGCTGCGGCCAGGACATGGCCTGCGAGGCCTGAGGCGGCTGCGCCACTTCAGATTCCAATCCCTCCGTCCCAGTCCATGCTGGACGGGAGGGTGCGTTCTCGAAACGCACATGCGGGCGTGAGGTGAGATCATGCCCCCGAGGAGCATATTGGTCGAACACTGGCGGGAATTGGACGGGGCTGTCCATCCACAGGACGCACCAGTGTTCGATAGGTCTTCTCACAGCTTCAATCTGGATTGGCCGCCCCCAGCCTATATCGGCGACGTGCTAAACGCGCGCTTCATCCTCTTGATGATGAATGGTGGCTACGATCGGCAGATTACGCCCCTGGAGTTCCCCGACGCCGCCGCGATCGAACGCCACATCGATATGCTGAGAAACCCACGGCCGATAGATCCGCAGTCGGTCTCACCATACTACGGCACCGGAAACTATGGACAATTCATCGCCTCCGGCCGCTTGGCACTGGTCAACGCCTGCGCGTACAGATCAGGAAAGCTCTCCGAAGAGGGAATGAACCGCAGGCTGGCCGAAAACCTGCCAAGCGTTCAACTGCACCGCCGGTGGCTACGCGAGGAACTCATTCCACAGGCTCTGTCGGGTACCAAAGTGATCATCGCGCACCGAAATGGTTTGTGGAAACTCCGCCAAGACGAGTTTCGGCATGCACACATCATTTTCACGAGAAGCGGCCTGTCCCCCAATTTGCCGCATTGGGTGCTCGACAGTCTTGAACAGTAGGTAACGTTACTTGCCGTCCTGGCTCCCCTCATGTGGCGACCCAGTCGACACGATCAGCTCGCCGCAAAAGAAAAGGCCGCCCGGGTATCCCCGCGCGGCCCCTATCTCTCGCTGGAGGCGCCGGACTTACTCCGGCTGCTCCTCGCTGTCGCCCGACTCGTCGACGGCCAGCAGGCCCTCGTCGTCGTCGGTCGCCGCGCCGATGTCGTCGAACAGCTCGGCGATCTCGAACTCGTGCGCTTCGTCTTCCTCGGCCGCCAGGTCCTGGATCGACTTGCCCGAGGCCTGCAGTTCGGCCTCTTCGGGCGAGCGCGCGACGTTGAGGGTGAACTCGACCTCGACTTCCGGGTGCAGGCGCACGTCGACGGCATGGAGCCCGAGCTCCTTGATCGGGGCTTTCAGCACGATCTGCTTCTTGTCGACGGAGAAGCCGCCCTCGGTGGCGACCTCGGCGGCGTCACGCGGGGTGACCGAGCCGTAGAGCGCGCCCGAATCCGAGGCCGAGCGAATCACGACGAACTGCTGGCCTGCGAGCTTGGCGGCGAGCGCTTCGGCTTCCTTCTTCGACTCGAGGTTGCGCGCCTCGAGCTGGGCCTTCTGCGATTCGAACGAGGCGATGTTGGCCGCCGAAGCGGTCAGCGCCTTGCCCTGCGGCAGCAGGTAGTTGCGGGCGTAGCCGGGCTTGACCTCGACCACCTCGCCCATCTGGCCGAGCTTGGCCACACGTTCGAGAAGAATGACTTGCATGGGTCTTCCTCCTTACTTGACGGCGTAGGGA
The DNA here is from genome assembly GCA_041397205.1 of Paracoccaceae bacterium. Taxonomy (GTDB): domain Bacteria; phylum Pseudomonadota; class Alphaproteobacteria; order Rhodobacterales; family Rhodobacteraceae; genus Sinisalibacter. The sequence goes on from JAWKXC010000010.1 coordinate 165,542, forward strand.
AGCAGGGCGAGGAAGCGCGCGCGCTTGATGGCACGGGCGAGTTCACGTTGCTTCTTGGCCGAAACGGCGGTGATACGGGACGGCACGATCTTGCCACGCTCGGAAATGTAGCGCTGCAGCAGGCGGGTGTCCTTGTAGTCGATCTTGGGCGCGTTCTCACCGGAGAACGGGCAGACCTTGCGACGGCGGAAAAACGGTTTGGCAGCCATGGCTTAGCTCCTTCTGTCGTCGCGGTCGCGGCGCTCGCGCCGGTCACCACGCTCTTCGCGCTTCTGCATCTGCACCGAGGGGCCCTCGGCATGGGCGTCGACCTTGATGGTCAGCACGCGCATCACGTCGTCATGGAGCCGCATCAGGCGCTCCATCTCCTGCACCGCAGTCGCGGGCGCGTCGGTGCGCAGGAAGGCGTAATGGCCCTTGCGGTTCTTGTTGATCTTGTAGGCCATCGTCTTGACACCCCAGTACTCGGTGTCGACGACGCTGCCACCATTGTCCTTGAGGTCGGTGCCGAAGTGCTCGACGAGGCCTTCGGCCTGCGCGTTGGACAGGTCCTGACGCGCAATCATCACATGCTCGTACAGCGGCATGCTCTCTCCAGTTCTGTCAGGCGGGCTTCAAAGGACGGGCGGATCACCTTCCGCGCCCATCCACGAGGGGCCGCGCGGTTCGTTTCGTGCGGAAGGACGGGGCCTTATACACCTCCCGGGCCGCGATGCAAGCGGGCCGGAGCCGCAGGCGCCGCAGCGGCAGCCACGGCCCCGGCCGGCGCCCCGCCCGGCCGGTTTCGTTCCGTTGCGTCACTTTCGACCGACCCGCGAGTTCCGCGAAAACGCCGGGCACCTGCCAAATTCCTGCCAAGGTCCGGCTCTTATGCTGGCCCTCGGGATTGGCAGCATCTGGAAGCCGAAATGAAACTGTCCATGGAAGAGTTCGAACTGCTGACCGACACGGCGGCCCGCGGCATCGACGCCGAGAGCCTTCGGACGGTTGCAGCGCAGGCCGATGGCCGTGCCATGAGCGGACCGGTGATCGAAGAGACCGACTGGGGCTACATCATCCGCGAAACCGACGCCGACACCCGGCTGCGCATCGCCGGCAGCATCACCGGCCGTTTCGTCGGCGCCATCCTGCTGATGGCCGCCGGCGGGCTCTGGGTGATGCCGGACGCGCTCCACGGCGCCGAATTGTTCGGGATCAAGCTCGCCGCGATGGTCATGTTCGCCGTGCTCGGCGGCTACCTCTTCTGGGCCGGGCGCCATGCGCTGCAGCCCGAATTCCGGATCGACCGGCTGCACAACGAAATCCGCATCGGCTTTCGCGGCCGCAACGGCGAGTTTCGCCAGCGGACCCGCCTCGACTTCGGCGACATCGTTTCCGTCTTCCTGCTGCGCTCCAAGGACAACCGCCCGACGCGGCTGTTCCTGCGGCTCGCCGACCTCGGCACCGGCATCGAGATCACCTCCGGCAGCCAGGCCCGGATGGAAATCCTGAAACTGCGGCTGATGGACGACCTGACCGCCCAGCGCGGGCCGCCAAATCGCGCCGGTCCGCCCGGTCCGGCCGCGCCGCGTCGCCGCCTGATGCCCGAGACCTGACCGCTGCCGCCGGGTCCCGCCCCGGCACGCGTCCCTGCTGCCGCCCGCGGCCTTCTGCCCGGCCGCGCTCATCCCCGCGCCGCTCCGCCGCTCTGCCCGGCGGGGCGGCGCTTCCTTCGGCCCGCCTCCGCTATCGACTGTCGACAACGCAGCCGACAGCGCCGCGTATCGCGACAGAGGGAGGGGAGATGACCCGCGCATTCGTATTCCCGGGACAGGGCGCCCAGACCATCGGCATGGGCCGGGCGCTGGCCGAGGCCTATCCGGCGGCGAAAGCCGTGTTCGACGAGGTCGACGAGGCGCTCGGCGAGAAATTGTCGGCGCTGATCTGGGAGGCGACCAGGACACGCTGACCCTCACCCGCAATGCCCAGCCGGCGCTGATGGCCACCTCGCTCGCGGCGATGCGGGCGCTCGAAGCCGAGGGCGTGACCGTCGAGGCGGCCGCCTATGTCGCCGGCCACTCGCTCGGCGAATACTCCGCCCTCGCCGCCGCCGGCGCGCTCACCATCGCCGACACCGCCCGGCTCCTGCGCACCCGCGGCCAGGCGATGCAGGATGCGGTGCCGGTGGGCGTGGGCGCCATGGCGGCCCTGCTCGGGCTCGATTTCGAGACCGCGACCAAGGTGGCCAAGGAGGCCACCCAGGGCGCGAAGGGCGACGAGATCTGCCAGGCGGCAAACGACAACGACCCGACCCAGGTGGTGATCTCCGGCCACAAGGACGCGGTCGAGCACGCCGTCGAACTGGCCAAGGACCGCGGCGCGAAGCGCGCGGTGATGCTGCCGGTCTCCGCCCCCTTCCACTGCGCCCTGATGCAGCCCGCAGCCGAGGTGATGGCCGAGGCGCTCAGCCATGTCGACATCGAACGCCCGAAGGTGCCGCTGGTGGCCAACGTGCGCGCCACCGGGCTCTCCGACCCGACCACGATCCGCTCGCTGCTGGTCGAACAGATCACCGGCGCCGTGCGCTGGCGCAAAGCGTGTCCTGGATGGGCGCGCACGGGGTCGACGAGATCTGGGAGATCGGCGCCGGCAAGAGCACTCTCGGGGATGATCCGGCGGATCAACAAGGAGATCGCCACCCGCCAGGTCGGCACCCCCGAAGAGGTCGCCGCCGCCGTCGCTGCGCTCAACGGTTAAGCCGGGAAACGGCGGCGCGCGCCGCCATACGATCGCGCCGCGCGGCGCGATCCAGCGCTCAATTCAGAAGGAAACACCCATGTTCGACCTCACCGGCAAATCCGCCCTCGTCACCGGCGCCTCGGGCGGCATCGGCGGCGCCATCGCCCGCGCGCTGCATGGCGCCGGCGCCACCGTCGCCCTGTCCGGCACAAGGCAGGAACCGCTCGACGCCCTCGCCGCCGAGCTCGGCGACCGCGCCCATGTGCTGCCCTGCAACCTCTCCGACCCCGCCGCCGTCGACGCCCTGCCGAAGCAGGCCATCGAGGCCATGGGCAGCGTCGACATTCTGGTCAACAACGCCGGCATCACCCGTGACCAGGTGTTCATGCGGATGTCCGACGACGACTGGCAATCGGTGCTCGACGTCAACCTCACCGCCACCATGCGGCTCTGCCGCGGCGTGATGCGGCCGATGATGAAGGCGCGCTGGGGCCGGATCGTCAACATCTCGTCGATCGTCGGCGCCACCGGCAACCCGGGCCAGGCCAACTACGCCGCCTCCAAGGCCGGCATGGTCGGCATGACCAAGAGCATCGCCTACGAGGTCGCGAGCCGCGGCATCACCGCCAACTGCATCGCGCCCGGCTTCATCGCCACCGCGATGACCGACAAGCTCACCGACGAGCAGAAGGCCAAGATCGACGCCCAGATCCCGGCCGCGCGGATGGGCACGCCCGAGGAAATCGCCGCCGCCGCGCTCTACCTCGCCTCGCCGGAAGCGGCCTATGTCACCGGCACGACCCTGCACGTGAACGGTGGCATGGCGATGCTGTAGGGCGCGACATCGCAACAATCGACGGGTGCCGGACAAACCGTTTGCCCTCCCCCCGCTTTATGCTAAACGGAGCGCAGATTTCGGCCTCCGGCGGGGGCGGAGGGGGCGTTCGAAGCCCGGCATTCAATACGGCCCCCGCGGGGGCCGGAACAACCGGGCCAAGCGCCTGAACACGGGCCGAGCGCCCGAACAAAGTGAGGAAACATCATGAGCGACGTCGCTGATCGCGTGAAGAAAATCGTTGTCGAGCACCTCGGCGTGGAAGAAGACAAGGTCACCGACTCGGCCTCGTTCATCGACGACCTCGGCGCCGACAGCCTCGACACCGTCGAGCTGGTCATGGCCTTCGAAGAAGAATTCGGCATCGAGATCCCGGACGACGCCGCGGAAGGCATCCAGACCTTCGGCGACGCGGTCAAGTTCATCGGCGAAGCCGTCTGACCCGACCCATACCGCACCAGCGGATGGAAGAACGGCGTCCCCATCGGGGCGCCGTTTTTCGTCGGCTCCCCCCCGATTCCCGGCCCCTCCCCGGTCGCAGCGGAACGATGTTCCGTTCCGGAGCGCCGCGGCGTAACCACGTCTCGTCCCGCTCCCGACCTTCGGGCGGACATTTTCCCGCGCCCCGGACTATCGTCTCTCCAAGTTGAAGGAGAGTTCCCATGGCCCAGACCAACCCGTCCGAGACCAGACTGGCCGAAACCGCCGAACCCGTCGCCGTGACCCCCGCCACCGTCGCGCGCTGGCTCGAGGAAGGCGACGTCGTGCTGGTGGACGTGCGCGAGACCAAGGAATACGACCTCGAGCACATCGCCGGCGCGCTCCTGATGCCGCTCTCGTCGCTCGAAGCGGACCTGTTCCCGGCGGTGACCGACAAGCCGCTGGTGCTGCATTGCGCGATCGGCAAGCGCTCGGCCGCGGCCGCCCGGATGCTGCTCAAGGCGGGCCACGCCAGGTCCTGGCACATGGAGGCGGGCTCACCGCCTGGAAATCCGCAGGCCTCCCGATCGAGGAAGCCGTCGAGGAGGTGGTCGAGGCCGAGAAGGTCGCGCCCCTGTTCCTCTGCCCGACCCCGGGTGCGGTGCTGCGCGAGGAATATCTCGCCTCGGCCGGGCTCGATGCCGCCGGGCTCGCCACCGCCATCGGCGTGTCGGTCTCCTGCGTCGACCGGCTGCTCGCCGGCGACCGGGCGGTCGATGCCGAGCTGTCGCTCCGGCTCGCACGCTATTTCTCGACCGCGGCCGACTTCTGGCTGCAACTCCAGGTCGAACACGACATCGAACGGGCCCGCCACTTCATCGGCGAGGCGATCCGCAGCTCGGTCCGCCCGCGCGCGGCCTGAGACGCCCGGGTCGCAATCGCGGCCCGAACCACAGACGTACCTGGCCATTGGCTCCCAGTGCCAAGTCCGCGTCCCCTGTCCCTCGGGGTCCCTAGCCCCCGAGGGACGAGGCTCCTTCCCGTCCCGGGATCAGCGACACTTCCGTGAGACCGCCCGCATCGCCCCGCGGCGGCAACGGAGGCGCCCGACGGCCCGCCGAGCGTCCTACCGCCTGAGGTGGTCGAGCAGCGCCTTCGAGGCGAGCCCGGTCACCGCGAGCCCCTTGGCACGCCTCGTAGGCGCGGATCGCCAGCGTGGTCTTGTCGCCGATCACCCCGTCGGCCCCGTCGGTGTCGAACCCCGCCTTGGTCAGCCGTTCCTGAAGCTCCTTGCGCTCCTTGAAGGTGAGCCCCTGCGCATCTTCGCCGAAGCTGCCCACCAGCGGCCGCCACCGGCGAGGCGGTCCGACAGATGACCTACCCCAGCGCGTATTTCATCGAGATCGTTGTAGGTCCGGAGCACCCGGTAATTGGCGAACAGCAGGAAGGCCGGCCCGCCTGCCCCGTTGGGCAGGATCAGCGTCGCCGCCGTGGTCGGGCAGCGCGCGCCGAGGCGCGTGTCACACCGCAGGGCCCGCCAGTCGGGCACCGAGCGTGTCACCAGATCGTCGCTCGCCCCCGGCAGCCGCACTTCCAGCCCCCAGAGCCCGCCCTTGTGCCAGCCGGACTTGGCCAGGTAGTTGGCGGCCGAGGCCAGCGCGTCGGCGGGGTCGTCGGCCCAGATGTCGCGCCGGCCGTCGCCGGTGAAATCGACCGCATGGGCGCGGTAGGTCGTGGGGATGAACTGGGTGTGGCCCATGGCGCCGGCCCAGCTGCCGACCATCTTGCCGGGCGCGATGTCGCCGTCCTGGAGGATGGCCAGCGCCGCGGTAAGCTGGCTTTCGAAGAACCCGGCCCGGCGCGACCTCGTAGCCGAGCGTCGACAGCGCCGAGATGACCGGGATATCGCCGCGCCGGGCGCCGAACCCGGTCTCGACCCCCAGATCGCCGCCACTACTGGCGCCGCGACCCCGTAGCGCGCCGCGATCCGGTCGAAGAGCTTGCCATGCGCCTTGAGCTTGGCGCGGCCGATCCGCACCCGTTCCTCCGAGGCGGCGATGGCGATGTAATCTTCCAGCGTCCGGCGGGCCTCGAACTGGGCGCGGTCGTTCTTGATCACCTGCGGCAGGTAGCCGGCGCCGCGAAAAGCGGCGTCGAAAGTCGCCGCCCCGATCCCGGCCGCCAGCGCGCGCTTGCGATAGCCGGCGACCCAGGCGTGGTAGCCCGGGTCGGGGCGCGGCTCCGGCGGCTCGTCGACCGAGGCGGCGAGCGCCGCGCGCCCGCCCTGCCCGCCGACGCCGAGGCCGGTCCCGCAGGAGGCGAGCCCGAGGGCAGCGAGCCCGAAACCGACAGATCTGCGCGTGGGTGCGGCCATGGGCTCCTCCGGTTCGACGCGAAGGCTACCTCGGGGTTGCGGCGAAGCCAAACAGGCAAACGCGCCGGTGGGCGGAAAGCGGCGCGCCGGGTGCCCCCGCCGCGCCGTCTGCCTCCCCCGGGTGGGCCGTTCTGTGCCGGATCTGCTGGCCCGGCCTATTTGGCCGTCCGGCGATGGTCCGGATGCAGGCTCGCGCCGAGGATATGGTCGGCGCCGTGGATCACCTGGCTGGCATGGCCGACGATCAGCGGATCCGGCGCGAAGACCAGCGCCGGGTCCTTGTCGGGGTATTCCAGCGAATGCAGGAAATGCCGCATCGCCTCAGCCGGGCCCGCTTCTTGTCGTTCGACTTCACGATCGTCCAGGGCGCGTCGGCGGTGTGGTGTAGAAGAACATCGCCTCCTTGGCCTCGGTGTAGTCTTCCCACTTGTCGAGCGAGGCCTTGTCGATCGGGCTCAGCTTCCACTGCTTGAGCGGATCGCCCTCGCGCGATTTGAAGCGCCTGAGCCCGCTCGTCCTGGGTCACCGAGAACCAGAACTTGTACAGCCGCACCCCGGAGCGGGTGAGCATGCGTTCGAACTCGGGCGCCTGGCGCATGAATTCGAGATACTCGTTGGGCGAGCAGAAGCCCATCACCCGTTCGACCCCGGCACGGTTGTACCAGGACCGGTCGTAGAACACCATTTCACCGGCGGTCGGCAGGTGCTCGACATAGCGCTGGAAGAACCACTGGCCCTTTTCCTTGGTGGTCGGCGTGCCCAGCGCCACCACGCGCGCCTCGCGCGGGTTCAGGTGCTCCATGAACCGCTTGATCGTGCCGCCCTTGCCGGCGGCGTCGCGGCCTTCGAAGATCAGGACGAATTTCTGCCCGGTCTCCTTGACCCATTTCTGGACCTTGAGCAGCTCGGCCTGCAGCCGCGCCTTCTCGCGCTCGTAATCCTTGCGGTCGACCTTGCCCTCATAGGGATATTCGCCGTTCTCGAAGGTCTGGCGGATGAGATCGGCGGTGACCTGCGGGAATTGTCCGGCCCGCTCCTTGGCCCTTTCCCGCGCGATCTCCTCCTCCATCGCCTTTTCCTTGGCGAGGGCGGCGCGGGCGCGGGCCCGCAGGGCTTCGCGGTCGGCAGCCGCCTTGGCGACCGCCGGTTTCAGCGCCGGCGAGTCGATTTTCGGCGCGGCGCTCCCGGCCGCCGTCGCGGCGGTGGCGGCGGCCTTGTCCGCCGCTTCCGGTTTTGCCTCCGCCTTCGGCGATTCGGTCGTCCCGGCGGCCGATTTGCTGGTTGGTGTCGCCATGCGCTGTCTCCCATTGTTCTGTTGGCAACGATTTTAGGACAGCGCGACGCGCCGGGCTTTGATCCGGGTCAAGACGCCGCCCCGTCATTGATCGCCTTCCGGGCAACAACCGGCAGGCCGCGGCCACGTTGTTGACACGGTTATGCAAAAGACCATGACCAAACCCCCGGACCGCCGCATTCCCGCCCCGTTTGGCGGCAAATTTGCACGGGCAAGGCAAGGGGAGTGGCGAGAATGCCCGTTTTTGAGATGCTGAGTGTGGATCAGGTCATTCTGGCGATCCTGTCAACCGCTGCACTGCGGGAAATGCTGCCCACCCTGCTGCCGGCTTCGGTCGCGGGCCCGAACGGCTGGCTTCTCCACATCGAAGACGACGACAAGTAAGTCGACGCAGCCGGGGCGCGGTCTGCCGCGCCACGCCGTCACATCTCCGCGCGCCCGTGACTCATCCGCGGGCGCCCTGTGACCCGGCCCTCAGGAGCCCTCAGGCCCCCACCTCCGGCGGGCCGAGCAGCTCCACCCCGCCGATCCGCCAGCCCTCCGCTTCCTCGACCATCAGGTAGTCGAGCGCGTGCCAGACGCCGGCCGCATCGCGGATCAACACCCGCTGCACCTGCCCTCCGGCTTCGTCGCGCAAGTCGCCGTAGCGCAGCTCCACAGGCGCGATCACCATCGCATAGCCGCGTTCGACCATCCCGCCGAACGTCTCGGAACTGCCGAAGATCCGGCGGATCCCGTCCGAGGCGAAGTCGAAGGCCCGCGCCATGTCGCCCGCGCGGAAGGCGTCGATCTGGCCGGTGATGGTGGCACGAATTCCCTCTTGCGCCGGCTCGGCCGCGAGCGGCGCCACCGTCGCAAGCACGAGGGCCAGTGCCAGCAATGTCTGTTTCATAACCATACTCCCTGTGCCCAGACTACGCGGGGCCCGGGGAGTTGGATCATCAATTGCCCGCGACGAGCTCGCCCGCCAGCGCCCGATCGATCAGCGCCACGGTCTCGGCGACGCCGTAGAGCGCCACGAAGGAGCCGAACCTCGGCCCCTGGTCGGCACCCAGCAGCACCTGGTAGAGCGCCTTGAACCAGTCGCGCATCGGCTCGAACCGGTCGCGCCCGGTGGCAAAGACCTCGCCCTGCAGCGCCTCGCCGTCGGCCGGTCCGTCCCAGGCGGCCAGCCGGGCGCGCAGGTCTTCGAGCGCTTCGCGCTCGAGATCGGTGGGCGCCCGGTAGCTCTTCGACGGCGCCACGAAATCCTCGTAATACTTCACCGCATAGCCCGCGGCGGCGTCGAGATCCGGGTGGGTCTCGGGGCTCGCCTCGGGCGCGTAGTTGCGGATGAAGCCCCAGAGCACGTCCTTGTCATGCGCCGCGGCGACCGAGGCGAGGTTGAGCAGCATCGAGAAGCTCACCACCATGTTCGACACCGGCACCTGGCCGTTGTGGATGTGGAACACCGGGTTGGCGAGCTGCTGGTCGAGGCTCTGGCCGGGATAGGCCTGGAGCTGCTGGTGGTATTCGTCCATCGCCCGCGGGATCACGTCGAAATAGAGCCGCTTCGCCGTCTTGGGCTTGCCGTACATGAAATACGAGAGCGACTCGGTCGAGGCATAGGTGAGCCATTCGTCGATCGAGATCCCGTTGCCCGAACTTTTCGAGATCTTCTGCCCCTTGTCGTCGAGGAACAGCTCGTAGGTGAAATGCTCCGGCGCCGGCGCCCCCAGCGCCCGGCAGATGCCGTCGTAGATCGGCGTGTTGGTCGAATGGTCCTTGCCGTACATTTCGAAATCGACGCCCAGCGCCGCCCAGCGGGCGCCGAAATCGGGCTTCCACTGCAGCTTCACGTTGCCGCCGGTCACCGGCAGGGTCCATTCCCGGCCCTCGTCGTCGTCGAAGGTGATCGTGCCCGCAGCCGCGTTCACCTCCTTCATCGGCACGTAGAGCACCCTCCCCGTCTCGGGGTGGATCGGCAGGAAGATCGAATAGGTCTGCTGACGCTCCTCGCGCAGCGACTTCAGCATGATCTTCATGATGTCGTCGTAGCGCTCCGCGGCGCGCTTGAGGATCTCGTCGAACTGGCCCGAGCGGTAGAACTCGGTCGCCGAATAGAACTCGTACTCGAAGCCGAAGGTATCGAGGAACCGGCGCAGCATCGCGTTGTTGTGGTCGCCGAAGCTCTCGAATTCGCCGAACGGGTCGGGCACCGAGGTCAGCGGCTTCTGCAGGTGGTCCTTGAGCATCTCCTGGTTCGGCACGTTACCCGGGATCTTGCGCATGCCGTCGAGATCGTCGGAAAAGCAGATCAGCCGGGTCGGGATGTCGGACAGCACCTCGAAGGCGCGGCGGATCATCGTCGTGCGCAGCACCTCGCCGAAGGTGCCCAGATGCGGCAGGCCCGAGGGTCCGTAGCCGGTCTCGAACAGCACATAGCCCTTCTCGGGCGGCGCCTTCTCGTAGCGCTTGAGGATCCGGCGCGCCTCTTCGAAGGGCCAGGCTTTCGACGTCTGAGCTACCGCGCGCATATCGGACATGTTTTCCACTTCCCCGGGGCCCCATGCCCAACCAGACACCGCTTCCTATTGAAGCCGCTCCCGGGGGTCAATAATCTGCAACGCAACCCGAGATCCAAAGGAGGCCACTGTGCCCGATGAAGCCCATTCCCTATCGCCCGAGGATTGCCTCGTCGCGGTGATGTTCGCCGTGTCCGCCTCGGACGACGAGATCCGCACGGTCGAGCTCCTGCGCATCGAGGCGAGCGTGAACAACCTGCCGGTGTTTTCCGCCTATGACGTCGACCGGATCAAGGTCGTCAGCCAGGTGGTGCTCGACCTTTTCGCCGAGGAGGACGGGCTCGACGCGTTGTTCGGGCTGGTGCGCGACAACCTGCCCGCGCGGCTCCACGAGACCGCCTATGCGCTGGCCTGCGACGTCGCGGCCTCGGACGGGACCCTGCACGAGCCGGAGCTGCGCATCCTCGAAGAGATCCGCCACGAGCTCAACATCGACCGGCTGCATGCCGCCGCCATTGAGCGCGGCGCCCGCGCCCGGCACCTGACGCTCGAGGCCTGAGGCGCGGGTCGGCCGACACACCGGCGCGGCCGGAGCGCATTGGGCGCACAGGTCCTGTTCGCCGGCGAGCGGTTGACCTCAAAGGCCAATTGCGGGACGGTCGCGCCCGACATCGCCCGCGCGCCTTCGCTTTTCCCCTGCCGCCGATCGGCGGCGCAACCCCGGATCCTGCCATGCTCGAAAACTTCCCGATTACCAGGCGGTGGCCGCCCAAGGACCCCTCCGTCCTCCAGCTCTATTCCCTGCCGACTCCCAACGGCATCAAGGTCTCGGCCATGCTCGAGGAATGCGCCCTGCCCTACGAGGCGCACCTGGTCAGCTTCTCCGAGGCCGACCAGTTCACGCCGGAATTCCTGTCGCTGAACCCGAACAACAAGATCCCCGCGATCCTCGATCCGAACGGGCCGGGTGGCGAGCCGATGGGGCTGTTCGAGAGCGGGGCGATCCTGATCTACCTTGCGGAAAAGACCGGGAAATTCCTCTCCGACGACCCGGTGACCCGGTACCAGACGCTGCAATGGCTGATGTGGCAGATGGGCGGCGTCGGGCCGATGTTCGGGCAGCTCGGCTTCTTCCACGCCTATGGCGGCAAGGACTTCGAGGACAAGCGCCCCTGGACCCGCTACAAGGAAGAGACCCAGCGCCTGCTCGACGTGCTCGACGATCGCCTCGCGGACCGGGCCTTCATCTTGGGCGACGACTACACGATTGCCGACATCGCCATCTGGCCCTGGGTGCGGGCGCTCGACACCGGCTACAAGGCCTGGGACCTGCTCGAAATCGGCGAACTCGACAACGTGATGCGCTGGTTCGAGACCTGCAGCACCCGGCCCGCGAGCCTGAAGGCCGTCAACATCCCGCCCCGGCCCTGACACCGGCTGCCCGTCCGGGCCCGCCCCGGTTCAGGAGCCGGGGCGCCGGTCCGTTCCATCCACGCCGCAGAGGCAACGCCCCCGCGGCGACCGCCTGCCGGGCGCGGCCGCGCCGTCCGACGCGGCGCAGCCGCGCAATGCGTCAATCCTGCTGAACACTCATCAGGTATTCGACCAGCGACACCAGCCGCCCGCGGGCGATGGTTTCGGCACCATAGACGCCGGCCTGTTCGACCGCCTCGGCTTCGAAGGTATCGCCCCAGAGCGGCATCGGCCCGCCATGGCCGCGCAGCCCGCTCCGCCCGTCGATGATCATCATCGTTTCGAGGAACGGGAACACGCCGTCATTGTTGCGGGCGAGCACCGTGAGGTCCGGCACCGGTTCCCTGAAGTAGGTCACCAGCGGGCCTTTCCCGTCGGCCGCCTCGCCATGGCAGCCGGCGCAGAAGCTGCGGTACTCGTACGCGCCGGTCGAGGCGTCCTGCGCCAGCGCGGCCGACACCGAACCGAGAACCAGAAGTGTAACAAGAGCAAAGAGCCGTTTCTTCATCTCAGCCTCCCTCCAACTTGCAGTAGTAATTTAATCACAAACGCCCGGAGCGCGCCTTGATCCGGCGCAGATTCCGGGGCGATTTGGAGGAAGGACGGCGACGTTTCCTCGCGATCGCGACGCAAGGGCGAGGGTCACCGGGACGGGAAAATGCCGAGAGGACCGGACGCGCGGCCGGCGTCAGGCGCTGTAGAGCGTCGACCAGCGGTGGATCAGCTGGTGCTGGAGCCAGCGGGCACGCCCAGCCCAGGTCCGGGCGCCATCGGGGCGTTCCATGTCGTCGGGCGCGATCGCGGCGCGGCGCTCGGTATCGCCCGAGAACACCGCGAAGGCCAGCGACGCGTCGCCCGGCCCGGTCACGAACCCCGCCAGCGACGAGACGAAGTTGAGCGAGCCGGTCTTGGCGTGGATCCGGTAGCCGGATCCTTTGACCTCCCCGCCCCGGGCATCGAGCGGCGTGATCTCCTTGAGCCGGGTAATCAGGTTGCTGCCGGGGCCCAGCTTGGTGAGCAGGTTCACCATGTCCTGGGCCGACACCTGGCTGAGGTCCGACAACCCGGAATGGTCGACGAAATGCGCGCTCGTCGCCCCGGATTGCGCCGCCATCCAGTCGGTCATCGCCCGGGCCGAGGCTTCGAGGCTGGTCGCATCGCCGCCGCGCGTGGCGGTGGCCGTCAACCCGATCACCTCGGCGGCGAGGTTGGTCGAGTGCAGCAGCATGAGCTCGACGATGGTCGCGAGCGACGCGCTTTCATGCGAGACCAGCACCCGGCCGCCGTCGATCTCCCGGTCGGCCACTTCCGGCGCCGGCAGGCGGATGCCATGCGCCCGGGCGATCACCTGGGTCACCTCGCCGGCATAGAGGTCGGGCCGGCGCACCGGCAGCCAGCGCGAGCCGCCATTGCCCAGCGCCGCCGCGGCGACGGTCCATTCGTCGACCCCGTGCGCGGCCGAATAGGTGTAGGTCGGCATGTCGCGGTTCACGACCGCCATGCGCGCCATGGTCACCGCCGGACGCAGCGTATCGGAGCGCGCGTCCATGCTCACCTGCCAGCCGGCATCGGCCCGTTGCCATTGGAAATGGACCCGGTTGAAATTGAGGTTGGTGCCCGAGATCGCCGGGTTGTAGCCGACATGGTCGGGCTGGCGCGGGTCGATCGACCGGATATAGGGCAGCGCGCCGGCAAAGACCCGGAACGCGCCGGTCACCCCAGTCACGCCCTTGTCCTTGAGCCGCGCGACCATGGCCGAGAGCGCGTCGGTATCGAGCATCGGATCGCCCGAGCCGGTGAGCACCAGATCGCCCTGGATCACGCCGTCGACCATCGGGCCGGTGGCGACGAACTGGGTGCTGTAGCGGAAATCGTCGCCCAGCGCCTCGAGCGCGTAGAGCGCGGTGACGATCTTGGTCACCGAAGCCGGCGGCAGCGCGAGATCGGGATTGCGGGCTTCGAGAAGATGGCCGGTGCGGCTGTCGACCACAACGAAGCCGATCTGTCCGCCGAGACGGGCCTGGGCCAGCAGGTCTTCGACGACCGGGGCGCTGAGCGCGGCGGGCGTGCCCGGTTTCGGGGCCGGACGCACCGACTTGAGCGGGGCCTCACCAACGGCGACCCCGGCGAAGGCGGAAACGGCGCCTCCCAAAAATATGCGTCTCGAAATGCCCCCAAGCATGGCCGTTAATTAACCAAGGCACCCGAGTCGGAACAAGACTAGATCTGGAAACAATTCGCACCTTTTCGGTAACGCGACATTAGGGTGACAGCCCCTGCCGTGCGATATGTGATACGCCTTTGCAGGGCTTTGTCCAGTGGGTCTTGCAACGCTGCGGACGACGTTTCCGGCCGGTCGTCGACCGGTCTTCCGGCCCGGTCAGCCGCCGGTGTTCCAGCCGCCGGCGGCCCGGATCGCGGTCGAGGAATGCGCCACCATCGGCACGTTGACGAGGCACCAGCGCGGCGGCGTCGCGGTGGCGAGCCGCTCGGCCGCATGGACCGGAAGCCGCGCCGCCCGGAACCGCCGCGCCGCGGGCGAGGTGCGCGCTGCGACCCGTTCGCCGGGCCGGGCGATCACGCCCACCGGCAGCGCGCGCATGATCTCTTCCCAGCGTTCCCAGCGATGGAAATCGGCGAGGTTGTCGGCCCCCATCAGCCAGGTGAACCGGACCATCGGGTAGAGCGCGAACAGCGCTTCGAGGGTCTCGGCGGTGTAGCGGGTGCCGAGCCGCGCCTCGATGCCGGTGATCTCGACCCGCGGATGCCGCATCAGCGCCCGCGCCCGCTCCATCCGCACCGTGAGCGGCGCCGGGCCGCGCGCCTTGAGCGGGTTGCCGGGGCTCACCAGCCACCACACCCGGTCGAGCCGGAACCGCTTCAGCGCCTCGCGGGTGATATGCACATGGCCCTCGTGGGCGGGGTCGAACGACCCGCCCAGCAGCCCGACCGTCATGCCGGGCGCGGCATATGGCATATCGTAGCGCATCACGCCGGTTTCACCCGGGGCGCGCGCGCTGTCAATCGCGGCTTGACGCGGGGGCGGTATCGGATGAATGTCAGGTATATTTCCTGACCTGGGTCCGATATCATGCCGCAGACCGACATCGACCGCCTGCGCCGGTTCCAGCGCATCGTCACCCGCGAGGTCGGCGCGCTCGATCACAGCTTTCTCGGCCGCGGCCGTCCGCTTGGGTCGGCCCGCGTGCTCAACGCCATCGGCCGCGGGATCGGCGAGGTCGGGGCGATCCGGGCCTATCTCGGGCTCGACAGCGGGCTGATGAGCCGGCTCCTGCGCGGGCTGGAGGAGGAAGGGCTGGTGACCACCGCCCCCGCCCCCGAGGACGCGCGGCGCCGGGTGGCGCAGCTCACCGCAGCCGGCCGCGCCGAGTTCGCGGCCTACGAGGATCTGTCGAACGCCCGTGCCGCCCGCCTGCTCGCCGCCCACCCGGACCCGGACGCGCTGCTCGCAGCGATGGACCTGGTGGCATCCGCGCTCGGGCAGCACGCGGTGACCGTCACCCCGGCCGATCCCCGGTCGGACCCGGCGCGCACCTGTTTCGCGCGCTACTACGCCGAGCTCGGCACGCGGCTGGCCACCGGCTTCGACGTGACCCTGTCGCGCGACCCCGAGGCCGGAGACATGCGGTCGCCGCGGGGCGTGTTCCTGCTCGCGATGTCCGACGGCGTGGCGATCGGCTGCGCCGGGCTCAAAGGCCACGCGGTCGGCACCGCGGAGGCCTGGGGCGAGGTCAAACGCGTCTGGGTCGACCCGGCCGCCCGCGGCTTGCGTCTCGCCGCCCGGATGATGGCCGAGATTGAGGCGCAGGCCCGCGCCCTCGGCTTTCCGCTGCTGCGGCTCGACACCAACTCGGCGCTCCCCGAAGCGCTCGCCCTCTACCGCCGTCTCGGCTGGCAGGAGATCGACCGGTTCAACGACGACCCCTACCCCGACACCTTCTTCGAGAAGCGTCTCTGACCCGCAAAACCGGCGGCGCCACCCGCTTCTTTGGTCGTGAAATACCTTCGGGGGGCCTGGGGGGCAGACAGCCCCCCAGCGGCTTGCCAAAAAGACACTTACGTCGAAATATTGAAACAAGATGCACGCGAAAGGCACGCATCCCATTCCAATATGTTCGAAATCTATAAGTCTCAGTCGGTCTCCGACGACCGCGCCCAGAGGTTGATCGCCTCCTCGTCGGCATAGCGGTCGATCTCGGCGAGCTCGGCTTCGGTGAAATCGAGGTTCGCCACCGCGCCGGCGCAATCCACCACCTGTTCCGGCTTCGACGCGCCGATCAGCGCCGTGGTGATCCCGCCGCCGCGCAGCACCCAGGCGACCGCCATCTGCGCCAGCGTCTGGCCGCGGCGCTCGGCGATCTCGTTGAGCTTGCGGATATGCGCAATCGCCTGTTCGCCCAGCATCTTCGGATCGAGCGATTTGCCCTGCGCCGCCCGGCTGCCTTCGGGAATGCCGCCGAGATACTTCTTCGTCAGCATCCCCTGCGCCAGCGGCGTGAAGGCGATGGAGCCAACGCCCAGCTCGGCCAGCGTCTCCCTGAGCCCGTCGCGCTCGACCCAGCGGTTGAGCATGTTGTAGCTCGGCTGGTGGATGAGGAGCGGCGTGCCCATCTCCTTCAGGATCGCCACCGCCTCGCGGGTGCGCTGGCTGTTGTAGGACGAGATCCCGATGTAGAGCGCCCGGCCCGAGCGCACGATGTGGTCGAGCGCACCCATGGTCTCCTCGAGCGGCGTCTCGGGATCGAACCGGTGGCTGTAGAAGATGTCGACATAGTCGAGCCCCATCCGTTTCAGCGACTGGTCGCAGGACACGATCAGGTACTTGCGCGACCCCCATTCGCCGTAGGGCCCCGGCCACATGTCGTAGCCCGCCTTGGACGAGATGATGAGCTCGTCGCGCAACCCTGCGAAATCCTGTTTCAGGATCTGCCCGAACGCCTCTTCCGCCGCGCCGAAGGGCGGCCCGTAATTGTTGGCGAGGTCGAAATGGGTGATGCCGTGGTCGAAGGCCGTCCGGCAGATCGCCCGCTTGGTGCGGTGCGGCGTGTCCTCGCCGAAATTGTGCCACAGCCCGAGCGACACCGCGGGCAGCTTCAGCCCCGACGCGCCGCAACGGTTGTAGACCATCTTTTCATAACGGTCCTCGGCGGGCACGTAGCGGGCGGCAAAGTCTTTTGCCGAGCGGATATGGGTCATGGAAGCCTCCTGTTAGCGCCAGCACTAGACGCCCCGACGCGGGAGAAGTCAAACGCACCCCTGTCGCAGCTTGACCCGGGGCCACCTCGCCCGCGACACTGGATCACCCTGCTTCCAAAGGAGACCCGCCGATGATCCGGCCCCTGCTGTTTTCCCTGCTCGCCACCACCGCCCTCGCGACCGCGCCCGTCCGGGCCGACCCCGCCGCCGACGCGCGGTTCATCATCGACGCCACGGTGACCGACGAGGCGATGTCGGGCGTCCTCTCGGCCATGGGCCCGGTCCTCTTCGCCGCGATGGAGAGCGAACTGCGCAACAAGGGCATCACCCTGTCGGACACCGAGACCTTCGCCAACATCCTGATCGAGGAGTTCATGGCCGGCTACCTCGACGCGATGCGCAGCGAGATGGCGGCGATCTACCTCGAGGAATTCTACCCCGAAGAGCCTCGCCGGCATCGCCGCCTTCTACGCCGCGCCCGCCGGCCAGGCGATGGCGGCCAAGACCGCGATCCTCGCCCAGCGCAGCGCCGCGGTCGGCGCCCGGGTCGGCCAGCAGGCGGCGCTTGAAGTCGGCGACCGGGTGGCCGCGCGGCTGCGCGCCGAGGGCGTGACCCTCACCGCCGACCCCTCGATGCGCGACAAGCCCTCGACATGCTCGACGAGATGGGCAGCAAGAACTGACCCGGGACCGGCGCCGGCGCGAAGGGGCTTCCAAGCCCTTCCCCCGCGCCCCGAAACGCCCCCGAAAACGCCCCCGAAAACATCCCGAAAAACACCCCGGACGGCGCTTCCAAAAGCGCCCCGCCCCCATTGCTCCCCCGGTCCGCCGGACTATCTAGGCGCAAACCGTTTTGCCGGAGGATGACCCATGGCCGCTTACCAATACGTTTACCACATGGACGGCGTGTCCAAGACCTATCCGGGCGGCAAGAAGGTGTTCGAAAACATCCGCCTGTCCTTCCTGCCCGGCGTCAAGATCGGCGTCGTCGGCGTCAACGGCGCGGGCAAATCCACCCTGCTCAAGGTCATGGCCGGCTGGGACAAGGATTTCTCCGGCGAGGCCTGGGCCGCGGAAGGCGCGCGCGTCGGCTACCTGCCGCAGGAGCCGAGCTCGACGAGACCCTCACCGTGCGTGAAAACGTCATGCTCGGGGTCAAGGAGAAGAAGGACATCCTCGACCGCTACAACGAGCTGGCGATGAACTATTCCGACGAGACCGCCGACGAGATGGCCACGCTCCAGGACACGATCGACGCCCAGAATCTGTGGGATCTCGACGCGCAGGTCGACGTCTCGATGGAAGCCCTGCGCTGCCCGCCCGACGACGCGATGCCCGCCAACCTCTCGGGCGGCGAAAAGCGCCGGGTCGCGCTGTGCAAGCTGCTCCTCGAAAACCCCGACATGCTGCTGCTCGACGAACCGACCAACCACCTCGACGCCGAGACCATCGCCTGGCTGCAACAGCACCTGATCGACTACAAGGGCACCTGCCTGATCGTCACCCACGACCGCTACTTCCTCGACGACATCACCGGCTGGATCCTCGAGCTCGACCGCGGCCGCGGCATTCCCTACGAGGGCAATTACTCCGCCTGGCTGGAACAGAAGGCGAAGCGCCTCGAACAGGAGGCCCGCGAGGACAAGTCCAAGCAGAAGACCCTCGAACGCGAACTCGAATGGATGCGCCAGGGCGCCAAGGCCCGTCAGGCCAAGCAGAAGGCCCGGATCGACCGCTACAACGAGCTCGCGGAACAGTCCGAACGCGAAAAGATCTCCCGCGCCCAGATCGTCATCCCGCGCGGGCCCCGGCTCGGTGCCAAGGTGATCGAGGTCGAGGGGCTCACGAAGCACATGGGCGACAAGCTGCTGGTCGAAGACCTGTCGTTCAGCCTGCCGCCCGGCGGCATCGTCGGCGTGATCGGCCCCAACGGCGCCGGCAAGACCACGCTGTTCCGCATGCTCACGGGCCAGGAAAAGCCCGACGCCGGCAGCATTTCCTACGGCGACACGGTCGAGCTCGCCTATGTCGACCAGTCCCGCGACGCGCTCGACGCGAACAAGACCGTCTGGGAAGAGATCTCCGGCGGCGCCGAGATCATCGACCTCGGCGATGCCCACGTGAACTCCCGCGCCTATTGCGGCTCGTTCAACTTCAAGGGCGGCGATCAGCAGAAGAAGGTCGGGCTGCTCTCGGGCGGTGAGCGCAACCGGGTGCACATGGCCAAGCTCCTGAAATCCGGCGGCAACGTGCTACTGCTCGACGAACCGACCAACGACCTGGACGTGGAAACCCTGCGGGCTTTGGAGGATGCGTTGGTCGATTTCGCCGGCTGCGCGGTGGTGATCTCCCACGACCGCTTCTTCCTTGACCGGATCTGCACGCATATCCTGGCTTTCGAGGGCGAGGCGCACGTGGAATGGTTCGAAGGCAACTTCGAGGACTACGAGGAAGACAAGAAGCGCCGGCTGGGGCCGGATGCGCTGGAGCCGAAGCGATTGAAGTACAAGAAGTTTACGAGGTGAGGGGCGGCCCCGGCTCTGCCGGGGTGAAATCGGTCCAGTGGACCGATTTCAGCGCCGAACGGCCCGCGTCATCGCGGGCCGGCCGCTACGGTTGGCGTACTCTTGCAACGGAGCAATGACCTTTTTCAAGGCGAGTTGACTTGTGAAACCGGTTCAACCACGCTGATGCTGCAATCGGAGATTGAATATGCAGTGGTACTGGTTCGTAATCGGAGCGCTCGTTCTTTATATCATATTTTTGCGCGTCCGGAGGATGGGTGACCTCAACAGAGACCCGATCCAAATTCAGCTTTTTGAAGCGATGCGGCTATATTTGGAACGCACTGATTGGACCGAGGACGACTTTCTTGCACAGATCGAGATAATAATGGACAATGCGGGCCCACCCGACAAGGGTACGCGGATTGCTCACGCAGCTACCATGACCGCCGTTCGACCTCACACCGCAGACGCCAAAGAATTCAAACAGCTCGCTCGAGACCTGGGCGCCCATTATGGCAAGTTCTAAGGCAAGCGGAGGCAACCCGTAGGGTGGGGTTTCACCCCACCATCATCGCCCGAAAGGCGGGCTGAAGCCCGCCCTACGCGACCCACCGTCCTTCCCGGATCTCCCGGTGGATCGACGAATACGGCCAATTCTCCGGGCGCTCGACCTCTCCATGTTTCACCGGGTTGAAATGGCAATACTGCACGCAACCCGCGAAATCGATCTCATCCCGAATCGTGTGCTCCCAGAACCGCCGTTGCCACACACCGCGTTCGCGCCGGTCCACCCGTAGGCCGGGCTTCAGCCCGGCGTATCGCCCCGAACGCACCACCGGCAAATCGGTTGGCGGGCTGAAGCCCGCCCTACGCAGGCTCATCGTGAACCCCGCCTTGATCGCGCCCCACCGGGTCGAATAATCCGTATCCCCGTCCGGCAAACTCCACACCGCGTGGAGATGGTCCGGCATTACCACGATGGCCTCGGTACGAAACGGACGCGCCGCAGCCACCGCGCCATACGCTGCCCGCAGATCGTCGATCCGCTCGACGAGCAGACGCGACCGGCGGTCGGCGAGCGCGACGGTGAAGAAGAACCTGCCCCCGGGGCGGCGCAGGCGGATGTAACTCGACATGCCGCAGCCTCGCCGATCATGGTTTATGGGCGGTTACCGCCCCCCCCCCGAGAACCCGACTTCGCCCGCGCGCATCTAGTTAGCGCTATCAGTAACAAAATCAACCCCTGGACCCCCTGTGCGAGCTCGCCCACCCCTCGCACCACCGCCCCCTGCGGCCCAAACCATGGCCTCCCAGAACCCGTTGCCAAACTCCGGCCCGCCCAGCTAAGCTGGCCCGAGACGCGTACCCCCCACGAGGAGCCTGCCCCATGCCGACCAGATGGATGCAGATCAAGGGCGACCCCTCGATCCGGGCGCAGCTGTTCGATCAGGAACGGGCCGAGAGCATCTTCGACACCCACATCGACCGGGTCCACGAGACCGTCCTGGCGCTGTTCACGGCCAAGGGGATGTTCCACACCAAGATCCACTATTCCTCGAGCCAGCTCACCTGCTGGTTCGCCCGCGATCCGTTCTGTTACGAGAAGTTCGTGCGCGAGGAGGTGCTGGAGCCCGGCTTCCTCGACCGCTTCCCGGACGCCGATCTCGCCGGCCGCGCGGCACTGATCGACCCCGAGCAGACCGCCCGCATCCTCGCGGAGTTCCGGCGGCTCAGGCTCACCGACGAGACGCTCTACCTCAGGAACGGCGCGATCAACCTGGTCAACGGGATGATCAACATGTCGTTTTCCTGCGACGGAACGCAGTACATCGACCACCATTCGTTTTTCGCCCAGCTCGACAAGTTCGGCTGACCCGGCCGGCCTGGCCGCCCCGGCCGCCGCGCCCCCGGTCACGCGGCCGCGGCCCGCTGCAGCCCCCGCACCGCCGCCACCAGGGGCGCGATCGCCTTGCGGTCCATCGCGTCGAACCCTCGCGCTCGCGCCGGGCTTCGGTGGGGTCGGGGTTCCGCCGTGCATCCCAGTCCAGCAGGAACCGGTCGACCCAGGAGAGCTTCTGCCGGACGAGCCGTCCCCGCAACGCGAAGTGCCGCGCATGCGCGACGAAGGCCCGCGGCAGGCTGTCTGCGAGCCAGCCGTCGAGCCGGTCCCCGCCGGCGCGCCGGAGACGGTGAAGAGCAGCACCGGGCGGCCGGTCAGGCAGGGGATGTGCATCTCGATCCAGGACCGCAACATCACCTTGTACAGATAGACCGGGCTGCCGACGACGAGGAAGTCGAACCTGTCCGGGTCGGCCTCGGGGTTGGAGATCTGGTAGATTGGCAGCCCCGTGGCCTCCGCGATCCAGCCCGCATAATCGGCGGTCGCCCCGTATTTGCTGTCGTAGAAAATCACGCCATTCATCTCGATCCTCCGTGGCTGGCAAAGGCGCAAGGCGTCTTCGTGGTCAAGTTGTAAGTGTACACTCACATATGGCGGAACGCCATGATTCCGGTCAAGCCGCCCGCCACCGGCCCGGAGGACCGCGTCCGCCCCCCCTGCCGCGCTCCGACTTCAAGGAGAGCAACGCGCCAATCCCGCCGATCCGGCCGTCGAGGCCGGCCGAGCTGCCAGATTTGCCGGCAGGGAATACCACCTTGTTCGTGGCGTCCTCCAGCTTCGGCAAAGAGAAACCGGCAGAGGACTGCGGCAAGAACCTCGCGCGCCGCAGGGCAGCCGTCGTCTACGTGTGTCAACGCCCGCCGGTCCGGCCCGTGCCATGCGTCCCGTGCATGACGGCTTCTCCGGATCGGCTGATGTGCAAACGCCCGCGCAGGTCTATGTCAGCGGCCCTGACAAGGCCGAACGAGTCGGCAGAACCCGGGCAAGGATACAGGCCCAACCAAGGAAAGACCCATGAGCAACATCATCGTCAAATCCCCGTCGTCGGACGAGATCCAGGACATCATCAGCGCCGCCCGCGTGGCCCGCGCCAAGGTGATCCGTGGCTGGCTCCACGCGGCCTTCGTCTGGCTGACGCGCCCGCATTTCGGCGGGCACAGCGCCGCGGGCCACGGCCGGGCCTAACGCCCGAGCGAATAGAATTCGTCGTTGGGCCGGGTGGTCATGACATTGGCCATCCGGTTCGACATGCCGAAGAAGGCGGAGATCGCCGCGATATCCCAGGCGTCTTCGGCATCGAGCCCTTCGGCCGCCAGGGCCGCGAAATCGGCCTCGTCGACCTCCTGCGCCCGTTCCGACACCTTCATCGCGAACCCGAGCATCGCCCGCTGCCGCGGCGTGATGTCGGCCTTGCGCCAGTTCGCCGCCACCTGGTCGGCGATCAGCGGGTTCTTGGCCCGCACCCGCAGGATCGCGCCATGCGCGATCACGCAATACTGGCACTGGTTCGCCGCCGAGGTGGCGACCACGATCATCTCGCGGTCGGCCTTGCTGAGCCCGCTGTCGCGCTCCATCAGCGCGTCGTGATAGGCGAAGAAGGCGCGCCATTCGTCGGGTCGGTGGGCGAGCGCGAGAAATACGTTGGGCACGAAGCCCGCCTTTTCCTGCACCGCTTCGATCCGCTCCCGGATGTCGTCCGGCAGGTCTTCGAGGCGCGGCACCGGGAACCGGCTCGCCTGGTGGTCTGTCATCGGATGCGTCCCCCGTCCGTCGGTCTGGCTGCCAGTCTGGCTACCGGTCTGGCCGTCGGTCCGGCCAACGATCTGTCGGTTTTTCCGGCCCCTACTGGAAGGCTTCGCCGGGCTTGAAGCCGAGCTTGCGGAACACGAAGGCCGCCGGGCAGAAGCCGGTGAAGGCCGACTGGATCAGGTTGAGCCCGATGAACACGGTGAACCAGGCCCAGGCCGGGTGTACCCAGTAGGTGAGCGCCACGCTCAGCAAGGTCATCACGCCGGCAAAGGCCAGCACCGCACGATCCAGACTCATCGTCTCTCCTCCCAGCGATTACCCGTCCAGCTTGCGCCGGGCCCTGCGCCAAATCAAGCCCGCACCGGGGGCGGCGGCCTGTATGCCGGGCGCCTTCGGGACGGCGGCCCGCGCCCGCCCCGCCCGCTGGCGCCCCCGCCAGTGGATCGGGCGCAGGGCGGGCACCGGGACCGGGCCCGGTCAAACCGACCCTTCAACCAGCCGGCAAAACCCTCTAGGCTCGGGACAGATTGACCGGAGTCCGGAGTATTGCCATGTATCGCCGCGCATTTCTCGCCAGCCTCGCCCCGCCGGTTCTGCTCGCCGGCTGCGGAACCCCCCTCGGCCCGCTGCAATACGCCAACACCATGGACGGCACGCTGATCGTGCTGCGCCATGCCGAACGCGACGGCGAAGACCTCAACGCCGAGGGCATCGCTCGTGCCGAAGCCCTGGTCGAGGCGCTCGACGGGGTCGAGATCGACGGCATCTACAGCCCCGAGGCGCAACGCAACATCGACACCGCCACCCCGCTTGCAGAATCCAAAGGGCTCGAGATCCAGATCATCCCGGCGATCTACGTCGCCCGCACGCTGTTTTCGCGCCAGCCCGGCGGCACCCTCGTCTGGGTCGGCAACAAGGACAACCTCGAAGCGCTCTGGGAAGAGATCGGGGCCGGCGGCATGCCTCCGATCAACTACGGCGACATGTTCATCGTGCCGATGAGCGGGATGCATGCGAGCGGCGTCGAGCGCTCGCATTATGGGGTCTGAGCGGCACGCCTGGCGCGGTCACCTGAGGCGCCGTGACGCGCAGGGCTCGCCGCGACCCGATCCGCGGCCCGGACCGACGCAGTGCCGGTCCCGGACCTTGTCGCGATCGCGCCCCGCCTTTCAGAAGGTCATCTGGAAGCCAAGACCCGCGCCCTTGGAACTGGCGATCGGCGCGAAGCTCATGTTGATCCCGTCACGGCGCTCTTCGTAGTTGCGCAGGATGACGTTGCCGATCCCGGTGCCGATGAGCGCGCCGGCGACCATCCGACACCCAGTGGTTATGCCCGTCCGCCGATTGCAGTGCCAGCGCGGTCGCGAGCCCGTAGGGATCAGGTAATTGTCGTAAACGCCGGAATAGACCCGGGCGGTCGAGAAATACATGGTGAAGTGGAACGACGGCATCGCGGTCGCATAGGGTTCGGTGTCGAAATGCACGCCGGTCGAGTTGAAGAAATCGAACGGGCTGGTCGAGAACACCCGGCCGCCCCCTTAGGCGGATTGTCGAGGTCCTTGACCGGGCGCAGCCGGCCGAAGGCGGTCTTCAGCACGAGGTGGCTGGTCAGGTAGGAATAGGCCACCGCCTTGGTCGCCAGCAGCGCCGCCACCTGCGAACGCTCGTCATTGGCGGCGAGGCCCCAGGCATAGGTGCCGGCAACGCCGAGGGCGAGGTATTGCGAGTCGATGGTCACGTTGTCGATGTCGACGAGCTCGGGCAGGTTGAAGTCCTTGCCGATCGGCAGGATGTGCTCCTGGTAGGCCTTGGTCGTCGGCACGTCGACCATCACCAGCGCGCCGATCCCGACGGCGAAGATGCCGAAGGTGCCCGGGTCGCGGAACGGGAAGCTGGCGATGTCGCCAAGCTCGGCGCCGATCCCGCTCATGGCATCGCCGAACACCCGGCCGGCCTTTTCGAAGCGCGCTTCGCCGGTATCGACGAACAGCTGGTCGGACAGGGTCAGCGCGAAGGGGTTCTCCGGCCAGGCGAAGTCGATCTCTTCGGCATTGGCGCCGGTGGCCGTCGCGGCCAGAAGCAGCGCGGCGGCGGCGCAGGTGCGGCGAATGCTGTCGAGAATCCTGTGGGCCATTCTTCCCCCCGAAAGCTGGTCTGGGCGGCAGGATACGCGGGGCCGCGACCGGGGGCGAGACCGTGGCGGTATCCGGCCGAAGGCGGCGGCGCATCGTGACATCGCCGCCACAGGACGTGGACAGGGCGCCGGTCCGCGACTAGCCTGCGGCCGGCGCGCCCGCCCGCCGACCGGAGACCCCTGCCCGATGCCTTCGTCTGATATCCCGACCGCCCGGCCTGCCGCTACGTCCCACGTCACCCGCCGCGGGCTCCTCGCCCTGCCGCTGGTGCTGGCGGCCGGCCCCCTGCTCACCGCCTGCAGCGGCGCCCGGAAGGGTCCACGGCCGGCTGATCGTGCTGCGTCACGCCGACCGTTTCGGCGCCCAGCTCAGCGCCGCCGGCCGCGCCAGGGCGGCGCGCCTGCCCGAAGCCCTCGCCGATCTGCCGATCGACGCGATCTACACCACGCCGCGGCAGCGCAACATCGACACCGCCACGCCGCTCGCCCGCGCCCGCGGCTCACGATGCGACGCTGCTGGCGCCCGGCGCCGGCAAGCGGCTGCTCGGCAGCTACCCCGGCAAGACAATCGTCTGGGTCGGCAACCGGAGAACCTGCCGCTGCTCTATGCCGAGCTTGGGGTCGCGGCGAAACCGCCGGTGCAATTCGGCGAGATCCATGTCCTCACCTTCCCCCGGGCGGTGGCTACCCGGTGCTGGAGAAACGCCACTACGGCTGAGCCGGGAGGACGACGGCGCCGCGCGGCGCCGTGCCACGCGGGCGCGCGCCCGCGTTTTCCCGACCGGGGCGCCGCCCCCGAACGGAAAGGGCGGCCCGACCAGACCGCCCTTTCCGGATTCCCCTTAGCCTTCAGCGCGCCCGAGGGTTCCGAGCCTCGTGCGGGAGTGTGCACGTGCGATGCACCACCCCTCTCGCTTTTCGACACACGGGTCTGCGCCTGTTTTGCCTTTGTGTCAAGGAAAACGGGCCAGATCCCCCTGCCGCGCCGCGCTCTGTCGCCGCGGTTCCGCGCCCGCTCCGGCGCGCGTTTCGTCCGCTTCGTTCGCACCGAGACCCGCCTCGCGGCGCCGGTGCCGGACCTGCCGGGCCCGCGGAACGGGCCGCGCGTCGGCCAGTCCCGGCACGATGCGGCGCCGCCTCCCGCTCCGCCGGGCGCCAGCGCGAGGCCGTAAGGGTCGACACATGTTCGATGTTTTTGCACCGCCGGCCCGGCGTTTCGGGGCACCCGATCGAAACTCTGCGCCGGGCCGCGGAAGTGGGGCCGCACCCGCGCGGTCCGCCGGTTGGCGAAAGGCGCCGGCCGCCGCGGGCGGCGCCCGGGCAACCGACGTTTCCGCGCGGGCGCAGAGGTCCGCCTCCGGCGGCCGCGGCCAGATCGCGGGTCCTCTCGGTCGGGGGTGATCGCGGCGATGTGATCCCGGCGCGCCGCCCAGTCAGTCGCCCAGTCAGTCGCCCGCGTCGAGCGCGTCCGCCACTTCGCGAAGGCTGGTCAGCAGGTCGAGCAATTGCTCCATCCGCCCGGTGCGTAGGCCGCTTCCAGCCGCGCATAGATCGCCGCCGATTTTCCCGCCATGTCATGGTATTTCTCCAGCCCCGCCGGGGTCAGCGTGACCCGGCGGCGGCGGGCGTCCTCGTCCTCGACCCGGGCGATCAGCCCCGCCGAGGTGAGGGCCTTGAGGATCCGGCTGAGCGAAGGCGGCATCAGCACGCAGAACCGATGGCTCGCCCGCGGTACGCGGCTCGCCCTCCGCCAGCACCCGGATCACCCGCCATTGCTGCACCGTGAGCCCGATCGCGTCGAGCTCGCGGCGAAACGGCGCCAGCGTCGCCTCGCGGGCGCGCAGGAGCGCGATCGGCAGCGCCCGGTCGTAGGACCTCATCGCGCTCGCTCCCGCGCTTCGACAACGCGCGGGCCGGGGCCGCTCGACCGCACCGCCCGGGTCCAGCGGCAGGATGCGCGACAGGACCCGGCAGACGGTTGCGCCGGCGACAAGAGCCGAAGTTCGGATGCGGCATGGGCGCTCCTCTCCTCCGGCCCCGGTTCCACAGGCCGGTTCTACACGAAAACGCCCGCGCATTTCCACAAGGACGGCACGGTTCCGGCGGCCCGGGCGCAATCCGTGCGGATTGCCGATGGACAGCCGTCCGCGGCCCTCCTAGCATTTGATCAAAATCCCGATAATCGGAATCCCTGCCGAGGAGCGCAACATGGACGGATTCAACGACAACGACATCCGCAAGGTGATCGACGCCGACAAGGCGCATGTCTGGCATCACCTGACCCAGCACAAACCCTTCGAGACCGGCGACCCCCGGATCATCGTCGAGGGCAAGGGCATGCGGGTCTGGGACGCGACCGGCAAGGAATACATCGACGCGGTCTCGGGCGCGGTCTGGACGGTCAATGTCGGCTACGGCCGCGAAAGTATCGCCAAGGCCGTCGCCGACCAGCTGGTGAAGCTCAACTATTTCGCCGGCGCCGCGGGCTCGGTGCCGGGCGCGATCTTCGCCGAAAAGCTGATCGGGAAGATGCCGGGCATGAGCCGGGTCTACTACGCCAACTCCGGCTCCGAGGCCAACGAGAAGGCGTTCAAGATGATCCGCCAGATCGCCCACAAGCACTACGGCGGCAAGAAGCACAAGATCCTCTACCGCGATCGCGACTACCACGGCGGCACCATCGGCACGATGGCCGCCGGCGGCCAGAACGAGCGCAACATGCAGAACGGCCCCTTCCCGGACGGGTTCGTGCGGGTGCCGCATTGCCTCGAATACCGCGCCCAGTGGGACCTCACCGGCGAGGAATACGGCGTGCGCGCGGCCGAAGCCATCGAGGAGGTGATCCTGCGCGAGGGCCCCGACACTGTGGGCGGGCTCTGCCTGGAGCCGGTCACCGCCGGCGGCGGCGTGATCGTGCCGCCCGAGGGCTACTGGCCGCGGGTGCAGGAGATCTGCGAGCGCTACGACATCCTTCTGCATATCGACGAGGTGGTCTGCGGCATGGGCCGGACCGGCACCTGGTTCGGCTACGAGCATTACGGGATCAAGCCCGATTTCGTGACCATGGCCAAGGGCGTGGCCTCGGGCTACGCCGCGATCGGGGTGATGGTGACGACCGAGAAGGTCTTCGAGATGTTCAAGGACGACGCCTCCGACCCGATGAACCATTTCCGCGACATCAGCACGTTCGGCGGCTGCACCGCCGGCCCCGCGGCGGCGATCGAGAACATGCGGATCATCGAGGACGAGGGGCTCTTGGAGAACACCACCCTCATGGGCGCCCGCGCGCTCGCTAATCTCGAGGCGGTGATGGACAAGCACAAGGTCGTGGGCCAGGTCCGCGGCAAGGGGCTGTTCCTCGGCGCCGAACTGGTGGCCGACCGCGCCACCAAGGAGCCGGTGAGCGAGAAGGCGGTGGGCGCCGTGGTGGCCGAATGCGCGGCCCAGGGCGTCATCATCGGCGCAATGAACCGCTCGGTACCCGGCGCCAACAACGTCCTCTGCCTCGCGCCCGCGCTGATCGCGACGGCGGACGACATCGACCGCATCACCGACACGGTGGACCGG
Organism: Paracoccaceae bacterium; assembly: GCA_041397205.1. Taxonomy (GTDB): domain Bacteria; phylum Pseudomonadota; class Alphaproteobacteria; order Rhodobacterales; family Rhodobacteraceae; genus Sinisalibacter. The sequence goes on from JAWKXC010000010.1 coordinate 194,234, forward strand.
GCGCTCGGCAAGGTCTTCGGCTGAAATGTGGCCCGACCCGGTGACGCTGACGGGGCAGCACGTGGTGCTCGCCCCGCTCACTCAGGCGCATGCCGCGGGCCTGGCGCTGGCCAGCGCCGATGGCGCGCTCCACCGGCTCTGGTACACCAGCGTGCCCACGCCCGACGGCATGGCGGCCGAGATCGACCGCCGCCTCGGGCTGCAGGCGGCGGGGTCGATGCTGCCCTTCGCGGTGCTGCTGCCCGACGGAAAGCCCGTGGGCATGACCACCTACATGAACATCGACGCGGCGAACCGCCGGGTCGAGATCGGCTCGACCTGGATCGCAAAATCGGTCCAGCGCGGACCGCTGAATACCGAGGCGAAACGGCTGCTGCTCGGTCACGCTTTCGACACGCTCGACTGCATCGCGGTCGAGCTGCGCACGCATTTCGCCAACGCCCAGAGCCGGCGCGCCATCGAACGGCTCGGCGCCAAGCTCGACGGGGTGCTGCGCAGCCACATGGTCCTCGCCGACGGGTCGCTCAGGGACACCGCAGTCTACTCGATCCTGGCCCATGAATGGCCGATGGTGCGCGCCAACCTCGACTGGCAGCTGGAAAAGCCCCGTTAGGGCGACATCCCCCCGTTTGCCGGCCCGCAACGTCGCCTCGGGCCTGTGCACGGGCTTGTGCGCAGGACACGTCCTGCCCCGCCGCTCGGGCGAAACGGCAGTCCCGTCCCGACCTGCCCATGCCCCCGGACCTCTCGGGCGCTCCCCTCCGGGGTCGCCAACGCCCACCGCACCCCAGCGGTCGCACCCGTCCATCACGCAAGGGTGACAGACCGGGGCTTGCAACAATCGCGCACATGTTCCATATTTGTTCTCCATCCCTGTTCTCACCGACACGGAGAGCCGAACGGAGAGCCGACATGTACGAGACAATCGCCCTGCCGCCGACCCAGAAACAGCTCGACTTCGCCCGCGCCCTCGCCCGGCGGATCGATGCCGCGATCCCGCGGGCCGAGCTCGAAGACCGCCGCGCGCTCTCGCGCTGGATCGACGCCCACAAATCCGGCGGCCCCCGCGCGCCGGGCGCGACCTCAAAGCAGGTGGCCTATGCCGAGAAGATCGCCCGGATGAAACGCCGCGCGATCCCGGACGAATGCTTCAAGGACGCCAGCCTGATGTCGCGCTGGATCGACGCGAACCGCTGAGGTGTTTCGCCCGCTGGCGCGGGCGACCGGCCCCGGGGGCTGCGCCCCCTGGGCGCCTGCAGCGGGCGGGTTTCCCCGGGGCCGCATGCCGGCCGGGGGGCACACCGACCTAGCCGCGGGCAGGCCGCCGGCGGGACAATGTTTGAGTATTTTTGCCAAGAAAAAGGAAAGACCGACGGGGGCGGACGGTGCGGCGGCGCGCTCAGAACCAGCCCCTGCGCCGCGCGACGCTCATCTCGGCCACCGTGAACAGGATCCGGATCAGGTGGTGCAGGGTCACGAAGGCCGGGTTGGCGGCCAGCGACAGGGCGATGAGGCTCATCTCGACCACGCCGCCGGGGGCGAAGCTGATGACCAGCACGTCGACCGGCAACCCGCCCGCGCGCTGGACGAGGAGCGCGAGCAGGATGCCCACCGACATCATCGCCGAGACCGACAGGAGCGACAGCCCCGCACCGCGGAGGAACATGCCGAGCGTCATGCCGGTGAAGCGCACGCCGAGCCCGGTGCCCAGCACCACCTGGGCGACCGCGATCAGCCAGCCCGGCGCCGCGATCTGGACCAGTCCGGTCAGCGACAGCGCGCCGACGAGCACCAGCGGGCCGATGAGCTGGCCGGCGGGGAGCTTGAGCTTGAACCCGACCCAGACGCCGGCGACCGAAAGCGCCAGCACCGCCGGCACCCAGCCGAGCGCGGTCTCGCCGCCGGCAAGGTTCAGCCCCGCTGCCGAGCCGACCGGGTGCCCCTCCCAGATCGACATCGCCACCGGCACCAGCGTCACCACCGTGATGATGCGCAGGAACTGCATCAGCGTGAGCAGGCGCAGATCGGCCCCCGCCTCTTCGCCGAACAGGATCGATTCGAACAGCCCGCCGGGGCTGCCGGCATAGAAGGCCGTCGGCCGGTCGTAGCCGCCGACCCGGCGCAGGACCAGGTAATTGACCGCGTGCGCCGCGAGGACGAAAACCAGCACCGCCGGGACCGAGACCAGCATCCGCGGCAACAGACCGACGACGTCCGGGGTCAGCCGCGCGCCGATCATCGCGCCGATCACGCCGACGAACAGCATGCGGAACTTCATCGGGTAGGCATAGCCCTCGGGGAAATGCCGCTGCGCCACGGCGACCGCCAGCGCCGAGGCGAACAGGCTGCCGAGCATGTAGGGCAGCGGCGTGCCGATCCACTGGAACAGCGCCCCCATGGCCGCACCGGCGGCGAGCAGCACCGCGGTCAGCACGATATGGGGGAAGGGCGGCAGCGTCATGCCCGCCCCATAGCGCGGCACCGGAGCCGGGACAAGCGCCGTAGCGGGGGCCGGATCGGGTCCGGGGCGCATGGGAGCCGCGGGGCTTGCGGCAGGTCGCCGGATCAGCCCTCGCCCGGCCCCATCGCGCCGATCCCCAGCACCGGGACCTCGACCGGGACCTCGCCGGCGGTCTCGAACACCAGGGTGAGCGCGACCGTTCCGCCTTCCTCCAGGGGGGCGTTGAGGTCGATCATCATCAGATGCGCCCCGCCGGGTTCCAGCCGCGCGACCCCGCCCGCCGGCACTTCGATCGCCTCGATCCGGCGCATCTGCATCACGTCGCCCTCGGCGATATGGGTGTGCAGCTCCGGCCGGTTGCAGGCGGGGGTCGAGAAGCCCACCAGCCGGTCGGCCGGCCCCAGCGAGCGGATCGTCAGGAAACCCGCTCCGACCCGCGCCATCGGCGGCGTCGCGCGGGCAAATCCGCCGGAGATTTCAAGCGTGTCGGTCGTGGCCTGCTGCGCCGTCGCAGGCAGCGCGGAGCATAGCACCGCCGCTGCGGCGCCGGCGATCAGGGTTCGGCGGTGGTACATGAGAGCCTCCAGGCAAAGCGGATCGCGCCGGGATGGTACAACCGGTCGGGCAGCGACCTAGCACATGCCGCGACCCGGCGCGAGGCGGGATCGGCCGGGAACGCGCCAACCCGCCCGGTCCGGGCCGCGCCCCACGCCGCCCGATCCGCGGGCGTCTCTCTTGGTTCCGTTGAGGCGGAGAACAAGTCTTTTGGCAATCAATCCACTACGATACGCCCCGAATGCCGCGAGGGCGCGTCAGCCGATCCCGGCGGCCAGGCTTTTCAACCGGTCCTCGGCGTGGCGGAAGAACATCGTGTAGCTCTCGCAGAAGTAATTGTGCCCGGGCTCGCCGTCGCGCGAGGCGAGGAAGCGGTGTTTCGGGCAGCCGCCATTGCAGGCAAAGCGGTAGCGGCAGCGCTGGCATTGCCCGGTCAGCCGGTCGCGCTTGTCGTCGCCGAAGCTGCGGGCCGCGAGGGAATTGCCGAGCTCGACCAGCGGGGTCTCGGTGAGGTTGCCGAGCCTGTATTCCGGATAGACGAAGTGGTCGCAGGCATAGATGTCGCCGTTGTGCTCCAGCGCCAACGCGTTGCCGCAGGTCTCGGCGAAGACACAGAGCGAAGCCGGGAACCCGCTCCAGAGCCCGACCTGGGTCTCGAAGAACTGGACGAAGATCCGGCCGAGATCCTGCCGGAACCAGATGTCGAAGACCTCGCACAGCAACCGGCCATAGGCTTTTGGGCTCACGCTCCAGTCGCTGACCAGGTTTGCCGGGTCGGCATCGAGTTGCGGTGCGCGCGCAAGCCCGCCCGAGGTCGCCCGCCGCTCGACGATGGGGATGAACTGGATATGTGGCGTGCCGAGATTGCGCAGGAAGCGGTAGAGCTCCTTGCCCTTGCCGGCATTGGCGCGGTGGATCGTGGTGAGCAGGTTGTAGGCGACCCCGTGGCGGCGGAGCACGTCGAGCCCGGCCATCACCGCGTCGAAAGTGCCGCGCCCGGCCCGGTCGCGCCGGTAGCGGTCGTGGATCGGTTTCGGCCCGTCGACCGAGATCCCGACGAGAAACCCGTGGGCGGCGAGGAACCGCCCCCAGTCGTCGTCGAGCAGGATGCCGTTGGTCTGGAGCGCGTTCTCGATCACCAGCCCCGCGGGCCGGTAGGCCTGCTGAAGCGCCACCGCGCGTTCGAAGAAACCCAGCCCCAGCACGGTCGGCTCGCCGCCCTGCCAGGCGAACTGGACCGCCGGCTGCCCCGCCGCGACGGCGGCGTCGATCAGCCCCCGCACATGGGCGTCGAGCACCGCGTCGGACATGCGGAATTTCTTCTCGTCGGGGTAGAGCTTTTCCTTTTCGAGGTAGTAGCAGTAGCTGCAGTCGATGTTGCAGCGCGGCCCGATCGGCTTGGCAAGCACGTGGAAGGGTCTGGGCTCGGTCATGGCCCGGTATCGCCGATCCGGCCGCCACGCTCAAGCGTCGCGGGGCCTCGCCCTGGGGTCGCTCCACTGGTTGAAACAAGCCTGAAACAAAAAGCCGGCCACGCGGGCCGGCAGTTTTGTTCCGGCTCACGGTCCGGATTTTGGTGCGGTCGAAGACTCGAACTTCCACGGGAGTTACCCCACAGCGACCTCAACGCTGCGCGTCTACCAATTCCGCCACGACCGCACGTCTTGGCTTGGTGGGGGCTACATAGCGCCCCGCCCCGGGGATGCCAAGAGGGATTTTCGGGTTTTTCGGGGCGACTGCCGGGCCGCCTCACGCCGGCCCGTCGGAGGTTTCGTACCCCGGACCCCCGCGGAGTATTTTCACCAAGAAAAAGGGGCGGTTGACAGGGGCGCCCGGCGGGCACATCTGCTGGGCATGTCGCCCGAACACGCCCCTTCCCGGCCCCGACCGGCCCTGCCCCGCCCGAGTGGCGGATCACTCCCGGCCTCACCGATTATGACGAGGCTGTCGCCTTCATGGAGGCGCGCGCCCGGGCGATCGCGGCCGGCGAAGCGGGCGAGCTGATCTGGCTCGTCGAACACCCGCCGCTCTACACCGCCGGCACCTCGGCGAAACCGCAGGACCTGGTCGACCCCGACCGCTTCCCGGTCTACGAGGCCCGGCGCGGCGGGCAGTACACCTATCACGGGCCCGGGCAGCGCGTGGTCTACGTGATGCTCGACGTCGGGGCCCGCGGCCGCGACGTGCGCGCCTTCGTCGAGCGCCTCGAAGCCTGGGTGATCGCGGCACTCGGGGAATTCAACATCCGTGGCGAGATCCGGCCGGGCCGGGTCGGGGTCTGGGTCGAGCGGCCGGAAAAGGCGCCGCTCGCCGACGGCCGCCCGCGCGAGGACAAGATCGCCGCCATCGGCATCCGCCTGCACCGCTGGGTGAGTTTCCACGGGATCTCGATCAACGTCGACCCGGCGCTCGACCATTTCACCGGCATCGTGCCCTGCGGCATCACCGGCCACGGGGTGACCTCGCTGGTCGACCTCGGCCTGCCGGTGACGATGGACGACCTCGACCTCGCGCTCGGGCGGACTTTCGATCCGGTTTTCGGCGATTCGCGGCCGGGTTGAGCGCGTTTACGTACGAGGGCCCGGATTCCGTCGCCGATGCGACAGTGCGTCACTTGAGAAAAACCCCGAATCCGGACACATAGGATGGAACGACAAGCGCAGGCCTGGCGGGAGGAGTCGTATGCCAGCCGGTCGGCCACGCGAGAGAGATCCTGCGACCCAAACTTGTGTAACCTAAGAGGAACGCGATGAAGACCATTCTCACTGCCGCCGCTGCCGTCCTGACGCTCGCTGCGCCGGCCTTTGCCCAGGACATCACCGGCGATGTCGAAGCCGGCGCCAAGGACTGGAAAAAGTGCAAGGCCTGCCACTCGATCATCGACGCCGCCGGCGAAACGATCGAAAAGGGCGGCAAGACCGGCCCGAACCTGTTCGGCATCGTCGGCCGCACCGCCGGCACCTACCCGGACTTCAAATACACCGACGAGATGGTCGCCCTCGGCGAAGGCGGGCTGACCTGGACGCCGGAAGAGCTCGGCAAGTACATCCCCAACGCCAAGGATTACATCGGCGCCAAGACCGCGATGACGCCGCAGAAGCTCGATGACGTCAACAATGTGATCGCCTTCCTGGCCCAGTACGGCGAGTAAGCACAGCGGCCGGACCGACGGCCGGCCGAAGGACTGGAACAAATGCGCCCCGCCCGTGACCTCCACGGGCGGGGCGTTGTCTTTGCAGCGACCGGCGGTCGGTACGGCGGCGTTCCGGCCGCCGCCCTCAGGCGAGGGTCTTGCAGGCCTCGTGAAGCGCCCGGAACTCGGACCGGCTCATGCCGATATATTCCGCCATGCCCGAGAGAATCCCGATATCGCCGATGTCGCATTGCGGCGCGCGCAGGACGGCGACGAGCGCGAGCCGCATCGCATCGCCCTTCTCGGCGGCGCTGAGCTCCGTCTTCATCCGGTCGGTGAATCCCGCGATCCCGTCGATCCGGATCTGCCGGGCGATTTCCGCGGCGGTCGCGAGCACGCGCCCGCGCGAAAACCCTTGCGGATAGCCGAGCGTCGCGACCGCCATCGCGAGCGCGTCGAGCTCGCCGGTCACGTCGCGGGCCGCGATCGACATCCGCGCGACGGCCGGACCGAAGGTCAGAACCTGGACATGCTGTGCCGCCCCCGCCTCGCCGCGTGGCGCCAGAAACCTGTTGAAAAAGCCCATATCGGAACCTTTTGCTGCCCTTGTTTTCCCCGGTCTTCGCGAAAAATTGGGGCGGTTTGAGGACCGGGACGGGGAATTCGCACGGCCCTCCGCAGACGCCCGTCCGGTCGGCAATGGCCGCGGCCGGCGGGTCGCGGCGCCCCGAAGGCACCCGTCCCCGCGCCGGCTCCGGCACGCGGGCCCCACCCGCGCGATCACCGCAGGGTTGTGGCGGCGCGCCCGGCCGCCGGGCCGCCGCCACCGCCCCGGCCGCCTCCACCCTCCGGCCACAGGTTCCTTTTTTGCCTGGAGTGACGCAGTGACAACTTGCCACAGCCCGACCCCACGGTTAAACACATTCCAAAACCCGGTTGTGACTGGACGTCGCCCGGGGGCAAACAAGGGAGACGTTCATGGCGGATGCAGCCATCCACGGACAGGATCATCACGACGACCGCGGGTTCTTCACCCGCTGGTTCATGTCCACGAACCACAAGGACATCGGGATCCTCTACCTGTTCACCTCGGGCCTCGTCGGCCTGATCTCGGTGGCCTTCACCGTGTTCATGCGCCTCGAGCTCATGAACCCCGGCGTGCAGTACATGTGCATGGAAGGCTTCATGGCCGACCCCTGCACCCCAACGGCCACCTGTGGAACGTGATGATCACCTACCACGGCGTGCTGATGATGTTCTTCGTCGTCATCCCGGCGCTGTTCGGCGGTTTTGGCAACTATTTCATGCCGTTGCAGATCGGTGCACCGGACATGGCCTTCCCGCGGATGAACAACCTCTCGTTCTGGCTCTACGTCACCGGCGTGTCGCTGGGCGTCGCCTCGCTGCTCGCTCCGGGCGGCAACGGGCAGTCGGGCTCGGGGGTCGGCTGGGTGCTCTACCCACCGCTGTCGACGACCGAACAGGGCTACTCGATGGACCTCGCGATCTTCGCGGTCCACGTCTCCGGCGCCTCCTCGATCCTCGGCGCGATCAACATGATCACCACCTTCCTGAATATGCGCGCCCCCGGCATGACGCTGTTCAAGGTGCCGCTCTTCGCCTGGTCGATCTTCGTCACCGCCTGGCTGATTCTCCTTAGCCTGCCGGTGCTCGCCGGCGCCATCACCATGCTGCTGATGGACCGCAACTTCGGCACCACCTTCTTCGACCCTTCGGGCGGCGGTGACCCGATCCTCTACCAGCACATCCTGTGGTTCTTCGGCCACCCGGAAGTCTACATCGTGATCCTGCCGGGCTTCGGCCTCATCAGCCACGTCTTCGCGACTTTCTCGAAGAAGCCCGTCTTCGGCTACCTGCCGATGGTCTGGGCGCTGATCGCCATCGGCGTGATCGGCTTCGTGGTCTGGGCCCACCACATGTACACGGTCGGCCTGTCGCTCAGCCAGCAGTCCTACTTCATGCTCGCGACCATGGTCATCGCGGTGCCCACCGGCATCAAGATCTTCTCCTGGATCGCGACGATGTGGGGCGGCTCGGTCGAGTTCAAGACGCCGATGCTCTTTGCCTTCGGCTTCCTGATCCTGTTCACCATCGGCGGCGTGACCGGCGTGGTGCTGTCGCAGGCGGGCGTCGACCGGGTCTACCACGACACCTACTACGTGGTCGCCCACTTCCACTACACGATGTCGATGGGCGCGGCCTTCACCATCTTCGCCGGGATCTACTTCTGGATCGGCAAGATGTCGGGCCGCCAGTATCCCGAAGCGCTCGGCAAGCTGCACTTCTGGATGTTCTTCATCGGCGTCAACCTGACCTTCTTCCCGCAGCACTTCCTCGGCCGTCAGGGCATGCCGCGTCGTTACATCGACTACCCGGAAGCCTTCGCCTACTGGAACAAGATCTCGTCGATGGGCGCGCTCCTGTCCTTCGCTTCCTTCATCCTGTTCATCGGCATCGTGGTCTACACGCTGCGCGCCGGCAAGCGGGTGACCGAGGCCAACTACTGGAACGAATACGCCGACACGCTCGAGTGGACCCTGCCCTCGCCGCCGCCGGAGCACACCTTCGAACAGCTCCCGAAGCGTGAGGACTGGGACAAGTCGCACGCCCACTGAGCTGGACGCACGATCAATGTGAAACCAGGGGCTCCGTCGATCACGGGGCCCCTTTTTCATCGCGGGTGGGGGAGAAGGGATGCCGCAACAGAACACCTCCGCAGGAACCCTCGGCCAATGGGCGGCCATGATGCAGGTCGTACTGCAGACCCTCTATGCCGGCGTCACCATCATCGGCCTGGCGACGCTGCCCGCGCCCGACGTCCAGATCCAGGACCCCTGGTTCACCCTCATGGAGCTCCTGATCCTCCTGATGATCCCGTCCCTCGTCGTCCTGGCCGCAGCGCTGCACGAATGGGTTCCGCCTCGGAACCGGGTGTTCTCTCTCGCCTCGCTGATCTTCATGGCGGGACTGGTCGTGGTCACGGCACTGGTGCATTTCCCGGTTCTCACCCTGTCCCGCCTGTCGCCGTTTTCCGCTCACCCGGAGGTGTTCGCCTTCACCTGGCCCTCGGTCGTCTATGCCGCCGATATCCTCGCCTGGGACGTGTTCTTTCCGCTCATGGCCCTCGCCGCCGCCGCTGCCCTGCCGGGGACCGGGGCGGCGCGGATCGCCAGGGCGCTGCTCGTAGCCAGCGCCGTCCTCGCGTTTGCGGGCCTCCTCGGGATCCCCTTGGCGAACATGCAGATCCGCAACATCGGCATCGTCGGCTACGCCCTGGTCTACCCGGCCGCGCTGGTGCCGCTTGCACTCGCCCTCCGGCACTCAGCAACCGGGCGCTGAACGCCATGCCCACCGAATGGACCCCACCGCTCACCGCGGCCCCTGCCCCCGACGCCCCGGGCCATGCGGACGGCGCCGCGCCGATCGCAGAGCTCCACCTCTGGCCCTACCGCTCGCTCCCCAAGCGCGGCTTCGCCTTCCTGATCGGCATGGCCTATGTGCTGCTCCTGATCCCGGTCTCGGCCTTCATCGGCACCCATGCGATCTGGTGGCTTCTGATCCCCGGGCTCATGGCCATCGCCGGGCTGTGGTGGTTCATCGACAAGAGCTACAGGGACGGCGAGATCCTCGAGGAGCTGGAGATCTGGCCCGACCACATCCGCCTCACCCGCCACGGGCCGCACCGGGCACACGCCGAGTGGGAGGCCAATATCCACTGGGTCACCGTCCAGATCCACCATCGGGGCGGACCAGTGGTCGATTACGTGACCCTCAAGGGCGGCGGCCGCGAGGTCGAGATCGGCGCCTTCCTGCACGAAAGCGAACGGCCGCAACTGCACCTCGAACTGAGGCAGGCGCTGGTGCTCGCCAAGTCGCGCCGCAATTCCTGACCGCCCGCGCCCGCACCGCGGCGGCGACGCGGTTCCGAGACCGCGGGACAAGGCGGTTCGAACCGCCTTCGCCCCCGGGACCACGGATGCGCGCCGCGCAGGGAGGGGCTTCCGCGGTCGCCCGACGCCCGCTAGGCTGATCGTCTCGATTCCAGTAAAAGTGACCCCACACGATGCTCGAACTGCGCCCCAACTGCGAACTCTGCGACCGCGACCTGCCGCCCGACAGCCCGGACGCCCGGATCTGCTCCTACGAATGCACCTATTGCGCCGATTGCGTCGAGACCGTGCTGCACGATGTCTGCCCGACCTGCGGCGGCAACTTCGCCCCGCGGCCGATCCGTCCGACCAAGTCCTGGCGGGCCGGCAAATCGCTCGGCCTCGGGTTCCACCCGGCGACGACGACCCGCACCCATTCGCCCTTCACCCTCGAGGATATCCAGGCCCACACCGCCCGGATCCGGGATATCGCCCCGAAAGACCGCTAGGCCGACGGCCCGGACCAAAGGGCTTTGCTTGCGCGGGCCCGGGGCGCATACTCCCCGGCGACAGGGCCGGCGCGGCCGGGTCGCCGCCGGTGCCCTGCGCGCCCCGGGCCCCGATCGCGCCGGACCATCCCCAGACGTGAGGTCAGGCCATGGAGGTCCACCATCTCTACACCGACGCCGCGGGCGAGAGCCACTGGCGCAGCACCGGGGTCACGCTCGAAGAACAGGTCTTCGCCCCGCCCGCTCAGGGGATCCTCGTTTCCGAGGCGGAAGCGGCCAAGGCCACACTGTTCCTGCGCCTGCCCGCCGGCTGGAACGAGCCGCAGCACCCGACCCCCAAGCGCCAGACCCTGGTCTGCCTGCGCGGTGCCGTCGACGTGACCGCCAGCGACGGCGAGGTCCGCCGGATCGGCCCGGGCGACGTCTGGCGGATGGAGGACCGCACCGGCAAGGGCCACCACACCGCGGTGGTCGGCGACGCGGATTTCGACGCGGTGATGATCCAGTTCGACTGAGCCGGGTTCGGCCGGGGTCGACTTGGGCGGGATGAACTTGGCCGGGTTCAAACTGGCCGGGCTCAACTTCGTCGGGGTACGACCGAGCCGGGTTCGCCCCGGCGCGACCGGCCCGCAGGCGGGCCGAACGGGTCTGGACCGACCGCCACCGCCCGGTCCCCCCTTTTTCTTGGCAAAAATACTCAAGGAACGGACCGAACCACAAGGCGTCCGACCCCGCAGGCCAGACTCCCGGTCGGTCACCGGGCCCGACCCGCGCGGCGCAGCCGCGCGCCCCCGCCCGCCGCAGGCGCGACCGGGCCAAGCCCGGTCTTCGCCCGTCCCGGCCCCGCGAACCCGGCCGGTTCCGCCAGGCGCGTCAGCCCAGTACGGTCAACTCAGTCCGGTCAACTCAGCCCGGCTCAGCCCAGCCGGTCTTTCACCATCGGGCCGACGGCACCGAAATCCATCTGGCCGGTATACTTGCCCTTGAGCTCGCCCATCACCCGGCCCATGTCGCGGATCGTCTCCGCGCCGACCGCGGCGATCGCCGCAGTGACGGCCGCGTCGACTTCGGCTTCCGTCAGCGGGCGCGGCAGAAACTCCTCGATGATCCCGACTTCGTCGAGCTCTTTCTGGGCCAGCTCGATCCGCCCGCCCTCTTCGTAGACCCGCGCGCTCTCTTGGCGCTGCTTCACCATCTTGCCCAGAATCGCGAGGATCTCGTCGTCGCTCACCTCGGCGTTGTCGCCCTCGCCCCGCTTGGCGATGTCGCGATCCTTGATCGCGGCGGTGATCAGGCGCAGGGTCGAGAGACGTGCCGCGTCCTTCTGCTTCATCGCCGTCTTGAGCGCTTCGTTGAGCCGTGTCCGCATGTCTCGAGGTCCCGTCCACTGGTTCGGTTTCGGAACCCCGCCTTACCCTGTCGCCGAGGCAGGTACAAGCGCACCCTTTTCGCGCGCCGCCCTGTCCCGGACCCGGGCCCCGCTTGACCCTCCCCCGCCCGCGCCCTAAACCCGGGACGATTTGGCTGTCCGGGGGAACCATCGATGTCGATCACCGCAACGCCCAAGCCCACCGCCTGTCTCGCGCTCGCGGACGGGACGATCTTTTCCGGCATCGGTTTCGGCGCGACCGGCGAGACCACGGCCGAGCTGTGCTTCAACACCGCGATGACCGGCTACCAGGAGATCATGACCGATCCCTCCTATGCCGGCCAGGTGGTCACCTTCACCTTCCCCCATATCGGCAATGTCGGGGTCAACCCCGAGGACGACGAGACCGCCTCGCCGGTCGCCGCCGGCATGGTGGTGAAGTGGGATCCCACCGAACCCTCCAACTGGCGTGCCACCGAGGCGCTCACCGGTTGGCTCGCCAAGCAGGGCCGGATCGGAATCGGCGGCATCGACACCCGCCGGCTCACCCGGGCGATCCGCCAGCAGGGCTCCCCGCATGTCGCCCTCGCCCATGATCCGGAGGGCAAGTTCGACATCGGCGCGCTGGTCGCCCGGGCCCGCGCCTTCCCCGGCCTCGTCGGGCTCGACCTCGCCAAGGAAGTCACCTGCCGGCAATCCTACCGCTGGGACGAGATGCGCTGGGCCTGGCCCGACGGCTACCCGCGCCAGACCGCGCCGAAACACAAGGTCGTCGCCATCGACTACGGCGCCAAGCGCAATATCCTGCGTTCGCTGGCCTCGGCCGGCTGCGACGTGACCGTGCTGCCGGCCACCGCCACCGCCGACGAGGTGCGTGCCCTGAACCCCGACGGCGTATTCCTGTCGAACGGGCCCGGCGACCCGGCGGCGACCGGAGCCTATGCCGTGCCGATGATCCAGGGGCTCCTCGAGGACGAGAGCCTGCCGATCTTCGGCATCTGCCTCGGCCACCAGATGCTGGCGCTGGCGCTCGGCGCCCGCACCATAAAGATGAATCACGGCCACCACGGCGCCAACCACCCGGTCAAGGACAACACCACCGGCAAGGTCGAGATCACCTCGATGAACCACGGCTTCACCGTCGACAGCCAGACCCTGCCCGCCGGCGTTACCGAGACCCATGTGAGCCTGTTCGACGGCTCGAACTGCGGCATCGCGATGCAGGACCGCCCGGTCTTTTCGGTCCAGTATCACCCCGAGGCGAGCCCCGGCCCGATGGACAGCTACTACCTGTTCGAACGCTTCGCCGCGGCGATGGACGCCCGCGGCTGAGGCGCGGCGCGCGCAGCACGGCGGTCGGGGACTGCCCGTGCCGCGCGTCGTAACGCGTTGATTGCCAAAGTTCTTCGATCCTGGCGGATGGACGCCTGACGGCCGTCCTCCGAACCGGTTCCCGCCGGGGGACCGCGTCGGAGGGCGCCGTTGCCTGCGCTGCCAGGCCGCCAGTCGCGTCGCACTCGGCCGCCAGAACCGTGACACAGGGCGGGCAGGCCCGCCCGGCAGCGGGCGTGTGGCCGCCGCGCACCGCCTTCATCGCTTTCCTCTCCCGGTCAAACCGAATCGCGCGCCGTCCACGCCCCCCTGCCCCGGCCGTCCGCCGTTAACCTCCTGGTAACCAGGATTTGGTTAATTTCGGCCGGTCACCGGAGGACAGATGCGCACGACACCCGATACCCACCTGCCCGGCTTTCTCGCCGCCGGCGCCGCCCAGGCGGCCGCGGCTGCCGAAGCCCGGCCGCAGGCGCCCGCCTCCGACGCCGCGCCCGACCCCGCGGCGACGCCCGCGCCGCTGCCGGCCGCGCCGCGCCACGGCGACGGTATGCACGTCGTCGACTTCCCCCTGCGCCCGGCGCCGAAACCGATCTTCCGGGCGCCGCCGCCGCGCATAACCGGTCGTCCGGGCGCCGCACCGGGCGGCCCGCATCTGGTCGCCGACCGCCCCACCGGCCGCACCTCGCCCTTTGCCCCGCGCCGCCCGCTCGGCGAGATCCTCGTCGAACAGGGCGCGCTCAGCCCGGACGACCTCGCCCGCGTCCTCGCGCTCCAGTCCCGCGAGGAGGCGCGGTTCGGCGACATCCTCCTTGCCCGCGGCCTGGTCACCGAGCCGCAGCTCTACCGCGCGCTCTCGCAGCAATACGGCTGCGCCGTTGCCGACCTCGCCGCCGAGCCGCCCGACGCCCGGCTGGTGGACGAAATCGGTGCCGAGAACTGCGTGCGCAACGGCGTGCTGCCGTGGAAACGGGTCGCCGGCGCGACGGTGGTGATCTGCTCGCGGCCCGCCGAGTTTCCCGAGCTCAGCCGCTGGCTGCCCGAGAGCTTCGGCCCCGTGCGCCTCGCCGTCGCCCCCGAAAGCGCGATCCAGACCGCTCTCATCGCCGCCCGCCGCCGGGCGCTCACCGGGCGCGCCGAGACCCGGGTCGCCGCCTCGGAAAGCTGCCGCACGATCCGTACAGGGCCGAACGGACGCTACGCCGCCGCCGGGCTCGCCGCGGCCGCTTCGCTCACGGTGCTGGCCCCGGTCGCCGCCTTTTCGCTCCTGACCGCCTGGGCAGTTCTCACTCTGCTGGTCAACACCGCGCTCAAGGCCGCCGCCGCCCTGATCTACCGGCGCGACCGCCGCATCGCACAGGCGACGGACCAGGCCGACCTGCAAACCGCCGACAGCCTGCGCCTGCCCACCGTCTCGATCCTCGTGCCGCTGTTTCGCGAGACTGAGATCGCCGGGCGGCTGATCCGCCGGCTCGACGCGCTCGACTACCCGCGCGAACTGCTCGACATCTGCCTCGTCGTCGAAGCCGACGACCGGCTCACCCGCGAGACCCTGGCCGGCGCCGCCCTGCCGCACTGGATGCGGCAGGTGACGGTGCCCGGAGGTGCGGTGCGCACCAAGCCGCGCGCGCTCAACTTCGCGCTCGACTTCTGCCGCGGCTCGATAATCGGCGTCTACGATGCCGAGGACGCGCCGGAGCCCGGCCAGATCCGCCGGATCGTCCGCCGCTTTGCCGAGCGTGGGCCTTCCGTGGCCTGCCTGCAGGGGGTGCTCGACTTCTACAACCCGCGCGAAAACTGGCTCGCCCGCGCTTTCGCCATCGAATACGCGACCTGGTTTCGGATCATGCTGCCGGGGCTGGAAAAGATGGGGCTCGCGGTCCCGCTCGGTGGCACCACGCTGTTCTTCCGCCGAGCGGCGCTGGAAGAGGCTCGGCGGCTGGGACGCGCACAACGTCACCGAGGACGCCGACCTCGGCATCCGCCTCGCCCGCCATGGCTACCGGACCGAGCTGATCGACACCGTGACCAAGGAAGAGGCCAATTGCCGGCCCTGGCCCTGGGTCAAGCAGCGCTCGCGCTGGATCAAGGGCTACGCGATGACCTGGGGCGTGCATATGCGCGCGCCCGGCCGGTTGCTCGACGAGCTGGGCCCGCGCAAGTTCCTCGGCGTACAGGCCCTGTTCCTCGGGACGCTGAGCCAGTTCCTGCTGGCGCCGTTCCTGTGGAGCTTCTGGCTGCTCGCCCTCGGCCTGCCGCACCCGCTCATCGGCATCCTGCCGCCCGCGGCCTTCTGGCTGCTCGGCGGGATCTTCTTTTCTCAGAAATCCTCACCATCGCCGTCGGCATGATGGCCGTTGCCGACGACGAACACCGGTTCCTGATGAAATGGGTGCCCACCCTGCATGTCTACTGGCCGCTCGCCTCGGTGGCGGCGATGAAGAGGATGTTCGAGATCGCGACCAAGCCGTTCTACTGGGACAAGACCAGCCACGGGCACCTGCACCGCGACCACGACATCTGGCCCGGGGCCCAGGCGCCGCGGATCACCCGGCCTTTTCGGCGCTGGCGGAATCGAGCCTGAGCCGGGTGGCGAAGGCCGACGAAATGTGCCGGCGCAGGGCGTCGGCCGCGGCCTCGCCGTCGCGCGCCTCGATCGCCGAGACGATCGCTTCGTGCTCGGCGATCGCCTTCTCCGACCGCCCCTCGACCGCCAGCGACGTGGTCGCGAGCAGCGCCATGGTCCGGTGCACGAGGTCGAGCTGCTGCACCAGGTAGCGGTTGTGAGAGGCCAGGTGAATCTGCTTGTGGAACCGCCGGTTGCTCCGCGCCAGCGCCGCCGGGTTGCCGATCTTGGTCCGGTCGTCCTCGATCATCTCGCGCAGCACCCGGATCTCTTCCGGCGCCGCGTGCTGGGCGGCTAGCCGGGCCGCCAGCCCCTCGAGCTCGGCGCGCACCGCGTAGAGTTCGGCAAGCTGGTTGTGGTCGAGCGAAGCCACGATCAGCGAGCGGCCGTCGCGGGTGAGCAGGCTCTGGGTCTCGAGCCGCTGCAACGCCTCGCGGATCGGCGTGCGCGACACCCCGAAACGGTCCGCCAGCTCGCTCTCGACCATCCGGTCGCCGGGCCTGTAGATCCCGGCGTCGATCGCCTCCAGGATCAGTCCATAGGCGTCCTTGGTCGCGGGTTTGTCCTCGCTCATGCGCACCTCCCTGCGGTCAAGGTCCGATAATGCACCCGGGTCCCCGACATTCAAGCATGCCATGGTGTACAATGGCTGCGCGAGCAGGCGCAACCGCCGCGTCCGCGACGCCTCCGCCCGGCGCCCGGACGCGCTGCGCACCGGTCGCCTCCCCACCGTGCCCCGCTACCCTTCTTTGGCCCCTTCTTTGGTTGCCCAATACCTCGGGGGCGCGGGGGCTGGCCCCCGCTCCCACCTTGCCCAAGGGTCCCGCGCGCCTGCCCCCCCGCGCCCCACCTTGCCACGCCGCCCCGCCTCGCCTAGCGTCGCGCTCATGCTTGCCAAACGCTTCACCGACGTCACCACCTGGGTCTTCGACCTCGACAACACGCTCTACCCGCCCTCATCGGCGCTGTTCGACCAGATCGAGGCGAAGATGACCAAATGGGTCATGGACGCGCTCGGCGTCAGCCACGCCGAGGCCGACCGGTTGCGCGCGGAATATTGGCGCGACTACGGCACCACGCTGGCCGGGCTCATGCAGGTGCACGGGATCGACCCCGGCCCCTATCTCGAAGAGGTCCACGACATTTCTTTCGCGCCCCTGCACCCCGATCCCGAGCTTGCGGCCCGGATCGGCGACCTGCCGGGCCGGCGGATCGTCTTCACCAACGCCACGGTCCCCTATGCCGAACGGGTGATCGAAGCGCGCGGGCTCTCGGGGCTGTTCGATGCGATCTACGGCGTCGAACAGGCGGGATACCATCCCAAGCCCCATGTCGAAGCCTTCGAGACGGTGTTTGCCGCCGACGGGCTCGACCCGCTGGCCGCGGCGATGTTCGAGGACGACCCGCGCAACCTCGCCGTGCCGCATGCCAAGGGGATGCGCACGGTGCATGTCGCCCCCGAGGCCCGCCCGGCCGCGCATATCCACTACCACACCGACAACCTGCCCGCCTTCCTCGCGGAGGCGATGCGGTAACCGGCTGACCCCGCGGGGTTTTCCCCTGCGACACAGCGTCCGCAGCGCGGGCTTCACAAGCGGCGTGTGGCCGGGTTATCCTCGGCGGGAAACGAGCGAAAACGACCCATAAGGAGCCTTCCCATGTTGCCTGCCCTCGTCATGGTCATGTTGCTGGTCACGCTGTTGATGTTCGTCGCCATGGTGCTGGTCTCCGTCGGCCGCTGACCGGCCGCAGCAAGCCTGCCCGTTAACCGGCCGCAGCAAATCTGCCCGCTGACCGGCCGCAGCAAGCCTGCCCGTTAACCGGCCGCACCCTGACCGCCCGCTGACCGGCCGCATCCAGACTGCCCGCGGAACGGCAGCACCAAGGCCGCCCGCTGTCAGGCCGTCACGCCCTGTTGCACGGGTCCAGGAGCCCTGCCCCCAAGCGCTGACCGGAACCTCCGGTGCCGGGTGTTTTTCTGCACTGCGACAAATTAGCTTATTTGAATATAAGGATATCTGGACGACAACCTCCGTCACCAACCAGGAGGAGACGCGCCATGGACATGTCCACACACCCGACCACCGACAAGACCAAGACCTCGCTTCCGGGCGAACCGCATAATCGCGACATGTCCAACCCGGGCGAGCTCTGGGCCTTCTCCTCGCCGCCGCGCTCCTTGGCGGCCTCGGCGTGAGGTTCGCGCTCGGCGGCCTCGCCGGCGTCGGGATCGTCATGGTCGCGCTAGTGCCGGTGATCTACCTCGTGCTGATCCTGATCTCGGTCGGACGCTGACCGGGGCACCCGCCCCAACACGGGCCGCAAAAGACGACACACCCTGCACCGGCCCCCGCGGCCGGTGTTTTCACGCCCCGCGCCCGACCCGCGCAGTTCACCCTTGCATTCGACCGCGAAACCGGCTTCGAACGAAGCATGAACGGATACCGGTTTTCCTTCCACGGCGCCGACCTCGCCCTGCTGCCCTCCGGCGCGCTGTGGTGGGCAGGCGAACGGCTCCTCTGCGTCTCCGACCTGCATCTCGGTCGCTCCGAGCGCTATGCCCGCAACGCCGGTGCGCTGCTGCCGCCCTACGAGGTGCGCGACACGCTCACGCGCCTCGAGGCCGACATCGAGGCGACCGGCGCGCAACGGGTGATCTGCCTCGGCGACAGCTTCGACGACGACGATGCCGCACGCGGGCTCGCCGCCGATGCCCTGGACTGGCTCACCCGGCTGATGGCCGGCCGCCAGTGGACCTGGATCGAAGGCAACCACGACCCGGGGCCCGTGACCCTCGGCGGCAGCCATCGCGCCATGGTCGCCCTCGGCCCCCTGACCTTCCGCCACATCGCCATCGCCAGCGAAACCGGTGAGATTTCGGGTCATTACCACCCCAAGGTCCGGCTCGCCGGCCGCGCCCGCCGCTGCCTGCTGGTCGATGCCGACCGGGCGATCCTGCCCGCCTACGGCACCTATACCGGCGGTCTCGGCACCGACGCGGGGGCGCTGTCGTCGCTGATGGGAAGCGGTGCGCTGGCGGTGATGACCGGCCCCACGCCCTGCGCCCTGCCGATGCCGCGCTGAGCCTCTCAAGCCCCAGGGGATCGGCTCACGCCGGGTTCAGGCGGTGAGCCCCTCGGGCTCTGCGAGCCCATTCGCCCGCGCCGTCGCGGTGAGCGTATTGGCGAGCAGGCAGGCGATGGTCATCGGCCCGACCCCGCCCGGCACCGGGGTGATCGCGCCCGCGACCTCAGCCGCGGCGGCAAAATCGACGTCGCCCACCAGCTTGCCCTTGCCGCCCTCTTCGACCGGCGGCAGCCGGTTCATGCCCACGTCGATCACCGTCGCGCCCGGCTTGATCCAGTCGCCCTTCACCATCTCCGGCACGCCCACGGCGGCGACCAGGATATCGGCCCGGCGCACCACCTCGGCGAGGTTCCTGGTCCGGCTGTGGGTCATGGTCACGGTGCAGCTGTCGCGCAGCAGGAGCTGGCCCATCGGCTTGCCGACGAGGTTCGACCGGCCGATCACCACCGCGTCGAGCCCGGTGAGGTCGCCGCGCACCTCGCGCAGCATCATCAGGCAGCCGAGCGGGGTGCAGGAGATCATCGCCTGCTGCCCGGTCGCGAGCCGGCCCGCGTTGATCACGCTCAGCCCGTCGACATCCTTCTCCGGGCTGATCCGGGCGATGATGTCGCGCTCCGACAGATGCGGCGGCACCGGGAACTGGCACAGGATGCCATGCACCGCCGGGTCGGCGTTGAGCCTGTCGATCAGTGCGTAGAGCTCGGCCTCGGGCACATCCGCCGGCAGCTTGTATTCGTAGGAATTCATCCCGACTTCGCGGGTCTTCTCGCCCTTCGAGCGGACGTAGACCTGGCTTGCCGGGTCCTCGCCCACCAGCACCACCGCGAGGCCCGGGGTGATCCCGTGGTCGGCCTTCATCGCCGCCACCTGCTCCGCCACCCGGGCCCGCACATCGGCCGCGAAGGCCTTGCCGTCGATGATCGTTGCGCTCATTCCGTCTCTCCGTCTGTTCCCGACTTCCACCCGCAAGGCCCGCTCAAGCGCCCCGATCGACACCACCCGACCGCTCGGCCCTGCGCCCGCCCGCGCCATAGCGCGTCCGCGCCCCCGCGACCAGACCCCACCGGGGCGTCGCCCGCGGTCGACCGCGTCACTCCCGGGGCTCGCGCGGAGCGCGCCCGCACCCGATCCCACCCCTTTTTCCTGGTCCAAATACGCGCGCCGCAGGCAACCCGACAACGCGGCCAGGCGCTTCGCCCGATCCGGACCCGGCCGCCGAAACCCTCAAAACAACCCCTCGATCTCGCCCGCCTCGCCAAGCCCGATCGAGAGCGCCGCGGGTTTCGACGGCAGGCCCGGCATGGTCATGATCTCGCCGCAGATCACCACCACGAAGCCGGCGCCGGCCGACAGCCGGACCTCGCGCACCGGCACCGAATGCCCGGTGGGCGCGCCGCGCAGCGACGGGTCGGTCGAGAAGCTGTACTGGGTCTTGGCCATGCAGACCGGCAAATTCCCGAACCCCTGCGCCTCCCAGGCGTAGAGCTGGTCGCGGATCTTCTTGTCCGCGAGCACCTCGTCGGCGCGGTAGATCCGCTTGGCGATGGTCTCGATCTTCTGGAACAGCCCCATCTCGTCATCGTAGAGCGGCCGGAACTGGGCCGCGTCCTTGTCGGCGATCTCGGCCACGCGGGTCGCGAGCGCGGTGATCCCCGCCGAGCCCTCGGCCCAGTGCCGGCAGACATGCGCCTCGGAGCCATTGCCCGCGACATAGGCCTGCACCGCGGCGATCTCGGCCTCGGTGTCGGAGGTGAAATGGTTGATCGCCACCACCACCGGCACGCCGAAACCCTTCAGGTTCTCGATGTGGCGGCCGAGGTTGGCGCAGCCCGCCTCCACCGCGGCGACGTTCTCGGCGCCGAGATCGGCCTTCTTCACCCCGCCGTTCATCTTCATCGCCCGCACCGTGGCCACCAGCACCACCACCGAGGGCGCGAGCCCGCCCTTGCGGCACTTGATGTTCATGAATTTCTCGGCGCCCAGATCGGCACCGAAGCCGGCTTCCGTCACCACGTAATCGGCGAGCTTCAGCGCCGTGCGGGTGGCGGTGAGCGAGTTGCAGCCATGCGCGATATTGGCGAACGGCCCGCCATGGACGAAGGCCGGGTTGTTCTCGAGCGTCTGCACCAGGTTGGGCTGCATCGCGTCCTTGAGCAGCACCGTCATCGCCCCGTCGGCGCCGATCTCGCGGCAGGTGACGGGCACCCGGTCGCGGGTATAGGCGACGATGATGTCGCCGAGCCGCTGTTGCAGATCGCCGAGGTCGCGGGCAAGGCAGAGGATCGCCATCACCTCCGAGGCCACGGTGATGTCGAAACCGGTCTGGCGCGGGAAGCCGTTGGCGACACCGCCGAGGCTGGTGACCACGTCGCGCAGCGCCCGGTCGTTCATGTCCATGACCCGCCGCCAGACCACCCGGCGCTCGTCGATGCCGAGCTCGTTGCCCCAGTAGATGTGGTTGTCGATCATCGCCGCGAGCAGGTTGTGGGCGCTGGTGATGGCGTGGAAATCGCCGGTGAAATGCAGGTTCATGTCCTCCATCGGCACGACCTGCGCATAGCCGCCGCCGGCCGCGCCCCCCTTCATCCCGAAACAGGGCCCGAGCGAGGCCTCGCGGATTGCGATCGCGGCCTTGCGGCCGATCGCGTTGAGCCCGTCGCCGAGCCCCACCGTGGTCGTGGTCTTGCCCTCGCCCGCCGGCGTCGGGTTGATCGCGGTGACCAGGATCAGCTTGCCGTCCGGCCGGTCCTCGAGCGAATTGATGAAGTCCTGGCCCACCTTGGCCTTGTCATGGCCATAGGGCAGCAGGTGATCGGCCGGGATGCCGAGCTTCGCCCCGATCTCCTGGATCGGCTTTTTGTTGGCCTCCCGGGCGATCTCGATATCTGTCTTGTGGGTCACCGGCGCCTCCCTTCGCGATGTCATAGAGCGGGTATACCGGGACATTCCGCCGCAGACAGGACCAATTCCGACCTTTCGCACTGTCGAACCGGCGCGGTCTGGAAACCCTTGCGGCGGATGGGAAACTTCGGCGCCCGCAGCGCGCGCCCGGGCACCGCCGGGCCGACGCGGGCGCGCGCCCGCGTGATGCCCCGGCGCGCGCCGGGGCCCCGTCCAAGCCGCACCGGCGCGCCCTGCACATCTGCGCGGCCGCGCCGCGGAAGCCGGGCCACGCGCAGTCGAAGGCGCGTCGACAAAGCGGTTTCGAAACCGCTTCCCGCGCGCGGGATGGCGGGCCTTACGCCGCCACCACCAGCGTGAAGAAGACCCGCCGGAACGGAAACAGCACCGTGCCGTCCTCCTCCGCCGGATAGGCCGCCGCGAGCTCCGCCTCGTAGGCCGAAACGAACCGCCCGGCCTCCTCGGGGCTCAGGGTCGCGAGGAACGGCCGCATCGCGGTCGATTCGGTGAAGCGGCGCACCGGATGGGCGGCAACGGCGGGCGCGAGCGGCTGGACATAGGTGGTCTCCCAGGCCTCGACCGGACCGAACCCGCTCAGCAGCCGGACGTAATCGGCCGGCGCCCCGACCGCCGCGGCCCGCGCCGCCCGGTCGCTCACCCGGCCCGGAAACATCTCCTCGGCCAGCGCGCGCAAGAGCGCGTGGCTCGGTGCCTGAGACTGGCCCGGCATCTGCACCGCCAATACCCCGCCCGGCGCCAGCAGCCCCGCGAGCCGGGGCATCAGCGCGTCATGCCCGTCGAGCCAGTGCAGCGCCGCGTTGGAGAAGATCACCGCAGGCGGCATGTCGGGTTCCCATGACCCGATGTCGGCCTCGACCAGTTCCGTGTAACGGCCAGTCTCCGTGGCCTTCGCCAGCATCGACGGCGAGCTGTCGACGCCCACGAGCGGCCGCCCGGCAAACCGGACGGCCAGCGCCGCCGCCACCGCCCCGTCGCCGCAGCCGAGGTCCACGACCGGCCCCGCCGGCACGTCGCCGATCCGCGTCATCAGATCCAGCGCCGGGCGCAAACGAAAATCCCGGAACCTGGCGTAGGTCCCGGGATCCCAGTCTTTCGCGCCGGCCTGGCTCACGCCATCGGCTCCGGCTCCAGCCCGCCTTCGCTGCCGGGCTTCTTGCGCGGCTTGGTCTTGGGGATGGCGAGCACCGAGGGCTCTTCCTCGGTCTCCGCCGCACCGCCGTCATCGGGGTCGACATGCGGCGGCTCGCCGGCCATCACCCGCTTGATCTCGTCGCCGGTCAGCGTCTCGTATTCCAGGAGCCCCTGCGCCAGCCGCTCCCATTCCTCGTGCTTCTCCTCGAGGATTTTCGCGGCACGGGCATAGCCTTCCTGGATGAACCGCTTCACCTCTTCCTCGATCAGCTCCTTGGTATGGGCCGAGACCGAGAACCCGGCGGTGTTGCCCGAGTACCCCTCGGCCGCCTCGGCGTAGTCGATGTTGCCGACCTTGTCCGACATGCCCCAGCGCATCACCATGGCGCGGGCGAGCTGGCTTGCCTGCATGATGTCGCCGGCCGGGCCGTTCGACACCTCTTCTTCGCCCCACTTGCGAATCTCCGCGGCCTTGCCGGCCATGGTCATCGCGAGGTTCTGCTCGCACTGGTCCTTGTGCCAGTTGAGCCGGTCCATCTCCGGCAGGCTCACCACCATGCCGAGCGCAGCGCCGCGCGGGATGATCGTGGCCTTGTACACCGGGTCGCATTTCGGCAGCGCCAGGCCCACCACCGCGTGGCCGGCTTCGTGATAGGCGGTGTGCTCCTTCTGCTCGTCGGTCAGCACCATCGAGCGGCGCTCGGCGCCCATCATCACCTTGTCCTTGGCCTGTTCGAAATCCTCCATGGTCACGAACCGCCGGCCGACGCGCGCGGCCATCAGCGCCGCTTCGTTGACCAGGTTGGCGAGATCGGCGCCGGAGAAGCCCGGGGACCCCCGCGCGATGATGCGCAGATCGACATCCGGGCCCAGCGGGATTTTGCGAGCGTGGACGCCCAGGATCTTTTCGCGGCCCTTGATGTCGGGGTTCGGCACGGTGACCTGGCGGTCGAACCGGCCGGGGCGCAGAAGCGCCGGGTCGAGCACGTCTTTGCGGTTGGTCGCGGCGACGATGATGACGCCCTCGTTGGCCTCGAACCCGTCCATCTCGACCAGCAGCTGGTTCAGCGTCTGCTCACGCTCGTCGTTGCCGCCGCCGTAGCCCGCGCCACGATGCCGGCCCACGGCGTCGATCTCGTCGATGAAGACGATGCAGGGCGCGTTCTTCTTGGCCTGCTCGAACATGTCGCGCGCACGCGCTGGCGCCGACGCCCACGAACATCTCGACGAAGTCGAACCCGAAATGGTGAAGAAGGGCACGCCGGCCTCGCCCGCGATGGCGCGTGCGAGCAGCGTCTTACCGGTACCCGGCGGGCCGACCAGCAGCGCGCCTTTCGGGATCTTGCCGCCGAGGCGCGAGAATTTCTGCGGGTTGCGCAGGAATTCGACGATCTCTTCGAGTTCTTCCTTGGCCTCGTCGATGCCGGCCACGTCGTCGAAGGTCACCCGGCCCTCGCGCTCGGTGAGCAGCTTGGCCCGGCTCTTGCCGAAGCCCATCGCCCCGCCGCGTCCGCCGCCCTGCATCCGGTTCATCATGAAGAACCACAGGCCGACCAGCACCAGCACCGGCAGAAGCATGGTCAGGATCGCGCCGAAAGCCGATTGCTCCTGGCGCTCGGCCTTGACCACCACGCCCTTGTTGATGAGCGTCGAGGTCACCGCCGCATCGCCCGGCACGATGGTGGAATAGGTCTTGCCGTCGGCACCGACGTAACGGACGTTTTCGCCGTCGATGATCGCCTGGCTCACCTCGCCCCGGTCGACCGCCGCGATGAAGTCGGAATAGTTCACGCCCTGCGAGGCCACGCCCGCCTGATTGTTCGAGAACAGGTTGAACAAGGCCAGGATCAGCAGGAATAGCACGATCCAGAAGGCGAAGTTTCTCGCGTTGCCCAAGAGTGTCTCCTCAGAAAGTCACGTGCACGCCCCCCCAGCGCGCGCGGTTCTTCCTAAAATAGGGATCATACCCCTTTGTTCAATGCGATAAAACGGATGCAGCGAAATGACCTTGCGGATGGGCGATTTCCGCCGAGAAACCGCCGGAAAGTCCGGCGATTGGGGCGGCAATGAGGGCGTCGCCCCGCCACACCGCCGGCGTAGCCATCAGCGAGCTCCGTGGCAGCCCGGTGTTTCGCCAGTCGGGACAGGTGCTTACGGCCTCGCCGAGGGCACGGAGTTCGTCGCCCTCCTCGAACGGACCGGCGACCCGCCAGCGGCCGTCCCATAGCCCATCGCACCCGGTGCACAGGTCCTGCACCGCCGCATGTTCCCGGGCCACGCGCACGGAGCCGTGATCGACGGTGATGAGGCAGCCGTGAAGCGTGTGGTTGCCCTCCCGAAGGAGCGCCCGCCAGAGGTCGAACAGCGCCTCGCGCCGGGGCGGGTATTCGGCCCCCGAGACCCAGACCAGCGCCTGCGCCAGCAGCCGGCGGGTGATCTCCTGCGGTTGGCTTAGAAGCGCCGCGCGGTCGATCACCAGGTCGCCGGCCTCTTCGCGGGCGATCTCCGCCGCTTTGTCCCGGGTGATCTGCTTCAGCGCCGTGCTGGCCGAGGACATGTTGAGCGCCACGCCCCAGAGCTTGCCCGCGTCGATGCCGATCTCGTCGAGGAGGGCGAGCGCCTTGCGCGCCTTCACCCGGTCGAACCCTTCGTCCTCGTTCGACGGATCCTCGCACCAGGCCACAGCGTGCCGCCGCAGGTAGTCGCGCAGTTCGGCTCGGGCGAGCGGCAGGGCCGGCCGCCAGAAGGTGACACCGCCCCGGGTGAAGGTCGTTTCCATCGCCGCCAGCCCGTCGACCCCCGCCTCGCGGGCGAGGCGCATCACGAAGGTTTCGGCCTGGTCGTCGAGCGTATGTCCGAGCGCCACAAGGTCGAGCCCGCGCCGCCCGGCCCAGGCGGCCAGCAGTCGGTAGCGCGCCTCGCGGGCCGCCGCCTGCAGGTTGCCGCGCCCGTCCCAATCGTACCATCGCAGCGTTTCGTGATGGCAATCAAGAGCTTCGCAGGCATTTGCGACGAAGTCCGCCTCCGCCGCGGAGCCCGACCGCAACCCGTGATCGACCGTCGCCGCTTCCAGCACCACGCCGTGTTTCGGCGCGCAGTCTGCCAGCAGGTGCAAGAGCGCCATCGAGTCGCCTCCGCCCGAGACCGCCACGCCGAGCCGTGTCACTGCCGCCCATTGCGGGGTCTCGCAGATATGGAAGCGCACCCAGGCGTCCGGGTCGACCGCGGTGGCCGGGTCGTCCTCGACCCCCTGTGTCACGGACAGCCGAGGGCCGCGCGCGCCTGTTGCGCCTGGGTCACCTCGGGCGAGGTCGGGAAGGCCGTGAGCAGCTCGTCGAACATCACGCAGGCCTCGTTGACATGGCCGAGCTGGCCGAGCGCGGCGCCGAGCTTGAGCAGGGCCTGGGTCGTGTACTGCCCCGGCGGCACCGCGGAATAGGCGCCGAGATAGGCCCGCGCCGCAGCCTCGACCATGCCCTGTTGCGCCAGCGCCTCGCCGGCCATGTACTGGGCGTCCGCCGTCAACGGCCCGCCGGGATAGGCCTCGGCGAAACGGGCGAAGAGATCGCCCGCCGTCGCCATGTCGCCGCCGTCGAAGGCGGCCTTGCAGCGGCATCGAAATCGGCCTGCTCTGCGACCGCGAGCTCACCGCCCCGCCGATCGACCCGGCGCCCGGATCGTCCGGCAGCACCGGCGCGGTGGGCAGCGCCACCTGCGGCAACTCGCCGCCGCCCAGTGTCGGGGTGTCGCCGAGGCTGGAGATGTCGCAATTCGCCTCCAGCTCGCAGAGCCGGAACTCCAGATCGCCGATCCGATTGGTGCCGTCGCGTACAAGAGACTGGATCCGGTTTTCCAGCTCCTCGATCTTGCCGGTCAGGTTCACGATCTCGGCTTCGAGCCCGTTCACCCGGTCGAGCGTCGAGCCGGTGCCCAGCGGCACCTGGGCGCCGCCGGTGGTGTTGAGCTCGGTGCCGAGCCGTTGCAGCTCGACAAAGAGCAGGGTCAGTTCCTGGCGGATGTCGGCAAGCGTCTGCGCCCGGTCCTGGGCCGCGAGGCCGAGCGGGGTCACCGCCAACCCCGTGGCCAAGACCAGGGAAAAGAAACGCGTTTTCAACGTCATGTCAGCACCCCTCCGTCAGCATGCCCCGGACACCCCTGCGCCAGTTCAGATCAGCCGGTGAGCCCGCCGGCGCTGAGCACCGTTACCGCGCGGCGGTTCTGCCGGTAGCAGGCCTCGTCCGAACAGATCTCGAGCGGGCGCTCCTTGCCGTAGGAGACGGTCTTGAGCCGCGCCGGCGACACGCCCTGTTCGATCAGGTAGGACTGCACCGCGCTCGCGCGCCGCGCGCCGAGGGCGAGGTTGTACTCGCGGGTGCCCTGCTCGTCGGCATGGCCTTCGATCACCGCGCTGAACTCGGTGTTCTGCATGAGCCAGTTGGCCTGCGCGGCGATCACGCCCTGGGCTTCGGCGGTGAGCGTCGACTGGTCGACCTCGAACAGCACCCGGTCGCCGACGACGGCGTTGAAATAGGCCGGGCTCGTCGGGTCCGAGACCGAGCCGAGCGCGCCGGCGGCGCCTGCCGCGTCCATGGCGCCGTCCTTGCCGAAGCGGCTGTTCTTGTCGCAGGCGGTGAGCGCGAGCGCCCCCACCAGCAGCGTGGCGGTAACGATATGTTTCATGGAGACCATCCTGTGCCTTTTGTTCTGTCTGCCCGTTCTTGCCTTGGCCGCGAGTCTAGCAGAGCCGCGCGGCAATGGGAATCGCCTCAGTTCAACATGTTGCGCCCGTGTCAGTTCAGCAGCGGCCCCCAGGCCGGGTCCGACGCCGCCCCCGGCGTCATCACTCGCTGCAGGTTGCGCCCGGAGATGTCGACCGAGAACATCGAGGCCGACCCGGTCTCGCCCTGGGTCTCGCGGGTGAACATGATCACCCGTCCATTGGGCGACCAGGCTCGGCCCTCGTCGAGGAAGCTCGCCGTGAGCAGCCGCTCTTCCGACCCGTCGGTGCGCATCACCCCGATGTGGAACCGGCCCGCGTTCTGCTTGGTGAACGCGATGTAATCGCCGCGCGGGCTCCAGACCGGCGTGCCGTAGCGGCCCTCGCCGAAGCTGATCCGCGTGGGTTCGCCGCCGCCGGCCGGCATCACGTAGATCTGCGGCGTCCCCGAACGGTCGCTCTCGAACACGATCCGGGCCCCGTCGGGGCTGAACGACGGCGCGGTCTCGATCGACGGCGCGTCGGTGAGGCGCCGGAGCGTGCCGCCCGGCAGCGCCATCAGGTAGAGGTCGGAATTGCCGCCCTGTTCGAGCGAGAACACCACCGAGCCGCCGTCGGGCGAGAACCGCGCCGCGAAGCTCGACATGTTGGCGCCGGTCACGCTCAGCGCGGTCTGCTGCATCGTCGCGAGGTCGAGCACGTAGACCTGCGGCGCCCCGGTGGCATAGGAGGTGTAGAGCACCCGGTCGCCATTGGGCGAGAACCGCGGCGCCAGCACCAGCGAGGTACCGTCGGTGAGGTTCTGCACGTTGGCGCCGTCGTAATCCATGATCGCGAGCTGTTTGATCCGGGCGTTCTTCGGCCCCTGCTCGCTCACGAACACCACCCGGCTGTCGAAATACCCGCCCTCGCCGGTGATCCGGGCATAGATCACGTCCGCCACCTTGTGCGCCATCCGCCGCCACCCGGCGGTGGTGCCGGTGAACTGCAGCCCGTCGCCGAGCGGCTGGTCGGAAAACACGTCGAACAGCCGGAACTTGACCGTGAGCTGGGTGCCCTGCACGGCCACGGCCCCGGTCACCAGCGCCTGGGCGTTGATCGCCTTCCAGTCGGCATAGGCTACCGGCGCGTCGAAATTGGTCACCCCCGAGATATGGGCCGAGGCCGGGATCTCGCGAAACAGCCCGGTGCCGGCGAGGTCGGCCGCGATCACCCGGGCGATCTCGGTGGCATATTGCGGGCTCTCGCCGCCGAGGCTCACGAAGGAGGGGATCGCGAAGGGCAAGGGTTCGATCACACCCTGGTCGATCACGATCCGGAGCGGCTCGGCCCGTGCGGGCGCCGCCATCTGGACGAGACCCAGCAGGGCCAGGGCGAAAGTGAGGGTACGAAATACGGTCATCGGGTCCTCTCGGTCTCAGCCGTCATCGGGTTTCGATCTTTGTAGCACAGGCGCGCGGTTCGGGTGGAAGGGAAACGCCGGGTTCCGATCGGGGTTCCCTCCCGCGGCCCCCTTCTTTGGTCTCCAAATACCCTGGAGGACCCGGGGGGTTGACCCCCCGGACCTCGGCCCGAATTGGGGACCGCGGCCAAACAGTCGCGAGACATCGCACCCCGCCCCATCACCTGAGCCTCATGCCGGAGGGATCGAAGGTCATCTCGATCTCGCGCCACTGGTCGTACTTGTCCGCCGGCAGCGGGAAGCCGCGGGCGCCGCAGCGGATCACCGCACGCCGCGCCGCCTCGTAGGCGCCGCGGGTCGCGGCCTCGCTGGCGCCGTTCGACGACACCATCTCGACGCTCTCGGGCTTGCCGTCCTGGGCCATGCGCACCAGCACGACCACGGTCGTGCCGAGCGCGTCGGTCGACAGCGAGCCGACGTTCCAGCATTCCTGCACCGCGATCCGCAAGCCGTCCTGCTCGCCCCGGGTGAGCGGCGGCCCGGAGGGGGCGTCGGCCACCTGCGGCGCCGTCGCCTCGCCCAGCGCCTCGGCGAGCGCGCCTTCGATGGCGTCGTCGCGGTCGGGTTCGGCGGCCGGTTCCGGTTCCGGCTCGGGCGTGGGCTCAGCCACCTCGACCGTCGGCGGCGTCGGCTTGGCGCGCGGCCGCGGCGAGGCGGTCGGGGCCGCGGTCGGCGTCTCCGTCGGCGTCTCGGCCTCGGTGACGATCTCGGTCGTCGTCGCCTCGGGGGCCTGCGCGGGCAATTCCACGACCGGCTCCGGCTCCGGCTCGGCGACCTCCTCGGGCTCGGAGGGTGCGATCCAGGAACCGGTCCCGGCGGCGCCGGTTCTTCCGGCGGCGCGATGACCTCGTCGGCCACCCGAGGCGCTTCGGGCGGGGTTTCGGGCGCGGGCGCCGCGCGGCACCGGCTCAGGCTCCGGCGCCGGTTCGGGCTCCGGCTCCGGTGCCGGCGGCTCGGGGCGCGGCGGCGGCGGTGTCGGATCGGGTTCGGGTTCCGGGGCGGGCTCAGGCGTCGGCTCAGGCTTCGGTTCCGGGGCCGGCGCGGCGACGGGCGCCACGGGCGCCTCGGCCCCCTGCACCATCGCCGCAAACTCCGCATTCGACACCAGCGATACCTCGGCCACCCGCAGCGTGGGTTCTTCACGCTGCCAGGCGATCAGCCCGCCGATCAGCAGCCACAGGATCAGGGAGCCCGTGGCCGATACCGGAGATGATGTACCCCGTCTTCATGTCCCCGGGCTCTGTGCCGTCATGGTCGGCCCGCCGGTGTCGGTGACGAGGCCGATGTTCGAGAACCCGCCCGCGTTGAGCGCGCCCATCACCTGGGCGACGACCTCGTAGGGCACCTGCCCGTCGGCGCGCAGAAACACCTTGTCGTCCGAGCGCTCGGCGGCAATGGCGCGCAGCTTGGCGATCAACTCATCACGCCCGATCTCGGTCTCCATCAGCGCGATGGTGCCGTCGGCGGCGATGGTGATCGCCAGCGGCTCTTCCTCGACCGAGGGCAAGGGCGTGGCCGCGGTCTTCGGCAGTTCCACCGGCACGCCGACAGTGAGCAGCGGCGCCGCCACCGTGAAGATGATGAGCAGCACCAGCATCACGTCGACCATCGGCGTGATGTTGATCTCGGCCATCATCGCGCGGTGCTTGCCGCGACGGCGCCCGCGCCGGGCGCGGGAGCTTGGAAGAGGTTACCGATCCGCCCATCTCAACTGTCCAGCTGGCGCGAGAGGATGGTGGCGAACTCGTCGGCGAAGGATTCCCAGCCGGCCGCGATCCCGTCGCTGTCGGCGGTGAGCTTGTTGTAGAAGATCAGCGCCGGGATCGCCGCGAGCAGGCCGAGGCCGGTCGCGAAAAGCGCCTCGGCGATGCCGGGCGCCACCACCGCGAGGTTGGTGTTCTCGCTCTGGGCGATCTGGATGAAGCTGTGCATGATCCCCCAGACCGTGCCGAACAGCCCGATGAACGGCGCCGAGGAGGCGACGGTCGCCAGGAACGGCAGGCCCTTGTTGAGCTTCTCCGCCTCCTTGGCGATGGCCACGTCCATCGACCGGTCGATCCGGCTGGTGGCGCCGGCGATCAGCCCGCCATCGGCCCGGTGCGAGCGGCGCCATTCCAGCATGCCGGCGGCGAACACCCTTTCCGACGGCCCCGTGGGCGTCGGCCCGACCTCGTCGAACAGCTCGTCGAGCGGATCGCCCGACCAGAACGCCCGGTCGAAGACCGAGGCCTCGGCGCGCGCCCGCTTGTACTGGAGAAACTTGGTGACGATGATCGCCCAAGAATAGAACGACGCGGCGAGAAGCAGGAGTATGACCAGCTTCACGATTAGCGTCGCGCGGAAGAAGAGCGCCCAGATCGAAAAATCGATCGCTTGCGCCGCTGCAAGTGTTTCCGTTTCCATATGCCCGTAGCCTGCTCGGTGTCCCACCCTCTCTTTCGCGGAGGGCTCTGCCCGAGAAAATAGACGATGTCACGGCAAAAGGCCAACGAAACCGGCGGCTGCCCGTTTCGGACCGCGGTTCAGGCGAGCAGGCGGCGAAGATCCGCCGGCATCCGCGCCGCACGCCCCGCGGCGTCGATCGCCACCACCACCACGCGGGCCGCAAACAGCACCGTCCCCTCCCGGGTCACCCGCTGGATCATGACGAGGCTCGCGCCCTTGACCTCGACGACCTCGGTCTCGACCGTCAGATCCTCGCCGAACCGCGCCGGCGCCAGGTAATCCGCCTCGACCCGCCGCACCGCAAAAACGATGCCGGTCTCCGCGCGCAGCCGCACCTGGTCGATCCCGCGGGCGCGGACATATTCCGTCCGCCCGCGCTCGATGAACCTCAGGTAGTTGGCATAATAGACGATGCCGGCGAGGTCGGTGTCTTCGTAATAGACGCGGACGGGAAAGGTATGGGGCGATGTCTGGGTCATGCCCCCCTCTAGCCCGTGAGCGGGACCGTGGCCAGAGGCTCGTACCAGGCCCCGTCCTGGCTCAGATGCGAGCGGATCAGGCTCACCGACAGGGCGGGTTCCGGCGGCAGCGAAAACGCGCCGTTCAGGGCCAGGAACTCGCCGAGCCGCGCCTGGTCCTTCGCGCCCAGCTCGCGCTGGAACCGGGCGAGGGTCACGTGCGGGCGGAACCGTTCGCGCGCGAGCGGCACGCCGGCTTCCCGCGCGATCCGCATCACCTTGCCCTGCAGCACCTCCAGCCCCGACCCCGACGCTTCGACCGCCAACACCGCAGGCCCCCGCCCGCCGAAGGGCGCGAGCCCCGCGAGCGCCAGCGTCACCCCCCCGAGGCGGGTCGAGGCCAGCCCCTCGGCCACATCGTGGGCCATGTCCTCGGTGACGTCGCCGAGAAAGGCCAGCGTCAGGTGCAGGTTCTCTTCCGGCACCACCCGGCCCACGCTCAGACCCGCCTGCAGCCGGGTGAGTGGGCCCAGCAGCGGCTCCGGCAGGTCGAGAGCGACGAAAGCGCGCATCACAACTCCTTTCGAAGAACGGTGAACTGGACCTGCTGCTCCCGTCCCGCCGGCGTGACGTGCAGGTGACGGCGGCTCTCCACGGGCGTGAACACCCCCGGCAGGGCCGCCGCGATCGTCGCGACCAGATCCGCGGGGGCGTAGCGATGCACCGGCAGGCCGGAACAGCGCTCCGGCCCGTCCGCGGCAAAGGTCCCGAGGATCGCCACGGCACCGGGCGCCGTCGCCGCGTCGAGCACCTTGAGATAGGCCGACCGCGCGCCGGGATCGGCGAGGAAATGGAACACGGCACGGTCATGCCAGAGACCGTAACGCCGCGGCGGCGCCCAGGCGGTAACGTCGCCCACCACCCAGTCGACCGCAGCCGCGCGCCCCGAGCCGGGCCTGCGACATCGCGAGCGCCTCACCCGAGATCAGCGCGGTGACCGGCGCGAAGCCTGCGTCGAGCAGATGGTCGACCAGCCGCGACGCGCCCGCCCCGATATCGACGGCAGCGCAGGGGCGCACATGGGCCGCGATCAGGCTCGGCCGACAGGCCCGGCGCGGCCTCGAACCAGCTCAGCGCGTCCTCCGCCTTGCCGCCATAGACCGGGTCCCAATAGGCGCGCCCGGTCATCCCTGCCCCATCCGCGCGAACAGCCTGAGCGCATGGCTCGGATCCGCGGCCGCGTTCGGCAGCACCGGGTCGTAGGCCGCCTGGATCAGCCGCGCGATCTCGGGCCGCAGGATCACCGCCCCGGTGCCGGGGTGCAGTGCCAGCGGCGAGGTTTCGGCGAAGGCCGCCGCGCCCCAGGCTCAGCACCGTCCCGACCGCCTCGTCGAGGGCGAGCGTCTCGGCGGGCAGCTTTTCGAGCCCGCCCCGCAGCGCCAGGAACACGAACCCCGCCTTGATCGCGCCGGCCCGGTCGTAGCGAAAGGCACGGTAGCGGTTGGCGTCGGCCCGTTTCAGCCGCGCCACGGTGCCGGCGAGATCGGGGATCATCCGGTCGAGATCGGGCACCTCCAGGAGTTCGTCCCAGCCGCGAAGAAGAAGAACATCAGGTTCGCGCCCAGTTCCGGGTCGGTCTCGGTGATCTCGCGCCCGGCCAGCGCCGCGACCGCCTCCAGGGCGCCCTTCACCAGCCCGAGCGTCGCGTCGTCGGCGCCG
Source organism: Paracoccaceae bacterium (assembly GCA_041397205.1). Lineage (GTDB taxonomy): Bacteria > Pseudomonadota > Alphaproteobacteria > Rhodobacterales > Rhodobacteraceae > Sinisalibacter. Next base: position 228,047 of record JAWKXC010000010.1, read on the forward strand.
AAGACGACGGGCGCGATCGGCCGTCCCCAGCGCGCAAAGGCATAGGCCCCGTCGCGGGTGAACAGCGCTTCGATCTCCTCGGGCGTCATCGCCATGGCTCCCTGCCCCTTCTTCTTGGCACAAATACTCACCAACCCGGCATAGAAGCTCGCGTGCCGGCCGGCAACCGGAGGGCCACGGCTGCCGCCGGCGAAGCCACGCCGCTCAGGCTCTCGAACAGATCCGTCTGGCCCGGGGGCACGGGCGGCGGCAGGCCGAGATGGGTCCAGGCCCGCTGCCCCAGCATCCGGCCCCGCGGCGTGCGCTGGATCAGCCCCTGTTGCAGCAGGTAGGGCTCGATCACCTCCTCGAGCGCGTCGCGGCTCTCGCTGAGCGCGGCCGACAGCGTCTCGATCCCCACCGGGCCGCCCTGGTAATGCTCGGCCATCAGCGTCAGATAGCGCCGGTCCGCCCCGTCGAGCCCGAGATGGTCGACGCCGAGCCGGGTCAGCGCCCCGTCGGCCAGCGCCCGGCTGATCCGCCCGTCGCCCTCGACCACGGCAAAATCGAGCACCCGGCGCAACAGCCGCCCGGCGATCCGCGGCGTGCCGCGCGCCCGCCTGCCGATCTCGCGCGCCCCTTCGGGGTCGGCCGGCGCCCCGAGCTTCTCGGCGTTGCGGGTGACGATCCGGTGCAGCTCGTCCTCGGAATAGAACTGCAGCCGGACGGGAATGCCGAAGCGGTCGCGCAAGGGCGTGGTGAGCAGCCCGAGCCGGGTGGTGGCGCCGACCAGCGTGAACGGCTGCAGCTCGATCCGCACGGTGCGCGCCGCCGGCCCTCGCCGATCACGAGGTCGAGGCTCGTAGTCTTCCATCGCAGGGTAAAGCACCTCCTCGACCGCCGGGTTCATCCGGTGGATCTCGTCGATGAACAGCACGTCGTTGCGTTCGAGGTTGGTCAGGATCGCCGCGAGGTCGCCGGCCTTGGCCAGCACCGGCCCCGAGGTCATCCGGAAACCGACCCCAGGCTCGCGGGCGATGATCTGGGCGAGCGTGGTCTTGCCGAGGCCGGGGGGGCCGTGAAACAGCGCATGGTCCATCGCCTCGCCCCGGGTGCGCGCGCTCTCGATGAACACCTTGAGGTTCGAGCGCGCCTCGGCCTGGCCGATGAAATCGGCGAGGACCTGCGGCCGCAGCGCCCGGTCGGCATCGCCGGCGCGGTCTTCGGGCCGCGGCTGCGGACGCAGGGTGGGGTCGGGTCCGGTCATGCTCATCGCTCTCTTTCGGAGGCTCCGCGCTGCGCCCGGCGAAGACGGACACCGTCCGGATGAGCCTCGCCCCTCCCTATCCCTTCGGCGCCAGCAGGCGCAAGGCGGCGCGGATCAGCGTCGCGGTGTCGGCGCCCGGGTCTTCCCCCAGCGCCGTCGCCACCGCCCTGGCCGCGTCGCCGGGGCCATAGCCGAGGTTCTGCAGCGCCGACAAAGCCTCCGCCTGGGCCGCCGGGTGGGAGGCCGGGGCACCGGGCGCGCGCGCGCCCGGGCCTGCGGCCGCGCGCGCGGCCGCATCGCCCGGCCCCTCCGGCTCGACCAGCACCTCGACCGCGCTTGCCGTCGCCGGTGCCGCGCCCGACATCGCCATCACCGCCGGCGCCTTGTCCTTGAGTTCGTTCACCACCCGTTGCGCGGTCTTGGGGCCGACACCCTTGGCCGCCTTCACCGCGTTCCAGTCGCCGAGCGCGATCGCCCGGCTCACCCCGTCCGGCCCGAGCGCGCCCAGGATCGCCAGCGCCGCCTTGGCGCCGACCCCCTGCACGCTCATCAGCAGCCGGAACCATTCCTTTTCCACCAGCGTCGGAAAGCCGAAGAGCTGCAGCAGGTCTTCGCGCACCAGGAGGTCGGTGTAGAGCGCCACCGCCTCGCCCGGACCGGGCAGCGCCGCCAGCGTCCGGTCGGTCGCGAACACGATGTAGCCGACCCCGCGCACGTCGATCAACACGTGGTCCAACGCCTTGTATTCCAACCGTCCCGCGACCCGACCGATCATGCCGAGGCCTTTCTGAGCGCCGCTTCGAGCTTGCCGCCGGCACGGGAAAAATGCGCGTGGCACAACGCGATCGCGAGGGCGTCGGCCGCGTCGGGACCGGCCAGCTCGACCCCCGGCAGCTGCAGCCGCACCATGTGTTCCACCTGCCGCTTGTCGGCGTGCCCGACACCGACGACGGTCTTCTTGATCTGGTTGGGAGCGTATTCGCCGATCTCCAGCCCGGCCTGCGCCGGCACCAGTAGCGCCACGCCGCGGGCCTGGCCGAGCTTCAGCGTGCCGGCCCCGTCGCGGTTGACGAAGGTCTGTTCGATGGCGGCCGCGTCGGGGGCGAAGCGGGCGACGACCGCGCTGAGCCCTCGTAGAGCGCCAGAAGCCGCGCCGCGAGCCCGGTATTCGTCCCCATGACAGAGCCCGCAGCGGAGCGCTTGCCGGCGCCCGCCGCCTTGTCGGTGCCATGGATGATCCCGTTGGCCACGTGCGACATCCGGTTTCCGTCGGTGTCGATCACGCCCCAGCCGAGATTGCGCAGCCCCGGGTCGATCCCGATTACCCGCATAGCCCTGCCCTGCCCTGGTGCCAGCCCTGTTCTGTTTGCGCCAGAGCTAGCACGAAAGGCGAACATCCGCCAGAGCTTTCCAACCCGTTCACATTGCGCCCAAGTTTTCAGCCCGACCGGCAGCCATGCGCACACAACATGTGCGACATGCAAATTTTGCGCTTCTCCTCTCTGCGCCGCACCCCTATCTCGACGCTTCCAGAAGACCGCATCTTGAGGACAGGATCATGACCAGCTTTACGCCCTCCGCACCCGCCGCGGCGAGTTCCATCTTCGCCGAGCGCGTTGCGCGCTGGGTGATCGGGCTTGTCGACCAGGCCGCCGATCGCCGCGCCCGCCGCGCGACCCTGCACGCCCTCGAACAGCTCGACGCGCACACGCTCGCCGACATCGGCGTCACCCGCGCCGACATCGAGGCCCTGCGCTGAGCCGACACCCGGCCGACAGACCGAAAAAGGCCGCGCCCAACGGCACGGCCCATGCTTCGCCCCCGGGGATCCCCCGGGGGTTTTGCTTTTTGGGTCACACGCCGCGCGCGCCTACTCCTCGACCGAGAGCGCGACGAAGCGCGGGTCGCCGTCGCGGCGCACCAGCAGCAGGACCGACTGGCGACCGCCCTCACGGGTGTCGTCGATCCGCGCCTCGAAATCGGCGATCGAGGCGACCCGGGTCTGGCCCGCTTCCTCGATCAGATCGCCGGCCCGCAGCCCTTTTTCCCAGGCCGCGCTGGCCTCGTCGACCCCGGTGATGACGATCCCATCCGCCTCGGCGTCGAGCCCGAGCTCGCCGCGGATCTCGTCGGTGAGCTCGCTGAGCGACAGCCCCAGCAGCGACTTCTCGACCGGCGCCTCGGGCGTCGCCTCGGGGGCCGCTTCGGTGTCGTCCGCGAGCGCCGATTCCCGACGTCCGAGCGTGACCTTGAGGGTCTGCGACTGGCCTTCGCGCAGGATCACCACCCGCACGGTCTCGCCCACCGGCGCGTCGCCGACGATGCGCACGAGCGCGCGGGTATCCTCGACGTCTTCACCGTTGAAGTTGGTGATGAGGTCACCCGACTCGATGCCGGCATCCTTGGCCGGGCCGTCCGGCACATCCGTCACCAGCGCGCCCGAGGTGGTCTCGAGCCCCATCGCTTCGGCCACGTCTGGGGTCACATCCTGGATCCGCACGCCGAGCCAGCCGCGGCGGGTCTCGCCGAATTCCTTGAGCTGGGCGACGACCTTGGTCACCACGTTGGAGGCCATCGAGAAGCCGATGCCGATCGAACCGCCCGAGGGCGACAGGATCGCGGTGTTCACGCCGATCACTTCGCCATCCATGTTGAACAGCGGCCCGCCCGAGTTGCCGCGGTTGATCGCCGCGTCGGTCTGGATGAAGTCGTCATAGGTGCCCGAGAGCTCGCGGCCGCGGGCCGAGACGATGCCGGCGGAAACCGAGAAGCCCTGGCCCAGCGGGTTGCCCACGGCCATCACCCAGTCGCCGACCCGCATCAGGTCGCTGTCGCCGAACGGCACGAAGGGCAGCGGCTTGTCTGCCTCGACCTTCAGCAGCGCGATATCGGTGTTGGTATCGGTGCCCACGACGGTCGCCGGCATCGTGCCGAGCCCGTCGTAGAACTCGATCATGATCTCGTCGGCGCCTTCGATGACGTGGTTGTTGGTGACGATGTAGCCGTCCTCCGAAATCACGAAGCCCGAGCCCAGCGCGTTGGACCGGCGGGTCTGCGGCGGCCGGTTCTCCTCGCCCGGCTCCTGGTCGAAGAAGTCGCGGAACAGGTCCTCGAAGGGCGAGCCTTCGGGCACCATCGGATGGGTGTCGGTGTCCTGCGCGATCAGCGTCGCGGTGGTGATGTTGACCACCGCCGGGCTGGTGCTCGCGGCGAGATCGGCGAAGCTCTCGGGGGCGCCGCGTGCAAACGCCGTACCGGCGCCGAGAAACAGCGTCACCAGCAGCGTGAGCGCCAGGAACACCCGCGCCGGCCCCGTGGCCGGTCCCGCATCGGCCGCGCCGAGGACCTGGACGCGTCCCGGGGCAAGCGCTTGTCTATTGGAAATTTGTCGAACCTCTGCCGTCACTGCAGCCTCCTGTGTTCTCTCCGGGTCAGGGACCCGTTGCGGGGAACATGGGATCAGGGTGGCGGGAATGCAACAGAATCCACGTCACCGCCCGTCACATGCAGGTGAAATGAGCGGCGAACCGCTGCGCCGGCCGAGCCCGGCCCGGCGGGGCCGCAAACCGGCGCGAGGCTGGCGTCGCAATCCGCTCCGCTGGGCGCCGCGCGCCACCGCGGTCACGGACGATCAGGCGCCGAGCGTTTTCGCGAGCCAGACCAGCCCGACCCCCAGCGCCACCGCGACCAGCCCGATGGTGCGGCGCTGCTCCGGCGAGAGCTGCGCCATGATCGCAACGATCTCGTCGAGACACGAAGGGGCCAGTGCGAACACCAGCCCCTCGATCACCAGCACGAGCCCAAGGCCCAGCGCGATCCACGCCATGCGCTACTCCGCGGCGCCGGCACCGGCCCGCGGCACGCCGGTATCCGACTTCAGGTAGTCGAAGAACTCGCTGTCCGGCGTGATGACCAGCGTCGAGTTCTCGCCCTTGAGGCTGTTCTCGTAGGCGGTCAGCGAGCGGTAGAAGGCGAAGAACTCCGGGTCGCGCCCGAAGGCCCCGGCGAAGATCGCGTTGCGCTGCGCATCGGCCTCACCGCGAACGATCTCGGCCTGTTTCTGCGCCTCCGACGTTGTTTCGACCACGGTCCGGTCGGCTTGCGCGCGCACCCGCTGTGCCGCTTCCTGGCCGCGGGCGATCTCGTCGGCCGCCTCGCGTTCACGCTCGGCGCGCATCCGCTCGTAGGTGGCCTGGAGGTTCTGCACCGGCAGGTCGGCGCGCTTGATCCGCACGTCGATGATCTGCACGCCGAGATCCTCGGCCTCGTCCCGGCTCTGGTCGCGGATCTGGTTCATCAGCGCCACCCGGTCGGCCGAGAGCACGGCCCCCGAATCGACCTGGCCCAGCACTTCGCGCAGCTGCGCGTTGAGGATCCGTTGCAGCCTCTGGCGGGCGCCGTCGATGCCGCTCGCGCCCACCGCGCGGCGGAACTGGGTCGCGTCCGCGATCCGCCAACGGGCGAAGGCGTCGACCACCAGCCGGCGGTCGTCGGCCGGGGTCACCTCGAGCGGATTGGTCTCGAGCGGCAGGATGCGGTCGTCGTACCGGGCGATCTCGTCGATCACCGGCACCTTGAAATAGAGCCCCGGGTCGCTGATCTCGGTCTTCACCAGGCCGAACCGGAGCTTCAGCGCCGTTTCGCGTTCGTCGACCACGTAGAAGGAATTGAGCGCGATCAGAAGGAGGACAACGGCGCCGGCGATGAGTATCTGGGTGCGTCGCAGCATCAGTTCAGCCCTCCCGAAGTGGTGGTCGCGTCGTCCGTACTGCGCGACCGCTGCAGCTCGTTCAGCGGCAGGTAGGGCACCACGCCCGAGCCGCTGGCGCCGTCGTCGATGATGATCTTGTCGACATCGCCGAGCACGCGCTCGAGGGTTTCGAGGTAGAGCCGCTTGCGGGTCACCGCCTCGGCCTTGGCGTATTCGTCGTAGACCGCGACGAAGCGCGCGGCCTCGCCCTCGGCCTCGTTGACCACCCGGGCGCGGTAGCCTTCGGCCTCTTCGAGCAGCTGCGCCGCTTCGCCGCGCGCCGCCGCGATCACCCGGTTGGAATAGGCATCGGCCTGTTTGTCCAGCGTGTCGCGGGTC
>JAWKXC010000011.1:0-188367 GCA_041397205.1 Paracoccaceae bacterium
GCACGCTCGATTGCGGGACGATGAACTTCGCCGAGGCCGATTACGTGATGACCAACACGCCCGGCATGCTGCGCGCGATGGGCGGGATGATGACCGCGCTGGGGGTGAAGCCCGAGATCGAGGCCTTCGACACCGGGCATCTGTGGTTCGCCAAACAGCTGGTCCAGGAAGGCACGCTCGCGCCGCAGGCGCTGGTGCAGCTCTGCATGGGCGTGCCCTGGGGCGCGCCCAACGACCTCAATACGCTGATGGCGATGGTGAACGCCGTGCCCGACGACTGGACCTGGTCGGCCTTTTCGCTCGGGCGCAACCAGATGCCCTATGTCGCCGCCGCGGTGCTGGCGGGCGGCAACGTGCGGGTGGGGCTGGAAGACAACCTGTACCTCGACAAGGGCGTGCTCGCGACCAATGCGCAGCTTGTAGAGCGGGCGGTAAGCATCATCGAAAACCTCGGCGCGCGGGTGATCGGACCCGAGGCGGTGCGGGCGAAGCTCGGGCTCGTCAAGCGGGCTCCTTCGCCCCACTCCGAGCGAAGAATCTGCCCCGAATGCGGGCGCATTTTTCAGGGGAAGAGCTGGGAGGGCATCGACGCGCATTGGAAATCCCAGCACGAGGACATCATGCCCTATGCGGACGCTTGGCCATTGCTGAAGGCGGGCACCTACCCGGGGATGCGGAACCAGTGAGCGGCGACATGAAAGCAGCCATCATCGGCGGCGGGGTGATCGGCGGCGGCTGGGCCGCGCGGTTCCTGCTCAATGGCTGGGACGTGGCGGTCTACGACCCCGATCCGGAGGCCGCGCGCAAGATCGGCGAGGTGCTCGCCAACGCCCGCCGCTCCCTGCCCGCGCTCTACGACCGTCCCCTGCCGGAGGAGGGCAGGCTCAGCTTCCACGACGATCTTGCCGAAGCCGTCGCGGGTGCCGAATGGGTGCAGGAAAGCGTGCCGGAACGGCTGGAGCTCAAGCACAGGGTGCTGGGCGCGCTCTGCGATCTGGCGCCCGACGCCGTGGTCGGCTCGTCGACCTCCGGCTTCAAACCCTCGGAGCTGAACGCGGGCGGGGCGCGCGCCATCGTCGTCCACCCGTTCAACCCGGTCTACCTCCTGCCGCTGGTCGAGCTGGTGGGCGATTTCGGCATCCTCCGCCGCGCCGATGAGATCCTGACCTCCATCGGCATGTATCCCCTGCACCTGCACCACGAGATCGACGCCCATATCGCCGACCGCTTGCTCGAAGCGGTCTGGCGCGAGGCGCTGTGGCTGGTCCATGACGGGATCGCCACGACCGAGGTGATCGACGAAGCGATCCGCATGGGGTTCGGGCTGCGCTGGGCGCAGATGGGCTTGTTCGAGACTTACCGGATCGCCGGCGGCGAAGCGGGGATGAAGCATTTCATGGCGCAGTTCGGCCCGGCCCTGGACTGGCCCTGGACCAAGCTCACCGACGTGCCGGAATTCACCGACGAACTTGTCGAGCTGATCGCCGGGCAATCGGATTCACAATCGGGGCACATGTCGGTCCGCGACCTCGAACGGCTGCGTGACGACAACCTCGTCGGCATGATGCGGTCCCTGAAACGGACGGGCAGCGGCGCGGGCGGGGTGATCGCCGCGCATGAGGCGGGGCTTGCGCACCCGGTGGCGGAGGACGGCGGGCTGCCGGTGACCTTTGCGGGCCAGGTGCCGCAGGCCTGGGTCGAGGCAGATGGGACCATGTCGCCCGCGCATTTTCTCGAGGTGGCGGCGAAGGCCTCGGCGCGGTTTCTCGAAAGCGTCGGGGAGGCCGGGCCCTGGCGGCATGGCGAGAGTCACCTGGTGACGCTGCGCGATATCGGCGCCGGCGCGCGGCTGCGTGTGACGACGCAGGTGCTCGGGGCCGAGGGGGCCGGACTGCACCTGTTTCACCGGGTGCACCGCGGCGACGGCGTGCTCGCGGCCACGGTCGAATGCCTGCTGACGCATCGGTCGCGGGAAACCGGCGAGGCCTGTGCGCCGGAGGCTTTGGTGGCCCGGGCGATCGCCGAGCTTGTGGCTCGCCAGCCCCGGGTGGCCTGTACGCCCCGGCTCGGCGGGGCCTGAGGCGCGGTCAGTCGTCCTTGTCCGCGGCTTTCGCCTTTTCCGGATCCCAGGCGACGAAGAAGCCGTAGAAGGCATAGAGCCCGGCACCCCCGAACAGCAGCGCCCAGCCCGGCGACCCGGTGAGAAACTCGAAGGCGGCCCAGCCGAGCGCGACGCCGACGGTCACGACCCGGCGCCAGACGGGGATGAAGAACGGAACCTGCAGATCGAACATGGCGGCAGTCTGTGTCGGGTGCTGCGGGAAATGCAAGCCGAATGCGCCGGCGGGCCGGGAGGCACCAAGTCCATACGTTGGCGTACGGCGGATCGGCGGGCCGACCCCATACGCTACGGTACGCTGAAGGCCCGCCCCCGCCCGGTCAGGCCTTCATGTCGCTCGCGTCGATGCCGGCGACCGCGACCGGTTTCTTCATCGCATCGCGGCGGAAGGGCTCGCCGAGCTCCTGGTTGATCATCGCCTCGATCAGCGTGGTCTTGCCGTCCTTCTGGTCGCGGATCGCCTGGGCGAGCGCCTCGGTCAACTCGTCCATGGTGCGGGCAACCACACCCTGAAGGCCGCAGGCCCGCGCGATGCCGGCATAGCTCACCTGTTCGTCGAGCTCGGTGCCGACGAAATTGTCGTCGTACCACAGCGTCGAGTTCCGCTTCTCGGCGCCCCACTGGTAGTTGCGGAAGACGATATGCGTGATCGCCGGCCATTCCTTGCGGCCGATGGCGGTAAGTTCGGTCACCGCGATGCCGAAGGCGCCGTCGCCCGAGAAGCCCACCACCGGCACGTCGGGGCAGGCGATTTTGGCGCCGACGATCGAGGGCAGCCCGTAGCCGCAGGGGCCGAACAGGCCCGGCGCGAGGTATTTGCGGCCCTCGTCGAAGGACGGGTAGGCGTTGCCGATGGCACAGTTGTTGCCGATGTCGGAGGAGATGATCGCATTGCGCGGCAGCGCCTGCTGGATCGCCCGCCAGGCCATGCGCGGGCTCATCCAGTCGGGCTTGGCGGCGCGGGCGCGCTCGTTCCACGTCGTGCCGGGGTCGTCGTCCTCGTGGTCCATCGCCGCGAGCTGCTGTGCCCAGCGCGACTTGGTCTCGGCGATCCTGGCCTTGCGCTCGGCGCGGCCCGCGTCGCCGGCCCCGGGCGCGAGCTGGCCGAGGATGCCGCGCGCCACCTTGGCCGCGTCGCCGACGATGCCGGTCTCGACCCGCTTGGTCAGGCCGATGCGGTCGGGGTTGATGTCGACCTGGATGATCCTGGCCGCCGCCGGCCAGTAGTCGAGCCCGTAGCCCGGCAGCGTCGAGAACGGGTTCAGCCGGGTGCCGAGCGCCAACACCACGTCGGCCTCCCTGATGAGCTCCATCGCCGCTTTCGAGCCGTTGTAGCCGAGCGGCCCGGCGAACAGCGGATGCGAGCCAGGGAAGGCGTCGTTGTGCTGGTAGCCGACGCAGACCGGGGCATCGAGACGCTCGGCGAGCTCCATCGAGGCCTCGATCCCGCCGGGCGACAGCACCACGCCGGCGCCGTTGAGAATCACCGGGGCCTTCGCCTTCGACAGCAGCTCGGCGGCATGGGCCACGGCCTGGGTGCCGCCCGCGGGACGTTCGAAGGCGACGACCGCGGGCAGCTCGATGTCGATCTCGCGGGTCCAGAAATCGCGCGGCACGTTGATCTGCGCGGGCGCCGAGGCGCGGTGGGCGTTGCGGATCACCCGGTTCAGCACCTCGGCGATCCGGGCGGGGTCGCGCACCTCTTCCTGGTAGGCGACCATGTCCTCGAACAGCTTCATCTGTTCGACCTCCTGGAAGCCGCCCTGCCCGATCGTCCGGTTGGCCGCCTGCGGCGTGACCAGCAGCAGCGGCGTGTGGTTCCAGTAGGCGGTCTTGACCGCGGTGACGAAATTGGTGATCCCCGGCCCGTTCTGCGCGATCATCATCGACATCCGACCAGACGCCCGCGTATAGCCGTCGGCCATCATACCGCCGGAGCCCTCGTGGGCACAGTCCCAGAAAGTGATGCCGGCCTTGGGAAACAGGTCCGAGATCGGCATGAAGGCCGAGCCGATGATGCCGAAGGCATGTTCGATCCCGTGCTTTTGCAGAACCTTCACAAAGGCTTCTTCGGTGGTCATCTTCATCGGCGTGTCTCCTGAAAAAGAGCGGTCGTGGGCCAAGCGAGTCCCGCAGGCGTCGTCTTGTTCATAGAGATGAAATCGGACCCGGGATAGGGCCGGATGTCCGGTCCGCGGCCAGGGCGCGGCGCGCCCCGCGTTGCCCGGATGATCGCCGGCGGGCGCACGTCGCGCGGCGCAGGCTCAGTCCAGCGGCAGGATCGCGCCCGGCGCGCCGATGACCCTCGACGCGAGCGCATGCGCAGCCTGCGCCGCCTCCGCCTCCGAGGCGCCGTTGAGGATTGCCGCGAGGAAGCCCGCGTTGAAGCTGTCGCCCGCCGCGGTGGTGTCGACCACCTTTTCCGCCGGCGCGAAGCGTCCCACCGGCGCCTCCGGGTCAAGGAGGAGCGGCCCCTCGGCGCCCCGTTTCAGCGCACCGCGGGTGAGCCCGTAGCTGTGGAACCGTGCGCGGACCGCCTCGGCGTCGGCGTCGCCGAACAGGGCCATCTCGTCGTCGAGCGACGGCAGTGCGATGTCGGTCACGCCCCAGGCCATTTCCATCGCATCGCGCGCCACGTCCGGGCTCGACCACAGCCGCGGGCGGTAGTTGCTGTCGAAGGCCACCTGCCCGGGGAAGCCCGCGAGATGCGCGATCAGCGCGGTGCGGACCAGCGGCGGCAGGATCGCGAGTGTGATGCCGGAGAAATAGACCAGATCGGCGCCCTCGAGCGCCGCGAACCCATCGGTGAACAGCATCCGCGCGGCCGACTGGTCGCGCCAATAGGCGAAGCTGCGCTCGCCCCTGTCGTCGAGCGTGATCGCGTAGATGCCCGGCAGCCGCTCCGGGTGGCGCCAGATGCGCCCGGTCCCGACACCCTGCGCCTCGAAGAACGTCAGCATCCGGTCCGACAGCGCGTCCCGCCCGACGACGGTGGCGTAGTCGACCGAACCCGGCGGCAGCGCGCGGGCGAGGTAGACGGCGGTGTTGAACGTGTCGCCGGCGAAACCGACCTGGCGCCCGGGCGCGTCGATGCTGATCTCGATCATCGCCTCGCCGGCGCAGACCACCTTCATGGGGCTACCCTCACATTACCGCGCCGATCTGCCAGGGGACAAACTCGTGGTCGCCCAGGCCCAGCGCTTCGCTTTTCGTCATTTCCCCCGAGGCCACCCGGAGGATCGCATCGTAGATCTCGCGGCCCTTGTCGGCAATCGGCGTCGCCCGGGTGACGATGTCGCCGCAGCCGATGTCGATGTCGTCGCGCATGGCCTCGAACAGCCGGTCGTTGGTCGCGAGCTTGAGCGTCGGCGCGGGCTTGGAGCCGAAGGCGGAGCCGCGGCCGGTGGTGAAGACCACGAGCTGCGCGCCACCGGCGATCTGGCCGGTCGCCGAGACCGGGTCGTAGCCGGGCGTGTCCATGTAGACGAGCCCGGGCGTCGCGACCCGCTCGGCATAATCGTAGAAGGCGCGCAGCGGCGTGGCCCCCGCCTTGGCGACCGCGCCGAGGCTCTTTTCGAGGATCGTGGTGATCCCGCCCTGCTTGTTGCCGGGCGAGGGGTTGTTGTCCATCGACCCGCCATTCGCCGCCGTATAGTCCTCCCACCATTCCAGGCAGGCGATCAGCCTGTCGGCGGTGGCGGCGTCGCTGCGGCGCAGCAGAAGCCCCTCGGCGCCGTAGATTTCCGGCGTCTCCGACAGGATCACGCTGCCGCCCTGACCGACGATCAGGTCCGATGCCGCGCCCAGCGCCGGGTTGGCGGTGATGCCGGAGAGCCCGTCGGAGCCGCCGCATTGCAGCGCGACGGTGAGCGCCGAGACCGGACAGGGCCTGCGCGAGACGTCGTTGACCTGCGGCAGGATATCGCGGACATGGGCCTTGATCGCGTCGATTGTGGCGCGGGTGCCGCCCGTGTCCTGGATGGTGAGCGCGTGGATCTGGCCGGGCGCGGCGGCGCCGTAACGCGCCTGCATCCGGCCGATCTGCATCACCTCGCAGCCGAGCCCGACGAAGATCGCGGCGCCGACATTGGGATGGGTGGCGTAGCCCCAGAGCACGCGTTCGAGAATCTCGGCGCCGCGCCCCGTCGCCGCCATGCCGCAGCCGGTGCCGTGGGCAAAGGCGGCGATGCCGTCGACATTCGGATAGGCCGCGAGCACGCCCTCTCGGGTGAGCTCCTCTGCGGCGCGGTGGATGACCGTGGCGGAGCAGTTGACCGTGGCACAGAGGGCGAGGAAGTTGCGCGTGCCGACCCGCCCGTCGGCGCGGGCGTAGCCCATGAAGGTGGCGGGTTCGACTTGCGGAACCGCGGCTTCGGCCATCGCCAGCGCGGCGCCGATCTCGTAGCCGCGGTCGTGGTCGGAGAAAGCGCAGTTATGGGTGTGGACATGATCGCCCGGGGCGATCTCGGCGGTGGCGGTCCCGATCACCTGGCCGAATTTCAGGATCGGCGCGCCGGCCGGCACCGCGACGCGGGCGAGCTTGTGCCCGGCCGACAGTGAATGGGCCAGCGGGCGGCCGAGCCCGAGCGGGTCGGCCCCGGTTTCGACCCTCCGGGTGAGCACGGCCACGGTATCGCGCGGGTGCAGGACCAGCGTGTCAGCCACGACCATACTCCAGCGCACGGATGACCCCGCGCAGCTCCGCGAGCCCCCGCAGCCGACCGATCAGCGGGTAGCCCGGCACGTTGTCGCGCGCCTGGTCGAAGGCGATCTCGTGGCCGTGGTCGGGGCGGAACGGGATCACCGCATCCGCCCGCCCCTCGGCGCGGCGGCGGGCCTCTTCGTCGAGCAGCGCCCGGACGAGATCGACCATGTCGGTGTCGCCGTCGAGATGCGCGGCCTCTTCGAAGGACCCGTCGGGTTCCTTGGCGACGTTGCGCAGGTGGGCGAAGTGGATGCGTGGCCCGAAGCGGCGGGCCATGGCCGGCAGGTCGTTGCTCGGATGTGCGCCGAAACTGCCCGAACACAGGGTGAGGCCGTTGGCGTGGCTGTCGTGGGCTGCGAGCACCCAGGCGGCATCGTCGGCGGACGAGACCACCCGCGGCAGGCCGAGGACGTCGCGCGGCGGGTCGTCGGCATGGACGGCGAGCTTGACGCCGAGTTCCTCCGCGGTGGGCACCACCTCGTCGAGGAAGCGCTTGAAATTGGTGCGGATATCGTCGTGCCCAAGCCCCGCATAGAGTGCGAGCTGGGCGCGCAGGCCGGCGATGTCGTAGCGGTCGAAGGCGCCCGGCAGGCCCGACATGATCGCACCGAGGAGCGCGGCGCGGTCGGCCTCGGTGGACGCGTCGAACCAGGCCTTGCCGCGGGCGACCACCTCGGGCAGGTAATCCGCCTCGGCGCCGTCGCGTTCGAGCATGAACACCTCGAAAGCCGCCATCCGGTAGGCTTCGAAGCGCAGGCAGGTCGCGCCGGTGGCGGTGGGCGCGTGCAGGTCGGTGCGGGTCCAGTCGACGACCGGCATGAAATTGTAGCAGATCGTCGTCACCCCCTCGGCCGCGAGGTTGGCGATCGACTGGCGGTAGTTGGCGAACAACCCGGAAAGATCGCCGTCGGCGCGCTTGATCCGCTCGTGGACGGGGAGGCTTTCGACCACGTCCCAGGTGAAGCCTGCGGCCTCGATCACCCGTTTGCGCTCGGCGATGGCTTCGCGAGCCCATACCTCGCCGTATGGCACTTCGTGGAGCGCGTTGACGATGCCGGCGGCACCGGTCTGGGCGATCTCGCCGAGGCCGAGCGGGTCGAGTTCGGGTCCGTACCAGCGCCAGGTCTCTCTCATCTTGTGGCCTCCTCCATAGCCGCATGGACGCCCACCTCGTCGAGCCGCGCATAGGCGGCGGCGACCGGGGCTTCGAGCTGCGCCGCGAGCGCGGGCGGGAAGATCTCGCGCAGACCGAGCAGGGCGGCGACCTTGTCTTCGGGCGTGGTAGCCGCGTCTGACAGGGCCTTGAGCCGGGTTGCGAGCGGGTCGCGCACGTCGATGGGGTCGCCTTTGAGGTCGGTGCCGGAAACGTAGCGCATCCAGGCGGCGATCGCGAGCATCAGGCCCGGTGTCGTGCGTCCGGCCGCCAGGCCCTCGGCCACCGTGCCGAGGATCCGCTGGGGCAGTTTCTGGCTGCCGTCCATGGCGATCTGCCAGGTCCGGTGGCGGATCGCCTTGTTGTCGTAGCGCGCGTGCAGCGCCGCGGCGTAGTCGGCGAGCGACACACCGGGGGGCGCTTCGACGGCGGGGATGATCTCGCACTGCCAGAGCCCGTCGACGAAGCGGGCAAAGACCGGGTCGGCCATGCAATCGGCGATGGTCTCGTGGCCAGCGAGATAGCCGAGATAGGCGAGTGGGCTGTGGGTGCCGTTGAGCATGCGCAACTTCATGTGCTCGTAGGGGGTGACGTCGGCGACCATCTCGGCGCCGACCGCGCCCCAGTCGGGCCGCTCACCGCCGACGAAATCGTCCTCGATCACCCATTGCCGGAACGGCTCGTGCACCACCGAGGCGGCGTCATGGAAGCCGGTGAGCGCCTCGACCCGGGCGATGTCTTCGGACTTGGTCGCGGGCGCGATCCGGTCGACCATGGTCGAGGGGAACTTGCCTTCGACCTCGATCCAGTCGGCGAGGCCCGGGTCGATCTCGCGGGCGAGCGCCAGCACCACGCCGCGCACGACAGCGCCGTTGGAGGGGAGGTTGTCGCAGGTGAGCACGGTGAAGGGCGCGAGCCCGGCGGCGCGGCGCATCTGCAGCGCGCGGACCAGGAAACCGGGCGCCGAGACCGGGAGCGGTTCGGCGATGTCGTGGATGACATCCGGATGCGTATGGTTGAGCGCGCCGGTTGCGGGCGCGTGGCAATAGCCCTTCTCGGTGACGGTCAGCGTGACAATCCGGGTCGCGGGATCGGCCATCAGCGCGAGCACCGCGGCCGGGTCCTCGCGCGCGACCAGCACGTCGCGCACCACCTCGATCCGCCGCGCGGTTTCGCCCTCGGGCCCCAGTTCGAGCGCAACATAGGCGCCCCCCTGCGGTCCCAGCGCGTCGCGCATGCGGGTCGATTGCAGCGACACCCCGGTGATGCCCCAGGCGCCGCCCGACGCCGCGATTGCCTCGGCGGTATAGATCGCGCCGTGGGTGCGGAAGAAGGCGCCGAGCCCGAGATGGACGATGCCATGCGCGGGCGCGGGCGTGGTGCGGGTGAGACGGTCAGCGGGCAAGCCAGCCTCCGTCGACATTGAGCACGGCGCCGTGGATGTAGCGCGCGGCCTCGGAGCAGAGGAAGGCGGCGGTGCCGCCGATATCGGCCGGATCGCCCCAGCGCCCCGCCGGGATCCGGTCGAGGATCGCCTGGTTGCGGTCCGGATCGGCGCGCAGCGCACTGGTGTTGTTGGTGGCGATATAGCCCGGCGCGATGGCGTTGACGTTGATCCCCCGGGCCGCCCATTCGTTGGCGAGCACCTTGGTGAGCCCGGCGACGCCATGCTTGGACGCGGTGTAGGAAGGCACGCGGATGCCGCCCTGGAACGACAGGAGCGAGGCGATGTTGACGATGTTGGCCGGCAGGTTGCCCGCGGCCAGCGCCTCTTTCGCGAAGGCCTGGGAGGTGAAGAACAAAGCCTTGAGGTTGACGTCCATCACGTCGTCCCAATCGGCCTCGGTGAAATCGACGCTGTCGTCGCGGCGGATGATGCCGGCGTTGTTGACGAGGATCGTGTAGCCCTGACCGGCGAAGACATCGCGGGCTGCCATCGGGTCGGCGAAGTCGAGATCGAGCGTTTCGGCCCGCCTGCCCGCCGCTTCGATCCGTTTCACGGTCTCGTCGGCGGCACGACGTCCGGCGCAGCTCACCCGTGCCCCCTGCCCCGCCAGCGCCACGGCGATGGCCTGGCCGATGCCGGTGTTGGCGCCGGTGACGAGCGCCCGTCGGCCGTCGAGCGAGAAGGGAGTCATTTCATGTCCTTGGGCTGGATGAAGTCCATGTCGGTGTAATCGACATTGTCGCCCGCCATCGCCCAGATGAAGGTGTAGGAGCCGATGCCGGCGCCGGCGTGGATCGACCAGGACGGCGACAGCGCCGCCTGTTCGTTGGCGATGACGAGGTGGCGGGTCTCCTGCGGTTCGCCCATCAGGTGGATGACCCGCGCGGTCTCGTCCATCCCCCAGTAGAGATAGGCCTCCATCCGGCGGTCGTGGACATGCGGCGGCATGGTGTTCCAGACCGAGCCCTCGAGAAGCTGGGTGTAGCCGATCACGAGCTGGCAGCTTTCCATCACCAGCGGGTGGATGAACTGGTAGATCGCGCGCTTGTTGGAAGTGGCCGCCTCGCCCATCTCGACCTTCTTGGCCTCGCCGATGCGGATGAGCCGGTTTGGGAAGCTCGCATGCGCCGGGGCGGAGGTGATGTAGAACCGGCCCTGACCGGAGAAGGTCACCGGACCGTTGCCCTTGCCGAGATAGAGCACGTCGCCCTTCTCTAGCGTCCAGCTTTCGTCGCCGGTGGCGACGGCGCCGGTCTCGCCGATATTGACGATGCCCATCTCGCGGCGTTCGAGGAAGGTGGCGGTGCGGGTCTCTTCGACCTTGTCGAGTTTCAGGCTGCCGCCCGCGGGCACCGCGCCGCCCACGGTCATCCGGTCGTAATGGGTATAGACCAGGCGGATCTCGCCCTTGGCGAACATCCCCTCGGCAAGGAAATGCTTGCGCAGCTCGTCGGTGCCCATGGTGCGGGCGTGGTCGGGGTGGATGGCGTGGCGGGTTTCAACGGTCAGCACGGATGTATCCTTTCACAGAAAATCGTCGCGGCGGGGCGTGAAGGTGTCGATCAGCTCGCCGGGTTCGAGGCACAGGCAGCCGTGGCGCGCGCCCGAAGGGATGATGAAGCTGTCGCCCGGCCCGACCTCGAAATCTTCGCCCGAAAGCGTGAACCGGAACCGCCCCGAGCGGCAGAAGGTCGACTGCACATGCGGATGGTCGTGCAGCGCGCCGGAAGCGCCGGCGGCGAAGCGGAACGAGACCACCATGAGCTCGGGCGCCTCGCTCAGCACCTGCCGGGTAACGCCCGGGTCGGCCTCGACGGCGGGGAAGCTCTTGAGCATGGCGCCCTCCTTCTCAGTGGAACAGCGACGGCATCCACAGCGACAGCGCCGGGATATAGGTGACGAGCATCAGGGTGAAGACCGCGGCGGCGTAGAACGGCCAGATCGTCTTGACCACGTCCCAGATCTGCACCTTGCCGACCGCGCAGCCGACGAAGAGCACCGCGCCCACCGGCGGCGTGCACAGGCCGATGCCGAGGTTGAGCACCAGGATCACGCCGAACTGCACCGGGTCGAGCCCGTAGGCGGTGGCCACCGGCAGGAAGATCGGCGTGGTGATGACGATCAGCGGCGACATGTCCATGAAGGTGCCGAGGATCAGCAGCGAGACGTTGATGAGCAGGATGATGATGATCGGGTTTTCCGAGATCGACTTGAGGTAGTCGACCACCGCGGTCGGCACCCGCAGGTAGGCGAGCAGCCAGCCGAAGGCGGCGGCGGAGCCGATCACCATGAGCACCATCGCGGTGGTCTTGACCGCGGCCTTGGTCGCGTCGACGAAGGCCGCGAAGGTCAGCGTACGGTAGACCAGGAAGGTGACGACGAGGGCGTAGACCACGGCGATGTTGGAGCTTTCCGAGGCGGTGAAGATGCCCGAGCGGACGCCGCCGAAGATGATGAGGATCATGATCAGCCCCGGCACGGCCGAGACGAACATCGCGCCCAGCACGCGGCGGCCGGGGAAGGCCTCGGTCGGGTAGCCACGACGGATGGCGACGAAATAGGCCGCGACCATCAGCGAGAGCGCCAGGATCAGGCCGGGGATGATGCCGGCGGTGAATAGATCGGCGATCGAGATCTTGCCGCCGGCCGAGATCGAATAGATGATCATGTTGTGCGACGGCGGCAGCATCAGCGCGATGATCGCGCCGACCACGGTGATGTTGACCGCGTAGTCGACGCCGTAGCCGCGCTCGCGCATCTGCGGCACCATGATGCCGCCGACGGCCGCCGCGTCGGCCGCGGCCGAGCCGGACACGCCGCCGAACATCACGGAGGTGAGGATGTTGACCTGGCCGAGCCCGCCCTTGAAGTGGCCGACGAGGCCCGAGGCGAGCGCCACAAGTCGGCGGGCGATGTCGCCGCGCACCATGAGGTCGCCTGCGTAGATGAAGAACGGGATCGCCATCAGCGCATAGACCGAGACGCCCGAGTTGAGCCGCTGGAACACCACCACCGGCGGCAGGCCGATGTACCAGACGGTGAGGAAGGAGGAGATACCGAGGCAGAAGGCGACCGGCGTGCCGATCAGGAGGAGCGTGGTGAAAGTGCCGAAAAGGATCCAGAGTTCCATGGGCTCACGCTCCTGCACGGGTGGCGCCGGGGCCGCCGTTGGGGTCGGCATCGTCGCCGAACCGGGCGGTCGGCAGGCCGGCCGCGCGCCGGGCGAGGCGCTCGATGGAGAACAGGATCATCAGCACGCCGCCGACGACCAGCGGCGCGAAGTCGAAGGCGCCGGAGATGCCGAGCGACGGCAGCTTGTTGCCGGAAGTCTTGATCGCGAGCTGCACGCCGTAGAAGACCATGCCCCCGGCGAAGGCCGTGACCACGAGGTCGGAGATCGAGAAGAAGATCAGTTTCAGCTTCTCGGGAATGAAATAGAGCACCACGTCGAAGGCGAGGTGGTAGCCCTCGCGCACGCCGACGGCGGCGCCGAGGAAGATGAACCAGCCCATCACCATGACCGCGCCCGGTTCCGTCCAGGGCAGCGAGGAGTTGAGCACGTAGCGCACGAACACCTGGAGAAAGATGATGATGGTCATGAAGACCACACCGGCGCCGGATATCCACAGGCCGGTCTGGCCAAGGATATTGGTTACGCGTGCAACGCGCATCATGAAGTCTTGCATAGCCGCCCCTGCCGCCTGCGGGTGATGGGGACGGCGCACCGGACCCGGCGCGCCGCCCCCGGAGGAATGCGGGTTATTCGACGGCCTGGATGCGGGCCACGAGATCCTGCAGTGCCGGATCGGTCACGTATTTCTCGTAGACCGGCACCATCGCTTCGATGAACGGGGTCTTGTCGAAATCGGTGATGATCTCGTTGCCGGCGGCGCGGACCTTTTCTTCCGAAACGGCTTCACGTTCGGCCCAGAGTTCGCGCTGGCGGGCGGTGGAATCCTTGGCCGCCTGCATCACGATTTCCTGGTCTTCAGGGCTGAGCTTGTCCCAGGACATCTTCGACATGACCAGCACTTCCGGCACCATCAGGTGCTGGTCGAGCGTGTAGTAGCCGGCAACCTCGAAATGGCCCGAGCTCTCGTAGGACGGCCAGTTGTTTTCGGCCCCGTCGATGACGCCGGTCTGGATCGAGCTGTAGACCTCGCCATAGGGCATCGGGGTGGCGTTGGCGCCGAGCGCGCCGACCATGTCGACGAAGAGGTCGGACTGCATCACGCGGAACTTCATGCCGGCGAGGTCATCGAGCGACGAGATCGGCTTCTGGCTGTTGTAGAAGCTGCGCGCGCCGGCGTCGTAATAGGTGAGGCCGATCAGGTCGTGGTCGGCGAAAGCGGCGAGGATGTCGTTGCCCACGTCGCCGTCGAGCACGTGGTGCATGTGCTCGGTCGAGCGGAAGATGTAGGGCAGCGACGGCACCTGGGTCTCGGGGCTGATGTTGTTGAACGGGCCCATCGAGACGCGGTTGAGGTCGATCACGCCGAACTGGGTCTGCTCGATCGTGTCCTTTTCCTCGCCGAGCTGGGCGGAGTGGAACACTTCGACGCAGATCCGGCCGTCGGTGCGCTCTGCGAGCAGTTCGCCCATGTACTTGACGCCCTCGACGGTCGGATAGCCGTCGGGATGGGTGTCCGACGACCGCAGGGTTATGTCGCAGGCGAAGGCACCGGTGGCGAAGGCCGTCGAAGCCAGGAGTGTTGCGATGGTGGTGAATTTCGACATGATGTCCTCCCGGAAGTGGCTCGGTCAGAGCCGGTAGGCTTGGCGTGCAAGCCGGTGAGCGAGGTCCTGGATGACCTCGAAAGCCTCGTCCTCACGCAGCCGCCCGGTGGCGACGAGTGTGGCGAGGAAGGCGGCGTCGACCCGGCGTGCCACGTCGTGGCGGGCGGGGATCGACATGAAGGCGCGGGTGTCGTCGTTGAAACCGACGGTGTTGTAGAACCCGGCCGTCTCCGTGGTCATCTCGCGGTAACGGCGCATCCCCTCGGGGCTGTCGTGGAACCACCAGGCCGGCCCCAGCTTGAGCGCCGGGTAGACACCGGCGAGCGGCGCGAGTTCGCGCGCATAGGCGCTCTCGTCGAGGGTGAAGAGGATCACCGTCAGCTCGGGCTCTTCGCCGACCGCGTCGAGCAGCGGCTTGAGCGCGCGGACGTAATCGGTGCGGGTCGGGATATCGAACCCCTTGTCGCGACCGTGGCGACCGAGCACCGGACCCGAATGGTTGCGGTACGACCCGGGGTGGAACTGCATCACCAGCCCGTCTTCGAGGCTGAGCTTGGCCATCTCGGTCAGCATCTGGCCGCGGAAGGCCTCGCGCGCGGCCGCATCGGCAGCGCCCGACATCACCGTGTCGTAGAGCGCCTCGGCCGCGGCGGGATCGAGGTTCTCGGTATGCGCCGTCGGGTGGCCGTGGTCGGTCGAGGTGGCGCCCATCGACGCGAAGAAGGCGCGCCGGGCGCGGTGGGCGTCGAGATAGTTCTGCCACGAGGTGCCCGGCTGGCCGCCGAGGGCGCAGAAGGCTTCGACATTGGCCATGAAGCCCTCGAAATCGGGATCCACCACCGGGTCGGGCCGGTAGGCGGTGATGACCCGGCCCCGCCAGCCGCTGTCGCGGATCATCTGGTGCCACCTGAGGTCGTCGAGCGGGCTCTCGGTGGTGGCGATCACCTCGATGTTGAACCGCTCGAACAGCGCGCGGGGGCGGAACGCCGGCGTCGCCAGCTTCTCGGCTATCGTATCGTAGTAGAAATCCGCCGTCGTGGCGGAGAGCGGCACGTCGAAGCCGAAAACCTCCTGGAAGGCATGGTCGAGCCAGCCCCGGGTCGGGGTGCCGCGGAACAGGTGGTAGTTCTCGGCGAGGATGCGCCAGATCTTGCGTCCGTCGGTTTCGGTCGGCCCGCCGTCGACCCGCGGCACGCCCATCGCCTCGAGCGGCACGCCCTGGCTGTGGATCATCCGGAAGGCGTAGTGGTCTGGGGTGACGAACAGCTGCGCCGGGTCGGGAAAGGCCGCGTTCTCGGCGAACCAGCGCGGATCGGTATGGCCGTGGGGCGAGATGATCGGGGCATCGGCGACGGTGTCGTAGAGCGCGCGGGCGAGCTTTCTCGCCGAAGGGTCGACAGGCAGCAGGCGGTCATCGTCCATCAGGGCCATCGCCGGCAAGTCCTCCACTCACTGGGTCGTGTTGTTTTTTTCGCGAGTCGTTCTGGACGACTCCGCGGTGATATACTAATATGCTAGCATAGAAGACGTCAACGGAGAAGTCTCATGGTCGTTCCCGCCACGATGCCGCAGCCGGTGACGTTGCCGCGCCCCTCGGTCGCAGACCAGGTGTTCGACGAACTCAGGCGCCAGGTGCTGTCGCTCGAATTGCCTCCCGGCGCGCGGATCTCCGAAGTGGATGTGGCCAAGGCCATGGACGTCTCTCGCCAGCCGGTGCGCGACGCCTTCTACCGGCTGTCCAAGCTCGGTTTCCTGACGATCCGGCCGCAGCGCGCGACCACGGTCTCGCTGATCTCGCCCGCCGCGGTGATGCAGGCCCGGTTCATCCGCACGGCGCTGGAGGTCGAGACGGTGACGCTCGCCGCAACCATGCTGACCGACGCCGATCTCGACGTGCTCGGGGACATTCTCGACCGCCAGAAACACGTGCTCGACCCGAGCGACCGCGCCGCGTTTCACCGGCTCGACGATCTGTTCCACTACGAAATCTGCGCCCGCGCCGAGCTCGGCTTCGTCTGGGAACTGGTGGCAGAGAACAAGGGGCACATGGACCGGGTGCGGATGCTGTCGCTGTCCTTCGCCTCGGAGGGGCGTACCAGGATCACCTGCGGATCTTCGAGGCGCTGAAGGCGCGCGACCCGGTGCAGGCGGAGGCGACGATGCGCGACCATCTCGGGCGCATCGCCACGATGATCGACCGCATCCGCGACGAGAACCGCGACTGGTTCGCCGAGCTGTGACACGGGAGGGGCGGGCGCTTGCAGCGTCCAAACCGCGTTCCGGAGCGTGACGGGGCGAATCCACCCCGGACCGACGAAAGCGGCGACACCGCCCGAAATGCCCGCCGACCCGGCAAAAAGCGCAGGTGTGACGCGCAATCTGCCCGTTAATTAGTCACGAGATCCCGAAACCGGCGCCATTCGACAAGGCAATTGCAAAAAACATGGGCCGTTCGCGGTAACGTCGATTGAGCAGGGCGTCGTCTCTGTGCCCATACTGAACCCATGGACGCAAGCGATACATTCGACGAAATGTGGGGACGGGACACGGTCCTGCGGGAGCCATATGCAGCGTTCAACTCCTGGCTCGAAGGTGAAGACCCGAAGGACCTGCGCGCGAAGCAGCGCGAGGCGGAGGACCTGTTCCGCCTGACCGGCATCACCTTCAACGTCTACGGCCGGGCCGAGGCCGAGGAACGGCTGATCCCCTTCGACATCATCCCGCGGATCATCTCCGGGCTCGAATGGCAGAAGCTCTCGCGCGGGATCGAGCAGCGGGTGCGCGCGATCAACGCCTTTCTCTACGACATCTACCACGGCCAGGAGATCCTGAAGGCCGGCCGGGTGCCGGTCGAGATGATTACTCGCAACGAAGCCTTCCTGCCGCAGATGCTGGGCGTGCGCCCGCCCGGCGGGGTCTACACCCATATCGTCGGCATCGACCTCGTGCGCACCGGACCGGGCGAGTTCTACGTGCTCGAGGACAATGCCCGCACGCCGTCGGGCGTGAGCTACATGCTCGAAAACCGCGAGACGATGCTGCAGATGTTCCCCGAGCTGTTCGCGCAGAACCGGGTGCAGCCGGTGCAGAACTACCCGCGCGATCTGTTGCGCTCGCTCGCCGCCTCGTCGCCCGAGGCCACGACCAGCACGCCCACGGTCGCGGTGCTGACCCCGGGGATCTACAACTCGGCCTATTTCGAACACGCCTTCCTCGCCGACCAGATGGGGGTGGAACTCGTGGAGGGCCACGACCTGCGCGTGGTCGACGGGCGGGTGGCGATGCGCACCACCCGCGGCTACCAGCCGATCGACGTGCTCTACCGCCGGGTCGACGACGACTATCTCGACCCGCTCAACTTCAACCCCGAAAGCGCCCTGGGCGTGCCCGGGATCATGGATGTCTACCGCGCCGGCGGCATCACCATCGCCAATGCGCCGGGCACCGGGATCGCCGACGACAAGGCGATCTACAGCTACATGCCGGAGATCGTGGAATTCTACACCGGCGAACGGCCGCTGCTCGGCAACGTGCCGACCTGGCGCTGCGCCGAGCCCGAAGCGCTGGCCTATGTGCTCGACCACCTCGAAGAGCTGGTGGTCAAGGAGGTGCACGGCTCCGGCGGCTACGGCATGCTGATCGGCCCCACCTCGACCAAGAAGGACCTCGCGCTGTTCCGCAAGAAGCTCAAGGCGCGCCCCTCGAACTACATCGCCCAGCCGACGCTGAGCCTGTCGACGGTGCCGATCTTCACCCGCGCCGGGCTGAGCCCGCGGCATGTCGATCTGCGCCCCTACGTTCTGGTCTCGCCGGCGGGGATCAAGATCACCCCGGGCGGGCTCACCCGGGTCGCGCTCAAGAAGGGCTCGCTGGTCGTCAACTCCTCGCAGGGGGGCGGCACCAAGGACACCTGGGTGCTGGAGGACTGAAGCGCATGCTGGGCAAGACCGCAAACGGGCTGTTCTGGATGTACCGCTACCTCGAGCGGGCCGAGAACACCGCCCGGCTGATCGAGACCGGCCAGCGGATCGCGCTCACGCGGCTTGCCGGCACCGACGAGGAATGGCGCTCGGTGCTGCAGACGGCGGCGGTCGACGCGGCCTTCGACGCCGCCCACGACAGCGTCACCAAGGAAACCGCCATCGACTGGATGCTTCGGGCGAAGGACAACCCCTCGTCGGTGCGCAACTCAATCTCCCACGCAAGGTCCAACGCCAGGATGGTCCGGACCGCGCTGACCCACGAGGTCTGGGAAGCGGTCAACGGCGGCTACATGGAGATCGACGCCCTGCTCGCGCGCAAGGTCTCGGAGCGCGACCTGCCCAAGGTGCTCGGCCTGATCCGCTCGCGCACGGCGCTGGTGCGCGGCGCCACCGACGGCACCATGCTGCGCAACGAGATCTTCGACTTCGCACGCATCGGCACCTTTCTCGAACGCGCCGACAACACCGCGCGCATTCTCGACGTGAAATATTACGTGCTGCTGCCCTCGGTCCTGTCGGTCGGCAGCGAAGTCGACAACGTGCAGTGGGAGACCATCCTGCGTTCAGTCTCGGCGCGCGGCGGCTTCCGCATGGCCTACGGCACCACCCACGATCCGCGCGACATCGCCCGGTTCCTGATCCTCGACCGGCGGATGCCGCGCAGCCTCGCCTTCTGCGCCCGCAAGCTCACCAACAACCTGCGGTACCTCTCCGCCGATCACCACAGCCGGTCGCGCGCCTATGCCATCGCCGACCATCTCGAACGCCACTACCTGTCATACGACATCGATGCGGTCTTCGACTACGGGCTGCACGAGTTCATCCAGATGACCCTCGCGTTGCTCGGCAAGCTCGCGCAACAGATCGAGATCGACTACCGGTTCATCGAGTAGACCCTGAGCACAGACATGCGCCTGAAGATCAGCCACAGCACCCGCTACAGCTTCGAGGACCCGGTCCGCTACGGGCTGCAACAGCTGCGCAAGACCCCGAAATCGACCCATGGGCAGCGCGTCTCGCACTGGGAGACGGAGATCACCGGCGGGCGCAAGGAACTGGCCTTCGAGGATTTCCACAACAACCGGGTCGAGCTCGTGAGTTTCGGCGGCACCGAGGACACGCTGGAGATCGCCTCGACCGGCGAAGTCGAACTGGGCGAAAACCACGGCGTGGTCGGGCGCCACCTCGGCCCGGCGCCCCTGTGGCTCTACCTGCGCCAGACCCCGCGCACCAAGCCCGGCGCCGGCATCAAGGCGCTGCTGCGGGATCTGGCACCGGGGCAGGAGCTGGACCGGCTGCACGCCCTGATGCATGCCGTGGTGGCCGCCGTCGCCTACGAGACCGGCGCCTCGGAGGCCGACTGGACCGCGGAAGACGCGCTCGCCGCCGGCCGCGGCGTCTGCCAGGACCACACGCATGTGTTCATCTCTGCCGCCCGTGAGCTCGGCTTTCCCGCCCGCTACGTCTCGGGCTATCTGATGCTCGAGGACCGGATCGACCAGGAGGCGATGCACGCCTGGGCCGAGGCCCATGTCGACAACCTCGGCTGGGTCGGCTTCGACCCGGCGAACGGGATCTCGCCCGACGCCCGCTACGTGCGCGTCGCGACCGGGCTCGACTATGCCGAAGCCGCGCCGGTGACCGGCACCCAGGTGGGCGGCGCGGGCGAGGTGCTCTCGGTCCGCATCTCGGTGGCGCGGCTCTAGCGCCGGGCGGGTGCGGCGCGGCACGGAAGACCGGACCGCGCGGGCAACGATCTTCCGCCGCCGACGGTTTCTTGCGCAACCGGCAGCATTTTCGCCCAAAGAACGCGCAGTGCCCGACTCCCGGGCGGATTCCGCGCCCGCGCCCTAGGCCCCGGACCGGCCCCCGGCCCATGCTCGGGGGGCAGGGTGCCTAGGGTTCCGCCTCCGCAGGAGGGACAGGTCCGAGAGACACCACCGGCCCGGCAAATTCCGGCCCGGTACACGGCGGGACAAAATCCCGGGAGACCACTGCGACGGGATCCGGCCGTTCTCCCAGTTCCGCCTCGGCCATTCCGAACAAACGTCCGCAGGTGGAACGCCGAAACAAGGGGATGACCCATGATCGCAAGACGCGTTCTCGCTGCCACCACCGCCCTGGCCATCGTTGCCGGTGCGCCCGCCCTCGCCGAAGAAAAAACCGATTTCCGCGTCGCCTGGTCGATCTATGTCGGCTGGATGCCCTGGGGCTATCTCGCCGACAGCGGCATCATGGACAAATGGGCCGAGAAATACGGGATTACCGTCGAGATCGTGCAGATCAACGACTATGTCGAATCGATCAACCAGTACACCGCCGGCGCCTTCGACGGCGTTTCGGCCACCAACATGGACACGCTGTCGATCCCCTCGGGCGGCGGCGTCGACACCACCGCGCTGATCGTCGGCGACTTTTCCAACGGCAACGACGCGGTCATCGTCAAAGACGGCGACCTTGCGGCGCTCGCGGGCAAGCCGGTCAACCTCGTCGAGCTTTCGGTCTCGCATTACCTGCTCGCCCGCGCGCTCGATTCGGTCGGGCTCACCGAAGCCGACCTCGGCGGTGTCATCAACACTTCCGATGCCGACATGATCGCCGCCTTCGCCACCGACGACGTGCAGGCGGTGGTCACCTGGAACCCGCTGGTCTCGACCATTCTCGAGGACCCGAGCGCGATCAAGCTCTTCGACAGCGCCGACATCCCGGGCGAGATCATCGACCTGATGGTGGTCAACACCGAGACGCTGGCCGACAACCCCGCGTTCGGCAAGGCGCTGGTCGGCGCCTGGTACGAGCTCATGGGGATGATGGCGGCGGGCGACGAGGCAGCGCTGAGCGCGATGGCGGAGGCCTCGGGCACCGACCTAGACGGCTACAAGGCGCAGCTCGCTTCCACGGAGATGTTCTACGCCCCGGCCGACGCGGTGGCCTTCACCCAGGGCGGCGATCTGCCCGCGACGATGGTCAATGTCGCCGAGTTCCTGTTCGACAAGGGCATCCTCGGCGAAGGCGCGCCCTCGGCGGACTTTGTCGGTGTCGCCTACCCGGATGGCTCGGTGACCGGCGACGCGAACAAAGTGAAGTTCCGCTACGACACCACCTACATGCAGATGGCCGCCGACGGCGCCCTCTGAGCACAGGTCAGGCCCGGGGGCCAAACGCGCCCGGGCCGCCACGCCGCCGCCACGCCATGCGTCTAATCAACCGGATCCCCTCGCGCCCGACCGCGGTGCTGCTGGCCGCCCTGCCCTTCGTGCTGGTGCTCGTCGCCTATGCGATCGGCTCGCACCTCAGGCTGGCCGAGAACCCGTCGGACAAGCTCTTGCCCTCGCTCGGCACCATCGGCGACACCGCGTTGCGGCTGTTCACCGAGGGCGACAAGCGCTCGGGC
Source organism: Paracoccaceae bacterium (assembly GCA_041397205.1). Classification (GTDB taxonomy): domain Bacteria; phylum Pseudomonadota; class Alphaproteobacteria; order Rhodobacterales; family Rhodobacteraceae; genus Sinisalibacter. The sequence continues at coordinate 21,539 of JAWKXC010000011.1, forward strand.
AAGATCCTGCTCTGGCACGACACACGTGCCTCGCTCACCCGGCTTCTCGGCGGCGTCGGCATCGCCGCGGCGCTGTCGCTCACGCTCGGGATGCTGATCGGCCTCTTTCCCTATGCGCGGCGGATGTTCTCGGGCTTCGTCGCTGTGATCTCGATGGTGCCGCCGCTGGCGCTCTTGCCGATCCTGTTCATCGTCTTCGGTCTTGGCGAGACCTCGAAGGTCGTGCTGATCGTGATCGGCATCACCCCCTTCATGACCCGCGACCTCGCCCAGCGGGTGCTCGATTTGCCGCATGAGGAGATCGTCAAGGCGCAGACGCTCGGCGCCTCGTCCTGGGTGATCGCGCTCAGGGTGGCGCTGCCGCAGATCCTGCCGCGGCTCATCGCCGACATCCGGCTGTCGCTCGGCTCGGCCTGGCTGTTCCTGATCGCCGCCGAGGCGGTCGCCTCCGACGTCGGGCTCGGCTACCGGATCTTCCTCGTCCGCCGCTACCTCGCGATGGACGTGATCCTGACCTACGTGATCTGGATCACGGTGCTTGCCTTCCTGATCGACTGGGGCCTGCGGGTGCTGTCGCGCAAGGCCTTCCCCTGGATGGAGGCCGGGCTATGAGCTTCGTCACCGTCCGCGACGTCTGGCAGAGCTACGGCGACCGCTCGATCCTGGAGCGGATCAACCTCGACGTCGCCGAGGGCGAGTTCATCTCGCTGGTCGGCGCCTCCGGGGCGGGCAAATCGACCTTCCTGAGGATGCTGCTCGCCGAGGAGCGGCCCAAGCGCGGCGAAATCACCATCGACGGCGGCGCGCCGGCGGTGGAGCCGGGGCTCGAACGCGGGTGGTGTTCCAGCGCTACTCGGTGTTTCCGCACATGTCGGTGCGCGAGAACATCGTCGCGGGCGAAGGGTTTCGCACCCGCTCGGGACGACTGCACGGTGCGGCGCGGCGTGCGGCGCTGGAGCGGGCCGACGCGATGCTGAAGCGGATCGGCCTCAACCATGTCGCCGACCAGTACCCGGCGAGCCTGTCCGGCGGGATGCAGCAGCGCTCGCCATCGGCCAGGCGATGACCGCCAAGCCGCGGGTGCTGCTGCTCGACGAGCCCTTCGGCGCGCTCGACCCGGGCACCCGCGCCTCGATGCACGTCTTCCTGATGGAGCTGCGGGCCGAGACCAACATGACCGTGTTCATGGTGACCCACGACCTCGAAGAAGGGTTCAAGCTCGGCGACCGGGTGCTGGTCTTCGACAAGCCGCGCTGGGACCCGCACGATCCGGGGGCGTATGGGGCAACCATCACCTACGATTTCGACGCCCGCGACCGCGGCATCCCGTTCCAGCACATCCTCGACCGCTACCCGTCGCTGAAGCACGACGGGGCGTGAGAAAACGCCAGCGCGCGCCCCCGGGCCCCGCGCGCCGGCGATGCCAAGGCCCGGAGAGGCGCCCGAGGGCGCAGGAGACGACAGGAGGAAGCAGATGTTTTCCGAACAGAAGCGCACGCAATCGCACCACCCGGGCGATCACGTTCGCGCCCATGCCGCGCGGGAGCGGCGCGCCCACCACCCGGACCTGACGCAGCTTCAGGGCTGGAAGAGCATGAAGGCCGAGGCGAACATCCCCGGCAAGGGCTGGGACGAGGAACGCCGCTGGGCGCTGCGAATGGGGCTGACCGGGGCGGACAGCATCGAGGACAAGTCGATCCCCACCTTTGCGCGCGGGGAGCTTCCGCATTACGCCGGCATCAACACCTTCCTCAAGGCGCCCTATGCAGAAGACGTGACCGAGGTGGGCGATTACGATGCCACCGTGCTCGGCATCCCCTTCGACGGCGGCACCACCTACCGCCCCGGCACCCGCTTCGGGCCGCAGGGGCTGCGCAAGATCTCCGCGCTCTACACGCCCTACAACTACGAGATGGCGGTGGACCTGCGCGAGCAGATGACGCTCTGCGACGCCGGCGACGTCTTCACCATCCCCGCCAATATCGAGAAGTCGTTCGACCAGATCACCCGGGCGGTGAGCCACGTGGCCTCCTCGGGCTCGTTCCCGATCATGATCGGCGGCGACCATTCGATCGGTTTCCCCTGCGCGCGCGGCATCGCCGAGGTGACCTCGAAGAAGATCGGCATCGTCCATTTCGACCGCCACGCCGATATCCAGGAAAAGGATCTCGACGAGCGGATGCACACGACGCCGTGGTTCCACGCCACCAACATGCCCAACGTGCCGGCGAAGAACCTCGTCCAGATCGGCATCGGCGGCTGGCAGGTGCCCCGCGACGCGGTGAAGGTGGCGCGCGAGCGCGAGACCAACATCATCACCATGTCCGACGTCGAGCGGATGGGCATCGACAGGACCGCCGAGATGGCGCTGGAGATGGCCTGGGACGGGGTCGACATGGTCTACATGTCCTTCGACATCGATTCGATCGACTGCGGCTTCGTCCCCGGCACCGGCTGGCCCGAACCGGGCGGCTTCCTGCCCCGCGAGGCGCTTGCGCTGGCCTCCAAGGTCGCGGCCGAGGGGCTGTGCGGGATGGAGCTGGTCGAGGTCTCGCCGCCCTACGACACTTCCGACATCACCGCGCTGATGGGCACAAGGGTGATCGTCGACGTGCTCGGCTCGATGGTCTCCGCCGGCAAGCTCGGGGCCCACAAGAAGCACATCGACAAGCCGGTGACCTTCCCGCATGGCGAGTTCGAGGGCAAGAGGTGGTCAAATGCCACATGACCATCCGCATCACCACGGGCATCACCATCACCACCACCACGCGCATCACGCTCATGACCATACGCCAGCGCATGGACACGGCCACAACCACGCCGATGCCGACCACCTGCACAGCCACCTGCATGCCGAGGACCACGCCGCCGACCTGCAGGTCCTGACCGCGCAGTTCATCGACGGCTTCGTCCAGGCCGCCGACAAGGCGAGCTATCTCAAGCTCGCGGGCGTGCCGTTCGAACCGCCCGGACAGGGCGGCGCCAAGGCGCTGAAGCTGGTGGATGTGGAGTTGAAGACCGAGTGGCAGGTGGGCACCGCCTCGCCCTCCTTCGGCTCGCGTGAACTCAGCTACCTGCCCTTCCCGGGCGAAATGGTGCGCGAACGCACCAACATGGCGCTGGTCTACGTCTCGATGGACGAAAAGGTCAGCCTCGACATCCGCGCCTTCCTCGCAACCCGCAAAATGGAGATCGACAGATGAAGACATCTGCAACCGCCGCAATCGTAGCCATCGCCGCCAGCCCGGCCTTTGCCCATTCCGACGGCAGCACACACCTGCACGGAACGGACGCTTCCGTATGGTTGGCGCTCGCCGTGGTCGGCGGCATCGCCAGCCTGTTCCTCTTCGGCCGCTGAGGGCCGACGACCCGGGCCGTCAGGCCGCAGGCACCTGCTGGGTGATGCAGTGGATGTTGCCGCCGCCGAGCAGGATCTCGCGCGCCGGGACGCCGACGATCTCGTAGCCCGGGAAGGCCTCCGCCAGCACCTCGCGGGCGGTGTCGTCCCGGGCCGGATCGAGCAGCGGCAGCACGATCCGGCCGTTGGTGATAAGGAAATTGGCGTAGGAACCGGCGAGCCTTTCGCCGGCGCCGCGGTCCATGCTTGCGGACGCGGCGATGCCGGCCGCTTCCGCGTCGTCCCGGTAGAGCGGCCCCGGCAGCGGGATTTTGTGGACTGCGAGCCTGCGTCCCCTTGCGTCGGTCGTGCTGCGCAAAACGTCGAAGGCGCTCTGGCAGACCGGATATTGCACATCGTCGGGATCGTCGGTCCAGGACAGCATCACCTCGCCCGGCCGCACCACGTGCATGAGGTTGTCGACATGGCCGTTGGTCTCGTCGCCGACCAGCCCCGCGGGCAGCCAGATGACCTTGTCGACCCCCAGGCTGTCTTTCAGCACCTGCTCGATCTCGGGTTTGGAGAGCGTGGGGTTGCGCGACGGGTGCAACAGGCATTCCTCGGTGGTGAACAGCGTGCCGTCGCCGTCGGTGTGAATCGCCCCGCCTTCGAGCACGATCCCGGGCTTGTAGCTGTCGGCGCGCATCACCTCGCAGACCTTGCCGGCGACCGCGTTGTCGCGGTCCCAGGGCGCATAGAGCCCGTCGACGTGGCCGCCCCAGGCGTTGAACTCCCACTGGATGCCGCGCCGGCCGCCCTTGCCGTCGACCACGAAGGTGGGGCCGGTGTCGCGCATCCAGCTGTCGTCGGTCGACATCTCGACGACGCGGACGGCGTCGGGCAACAGCGACCGTGCGGTAGCGTATTGTTCGGCGGAGACTGCCATGCTGACCGGGGTGACCGCGGCGATGGCCTCGGCGACCGCGGCGAAACAGGCCTGCGCCGGAGCCGCACCCTCGCGCCAGTTGTCGGGCCGTTCGGGCCAGACCATCCAGACTTCGTCCTGCGGCGCGTGTTCGCCGGGCATGTGGTACCCATCCGCCGCGGGCGTGGTGTGGTGAACTCTGGGCATGTGTCTGTTCCGGACGGGTTGGGGGCGCGGCGCAACGGTGCGCCGGGGCCGCGACCTTGTCAATTCGGACCCGCTTCCGCAAGCGCCGGGGCGCGCCGGGGACCCGCCCCGGCGCCGCCCTAGTTGGTGATGATCTCCGGCCCCATCAGCAGGGTCGGCAGCCAGGTCGAGATGATCGGCACGTAGGTGACCACGATCAGGAAGACGAAGAGCACCGCGAGGAACGGCAGCGCCGCCTTGACCACCCGCATCATCGGCATGCCGGCAACGCCCGAGGTGACGAAGAGGTTGAGCCCCACCGGCGGCGTGATCATCCCGATCTCCATGTTCACCACCATGATGATGCCGAGATGGATCGGGTCGACGCCGAGCTGGATGGCGATCGGGAACACCAGCGGCGCGACGATCACGATCAACCCCGAGGGTTCCATGAACTGGCCGCCGATCAGCAGGATCAGGTTGACCATCACGAGGAACATGATCTTTCCGAAGCCCGCCGACAGCATCGCCTCGGCGATCTGCTGCGGGATCTGCTCGTCGGTCAGCACATGCTTGAGGATGAGCGCGTTGGCGATGATGAACATCAGCGTGATGGTGAGCTTGCCGGCCTCGAACAGCGTGGCGCGGGTGTCGGCGTGCCAGAAGGCGGTGAGCAGCGTCCAGGGCTTCTTCAGGAGCGACGAGCGGTCCTCGCCGTCGCGGGCCGCGAGCGGCCCCATATCGCGGTAGACGAAGGTGGCGACGATGAAGGCGTAGACCGAGGCGACGGCGGCGGCTTCGGTGGGGGTGAAGATCGCGCCCGTCACGCCCGGGATGCCGTAGATCCCGCCCATGATGATGACGATCAGCAGGAGCCCCCAGATCGCGTCCTTGAAGCTGGTCCAGACCTCGCCCCAGCCGGCGAAATTGCCCTTGGGCATGTTGCGGATACGGGCGAAGACGTAGATCGCGACCATCAGCGCGAACCCTGCGAGCAGACCCGGGATGACGCCGGCGAGGAACATCCGGCCGACCGACACATCGGTCGCCGAGGCGTAGACCACCATCACGATCGACGGCGGGATCAGGATGCCGAGCGTGCCGGCATTGGCGATCACGCCGGCGGCGAAATCCTTGGTGTAGCCGGCTTGGCGCATCGCCGCGATCACGATGGTGCCGATGGCGACGACGGTGGCGGGCGAGGAGCCGGAAAGAGCGGCGAACATCATGCAGGCGAAGACGCCGGCGATGGCGAGCCCGCCCTGCATGTGCCCGACCGAGGCGATGGCGAAGCGGATGATCCGTTGCGCGACGCCGCCGGTCGACATGAAGGACGAGGCGAGGATGAAGAAGGGGATCGCGAGCAGCGTGTAATGCCCGGCCATCGCCTGGTAGAGGCTCTGCGCCACCGAGGCGAGCGAGGTGTCGGACAGCACCAGAAGGAAGATGATCGAGCTGAGACCCAGCGAGATCGCGATCGGAACGCCCGCGACGAGCAGGCCGACGATCATCAGGAACAGAAGCGCGACACCCATGGTTCAGCTCTCCTTGTGCTTGAGCGCGTCGAGTTCGTCCTCGATCTCGTGGCTCACGATCATCGTCTGCTGGTGGCCGGTGGCGATCCGCCAGGTGGCCTGGACCAGCCGGAACAGGAACAGCGCCATGCCGACCGGCAGGATCACGTAGGGGATCACCCGCGGCAGCTTTTCGTAAGCCTCGCCGTAGTTGATCCAGTCTTCGAGGAAGCGCAGGAACGGCAGCATCGGCACCTGGTCGGTGACGTAGAAGGCGCGGTCGCGGGCGGTCTCGTCGAAGCCGGTCGGGAACCAGCGCCCGTCGGTCGGGTAGAGCCCGGCAAACGGCGCCCAGTAGTCCCAGGCGCCTTTCATCATCAGGAAGGCGTAGACGAGGCAGACGGCGGCGGCGAACAGCGCCATGATCCGTTTGGGGCCGGACGAGAGCTGGGTGGTCAGTGCGTCGACGCCGAGGTGGATGGTCTTTTTCACCCCGTAGCTGATGCCGAAGATCACCAGCCAGGCGAACAGGATCAGCGTGAGTTCCAGCCCCCAGATCAGCGAGGCGTTGAACACGTAGCGCATCACCACGTTGATGAAGGTGACCACGACCATCAGACCCAGCAGGACCGCGATCGCGTTTTCCTCGAACCCGTGGGCCCGTTTCGCATGGCTCATGACGCCCCTCCCAAGACGCGTTGACCGGACTTGCGCGGGCCCGGCGCACCGGACCCGCATCTGACTGTCGGCTTACATGCTGGCGTTGATGTCCTGGGCGGCCGCGATGTTGTCGGCGCCCACATCGCCCTCGAACTGCGCCCAGACCGGCTTCATCGCCTCGACCCAAGCCGCGCGCTGTTCGTCGGTGAGTTCGCGGATCACGCCGCCGGCGTCGAGCACCGCCTGGCGGTTCTCGGCGTCGACCTGCGCGATCGCGGCGTTGCGGTCGGCGGTCACCTCGTCGAGGATCGTGAGCAGCTGGTCACGAACCGCCGGATCGAGGCTGTCGAGCCAGTCGACCGAGGCCACGACCATGTAGTCGAGCACGCCGTGGTTGGTCTCGGTGGTGCCGTCCTGCACTTCGAAGAACTTCTGGCCGTAGATGTTCGACCAGGTGTTCTCCTGACCGTCGACAACGCCGGTCTGCAGCGCGCCGTAGACCTCGGAAAAGGCCATCGGCTGCGGCGAGGCGTTGAGCGCCTCCATCTGCGCGACCAGCACGTCGGAAGGCTGGACCCGGAACTTGAGGCCGGCGGCATCCTCGGGCAGCAGGAGCGGCTTGTTGGCCGAGAACTGCTTGAGCCCGTTGTGCCAGAAGGCGAGGCCCTGCAAGCCGCGGCGCACCATCGCATCCTTCATCGCCTGGCCGGTTTCCGACTGCTGGAACGCTCGACCGCGTCCATGTTCTTGAACATGAAGGGCAGATCGAAGATCCGGTAGACCTTGGTGAAGGTCTCGAATTTCGACAGCGAGGGCGCGGCGAACTGGACGTCGCCCTGCAGCATCGCTTCGAGCACCTGGTCGTCGTTGTACAGCGTCGAGTTCGGGTAGACCTCCATGCAGGCCACGCCGTTCATCTCGGCGTTGACCCGCTCCATGAACAGGTTGGCGGCGATGCCCTTCGGGTGCTTGTCGGTGTTGGTGACGTGGCTGAACTTGATCACCATCTCGCCGTCGTCGCAGGCGGCGGTGGCCGCACCGGCCATGGCAACAGTAAGGGTGAGCGCCGAAACGGCGCCGATAAGGGTTTTCATGATGTCTCCTCCGGTTTCTCCCGGCCCCGGAAAGGGCCCCGAGATAGGAGTAACGGCCCCATGGACTCACGCAAGCGTTACCTTCCGCGTGCGGAAAGAAACGGCTAAGCCCTTGTTTTGGATTTGTTTTGCACGGGGTTTCCGTGACGTCAGGCGAAAACCGGCGGGGAGATGTGCGAAAACCCGCACAGGCCCTCCGCGCCAAGCGTGCGGAAATCCGCACACTTACTCCCGGAAGGTTTCGGCGCAGATCCCATACTTGGCGAGCTTGTCGTAGAAGGTCTTGCGCGGCACCTTCAGTGCCTTCGCGGCCTCGGTGGCATGCCCCGCATGGCGCGCCAGCGCGTCGATCAGCAGCGACCGTTCCACCTGGGCGAGCTGTTCGGCGAGCCCCGGCCCGTCGCCGTCGCCGTCGCCGCCCCCGGTTTCGATCCCCATCGCAAAGCGCATCGCCTCGTTCATCAGCGCGCGGGCATTGCCCGGCCAGTCCCGCTGCATCAGCGCCGAGAGGTGTTCGGGCGTGATCTCGGGTTCGGACAGGCCCGCCTGTTCGCAGGCGATCGCGACGTAGTGGCGAAACAGGATCGGGATGTCCTCGCGGCGGTCCCGGAGCGGCGGGATGTGGATCCGCGCGGCGTCGAGCCGGTAGTAGAGATCGGGGTGGAACTGGCCCTCGGCCGCGAGCTTGGGCAGGTCACGGTAGGTGCCCGCGAGCACCCGCGGCGATTGCGGCCGGTCGAGCAGGTCGAGCAGGGCGAATTGCGTGGCCTGGGGCAGGCTCGCCACCTCGTCGAGGAAGATCGACCCGCCGGCGCCCGCTTCGAAGGTGGCGGCCAGCGTCTCCGGCAGCGTCGCCGCGCCCGCGATCTTGACGAAGGGCCCGCGCCCGACCGCCGACAGCAGGTGCACGACCTCGGCCATCTTCGCCGTCCCCACCCCGGGCTCGCCGGTGATGAGCACATCGGCCATGGTGCGGGCGAGCGCGCGGGCGGCGTCGCGCATCTTCTGGCTTGCCGCGGAGGTCCCGCGCAACAGCCGCGCCGCCGCATCGCCGGTCTCGGCCTGCACCTTGAGCCGGCGGTTTTCGAGCACCAGGTCGCGGGTCCGGATCGCCTTTTCGACGACAGCGAGCAGGTCGGCGGCGGCACAGGGCTTTTCGAGGAAGTCGAAGGCGCCCGCGTTCATGCCGCGCACCGCCGTCGGCACGTCGCCCTCGCCGGTGAGCAGGATCACCGGCAGCTCGACGTCGACGCTGCGGGCATGCGCCAGCAGCGCAAAGCCGTCCTTGCCGGGCATCCTGAGATCGCTCACCACCACGCCGGCGAAATCCGGCGCGATATGGTCCTTGGCCTCGATATAGCTCGACACCACCAGAGGCTCGTAGCCGCCCAGTTCCAGCGTCTGGCCCAGCGCCTCGCGCACCGCGGCGTCGTCGTCGACGAGGAGCACGCGCCGGGTCATGCCGCCACCTCAACGGCCGAGGCCAGTTCGACCGTGAAGACCGCGCCGCCCTCGGGGTGGTTGGCACCGCGCAGGGTGCCGCCGAAGCTCTGCACGAGGCCGTAAGAGATCGACAGCCCGAGCCCCATCCCCTCGGCGCGGCCGACGGCCTTGGTGGTGTAGAAGGGATCGAACACCCGCTCCGGCTCGTCCAGCCCCGGGCCGGTGTCGCGCACCGTGAGGGTGACCCGGCCGGTGCCGGTGGGGTCGATGGCGATGGAAACTCGGCGGGGCGTGTCGCCCTCCTCCCCGGCCATCGCATCGACGGCGTTGGAGATCAGGTTGACCACCACCTGCTGCAACCGCACGACGCCGCCGCGCACCAGCACCGGTCCGGGTGGCGGGGTCCAGTCGACGGTGACGCCATGGCGGTCGAGCTTGGCGGCGGTGGTTTCCAGCGCATCCTCGACGATGGTGCCGAGTTCGACATCGGAGACCGGCCCGCTCTCCTGCCGCGCGAAGGCGCGCAGGTTGTGGATGATCCGCCCCATCCGCCGCGCCAGCTCGGTGATCCGGCCGAGGTTTTCGCGCGCCTTCTCCGGGTTGCCGCGCTCGAAGAACAGGGTGCCGTTCTCGGCGAAGCTGCGGATCGCCATCAGGGGCTGGTTGAGCTCGTGGCTGATGCCTGCCGACATCTGGCCCAGCGCCGAGAGCTTGCCGGCCTGGACGAGTTCCGCCTGCGCCCGTTTGAGCGCCGCCTCGGCCTCCTTGCGCTCGACGATCTCGCGGCGCAGATCGGCGTTGACCTCGGCGAGCGCCCGGGTGCGCTCGGTCACCCGCGCCTCGAGCCGGGCATTGGCGGCGGCCTCGACCGCGAGGCGGTCGTCGAGCGCCCGACGCTCGCGCACCGCGACCAGCATCGCCGCGCCGAAGACCAGAAACAGCGCCATGGTCGCGCCGGAGACGAGCACCGCGCCGCGCGTGGTCGGCCCGGCGTCGAGCAGCACATGCGCCTGGAGACCGATCGCGGGCACGGCGCGCTCGAGATGCAGCGCAAGGTGCGGCAGGTAACGCCCGCCGTCGAGCACCCAGACCGCGTTGCCCCCCACCCGTCGCACCGTGTAGGCGGGAAAGCTCCCGCCCGTGCCGGGCCGGGTGAGAAGGAGCCCCGAGCGGTTGGAAAAGAACACCGTGCCACGCTCGTCGACGAAATAGGCCGCGGGCGCGTTGCCGGGCCAGTTGTTCTCGATCCAGCGCACGTCGACGGTGGCGACGATGGCCCCCGCCGCGGGCCCCTCGGGCCCATAGACCGGCGCGGCGTAGGAATATACCCGCTGCGCCCCGATGGCACCGCCCGGCACGATGTCATGCGCGGTGCCGAGCGCGCCGGCGAGCGCGCGGGCGAGCGGTTGCCGTGCCGGATCGAGCGAGACGGTGTCCGCCGCGGTCGAGGCGAGGACACGGCCCTGCCGGTCGACCAGCTCGACCGAGAGCGCGCCGGTCTTGTCGGCCATCTCGCGCAGCAAAGCATCGGCCGCCGCGTGGTCGCCGGCTTCGAACAACAGGCCCTGCAGCGCGGGGTGGCTGGTGAGGATCACCGCAAGCTCGCGGTAGCGCATGAGCTGCGAGGCGAGACGGTCGGTCGCGAGCGCAAGGTCGGCCCGGCCCTGTTCGGCGAGACGGTCCATCGCCGCGCGATAGGCGTACCAGCCCGCCCCCGCGCCGATGGCGGCGGTCAGCGCGAGGAAGGCCAGGACCCAGACGATCAGCGGCGCTCTGTTCATGGAGCAAGTCTAGGCCAAATCCGGGCGCCCGCGCCAGCACCCGCCTGCGCGGGACCGCGCGGGCTCAGGCGAAGTAGTCGTCGGCCGAGACGGTGTGCAGCGTGAACGCCGCCCAGTCGCTCCAGTCGTCGCCGTCCGAGGCGCGGATCTCGAGGCGGCTGTCGCCAAGCGCGCCGTCGCGCCGGACGACGAGGCGGGACAACTCGTCGGCGTCGATCACGTAGCCGTCGCGGGCGTTGATCACGCCGTCGCCCTTGAGCTTGAAATTGTGCCGCCCCTGCTGGTCGCGCACTTCGTAGTAGACAATCTCGTCGCCGTCCGGGTCGCTGGCGTCGAGATATTTCTCGACCTTGGCCTTGCGCCCCTTCCAGGTCTCGCCCGAGACCGTGATGTCGGCCATCTCCACCACCGGCGCGGCATTGACGGACGACGTGGCCGCCCCGGTATCGCGCGCCACGGCACCGCCGGTCGAGGCGAAATTCTGGGTGACCATCACCGCGTCCCAGCCCCCGAAATCGCCGCGTTCGACACCGATGCCGACGTAGTCGTAGCTCGCCGACAGGATGTTGGCGCGGTGGCCGGCGCTGTTCATCAGGCTGGTGAACAGGTTGCGGACATCGTCGGCGATCCCGGTGCTGCCGCGTTCGGACTGCCAAGCGATGTTCTCGCCCCAGCTCCAGCTGCCGGAAAAGACGAAGCCGGCATCTTCCATCCGGTCGCCGGCCGAGGACCCGCCGGCCCCGGTATGCGAGAACGTGTCGGTCCGCAGCATCCAGGACGAGTGATCTTCGGCCGAGGTGTTGAGGTCGAGCGCCAGCACGAGCGGGTCGAGCCCGGCATCGGCACGTGCGTCGTTGATCAGGTCGAGCATCAGGCGCTCGACCTTGGAGGCAAGGGTCATGGCAGACATCTCCCCAGATGCTTTGGTCGGCGGTCAACCTAGCCTGCAGCGGGATTCGCAAAAGAAGGGGGCAGGAGTGCGGCATTCTTGGGCGTTTCGCCGCCCATACCGGCACCGCGGCTCGGCAGAGAAACGCCAATCGGGGGTGAAGCGGCGCTTGCGGACGTTGGTTCGGCCGGGAAAAGCCGCCTGGAAGCGGCTTGGGACGCGGTTTCGAAACCGCGCGCAAAAGGCGTTTCGAAACGCCTTTGCCCGCCCCCCTGCCTAGCCGCTCTCGCCCTCGGCGCGCCGGGGCCGGACATAGAGCTCCATCCGGTGATGGACGATCTCGTAGCCGAGCTCGGCCGCGATCTGCGCCTGCAGCCGCTCGATCCGGTCGGAACAGAACTCCATCACCTCGCCGGTCTCGACGTCGATCATGTGGTCGTGGTGCTCGGCCTCGGCATGTTCGAACCGGGCCGGCGTGCCTTCGAACTGGTGGCGCAGGATCACCCCCTGCCCTTCGAGCGAGGTCAGGGTCCGGTAGACGGTCGACAGCGAGATCCCCGGCACCTGCGCCTCGGCGCGCCGGTGCAGTTCGACGGCGTCGGGGTGGTCGTCGGCGGCGGCGAGCACGTCGAGCAGGGCCGCGCGCTGGCGGGTGATCCGCACGCCCGCGTCCCTGAGCGCCCCGGTCAGGCGCTTGGCCCGTTTCCCGGTCTTGGTCCCGTCGGTTCTGTCCATGGCCGGCATTTCGCACGGGTTTGGCGGCGCGTGCAAGGGTTTCCTGCAAATGACTTGCATCTGCACTTGACAGTTGCAAATCGTTCCTAGAAGCATTTGACGACAGCCAACCGGAGATCGCCATGTTCACCCGTCGCTCAGCCCTCGCCCTCGCCGCGGCCGGCCTCTTCGCCGCCCCGGCGCTCGGGGCCGACGACCCGATCAAGGTGGTGACCACCTTCACGGTGATCGCCGACATGGCGCGCAACGTGGCCGGCGACACGGCCGAGGTGGTGTCGATCACCAAGCCGGGCGCAGAGATCCATGGCTACCAGCCCACGCCGCGCGACCTGATCAAGGCGCAGGACGCCGATCTGATCCTGTGGAACGGGCTGAACCTCGAACGCTGGTTCGAACAGTTCTTCGCCAACCTGCAGGGCGTGCCCGCCGCCGTGGTCTCGGACGGGGTCGAGCCGATGCCGATTGCCGGCGGGGACTACGCCGGCAAGCCCAACCCGCATGGCTGGATGGCGCTGTCCTCGGCGCTGGTCTACGTCGACAACATCCGCGATGCGCTGAGCGCGGTGGACCCGGAGAACGCCGCGACCTACGCCGCCAATGCGGAAAGCTACAAAGCCCGGATCGCCGAGACCATCGGCCCCTTGCGCGATGCCGCTCTTGCGCTCCCTGAAGACCGCCGCTGGCTGGTGACCTCGGAAGGCGCGTTTTCCTATCTCGCGCGCGATTTCGGCCTCACCGAACTCTATCTCTGGCCGATCAACGCCGATGCCCAGGGCACGCCTCAGCAGGTGCGTAGCGTTATCGACGCGGTGCGCGCGCACGCGATCCCGGTGGTGTTCTCCGAAAGCACCGTCTCGGACAAGCCCGCGAAACAGATCGCCCGCGAGACCGGGGCGGCCTATGGCGGCGTGCTCTATGTCGACTCGCTTTCCGACGAGGGCGGGCCGGTGGCGAGCTATCTCGATTTGTTGCGCGTCACCTCCGAGACCATCGTCGCGGGCCTCTCGCAATGACCGACGGGATCCGCGCCGACGGCCTCACCGTCACCTACCGCAACGGCTTCACCGCGCTCCACGAAGCGAGTTTCGCCATTCCCACCGGCACGATCACCGCACTGGTGGGCGTGAACGGCGCCGGCAAGTCGACCCTGTTCAAGGCGCTGATGGGCTTCGTGCCGGTCGCCAAGGGCAAAGTCGAGATTCTCGGCCGGCCGGTCGAGGCCGCGAAGAAGGCGCAGGACGTCGCCTATGTGCCCCAGGCCGAGGAGGTCGACTGGAGCTTTCCGGTGCTGGTCGAAGACGTGGTGATGATGGGCCGCTACGGCCACATGGGCTTTCTGCGCCGGCCCCGTCCCGCCGACCGCACCGCCGTCGACGCCGCGCTCGCGCGGGTGAACATGACCGAGTATCGCCACCGCCAGATCGGCGAGCTGTCGGGCGGCCAGAAGAAGCGCGTCTTTCTCGCCCGGGCGCTGGCGCAGGACGCCCATGTGATCCTGCTCGACGAACCCTTCACCGGGGTCGACGTGAAGACCGAGGAACAGATCATTGCGCTCCTGCGGTCCTTGCGCGACGAGGGGCGGGTGATGCTGGTCGCCACCCACAACCTCGGCTCGGTGCCGGAATTCTGCGACCGGGTGGTGCTGGTGAAGGGCACGGTGCTGGCCTACGGGCCGACCGAAGAGGTCTTTACGCCTGAGAAGCTGCGTGACGCCTTCGGCGGGGTGCTGCGCCACTTCCTGCTCGAAGGCGAGCGGCTGCACGACGACGACGACCCCCGCCGGCTCGAGGTCATCACCGACGACGAGCGCCCGCTGGTGGTCTACGACCGACGCACCCGCACGGTGAAGGGCAGCGGGAAGCAGCCGAAGGGCCCGGCGAAATGAGCCTGCTCTTCGAACCCTTTTCCTACGGCTACATGACCAACGCGATCTGGGTCTCGGCCCTGGTCGGCGCGGTCTGCGCCTTTCTCTCCGCCTATCTGATGCTCAAGGGCTGGTCGCTGATCGGCGACGCGCTGTCGCATTCCATCGTGCCGGGCGTTGCCGGCGCCTACATGCTCGGCCTGCCCTTCGCCTTCGGCGCCTTCCTGTCGGGCGGCCTCGCGGCGCTGGCGATGCTGTTCCTGCAATCGCGCTCGGGGCTCAAGGAAGACGCGGTGATCGGGCTGATCTTCACAGCCTTCTTCGGGCTCGGGCTGTTCATGGTCTCGCTCAACCCGATGGCGATCTCGATCCAGACCATCATCATGGGCAACGTGCTTGCGATCAGCCCCGGCGACACGCTGCAACTCGCGATCATCGGCGGGGTGTCCCTCGCGGTGCTGCTCGCAAAGTGGCGCGACCTGCTGGCGGTCTTCTTCGACGAGGCGCATGCCCGCTCCATCGGGATCAACGCGACCGCGCTCCGGGTCGTGTTCTTCACTCTGCTCGCCGCCTCGACGGTGGCGGCGATGCAGACCGTCGGCGCTTTCCTGGTGATCGCCCTCGTCGTCACCCCCGGCGCCACCGCCTACCTGCTCACCGACCGCTTCCCGCGGCTGATCGCGCTCTCGGTCGCCATCGGCACGCTCACCTCGGCCTTCGGCGCGTACCTGAGCTATTTCCTCGACGGCGCCACCGGGGGGGTGATCGTCGTGCTGCAGACGGTGCTGTTCCTCCTCGCTTTCGTCTTCGCCCCCACCCACGGCACCCTTGCCGCCCGGCGCCGGGCGAAAGCCGCGCTGAAGGGGGCATGAGCGATGGACACCCTGCTGATGCCGTTCCAGTTCCCGTTCATGCAGAACGCCTTCCTGGTCACCGCGCTCATTGCCCCGGCCGCGGCGATGCTGTCGGCCTTCCTCGTGCTCAAGGGCTGGTCGCTGATGGGCGACGCCACCTCGCACGCGGTGCTGCCGGGCGTGGTGCTCGCCTATGTCGCCGGGGTCCCGCTGATCCTCGGCGCCTTTGCCGCCGGCATGGTCATGGCGCTCGGCGCCGGCTTCATCCAGGAGCACAGCCGGGTCAAGCAGGACACTGTGCTGGGCGTGGTCTTTTCCGGCATGTTCGGCCTCGGCATCGTGCTCTACACCCAGATCGAATCGGACGCCCATCTCGACCACATCCTGTTCGGCAACATGCTGGGCGTGGGGAGCGCCGATCTCTGGACTTCGGGACTGATCGCCGGCGCCGTGGCGCTGGTGCTCGCGGCCTTCTGGCGCGATTTCCTCGCCCACGCCTTCGACCCGGTGCAGGCGCGGATGATCGGGCTGCGGACCGGGGCGCTGCACTACGGGCTGCTCACGCTGCTGTCGGCCACCATCGTGGCGATGCTGTCCTCGGTGGGCATCATCCTCGCCATCGCCTTCCTGATCGCGCCGGGCGCCATTGCCTTTCTCGTCACCCGCCGCTTCGCCACCATGCTGGCGGTCGCGGTGCTGGTGGCGGAAGGCGCAGGCGCGGCCGGGATCTACGCGAGCTTCTGGCTCGACAGCGCCCCGGCCCCGACCATCGTGCTTGTGCTGACCGCGGTTTTTCTCGTTGTCCTCGCGGCGCGGGAACTGCGCATGGCGATGGCCTGACCCTCCGGTTGGGCCGCCCCGCCCTTACCCTGCCTCGGGACGGGAAGACCGGGGCAGGCACCGCCCATGATTTGGGCACAAGCCGCACCGCTGCGCAGCCCATACGCAATCCGCTTGCAGTCCGCCCGTTGCAGTGAGACCGAGAGCGCATGAAGAACGAGCTTTCCGTGGTGGTTGTCGAGACCGACCCGAATCGGGCGGCGCTCATCGTCGAGAGCCTGGCGGTCGCGGGCGATTTCGACGTGCGCGTTTTGTCGGGCGTCAACAACCTCGCCGAAAGGATTCGCGCGTTGAAACCGGACGTGGTGCTGATCGACATCGCCAACCCGTCGCGCGACACGCTCGAAGAGATGGCGCTCGCCTCCGGCCCGAACGAGCGCACGGTGGCGATGTTCGTCGACCGCTCCGACGAAGGCCTCACCCGCGCCGCGATCGAGGCCGGCGTTTCCGCCTACGTCGTCGACGGGATGCAGCCCGAACGGATGAAGCCGATCCTCGACGCCGCGGTGACCCGGTTCAACATGTTCCAGCGGATGCGCACCGAGCTCGAGACCACCAAGCGGGCGCTGGAAGAACGCAAGGTGATCGACCGGGCCAAGGGGCTGGTAATGAAGGCGAAGGGCCTCGGCGAGGACGAAGCCTATGCGCTGCTGCGAAAGACGGCGATGGACCAGAACAAGCGTGTGGCCGACGTGGCCCAGGCGCTGGTGACCGCCGCGGGGCTCTTGTCATGAACGCGGTGGTGCTGTCTGCCGGGTTCATCCCGCTGGTCGACGCGGCGCCGCTGATCGTCGCCGAGGAGATGGGATTCGCGGCCGAGGAAGGCCTGGCGCTGGACTTGGTGCGCGCGCCGTCCTGGTCGAGCTTGCGCGACATGCTGGTGTTCGGCCGGGTCGAGGCGGCGCATATGCTCGCCCCGGTCCCGGTGGCCGCCGCCCTCGGGCTCGGCGGCACCGGCGCACCGCTCTCGGCGCTGTCGGTCCTGTCGGTCAACGGCACCGTGATCGGCACAAGTACCGCCCTCAGCGCGCGGTTGCGCGACCAGGGCCACCGGTTCGGCTTCGACGACGCGCGCGAAGCGGGCACGGCGCTGATCGCCGCGGCCGGCGGCCGGCTGCGTATCGGTGTGCCGTTCCCGTTCTCGATGCATGCGGAACTGCTCTATTACTGGCTGTCGGCGCTGGGCCTGCCGGCGCCGCAGGGGATCGACATCCGCACCGTGCCGCCGCCCTTGATGGCCGATGCGCTCAGCGCCGGCGAGATCGACGCCTTCTGCGTCGGCGAACCCTGGGGCTCGATCGCGGTCGAGCAGGGGGTGGGCAGCCTGCTGCTGCCGGGCAAGGCGATCTGGGCCTTCGCGCCGGAAAAGGTGCTCGCCGTGCGCAGCGAATGGGCCGAGGCCGAACCGGGGCTGTCGTCGCGGCTGATCCGCGCTGTGTGGCGGGCCGGCAAGTGGCTCGCCGATCCCGAAGCCCGCGTGCTGACCGCGGAACTGCTTGCGCGGCCGGAGTTCCTCGACCTGCCGCCGGAGATCATCGACCGCGCGCTGTCGGGAAACTTCACCATCTCGCCGCAAGGCGAGCAGCGCCGGACCACTGGCTTCGGCGAGTTCCACCAGGGCGCCGCCACCTTCCCCTGGCGCAGCCAGGCGCAATGGATCGCCCACCAGCTCGCCGCCCGTACCGGGCTCGACCGTGCCAGCGCGATGCGCAAGGCCAAGTCCGTGTTCCGCTCCGACCTCTACCGTGCCGCGCTGGCCGAGTCGGGGGCCGAACTGCCCGGCGCCTCGTCGAAGATCGAGGGCAGCGTCGAATCGAAAACCCCGGTGGCGAGCAGCGCCGGCAAGTTGTTCCTGAACCGCGACGTGTTTTTCGACCGCCACGTTTTTGATCCGGACGCGCCTCCGAGCTGAAATCCGCGCCCAAAATCCGGGCATTTGCTGCGTCGCGGCATGAATCTCGGGATCGCGCTCCGGTTCGCGCTTGTCAGCCCCCAACCGCATATTCCAAAATCCAGATGTAGGCACGCAATGGCGCGTACCGACGAAATTCTCCCAGAGATGGGAAACTAAGAGCAAAGCCGCTCGACCCCTTCGCCCCTCCTCCTCCCGGGCGTTTTGGTCAGCGGCTTTTTTCGTTTGCGCGCCCCCGAATGCTCAAGGACCGGGGGCGCAATCCAGGACAGGGACACATCAAGAAACTCCTCCTCGCCCTCACGGCCACCACCGCGCTCACCGCGCCGGCGATGGCCGAACAACTCGCCCTCGAAAAGGACGTGCTGACCTTCGGCTTCATCAAGCTCACCGACATGGCGCCGCTCGCGGTGGCCTATGAACAGGGCTATTTCGACGACGAAGGCCTGTTCGTCACCCTCGAAGCCCAGGCCAACTGGAAAGTGCTGCTCGACGGCGTGATCTCGGGCACGCTCGACGGCGCCCACATGCTCGCCGGTCAGCCGCTCGCCGCGACCATCGGCTTCGGAACCGAGGCGTATATCATCACCCCCTTCTCGATGGACCTGAACGGCAACGGCATCACCGTGTCGAAAGAGATCTGGGAACAGATGAAGCCGAACATCCCCGAGGTCGACGGCAAGCCGCAGCACCCGATTTCGGCCGCGGCCCTCGCCCCGGTGGTCGAGAAATACAAGTCGGAAGGCAAGCCCTTCAACATGGGCATGGTCTTCCCGGTCTCGACCCACAATTACGAGCTGCGCTACTGGCTCGCCGCCGGCGGCCTGCACCCGGGCTTCTACAGCCCCGAGGACATCTCGGGCCAGATCGGCGCCGACGTGCTGCTCTCGGTGACCCCGCCGCCGCAGATGCCCGCCACCCTCGAAGCCGGCACGATCTACGGCTACTGCGTCGGTGAGCCGTGGAACCAGCAGGCGGTGTTCAAGGGCACCCCCTCGGGCAAGGGCCGGATGCTGCCGCTGCACTACCGCCCGCCCGCTTCCGCCACGAGCCCGAAGCGCCCCTTCCGGCTCAACACCGGGCGGCTCAGAGACCAGTGGCACACGATGACGCGCACCGCGAAATCGCCGCGGCTCGCCGCCCACCTGCCCGAACCCTTCCTCGAGATCCACCCGGACGACGCCGCCCGCCTCGGCCTCGCCCCGGCGGCGCTGGTCGAGGTCGCCTCCGATCACGGCCGGTCGATCCTGCGCGCCCGGATCACCGACGCGGTGCGGCAGGGCGAGGTCTTCGCACCGATGCACTGGACCGGCGAAACCGCGCCCTCCGCCCGGATCGACGCGCTCGTCGCCCCGCACACCGATCCGGTCTCGGGCCAGCCGGAATCGAAGGCCGCCGCCGTCTCGGTCGCACCCTTCGCCGCCAACTGGTACGGCTTCGCGGTCTCGGCCCGCGCGCCGAAGCTTTCGGCCGACTACTGGGCGCTCGCCCGCACCGACCGCGGCTACCGGGCCGAGCTGGCCGGCCGCGAGGCGCCGGCCGACTGGGAGGCCCGGGCCCGCGAGATCTTCGACCTGCCCGGCGCCGACGCCCAGCTCTTTGCCGACCCCGCCCGCGGGATCCACCGCATCGCGCTGTTCGAAGGTGGCGCGCTCGCCTCCGCGCTGTTCGTCTCGCGCGAACCGGCGGCGCTGATGCGCGACTACCTCGCGACGCTGCCCGGCGAAGCGGCGCCCGGCGTGCTCTCCGCCCGCGCCCCCGCCGACCGCCCCGATCCGGGGCCGGTGATCTGCTCCTGCTTCGGGGTCGGGATCAACACCATCGTCGCGGCGATCGAAGCCCAGGGGCTCACCACGGTGGACGAGATCGGCACCGCCCTGCAGGCCGGGACGAACTGCGGCTCCTGCCGCGCCGAGCTGTTCGGCATCCTGCAGGCCCAGGTGGTGAAACAGGCGGCCGAGTAGCGCGCCGCTGTCCGCGCGGTCACCGCGACGAACACGACAATGTGTGCCCCGATTTGACCTGTCTCCTGTCTGGCACGTCCGGACAGGCGTAGACTCGCGCGGTCAGGACCAAGGGAGCACAAGACGTGGCACCCAGGACCGAAAGAGACGGATCGGTGGTCGCCATTCGCGGCGCAGTGGTGGACATTGCCTTCGCGACCGGCCCCCTCCCGCCGATCAACGACGCGCTGCTGATCCACCGCCCCGATGGCACGACCGGCATCGTCGAAGTGCAGGCGCATCTCGATGGGGAGACCGTGCGCAGCATCGCGCTCGGGGCCACCACCGGGCTGAAACGCGGCCTCGACGTGACCCGGGTCGGCGGACCGGTCGAGGTGCCGGTCGGCGATGCCGTGTTGGGCCGCCTGCTCGACGTGACCGGCGCGGTCGGCGACGGGCGCGGCCCCCTGCCCGACGACACCCCGCGCCGCCCGATCCACCACAAGCCGCCGCCGTTTCGCGCCCAAGGTGCGGCGGCGGATCTGTTCCGCACCGGGATCAAGGTCATCGACCTGCTCGCGCCCCTCACCCAGGGCGGCAAGGCGGCGATGTTCGGCGGTGCCGGCGTCGGCAAGACCGTGCTGGTGATGGAGCTGATCCACGCGATGGTGGCCGATTACCAGGGGATCTCGGTCTTCGCCGGCGTCGGCGAGCGCTCGCGCGAGGGCCACGAGATGCTGTCGGACATGACCGGGGCCGGCGTGCTCGACCGCACCGTGCTGGTCTACGGCCAGATGAACGAACCCCCCGGCGCGCGCTGGCGGGTGCCGATGACCGCTCTGGCCATCGCCGAACATTTCCGTGACGAGGCGCGGCGCAACGTGCTCCTGCTGATGGACAACGTCTTTCGCTTCGTCCAGGCGGGCTCGGAAGTGTCGGGCCTGCTCGGCCGGCTGCCCTCGCGGGTCGGCTACCAGCCGACGCTCGCGACCGACGTGGCCGAGCTGCAGGAACGCATCGCCAGCGCCGGTGACGCCTCGGTCACCGCCATCGAGGCGGTCTACGTGCCGGCCGACGATTTCACCGACCCGGCAGTGACGACCATCGCCGGTCACGTCGACTCGATGGTGGTGCTCAGCCGCGCGATGGCGGCCGACGGGATGTACCCGGCGGTCGACCCGATCGCCTCGTCCTCGATCCTGCTCGACCCGCTGGTGGTCGGCGAGGAGCACGTCGCCACCGCCAACGCGGTGCGCGGCGCCATCGAGCATTACCGCGAACTGCAGGACGTGATCTCGCTCCTCGGCATGGAAGAGCTTGGCCGCGACGACCGGCTGATGGTGACCCGCGCCCGCCGGCTGATGCGGTTCCTGACCCAGCCCTTCGCGGTCACCGAGGCCTTCACCGGGATGCCGGGGCGCTCGGTGGCGCTCGCCGACACCATCGCCGGCTGCAAGGCGATCCTCGCGGGCGAAGCGGACGACTGGGACGAGGCCTCGCTCTACATGGTCGGCACCTTCGCGGAAGCGCGCGCCAGGGAAGAGGACGCCCGCAACGGGCGCAGCGCGGCATGACCCGGACGCTGCATCTCACCGTGACGACGCCTATGGCGGTGCTGGTCGACGACCCCACCGCGCACGCGGTGCGCGCCGAGGACGAGAGCGGCGGTTTCGGCCTGCTGCCGGGGCACGACGATTTTCTCACCGCGCTGCCCGTCTCGGTGCTGCGCTGGCGCGACGGCGACGACACCGAGCATTTCTGCGCCCTGCGCGCGGGGCTTCTGACCGTGACGGGGGGCAGCGCGGTGAATGTCGCCTGCCGCGAAGCGATCCTCGGCGACGACCTCGCCGCGCTGCAGGAAGAGGTCGTCCGGCTGCGCGCCGCGGAGGCCGATGCCGACCGGCGGGCACGGGTCGAACAGATGCGGCTTCATGCCAGTGCGGTGCGCCAGCTCATCCGCTACCTGCGGCCGGGCGCGTCGGGTGCGACGGGTGCGTTCGATCACCCGCCCCGCATCGCGACCGGCCCGGGAGGGGGCGCGACATGACCGGCGACCGGCGCGACACCGACCTGCTGGCGGAAGCCGCCCGCCGCTCGGAAGAGCGCGACCGGTTGCAGCGCGCGGCGCCGGAACCGTCGCTCGGCAGCCGTCTCGGCCAGATCGGCATTCTCGGCTGGGCCATCGTCACCCCGATGCTGCTCGGAATCGTCCTCGGCCGCGTCGCCGACCGCCATTTCGACACCGGCGTCTTCTTCACCGCGCCGGCGATCCTGATCGGCGCCGCCATCGGCTTCCACGCCGCCTGGAAATGGATGCACAGGCAATGACAGCGACCCTCGCCCATATCGCCCTCGGTTTCGCGCTCGGTCTCGCCTTCGGCACCGTGCATTTCGCCTCGCTCGGCCGGGTCACCCGGCTGTTCATGGGCGGCGGTCTGCTGTGGCGGGCGCTCGGGCTGCAACTCGCCCGGCTCGCGGTGCTGGCGGCCCTCATGGTGGCGCTCGCGCTCCTCGGAGTGGGCGCGCTCCTGTCCGGCATGTTCGGCGTGATCGCGGCCCGCGAGATCGTGCTCTCCCGGGTGCGGAAGGGGGACGCATGGACAACCCGCTGAGCCTCACCCCGCTGTTTCACATCGGCCCGGTCCCGATCACCGTGCCGGTCGTCGTCACCTGGGCAATCGTGCTGGCGCTGGCGCTGGGCTCGGCCCTCGCGACCCGGCACCTGTCGCTGACGCCGTCGAAATCCCAGACCGTACTCGAGCTTTTCGTCGCCACCGTCGACGGCCAGGTGCGCGACACGATGATGCGCGACCCGGCCCCGTTCCGCGCGCTGATCGGCACCATCTTCCTGTTCGTGCTGATCGCCAACTGGACCTCGCTGATCCCCGGGCTCGAACCGCCCACGGCGCATCTCGAAACCGACGCGGCGCTGGCGCTCGTGGTGTTCGGCGCGACCATCGCCTACGGCATCGCGGCGCGCGGGCTCAAAGGCTATCTCGCCACCTTCGCCGAACCCTCCTGGGTGATGATCCCGCTCAACCTCGTCGAGCAGATCACCCGCACGTTTTCGCTCATCGTCCGGCTGTTCGGCAACGTCATGAGCGGCGTCTTCGTCGTCGGCATCGTGCTCACCCTTGCCGGCCTGTTCGTGCCGATCCCGCTGATGGCGCTCGATCTGCTGACCGGCGCGGTCCAGGCCTACATCTTCGCGGTGCTCGCCACCGTCTTCATCGGCGCGGCCGCCGGGGAGGCGGAGGGCAACCCATCCGCTGACCCCACCCCGAAAAAGGAGGACCCATCCTCATGACCGACTCCCTCATCCCGATTGTCTCGATCCTCGCCGCCGCGCTCGCCGTGAGCTTCGGCGCCATTGGCCCGGCGCTGGCTGAAGGCCGCGCCGTCGCCGCCGCGATGGACGCCATCGCCCGCCAGCCCGAAGCCGCAGGCACGCTCAGCCGCACGCTGTTCGTCGGCCTCGCGATGATCGAGACCATGGCCATCTACACGCTGGTGATCGCGCTGCTCGTGCTCTTCGCCAACCCGTTCGTGTAGGCGGATGCGATGACCATCGACTGGTGGACCCTGGGTCTGCAGACCGTCAACGTCCTGGTCCTGGTCTGGATCCTCGCCCGGTTCCTGTTCAAACCGGTCGCGAAGATCATCGCCGAACGCCAGCAGGCGGCCCGCGCAGCGCTGGACGCGGCGGAGCGGGCGCGTGCCGAAGCCGAAGCCGACCGCAAGGCCGCGCAGGCCGAACGGGAGCGGATCGCCCGGACTCGCGCCGAACTGCTCGGCCAGGCGCAGGCGGCGGCCGAAGCCGAGAAACGCCGGCTGCTCGCCGAGGCGCAGGAGGCCGCGGACAAGGCGCGGGCCGAGACCCGCGATGCGCTCGCCCGGATGCACGACGAAAGCGCCCGGGCGCTGACCGACGAGGCCGGAGCGCTCGCTGCCGACATCGCCACGCGCCTCTTGGGCCGGCTGCCCGACAGCGCCCGGATCGCCGGCTTCATCGACGGGTTGGCGCAGGCCGTCACCGAGCTGCCCGCGACCACCCGCGACGGGATCGGCACCGACGGCCCGGTGCCGCTGCGCGCGCCGCGGGCGCTGACCGGCGACGAGCGGGCGCGGCTGGAGGCGCGGCTCGCCGAGGCGCTCGGACGCAAGGTGGCGCTCGCGGTCGAGACCGATCCGGCCCTCATCGCCGGGCTGGAACTCGACGCCCCGCACGCCATCGTGCGCAACCATTTCCGTGCCGATCTCGACCGGATCAAGGCCGAGGTGCTCGCCCATGACTGACCGGCACACGCCCCTTGCCCTCGCCCCCGACTGGCTGGAGACGACCCGCGGCAAGCTCGCGGACACGGTGCTGGAACCCGAGGCCGAAGCCGTCGGCCGGGTCACCCGGGTCGCCGACGGGATCGCCCGGATCTCGGGCCTGCCGGACGCCGCCCTTGGCGCGCTCCTGCGCTTCGAACGCGGCCAGCACGGCTTCGTTCAGGCGCTCGACCGCGAGGCGCTCGACGCGGTGCTGCTCGACGGCGCGGCCGAGGTCGAGGCCGGCGACCGGGTGAGCGACACCGGCGAGGTGCTGCGTGTGCCGGTCGGCCCGGCGCTGCTCGGCCGGGTGGTCGATCCGCTCGGCCGGCCGCTCGACGGCGGCCCGCCGATTGCGGCGGAAGAGACCGCTCCGGTCGAGCGCCCGGCCCCGTCGATCATCGAGCGCGACCTGGTCTCGGCCCCGGTCGAAACCGGCGTGCTGGCGGTCGACGCGCTCTTTGCGCTTGGCCGCGGCCAGCGCGAGCTCATCATCGGCGACCGCGCCACCGGCAAGACCGCGCTCGCGGTCGACGCGATCACCAACCAGAAGCGTTCCGACGTGGTCTCGGTCTACGTCGCCATCGGCCAGCGGGCGACCGCGGTCGAGCGGGTGATCTCGGCGGTGCGCGAACACGGCGACCCAGGTCGCTGCATCTTCGTCGTCGGCGCCGCCTCCGACGCGCCGGGGCTGCAATGGGTCGCGCCCTTCGCCGGCATGACCATGGCGGAACATTTCCGCGATGCCGGCGGGCATGCGCTGATCGTGCTCGACGACCTCACCCGCCACGCCGCCACCCACCGCGAATTGGCGCTGCTCACCCGCGAACCGCCGGGGCGCGAGGCCTACCCGGGCGACGTGTTCTACCTTCATGCCCGGCTGCTGGAGCGCGCCGCCAAGCTCTCGCCCGAACGCGGCGGCGGCTCGCTCACCGCGCTGCCGATTGCCGAGACCGATGCGGGCAACCTGTCGGGCTACATCCCGACCAACCTGATCTCGATCACCGACGGCCAGATCGTGCTGGGCACGCATCTGTTCGCGGCCGGCCAGCGCCCGGCGGTGGATGTCGGGCTCTCGGTCAGCCGGGTCGGCGGCAAGGCACAGAAACCGGCGCTGCGCGGCGTGTCGGGGCGGATGCGGCTCGACTACGCGCAGTTTCAGGAGCTCGAGATGTTCACCCGCTTCGGCGGCATCTCCAACGAGAGGGTGGCGGGGCAGATCGCCCGGGGCGAGCGCATCCGCGCGCTCCTGACCCAGCCCCGCCATGCCGGGTTGCGGATGGTCGACCAGGTGGCGCTGCTCGCGGCCCTCGCCGACGGAGCGCTCGATGCGGTTGCACCGGGCGACATCCCGGCCCTGCGCGCCCGGCTCCCCGCCTGGATCGACGCCCAGGCGCCGGAGGCGGTGGCGGAGGTCGCGGCGAGCGGCGCGCTCACCGATACCAGCCGCGCGGCCCTGGTGGGC
Organism: Paracoccaceae bacterium; assembly: GCA_041397205.1. Classification (GTDB taxonomy): domain Bacteria; phylum Pseudomonadota; class Alphaproteobacteria; order Rhodobacterales; family Rhodobacteraceae; genus Sinisalibacter. The sequence goes on from JAWKXC010000011.1 coordinate 47,295, forward strand.
GCGGTCGCGGCGCTCGCGAAGGAGGGGAGCGGGTCATGAGCGGGCGGCTTTCCGAGGTTGAGGCCCGGATCGGCACGGTCCATAAGCTCGCCGCCGTGATCGCCGCGATGCGCGGGATCGCCGCGGCCCGGGCGCGCGAGGCGCAGGGCCAACTCGCCGGCATCCGGACCTATGCCGCCACCATCGGTACTGCCATCGCCCAGTCGCTCGCGCTGCTGCCCGACCGGGCGCCGGCCCCCGCTCCGAACGGCACAGGCCGCCGGGCCGTGGTGCTGTTCGCCGCCGAACAGGGCTTTGCCGGCGGGTTCAGCGCCCGGGTGTTCGATGCCGCCGCGCCGCTCCTCGCCGCGCCGCACCGGCTGCTGCTCGCGGGCGACCGCGGGCTGCTGGTGGCCGACGAGCGCGGCCTGAGCGTCGACTGGTCGGTGCCGATGATCTCGCACCCGGGGCAGGCCGGCGCGCTGGCCGCGCGGATCACCGAGGCGATCTACGCGCGGCTGGCGGCGGGCGAAGCGACCGCGGTCACGCTGGTCCACGCCGCGCCGGACGGCCCGGTGGGCAACATCGTCACCCGGACCCTGGTGCCGTTCGACTACGCCCGCTTTCCCGCCCCGCCCCATGCCGTCGCCCCGCGGATCACCCTGGCCCCGGACGCGCTGCTGGCCCGGCTCGCCGAGGAATACGTCTTTGCCGAGATCGCCGAGGCGGTGATGCTGTCCTTCGCCGCCGAGAACGAGGCGCGGATGCGGGCGATGATCGCGGCCCATGACAACGTGAGCGAAACCCTGTCGGACCTCATCGGACAATCGCGCCGGCTGCGTCAGGAGGAGATCACCGACGAAATCACCGAGCTCGCCACGGCGAGCCTGCCGCTACGGTGAACGACCCGGGAAAGGAGCCCAGATGGCCAGTCCCACACGACACCCCGACCGCAAGCCCGGCCCCGCGCACGATACCGAGCGCGCGGTCGCCCTGCCCTGGCGCACCCCGAAACCCGACCGCGACGATGCCGGTGCGGCTGCGCGCGTGCGGGCGATCACGATCCATCCGAACTACACCGAGGCCGACCGCGACGTCGATTTCCTCAACCGCGCCGACACCCGCGGGCTGCGGCTGCAACTCGACTACCAGAAGGCCGAGACCCTGCTCGAAGCGCACGGGATCGCCCACAGCATCGTCGTCTTCGGCGGCACGCGGATCGCCGAGCCGGCGGTGGCGCAGGCCCGGGTCGCGGCGCTGGAGGCCCGCGCCGCCGCGGCGCCGAACGACGCAGACACCGCGCGCGACCTGCGCGTCGCGAAACGGCTCCTCGACAAGAGCCGTTACTACGACATCGCCCGCGACTTCGGCCGGCTCGTCGCCGCTGCGGAAGGCGACGAAGGCAACCGTGTGGTGGTGGTCACCGGCGGCGGACCGGGGATGATGGAGGCCGCGAACCGCGGCGCGCAGGAAGCGGGCGCCCGGACGGTGGGGCTCAACATCACGCTGCCGCACGAGCAATATCCAAACCCCTACGTCACCCCCGGCCTGTGCTTCCGGTTTCGCTATTTCGCGCTGAGGAAACTGCACTTCCTGCTGCGGGCCCGCGCGCTCGTGGTCTTCCCCGGCGGCTTCGGCACCCTGGACGAATTGTTCGAGACCTTGACCCTGATTCAGACCCGCAAGATCCGCCCGGTCCCGGTCATCCTCGTCGGCCGCGCCTACTGGAGCCGGGCTTTCGACCCGGATTTCCTCGTCGACGAGGGCGTCATCGACCCCGAGGATCGCGACCTCTTCTGGTACGCCGAGACCGCGCAGGAAATCTGGGAAGACATCATCCGCTGGTATGACCGCGCCGGCCGGCCGCTCGCCGGTCGCGCGGCGGAAAGGAGCACAACATGAAACTGTCGTTCCACGGTGCCGCACATGAAGTCACCGGCTCGTGCCATCTCGTCACCTGCTGCGGACGCAGGATCCTGGTCGATTGCGGCATGTTCCAGGGCGCGCGCGAACTCACCGAGGACAACGCCGCCGCCTTCGGCTTCGAGGCGAAGGAGATCGACGCGGTCCTGCTCACCCATGCCCATCTCGACCATTGCGGCCGCCTGCCGCTGCTGACGAAACGCGGGTTTCGCGGCGAGATCATCGCCACCCCGGCCACCCGCGACCTCGCCAAGCTGGTGATGCTCGATTCGGCGCATCTGCACGAGGAGGAGGCGCGGCGCCAGCACCGCCACGGCCAGCGCGGCGGCACCCATGAGGCGCTCTACGACACGATGGACGCGCTCGATGCCGTCGCCCGGTTCGGCCGCGAGGCCACCTACCTCAAGCCGATCGAGCTCTATCCCGGCATCACCGCCACCTTCTTCAACGCCGGCCACATCCTCGGCTCGGCGTCGATCCGGCTCGAACTCGCGGAAAACGGCCGCACCCGCAGGCTGCTGTTCTCGGGCGACATCGGCCCCGACGACCGGCCGCTCTTGTCGGGACCGCAGGTGCCCGACGATATCGACGTGGTGGTGATGGAGACCACCTACGGCGACCGCGACCACCGCGACCTCGACGCCTCCATCGCCGAGTTTCTCGACGCGGTGACCGCGGCGCACGCCCGCGGCGGCAACGTGGTGATCCCGACTTTCGCGCTGGAGCGGGCGCAGGAACTGATCTGGTTCCTGCGCGAGGGGATCGAGGCCGGCACGCTCGACGCCGGGCTGCAGGTGTTTCTCGACAGCCCGATGGCGATCAGCGCCACGCGGATCTTTGCCCGCCACGCCGAGGCGATGCGGCCGGAGATCACGAAGATGATCCGGGACGGGCGCGATCCCTTCCGCCTGCCCGAGCTGCACTTCACCCGCGAGGCCCATGAGTCGATGGCGCTCAACCGAATCCGCTCCGGCGCCGTCCTCATGGCGGGGTCCGGCATGTGCACCGGCGGGCGGGTGCGCCACCACCTGCGCCACAACCTGCCGCACGGCGATTGCAGCGTGATCTTCGTGGGCTATGCCGCCGAGGGCACGCTGGCGCGGATCATCATCGACGGGGCGCGGTGGGTGAAGCTGTTCGGCGACGAGGTGCCGGTGAACGCGCGCATCCACACGATCAACGGCTTCTCGGCCCATGCCGGCGCCGGCGACCTCAAGCGCTGGCACGCCCGCACCGGGCACCCCGAGCTGACCTTCCTCGTCCATGGCGAGGAACAGGGGATGCGGGCCTTCGCGAAGGCCATCGCGCCCGCGGCAGTGGAAATGCCGAAGCTGCACCAGAGCTTCGAGCTGTAGCGGGCGGGCAGAGCGCGCCGGGCGGCGTTCTCGCCGCCCGGAGGCGGCCGAAACTGTTCCCGGGCCAGCTCCCGGGAACGTGACCAATCTAAAAATCCTGTAATCCGCGTTTCAGTCGGGCGTCAGACCGCCGGGGCAGATTGGCGTCACCCTCAACACAGGAGCCCGCCATGAAAAACCTTCCGAAACTCACCGCCCTGGCCCTCGCGGCCTTCATGTCGACCGGCTCTCTGGTCGCCTACGCGGCGACCACCGACGCACCGGCCTACCAGACCCAGCAGGAGATGCTGAAGACCGCCGACGAGGCGCTGTCTGCCATCACCCAGGCCCACGCCGCCCGGCTCGCGCTGTTCGCCAACGACATCGAGGCCGCCAAGACCAAGGTCGCCGCCGCCGACCAGGCCTTTCTCGACGCCGAGAAGACCCTCAACGACATGACCATCGGCGACACCGAGGACCCGTCCAACGCCCAGCGCTACCTGCCCTTCGACATGTCGATGACGCTCAGCGAGGACTTCACCGTCACCGACGAGAGCAAGGAGGCGCTCGACAAGGCCAACGGGCTGATCCAGCAGGGTTCGACCGATGACGCGATCGAGGTGCTGCGGCTGGCGTCGGTCGACGTCAACGTCACCAGCGCGCTGTTGCCGGTGGTCGCGACCACCGACCAGCTCGAACAAGCCAGGACCCTGATCGACGAGGGCAAGTATTTCGAGGCCAACCTCGCGCTGAAGGCGATCGAGGATTCGGTCATCGTGCGGTCGTTCTCGATCGACGCAATCCCGCAGCAGGGCGCGGTCAACTAGCTCCAAGAGCCCTGCCTCCCCCCGCCCCCGGCGCGTCATACCGCCGGGGGCAATTCTCCCGAATCCCTCCTCCCCGCATCCATGAGGCCGACATGAACGTCCAGACCCAGGAAATCAAAGCCCAACCCGAGCTGATCGGACGGCTGCGCGACCATCTCGCCGCCCGCGTCGTCGGCCAGGCGGCCTTCGTCGACAAGCTGATCATCGCGCTGCTGGCGGACGGTCACATCCTGGTCGAAGGCGCGCCCGGCCTCGCCAAGACCCGCGCCATCGTCGCGCTGTCGAAGATCGTCGATTGCGACGAGCGGCGCATCCAGTTCACCCCCGACCTGCTGCCGGGCGACCTTACCGGCACCGAGATCTACCGCCCCGAGGAGAGCGCCTTCGTGTTCCAGAAGGGGCCGCTGTTTCACAACCTGATCCTCGCCGACGAGATCAACCGCGCGCCGGCCAAGGTGCAGTCGGCGCTGCTCGAGGCGATGGCTGAGCGGCAGATCACCGTGGGCGGCGAGAGCTACCCCCTGCCACGGCTGTTCCTGGTCATGGCGACCCAGAACCCGATCGAGCAGGAGGGCACCTACCCGCTGCCCGAGGCCCAGCGCGACCGGTTCCTCATGCATATCCGCATCGGCTACCCCGACACCTCGAGCGAACACGAGATCCTGCGGATCGCGCGCGGCGAGGCGGCGGGCGAGACGGGTGCCGTCGGCACCCCGGTGAGCCAGGAGGCGATCTTCGCCGCCCGCGCCGCGGCGCTCGACATCCATGTCTCGCCGGCGCTTGAGACTTACATCATCGCGCTGGTGCAGGCGACGCGGCGTCCCGAGACCTGGGACGCGAGCCTCGCCGGCACCGTCGCCTGGGGCGCTTCCCCGCGCGGCACCATCGCGCTCGACCGCTGCGCCCAGGTCCACGCGCTGATGCGCGGCGCCGACTATGCCGCACCGTCGGATGTGCAGGCCGTCGCCCACGACGTGCTGAGGCACCGGGTGATCCCGACCTTCGAGGCCGAAGCCAACGGGTTGACCGCCGACGCGCTCCTCGACCGGCTGCTCGATCTCGTGCCGGTGACGTGAGGACGGGACGATGACGTACACCGAAACACCCGCCAGCCGGACTTACGCCCGGGGCATCGAGGCCGCCCCCGCCGAGCTGATCCGCGCCCGGCCCGACCGCGCGGTGACCGGCTTCGCCCCGGGCGGGCGGGTCTCGACCCATCTCTGGGGCGCCAATCCCAGCGTGTTCCGCGGCCACGGCATGGAATATGCCGAGAGCCGCGCCTACCAGCCCGGCGACGCGCCGCGGATGATCGACTGGCGGCTCACCGCCCGCAGCGGCAAGACCTGGACCAAGCTCTACCACGAGGAACGCGAGCGCCCGGTCTTCCTGCTCGTCGACCTGCGTGCGCCGATGCAGTTCGGGACAAGGCGGCGGTTCAAGGCGCATCTGGCCGCCGAGATCGCCGCGATGCTGGCCTGGACCGGGCATGACGGCGGCGACCGGGTCGGCGCCATGGTGATGACCCGCGACGGGCTGGTCGAGATCCCGCCCTCGCGGACCCGCGCCGCCCTCGTCGGCCTGATCCACCGGCTGAGCGAGGCGACATACCTTGGCGCGCCCGAAGGCACCGAACCCGGGCTCGCGCGCACGCTGAAGCGGCTCGCCCGGGTCTGCCGGCCGGGCACGCTCGCCTTCGTCATCAGCGATTTCGCCGATTTCGGCACAGAGGGGACATCTGCGGTGGACACCGAGCTGCAGCGGCTGTCGCGCCGCGCCCATGTCACCTGCATCGAGATCCACGACCGGATGGAAGCCGCCCTGCCGGCGCATGGCGGCAGGTTCAGCGACGGGACCGAGGTGGTCGACGTCGCCGGGCTCGGCAAGGCCGACCGCGCGCGCCATGCCGAGAGCTTCGCGGCCCGGCGCGACCGGCTCAAAACCCTCTCGGCGCGTCTCGGCATGGCCCTGCATTCGCTCTCGACCGAGGACGACGCAAGCTCGATCCTCGCCCCCCACGCCCGGAGGCCCGCCGCATGACACCGCTGACCCCGGACCAACAGGCCGCCCTCGAAAAGCTGCGCGACATCCGCCTACCCGACCCGGTGAGCTGGTGGCCGCTGGCGCCGGGCTGGTGGGCGCTTGCCGCGCTCGTCCTCGCCGCCGTCGCCGCCCTGCTCGGCTGGAGCCTCCTGCGCCGCCGCACCCGGCGCTATGCCGCGCTGCGCGAGCTCGACGGGCTGAAACGGCGGGTCGCGGCTGGGGCCGATGCCGGCGTCGCCCAGGAGCTTGCCGGCCTGGTCCGGCGGGTGGCGCTCGCCGCCCGCGGTGCCGCCGTCGCACCGCTGACCGACCGGGCCTGGATCGAGGCGCTCGCCGAGGGGCCCGCGGGCCTGCCGATAGAGGTGGCGACCCTGCTCGCCGACGCCCCCTATCGCCCAGCCGCGAGCTTCGACCGCAGCCAGCTCGCGCGCCTCTTCGCCCCGGTCGAAGCCTGGATCCGGAGGACCGCATGATCACCTTTCTCTGGCCCCTCGCCGCGCTCCTGCTGCCGCTGCCCTACCTCGCCCGCCGGGTGCTCCCCGCCCGCGCACAGGGTGCCGCGGGCGCGATCCGGGTGCCGTTCTTCCCTGCGCTGGTCGGTGCCGGCAGCAGTATCGGCTCTGCGCGCCGCTGGCCGGCGCTCCTCGCCACGCTGGTCTGGATCCTCGTCGTCGCCGCGCTGATGCGCCCGACGCTGGTGGGCGAACCGGCACCGCTCCCCGCCGAGGGCCGCGACATCGTCATGGCGGTTGACCTCTCGGGCAGCATGGGGCGCGAGGACTTTCTCGCCTACGGCCGCCCGGCGACCCGGCTCGACGTGGTCAAGGCGGCGGCCGACGATTTCATCGCGCGCCGCGCCGGCGACCGGATCGGCCTCGTGCTGTTCTCCGACCGCGCCTATGTGCAGGCACCGCTCACCTTCGACCGCAACACCGTCGAACAGCTGCTCGGCGAGGCGCAGGTCGGGCTCACCGGCACCGAGACCGCGATCGGCGACGCCATCGGCGTCTCGCTCAAGCGGCTCAAGGACCGGCCGGAGGGCGACCGGGTGCTGGTGCTGCTGACCGACGGCGCCTCGAACGCCGGGGTCACAGGACCCCTGCGCGCCGCGGAATTGGCGCAGGAAATGGGCGTGCGGATCTACACCATCGGCGTCGGCGCCACCGAGATGGTGGCCAACACCGCCTTCGGGCGCCAGGTGGTCAACCCGTCTGCGGATCTCGACGAAGCGACGCTCACGAAGATCGCCGAGATGACCGGCGGCAGGTTCTTCCGCGCCACCGATGCCGAGGGGCTGGCGCAGGTCTACCGCGAGATCGACCGGATCGAGCCGGTGTCGGGCGACCCCCAGACCGTGCGCCCCGAGGTGTCGATGTTTCACTGGCCGCTGGGGCTCGCTCTGATCCTCGTGCTCGCGGCCGGGCTCGCGCAGGCGCCGCTGTCGCTGCCCCGGCGGGCCGAACCCAAAGAGGTCGAGACATGAACGCGTTTCACTTCCTGCGCCCGGACTGGCTCTGGGCCCTGATCCCGGCAGCGGCCGTGCTTGCCCTTCTGTGGCGCCGGCGCGCCGTCGCGGGCGGCCGCGACTGGAGCGGCACGGTCGACGCGCATCTCTTGCGCCACCTGACCGTCGGCGGTGCCGCCGTCCGGCCCCAGCGCGCGCGCCTCGCCGCCCTCGCGGGCGGGCTCCTCGCCGCGGTGCTGGCGCTTGCAGGGCCGAGCTGGGAAAAGGTGCCAACGCCGACCGTGCGCGGCACCGCCCCGGTGGTGGCGGTGGTGAGCCTCGCCCAGTCGATGAATGGCACCGACCTCGTGCCCTCGCGGCTCGCCCGCGCCGGTCACAAGCTGCGCGACATCCTCGACCGCGAGGCCGGTGACGACGTCGGACTGGTGATCTACGCCGACCGGCCCTTCGTCGCCGCGCCGCTGACCCCCGACGGCAACGTGATCCGCGAGATGCTGCCGGAGCTTTCGACCGGGCTGATGCCGGTCCTCGGCAACCGCCTCGACCGCGCCATCGGAACGGCGCAGGACCTGCTCGCCTCCGCCGGCGCCAGCCGCGGCCGCATCCTGGTGATGGCCGACGACATGGGCACAGACCCGGCCGCCAGCCTCGCCGCCGCACAAGCCGCGCGCAAGGCGGGTTACAAGGTGAGCGTGCTCGGTGTCGGCACCGCCGAAGGCGCGACGCTGCAGACCGCGAGCGGGCAGGCGATCTCGGTGAACGGCGCCGGTCCCACGGTGGCGAAGCTCGACGCGACCGCGTTGCAGGGCCTCGCGGCGGCCGGTGGCGGCAGCTACAGCGAGGTCACCGCGACCTCGGCCGACATCGACCGGCTGCTGCCCGCCCCGTCGCAACCGCGACCCGCGCCGGCGCCACGACCGACCTCAAGGCCGACCGCTGGCGCGACCGCGGCTACCTGCTGATCTGGATCCCGGCGCTGCTGCTGCCGTTTGCCTTCCGCCGCGGCGTGCTCTTCGCGCTGGCCGTTGCTGTGCTGCCGCTGGGCCTGTTCGGCGCCCGCCCGGCGGAGGCGGCCCCGCTCGACAGCCTCTGGGCGACCCCGGACCAGCAGGGCGCCCGGGCCTTCGCGGACGGCGACTTTGCTGCCGCCGCAACGGTTTTCGAGACCCCCGATTGGCGGGCAAGCGCGCTCTACCGCGCCGGCGACTACGCCGCCGCCGCGACGGCTTATGGCAACGCCGGGTTCAACGCCGGCAACGCGCTGGCGAAGGCCGGCGACTTCGAGGCGGCGCTTGCGGCCTATGACGGCTGGCTCGCGGACAACCCCGGCGACGCGGACGCCAGGTTCAACCGCGACCTGGTGGCGGAGCTGTTGCAGCAGGAGCAAGAGCAGCCGGATCACGATCAGGATCAAAAGAACCAGCAATCGGGTCAACAGCAGGACCAGCAATCCGGCCAATCCCAGGACCAGCAACAAGGCCAGCAGGGCGACCAGCCGCAGGACCAGCAGTCGGCCCAGTCCCAAGGCGGGCAAGGAGACCAGCCGCAGGATCAACCGTCGGGGCAGCAGCAGGACCAGCAATCCGCGCAGTCGCAGGACCAAACCGGTGACCCGTCCTCCGACCAGACCGGCGACACTGTGCAGGCCGCCGCGCAAGGTGAAGACGGCGGATCGCAGGACCAGCCGTCCCAGGCCGGCACCGAGACCGCCGCCGACGCGCCGCAATCAGGGTCCGGGACGGACAACCAGCAGCAGGCAGACAGCGCGATGGCGCAGCCCGGCGCCACAGAGCAGGCCCCCGGGTACCAACCCGCGCAAGTCCAGGCCGGAACACCCGGCGAACCCGGCAGCGAAGAGAGCGGCCTGTCCCAGCTGATCGACAGCCTGCTCGCCGGCAACGGCCGCCCGGAAGACGCGCCGGAGGCCGACGCCCGGCCGGGCGCCTCTGCCGGCACGCCGCTCAGCCAGGCCGCGGAACAACAGCTCCGCGCTGTTCCCGACGATCCCACCGGGCTGCTGCGTGCCCGCATCGCCATGCACTACGCGCAATTGCGCGCCTCCGGCCAATGAGGTCCAAGATGTCGCTTCGTCACAGCCTGTGGCTGACCACCGCCCTCGCCCTTGCCACCGCCCTGCCCGGCCTTGCCGACGGGCTCGACGCGCGGCTGAGCGCGACCCGCGTCGCCGAGGGCGACCAAGTGGTGCTCACGCTCTCGGCCGATACCGCGACCGGTGCCGGCCAACCCGACCTTGCGGCACTCGACACCGACTTCACCGTGCTCGGCACCGCCTCGGGCAGCCAGACCACCATCGTGAACGGGGTGCGCAGCGACCGGGTGACCTGGCAGATCACCCTCGCCCCGAAACACGGGGGCGCCCTCACCGTGCCCGCGATTGCCGCCGGCTCCGCCAGCAGCGCCCCGCTTGCGCTGGACGTTGTCGCCGCCGCCGATCTGCCGCCCGCGGCGCAGGCGGGGCGGCCATCGATCACCGTCGCCGCGCCGGACGCCAGCCTCTACGTGCACGAGGAAGTGCCGATCACGGTGCAGGCGCGGGTGCCCGCGGGCACAAGGCAGGCCGAGATCGTTGCGCCGACCAGCGCGGGCTACCTGCTGGAGCAATCGGGCGAGGACCGGGTGACGGCGCAGTCCGACGGGACCACCCTGGTCGAGCGCAGCTACCTGCTGCGGCCGCAACAGGAGGGCGCGCTGTCCCTCGGCGGCTTCACGATCACCGCAGAGGTCATCGCCCCCGACGCCCGCGATCCCTTCGACCGGCTCGGGCAGTCCGGCTTCGCCGATACGATGCTGCGCGACTTCTTCGGCCGCAGCCCGCTGAGCGGCGGCGGCTTCGGATCGGTCTTTGCGCCGACCCGGACGGTAACGACCACGAGCGACCCGGTTTCGCTCACGGTGCTGCCGACCCCGACCGGCGCCTCGGGTTGGGCGCTGCCCGCCCAGGCGGTCGAGCTGCACGAGACCTGGCAGCCGGACCCGCCCATGCTGCGGGTGGGCGAGGCGGTGACGCGCAAGGTCCAGGTGGTCGCGCTCGGTGCCCATCCCGAGCAGATCCCCGACCTGACGATGCCAGAGGTGCCCGGCGCCCGGGTCTATTACGAGGGCTCCGACAAGAAATCCGTGCCCACCGAGCACGGCACCGCGGCGATGCGCGAGTTCACCTGGTCGATCGTGCCCACCTCGGGCGGAACGATCACCCTGCCCGAACTCGGCGTCGACTGGTTCGACACCGGCACGGAGGCCCCGGCCAGGGCGACGCTCGCCGCCGAGAGCTACCACGTGGAGGGCCCGGTCGCGGAGGCGCCGGCGCAGTCTGCAGCCGCCGTTGCGCCCGCGGTCGCGCCAGATGTAGCGACTCCTGCCGATGAGAACTGGATGACGACCGGACTGATCGCAGGTTGCGGGCTGGTTGCACTCGCGCTGGGCCTCGTCGCCGCGATGGCGCTGCGGGCAAGGCGGAACGGGACGAAACCGCAGCCCGCGGCCGGACCGGCGTTGGTGGCCGCCGCCCGCCGCAAGGCGGCCCTGGCCCGCGCCCGGCGCGCCGCGCGGCATGGGGATGCGGCCGGCACCCGCGGCGCCGCGCTCGACTGGATTCGCTGGGCCGGGCTCACCCCCGACACCGTGGCGGCGCGGTTCCCGGCGCTCGGCGCCGCGCTGTACGGATCTCGAGGCGGCGGCGTTCGGGCGGACGGACACCAACCCGGACCTGCGCGGCCTCGTCGCGGCGCTCCGGGCCGCCGACCGGAACCTGCGCCGCGGGGCCAGGCGCGGCACGGCGCTGCCGCCGCTCTACCCGGCGACGACGTGACCGCGAACCCGGCGCAAGGTTACAAATTCGTAGGCTTCGGGTCAGGCGCAGGTGGGGTCGGCCCGGTAGACAGCCAGCATGGTTTCCCTCCCCGCGCGAAAGGCGCCTCCGATGTCCCAGAGTTTCACCCCCGAAAAGCACGGGCTTGCCACCCGGATCGCCCATATCGGCCTTGCCCTCGCGGTTGTGAGCCAACTGGGCACAAGCCTGGTGATGCAGCCCGCAGAACACGGCCATACCAGCAACGTCGCCTTCGAGATCCACGAATATGCCGGGCTCATCGCCCTCGGCTTCGCCTTCCTGTTCTGGGTCGCCATGGTGACGCGCAGCGCCGGGACCTCGCTCGGCCTGCTGTTCCCGTGGTTCTCTACCCGGCGCCGTACGTCGCTCTGGGCCGACACCCGTGAACACATCAAGGCCGCGCGGCGCCTGCGGCTCCCCGATTTCAGCGCGCAATCGCCTTTCGCCGCGGCGGTCCACGGGCTTGGCCTCGTGCTGATGTCGGCGATGGCGCTGTCGGGTGCGTCCTTCTACTTTCTCGGCAGCGGCGATCCCGATGCTGGCGGCCTCGTCGGCGCCGCCATGACCCTGCACCGCGGGCTCGCGAACCTGGTCTGGGCCTACCTCATCGGCCACGCCGCGCTCGCCTTCCTGCATCACGTTACCCACCATCTCGACCTCCGCGAGATGTGGTCCCTGCGCTCCGGCCACGGATCGGCCGGGGTGCACTGACGCCCGGGGCCGCGGGGCGCGCGCGTGTCTTGCTTCCACGCGCGTGCGCCCCGCGGTGCGGGTCGTGATGTCCTCCGCCGCCCCCGAGCAAACCGTACGGATACGTATGCTCACTTCTCCGGCGTCGACCCGGACCTTCTGCGCCGACCGCCTGCTTCGCGAACTTAAGGAACCCGAATGGCCGCCGGTCGAACCACCGGCGGTCGTGCCATGTCATGATCCGGTCGCCGACAAACGGCACCGGACATGGCGCACCAAGTCCAGGTTTCCAACATGCCAGGACGTCTGGCGATCCGATATGACCGCCACCAGACAGCCGACGCGGGCCCGGACCGGCGGTGGCACTTGTCCGACGAGTGTTGCGCCGAGATCGACGACCCCGTCGCCGTGGTGATCGACGCGCCGGACGCGTGCGGCTCAACCGGCGCGCAGGTCGCGGTCGTCGGGGGCCCGTTGGCCGGGCTCCTGGTCCTGCGTCCACTTCCCGGCACGCGCCAGCGGGCGCCGCAGGGTCGCGGTGTCACCGCGGGGCGAAAGGCGGCCGGTACTGTGCCGCGGGCGCGGCATGGGCGATGCCGGTGGCGTTGAGCAGCGAGCGGGTGACCGGCCACAGGGTGACGAGGCAGACGAGGAAGACCAGGAAGGCTTTCTTGAGCGTTTTCATGTCAGGGGTCCAGGGAACCGCGTGCCGCGGTCGCGCCGGATCCTCGCAGGCCCGGCCTGCACCGGCCCGGCGCGAAGATTACTTAACTGCAAGCTTCGGGAAACGTACCCGCACCCGCAGCCCCGGTCCGGCCTCCCTTTGCCTGCCTTCCCCTTGCCCGCCCTCCCGGTGGACGGCATCCTCCAGCGCGAGCCGCGCACCGTGGCGGTCGGCGATGGCCTTGACCAGCGTCATCCCCATGCCGTTGCCCTCCACCGAGCGGGCGTCGTCCATCCGGTAGAACGGCTCCAGCACGCGTTCGCGCAGCTCTGCGGGGATGCCGGGCCCGGTGTCGGCGACGCTGAGCTCTACCCCGTCGTGCCCCGGCGCCGCCGCGAGCGTGATCCGCGCGCCGTCGCCGGCATGGGTGATCGCGTTCTGCACCAGGTTGACGACGAGCTGGGCGAGCATTTCCGGGTCGCCGTTGACCATCAGCGGGTCTGCGGCCCGGGCATAGACCAGCGCCTGCGCGGCGTCTTCGGCGACGGGCGCGAAGGTCTCGGCAACCTCGTCGAGCACGTCGCGCAGGTCGACCGGGCGCATGGCGCCGACATCGCCGCTCTCGATCCGGGCGATCCGCAGGATCGAGGCGACCACCGACTGCAGGCTGGCGAGATCGGCGAGCGATTGCTCGATCTCGCCCCGCGCATCCGCGCCGGCCTCGGCCCGGGACAGCGCCCGTTCGAGCCCCAGCGTCGCGCGGGCGAGCGGCCGGCGCAGGTCGTGCGCGACCGCGGTGGCGGTCCGCCTTGTCTGGCCGAACAGCGCGTCGAGCTGGTCGAGATGGGCGTTGACCTGCCGGGCGATCCGGTCGATCTGGTCGTTGCGGCCCGAGATCGGCACCCGGGCCCCCACCTCGCCGCGCGACACCCGGTCCAGCGCGGCGCTCATGCTTTCGAGCGCGACGAGGCTGCGGCGGCTGAGCAAGTAGCCGATCGCCAGCATCGCCAGCACGACCACGAAGCCCGTCACCGCGAAACCCCGGATCGCCTCGCGCCGGGCGAGCCTGATGTAGGCGGTGCTGCGGCCGACCACGAGCGTCTTGTCCTCCACCGGGATCGCGTGCAGCAGGTAGCTTTCCTCCGCCTGCCCGGAGGTCACATGCGGGGCAAGTTCGAGCGTGACCGGCAGCTCGATCCAGTCGCCGTGTTCGGGCCGGATGTCGGTATTGCCCACGACCCGGGTGCCGTCGGCATCGAAGACGGCATAGGCGAGCGTGCGGCCGGCGGCGCTGCGGATGACCGCATCGACCCGCTCCACCAGCCCCTCGTCCGGGCCCTCCGACGGCATCCCGCTGACGCTTTCGGCCATCTCAACGACGCGGAGCCGCACCTGGTCGGTCATCAGCCGGTCGATCGTGCGGATGCTGATCAGCCCCATCGCCACCAGCACGAGGAGAAACACCAGCGCCGCGCGGACCACCGCCTTGAAGGCGGCGCCGGAAATGATGTCACCGCGGTCCATGGATGGAATAGCCCGCGTTGCGCACGGTCTGGATCAGCGGCACGTCGAAGGGCTTGTCGACCTTGGCCCGGAGCCGGCTCATGTGGGTTTCGAGCACCGAGGTATTGGGCTCGAAGTTGTAGTTCCAGATCCGTTCGAGCAGCAGCGTGCGGGTCAGCACCCGCCCCGGGTTGCGCATCAGCACTTCGAGCAGCATGAATTCCTTGTTCTGCAGCTCGATGGTCTTGCCCTGCCGGTGCGCGGTGCGCGCGAGCAGGTCGAGCTCGAGGTCGTGGACGGTGAGCTTCGTCACCTCGGCGCGGCTGGAATGGCGGCGCGTGAGCACCTCGATCCGGGCGCGCAGTTCGGAGAAATGAAACGGCTTGGTGAGGTAGTCGTCGGCCCCCGCCGACAGCCCCTCGACCTTGTTGTCGACATCGGCGAGCCCGGTGAGGAACAGCACCGGCATCTCCGATCCCGCCGCGCGCAGCGCCTTGACCACCGAAACCCCGTCCATGCCCGGCATCATCCGGTCGAGGATGGCGATGTCGCAGGGGTTGTAGAGCGCGAAGGTGAGCGCGTCGCGCCCGTCGGTAAAATGATCGACGCTGTGGCCGTCCTCCTCGAGCCCGGCGCTGACATAGGCCGCGAGCTTGGCGTCGTCTTCTGCGAGCAAAATCTTCACCTGCATCACCCTCGACTTCCGCCGGCGACCGTCTCCGGCTGCGCGGCGCGGGCAGTGTCCCACAGGCCCGCCACGGCCACCACATAAGAATTTGTAAGGTTCGTCCAAGGCTCGCGACGGAATGCCCCACCATGAAGACAGTGACGCCGCGCGTCGCCGCTGCACCCGAAGGAGGAGCGACCATGATCACGTCCGGAATTCACCTGCGCGAAGGGCCGCCCCGCGCGGTCAACGCCCTGCGCTGGATCGGCTGGAGCTTCGTCGCCCTCGGCGCGGCCTCGGTGCTGGCACCGCAACTCGCAACCTTCGTCGCCACCAGTTTCGTCGCTGCGGCGATGGTGTTCTGGGGCGCTCTGGGGCTGTGGATGTCGTTCACGCTGCGCGCCTTCCCGGAGCGGAATTTCTCCGCCGTCGCCTTCGGTCTGCTCGCATCCCTCGGGATCGTCTTCCTCGCCCTGCCGACCCTCGGTATCGAGGTGCTGACCATGCTGGTGGTCGCGGGTTTCCTTGCCGAGGGCATCGTGTCGATCGCCTACGGGCTGCGGGTCAGCGCGCGGCTGCGCGGCTGGCGCTGGATGGTCGCGAGCGGCATCGCCGCGCTGGTCATCGGCCTGATCGTCCTCTACGGCTGGCCGGACACCGCGACCTGGCTGCTCGGGCTGCTGCTCGGGATCAACTTCCTGTCCACCGGCATCGCGCTCCTCGCCCTCGGCCGCGCACCGTCCAGGATCGCGTGACGACGGAGGCACCACCGCCACGGCTCGACTGCCGCGGCCCGATCGCCACGCCTGTGGCACGCCCGTTTCCGGACCCGAGACCTCGCAACATGCCCATCGCGTTTCTACAGAAAGTCCCCCGTGACCGCCGCCATCCCCGCTGAACCCCGCACCCGGCGCTGGCTGGTCCTCCGCGAACACCCCGTCACCCGCTTCGCCCTGCCGGTCGTCGTCTTCGCGCTCGCGCTCGGGCTGCTGCACCGGCTGTCGCACGAGATCCACCCGCACGACCTGCGCGCCGCCCTCGCCGACGCGCGGCCGGGCGCCATCGCGCGCGCCATCGGCCTCACCCTGCTCGCCTTCACCGGCATCGCGCTCTACGACGTCTTCGCGACCCGTGCGGTCGCGCCCGGCAAGGTGCCCGCACCGGTCGCTGCCGCCGCCGGTGCCGCCGGGTCGGCAATCTCGAACCTGATCGGGTTCACCTATCTGACCGGCACCGCCGTGCGCTACCGGATCTACGCCGGCTATGGTCTCGACATCGGCGCGGTCGCGGCGGTCCTGAGTTTCGCCTGGAGCGCGCTCTGGACCGGGTTCTTGCTGCTGCTCGGCCTGGCACTGGTGCTGTTTCCGCACAGCCTGGCGGGATTGCTCCCGGTCTCCGGTCCGACCGAGATCGCCCTCGGCCTCGCCGGCCTCGGGCTCTATCTGGGCTTTCTCCTGTTCCTCCGGCGCGGACCCCGGCGCCTCCATATTCTGGGCACCGACATCGGCCTTCCGAGCCCCGGCCAGTCGGCCGCGCTCACCGGCGCCGCGCTCGTCGATATCGCGGCCTCCGCCACTGCGCTCTACGTGCTGTTGCCGGCCGACCTCGGCATCGGCCCCGCCGGCTTCTTCGCCGTCTATGTCGCTGCCATCGTGCTGGCCATCGTGAGCCATGCGCCCGGTGGGATCGGCGTGTTCGAAGCGACCCTGCTCGCCGGGCTCGGCGCCGGCGGGCGTGCCGACGTGCTCGCGGCGCTCGTTCTGTACCGGCTGGTCTACACCGCCTTGCCGTTCGTGCTCGCCGCCATTGCCCTCGCCGTCGCCGAGATCGTGAGCCGGCGACGGGCACTGACCCCGGTCATCTTGCAGGTGCGTTCCGTCGTCCGCCCGCTGGTGCCGCTGCTCTCGGCCGCGGTCGCGCTTGCCGCCGGCTCGGTGCTGCTCCTCTCGGGCAACCTGCCCGCGGTCGGTGCCCGCCTCGACGTGCTCGCCAGGGTCCTGCCGCTCGGTGCGGTCGAGCTCTCGCATCTCGCCGGCAGCGTTGCCGGCGTGCTGCTCCTGGTGGTGGCGCGCGGGCTCTACCGCCGCCTCTACCGGGCCTGGCTCACCGCGCTCATTTTGCTCGGTGTCGGCGTCGTCGCTTCGCTGGCGAAGGGGATCGACATCGAGGAAGCCGTGATCGTCGCCGGCGCGGCGGCGATCCTCATCGTGTTCCGCGGGTCGTTCCATCGCGTCGACCGGGCGGCGCCCCTGCACCTCGGCTTCGGCTGGTTCGCCTCCATCGCCGTGCTGTTCGCCACGCTCACCTGGATCGGGCTCTTCGCTTTCAAGCATGTCGAATACCGCGACGCCCTGTGGTGGCAGGTCTCCTGGGCCGGCGACGCCTCGCGCTTCCTGCGCGCGAGCCTGGCGGGTGCCGTGGTGCTCGCGGCCCTCGCGCTCAACTCGCTGATCGGCGCGCGCGGCCGCAGGCATCTGCCCGAACCGATCCCCGACGCGGTGCGCCGGCTGGTCGCCGAAAGCCCCAGCGCCCAGGCCAATCTCGCGCTCCTCGGCGACAAGAGCTTCCTCGTCGATCCCGAGGGGCGTGCCTTCCTCGCCTTCGCCGACACCGGGCATTCGCTGGTCTCGGCGAACGAGCCGGTGGGCGAGAAGGCAGCGGCGCGGGCGCTACTGTGGGAGTTTCGCGAGCTCGCCGACCGGGAGGGCAAGCAGGCGGTGTTCTACGGTGTCTCGCAGAGCTTCGTGCCGAGCTATCTCGACATGGGGTTCGAGGTGGTCAAGTTCGGCGAGGTGGCGCGGGTGGGCCTCACCGCCTTTACCCTCGACGGGCCGGCGATGAAGGACTTCCGTTATGCCCGCGGCCGGGTGGCGCGCGACGGCTACCGGTTCGAGATCGTGCCCGCCGCCGATATCGCGGCGATCCTGCCGGACCTGAAGCGCGTCTCCGACGCCTGGCTCGCGCACAAGGCGGGCCGCGAAAAGGGTTTCACCATCGGCGCGTTCGACCCGGCCTATCTCGCCAATTTCGACACCGCCGTGCTGCGCGCCCCGGAAACCGGCGAGATCGTCGCCTTCGCCAATCTGCTGCGCGGCGCGCAGGTCGAGCTGTCGGTCGATCTCATGCGCTACCATCCGGACGGGCCCAAGGTGGCGATGGACGCGCTGTTTGCCGAGCTCATGCTCTGGGGCAAGGCCCAAGGGTTCCGGCAGTTCAACCTCGGGGCGGCGCCGTTCTCGGGCTCGGCGTCGCATGCCCTCGCCTCGCGCTGGCAGCGGCTCGGCGGCTTCGTCTTCGAACATGGCGAGGACTTCTACCATTTCGAGGGCCTGCGCACCTTCAAGGAGAAATTCGCCCCCGACTGGGCGCCGAACTACATCGTCGCCCAGCGCGGCCTCGGCGTCGCTCGCGCCTTCATCGACGCCAATGCGCTGATCTCCGGCGGCAAGGATTGACGTCGCGGCCCGCCGGAACGCAAACGAAAAGGGGGCCCGAAAGCCCCCTTCCCGTCGCGCGTCGTCTGGCTCAGCTGGTGGGCGCGATGCTCTCGCCGACCAGTGCGCTGCCCTGGTGGATGTAGGTGATGCTCACCATGTCGCCGTCCTTGAAGTCGGCGAGCTTGGAGCGCAGCGCGGTGTCTTCGAACTTCACCTGGAGCCCGCCCTTCAGCGTCACCGTCCCGGTGATCGTGTCGATCTTGGTCAGAGCCGCGGTGATGCTGTCATCGGCTCCGGTCGCCGGCGAGATCGCGTTGCCGGTCAGCCCGTCGCCCTGGAGGCCATAGGCCACCTGCACCCGGTCGCCGTTCTTGAAATCGCCGAGCTTGGTGCCGACCCCCGGCACTTGCGACAGGTCGAACTCGACACCCGAGACGGTGACCCGGTTGGTTTCGGGGTTGATCTGGTCGATCACGCCGGTGAGCACGTGGCTGCCGGTGACCGGCGAGATGCTGTTGGCGGCCGCGGCGCTGCCCTCGGTCGCGTAGTTGATCGACACGCTGTCGCCGACCATGAAGTTGGTCAGGACCGACTCGTGGTTCGCCATGTTGGTGAAATCGTATTTGGCCCCGCTGTCGAGGGTGACGTAGCCGCCCATCCGGTCGATCGACCGGATGACGCCGTCGGCGGTTTCGGCGAAGGCGAAGGTGGACGTGCCGAGCGTGGCGACGATGAGGGCGGGAACGAACAGTTTGCGCATGATGTGTCTCCTATGTCAGGTCCCCCGGTTCGGGGGTGAGCGCTGACCGGCGCTGAACCGGCCGGAACCATTCCGGTCATCCTTGGCGTCGGATAGGGAGAATATCGGAGCCCAAGCTCACCTTTGCCTGCGGCGCAGATTACGTTTTCGACAGTTTCGATCCCGGGGCTGCGAATGGCCGTCGGCGCGGCGTATTGTGTCACACGCGGGTGTCGGACCCGCCGCTCGGCAGCCGCAGCTCGACCCGCGCGCCCGGCCGGTTGTCGAGGATCTCAAGCCGTCCGTCATGCACCGCGGCCACCGCGCTGGCGAGCGCTAAACCGAGCCCGTTGCCCGGCGTCGTGCGGCTCTGTTCCAGCCGATAGAGCCTTCTTTTGACCAGATCGCGCTCGGCTTCGGGGATCCCGGGACCGTCGTCTCCGACCGCGAGCACCGCGCCCGCCGCGTCGCCGTGGACGGTGACCGTGATGGTCGGTGCGGGGCCGGCGTGACGCAGCGCGTTCTCGATCAGGTTCGAGAGCGCCTGTCCGATGAGCCCCGCATCGCCGCGCACCCAGACCGGGGCGGCGGGTGGCTCGAACACCAGCGTCGCGCCGAGCTCCTCGGTGGTCGGGCGGTAGAGATCGACGATCTTGCCCGCAGTCTCGGCGAGATCGAGGCGGATGAACCGCGCCCGCGGGCTGCCGCTCTCGATCTGGGCGATCTGCAACAGCGCCTGGAACACCGCCACCGCGGTCTCCGCCTGGTCGGTCGCGTCGCGGGCAATCGCCGCCTCGGCGCTGTCTTCCGGCAGCCGGCCGGTGAGGTCGCTCAACAGCGCCGCGATCCGTTGCAGCGGGGTCCTGAGATCATGCGCGATATCGGCCGAGACCTGTTTCAGCGCCGCGATCGTGTCCTGATGCGCCGCGGCCATCGCGTTGAGCCGGTCGGCGATCCGGGACAGATCATCGCGCCCGGTCATCTCGACCCGCGTGTCTAGCTGCCCGGCGGTCAGACCCTGCAAAGCGGTTTCGAGCGCCCGGACGCGCCGCCCGGTGCGCCAGGCGGCGAACCCGCCATAGGCCGCGGTGACGGCGAGGCTCGGCACGAAGCTGAAGACGAGGATCGCCAGGAACGTCCGGCCGAGCTCGGCGATCTGGGCCCGGCTTTCGGCGATCACCAGGAGGCCGCCGGCCACGTTCATCGAGATCGGCACATAGCCGTCGGTGCCGAGCGGCCGGCCGCGCGGCGCCGGGTCGAGCCGGATCGCAGTCCCGTCGAACACCACCTTGGCATTGCCGGTCTGCCGTCCGTCCGGTGCGACATAGACGATCGCCCGCTGCCCGGGATCGACCGCCCGCGCCTCGGCGCCCACCAGCACCTGCATCGCCTCTGGGCTGGCCGCGACCTGGAAGCCGGCGGCGCGCTGTTCGAGATTGGCGTGGATCGCCGTTTCGGCGGAAGCGCGCAAGGTGGCGTAGGCGATACCGAGGGTGGTGAGCAGGATGGTGAACACCATGGCCCACAGGATGAAGGCCTGGCGGACCGGCGTGGAGCCCACGATCCGGCCGAAGCCGGAGCGGCGCCGCACCGCCTGATCCCCGCCCGCCTCAACCATCGAGCCGGTAGCCCGCGCCGCGCACCGTGTGGATCAGCTCGCGGTCGAAGGGCTTGTCGACCTTGTTGCGCAGCCGGCTGATATGGGTTTCGACGACGTTGGTCTGGGGGTCGAAACTGAGGTCCCACACCCTTCGAGCAGCATGGTCCGGGTCTGCACCCGGCCCTTGCGGCGCAGGAGGAACTCGAGCAGGTGGTATTCCCGCGGCAGCAGGTCGATCTCCTGCCCGGCCCGCGTGACCTTGCGGGTGATGAGGTCCATCGTGAGGTCGCCCGCCGTCAGCACCGTCTCGGCCGCCGCGGTCCGCGGACGCCGGGCCAGCGCCGCGATCCGTGCGCTCAGCTCGCCGAAGGCGAAGGGCTTGGTCAGGTAGTCGTCGGCGCCGGCGTTGAGCCCTCGATCCGGTCGTCCACCTCGCCGACGGCGGTGAGAAAGATGATCGGCGTCGGCACGCCGGCGGCACGCACCGCGCGAACCAGCGACAGCCCGTCGAGCCCCGGCAGCATGCGGTCGACGATCGACACGTCGTAGCTGCCGTCGATCGCCTGCACCAACCCGTCGCGGCCGTTCGACAGATGGTCGATGGAATGGCCGTCTTCGCGCAGGCCCCGGGCGATGAAATCGGCGGTGGTCGGGTCGTCTTCGACAAGCAAGATCTTCACGTCTGTTCTTTCTTGCCGGCCGCGTGGCCCGGCAATTTCAAGTTTGTTCGAGATTGCACGCAATCTCCGGCACGGTGCTGGCAGGTAACTGGCGACGGGATTACAAATCCGCAATCCGCCGCTCACCCGATCGTGAGAAATCCGACCGCGATGCAATCTCCCCGAGGTCTCGCTGTCGGATCGCGCCGCCATCTTCGTGCCATCACCGCCCCCGCCACCGCGCCGGGGCGGAAAGCTTCAAGGAGATGACAGAATGCACAAACCCCGCAGACCTTCCTTCCTGCGCAGCGCCGTGACCGCCACGATGCTCGCCGCCGCTGGCATCGCCGTGACCGCGCCGACCGTCTGGCCCGCCGCCGCCCTCGCCGCGACCCCGGCGGGCGGCTATGTCGATCTGGTCAAGGAGGTGTCGCCGGCCGTGGTCTATGTCGAGGTCGAGAAGACCGCCGGCGCCGTCCGCTTCGACGACCAGCAGATGCCGCACGACTTCCCGTTCCAGCGCTTCTTCGGCGAACAGTTCGGCGATGGCAGCGGGTCGGAGGGCCAGCCCGGCACCGTGTCGGGCCTCGGCACCGGCTTCGTGATCGACCCGGACGGGCTGATCGTGACCAACGCCCATGTGGTCGAGGATGCGCGCAACGTGAAGGTCACGCTGGAAGACGGCCGCAGCTTCGACGCCAGCGTGATCGGCACCGACAGCTCGACCGACCTCGCGCTGGTGAAGATCGAGGGCGTTTCCGACCTTCCGACCGTGAGCTTCGGCGATTCCGACGCGCTGCAGGTCGGCGAGGACGTGGTGGCGATCGGCAACCCCTTCGGGCTCGGCAATTCGGTCACATCGGGGATCATCTCGGCGCTCGGCCGCGACATCCACAATGGGCCCTACGACAATTTCATCCAGACCGACGCGGCGATCAACATGGGCAATTCCGGCGGGCCGCTGTTCTCGACCGACGGCAAGGTCGTGGGCATCAACACCGCGATCCTGTCGCCCAGCGGCGGCTCGGTGGGCATCGGCTTCGCGATCCCGGCCAACATCGCCAACCAGGTGATCGCCGATCTCGAGGCCGACGGCCATGTCTCGCGCGGCTGGCTTGGCGTGGCCATCCAGCCGGTGAGCGAGGACACCGCGGCGGCGCTCGGCATGGAGCGGCCCGAGGGCGTGCTGATCTCGTCAGTTACCGCCGACACCCCGGCCGAGAAGGCCGAGCTGAAGCGCGGCGACATCGTGCTCTCGGTGAACGGCACCGAGGTCGCGACGCCCGCGGAGCTCAGCCGCGCCATCGCGCTGCAAGCGCCGGGCAGCACCGTCACGCTCGGCCTGCTCCGGGCCAACCAGCCGATGGACGTGACCGTGGCGCTCGGCACCCGGCCCGACCAACCGGCCTAGACCACAGCAAGCCTGCACGGGCGGTCCCCGGATCGCCCGTGCAAGGACCCGAAACCGGGACGGAAGCCGCGCCTTACAGGAAAGTATCCTGCAGGCAAGCCGACCGTCGGCAGGTCATGCGACCGTGAGCCCCAGCAGTTGACGGAGCCGCACAATGCATTCCCCCGGTATCGCCCCGCCCATCCACGACAGCGCCCCCGGGGCGCCCGGCATCGACGCGCGCTGGACGTCGAGCGCCAAGAACGGCGTCGGCACCGCGCTGTCCGCCGCCTCGCCGGTCTGGTTCACGCTCTCCCACGGCATCCTCAACGAGATCTACTACCCCCGCGTCGACAGTGCCTGCACCCGCGATTTCGGCCTCGTCGTCACCGCGTCGGGCGGCTACTTCTCGGAAGAGAAACGCGACTGCGACAGCGAGACCCGGCCGGTCGAGCCCGGCGTGCCCGCCTATCGCATCGTCAACACCGCCCGCGACGGACGCTACCGGATCGACAAGCAGGTGATCGCCGACCCGGATCGGCCCTGCATCCTGCAACGGATCCGGCTCACGGCGCTCGACGGGCACCCGGACGCGTTCCGGGTTCACGCCCTGCTCGCCCCGCACCTGGTCAATGCCGGCATGGGCAATTCCGCCTGGATCGGCCGCTACGACGGCCGTGAGATGCTGTTTGCCACCGGCAAGTCGCGCTACCTCGCGCTTGCCGCCTCAAGGCCCTGGCGCGCGGCCTCGGCCGGGTTCGTCGGCAGCTCCGACGGCTGGCAGCAGCTCGCCCGGGCCGGCGAGATCGCCCCGCGCCATGCCCGCGCCGACGGTGGCAACGTCGCCCTCGTGGGCGAGATCGACATCGGCGCGGCGGGCGACGGCACCGTCCTCGCCCTCGCCTTCGGCCAGACCGAGATCGAGGCCGCCGAGCGCGCCCGCGCGAGCCTCGACGCCGGCTTCGACCGCGCCTGGGACGCCTATGTCACCGGTTGGCGAAGCTGGCAGGCGGGGCTGCACCCGCTCGACCGCAACGGCGCCGATCCCGCGCCCTACCGCACCTCCGCCGCGGTGCTCGCCACGCACCGCGCCGTCGACCGCCCCGGCGCGGTCGTCGCCAGCCTGTCGATCCCCTGGGGCTTTTCCAAGGGCGACGGCGACCTCGGCGGTTATCACCTGGTCTGGCCCCGCGACCTGGTCGAGACCGCCGGCGGTTTCCTCGCCATCGGCGACGCGGGCGAGGCGCTTAACATCCTCGACTATCTCCGCCAGACCCAGGCCCCTTCTGGCCGATGGGCGCAGAACATGTGGCTCGACGGAAGGCCCTACTGGGGCGGGGTGCAGATGGACGAGGTCGCCTTTCCGATCCTGCTCGCCGAGATGCTCCACCGCCACGGCCACCTCGGCGATGGCGGCCTCGACCGGTATCTGGGCATGGTCACCCGCGCCGCCGGCTTCGTTCTGATGAACGGCCCCGCCACGGCGCAGGACCGCTGGGAGGAGGATGCCGGCTACAGCCCCTTCACCCTCGCCGTCGAGATCGCGGCGCTGCTGGCGGCCGCCGACCTGCTCGACGCCGCCGGGCGCGGCGCCGACGCCACCCACCTGCGCGAGACGGCGGATTGCTGGAACGATCAGATCGAGCAATGGACCTTTGCCGGCGACCCGCACCTGTGCCGCGTCGCCGGCGTGTCGGGCTACTACGTCCGCATCGCCGCGGGCCTCGCGACCGACCGCGCCGCGGCCGGCAACGGCGAGACGCTGATCCGGAACCGGCCGCCGGACCGCGCCCTTCTGCCCAGCGAGGACGTGCTGTCGCCCGATGCGCTGGCGCTGGTGCGCTTCGGCCTGCGCGCCCCTGACGACCCGCATATCGTCGACACCGTGCGGGCGATCGACCACGCGCTGAAGGTCGAGCTGCCGCAGGGGCCGCTCTGGTACCGCTACACCGCCGACGGCTACGGCGAGCAGGCGGGTGGCGGCCCGTTCGACGGCACCGGCATCGGCCGCGCCTGGCCGCTGCTCGCCGGCGAACGCGCGCATTACGAGCTGGCCGCCGGCCGGCGCGCGGCGGCGCAGGCACTCTGCGCCACGCTCGAGGCCTCGGCCGGCGATGGCGGTATGCTGCCGGAACAGAGCTGGGACGCGGGCGACATCCCCGAGCGTGAGCTCCTGGCGCGGCCGGCCCGCGGGCAGCGCCATGCCGCTGGTCTGGGCGCATTCCGAACACCTGAAGCTGCTGCGCTCGCTCGCCGACGGCGCGGTGTTCGACATGCCGCCGCAGGGCCGCAAGCGCTACATCGAAGGCCGGACCGGGTCGAGATCCGGATCTGGCGGTTCGACAACCAGATTTCCCGGATCCCGCCCGGCAAACGCCTGCGGCTCGAACTGGCGGCACCGGCAAACGTGCGCTGGAGCACCGACGGCTGGGCCAGCTGGACGGACAGCGCCACCCGGCCGACCGGGTTCGGGTCACATGTGGTTGACCTCGCCACCCACGCTCTGGTGCCTGGCGCGCCCCTGGCCTTCACTCTGTTCTGGACGGCAGCCGAAAGCTGGGAAGGACGGAACTTCGAAGTGACGCTGGCCGTTGACTGAAACACACGGGCGCACATGCACGCGAAAGGATGAGACGATGCAACTGGGTATGATCGGATTGGGCCGCATGGGCGGGGACATGTCGCGCCGGCTGATGCGGGCGGGACACGAGGTGGTGGCCTATGACGTCAATGCCGACACCGTCGCCGCGCTGGCGAAGGACGGCGCGCGCGGGGTCGACAGCCTCGACGCGCTCATTGCCGCGCTCAAGCCGCCCCGGGCCGTCTGGCTGATGCTGCCGGCCGCGATCACGCCGCGGGTGGCGCGCGAACTCGCTGCGAAGCTTTCGCCCGGCGACGCGCTGATCGACGGCGGGAATTCCAACTACCGCGACGCGATGGACCTTGCCGCCGAACTCGCCCCCGCCGGCATCGACGTGATCGACGCCGGCACCTCGGGCGGGGTCTGGGGGCTCGAACGCGGCTACAGCCTGATGATCGGCGGGCCGGTGGAAGCGGTGCGGCGGCTCGATCTGATCTTCGCCGCCCTGGCGCCGGGCCGCGATTTGCAGTCGGAGAACGACCCGAGCCTCGGGACCGCGCCGGCGGGTTATCTGCATTGCGGGCCGACCGGGGCCGGGCATTTCGTCAAGATGGTGCATAACGGGATCGAATACGGGGTGATGGCGGCCTACGCCGAGGGGATGAACGTGCTGAAAGCGGCCAACGCCGGCAATCTCACCCGCGACGAGGATGCCGAGACCACGCCGCTCGCCAACCCGGAATACTACCGTTTCGACCTCGATCTCGCCGCCGTCGCCGAGGTCTGGCGCCATGGCTCGGTGATCAGTTCCTGGCTGCTCGACCTCACCGCCGCGGCGCTCAAGGACGACCGCGACCTCGCCCGCTTCGACGGCCGGGTCTCCGATTCCGGCGAGGGCCGCTGGACCCTGCAGGCGGCGATCGAGACCGGCGTACCGGCGCCGGTGCTGTCGTCGGCGCTGTTCGAACGCTTCACCTCGCGCGGCAATGCCGAGTTTGCCGGCAAGGTGCTCTCGGCGATGCGCTACGGCTTCGGCGGCCACTACGAGAAACCGGAGAGCAAGGGATGACCGACCCGCGCTCCGACGCGCTGGTGGTGTTCGGCGCCACCGGCGACCTGGCCCACAAGATGATCTTTCCGGCGCTCTACCGGATGGAAGCGCGCGGTCATCTCAAGGCCCCGGTGATCGGCGTGGCGCTCGACGACTGGAGCGCCGAAAAGCTCGCCGCGCGCGCCCGCGACGGGATCGCCGCCCATCTCGGCACGGTCGACGACGCCACCTTCGACCGGCTCGCGGCGCGGTTGCGCTATGTCTCGGGCGACTACCGCGAGCCGGGGTGTTTCGCCGGTCTCAAGGCGGCGCTCGGCACCGCCGCGCACCCGCTCTTCTACCTCGCGATCCCGCCCTCGCTGTTTGCGACCGTGGTCAAGGGGCTCGACGATGCCGGCCTCGCCGAGGGCGCCCGGCTGATGGTCGAAAAGCCCTTCGGCCGCGACCTTGCTTCCGCCCGCGCCCTCAACGCGACCCTGCGCGGCACCTTTCCCGAAGACTCGATCTTCCGCATCGACCACTACCTCGGCAAGGAGGCGATCCAGAACCTGCTCTATTTCCGCTTCGCCAACAGCTTTCTCGAACCGGTCTGGAACCGCACCCATGTCGAGAGCGTGCAGATCACCATGGCGGAGGATTTCGGCGTCGAGGGCCGCGGCCGGTTCTACGAGGAGGTCGGCTGCATCCGCGACGTGATCCAGAACCACCTCGTCAACGTGCTCCTGCTGCTCGCAATGGAACCGCCGGTGAGCGGTTCGGCCTCCGACCTCGTCGACGAAAAGGTGCAGGTGCTCAAGGCGATCCGGCCGCTGCGCGAGGCGGACGTGCGGCGCGGGCAGTTCGCGGGCTACCGTGACGAGCCCGGCGTGGCGCCCGACTCGCAGGTGGAAACCTTCGCCGCGGTAAGGTTCGCGGTCGAGACCTGGCGCTGGTCCGGCGTGCCGTTCTACATCCGCGCGGGCAAACAGCTGCCGGTCCATGCGACCGAGGTCATCGTGCGCTTCCGCCGCCCGCCCCTCGACGTGTTCGACGGGGTCGACGGCGCCGCGGGCAATTACGTGCGCTTCCGGCTCGGGCCCGATATAGCGATCGGTCTCGGCGCGCGGCGCAAGGCGGCGGGCGAGGAGATGGCCGGCGAGGCGGTGGAGCTTGCCGCGGTCGACGACGGCATCGGCGACATGACGCCCTACGAGCGGCTGATCGGCGACGCCATGGCGGGCCGGCGCGAGCTGTTCACCCGTGAAGACGCCGCGGAGCTCGCCTGGCGGATCGTCGAGCCGGTGCTCGGACCCCGCGGCACACCCGCGTCCTACGCCCCCGGAAGCTGGGGACCGGGCGCGGCGATGCAGGATTTCGCGCCCAAGGGCGGCTGGGTCGACCCCCTCTCCTGAGGGCGGTCCAGACCGGCCGTTCGCGCGCGGCGCCTCATCTCGGAAGATCACCTTCCGACACCCCCCATCGCGGGCAGGCGGTCCGCTGCCGACCGGTCGAACGGCAGCAATCCGCGCTTGAAGGCCGACCGGAGTGCGGGGACTATGGAGCCGGTGGTAACGAGAATCCCGAGACATTTCCCGAAATCGGACTCCTGGCGGCCGACGGCTGGCTAGCCCGGCCGTACCGAACGCACTGCGCAGCCGGCCCGCCTGGGCCGATCCGAAACCTTGTCGAACACGCTACCGGTCGGTCCGCGCCGCCGCGACCGCCAGCATCCAGAACCCGGGCCAGGCATCACGTCCCGCCGGCCGCGCCCCAGGAAGATCGGTCCAGACCCACATGCGACAGCACAGCAAGATCATGAGCCTTGTGGCGGCGAACATCCTCCTGCTGGCGCTCGTTGCCGTCATTGCCACAAGGGAGGACTACTGGAGCAAGGCGATCCGCAAGCTGAGCGGCGATCTGTCACCGGTCACCGACAACCGGCGCTACCGGTCCCAGTCCGCCTTCCAGAAACACCTGATCGCGCAGGTCGCCGCCGGGGCCGACGTGCGGATCGCCTTTACCGGCGATTCGACCGTTGAGGGCTGGCTCACCAGTGCCGCCGTGCCCCGGTCCATCAACCTCGGCATCAGCGGCGACACGATGCTCGGGCTGCTGGCCCGAACCGACGCGGAAACGGTCGCGCTCATCCCCACCTGGTACGTCGCCATCGGCGTCAACGATGCCCTGAGAGGCCTCGATCCGGGCGATATCCCGGACTACGTGGCGCAACTCGCCGATCTCTTCGGTCGCGCCGAGCAGCTCTACTGGCGCGCCGTATTGCCGGTGACGCGGGAAGACTGGAGCGCGGAGCACGAGGCGGTCCGGGTCGCGCTCAACGACCGGATCAACGCGACCTGTGCGGCGATGGCGAACTGCACGTTCCTGCCCCCGCCGCAGCACGATCCGGGCGTTGACGGAACCTGGACCAACGATGGGCTGCACCCGAACGCGGACGGGTATTGCGCCCTGACCCGTCAGGCCTGCCGCTACCTGCGCTGCGTCTCGGACACGACCTGACGCTGGCCGATCCGGGTTTCGAGCTGCCCCAGGCTGTTGCCGATCGTCTTGGCGAAGGGCTTCAGGTAGGGCTCGAGGAAGAAATCGCGGTGCAGGCCCGGCGTCAGGACGATCTGCTCCAGGGGCGCGACCCGGCCCCAACCGAGATCTTCGGTATCGAGCCGGCTGCGCGCCTCGGTCGCCTTGACCAGGATCATCGGCGCGGTGGTGCGTCCCGGCCGATACCTGGAGAGAATCCGCGACGCCCGGGCATAGGAAAACGGCAGGGTCTCCTCCTTGGTGGTCGACGGAAACTGCATCCCCAGGTTGCGGAAGGGAACCAGCTCGTCGGGATGGGTTTCGGGCCGGTCGAGATGCCGGTTGAGCCACTTCTTGAACCCGCGTCGCGCCTCGTTGATCTTGCCCAGCGCGGTCATCAGGTTGGGCACCTGCGCATCCAGGATCACCGTCGCGGCCTGCTCCCCGGCCAGGGTCAGGCGCCGACCCAGCTCATGCGCCACCGCGCCGCCGAAGGAATAGCCGATCAGGTAATACGGACCACGCGGCTGGATCGCGGTGACGGCACGGTACATGCGCTCGGCCGTCGCCTCGACGGAATGCAGCTTGGGCTCGGCCTTGAACAGGTCGGGATGCAGGATCCCCACGAGCTCCCAGTCCGGCGCGAGCTCCGCGGCCAGTGGGGCGAAGGGCAGCACGACGCCGTAGGCGCCCGGGATCAGGAACGCCCGCGACCGGGCTGCGCCTCCGCCCGCGGGCAGGTCGGACGGCCGGGTCAGCGGCACCAGCAGCCGGTCCGGAAAGCTGCTACCCTCCCGCCCGACCTTTTCCAGCTGCGCGACCTGTTCCGACAGCACCGGGTAGCGGTAGACGAATCCCGAATCGACCGGGAAACCGAGTTTTTCTTCCATCACCAGGGCCGCAACCGTGGCCGAAATGCTGTCGCCGCCGAGATCGAAGAAATCGGTGTCGGGTCCGCCGACCGGACGGCTGAGAACCGTCGTCCAGATCTTGGCGACCTCGCCGAGCAGCCCGCTGGCGTCGAAGGCCTCGCCGCCGCGCGCCTCGAGATGCGAAAGGTCGCTTTCCAGCGCCCGGCGGTCGATCTTCTGGTTCGGTGTGCGCGGCAGCTCGTCGCGCAGCACGATCGCCGTCGGCTGCATCGGCGCGACCAGCTCGGCCTGCATCCGCTTGCGCAGCGCCGACGTACTTTCGAACCCGCTGTCGGCCTTGATGAAGACGGTCAGCCGCGGGCTGCCGTCGGGTCCGAGCGGCTGGACCACAGCCGCGGCCTCGGCAATGTCGTCCTGGCGGACGAGCCAGGCTTCCAGCTCGCCGAGGTCGACCCGCCGGCCGCGGATCTTGATCTCGCGGCCGGCGCGCGAGGTCAGCACGATCCGGCCATCAGGAGTGAGGTAGCCCATATCGTCGGTCATGTAGGACCGGGTGCCGTCGGGGTTGCGGGTGACCTTGGCCGCCTGTGCCGGGTCGACATCGCCCTGGTAGCCCAGCGTAATCATCTTCGAGGTTACCTGCACCCGGCCGATCTCACCCGCGGCCTTGCGGCTGCCGTCTTCGGCGAGAATGTCGATGGTCACGCCGTCGACAAGAGCCATGTCGGCGAAATCCTCGGGCTGGACGTCGCCGGTCAAGGGCACCGTGGTATGGGCCACGAGCTGGGTCTCGGTCGAGGCGAAGGTGGCGCGCAGGTGCGCGTCGGGCGGGGTCGACTGCGCGAGCAGGCGCACGTCGGCCTTCGTGGTCTTTTCGCCGCCGAGCAGGATCGAGCGCAGTTCGGGGAAGATGCCGCCCTCGGGCAGACCGCTGCACAGGAGCCGGATCGCGGTGGGCGTGCAGTAGACATGGGTGAGCCCGGCGTCGATCAATCGGGCGGCGGCTTTCGGCGGGGTCTCGAAGCGCAGGTCCACCGGCAGCAGCGTGGCCCCCGACAGGATCGTGCGCA
Organism: Paracoccaceae bacterium; assembly: GCA_041397205.1. Taxonomy (GTDB): domain Bacteria; phylum Pseudomonadota; class Alphaproteobacteria; order Rhodobacterales; family Rhodobacteraceae; genus Sinisalibacter. The sequence continues at coordinate 78,150 of JAWKXC010000011.1, forward strand.
GCGTCGCCGCGCTGGTGAGCGCCGCGTCGAAGGTGGAGACCACCGAGAGCTTGGCGCCCGGCGTGAGTTCCAGGATCTTCGCCCCCGGGATCGCGTCGCCGAGCAGGCCTTCCACGGTGTGGGCCGCAGACTTGGCCCCGCCGGTCGAGCCGGACGAGCGTTTGTAGGTGGCGACGCGGGACAGATCGGACAGCACCGGCGGGACCGGCACCGGGCCGGCCGGCAGATCGCCAATGGGCAGCGACGGGATCGACAGCCCGGCCGCTTTCACCGCCGCGGCGCCCGAAGCGGAGTAGACGCAGAGCCCGGCATCGAGCTGCCGCGCAATCTCGGCGATGTTGGCCGGCGGGATCTCGCTGTCGAGCGTGACCAGGATCTGCGGCGTCTTCAGGATACCTATGAAACCGGCGATCCCCTCGCGGTCGAACCCGGAAACCAACAGGCAGACCCGCGGTTCGTCGCCCACCGTTTCGTTGATGCGATTGGCGAGCGCGTTCGACCAGCGGTCGAGCTCGGAATAACTCGCTTTGCCCGAAGCGTCTGCGACGGCAATGCCGTCCGGGTTGCCAGCTACAATGGTGGCGAGAAGAGATGAAATATCCAAACCGATTTTCGCACTCATCTTTTCAAGAGATCCCACGGCAGAACCTTTCCGTATCGTGTCCGGAACGGCAAGACCCCAATACATCGTGCCGATTTGCGAGACTGACGATGAAATACGGCGCCCTGCCACGAAATGCACCAAGGAATTCGCGAAGAAGTTGCGTATTCGCGCAGGGAATCGCATCTGGAATCGGGATAATGCAAGCCACTTTACGTCCGCATACCGTCCATGATCGCGCCGCTCTTGGAAACACTGTGTATCGGCACTCTGTGGTAAGAGTTTGACTCCTTTTGGGCCAGCGAGGTTTCATCTGCAGGCGCTCGTTCGGCGGCAAGATCCGCCCGGTCCCTGCCTCCCCGGACGAACCGACGCGCGCCCCGCCGGTTTCAAGACATCGACGCGATTGCGGACGGGTGGTAAGGGTGAGGCGTCGATTTCCACCGCGGATCGCGATCCGCCGTATCCGGGATGGGTCCCCCGCATGCCGAATGTGTTCCTGATTCTCCTGTTGCTGCTGATCCCTGGCGCGGCCCTGCCGCAACCGGACCTGAGCGGCACGATCCCCATCATCGACGAGACCTTCGACGGGCCGCTCGACCGCTATGACGGCCGCTCGGGCCTGTGGTCCACCTCCGGGCGCAGCGGGCGTCTCATGACCAACGCGACCGAGGCCGTCTTCCTCGACCACGGCGTGCTCGGCGAGGCGGCCGACGCCCTGTTGCCGCCGTTGCACGTGGCCACCGAGGACGGGCTGTCGTTGCGCACCGCGAAACTGCCGGAGGCGGTTCTGCCGGCGCTGCGCGAATACATGACCCTGACCGGACAGGGCGACCGCGCCGCGGACATTCTCTATGGGGTCGGCCGGATCTCGACGGTGCAGACCTGGTCGCAGACCTACGGCTATTTCGAGATCGAGGCCCGCGTGCCGCGCGGCAAGGGCCGCTGGCCCGCATTCTGGCTGACCTTCGCCGGCCGGGGCTGGCCACCGGAGATCGACGTCATGGAGGCCTACGGCGCCGGCCTCGACAAACCGACCAACAAGGACGGCACCTTCAACACGGCCGTCTTCTTCGACGCGCTCGATGCCGAGGGCGACCCGACCCTGGAGACCGACATCGTCAACCCCCATGCCGCGCCGGAGGAGGGCGACCAGCCCACCGAGCGGCAGCGCGCCGGGCGCTCGATCTACAATTTCCACCGGGTCATCGAGGCTGAGACCGATTTCGGCGCCAACATCTACGACGATTTCCACGTCTACGCCGCGCTCTGGACCCCCGATACCGTCATCTTCTACTTCGGCACCACGCGCGAGACCCTGCAGGAGGTCTACCGCACACCGACGCCGCCCGACGTGCAGGCGCCGATGTACGTGATCGCCAACGACCAGTTCACCGCCGGCTTCTGGCAAGCCCGTCCCGAGGAAATCGACCGCGTCGTCGACCCCGGGAACGATTTCCGCATCCGCCGGATCGTCGTGCGGGCCCTGGAACCGGAGCTGAGCATCGACCTTGGGGCGGGCGACAACCCGGACGACCCCCGCGCCAGCCGGATCGTCGACACGCCCGGCGACGACCTGATCGCGCCGGGCGACGGGTTCGACCTGATCCAGCTCAGTGGCGGCGCCGACCGGCTGTATCTCGTGCGCGGCCGCGACCAGAAGATCGTCTCCGGCTTCGGCCCGGACGACCGGATCGACCTCGACGGCTATCCATTTGCCGACGGTGCCGACATCCTGTCGCGCCTGACCCAGGTCGGGGCCGATGTCTGGCTGCCAAGCGGGGCCGATCCCGTCTGGCCCCATACGATCGTGTTTCGCGACAGCCAGGTGGCGGATTTCAGCGCCGACCAGTTCCGCCCGCGCTGGCCCGTCGCGCAGGATGTCTGGGCGACCGATGCCACCCGGCCGAACCAGCCGCAGACCGACGAAGACGGCGACGGTGTCCTCACCAGCGACCGCGACGGCGCCTGGTACAGCGACCGCGACCAGCCGGTGCGGATGGTCGGCACCCCGGGGCCAGACCGGTTCATGGTCGGCAACGCCGAGACCGTGATCCACGAGGCGGCGGACGGCGGCGTCGACACGCTCATCACCTGGGCGTCCTACACCCTGCCCGACAGCATCGAGCGCGGTATCGTCCGCGGCCCGGGCTTCGAACTCAAGGGCACCGACGGCGACGACCGGCTGGAAACCGAGGCCGCGGGCGCGACGCTGGCCGGCGGGCCGGGCGACGACCTCTACGTCATCGCACCGAACGCGTCGCACACCGTGATCCGGATCGACGCCGGCGCCGGGCACGACCGGGTGCGCGGCCTCGGCCTCGGCGACCAGCTCGTGCTGCACCCAAATCTGCTGGCCACCCGCACCGATTGGCGAATCCGGGAACAGCCGGGCCTGCTCCGGGTCGACTTCACGGATGAACAATCCCTGACCCTCGAAGGCCTCTCGCGCGATACTTTCCTGGCCCTGATAAAAACAGATTGAATAGTACAATTGAATATCTGTAACGCTTCATTTTCCTCGCGCAGCCGAAAAGAAATGCATGATTAATACAATTCTCTTTACAACCGCTTTTCGCAGTTTTGTTGCCACTTTGCGATGGTTTGAATAGAAAGCGCACAGGCCCCTATTCGACGGTTGACGCCTTCGGGATCACAGGCGCAAGGTGAGCGAAAGAATGGGGTTGATAGGGCCGCCAGGCGGCTTCCGTTATGCGTTGGGTGGTATTTCAGTCGGATTTTATGGCACGTGCGATGCACGCGAATGGTATTATGCCGGAACCGTTGATCGCCGCCCACGCAACGGGTGCTTCTGAACCGGACCTATCGCAGATACGCGCTTGAAGCGTGCTGCAGACCTCGAGAAATACGACCTGTCCGGGGATGTGAGGCTCGGGCGGCGTGTAGAGAGAACAGTGCGTCGGGGGTTGTGCGATGGCTGATACAAGAACGATTTCGGGCCCGGTACGTCGGGATGACGCAGGCGGCATGTCCTATATCAACGCGCGCTTTTATCGCCAACGGGCGAAGCGCGCCGTCGATCTGATCCTGTCCATGCTCCTGATCCCGATTCTGGCCCCGGTGATCGCGGCGCTGTATATCGGCGTCCGGCTGGATGGCGGCCCGGGGTTTTTCGGCCACCAGCGGGTCGGGCGCAACGGGGTGAGCTTCCATTGCTGGAAACTCCGCACGATGGTTCCCGATGCCCAGCAAAAGCTCGACCGCCTGCTGCAGGAGAACCCTATGGCCCGGGCCGAATGGGAACGCGACCACAAATTGCGCGAAGACCCCCGCATTACCCGGTTCGGGAATTTCCTGCGCAAGACCTCGCTGGACGAGTTGCCGCAGATCTGGAACGTGCTCAGGGGCGAGATGAGCCTGATCGGCCCGCGCCCCGTGACCGCGCCGGAACTCGAAAGATACCACGGGATGAAGGTGGTCTATCTGTCGCTGCGCCCCGGGATCACCGGCGTGTGGCAGGTGTCGGGGCGCAACGACGTCAGCTACGACGCGCGGGTCCAGATGGACGCCGACTATTACCGCAAGGTCGGGTTTGTGTTCGATATCCGGATCCTGCTCCAGACCATCGGTGTCGTCTTCGCGCGCACTGGCCTCTGAGCGCCGCCTGACGGCGCGCGCGCCCGGCGCCGCAGGCCAGCGCCTGCGCTCCCGCGCGGTTGGCGGCCCTAGGCGCCCGCGCGCGCAGCCCGCTCCAGCGCCGCCTCGTAGATCTCGATATCGGGCGCGCAGAGGGCGCGGATCCTGTCCAGGAAGGTCTCGTCCAGATCCGGCATCTGGTCCGGCGCGGCATTGAGCCGGCGCATCGCCAGGCGCACACCGAAGATCTCGCGGTAGCGCGCATTGAACGCCTCGAACCGGTCGAGGAACCCGACCACCGCGAATTTCTCCAGACGTTGCGTCGCCAGCGCCGTCGCGTCGGCCAGATCGCCCTCGGCGATGTCGTTGCGGCCCGCGAGATAGCGCAGGAAGACACGCGCCTGCCGCCGCGCCACATCCGACCGGAGGTAAGCCTCCGGATCGTCGCCGACCAACCCGGCCCTTTGCGCCATGCGCATGTTCGACACGGTCCGCTCGACCGGATCGCGCAGCAAGGTCACGAGCTTGTAGAGGTCGCCGAAATGCGCTTCGGCCCGCTCCGACCACAGCACGTGGCCATGGATCAGCATCGTATCCCAGGCCATGTGCTGCAGCAGCATCTGCTCGCGCAGGTCGAAGACCTTCTGGCCGTTTTCGAGATCTTCGTGACAGACCCAAGGGTCGTCCCGGTCGAAATGCACGATCCCGGCCGCACGTCGCGTCGCGATCGCGTCGATGACGCCGATCCGTTCGTAGAACGGAACCGTCGCGTACATCGCCTCCGACAGGGACGTGCCGCCGCATTTGGGCATATGAAGGAACACGCTGCGATGCTTCGGCCGCGAGCCGGTGAAGGTTTTCAGGCCGCGACCGGACATGATCGCGGCACGCCGCGAGGTGCGTTCTAGGAAGGGGGCCTTACGCGCCATGCCCGACCCTCCCCGTGTCCATCCGCCGCAGCCGATCCCGGCCCAGCGGCACGCCGGCAGAGGGCCGCCGCTGTTTCACTGCGCCTGCCGACCGGGTCATCGTCCTACCGGGGCTGCAGCACGCCTGCGCCGCTCCGTGCCTGCGAGCCTTGCCGCACATCGCGGCGCGGATGCCGCCTGCGTCAGCCGTAGTAGTCGTGAATTTCGTTCTTGTTGAAGGATTCGTAATTGCGAAGTCTCGCCTTGGTAAAAAGCGCGCCGATGATCTTGCCCTTGGGCCGTTTCCAGTGCCGCAGGGCGCTCGCGGCAACCCCTTTGGGGGTCTTGGTCCAGTCGATGAGGAACACGACCTTGTCGCAGAGATTCGCCAGCAGCTGCGATTCGCTGACACCGCGCAGGGGTGGCAGGTCGACGATCACCATGTCGAACTGCTCGCGGAGCACCTCGATCACCCGATTGAGCGCTTCCAGCTCCCGGGGCGTGGGCGCCCCGACGGGTTGCTGCGACACCGCGCCGACGAAGTAGAGGTTGGGGAAGGCCGGCACCGGTTCGAGCGACGGCGCAACCTCGGCCGGACCGGCGATCAGTTCCATGAGCTTGTTTTCGTGGGCCAGGGCGGGCCGCAGCTGGCGCGACATGTTGAAGGCCAGGAAATCGAGGTCGAGCAGGACGACCGACTCGCCGCGCGCCGCAAGGAAGGTGGCGAAGTTCAGCGCGGTCGTCGTCTTGCCCTCGGCGCGAACCGATGAGGTGAACCCGACCACGGTCTGGCGCTTCTCCGGATGCCGCTCGTTCTTGCCGAACGACAGTTCGACATGCAGCGCCCTGAGCGTCTGGGCGGTGATCGACGCCGGGTAGTCCACGGCGAAATGGGTGTTCTTCGGCAGCCCGCGCCACTTGCCCAGCAGCTTCGGCTTCGGAATCGACGGGACGACGGCGCCGCCCTTTTTCTTGATGTCGGAGCCGAATTTCGGGATCAGGCCGATCAGGTCGAGCCCGAGCTCGTCGCGGACGTCGGACGGGGTCCGGAACCGGCTGTCGAGGTCCTCGATCAGGAAGATGGTCGACAGGCCCAGGACCAGCGCCGCGAACACCGACAGCACCAGCACCTGCATGGATTTCGGCGACGACTTGTCCGACGGCACCACGGCCCAGGCGATCACCTGCGCGTCGACGATGTCGTAGGTCAGGAGCTGCGTGGCCTGGTCGAACTCGTTGGACAGCCGCTCGTAGAGCTGGCGCTTGGCCGTCGCCACCCGCTCGAGGTGCCGCAGCTCGACCAGCTTCGCCAGGTCCGACCCGTATTCGTCGGTCAGCGCGTCGATCCGGGCGCGGGTTTCGTCGGCGCGCAGCTCCAGCGTGCGCAGCTGTGTCACCATCCGGTCGCGGACCTTGCCGAATTCCGTCAGGATGAGGTTGCGCGTGCGGTCCTGGATGATGCGGTTGTTTTCCAGCACTTCGGAATTCGTATCGTAGCGCAGGAGCAGTTCCTGTTCCTTGAACAGCTGCTCCGCCAGCAGGCCCTCGTACTCGACCAGTGCCGTGCGGCCGCGGTCCTCGGCCGGAATGTCGATCGCATCCAGCCGACCGCCGTCGATCTGGCTCGACATCTGCTCGACGCTGACCTTGAGCGCCAGCATCTCGTTCTCCACGAGGATGAGATCCTGGTTCGCCGCCACCAGCGACGTCAGGCTCAGCAATTCCCCTTCGGGCGCCAGCAGCGAGTTGGCCCAACGGTACTCCGCGACCGCCTTTTCGGCGGCCTCGACTTCGTTGGCGACCTCGTCGAGCCGGCTCGCGAGCCAGTTCCGGGTGTTCTCGGTGTTCTTCAGGTTCCGCTCGGCCGAGATCCGCAGGTATTCCTGCATCACCGTGTTCACCGCTTCCGGGGCGAACTCCAGGTCGGGCGAGGTGTATTCCAGGGCGATGACGAAGGTATCCTCCGTCCGCTCCACCGACAGCTTCTCGGCAAACTTCTTTCGGACCGCTTCGAAATCCCGTTCCGTCTGCACGTCCTCGGCGAGGACATCCTCGGCGGTTTCGACGTCGGCCTGCGGCCGGAACCACTCCATCAGCCGCTGCAAGGCGCCGGGTTCTTCGGCCACTTCCTCGGTTTCCGCGCCGAGCCCGAGAACCCGGGCCGCGCTCGCGGTCACTTCGCGCGACATCAGCACCTGGATTTCGCTGTCGACGGTCAGCGCATCGGAGCTCAGCAGCGCCGGAGTCGCTGCGGCCGGTGTATCCGCGTTCACGCCCACGAGCGGGTCGATCAGGATCGCGCCCGAGGCGCTGTACTGGGGGGTCGCATTCGCGAGGTAGAGAAGGGCAAGAACAAGGCTCGCAACGATGAACCCGACAAGCAGCAACCAGTGCCGGAACACCTTCGTCAGCGCACCCATGAGGATGCCGCCGAAATCCGTCGGAGCCAGCAGGTTGTCGCGCAGCGACCCGTCAAATGGCCCGGGGTTGATGTTCTTGATGTTCATTCGCTGTCCGGGTTCGTTTCGTGCATCCGTACTACACCAGCTTCTCCAGCGCAAAGGCCGAAACCCCCGGGGGGCAATCCGGCACAGGCCATAGCGGCGGTTGTGCAACGGCGCTGCAGGGTTGTGCGGATGATCTGTCGAATGTGCACTATGGAATCGTATCCAACCGAAATTGCGAGTCTTGTATCACGAAACGGCCCGCCCGAAAGCTTCGACGCCGCGATGCCGGGCCGATGGCGAAAATCCGGCACCGGCCGGCGTCTCGCCGCCATCCCGCCTCACACCGACCAGCCGGCGAAAGGCAGGCCGGTCATTTCCCGGAACCGCGCCGCATCGGGCCGCAACTCGTCGCCGATCCGGGCCAGCAGCTCCGGCGGAAACTCGGGCGGCGTCCGGGCCGGGCCGCGGGCGAGCCCCCGGCGCACCCTGTCGCGCCCGGCCCGCGGCACCAGCCCCGCGATCCGCCGCCCCAGCGGCGACTGCGCGAAGCGCAGAACCGGGGCCGGGATGCGCGACAGCTCGCGGCTGTCGTTCTGTGCCCCGAGCTCCGCGAACGGCGCCGCCGGCACACCGATATGCGCGCAGATCCGGTCCATGACCGCCTGCGGCGCACGCACCAATTCGTCGAAGTCGAGCACCAGGATTGCGTCATCCGGGAACAGCGCCCGGTAGGCGTCGAGCTGCGCCGCATAGCGGCTGGCATCGAGGATATGCTCGTATTCGTGGCTGCCCGCGAAACCGTTCGGATCGCCGTCCAGATCGCCCAGGATGTAGCTGTGCCGATATTGCGAGATCGCGCGGTCGACCGGGTCGCGAACGACGTAGATGAGCCGCGCGTCCGGCAGCACCGCGCTAATCGCTCCGGCACGCCGGGGAAGTCGCGGCGCTTGGTGTAGTTGGGGCTCGCTTCGCCCCGCACCCGCGCTTCGCTGGTGAACTGCGCGGCGTACCAGTCGAGCCCGCGGGCGCGGTTTTTCTCGGTCAGGAAGAAGTCGGTTTCCTTGTCGCGCGACATCTCGACCGCCGGGTGCAGGTCGAGGTAGCGGTAGAGCGTGGTCGTCCCCGACTTCATCGCGCCGATGATGATGAACTGCGGCAGCAGCCGCGGCAGCTCCGATCCGCCGCCGCCGGCACCCGGTTCACCGGCCCGGCCGGCCGCGCCGCTATTGTGCTGCATCGCCATAGAGCGTCCTTTCCGGAAGTCTCAGGCAGCCCGCGCAGACCCCCAGGTGCAAGGCACCGCGCAACAGCCAGAAGGCCCGGCGCTCAGGGTCATGCGCCGTCGCGAGGGCGACCAGGTGGCAATAGCCCGCCTTGACCGCCGCGGTGGCGAAAAGCTTCGCGCGTGCGGCTGCGCCCGTCGCCGAGGCGGAATAGCTCTGCCCCATCCGGTAGCGCCTTTGCCGCAGCCAGGGCAAGGTCGCCCGGGCCGGCGGCACCGCCTCGGTGACCGTGGCCTCCGCCGCGACCGCGAATTCGGCGCCCATGCGGTGGAGACGGAAGAAGAACGCGGTGTCTTCGCCGCCGGATTTGCCGCGCGCGAGGTCGAACCGCTCCTGCGCCCAGCCCGTCCCCGCCCAGCGCAGCAACGCGTTGCAGGTGTGGCCGGTCTGGATCACCCCGTCGCGCGGCTCGACCACCTGCGAATGGAAATCGCCTTGGACCATCCAGTCCGGCGCCCCGTCGCCGTAGATCGCGCGGCTGGGTCCGAAGACCGCGTCGGCCCCGGTCTCGCGCTGGCGGGCGACGAGGGCGGCGAGCCACTCCGGACCCGCGATCTCGTCGTCATCGAGAAAGGCCAGCCAATCGGCGCGCGCGGCCTCGAGCCCGGCATTGCGCGCGATCGAGATATTGGCGCCGGGCGCGTGGATGTAGCGCACCGGAAGCGCCATCTGCGCCGCGGTCTCCGCGACCATGGCTTCGGCCGAGGGCACGTCGTCGTTGTCGATCACGGTGATGGTCAGGGACACGTCATCGGGCACCCGCCCGGCGTCGACCGATTTCAGCGTTTCGACGATATGGGGCCGCCGGAAGGTGCAGATGCACAGCTCGATGTCCACCGCTACCTCCGCAAGGGCAGCAGCAGCTCCGCCAGAAACCCGAGCCCCCAGGCGAAGTGCATGGAGATCAGCGACGAGGCGCCCCAGAGGCCGCAGGCGGAACGGTGTTTCCGGGTGAAATAGGCGGTGGTCACGACCACCAGCAGCAGATAGAGCCCCGGCACCGCCAGCGCGATCGGGAAGATCGGCGCGAGGGCGAGACCGAGCACCGAACCGACCACCGCGATCGGCGGGATCACCTGGCGAAGGCGCGGGCGGATCTGGTGCTTGCGCAGGGTCTGGGCCCGGCCGCGCCCGTACCGCCAATACTGCCGCAGCAGTTTCGAATGCGACTCGCGCACGATGTATCCCATCCGGATCGTCGCATCGAGCCAGATCCGCCCGCCGCGGTCGCGGATCCGGAAATCGAGCTCCGCATCCTCGTTGGCGATGAACGTCGTGTCGTAGCCGTCGACCGCGCGGAAGATCGCGAGGTCGAACCCGGCATGGTGCCCGTGATCGACATAGCCGGACTTGCGCCCGCCCCGGTGGCCGGCGCCGCCGGACCCGACCTTGGAGCCCACGACCCAGGCCAGGCCTTTCTGGAAGCAGGTGTCGCCGATCGAATCCATGACCGTGGCGACGGCGGCGGCATCGTGTTCGATCAGGCTGTCGGCCACCCGCAACACGTAGCCGGGCTTGTAGCGCGCATGCGCATCGACCCGCACCAGGATCTCGTGCTGCGGTTCGGCGCAGCAGGTGACCACCTCGTTGACACCCGCCGCCTGCAACCGCCCCGGGTTGTCGATCAGGCTGACATTGGGGTATTTCTTCGCGGCCTCCGCGACCATCTCGCGGGTCCGGTCGGTGCTGCCGCCGTCGGCCACGACGATGCGCACATCGCGCATCTGCGGCGCCTGCGCCATCAGGTCATCGAGGGTCGCGCCGATGAAGCGCTCCTCGTTCAGGGTCGGGATCGCCACTAGGATCTTCCTGGGGTCCGCGCGCAGTGCGGTGATCTGGGTGGAGTCTGCCGTCATCGTCCCGCCGTTCCCGCCCGCACGTCGGCGATGACCTGCTCGACCTCCGCGAGGCTCTGGACGAAATCTTCCGCAGGCCGCTCCAGAAGCGCCTGCCCCGTTGCCCGGATCTCCTCGGGGCCGAGCCTTTCGAGAAGCCCGATCAGCGCCGCCGGCGAGGCTTCCGCCAGCGCCCAGCCGAGCCCGTCCGCCGCCACCCGCCGGCCGGTCTCGGTGCCGGCGACGGCGATGCTCGGGCAGCCGGCCCAGCTCGCCTCGTAGATCCGGTTGGGCAGGAGCCAGTCGGAATTGCCCTCCGCCTGCCACAGATCCTGCGACCAGACCAGATCGCAGCCGCCATAGAGCCGCGCGAGGTCGTCGGGATAGCGGTAGGCGCCGTGATAGACGATGTTGTCGCGGGCGCCGACCACCGCGTCGAAATCCGGCAGGGCGTGCCGATGCACCACCCCGTGCATCTCGATCCGCACCGCCGGTCCCATCCGGTCGGCCACCTCGGCGAGCAGCGCCAGGCTGGTCGCACAGCGCAGCGTGCCGACCCAGCCGAGCCGCAGCGGCCCGCCCGCCGCGGGAGCGGCGCGATGCGTCGGGCGCGGCGGCAGCGCCGCGCCGGCGGCGAGCTTGTTCTCCCACAGTGCCCAGGGGCCGTGGTGGCCCTGGATCGCCTCGAAATACTCGCTCACGAAGCTCGGCGACGAGACCACGAGCAGCTGGATCCGGTCGAGCAGGAATTTCTCCGCCGCGCGCATGACCCGGTTCTTGAGCCCGTCGCCGCAGAGCGCGCCGTTGATGTCGAGGCATTCGTAGATCAGCGGTACCCGACCCGCCCCCGCCATCGACCGCGCCGCCCAGGCGATGGCCAGCATGTCCATGTTGCGCGCGAAGATCATGTCGGCCCGGCGCAGCCGGTCGCGGAACCCGGCCATCTTCACGACCGACCCGATCACCACCGCCACCCGCAGCAGAAGGTTCTCGTCCTTGGTGTTGAACAGATGCGTGTTGGGCCAGTCCGGCTGGAAATCCCGGTTCATGTTCTGCCGGCGCATGGTGAAACTGTGCACATCGTGCCCGGCCGAGACCATGGCCCGGATGCGCCGGATCTGGGAGATCTCGGCGACATCGAAGCCGAAGACCTCGACCCGCGCCGGACCGGGCCCGGGCGCCATTCGTTCTGCGACAAGCTCCATCCCCATTACCGCCTGATCCAGCATCCCGCGGACCCTATCCGACCAACCGGTTCCCGACAACCATCGCGCCAGGCACGGTGCGACAACCCGCGCATGGGGCGGAACCCGCCCCCGCTTTCCCGCCCGCGGCGCCGTTGCGGACGCCATCCACGAACCGATCTGCACGCCCCCGCGACCGGCAGATGCGACAGCCGTTCCAAGGGCGCGTGCCCAGTATTCCCCAAGGCCGTATTCCCCACGAGAGGAACAGCGCGGGCCCTGGCCGGTCCCGAAGCGCCGCCGCGCATCCTGCTGGGGTCAAAGTACATCAAGTATTCCATGCGGCCACCGTCACTTGCACCATGCGGCCGGTCCGTCGCCGGATCGCGCTTCACCGTGTCACGTCGGGTGCACCACCGCCCAATAATTCTCACGCCCCCGTGTCTGCCTAAACGAAAGAAAAGATTCAAGAAAAACCTAAGGATGTGCGGACCGCCCCCGGCACCCGCGGGTGCAACCTGCCCGTTTCTTGTGCACAAGCGGTCCCGAACGGCGCCCGGGACCGGGCGAAACCGGCCCGATGTCGCCGGTCGCAACGCCCCTTTCCATTCCCGGGTCGGGGCGGCAGACTGGCACCGATTTTGTTTCGACCGGAATTGCCAATGCGACCCAACCAGGCCACTTTCATCGGTATCGGGGGCCAGAAATGCGCCACGACCTGGCTCCACGGCGTGCTGGAGCAATCGCCGCATGTCAGTCTCGGCCGCGAGAAGGAAGTCGATTTCTTCAGTTATTACTTCGACCGTGGCAGCGAATGGTACGAGCGCCATTTCGCGGCTGAGGGCGATATCCGGCACCGTGGCGATATTTCGCCGTCCTACCTCATCCATCCCGCCGCCCCGGCCCGTGTCGCCCAGTACAACCCGGACATGCACATCCTCGTCACCCTGCGCGACCCGGTTCGCAGGGCCTGGTCGAATCATCTGCACGAAGCCCGCAAGGGGCACATCAGCGGTGACAACCTGGTGTTCGAGACCGCGCTCGACAACAATCCGCTCTATCTCGATCAGGGCCGCTACGCCGCCCATCTCGCCGGCTGGTACGACCATTTCCCGCGGGACAGGATCCTCGTGCTGTTCCAGGAAGAGATCGCGCTCGACCGGGCCGCGATGGCCCGGCAGGTCATCGACCGGCTCGGGCTGCCGCCGCTGGCCGATTTCCTCGACCTGCGGGCCAACGAGAGCGTGCGCTACCGCAACCCGCTGGTCGGCGAAACGCTGTGGAAGGTCGGGAGCTTCGCCCGCCGCAACGGGCTCGGCCGCGCGGTGGAAACGGTCAAGGCCCTCCCCGGCATCCGGCAGATGCGCAACGCCAACCGCGAGGCGATGTCGGATGTCATCGCGCCGATGCAGGAGGCGACGGAAACCGCGCTCACCGAGCATTTCGCCGATGACGTCGCCGCGCTCGAAAAACTCCTTGACCGGCCCGTGCCCTGGCCGCGCTACCACCCGGAGGCCGCGGCCGGCGCGGCCTGAGACCGGCGCCGCGAGGGAGACATCATGCCCGACTTCGTTTTCGCCCCGCCGCCCCCCATCGCGCTGCCGGTCGCCGGAACCGATGCCACCTTCCCGGTCCGCCGGGTCTATTGCATCGGTCGGAACTACGCCGCCCATGCCATCGAGATGGGCCATGACCCGGACCGCGAACCGCCCTTCTTCTTTCAGAAGAACCCCGACAATCTCGATCCCTCGGGTCGTTTCCCCTACCCGACCCTGAGCGCCGACGTGCACTACGAGGTGGAACTGGCGGTCGCCCTCGGTGCGGGCGGCACGCATATCGCCGTGGACGACGCGCTGCACCATGTCTTCGGCTATGCCCTCGCCCTCGACATGACCCGGCGCGACCTGCAGGCGGCGGCCAAGAAACAGGGCCGGCCCTGGGAGATCGCCAAGGCGTTCGAGCGCTCCGCCCCGGTCGGCCCGATCCACCCGGCCCGCGCGGTCGGGCACCCCGATGCCGGGCGCATCTCGCTCACCGTCAACGGCGTACTCCGACAGGACGGCGACCTCGGCCAGATGATCTGGAAGGTGCCCGAGATCATCTCCGTGCTTTCCGGGGCCTTCGAACTTGCCGCCGGCGACGTGATCCTCACCGGCACGCCCGCGGGTGTCGGGGTGGTCGCCCGGGGCGACGTGCTGGAGGCGGCCATCGACGGGCTCGGCCGGATGCGCGTGACCGTCGTTTGAGCCGCCCGGCGGATGCCGAGCCGCGCCATCGCAGGGCACAACGCCCGGCACGGGGGCCGGGCGTTGCGGTTCCGCGCCTGAGGCGCGGCGTGTAGCGAGCCTCAGAACGGGCTGTCGGGGTAGTAGAACTTCTCGGCGTTGTCCTGGGTGATCAGGACCGAGCCGATGATGAAGGTCCCCGACACCGGCGCGTTGGACACGTAGTTGAGCGCGGTGAGTTCCAGCGCGGTCGCCGCCATCGACGGCGGATAGGTCACGTCGGCCGGCACGTAGGGGTCGCCGTCCTTCACCCGCGCGATCATCTCCTTCATGCCGGCGCCGCCGAGCACCCACATCTCGTCCATCCGGCCGGCTTCCTTGATCGCCGCGAGCACGCCGACGGCCATGTCGTCGTCAGAGGCCCAGACCGCGTCGATCTCGGGGTATTTCGACAGGAAGTCCTGCATCACCTTGAACGAATCGTCGCGGTTCCAGTTGCCGTGCTCCATGCCGAGGATCTCGATCCCCGAGCCTTCGATCGCCGCCTGGAAGCCCTCGACGCGCTCGTTGTCGATGGTGGTCGGGATGCCGCGCAGCACCACGATCTTGCCGCCTTCGGGCATCTTGCCGACGAAGAACTCGCCCGAGACCCGGCCAAAGCCCGGGTTGTCGCCGGCGACGTAGAGGTTTTCGATACCGGCTTCCGACAGCCCGCGGTCGATCACGGTGACCCAGGCGCCGCTGTCGGCCACGCGTTTCACCGGTGCGGTCAGCGGTTCGCTTTCGAATGGCAGCACCACCAGCGCGTCGATGTTGCGGGTCGCGACCATGTCTTCGATGTCGTTGACCTGCTTGGCCGGGTCCGACGCGGTGGCGAGCACGAAATCGAGCTGCGGATAGGTCGCTTCCAGCCGGGCGATGGTCTGCTCTGTGTGGAAATTGAGCCCGCCGGTCCAGCCGTGCGTCGCGGCCGGGATCGACACGCCGATCACCGTGGTGTCCTGGGCGAAAGCCGGAACGGCCATCACCAGCGCCATCGCCGTGGCGGCAAAGCTATGTCTCAAGTTCATTGCGTTTCCTCCTTGGTTGACCGGTGTCTCCTCAGTCACCGGGTAGATTTCCTGGCGCGCTGAAGCACGACCGCCAGAATGATGATGACCCCCTGGATCGCGCCGTTGAGATACGGGCTTACCAGGTCGGTCAGGTTCAGGATGTTGTCGATCAGGCCGAGGATCAGCACGCCGATCACCGTGCCCCAGACCCGGCCGAAACCGCCCTTCAAGAGCGTGCCGCCGATGATGACGCTGGCGATGGTCTCGAGCTCCCACAGGAGCCCGGTGGTGTTGGACGCCGAGCCGAGCCGCGGCACGTAAAGCACCGAGGCGAGACCGACGAGCAGGCCGAGCAATACATAGGTCGCAAGCCGCACCCGGTCGACATGCACGGCAGAGTAGCGCGCCACCTGTTCGTTCGAGCCGATCGCCGCGCAATGGCGCCCGAAGGCGGTGTGGCGCATCGCGATCTCGCCGAGGATCGCGATCAGCGCGAAGACGAAGATCGGCCAGCGCAGCCCGAACAGCCCGCCGTAATAGACCGGCTCGTAGAGGCCCGAGAGGGCGAAGTTGAGCGACAGCGTGCCGCCGTCGGCGAGGAAGGTCACGAGCGAGCGGAAGATCACCATCGAACCGAGGGTGACGATGAAAGCCTCGATCCCCAATCGGGTGATCAGGATGCCGTTGACCAGCCCCGCAATCACGCCGAAGACCAGCCCGGCGCCCATGCCGATCAGGATCACCCCCCAGGAGGTGCCGAGGGCCGGGATCAGCGCGTTCATCAGCATGATCATCAGCCCGGAAATGAAGGCCGTCATCGAGCCCACCGAGAGGTCGAGCCCGCCCGCGGTGATGACGAAGGTCATGCCGACGGCGATGATGCCGATGAAGGCCGAGCGCGACAGCACGTTGGTGATGTTGCGCGGCGCCAGGAAGTCGGGGTTCAGGAGCGTGCCGATCACGATCAGGAGGATCAGCGCGAGGATCGGCCCCAGCACCTGGAGATCGAAGCGCAACCCCTTGCGGGCGGTGCCCGGTGCCGTTGTGTTATTTTCGTCCTTCCCGTTCGGGTCTCTTGCGTCCAGCCCCATCGCGAGCCGCGGTGGCTCTTCGTTCCTCCGCCTGCGCCTCGCCGGCAGTCCGGCCGCGGCGCATCACCTTGCGGTCTGCCAGGGCCGATCACCTCGGTCATTTCCGACGACACCACGATCACCGAATGTCCGGCGTCGATCAGGCCATGGATGAAGCCGTAGAACTGCTGCTTGGTGCCGACGTCGATGCCGCGGGTGGGCTCGTCGATGATGACGATCTGCGGTTCGGCCAGCATGATCTTGGCGAGCAGCAGCTTCTGCTGGTTGCCGCCCGAGAGGTTGCCCACCAGCACGCCCCGCGACGGCGCGCGGATGTCGAACGCCTCGATCGCCTTGTCGAGCGCGCTGCTTCCTCGGCGGCCTTGTCATTGAGGTGCCGGAATATGACTTCTTTGGCGCCAGCGCGTGAAGGTTGCGGCGCGCCTGTCACGGTCAGGATCAGCCGGTGTTCGCGCTGGTCCTCGGCAGGTAGTTACCCCGCCTTCATCGCCGCCTCGACCGAGTGCAGGTGAACCGGCGCGCCCAGGGTGACCCGCACCTGCCCGCGGGCCCGGCCGCACGCCGATCAGCGCTTCACGCCCGCGAGTAGGTCGGCCCAGGCCTGAGCCCGGCGAAACCGAGGATCTCGCCGCGCTCCGGACGTGGCCGAGCTCCGCTTCTCGACCACCGTCGACATGGAGCCCGGAGCCTCAGCTGGCGGTTCGCTGCCGGTGGCCAGGCGCCCAGGCGGAACCGCATGTCGGAAGCTCGCAGCCGACCATGGCCTCGGCCATCTGTCGACGCTCATCTCGCCCCGCACGCCGGTCCACGATCAGCCGCCCGTGTCGCGCGTCACCCAATCGCCGTCGGCGATACAGGCGGCTCGACGGCTTGTGCGATGTGGCGGGGATGCCACCCCTCGGCCTTGAGCCGCTCGATCTGTGAAACAGCACCTGCGTTTCCGCCGGTCCCGTTAACGCCGCGGTGGGCTCGTCATGATCGACACCATCGCGCGACAGGGCTGCTGACTGGCGATCTCGACCATCACCTTCTCAGGCACCGAGATCGGCCTTGCCCGCTTCCTGGTCGTTCGGATCGAGCCGGGTTTTCCAGCCGATCGAGCAGGTACCTGCGTCTGCGCCCGCATCGCCTTGTGGTGGACGGAGACCCGCGCCCCAGGCGTGGCCGAGGAAGATGTTGCTGGACGGTGAGCAGCTGGGCGAGGTTGAACCTGGTGGATCAGGGTCACCCCCTGCGCCTCGGCCTCGCGCGAGAGCGCGAAGGTCACCGGCCGTCCGCCGATCTCCACCCCGCCGCCGGTCGGCGCGAGGTAGCCCGACATGATCTTCATCGCGGTCGACCACCCGCACGCCGGGTTCTCGCCGATCGGCGCGTGGACCTCGCCCGAGTGGAGCTCGAGCGTGATCGACCTGCAGGATCGAGAAGGATCGGCCCGAACGACCGGTCGACCTTGCGCAGCGCAAGCGCCGGGACGGCCGGGCCGGGGTCGGGCACGGAGGCGGCGGCGGAGGTCATGGGATCACCCCAGGTTCACCCAGGCCGCGCCCCGGGCCGAGGACCGCACGCAGGCGTCGACGAAACCCACGCCCGCCACAGCACCGTCATCGACGGTCGGGAAGACCACGTCGGACGGGATCTCAACTGCGCCCGCCATCTTCGCCCGGATCGCCGGGCGGCCTCGGCGTAGATATTGGCGAAGCCTTCGAGATAGCCCTCGGGGTGCCCCCCGGCGTGCGGCTCACCCGCGCCGCCACATCCTTGCGCCGCTGGCAGCACCCCGCCCGGGTGAGCAACCACTTCGGCTCGCCGAAGGGCGTGAACCACAGGTAGTTCGGATCTCCTGCGCCCATTCGAGGCCCGCCCTTGTCGCCGTAGACGCGCAGGCGCAGCGCGTTTTCGTTGCCCGGCGCCACCTGGCTGCACCAGAGCATGCCCTTCGCGCCGCTGGCGTAACGCAACAGGATGTGGCCGTTGTCGTCCACCCGCCGCCCCTCGACGAAGCTCGAGAGATCCGCCGCCAGCGCCTCGGGCTGCATCCCCGTGACGAAGCCCGCGAGGGTTGAACCGCATACGTCACCGATATCGCCAGTCAGGCCGCCCGCACCCGAGCGGGCGGGTCGGTGCGCCATTCGGACTGCTTGTTGGTCCCGGTGGTCTCGACCGCCTCGGTCAGCCAGTCCTGCGCATATTCGACCTGCACCACGCGGACCTGGCCGATCTCGCCGTTCGCCACCATCTCGCGCGCCTGCCGCACCATCAGGTAGCCGGTGTAATTGTGCGTGAGCACGAAGAGCGCATCGCTCTCATGGGCGAGCTTCGCGAGCTTCTTCACATCCGCCAGCGTCGAGGTCAGCGGCTTGTCGCAGATCACGTGGATGCCGCGTTTGAGGAACTCGCGCGACGGGGTAGTGCATGTGGTTCGGCGTGACGGTCCTTGCCGCCTCGATCCCGTCCCTGATCCGCGCCTCGCGGATCGCCATCGACTTGAAGTCGTCATAGGTCCGGTCGGGCGCGAGGCCCAAAGCCGCGCGCCGCTCTCGTGGGACTTCTCGGGGGTGGAGGTGAGTGCCCCCGCCACGAGATCATAGTCCCCGTCGATCCGCGCCGCGATCCGGTGGACCGCACCGATGAAGAGCGTCACTGCCGCCCCCGACCATGCCCAGCTTGATCCGTGTCATGTCAGCCTCCGATCCCCAGCATCTTGCGGTTGGCGGCCTCGTCGGCGCCGCTGCCGGCGAAATCGTCGAAGGCGTGCTCGGTCACCCGGATGATGTGCTCCTTCACGAACTGCGCCCCCTCGCGCGCCCCGTCTTCGGGGTGCTTGAGCGCGCATTCCCATTCGACCACGGCCCAGCCATCGAAATCGTTGGCCGCCATCTTCGAGAAGATCGCCTTGAAATCGACCTGCCCGTCGCCGAGCGACCGGAACCGCCCGGCGCGGTCGACCCAGGGCTGGTAGCCCGAATAGACGCCCTGCCGGCCGGTCGGGTTGAACTCGGCGTCCTTGACGTGAAACATCCCGATCCGCTCGTGGTAGATGTCGATGTTGTCCAGGTAGTCGAGCTGTTGCAGCACGTAGTGCGAGGGGTCGTAGAGCATCATCGCGCGCGGGTGGTTGCCGACCCGTTCGAGGAACATCTCGTAGGTCACCCCGTCATGCAGGTCTTCGCCCGGGTGGATCTCGTAGCAGACGTTGACGCCGCACTCCTCGGCGTGGTCGAGGATCGGTTTCCAGCGCTTCGCGAGCTCGTCGAAGGCGGTCTCGACCAGCCCCGCCGGCCGCTGCGGCCAGGGGTAGACATAGGGCCAGGCGAGCGCGCCCGAGAAGGTCGCATGAGCGGTGAGCCCCATCCGGTTCGACGCCGTCAGAGCGTTCTTCACCTGCTCCACGGCCCAGGCCTGCCGTGCCGCCGGGTTGCCGCGGACCTCGGGGGCCGCGAAGCCGTCGAAGGCGGTGTCATAGGCCGGGTGGACGGCCACGAGCTGGCCCTGCAGATGCGTC
This sequence comes from Paracoccaceae bacterium, assembly GCA_041397205.1. Lineage (GTDB taxonomy): Bacteria > Pseudomonadota > Alphaproteobacteria > Rhodobacterales > Rhodobacteraceae > Sinisalibacter. The sequence continues at coordinate 97,875 of JAWKXC010000011.1, forward strand.
GAGAGCTCGGTCACTTCGACGCCGTTGGCCGCCGCCACGCCCTTGAACTCGTCACAATAGTCCTGGCTCTCGGCGGCCTTGGCGAGGTCGATCAGCCGGCCATCCCAGCTCGGCACCTGAACGCCGGCATAGCCGACATCGGCCGCCCATTTTGTGATGCTGTCCCAGGAATTGAACGGCGCGGCGTCGCCCGCGAATTGCGCGAGAAACAGGCCGGGGCCCTTGATCGTCTTCATAGATTGTCCTCCCCGCCGGCGGTGGTCGCGCTCTTCGCGCTTGTTCCCACACGCAGCGATTCTTGCATGTAATCCTTTGCATCGCGATCATAGCGCTTGTGTAATCGTTTACAAGAGGCCAAACCCTGCTATCTTCGGATAACGCCTCGGCACCCGCCGACCGGTAGCCGTGGCGTGACGAAAGGCAGATGCGATGACCACACGCGCCCCCAGCATTCGCGATGTCGCCGACGTGGCGGGGGTCTCGACCGCCACCGTCAGCCGGGCGCTGTCGAACCCCGAGGTGGTCAGCCAGGCGACCCGCGCCGCGGTGTTCGCGGCGATCGAGCAGACCGGCTACCGGCTCAACGTCTCGGCCCGCAACCTGCGCAAGCGCGAGACCGGCGCCATCGCGGTGCTGGTGCCCAACCTCGCCAACCCGTTCTTCTCCCGGATCCTCTCGGCGATCACCGAGGTGATGTCCGGGGCCGGTTACAACGTGCTGATCGCCGACACCACGCCCGCCGCGCTCGACGATCACCGCTTCCCCGAGTTCTTCCGGCTCAACCAGACCGACGGGCTCATCATCCTCGACGGGATGCTGCCGCGCGACCTGCTCCTGCACCGCGGCGCGCCGGACCTGCGCGCACCGATGGTCTTCGCCTGCGAATGGATCGAAGAGATCGACCGCCCGACCGTCACCATCGACAACCGCGACGGCGCCCGCCAGGCGGTCGCGCATCTGCTGGGGCTCGGCCACAGCCGGATCGGCCTCGTCACCGGGCCGGTCGGCAACGTGCTGACCTCGACCCGGCGCGAGGGCGCCTGCGAAGCGATCCGCGGCGCCGGTATCGACCTGCCGGAGGCCTGGATCTACGACGGCGATTTCACTCTCGCGGCCGGCGTCCACGCCGCCGCGCGGTGGCACGCGCAGGACGACCGGCCAACCGCGGTGTTCTGCGCCAGCGACGAGATGGCGATGGGGTTCATCGGCGAGTTGCACCGGCGCGGGCTGACGGTGCCCCGCGACGTCTCGGTTGTCGGCTTCGACGACCTCGAGATCGCCGAACATTTCGTGCCCGCGCTGACCACGATCCACCAGCCCCGCGAGGCGATCGGGCGGGCGGCGGCGCAGATGCTGCTCCAGCGCATGGGCCTGTCGCCCAGCGAACGGCTGTACGGCAAGACGCCCAAACTCATCCTGCCCGTCGAGCTGGTGGCCCGCGACAGCACCGGCGCCCCGAACGCGTCCGCGGCAACAGATACGCGCTAGCGCACCGACGCCGGGTCGCAGGCTACACCGCCACCAGCCGCGCCGCCGCCGGATCGAAGCCGAGATGCACGCTCGCCCTGCACGAAGGGATCGGCCACCGGCGGGTGATCGCGAAGATCTCGCCGAGCGCGGTGGTGAGCGTGTGTGCATCTGGTTGCCGAGATAGGCGGCATAGGCCACCTCTGCCGGCAGCGTCCCGGCCCCCGGCTCCCGGCTGATCCGGACCTGGTGCGGCCGCAGCACGAGGTCGGCTTTCCCGGTCGCGGCAAAGGCAGTGGGCAGGGTCAGCGTCTGGCCGTCGAGCCGCACCTCGGTCCGGTCCCCCGCCTTGGTCACCTCGACCGGCAACAGGTTGGCATCGCCGATGAAGTCGGCGATGAAAGCCGAGTTGGGCCTCTCGTAGAGATCGGCGGGCGTGCCCTCCTGGGCGATCTCGGCGTTCTTCATCACGATGATCCGGTCGGAAACCGCCATCGCCTCTTCCTGGTCGTGGGTGACGTAGATCGCGGTCAGGTTCAGCCGCTGCTGGATCTGCCGGATCTCTTCGCGCACATGCCGGCGCAGCTTGGCGTCGAGGTTCGACAGCGGCTCGTCGAGCAGCAGCACCTCGGGCTCCAGCACGATGGCGCGGGCGACCGCGACCCGCTGCTGCTGGCCGCCGGACAGCTCCGAGGGCAGCCGGTCGCCAAAGCCCTCGAGCCCGACCATGGCCAGCCCCTCCTCGGCCCGCGCCCGCGCCTCGGTCCGGTTCACCTTCTTCACCGTGAGCCCGTAGGCGACGTTCTGCGCCACGGTCATGTGCGGGAACAGGGCGTAGGACTGAAACACCATCGACACCTTGCGGTAGGTGGCCGAGAGATGTGTCACATCCTCGCCGCCGATCAGGATGCGCCCCGAGGTCGGCGGTTCGAGCCCGGCCACCAGCCGAGCGTGGTGGTCTTGCCGCAGCCCGAGGGGCCGAGCAGCGTCACCAGCGTGCCGGGGGCGATGTCGAGGTCGAGCGGCTGCAGCGCGACGACCGCGCCGAAATGCTTGGTGACGCTCTCGAAACGGACGGATCCCTTGGTCATGGGGCTCTCCTAATGGGCCTCAATCCGGTCGGCGCGGCGCAGTCTGCGACGGCCGATCAGGAGTTGCATGGCGAGAATGACGGCGAGCATGGTGACGATCAGCACCGAGGCATAGGCGATGGCGATGCCGTACTCGCCGTTTTCCACCCGGCCGACGATGAAGCTCGTCGCCATGTTGTGGCGGGCGGAGACGAGGAAGATCACCGCGCTCACCGAAGTGATGGCGCGCACGAAAGAATAGGTCAGTGCGGCGAGGATCGCGGGGCCCATCAGCGGCAGGATCACCCGGCGCAGCGTGGTCGCCGAGTTGGCGCCGAGCATGATCGAGGCTTCGTCAGCGAGCTGTCGAGCTGGCTCATCGCCGCGATGCCGCCGCGCACGCCGACCGGCATGTTGCGGAAGATGAACACCACGATCAGGATCAGCCCGGTCCCGGTGAGCTCGATCGGCGGGAAGTTGAACGCCATGATATAGGCAACACCGATCACCGTGCCGGGGATGGCGAAGGAGAGCATGGTCGAGAACTCGAACGCCTCCTTGCCGGTGAACTTCTGCCGCACCAGCAGATAGGCGGTGGCGAGGCCCACGGCCGCAGTGAGCGGCGCGGCGATCCCGGAGATGGTGAGCGTGGTGAAGTAGCTGTCCCAGGCGGCCCCGGTGAAGTGGATGCCGTTGCGGAAGACGATCTTGAAACCGCGGATGTAGTGCTCGAGCGTGAAGGTGTGGTCGTAGCCCCAGAGCTTGACGAACGACCCGAACAGGATGAGCGCGTAGAGCACCAGGGTGAAGGCGGCCCAGGGCAGCGCCACGAGATAGGCGGTCCATCTGAGCGCCGGGTTCAGCGCCGCGTGGCGCCCGCTGTCGGCCTTGCCGGTCACGGTGGCGTAGTTCTTCTTGCCGACCCAGAACCGCTGCGCGAGGAAGGCCAAAGCGTGAAGGTCAGGAGCGTGATCGACAGGATCGCGGCCTTGGCCGGGTCGGCGATGGTGCCGACGATGGCAAAGTAGATCTCGGTCGAGAGCACGTTGAAATTGCCCCCCAACACCAGCGGGTTGCCGAAATCGGCGATCGACTCGATGAAGCCGAGCAGGAAGGCGTTGGCGATCCCGGGGCGCATCAGCGGAAACGAGACGTAGCGGAAGGTCTGCCAGCGGTTCGCGTCCAGCGTCTGGCTCGCCTCCTCCATCGACGGGCTCACGCCCTCGACCACGCCGATCAGCACCAGGAAGGCGATCGGCGTGAATGACAGCATCTGCGCCAGCCACACCCCCTTGAAGCCATAGAGCCAGCGGGTCTTTTCCCAGTCGAAGGCCCAGGCAAAAAACTCGGTGATGGTGCCGGCCCGGCCGAACAGCAGGATCAGCGCCAGCCCGATGACGAAGGGCGGCGTGATGATCGGCAGCACCGTGAGCACGCGCAGGAATTTCTTCGCCTTGAAATCGGTGCGGGTGAAGATGAGGGCAAACATCAGCCCCATGAAGGTGGTGCCGCCGGCGGTCGACAGGCCAAGCAGGAAGGAGTTGATCGCGGGCCCGCAATAGCCGTGGCCGGTGACGCAGCCGATGCCCCAGACCGACGACGAGAAGAACCGCGGGAAGAACTCGCTGATGCCGAAGCTGGCGCCGCCCTTGAGCTCGAAGGCGCGCACCAGGATGAAGGCGAGCGGGTAGAAGACGAAGGTGGCGACCAGCGCGACGATGGCGCCGACCAGGCCGGTGACGAAGGCATCGCCCCGGCCCTTGCCGAGCCCGGAAATGCCGGTGGTGGTGAGGAACAGGAGCGCCGCGGCGGTGACCAGCGCACCGGCCCCGAGCCCCGGGTTCTCGCCCTCGAACAGGCCGAACCGCGTGCCCACCAGCGTCGCCTCGCCGACCAGAAGGCCGAGCCCGCCGGCCCCCGAAGCGACCAGCCCGCGCGCGGCGCCGAGCTGGCTCCGTGCCAGCGCGAGCGTGAGCCCCGCGCCGACGAAGCCGAGCGCCGGCAGCCAGAGCCAGCCGCGCCCGCCCAGCGCCCAGCCGAGCCCCGAACGGGCGTCGCCGGCAAGGTGCAGGATCCACTCGAACCGCCAGAAGCCACCCGCCGCCATGTACCAGGGCAGCAGGACCCAGCCCGCGAGGCCGATCACCAGCCATGTCAATGCCGTGCGTCTCATCTCACCCGCTCCCGGTCTCCCCGGTTGTGCCCGCGCCGGGCCCATGACGGGCCGGTCCCCGGCCCGCCCGATCACCGCGCATCCCCTCCGGACAGGCCTCTGCCCTTCATCTTGGTCGAAATACTCCCGGGGGTCCGGGGCGGAGCCCCCGGTTTGGGATGTGGTTCGGGGGGCCGGAGCCTCCCGGTGTGGGATCTGGTTGGGGGGCAGAGCCTCCGGGCTCTGCGCGTGGTCCGGGGCAAAGCCCCCGGGCGGGTCGTCCCGGCGTCAGCCCGGGACGAAACCCCGACCGCGATCACTCCTCGATCACACCGCCCGCGTCTTTTACTTCCGCGGTCCAGCGTTCGAGCAGCCGGGCGCGGGTGTCGGACGCGCCGTAGGTCTCGAAATCGTAGTCGATGAGCTTCACCGCCGCCGGATCCGGCGCACCGGGGTCCTTGGCCGCATCGGGGTTCGACGGCGTGTTGAAGACGCCCACTTCCAGCCCCGCCGATTGTGCCGGCGCCGAGATCACGTACTCGACCCACTTCTTGGCGGCCTCCAGGTTTGGCGTGCCGGCGACGATCGACACCGCGCCGACCTCGTAGCCGGTGCCCTCGCAAGGCGCCACGATCTCGACCGGGAAGCCCTGTTTCTTGAGGTTGACCATGTCGTGCATGAAGCCGATGGCGATGGTGTTCTCGCCGCGTGCGGTGGCCTTGCCCGGCGCCGAGCCCGACTTGGTGTACTGATTCACGTTCCGGCCGATCTCGGCGAGCAGCTTGAAGCCTTCGTCTTCGCCGAACAGCTGCACGAGCGTGGCGAGCTCGGTATAGGCGGTGCCCGACGAGTTCGGGTTGGCCACCTGGATCTCGCCCAGATACTCGGGCTTGGCGAGGTCGCGCCAGCAGGCCGGCGGCTCCAGCCCCTTCTCGGCCAGGACCTCGGTGTTGTAGATCACGCCGAGCAGGCCGACATGCACGCCCACTGCCTTGCCGCCGGACATCTCGGTCATGTTCTGCGACCAGCCGAGTTGCCCCGACACGTCGACGCCCGAGGGCTGGGTCAGGTCTTCGGCGGCGGCGATCAGGTGCGGGTCGCCGGTGCCGCCCCACCAGACGTCGACCTTCGGATTGCCCGCCTCGGCGCGGATCTGCGCCAGCGTCTCGCCGGTCGACTTGCGCACCACGGCAACGTCGATGCCGGTGTCGATCTCGAAATTCTGCGCCATCAGATCGCACCAGGCCTGCTCGTTCGAGCAGACCACGTTGAGCGTCTCGGCGAGCGCCGCAGACGCCCCGAGGCCCGCGGCCAGCGCGAACACGGAAAGGGTAGCCGTTCTTTTCATCAAGTCCTCCCAGCTTGCCCGCGGTCCTCCACCGCGGGGATGGCGCGAGTGTGACACCGTGGCGGCCGTCATGGCGAGCTTTGGTAGCGTTAACAGAATGACGGCACCTCGGGTTTTCGATGAACAATGTTACAAACCCGGCGCGCGGGGATGACGCGCCGCGCGGGCAGCCGCATTCTGTCGCCGAAGCAGCGTGCCGACGCAGGGAGGGTCCGGGCCGCCATGAGCGCCACGAGCGAGGAGCGAAGACGTCCACCGGTGGTGGCGGTGATCGACGACGACGCCGATCTGCGTCGCACGGTCGTCGGGCTGCTGGAAGACAGCGGCTTCGCCGCGGTTGCGCTCGCCGACGGCGCCGGCTTTTTCGCCCTCGGTCCCGAACCGGGCGTCGACCTCGCCCTGATCGACCTGCGCCTCGGCGAAGAGGACGGTCTCGCGCTCGCCGTCGAGCTGCGCCGCCGCTTCGGCCTGCCGATCGTCATGCTCACCGGGCGCGGCGACGAATCCGACCGGATCGAGGGGCTGGAGACCGGCGCCGACGATTACATGATGAAGCCGTTCAACCCGCGCGAACTGATCGCCCGCATCCGCGCGGTGCTGCGCCGCGCCGGGCACCCTGCCCTCACCGATCCGGTGCGCGACGCCGCCCGGCTGGTGCGGTTCGGCGTCCACCGGCTCGACCTCGACCGGCGCGAGCTGATCGGCCCCGACGGCGACGAGGTGGCCCTGACCAATGCCGAGTACCGGCTGCTCGAATATTTCCTGCGTCACCCCGGCCGGGTGATCCCGCGCATCGAGCTCCTGACCGAGCTCGGCAGCGATCTCAGCCATTACGTCGACCGGACGATCGACGTGCTGATCCTGCGGCTCAGGCGCAAGATCGAGACGGTGCCGTCCAAACCGGTGCACCTGCAGACAAGGCGCGGGCAGGGCTACATCTTCTTTCTCGGGGACAGAAGGTGAGCGGCGCCCGGGTCCGGAAAAGCCCCTCGGTGCGCGCCCGGCTGTTCTTCGCCCTAGCGGCGCTGACGGTCGCGACCTTCCTGGTCGGCGCCATCGCCTGGGCGGCGCTCGAACGGACGACGACCCGGGTCGAACGGCTGCACGACGTCACCCTCGCGGCGGTCGACGGCGCGCTCACCCTGTCGCGCCAGGCCGCCGCCATCGCCACACGGGCGCCCTACATGCTGCTGCTCGACAGCCCGTTCCGCATTGCGCAGGAGGGCGACGAGACGATGCGGCGGATCGAGGAGATCCGGGCCGGGCTCGCCCCGGATGGCGCGCTGCACCCGGTGCTCGACGACATGCGCAGGGCGACCGAAACGCTGGTCGCCAACATGGAAGACCGCGCCCGCTACCGCGACCGGACGTTGCGGGTGAACGCCGAGCTGGCCCGGATGGAGCGCCGGTTCGCCGCACTGGCCGCCGGCACCGCGGCGCCGCTGGCCGAGCGCCAGGACTGGTTCACCCTGGAACGGCTCGCCGCCGCCCTGATCGGCGCCGGCCGGGCCGAGAACCTGATCGGCGTCGGCGAGTTCCAGCGCGAGTATCATCGCCTGCGCCTCGTCGCCAATACCGACGGCATGCGGGACGGGCTCGACGACCTCGCCCGCCTCAGGGCCCTCGCCGAGGGACCGGAGGGGCTGTTCGAGCTGCGCCGGCTGGAGCTCAAGCACCTGATCGGCGCCCAGGGCGCGCTGGTTCGGGTGCGCCAGGGCACCGGTGCGCTGATCGCCGAGGCCGAGCGGGTGACCGCCGCGGCGCACTCCGCCATCGCCGTCGCCCGCGCCGACACCACCAGCGCGATCTCGCTGCAGAAATCGACGATCCTGGTCGTCTCGCTCGCCTCCGCCGCCCTCGCGCTCGCCGCCGCGCTCTACGTCTCGGGCTATGTCACCGGCAATCTCAAGGCGATCTCCGACGCGATGATGCGGCTCGCGGCCGGCGACCGCTCGTCGCGCCTGCCCCGCGGCGAAGGCGCCGGCGACGAGATCGGCAAGCTGTTCCATGCCTTCCGCACCTTCCGCGCCAACGCACTCCGGCTCGACCGGTCCAACCGCCGTCTCGCCCGCCGCACCGCCATGTTCGACAACATGATGCGCGGGATCAGCGACGGGGTGGCGATCCTGTCGGAAGCCGGCACCATCGTCGCCCGCAACGACCGCCTCGCCGAGATGTTACGCATCGACCCGGCGGCGGCCGGCCCCCATGTCACGCTCGACGCGCTCGCAGAGGCAGCCGGGTGGCAACCAGACGCGGGACCCACCGGGGCCGGCGGGCTGACCGCGGCCGACGGCCGCCAGCTCCTGCGCCGCTCTAGCCCGCTGCCGGGCGGCGGCGAGGTCGTGCTCTTCACGGATGTGACCGAGCAGCGCCAGGTCGAGGGCCGCAAGGCGCAGATCCGCCGGATCGAGGCCCTGGGTAAGGTCACCGGCGAGGTGGCGCACGATTTCGGCAACATCCTGTCGACGATCAACGGCAGCCTGCATCTCATCGACACCGCGCCGCCGGCCCGCCAGAAGGAGCTGATCGGCGCCATCGCCAATGCCGCCGAGATCGGCACCGCGCTGGTGCAGAGGCTCCTCGCCTTCGCCCGCCGGCAGCGGCTGTCGCCGGAATCGGTCGAGCTCGGGGCGCTGGTCGAGGGCATCGCCGACCTGGTGTCGCTCGCGCTCAGCGACGAGATCACGCTCGACGTCGAGACCGGTGACGACCGCCTCGTCGTGCGTGTCGACCCCGGCCAGCTCGAAAGCGCGCTGCTCAACCTCTGCCTCAACGCTGCCCAGGCCATCGACGGGCCGGGCCGCATCGCCCTGCGGGTGATCGCAACCCCCGACTGCGCCCTGATCGAGGTCGAAGATACCGGCCACGGGATGAGCCCCGAGGTGCTCGACCACGCGATGGAGCCGTTCTATTCCGCGCGCGACGACGGTTCCGGTACCGGTCTCGGGCTGCCGATGGTCTACGGTTTCATCCGCCAGTCCGGCGGCGAGATGCAGATCCAGTCGGAGCCCGGGCGCGGCACCACCGTGCGGCTGTCGCTGCCGCGCCTCACCCGCGCCGGGCCGGACCGTACGGAGGCGTCCGGTGCGCCCCTGTGGCGGCGGGTGCTGGTCGTCGAAGACGACCCGGTCGACCTCGCCGCCCATCGCCGGGCGCTGCAGACCCGTGCCGGGGAGATCGTCACCGCGACCAGCCTGGACGCCGGCCTCGCCCGGCTGGACGAGGGCGGGTTCGACCTCGTCGTCACCGATCTTTCGCTGGACGGACGGCCGGATGGCTGGCACATCGCCGAGGCCGCGCTGGACGGCGGCGCGGCGCGGGCGGTTGCCGTGGTGTCGGGCCGGCTGCCGGAGCGGCACCCGTTCGGCGACCGCTTCGGCGACGCCCTCGTCACCCTGTCGAAACCGCTCGACACGGACATCCTCACCGCACGGCTCGAAGGGAGCGCTGAAAAATGAACGACCTGCCCTGGGACGGGGTGATCTTCGACGTCGATGGCACATTGGTGCAGAGCGCGTCGCTGCATTTCGACGCGTTCAACGCCGCCGCGCGCCGGCAGGGGGCCGAAATGCCGCGGGTCTGGTACGACAGCCGCAAGGGCCTCGACCGCACCGGCCTGACCACCGCCTTCGCCGCACAGATTGCCGCCGAAACCGGCCGCGATCTCGACATCGACGCGCTGTCGCGCGACAGCCTGGAGATCACCATCGACCGGGCGGAACGGCTGGTTACGGAAAACCCGCCGGTCGCCCGGTTTGCCCGCTCCCTCCACGGGCATCGGCCGCTGGCGGTCGGGTCCAATGCCGAAACCTCGGTGGTGGAGGCGATGCTGCGCGGCGCCGGCCTCCTCGACCTGTTCGACGCCATCGTGACCGTGTCCGATACCGGGCGGGCCAAGCCCGATCCCGCGATCTTCCTGCGCGCCGCCGGCCGGATCGCGGTGCCCCCTGCGCGGAGCCTCGTTCTCGAAGATTCCGACGAAGGCCTGCAGGCCGCCGCCCGTGCCGGGATGACCGGATGGGACGTCCGCGACCCGGGCGTCCTCACCCGGATCGCCGCGGTCATCGACGGCACCCGGGACGCACGGCCGGTGCGCTGACCGCGCCTCCGGCGGTCACTCCGCCGCAGCGACCTCAAGCACGCCGCGGCGGATCTGGTCTTCCTCGATCGACTCGAACAGCGCGCGGAAATTGCCCTCGCCGAAGCCGTCGTCGCCCTTGCGCTGGATGAACTCGAAGAAGATCGGGCCGATCACGGTCTTGGAGAAGATCTGGAGCAGGATCCGGGTCTCGCCGCCCCCGATCACACCTTCGCCGTCAATCAGGATGCCGTGCTTCTTCATCGCCGCGACGGGCTCGTCATGGCCCGTCACCCTGTCGTGGCTCATCTCGTAATAGGTGTCGGGCGGGGCCGGCATGTAGCGCATCCCCGCATCGGCAATCCGGTCGGTGCCGGCGTAGATGTCCTCGGTGCCGATGGCGATGTGCTGGATGCCCTCGCCCTTGTAACGGCGCAGGTATTCCTCGATCTGGCTCTTGTCGTCGGTCGATTCGTTGATCGGGATCCGGATCTTGCCGTCCGGCGAGGTAAGTGCGCGGGAGACGAGCCCGGTCATCTTGCCCTGGATGTCGAAGAACCGGATCTCCTTGAATTTGAAGGTCTCGGCATAGAACCGGTACCAGGTATCCATGTTGCCGCGGATCACGTTGTGGGTGAGGTGGTCGAGGTAATAGAAGCCGAAGCCCTCGGGGCGCGGGTCGGACGCGCCCAGCCACTCGTATTCAGCCGCATAGGGGCTGCCCTTGTCGCCATAGGTGTCGACGAAGTAGAGCAACGAGCCGCCGATGCCGATCACCGCCGGCACGTCCAGCGCCTTGCCGGGACCTTTGTATTCCTCCGCCCCCAGATCGAGCGCGCGCTTCAGTGCGACCCGGGCGTCGACCACCCGCCAGGCCATCGCGGGCGCACAGGGGCCGTGGGCCTCGATGAACCCCGCCGCGTGGCTCGCGGGCTCGGCATTGAGCACATAGGTGATGTCGCCCTGCCGATAGAGGGTGATGTCTTTCGTGCGGTGTTTCGCCACCGGCACGAAGCCCATCTGGCGGAACGTCAGATCGAGCTTTTCCGGCTCGGGATGGGCAAACTCGACGAATTCGAAGCCGTCGGTGCCGGCCGGGTTTTCGTCGGAAATCGTCGCCTTCGGGGCGTTGTGCGGAAACGGGCCCATGCTGTCCTCCTGTTCGCGGGATGCTGCAAGCATGGCAGCCCCGGCACGCAAAGGGCTTGCAAAGTTGCGTCAGGATGTCGCAGTTTTGCACGAAGACAGACGAATATGGCCCCTTCATGCACGACCCACGCATCGACAGCTATGATCGCGCAATCCTCAGCGCACTCCATCGCGACGGGGCGATGACCAATGCGGGCCTCGCCGAGGTGGTCAACCTCTCCGCCTCGCAATGCTCGCGCCGGCGCGCCGCCCTCGAAGCGGCCGGGCTGATCGAGGGCTATGCCGCGCGGCTCAACGCGGCCCGGCTCGGCTTCGGCCTGCGCGCGGTGGTGCGGGTGAACCTCAAGGATCATGGCAAGGGCGCCGACACCGATTTCGCCCGCTTCCTCGAGACCGCCCCGCAAGTGATCTCGGCCTTCTCGGTCTCCGGCGATGCCGACTACATCCTCGACATCCACGTGCGCGATCTCGAGGCCTTCGCCGAGTTCATCCACACCCGCCTGCTGCCGCACCCGCTCGTCAGCCAGGTGCGCTCGGAAATCGTTCTGAAAACGCTGAAGGATCGCCGGGGGCTGGATCTGTCCGCGGAATAGCGTCTGTTCGCCGTTTCGCCGGGCCCTCGCTCACGTCTCAGCCGAAAGCGATATCCACGCGCCCGAACGGGCCGAAATCGGCCGCGATCTCGGTGCCGGGCGGGCATTCGACCGGCGCGATGAACGAACCCGACAGCACCACCTGCCCGGCCTCGATCCGCTGTCCGTAGTGCCCCATGCGGCGGGCGAGCCAGACGAGGCCGGTCACCGGGTCGTCGAGCACCGCAGCCCCGAGCCCGGTGGCGACGACTTCGCCGTTCTTCTTCACGATGGCCCCGGCCCAGCGAAGATCGACGTCGCGCGGGTCGTGCCGCTCTGCGCCGAGCACGATCCCGGCATTGGCGGCGTTGTCCGACACCGTGTCGAAGATCACCCGCGCCTTGCCGGTCGCCGGGTCGGACCGCAGGATGCGGGTGTCGAGGATTTCGAGCGAGGGGCACACGTAGTCGGTCGCCGCCAGCACGTCTTCGCGCGTCGCCGCGCCGTCGAGCGGGGCCTTCATCACGAAAGCGATCTCGGCCTCGATCCGCGGCTGGATGAAGCGACCGGCGGGCACCGTCGCCCCGGTCTCGAACAACATGTCGTCGTAGAGCACGCCCGAATCCGGCGTGTCGATCTTGAGCGCATCCTGCATCGCCTTCGAGGTGAGCCCGATCTTCCAGCCGATGATCCCGCGGCCCGCCGCGAGCTTCTGCACCATCTGCGCCGACTGGATTGCATAGGCGTCGTCGAGCGTCATTCCCGGGTGGCGCAACGACAGCAGTCCGATCTGTTCGCGCGCCGCTTCGGCCGCCAGCAGGTCCGCCGCCGCCCGGTCGATCTCCTCGGCACTCAGCATGCCTCGTCCTCGACGCCGTTCCTGAGCACCCCGATCCCCTCGGCCTCCACCTCAATCACGTCGCCCGGCTCCAGCCAGATCGGCGGGTCAAACCGCGCGCCCGCCCCTGTGGGCGTGCCGCAGACGATCACGTCGCCCGGCACCAGCGTGGTGAAGGTGGAGATGTAGTTCACGATGTAGCGGAAGTCGTACATCATCCGGCCGGTGCGATCGGACTGGCGGACCTCGCCGTTCACCCGGGTTTCCAGCTTGATGTCGTCGAGCTGCGCCGCATCGGTGAAGGGCACGAGCCACGGCCCGATGGCGCCGGAACGATCCCAGTTCTTGCCCTGTGTCACGTTGAACTTGGCGTGCCGCACCCAGTCGCGGATCGTGCCCTCGTTGCACAGCGTGATCGCGGCGATGTGGTCGTAGGCGTCTTCGCGGGCGATCCGCCGGCCGGCCTTGCCGATGACGATGGTCACCTCGCCCTCGTAGTCGAGCTGCGGGCTCTCCGGCGGACGCACCAGGTTCTCTCCGTGGCCAACGAAGCTGCGCGGGAAGCGGATGAACATCGAAGGCTTGCCCGGCGCCTCCTGCCCGTCCTTGTACTCCGCGTTGCGGTCGGGGAAGTTCACCCCGATGCAGATCAGCTTCTCCGGGTTGGCGACGGGAATGAGGTAGCGCACATCCTGCTCGCGGAACGTGGCCGCGCGGCCCGCGGCGGCGGCCACCAGCTCCGCCAGCGCGCCGGCCTCGATCACCTCCTTGAGCCCCTTGAACCGGGCGCCGTAGTCGGGCGTGAGGTCGACGATGCCCGCCGCGGTGAGCACGCCGTAGCGGTCGGCGCCATTGGCGTGGAAAGCCACGAGGCGCGGCGGCAGCGGGCTCATTTCGGCATCCCGTCGACCGGGAAGATCACGTTGACCTGGCCAGTCCCCGAGGACGGGAAGTAGGGCGTCACCACCTCGCACTTGCCGGTGTACTTGTCCCAGCCCAGCGCGCCATAGAGCATGGCGGTGTCGTGCATCGCGCCTTCACCGGAGCAATGCTCGGCATATTCGGAAAGGATCTCGAGGAACTTCGCGTGCTCGCCGTTCTTCCACATCTCCAGCACCATGTAATCGACCGCCTCGTTGAACTTGGAGCTGATCGTAAAGGTGCCGTTGTTCGGCGCATACTCCTTGTTCGACCAGATCTTGTGGCTGAGCGAGCCCGAGGCGACCAGCAGCACCTTGCTGTCGCTCGCCTCGACCGCGGCGCGGATCGCCTCGCCCAGAACCCGGCTCTCGTCGTGGCCGTGCACGGTGCAGAAGGCGGCGATGCTCACCACCTTCATCTTGTGCTTGCGCGACATGAAGCTCATCGGCACCAGGGTGCCGTATTCGAGATCGAGGCTGTCGAGATGGTGGGCCAGCGTGTAGACGCCCATCTCGGTCGCCTTCTCGGCGATGGCGTCGCCAAGCGCGGGGTTGCCCTCGTGCGAATAGGGCATGTCGCGGATGAACTGCGGAAACTCCGAGCTCGTCAGCAGCCCCTCGAACTTATCGTTGGCATTGATGTGGAAGCCCGCGTTCACCAGCCAGTGGGTGTCGCAGATCACCACCGTGTCGACGCCGAGCGCCTTGGCCCGCTCGGCGATCTCGTAATGCCCGTCGATGGCCGGCTGGCGGGTGCCCTTGAGCCGCCCCTCCTGCTCCGACATCTGCAGCGTCGGCACGTGGGTGCACTTGGCAGCGAGAACGATCTCTCCCATGGGTTTCTCCTCCTCGGGATTGGCGGGGTCAGCCGCCGAGTTTCGGGGTCTTGTGGATCTGGCGCGGGAAGCTCACGTTCACCGTCTCCATGTAGAAGTCGAACGACCAGTCGCCGCCGTCACGGCCGATACCGCTGGCCTTGACCCCACCGAACGGCGTGGGCAGGTGGCGGATGTTCTCCGAGTTCACCCACATCATGCCGGCGTCGAGATTGTCGGTCATGTACATCGCGCGATTGAGGTCGTTGGTCCAGAGATAGGCGGCGAGCCCGTATTGCACGCCGTTGGCAATGGCGAGCGCGTCGTCCTCGTCCCTGAACGGGATCGCGGTGAGGACCGGGCCGAAGATCTCTTCCTGGGCGATGGCCATGTCGTTGCTGGCCCCGGTGAACAGGGTGGGCCGGATGAAGCAGCCCTCGGTCCCGACCTTCTCGCCGCCCGCGGCGATGGTCGCGCCCTCTTCTTTCGCCTTGGCGACGTAGGACAGCACCTTTTCCTCGTGCTCGGGGTGGATCAGCGGGCCAACCACCGTCTCGGGGTCGAGCGGATGGCCCACCTTGATCCGGTTCGCCACCTCGGCGACCCGCGCTGTGACCTCGTCGTAGATGCTCTCCTGCACCAGCAGCCGCGACGACGAGGTGCAACGCTCGCCGTTGAGCGAGTAGATCATGAAGGTGGCGGCATCGACCGCGCGCTCGATATCGGCGTCGTCGAACACGATCACCGGGTTCTTGCCGCCGAGCTCGAAATGCACCCGCTTCAGCGTCGCCGCCCCCTGCGCCATGATCATGCTGCCCGTCCGGCTCTCGCCGACGAAGGCGATCGCCTTGATGTCGGGGTGCTCGGTGAGCCGCCTGCCGGCATCCTCGCCGAAACCGTTCACGACGTTGAGCACGCCCGCAGGCAGTCCGGCGCTCTCGGCGATCTCGACCAGAAGTTTCGCGGTCATCGGCGAGAACTCGGCCGGTTTGTGCACCACGGTGCAGCCCGCGGCGAGCGCCGGGGCGATCTTCCATGTCGATAGCATGAACGGCGTGTTCCACGGCGTGATGACGCCCACCGGGCCGATCGCGCGGCGGGTCGTCGTGTTCATCTGCGTCGGCGTGCGCTTGACCTGGCCGTCCTCGGCGAACGGCGCCTGGTCGGCGAAGAACCGGAAGTTGGCCGCGCCCCGGATTGCCGCTTTCGACATGAACTTGAGCGCCTGGCCGGTGTCGAGGCATTCGGTGAAGGCGATCTCCTCGGCCCGCGCCTCGATCGCTTCCGCCACCTGGATGAGGATCTTGCGCCGCTCGGCACCGGGCGTCTTCGACCAGCCCTTGAACGCGGCCTTGGCGGCGGCGACGGCCGCGTCGATATCCGCTTCGGCGCCGCGGGCGACGGGGGCCAGCACCGCACCATCGACCGGTGAAATGCTGTCGAAGGTGGCGCCCGAGACGGCGGGCACGTTCTCGCCGCCGATATGGTTCATCACGCCTTCGCTGCGGAACCGCGCGGTGTAGCCCGCCGCCTTGGCGATGTTCTGGTCGAGAATGCTCATGTCGTCCTCATTTCTGTCCCGACAGGCGGGCATGGATCGGCGTGTCTTTCCAGCTCAGTGCCGGGTCGATCACCCGGATCTCGAGCGACAGCGCGAAATGTTCGGTGGAGAGCGGGCCGGCCAGCGCGTCCTGCAGCGCTGCGAAGACCCGGTCGCCCGCTTCCTTGAGCGCCTCGGTGGTCCGCCCGGCCCCGACGCTCAGTGTGGCGGCGACAAAGTCGTTCTCGGCGAGCCCGTCGGCGACGACGGCATGGTCGGCGCGATAGGCGCGCACCCGGATACCGGCGACCGGGAAGATGCCGGCCGCGATCATCGCCGCGTGGCCGCCCGCGCAAAGCGCCGCGATATGCGCCTCCACCCCGGCGGAATACTCGATTTTCAGATGCGCCACGCTGTCCTCCCTGATTTACTTAACATGTTAAGTGTAACCCGGCTTGTCAAGCCCGGATGTGTGTCCGATTAAGGAAACCGAGCGGAGGATGCCGATGACCGAGACGAAACAGGACCGCGGGGCGCTGGCCGAGACGCGCCGGACCCTGCCCATCGCGCTGCTTCGCGCCCGCGAGAGCGTGATGGAGCGGTTCCGCCCGATGCTCTCGGCCCATGACATCACCGAGCAGCAATGGCGGGTGCTGCGGGTATTGCAGGAGGCGGGCGAGGCCGACGCGACCCAGCTCGCCCGCGGCGCCTGCATCCTCGGCCCCTCGCTCACCCGCATCCTCAAGGCGCTCGAGGCCCGCGGATTGGTCGAGGTCCGCCGCGACCCCGGGGACGGCCGCCGCTCGATCATCCGCCTGACCGGCGAAGGCACCGGTTTCATCGCCGCGATCACCCCGGAAAGCCAGGCGATCTATGCCGGGATCGAGGCGAAGCTCGGCGCGAGACGCCTCGACGACCTGCTCGACGGGCTCGACGACCTGCTCCGGCTGCTCGGCGACCCCTGACCGCGTGGGCGGCGACCCCTATTGCGCGATCAGGAGCTCGATGCCGCGCGCTTCGAAGGCCTTGGCGTCGGCGTCGGATATCCCCGCATCGGTGATGAAGGTCTGCACCAGCTCCAGCGCGCCGAGCCGGGTGAAGGACGAGCGGTTGATCTTCGCCGAATCCGCCACGAGGTAGACGTGGCTTGCCGCCTTGATCATCGCTTCCTTGAGCTGGAGATCGGCGAAACTCGGATAGGTGAGCCCGGCGTCGAGCGCCACGCCGGCGGTGGCGAGGAACAGCTTGCCGGCGAAGATGTTGCGGAAGTATTCGACCGACTTGTCGCCGGAGAGGCTGAGCGTCGGCGCCTTGAACTGGCCCCCCGGCATGTGCACGGCAAAGCCGGGCACGCCGCCCAGGATGAGCGCGATGTTGAGCGCGTTGGTGATCACGGTCAGGTTCTGGCGCTGGGTCAGCCGGGTGGCGATCTCGGTGGTGGTGGTGCCGGCATCGAGAATGATCGTCTCGCCGTCGGCGACCTGCGCCGCCGCGAGCGCCCCGATCTTGCGCTTCGCCTCCATGTGCACCTGGTGGTGCAGCGAAAACCCGTGCACCTGGGCGCGCATCGAGTTGAGGAAGGCGCCGCCGTGTTCGCGGGTGATGTGGCCGTCGTTTTCGAGCTGCGCGAGATCCTGGCGGATCGTCGCCTCGGACACTTCGAAGGCGGCGGCGAGGTCGCGCACCCGCGCCGAGCCTTCTTCTTCGATCCACTCGAGGATGCGCCGGCGCCGGGGCTCGCTGAGGAGCCCGGCCATGCCTTCGCCGCGTTCTATGTCCGCCCTCGCGCCCAAGCCGACCTACCCTGTCGCCCTACCCTGTCGCCCTACCCTGTCGCCAGCGAGGGGCGGCTGTGCCTCCCCTCGTTGTCCCACGCTTTTTCCCGCGCAACAAGTGCGTGCCACGCTACTTGCCGTCCGCGGCCTCCTGGGCGAGCGCCACCCGGGCCTGCAGCCGGCTTTGTGCCTGGTCGATGACCACGGCCGCGATGATGACGAGGCCCTTGATGACCATCTGCCAGAAGCTGGAGACCCCCATCATGATGAGCCCGTCCGACAGGATGCCGATGACGAAGGCCCCGACGATCGTACCGCCGATCTTGCCCCGTCCGCCCGACATCGAAGTGCCCCCGAGCACCGCCGCGGCGATGGCGTTGAGCTCGAAGAACTCGCCGGTCGCCGGGTGGGCCGCCTTGAGCTGGCTGGCGATGATCAGCCCGACCAGCGCAGCCATCAGCCCCGAGAACATGTAGACGAACATCTTGACCCGGCGCACGTGCACGCCCGAAAGCGCTGCGCCGCGCTCGTTGCCGCCGGTCGCGTAGATGTGCCGGCCGAGCGGCGTGCGGCCTGCGAGGTAGGAGGCGACGACAGCGACGGCGATCAGCATCCAGATCATGATCGGGATGCCGAGGAAGTTGCCGGCGCCGATCATCGGAAAGCTGGCCGAGCCGTAGTCCGGATTGCCGTTGAGGTTGGGGAAGGTGCGCCCGCCGGACGAGAGCAGCGCCGCGCCGCGGGCGACGTAGAGCATGCCGAGGGTGGCGATGAAGGGCGCCACGTTGAGCCTTGTGATCAGCATGCCGTTGATCCAGCCGACGAAGATGCCGAGCAGCGCCACCAGGCCGATGATCTCGAAGGTGTTGAACTGGATCGACCAGCCGAGGCCGAAGTCGATCCCGTAGGACAGGAGCCACCCGGCCGCCATCGCGGCGAGGCCGACGAGCGAGCCGACCGAGAGGTCGATGCCGCCGGTGATGATGACGAAGGTCATGCCGATCGCCAGGAAGGCGTTGATCGCCACGTGTTTGGTTACCAGCACCGCGTTTTCGGGCGTGAGGAAGTTGTTGGCGGCAAAGGAGAAATAACCCAGCACCAGGATCAGCGCGACGAAAGTGCGCGCCTTGAGGAGCAAAAGCAGCCAGTTGCGGTTGCTCGCGGCTCTTGCCGGGGCGTTTGCGGTTGTCGAAGTCATGCGGCTTTGTCCTTGGTCTTGGCGGGCGTCGCGGCGGCGATCACGTCGGATGCCTGCGCCCCCTTGGCAAATTCACCGGTCACCCTTCCGTCGGCCATCACGACGATCCGGTCGGAAAGCGCCAGCACCTCCTCGAGATCGGAGGTCACGAAGATGATCCCGATCCCCTCGAAGGCCAGCTCGCGCATGGTGCGGTAGATCTCGGCCTTGGCGCCGATGTCGATCCCGCGCGAGGGTTCGTCGAGCAGCAGCACCTTGGGCCCGGTCATCAGCGCCTTGCCGATCACCACCTTCTGCTGGTTGCCGCCCGAGAGCGACGACACCGGGTTTTCGGGGCTCGCCACCTTGATCGTGAGCCGCTTGATGAACTCCGCCGCCCGCGCCGCTTCCTGGCGCAGGTTGAGGTCGAACAGCCTGGTGAAGGATTTGAGCGAGGCTCAGCGTCAGGTTCTCGCGGATCGCCATGATCTGGATGAGCCCGTCGCGCTTGCGGTCCTCGGGCACCAGCGCGATGCCGCGGTCGATGCGGCCGGCGACCTGCTTCTCGCGCATCTCACGGCCCTCGATGAAGAACCGGCCGGTCGCCGCCGGATGCTGCGCCATCACGCATTCGAGAAACTCGGAGCGCCCCGCCCCCATCAGCCCGTAAAGGCCGAGGATCTCGCCCTTGCGGACCGCGAAGGACACGTGGTCGACCGTGTAGCCGCCGCCCATCTTGGGGAGCGTGATGTCTTCGGCGCGGAATACTTCCTCGCCGAAGGCGTGGCCGAGGCTCTCGGAAAAATCCTTCGACTTGCCGCCGATCATCGCCTGGACGATCCAGGGGATGTCGACCCCCTCCATCGAGCGTGACCCGGTCACCTTGCCGTCGCGCAGCACGGTGATGTAGTCGCCCACCCGGATCAGCTCTTCGAGCCGGTGCGAGATGTAGACGATGCCGACGCCTTGCGCCTTGAGATCGTCGATGATCCGGAACAGCACCTCGACCTCCTGCGCCGAGAGCGCCGAAGTGGGTTCGTCGAGGATCAGGATCTTGGCGTCTTCGGCCAGCGCCTTGGCGATCTCGATCACCTGCTGCTGGCCGATGCGCAGGAAGCCGAGCGGGGTCGCCGGGTCGATGTCCTGTTCGAGCCGGGCCAGCAGCGCCCGGGTGCGCTCGGCCACCTGCCCGCGGTCGATGTCGACGCCCCAGCGGGTGGGTTCGCGGCCCATGAACACGTTCTCGGCCACGGTGAGGTCGGGAAACAGGTTCAGCTCCTGGAACACGATCCCGATCCCGGCCTTGACCGCATCGTCCTTGGTGCGGATCGTGACCGGCTTGCCGTCGACCGCGATCACCCCGTCGGTCAGGGTCTCGACCCCGGCAATGACCTTCATCAGCGTCGACTTGCCGGCGCCGTTCTCGCCCACCAGCACGTTGACCGCGCCCATGCGGATGTCGAAATCGACATCGTCGAGGGCCCGGGTGCCGGGATAGACCTTGGTCGCGCCGCGGATGGTGAGACCGATCGGGTGGCTGTCGCGCTTCTCGCCGCTCATGGCGTCACCTCGACGCTGATCGGCGTGACCACCAGGGCCTCGTCGGCCTTCTTCAGCGGCACCACGCCGATGAAGCGCATGGTCTTGCCGGTGATGTCGCCCTCGGGCAGCACGAGGCCCTCGGAGATCTTGTCGTTGAGCGCGCGGCCGAGCTTGGCGAACTCGATCTGGTCGCGGAAATCGTCGAAATTGTAGAACGGGGCGGCGTCGCGCAGCGCGGTGCCCTTGACCACCGGGCCGAGCTGCAAGGTCACGTCGACCGTGCCGTCGCCGTCGGTGTCGAGGCCCGCGGTGCGGGCGCGGCTGTCGAGCTTGGCTTCGACCACGGCGCCTTCGCCTTTCAGCGGGAAGTTCCAGGCGGCGCCGGCGCCCGAACCCTGCTTGCCATGGGCGGCACCGGCCGCGTCGAGCCCGCCGGCGAGCGCTTCGCGCAGCGCCGCGACGTCGATCGCCTTGTCGGTGATGTAGGGCACGAGCTCGGCGTCGAAGGTATCGGCGATCCGTTGCGCGGTACGCGCGTCGTCGCCGCTGGCATCGGCCGCGATGGCCTTTTCGTCGTCCGGCACGTCCTTGACGATCTTGCAGCCGGACGTGCCGAACGCGACGGCCGCGCACAGCACCACGAGGAAATTCTGGTCATGGATCTGCCCCTGCGGAGGGACGCCCGGCGCACAGATCAGGCGCGCGCCGGGCGTTGGGAGGAGACTATCTCACTTGAGCGCGAAGGTCTCGAGGCTGGCGGCGTTGTCGCCGTTGATGAGTTCGCAGTCCATGAGCTGCTTTTCATCCACGCCGGTCGACCCGGTCTTGAGGTAGGTGTCGGCCTGTTCCACGGCAGGCTGGGCCTGCGCGTAGGCGGGCTGCAGCACGGTGGCCTTGATGCCGCCCGCGAGGATCAGATCGCGCACGTCGTTGGAACCGTCGAAGCCGACCACGATCACGTCGGTGCGGCCCGCGGCTTCCAGCGCCGCCCAGGCGCCCATGGCCATGGTGTCGTTGCCCGAGATCACGCCCTTGATCTCCGGGTTGGCCTGGAGCATCGATTCCATCACCCCGTAGGCCTCGGTCTGCGACCAGTTGGCGGTCTGCTGCGCGACCAGCTCGAGATCCGGGTACTGGTCGATCACGTCGTGGTAGCCCTGGCTGCGGATGCCGGCGTTGGTGTCGCTCTCCTTGCCGAGCAGCTCGGCATACTTGCCGGCCTCGCCCATCAGCGCGACGAACTCTTCGGCCCCGAGCTGGGCGCCCTGGTAGTTGTTCGAGACGATCTGGCTGACGGCGACGCCCGAAGCGGTGATCTCGCGGTCGATCAGGAACGACGGGATGCCGGCGTCCTTGGCCTTCTGCACGGCGGCGACGGTGGCGTCGGCGCCGGCGTTATCGAGCACGATCGCAACCACACCCGCGGCGATGGCGCTGTCGAACAGCTCCGACTGCTTGTTGGCGTCGTCGTCATGGACCAGCACCATGGTCTCGTAGCCGAGCTCGGCGGCCTTCGCCGCGGCACCGTCGGCCTCGGCCTTGAAGAACGGGTTGTCGTGCGACGGGGTGATGATGGCGATGGTGTCGGCGCTCGCGGCGAAGACCGGGGCGAGACCGGCAACGGTCGCGGCGGCAACGGTAAGCAGAAGACGGCGTTTGAGGTTCATGTGGCTTTCCTCCCATTCATGCGTCGCGCCTGGCTGGCACGACTCCTCGCCGCTCAATCCACTCCCGAATTCGCCAATTGTCAACGATTTTGTTTTCGTTTGCTTTCGAGTTAGGCGATATCAGCTTCGTTTTGCCGTAGCGCGGAAATCAACAAAAGCAAACGAAGACGGGGAGCTTGGGCGCCTGCCCGTCCGAAATCAGCCGTTTTCTCTGCATTGCCGCGAACCCCGCCCGAAACGCCCCGCAGAGACACCCTTGCCAGCCGCAACGACATTCGATAGAATTCGAAAGTAATCGAAAGGAGCCGAAGCCAGCGAGTCGTATCGCGCCCGGCCCCGAGGATCGGGAGGAAAGCATGATCAGAACCGTCAATCGCAGGGTGTCGCTGGGCGTCGTCATCGGCAGTCGGGCCTTCTTCAGCCCCGCCCCCTGCAAGCGGGCCCGCGACGAGGTGCTGGCGCAGCTCGACAAGCTCGGGATCGACGCGGTCACCCTGCCCTTCGAGGCGACCGCGAATGGCGCGGTGCAGTCGGTCGCCGACGCCAGGCTCTACGCCGAGCATTTCAAGCAGCACCGCGACGAGATCGACGGGCTGGTGATCTGCCTGCCCAACTTCGGCGACGAGATCGCGGTGGCCGAACTCGTCAACCGCGCGAAGCTCGACGTGCCGATCCTTCTGCAGGCCTCCAACGACGAGATCGACAAGGTCGACGTGCACTCCCGGCGCGACGCCTTCTGCGGCAAGCTCAGCGTGGCCAACAACTTCTGGCAATTCGGCGTGCCCTTCACCGAGACGACCGAGCACACGATGGACATCGGCTCGGAGGCCTTCGCCGACGATCTCGACCGCTTTGCCCGCATCTGCCGCGTGGTCCGCGGCCTGAAGACGGGCCGCATCGGCGCGCTCGGCGCCCGCACCGGCCCATTCCAGACGATGCGCTATTCGGAGAAGCTGCTGCAGGCCTCGGGGCTGACGGTGGTCACCGCCGATCTCTCGGAGCTGATCTTCGCAGCCGAGCGGGTTTCGGAAGACGACGCCGACTTCAAGGACAAGCTCGCCCGGGTCGAGAGCTACGGCAAGATCCCCGGCCACATCACCAAGAGCCAGATCGTCAAGCAGGCGAAATGGACCCTCGCGGTGAACCGCTGGATCGAGGAGAACGAATGCGACGCCTCGGCGATCCAGTGCTGGCGCTCGCTCCAGGACAATTTCGGCTGCGCCACCTGCCTCACCATGTCGATGATGGGCGAGGGCTGATGCCGTCCGCCTGCGAGGTCGACGTGATGGGCGCGGTCTCGATGTACGCGCTCACCCTCGCCGCCGGCGCCCCGGCCGCGATCCTCGACTGGAACAACAACTACGGCTCCGAGCCCGACAAATGCGTCTGCACCCATTGCGGAAACTACCCCAAGAGCTTCCTCGGCGAGACGCCGGAAGTGGGCGAACTCGACGTGCTCGGCGAAAGCCTCGGCCGCGCCAATTGCTTCGGTGCGGTCAAGGGCAAGGTCCAGCCCGGCGAGATGACCTATTTCCGCGTGTCCTCGGATGACCGCAACGGCACGCTCAAGGCCTATACCGGCGAAGGCGCCTTCACAGCCGACCCCTTCGGCATGGACGGCGGCATCGCCGTGACACAGGTACCGGAGCTGCGGCGGCTGATGGGCTTCGTGACCCAGAACGGTTTCGAGCACCACGTCGCGATGGTGCGCGGGCACTACGCGGGGGGTGGTCTCCGAGGCCGTCACCCGCTACCTCGGCTGGCCGCTCTACCACCACGGCGGCACCCCGAAGCCGCAACTCACTTTCCCCAACCGTTTCTGAGGCCCATCCGATGACCCGACCCGAAACGCGCGACGAGACGGTCGCCCTGATCCGAGACAAGGCCCTGTGGATGCGCCGGCGCGCGATGCAGATGGTCGTCACCAAGGGGCTCGGACATATCGGCGGCGACTATTCCGCCACCGACATCCTCGCCACCTTGTTCTTCGGCGTGCTGAACTACGACCCGGCCCGGCCCGACTGGCCCGACCGCGACCGCTTCATCATGTCCAAAGGCCACGCCACCGGCGTGCTCTACACCGCGCTGGCGCAAGCCGGCTACTGGCCGCAAGACTGGCTCGACACCTACATGGGCAACCATTCCAAGCTCAACGGTCACCCCAACCGGCAATACCTGCCCGGGGTCGAGGCCAATACCGGCCCGCTCGGGCATGGCTTCCCGATCGCGCTCGGCATTGCCATCGGCGGCCAGATCGCGGGGAAAGACTTCCGCACCTACGTGCTCACCGGCGACGGCGAGCAGCAGGAGGGCTCGAACTGGGAAGCGGCGATGACGGCGGGCTACCGCAAGGTCGCGAACCTCACCCTGATCGTCGACCGCAACCACCTGCAACAGGGCCAGTCGACCGAAGAAACCACTGGGCTCGGCGACGTCGGCGAGAAATACCGCGCCTTCGGCTTCGAGGTGGTCGAGGTCGACGGCCACGACCATGCCGCCCTTCTCGACGTGCTCGGCGCCCCGGTCGGCGCCCGCGAAAAACCGCTCTGCGTGATCGCCAACACGGTCAAGGGCAAGGGCGTGAGCTTCATGGAGAACGTCGCCAAGTGGCACCACGGCGTGCCGAGCCCCGCGCAATACGAACAAGCGATGAAGGAGCTGGTCTGATGAACGCCCCCGCCCCGGACACCGGAGCCACCTTCGACTGCCGCAAGGCCTGGGCCGCCACGATCGAGGCGCTGGCCGCCGCCGATGAACGGATCGTCGTCGTGGTGAACGATTCGATCGGCTCGTCGAACCTCGGCGGCTTCCGCGACACCTTCCCCGACCGGACGGTGAACGTCGGCATCGCCGAGCAGAACATGGTGGGGGTCGGCGCGGGCCTCGCCAATGCCGGCTTCATCCCGTTCGTCTCCGCCGCCTCCTGCTTCCTCACCGGCCGCGCGCTGGAGCAGCTCAAGGCCGACATCGCCTATTCCGGCTACAACGTGAAGCTGGTGGGCCAGTCCTCCGGCATCGCCTACGGCGAGCTCGGGGCCACGCATCACTCGATCGAGGATTTCGCCTGGCTGCGCGTGCTCGGCCCGATCACCGTGATCGTACCCGCCGACCCGTTCGAGACCGCGGAAGCGGTCAAATGGGCCGCGGCGCATGACGGGCCGGTCTATATCCGGCTCAGCCGCATGCCGGTCCCGGATCTCGGCCTCGCCGACCCCTTCGTGCCCGGCAAGGCGCGCCGGGTGCGCGATGGCTCCGACGTCACGATCATCGCCAACGGCACCACCGTGCACCTCGCGGCCCAGGCCGCCGACGCCCTGGGCGCCGAGGGGGTCTCGGCCCGGGTGCTCGACATGCACACGCTCACCCCGCTCGACGAAGACGCCGTGCTGGCCGCCGCGACCGAAACCGGCGCGCTCGTCACCGTCGAGGAAGCGCATGTGAAGGGCGGTCTCGGCGGGGCAGTGGCAGAATTCACCGCGGCGACGCGGCCCGTGCCGGTCGAACGCGTCGGCTTCCCCGGCTTCCTGCCCACCGGCACCGTGGCGTATCTGTTCGAGGAAAACGGGCTCAGCCGCGACGGCATCGCCGCCGCCGCGCGCCGGGCGATGAGCCGCAAGATCTGACTGCACGGGAGGCTGACATGCGCGTCCTCGCCATCGACCAGGGCACGACCAACACCAAGGCGCTGGTGGTGGACGAAGCCGGCACGATCCTCGCCCGCGCCTCGGCCCCCTCGACCTCGAGCTACCCGAAACCCGGCTGGGCCGAGCAATCGGCCGCAGGGATCTGGACGGCCACCCGCTCGGTGATCGACACGGTCGCTGCCGAAGTCGGGCCCGACAGCATCGACGCGCTGGCGATCTCGAACCAGCGCGAGACCATCGTCGCCTGGGACGCCGAGACCGGCGAACCGGTCGGCCCGGCGATCCTGTGGCAATGCACCCGCACCGCCGAGATCTGCGCCGCGCTCGTCGCTGCCGGCCACGGGCCCGCGGTGACGGCGGCCACCGGCCTGGCCATCAACCCGATGTTCCCGGCGCCGAAACTCGCCTGGATCGTCGAGAACCGTCCCGAGGCCCGCGCCCTGCACCAGACCGGACGGTTGCGTATGGGTACGGTCGACGCCTGGCTCCTGTGGAACCTCACCGCCGGCGCAGCCTTTGCCACCGACCATTCCAACGCCTCGCGCACGCAATTGTTCGACACCGCACAGCTCGCCTGGAGCCCCGCGCTGGGCGCGCTTTTCGGCGCCCCGGTCGATTGCCTGCCGGACCCCCGCCCCTCCGACGCGCGCTTCGGCGAGACCGCGGCAGGCGCCACCGCCCTGCCGACCGGCATCCCCATCCACGCGATGATGGGCGACAGCCATGCCGCGCTCTACGGCCACGGCGTGCGCGCGCCCGGGTGGTCAGGCCACCTACGGCACCGGCTCCTCTCTGATGACGCTGACGCCGGCCCGCGTCGCCTCGACCCACGGCGTCTCCGGCACCATCGCCTGGACGGATCGGACCGGCACGCATTACGCTCTCGAGGGCAACATCTTCGTCTCCGCCCAGGCCGCCGCCTTCATGGGCAAGCTCCTCGGCATCGGCGACGCCCGCGCGCTCTCCGATCTCGCCCAGACCGTCGACGATGCCGGCGGTGTATGCTTCGTTCCCGCCCTCTCCGGACTTGGCGCGCCGCACTGGGACGAGCGCGCCACCGGCACGATCGCGGGCATGACCCACGCGACCACGCCCGCGCATCTCGCGCGCGCCACGTTCGAGGCGATCGCGCTGCAGATCGTGGACGTGTTCGAGGCGATGGAGGCCGATATCGGCTCGCCGCTCGCCGCGTTTTCGGCCGATGGCGGGGCGAGTGCGAACCCGTTCCTGATGCAGCTCCAGGCCGACCTGCTCGGCCACCCCGTCCTCCGCGCCGAGGTCGAGGAAGTGGGCGCACTCGGCGCCGCCGCGATGGCCTTCGAAGCGCTGGGGGCGAGCCCGGACTGGCACCGCGACAGCACGCGGTTCGACCCGGCGATGGACCGCAGCGCGCGTGAGAGCCTCCGGGCGCGTTGGGCGGAGGCGATGCGGCACGTGAAAGCGTGATCCGCGGGCGACGGCCCTCGCGGCCGTCCGAACCGGTCTGTCGCTACGCGCCGCCGAAGAACCGGTTCAGACGGGCGAAACCGGGGATGTGGACACTGGTGCCGCCGTCGGCGGCGAAGGCCTGGCCGGTGATGTAGCGTGCCTCGTCGGAGGCGAGGAAGGCGACGAGATGGGCGATGTCGTCGGGCGCGCCCAGGTACGGGGTCAGGGTCTCTTCCTCGACGGTGGCGCGCAGCTCCGCGGGCAGGTGGGACAGCGCCGCCTCGGTGCCGGTCAGCCCGGGCAACACCGCATTGCAGCGGATGCCGCGCTTGCCGTGCGAGGTGGCGATGGAGCGGGTCATCTGGATCACCGCTGCCTTCGAGGCCGAATAGGCGGCCTGGATCACGTTGCCCTGGAGCGCGAGGTTGGAGGCCGTGTTGACGATCACGCCCGATCCCTGCGGCGTCATCGCCTTCAACGCCTCGCGGCAGGCGATCATCGTGCCGCGGGTGTTGACCGCGAAGGTCGCGTCCCAGTCCTCGGTCGCCATCCGCTCGATGTCGCCGTCGCGCATCGCCATCTCCGGGGTCAGCAACGCGGCGTTGTTGTCGATCACGTCGAGCCGGCCGAAGCGGTCGAGGGTAGCGGCGACCATCGCTTTGATGTTGGCCTCGTCGGCGAGGTCGACGCCCAGCGCGATGGCCTCGCCGTCGAGGCCGGCGGCGACCGCCTCGGCCCGGTCGCGGGCGATGTCGGCGACCACGATCCGGGCGCCGTGGCCGGCCATGATCCGGCAGGTCGCGGCGCCGATGCCGCCGGCACCGCCGGTGACGATGGTGACTTTGCCGTCGAGGGAAGAGGCCATGGGGTGCTCCTGTGGCTGGTGGCGGCCGGGGGTTTCACACCCCCGGACCCCCGTGGAGTATTTGGACCAAGAAAAGGGGCGGGCTCAGTCGGGAAACATCCCCGCGGCGACGATCTCGACGATGAGGCCGGACGGATCGCGGAAGAAGAAGGCGGCGGCGGGCGGGCGCGGGTCGTTCTCGGCGAGCGTCGGATCGTCCTCCATCCGCATCGGTTCGCCCGGCTTGCGGATGACCCCGACGATGGCGCAATCGTCGCGAGCAGAGAGGATGTCGAGCGCGCGCTGGGCGTCGGCGACCGAGAAACAGGGATGCTTGGTGCCCTGCTCGCCGAGGTCGGTATTGGGTGCACGCCGGTGTTCGGGGATCGGGCGCGAGCCCGCCTTCTGGAAGAACTCGAGCCGGGCCGCGCCCTTGCGCAGGAAGGCGAGGTGGGTGTCGATCGGCGCGATATACTTGCGGTCTTCGACCGCGAAGCCGAGGACCCCGGTGTAGAAGGCCACGGCGGTCTCGATGTCGGCGACCGAGAAACCGACGTGGTGGTGCTTGAGGTCGGAGAAAAGATCAGACACCGGCGGCAGCCTTGATGCGGGCGTCATGGGCGGCGGTCTGCGCCGCAAGCTCCGGGTCGAACCTGCCGTCGGTGAGGATGAACAGCATCCGGGTGATCCGGTCGGTGCGGTTGGTCCAGGCATGGATCGTGCCGCGCTGGACCACCATGTCGCCCTGTTCCAGCACGACTTCGCTGTCGTCGAGCAGCAGCACGATCTGACCGTCCAGCACGATGCCGTAATCGATCGATTCGGTGCGGTGCATCAGCGGGTGGCGGCCGGGAATGGTGTGCTCGGCATTCTCCGCGAGCCCGACCTTCTCGAACAGCGCCCGCGCCGTCTCCTTGTCGAAGTCGGGGCCGTCCTGCCCCTCCGGCGGGATGTCGACCATGCGGATGATCGTGCCCCTCGGCGGCGGCGCGGTCTCGGTGTAGCGGTCGGTGGGTTCCGGTTCGGTCGCCGTGACCGGCGCCGGCGCCGCATCGGTATGCCAGAGCTCGTGGAAGGCGAGGCCCGGCTGATGCTCGGGCCGGATCACGTTGGGCGGGGCGCCGTCCGACAGAACCACGGCCTTGCCGGTCTGGTCGTGGCCCGTGACCACCCGGCGGACATTTCTCGACACCATGTCGGTTCTCCCTTGTTTGGTCACCTGTATAAATAAAGCACGGGCCCGCAGGCAAGCAGGCACAGGAATGTGCCCTCTTTTCGCGACTGCGGGAGGCGGGGTACCGAGGGAGACATCGACCGGGGAGGAGGACCGAATGGCCGACTACGATATCGTCGTGATGGGCGGGGGGCACAACCAGCTGGGCTGTGCGGCCTACCTGGCCAAGGCGGGCAAGAAGGTGCTCGTGCTCGAGAAGAAGGCGTTCACCGGCGGCGGGGCGGTCACGCTCGAACGCACCGCACCCGGCTTCCTGCACAACAAGCATTCGATGATCCACGGCATGATCCAGGCCAACCCGATGCTGCTCAACGATGAGCTCGGGCTGAAATCGAGATACGGGCTCGACTACATCTACCCGGATCCGCCGATGAGCCTGGTCCTCAAGGACTTCACCTACATGCGGTCCTACGTTTCCGTCGACAGGACCTGCGAGGAGATCGCCCGGTTCTCGCCGAAGGATGCCGAGACCTATCGCGACTTCGTCGAATGGGGCGGGCGGATGATGCCGATGCTGATGCAGGGCATGTTCAACGTGCCGATCCCGATGGGCGCCTTCCTGATGATGATGCAGGGCTCCGAGGACGGGCGCCGGCTCATCGACCTGATGTATCGCAGCCCGCTGCAGATCGTCGACGAGCTGTTCGAGAGCGACCTCCTGAAGATCTTCATCCTGAAATGGGCGTCCGAGGGGCTCCTGCAGTTTCCCGATGACATGGGCACCGGCCTTGGCGTGATCATCATGATTGTCATGACCCATTTCTACCCGGTGGGTTTTGCCAAGGGCGGCTCGGGCGAGCTGTCGCGCGCGCTGTCGGATTGCATCACCGATCACGGCGGCGAGATCCGACTGGGCACGGAGGTCAATTCGGTGATCGTCGAAAGCGGCCGCGCCGTTGGGCTGCGGTCTACCGAAGGCGAAGAGTTCCGGGCCCGGGATGCCGTCGTGGCGGCGATCCACCCGACGCTCTTGGGCGACTTCGTCTCCGGGCTGGACGAAGCGATGCTGCGCCGGGCAAGCCGGGTCACCAACGCGCCCTACGCGCTGTTCAAGATCGACGCGGCGCTCGACCGGCCGGTCGACGCCTTTGCCGGCAACCTGCCCGACGAGGTCTTCGGCACCGCCGCCAACACGATCCACGCGACCAACCTCACCGAGTTTCTCGAAAACTTCGCGCCCCTGCGGCTTGGCCGGGTGAACACCGAGAACCCGCTGCAGGGCGGCGGGCCGATGGCGCTGCCCGGCATGCAGCCCGAGGGCAAGTCGGTGCTCTACATGACCAGCTACCAGCCCTTCGACATCGAGCGCCGCGGCCCCGGCGACTGGGACCGGATCAAGGAAGACGTGGCGGACCGGCTGCTGGAGAAGCACAGCCATTTCTACCCGGGCCTGGCGGACGCCGTCATCGCCCGCGAGGTCGACAGCCCGCTCGACATGCAGCGCTGGTCGCCCGCGACCTTCGTCAACGGCGAAGTCCACGGCGCCGGGCTGCAGCTGTTCCAGACCTCCGGCTTCCGCCCCACGCCGGAGCTGGCGCAATACGCGGTGCCGGGTTGCGAAGGCTTGTATCTCTGCGGGCCGTTCATGCATCCGGGCGGGGCGATCTTCGGCGCGGGACGGCCGACCGCGATCAAGATCCTCGACGATCTCGACATCGATTTCGACAAGGTCATCGCGGGGAAGATGTGATGGGCGACAGGAAGAAAGACATGAAGATCTACGACGCGCAGGGCAATGCGCTGATGTCGGTGAAACGGCTCGAACGCGACGGCAACGACCTGGTCATCCGGGGCAAGATCTTCGACGCCATGCCGATGGCCGCGCGGCTCACGCCCGAGGAGGCGCGGGCGGCATTGAAACTGCTCGACCTCAGGACGGCTCTGTTCCTGCTCACGCTTCTGTTCCGCAAATCCTCGCCCGGGGCGGCGCCGAAATGAACCGCGAGACTTTCGAGGATTACCTCGCCCGCTTCAACGCGCGCGACGTGACCGCCTTCGAGGACTACCTCTGCGAGGACATGCAGATGCTCAACGGCGCGCTGCGGTTCGAAGGCGTCGAGGGCATGAAGGACCACTACGTCGGGAAGATCTGGCCGCATTTCGAGGAGAAGCTGAACCTGATCCGCTTTCTCGGCGGCGACGATCACGTCGCGGTCGAGCTGCGCACCGATTTCACCGCGCTGCATGACGTGGACGACACCCTGTTTGGGCCTGTCGAAAAGGGCGAGATGTTCGTCTATCGCGGGCTCATCATGTACGATCTGCGCGATGGCCGCTTCGCCACCATCACCGTGGCCTACAACAGCTTCTCCAACATCAAGACCGACGGCACGCAGGTCGAGATGGGCTTGCCGCACTGACCCGTTGGCAGGCCGTCGGCGCGGCGATAGGGTCCGGGCCATGGACAGCGCGCTGATCACCAGGCTCCTCAACGTCGGCGAATCGGAGAACGTCGCCGCCGACGATCCGCGGATCGCCGGGCTCGCCGCGCTTGCCGCCCAGATGGGCACACCGCCCGGCCGCGACGCGCCGGTGCGCGAGGTGATGGCCCGGCTCGGCGACAACTGGTCGGCGCTGATCCTCAAGGTGCTCGCCACCGGCACCTACCGGCACGCGACACTCAAACGGGTGATCGGCGCGCTTTCGTCCGAGGGCGAGATTTCGCAACGCATGCTCACCCTGCGGCTCCGGGCGCTGGAACGCGACGGCTTCGCCCGGCGCACCGAGCACGCCACCGTGCCGCCGCGGGTGTGCTACGACCTCACCGATCTCGGCCGCGGCCTGGTGGCGGAGTTCGACCGCCTGCTCGGCTGGATCGAGACGCACGAGGCCGCGATATCCGCGGCCCGCGCGCGGTTCAGGCCGGACTGACGGACGGACCAGCGGTGGGAACAGGCGCTTCCAGCCCCGCGGTCGAAAAATCGAGCAGCGCGCCGTAGGCCGCGTCGAGATCGTCGGGTTTCACCGCGCCGTCGGTCAGTGTGCTCACCCGCCCGTTCTGTGACACAACCGCGAGCATCGCGTGCAGGATCATCGCAAACCCCCGGCTCATCGCGGCCCGTTCGGCCCCCGGCGCGGCGGCAAGCAGCGCTTCGATGAACCTCTGGCCCGTCGGATCGAAGTAGCGGTGAAGCAGATGCAGCCACTCGGTCCCGTCGCCGAGCCGCGCGAGAACGCGAAATAGGCGGGCCAGGCCGGGTCGCGCGAGCGCGCCTTTTCGAACAGCGGGGCGATGAAGGCATCGAGGACGGCGCGGATCGTGGGCGTCCCGATCGCGGCCAGCCGGGCCAGGCGCTCTTCGCCGAGGCTCGGCGGCGCGGCGCGCGACGACCTCTTCGAACAGGTTCTCCTTGGTGCCGAAATGGTAGCTCGCCAGCGCCAGCGTGACCCGGCCCCATCCGTGATGTCGCGCAGGGACACCCCGTCAAAGCCGCGCGCCCCGAAAGCAGCTCGGCCGCGTCGAGAATCCGGACCCTGGTCCGCTCTCCGTTGGCCCTCGTCTGCCGTCTGCGATCCCCTGCCATGGGCGATACTCTCTTCTCGATCAATCGGTCCCGTCAATAGGTCGAGTCCATATTGACGACTTCATCGTTGATTGGTTGAGTGTATAAATAAGCGCAGGCCGAAGGCCAGAACAAACCGGCGCGACAGAATCACCGGGTCTCGCCAGGGAGGACGACATGCTCGACGACCGCACCGCCCGGCGGATATCCTCACGGTATCCGGCCTCGAGAAGTCCCTCGGCAGAAAGCTCAGCAGCTCAAGATCCTGGGCGGCATCGATTTCCGGGCGCGGCCCGGCAGTTCCTGACCATCGTCGGCCCCTCGGGCTGCGGCAAGACCACCCTGCTCATGTCGCTCGCCGGGCTCTACGTCCCGGATGCGGGCCAGGTGCTGTTCCAGGGTCACCAGGTGTCGGGCCCGCCCGAGGGGCTCGCGGTGGTGTTCCAGGATTATTCGCGCTCGCTCCTGCCGTGGAAGCGCAACCTCGCCAACGTGCTCTTCGGCATGCGCCGCGCCAGCGGCACCCGGCAGGAGAAGGAGGCGATCGCCCGCGAGATGCTCGAGGCGGTCGGGCTCAAGGGCTTCGAGGACCGCTACCCCTGGGAGCTCTCGGGCGGAATGCAGCAGCGCGTCGCCATCGCCCGCGCCCTCGCCACCCGGTCCAAGCTCCTGCTGCTCGACGAGCCGCTCGCCGCCGTCGATGCCCAGACCCGCGCCGACATGCAGGACCTGCTCCTGCGCCTCGCCAAGCAGTTCAACAAGACCTGCATCCTCGTCACCCACGACGTCGAGGAAGCCGTCT
Source organism: Paracoccaceae bacterium (assembly GCA_041397205.1). Taxonomy (GTDB): domain Bacteria; phylum Pseudomonadota; class Alphaproteobacteria; order Rhodobacterales; family Rhodobacteraceae; genus Sinisalibacter. The sequence goes on from JAWKXC010000011.1 coordinate 131,443, forward strand.
ACATGGCCGACCGCATCGTCGTGCTGTCGAAGCGCCCGACCACCGTGATCGAGGAGATCGACGTGCCGCTGGCCAAGCCGCGCGACCACCTCACCACCCGCGAGGACCCCGAGTTTCTGCGCATCCGCCACGAGGTCATCGCGCGCATCCGCAGTTTCAAACCGTGAACGCACCCGGCGGCCAGGGCTGGCCCGCGCCGGACAACAGGGAGGAGACCCCATGATCAAACGCACATTCCTGAAAGGCGCGCTGATCGGCGTGGCCATGACCGCGATTCCGATGGCGGCGTTCGCCAACGACACGGTGAAGGTGACCTACATGAAGATCCCGCCGCTGGTGCCGATGACCTACGCCATCGAAAGCGGGATCATGGCCGCGCACGGGCTCGACATCGACCTCTCGGTCGTCAACAGCGGCCCCGACCTGATGACCGCGCTGGCCTCGGGCTCGTCCGAGATCGGCCAGACCGCCGCCTCGGTCGCGCTGCTCGCCCGCTCCAAGGGCCTGCCGATCCAGATCTTCGGCACCGGCGACCTCGAACACCAGCCCGACTACGTGCACAACTGGCTCGTGACCCGCGACGACACCGGCATCACCGACCTGATGGGGCTCGAAGGCAAGACCGTCGGCGTGGTCGACAAGAACTCGCCCGCCGAGCTTGCCTTCCGCTCGCATATGGTGGCGGCCGGCGCCGACGCCGACACGCTGAGCTTCGTCGCCATCCCCTTCCCGCAGCTGCCCGCGGCGCTGGAAGTCGGCAACGTCGACGCCGTGCATGTCGGCGAACCGTTCCACGCCCAGATCATGAATTCCGACAAGATCACCGGCGTCGAGCTGGCCATCGGCCTGATCGCCGACCCGGGCACGGATTACGCGCTGGGCGGCTGGTTCGCGCAAGAGGACTGGCTGGCCGACGAGCGCAACCAGGACATCGCCAAGCGCTTCCTCGCCGCGATGCTGGAAGCCAACCGGGCGCTCGCTGCCGACCGCTCGCTGATCGACGCGATCCTGGTCCGCGATTTCGGCATGCCGGCCGAGATCGCCTCGGGCATCCCGATGCCGCTCGGTGTCGACAGCATCCTCGCCGAGCCCGGGCACTACGGCGTGCTGATCTCCGAGCTCGAAAAGACCGGGATGATCGAGGCCGGCAGCGTCACCACCGACGATGTCATCAAGACCATCCAATACGAGTGATCGACCCATGGGCGGCATCCTGATCACCATCGCGCGGCGGTCCTTCGGCCTTCTCGTCTTCATGGCGGGCTGGGAGATCGTCAGCGCGACGGGCCTGGTGTCGCCCGACTACATGCCCCGCGTCGCCACCATCGGCGCGGCGCTGTTCGATTTCCTCGGCTCGGGCAAGTTCTGGCTGAGTTTCGGCATCACCCTGCATCGCATGCTGGTCGGGCTCGCCGTCGCCGTCGTGCTGGCGCTGGGGCTGGCGGTGGTCGCGGCCCGCTTTCCGCTGCTGCGCCGGGCCCTGGAACCCACCACCGACATCCTGCGCTCGCTGCCGCCGCCGGCGCTGGTGCCGCTCCTGATCTTCGTCCTCGGCATCGGCCCCGGCCTGTTCTATTCCATCGTGATCTTCGGCTGCATGTGGGCGACCTATGTCTCCGCCTCGAACGCACTGGCCACCGCCGAGCCGGTGCAGCTCCAGACCGCCCGCAGCCTCGGCCTGACGCCCTGGCAGATCATGTGGCAGGTGCGCCTGCCCGCCGCCGCCCCCGAGATCTTCACCGGTATCCGGCTCTCCGCCGCGATCTCGCTGCTCGCCACCGTGGCGACCGAGATGCTGGTGGGCGGCGAGGGTCTCGGCAGCCTGATCTACAACGCGGGCTTCAGTCTGCTCTGGGACCAGATGTATGCCCTCATGGTCGTGATCGGCGCGCTCGGCGTCGCCCTCAACATCGGCGTGGCGCTGGTGCGGCGGCCGCTCGCCGGCTGGCAGACCCGGCTCTCCGCCATGGGAGCACAGGCATGATCGGCAAGCTCGCTTCGGCCCGGGTGAACTGGCCCGGCATCTTCTTCCTGCTCGCCCTGGTCGTGGTCTGGGAGATTGCCGCCCAGATCGCCGACAGTCGCAACTTTCCCAAGGCCTCCGGGGTCGCTATGATGATGGTCGAGGATTGGCGCGATATCCTCGCCGCCACCGCCGTCACGCTGAAGCGCTCGGCCATCGGCTTCCTGATCGCGCTCGTCACCATGGTGCCTGCCGGCATCCTGCTCGGCCGCGTCCGCGTCCTCGGCGAGATCGTCGAGCCAGTGATCGAGTTCCTGCGCCCGCTGCCGCCGGTGGCGATCATCCCGCTGGCGATGATGCTGCTCGGGATCGGCGACGGCGCCAAACTCACCGTCGTGGTCTGGGGCGCCGCCTTCCCGATCCTCATCAACACCATCGACGCGGTGAAGGTGCAGGACCCGATGCAGGCCCGGCTCGCCCGCTCGTTGCGGCTCACCACCTTCGAGCGCATGGCGCTGATCGACCTGCCGGCCGCCCTGCCCCGCATCTTCGCGGGCATCCGGCTCGGCATCACTGTGGCGCTGCTGCTCACGGTCGTCGCCGAAATGATCCTGTCGTCCGACGGTCTCGGCGATTACCTGCGCCTCGCCCAGACCAACTTCTCGATGACCCAGGTGATGACCGGAATCATCGTGATCGCGCTGGTCTCGGTCGTGGTCAACGGCACCACCAACTGGATCAACCACCGGATGCTCGACTGGCACTATCGCCGGGCGGCCTCGGCGACCGCCTGACCCGGGGGAGGGCGCCATGACGAAGAACATCCTCTTCATCATGTTCGACCAGCTCCGGTGGGATTACCTGTCGTGCTACGGCCATCCGCATCTCGACACGCCCAACATCGACCGGCTGGCCGCGATGGGCGTGCGCTTCACCAACGCCCGGATCCAGTCGCCGCTCTGCGGGCCCTCGCGGATGTCGACCTATACCGGGCGCTACGTCCACAGCCACGGCGCCGCCTGGAACGGCTATCCGCTGCGGGTCGGCGAGATGACCATGGGCGATCACCTTCGGGCGCTCGGCATGGACGCCTGGCTCGTCGGCAAGACCCATATGGAGGCGGACGCGGAGGGGATGAAGCGGCTCGGGCTGGAGCCCGACAGCCTCATCGGCGCGCGCCAGGCCGAATGCGGTTTCGACGTCTTCGAACGCGACGACGGGCTCGCCTTCGAGGGCGACGCGCCGTTCAAGGGCACCCATTCCGCCGATGCCTACAACCGCTACCTGCGCGCCAAGGGCTACGACAGCCCCAATCCCTGGCACGACTTCGCCAATGCCGGCCTCGACGACGACGGCACCGTGCTCTCGGGCTGGTTCCTGAAGCATTCGACCGAGCCTGCCAACATCGCCGAGCAGGACAGCGAAACCCCCTACATGACGAGGCGCGGGATCGACTTCATCGAAGCCAGGAGCAAGGAGGGGGGCGAGACGCCCTGGCTGTGCCACCTGTCGCTGATCAAGCCGCACTGGCCCTATATCGTGCCGGCGCCCTACCACGCCATGTACGGGCCCGAGACCCATATCCCTCCCGTCCGCTCGCCAGCCGAGCGCGAAACCGACCACCCGGTGCTGAAGGGGATGATCAACGCCCCCGTCGGCAAGTCCTTCTCCGACGACCACATACGCGAGACGGTGCTCACCGCCTATATGGGCCTGATCAGGCAGATCGACGACCAGATGGGGGTGCTGTTCCGGTACCTCGAAGACACCGGCCGGATCGAGGACACGATGATCGTCCTCACCTCCGACCACGGCGACTACCTGGGCGATCACTGGATGGGCGAGAAGATGTTCTTCCACGACACCTCGGTGAAGGTGCCGCTGATCATCTACGATCCCTCCCCCGAAGCCGACGCCACCCGCGGCACCACCTGCGACGCGCTGGTCGAGCAGATCGACCTTGCGCCCACCTTCGTCGAGGTGGCCGGCGGCAAGCCGGCCGATCTCGACCATATCCTCGAAGGCGAGAGCCTGATCCCGATCCTGCACGGGGAAACGACCGAGACGACGCGCAACGTCAGCTTCGCCGAATACGATTTCGGCCGTACGCCGCAGGCCGAGCACATGGGCCTCGCGCCGGGCGACGCCCGGATGTTCATGGTCGCCGACAGGACCTGGAAGCTCATCCACTTCCTCGGCGGTTTCCGCCCGGTGCTGTTCGACCTCGCCAACGATCCGCAGGAGCTTGTCGATCTCGGCACCAGCCCCGACCACGCCGAGATACGCGCGACGATGTACGACAAGCTCAATGCCTGGGCGCTGCGCTGTTCGCAGCGCGTGACTGTGCCGACGAAGCGCATCACGACCAACCGCAAGCGGATGGGGCCGGGCTCCGGCATCCTGATCGGCACCTGGGACGAGGGCAGCCTGCCGCCGCAGGTCACGCTGCCGCAATATGCCCGCAAGGTGGCGGATCATCGGGGCCAATAGGTAAGTCGGCAGTCCCGCCGCCGTCGATGTTCGGTGTCGATCCGGTCATCGGAGCGGAGGCCGGCGCGGCGAGGAAGACGACCGCGCCCATCGGATCCGCGTCCTGGTCGAGCCGGCCCAGCTTGATCTTCGCGCGCACGCCGGCGCGGACCTCGGCAATTTCGCGCACCTTGTTTCCGGCGGCCTTCACCGCGCCCGGCCGATCCCGTCCTCGGGCACCTCTGCCATGGGTCTTCACACCCTCTGCGCGGCGCGGCGGCCGCCGGATGCGCTCTCTCAAACCGATGTCAAACCGATCGTCTCATGGCTTTTTCAGATACCTGCGGTCTCGAAATACGATGCGTCCAAAGTCCCGAAGGCGTTGTCCTGCAAGGCGTTCGCGCATATTGTTTGAACATATGACCAATTATGTTCGGCAAGGTTGAAACGGGAGCTTCGGGATGAAAATCGCGGTGATCGGGGCCGGGGGCTTCGTCGGCCAGAGGGTCACGCGACTGCTTGCGGCAGATCCCGGCATCAGCGCGATCTCCGCCCTCGACCGCGCGCCTTTCCCTGTCCCCGACGACCCGAGAGTCACCCTCCATACCGGCGATTTCGCCGATCCGGACCTGCGCGACGCGGTGGTCGACGGGGCCGACGCGGTGATCCTGCTCGCCGCGATCCTCGGCGGCGCGGCGGAGGCGGACTACCGGCTCGCGCGCCGGGTCAACGTCGACGCGACGCTGGATCTGTTCGAGGCGCTGCGCGAGCGCGCGCCGGCGACCCGGATGGTGTTCGCCTCGACCATCGCGGTCTACGCCAAGCCGATGCCCGACCCGGTGACCGACGCGACGCCGACCGGCCCGAGCATGGTCTACGGCGCGCAGAAGCTGATGATGGAGGTGGCGCTGGCCAACTTCGCCACCAAGGGCTGGCTCGACGGGGTGAGCCTGCGCCCCTCCGGCGTGATGGCGCGGGACGGGGCGGATGCGGGGCTCAAGTCGGCGTTCATGTCGCGTCTGTTCTGGTGCGTGAAGCGGGGCGAGGACATCACCCTGCCGGTGGCGGAGGACAGCCGGACCTGGCTCACCTCGATCGACACCGTGGCGCGCAACTTCATCCACGCGGCGAAGCTCGCCGAGATCGGACCGACACGCGCCTTCACCCTGCCGGCGCTCGCGGTCAGCTTCGGCGAACTGGTCGCCGCGCTGCGCCGCCGCTTCCCCGACAGCCCGTCACGGATCACCTTTGCGCCGGACGCGGACATCGTCGCGCTGTTCGGCAGTTACCCGGGACTGGAGACGGCGACCGCCGACCGGCTCGGCTTCACCCGCGACGCCGACGCCGATGCGCTCGTCGCCCATGCCATGACCGAGGAGACCCCATGAAGTTTGCAACCCTTGCCAATGGCACGCCGGACGGGCGGCTGCACGTCGTCAGCCGCGACCTGACCCGCGCCCAGCCCGCCGAAGCGGCCGAAACACTGCAGGAAGCGCTGGAGCACTGGACCGAGGTCGAAGCCGAACTGCAGGCGCAATCCGATGCGGTGAACGCCGGCGCGGGCGTGGCGTTCGCTCCCGCCACGGCGATGGCTCCCCTGCCCCGCGCCTGGCAATGGCTCGATGGCTCCGCCTTCGACAGCCACGGCGAGCTGATGGACGCCTTGCTCGGCGTGACCCCGGTCAAGACCGGCATCCCGCTGATGTACCAGGGCGTCTCGAACAAGTTCTATGCCCCGGCGGAAGACGTGCGGATGCCGTCGGAAGTGGACGGGATCGACTTCGAGGGCGAGTTCGGGATCATCACGGACGCGGTGCCGATGGGCATCGACGCGACAACCGCGCGCGGCCATATCCGCCTCGTCGTGCAGATCAACGACTGGTCGCTGCGCGCGCTCGCCGGGCCCGAGATGCGCACCGGTTTCGGCTGGGTGCGCGCCAAGCCCGCCTGTTCGATGGCGCCGGTCGCGGTGACGCCGGACGAGCTCGGCCCCAACTGGCGCGACGCCCGCGTCGACCTGCCGCTGTTGGTCGACCGCGACGGCACCCGGTTCGGCGCCGCGAACGGCTATGCGATGTCGGCTGGCTTCGACGATCTCGTCGCCCATGCCGCCTATTCGCGCGACCTCGTGGCCGGCACCGTGATCGGCTCCGGCACGGTATCGAACGAGAATTACCGCGAGATCGGCTCGTCCTGCATCGCCGAACGGCGCGGCATCGAGAAGCTCGACACCGGCGAGCCCACGACGCCGTTCCTGCATTTCGGCGAACGCGTGCGGATGGAATGTCTCGGCGCCGATGGCCAGAGCCTGTTTGGCGCCATCGACCAGAAGGTGGTGAAGGCCTGAGCCCCGGGTGAGGCCGGACCCAAGCCGTTTCGAAGCGGCAGGGAACGCGTTTCGAAACGCGTTGGAAAGGCCCTTCGAAGGGGCTTTCTCGCTCAGTAGGGTGCGTAGATCGCGTGCAGCGTCTCGATCATCAGCGCCTGCATCTCCTGCGCCGGGGCCTGCGCCTGTTCCAGCTCGCCCAGGCGGAGCGAGTTGCCCACGACGAGCTGGCCGCGCGGCAGCCGGCGGGCCATGAAGGCCTGCATCGCCGTTTCGTAGTCCGCTTCCCGGTCGAGCTCGTCCACCAGCACGATGGCGTCTTCCACCGCCATGCCGGCCCCCGAGGCGAGGTGCGGGGTGGTCGAATGCGCCGCGTCGCCGATCAGGATCACCCGGCCCGCGTACCAGTTGTCGGTCAGCAGCACCGATTCCAGCGGCCGGGCCAGGATCGGCGTGGTCTCGTCCATCGCGTCGCGCAGCCAAGCCAGCGCCGGGAACGGCGCCAGCAGCGCGCTCAGCCGCGGCAACAGCTCGGCATCCTCGATCCGCGGTTTCTGCGCCACGTTCTCCAGCAGGTACAGGTACATATCCTCCGGGCTGCAGGGGGTGAAGCCGACCTTGACCGGTCCGAAATACATCCGCCCGCCGTCCCAACCCTCGGGCCGTTTGAACTGCGCCCGCCAGCACACCTGCCCGGTGTACCGGGGCTTCGGCGCCTCCGGCATGACCATGTCGCGTACCCTGGAAAACAGCCCGTCGGCCCCGATCACCAGGTCGTAACGGCCCGCGCTGCCATCGCTGAACGTGACGTCGACGCCGGTCTCGTCCTGCGCCAGCGCCGTCACCGTGGTGCCGGTGCGGATCGCGACGCCGAGGTCGCGCAGGCGGTCTTCCATCAGCCGGTGCAGATCGGGACGCATGATCCCGCCCTCGGCGGGCACCTCCGGCGCGAAGAGCCGCGGGCTCTGCACCGTGTTGACCACCTCGCCCACCGGGTCGAGCAGGGTCAGCGTATCGTGCAGGTGGCCCTTCGCCATCAACCCCTCGGCAAAGCCGAGATCGCAGAGCGCGCGCGCGGTCAGCGGCGAGAGCGTGACGCCGGTACCGGCGGCGCCCCAGTTCTGTTCGATGTCGACCAGGTCGACAGCGACGCCGCGCTCGGCCATGCGGATCGCCACCGCCGGACCGCCGACGCCACCGCCGACGACAAGGATCTTCTTTGCGTGTTTCGCCAGGTTGCCGCTCATCAAATCTCCTCCCTGGGGTTCCCCCGTTGCGGAGACCGTAGCCCTGCCCGACCTTTCGGTGAAATCGATTGATCGGATGCGGGCTATTGATCTGGCGGATCGGTCAGGTGGCGCTCGCGGCGAGGATTTCCTGCCGGACCCAGGTCAGGCATTCGTCGCCTTCCGAAAACGCATGCCACTGCAGGTGCTCGACCAGCGGTGGGATGTCGATCGGCGCGGGCAGCGCCTTCAGCGGCATCATCTCGACGAAAGCGTGGGCGAGCTTGCCCTGCAACAGCGCGATATTCTCGGTGCCGGCGACCAGGAAGGGCACGGCGGTAAAGCTGCCGGCCACCGCCGCAACCTTGCGCTCGACGCCCGAGTTCTTCACGAACCACGCTTCGAAACTCGGCGTGTGCGAGGCGAACCGCATCGTGACATGGCGCGCCTCGAAGAACTGCGCCCGGGTGATCGTGTCGCCATAGGCCGGGTTGTCGGCGGCGACCAGCACCACGTAGTCGTCGGCGAAATAGCGCGCCGAGGGGTGGTCTTCGGCGATATAGACCTCGGGCATGGCGACGAGATCGACCTCGCCGCGCTGCAGGAGCTCGGCCGGCGCCGATCCCGGCGGATCGAGCACGAAGGAGAGGTTGGGCGCCTTGCGCCGGATCTCCGAGAGGGCCTTCTGCAGTTCGGCGATCACCACGTAATCCGACGCGACGACACGGATCGTGCGTTCGACCGTGGTGGGGTCGAACTCCGGCGGCTGGATGATCGTCCCGTCGATCTGCAGCAGCGCCGCCCGCACCTTGCCTTCGAGCATCTGCGCCCGCGGCGTGCAGACCATCTTGCGCCCGACCTGCACCAGCAGCTCGTCGTCGAAATACTCCCTGAGACGCGCAAGCGCTCCCGAGGTGGCCGACTGGCTGAGGCAGAGCTTGTCGGCGGCCCGGCTCACGTTCCGTTCGGTGAGCAGCACATCGAGCGCGACGAGCAGGTTGAGGTCGAGGCCTTTGAACCGCATGGCACACCTATTGGAAGGACGAATTGCAGGCATCAACATTATCGGTTTTGCGGATGATTTTCCGCAAGGCAAAACTGCGCCGCAAGGACAACGGGGAGAAACGGCCATGACACCTGCGCAGATGTTCGACCTGACCGGCAAACGCGCGCTCGTCACCGGTGGCGCCAGCGGGCTCGGGCACGCGATCGCCCGGGCCTTCGTGCGCCGGCGCCGAGGTGACGATCGCCGGCGACCGCGCGGACGACGTGGCGACCGCCGCGGGCGAATCGGCGCCCGCGCCCTGCACGCAGTCCTCGGCACCCGCGCCGCGGCCAGACGCATGGTGACCGAGGCGCAAGCGGCAGTGGGCGGGGTCGACATCTTCGTCTCCAATGCCGGGATCGAGGGCCGGTGACCGGCATCCAACGACCTCGACGGCCGCCTACATGCCGGGTGTTCGACGTGAACCTGCATGCCGCGACCTGGGCCACCGCCGCGCTCGTGCCGGCCATGGCGGCGGCCGGCGGCGGCGCGCTGATCTACATGGCGAGCCTGTCGGCGCTCCGCGGCAACCGGGCCATCGCCACCTATTCGATGTCGAAAGCCGCGCTCGCAGGCTCGCCCCGCAACATTGCCGTCGCCCATGGTCCCGACAACATCCGCGCCAATGCCATCGCCCCGGCCTGATCGAAACGCCATTCTCGCGCGGGCTCATGGCGGACGACGCCTTCATGGCCCGGCGGATGCAGTCGACGCCCTTGCGCCGCGTCGGCCGGCCGGACGAGATCGCCGCCACCGCGCTCTGGCTCGCGAGCCCGGGCGGGGCCTTCGTCACCGGCCAGTGCATCGTGGTCGAGCGGCGGAACTCTGGTGAGCGACGGCGGCTGAACCGGGGCATGAAATGGCCTTTCGAAAGGCCTTTCGAACGCGCTTCGAAGCGCGTTGGCCAAGCGCCTTCGAAGCGGCCCCGTCACCAGGCGGTCGCGCCACCGTCGATCCTGAAGTCCGCCCCGGTGACGTAGCCGCTCTCGTCGGAGCCGAGATAGATCGCCAGATGGCCGATGTCTTCGGTGGTTCCGAGCCGGTCCACCATGAGCTTGGCGCGCACGTTCTGCATCAGCGGCGTGTCGAGATGCTGCTCGGTTTCCTCGGTGACAGTGAAGCCCGGCGCGATGGTGTTGGCGCGGATGCGCTTGGGTCCGCCCTCCATCGCCATCTGCCGGGTCATCGCGAGCACCGCGCCTTTGCCGGCGGTATGGGCGATCGCGGGCAGCCCCGCGAGCGCCACATGCGCATTGGCAGATGCGAAGTTGACGATGCTGGCGGCGCCGGAGGTCTCCAGCAGCGGCCAGAGCGCGCGGGTGACGAGGAACACCGTGTCGATCTCGCCCGCCGTGGTGGTGTGCCAGTCGGCAAGCGTCATCTGCGCGATCGGCGCGGAAACGGACGATGGCGGCGGCGTTGGCCAGGATATCCACAGCGCCGCTCGCGCGCGCGCCGCCTCGGCAGGCCACCCCGCACCGCCCCGCCTCGGTGGTGAGATCGGCCGCATGGGTCCGGATCCCCGGCACCTCGGCGGCGAGCCGGCCGAGCGCGCCCGCGTCGATGTCGCAGGCCAGCACCGCGGCGCCCTCGCCGGCATACATCACCGCGAAACCCGGCGGCCGATACCGCGCCCGGCACCGGTCACCACCGCGCGGTGCACCACAGGCCGGCCGGTCATCGGGCGACCCCGCCACGCGCGCCGGCGCCGGCCCCGCCGCGCGGGCCGACCGGCACCACGGGCGCAGCGGCAGACGCGCGGCCCGTTTCCGGTTCCGTCGCAATTCAGGCCGAAAACCGGTCCCCACCATTCCTGGAGATGCGTCATTCATCGAAGATCGCCACGCAGCAGGTCCAGCCCGCCGAACCGCCCTCGACCTTCACCGAGAAAGCGGCGACGGTGTAGCCGGTGGCCGGCAGGCTCTCAGGTTATTGGGCTTCTCCATGTGGCAACAGATAATCTCGGCCCAGCCGCTTGTGCCCCTCCCAGAACAACCTTTTGTCGCCGCTCCGCGCAATCGCGTTATCCTTCTGGTAGGCGAGAGCGGCGCGTCCCAGCCCCAGGCGCGTCGATCCCGCAGACCTTCATGCCCTTGCCGGTGAGATAGAGCGTCGCCCGCGCTTTCCCAGCCACCGTGCCGCGAATTTTGAGGTAGTCGTCCTCGCCGCCAATAGCGCATGCCGGCGACGGTGTTGACCAACTTCGGATCATCGCGCCGGGCCGGGAGAGTCGTGACGTCGAGAACCAGCTCCGCCTCGACCTCGGCGGCGGTGACCACGTGACCGTCGGGCAAGTGCCGGAAATCGAGTTTCACCCCCGGCCCCATGCGCAATCAACGGCACCTCGTCGATGGTGATGGCGCGCTCGCCCCATTCATCGTCGGGTGGTAATGCCAGGGCGCATCCATGAGTGCCGACAGTAGGTGGTGATCTGGCGATCTTCGAGACCGGCCCGGCCCCGTCCAGCATGTCCTCCGCCCTGAGCCGCCATCGGCGCGAACTCGGCGGCGCCGAAGGCGTGGTCGTAGGTGATCTTCGGCAGCGGCGGCGGGTCCGGGCGATGCCCACCTTGAGCGGCACGGACAGATCGACGATACGGCGGGGCATGGGATCTCCTTCAGGTGTGAGGGCAGCCGGGCCGCGGGCGCGGGCCGGGGCATACGCGGCGGCGAGGAGGAGACCGCGCCATCCCGGACCGTGAGCGGCACCGGGATGAGGCTGCGGCCGAGACGGGGGCCGAGCACGCACGCACAGCCGGTCTCGATCTCGAACTGCGCCCCGTGCGCGCCGCAGACGATCCGCGACCGGTCGCCGTTCAGGTACTCGTCCTTCTTCCAGGCCATCCGCGCGTTGCCGTAATGCGGGCAGGCATTGCGCCAGCCAAACAGCCGCGCCCCCTGCACCTGAACATCGTGTCGCGCCCTTCGCCCAGCGGGTCGAAGCCGCGTGAGCGAAGCTGCATCGCCCAGCGCGCGTCGACCCGGCACAACCGGCGCGGTGATCTCGCGGGAATGCAGTGATCGCCCAGGTCCGCCACCCGGAAACCATTTCTCGACGTTTTCGAACAGGAACATCTGGCTCACCTCCGCCCCCACCGCGGTTTCGCGCGGCACCCAGTTTCGTCGTGGATGTCCATGTCGGCGTCGTATTCGAAATGGGTCATCAGCGGGCAGTTGAATACCAGAACCAGTTCGAGCCGAACTTGTACCCGGCCCCCAGAAGCTTTCGTAACCCTTGCCGGCCAGCCGCGACCCGCCAGCATCCATTCCGGTCAACCCCTGCATGTGGAAGGCGGGGAATGTTGAGCCCTTTTCATATACAGTGGCGTATACGAGCTGAACGTGTAGTGAGTCGATATTGGCAGCGGTTTCCAGGAACAGCCCGACGCCGTTCGGGCAGTCGAGTCTCTGAAGCTGAGCAATTCTGACGTAAATTTCTCGGTCGCCGGCATGTCGGGAGTGAAATAGACGATGTGGCTGAGCGTGCGCGGCGCAACCGCGGCGTCCTCGTTGGCGCCGAGCTTGTTGAACGTCACATCGGCCTGGCGCCGGGCAGGATTGATGAGGCTCGGGCTCCATGTCGAGAACGATCCGCCGGGTGAGCTGGAACTTGAGGCGCCGAACCCGACATCCTGGAAGGTGATCGACCGTCCGCGGCCCGCACCACCACGCGGTCTTTCTGCATCTCGCCTCGATCGTCGAGGCTCGCGGCGTCTTCCGCCGTAGACGGTCTGGCGCAAGGGTCGAACCCGACGCCAGCGGCGCCGTGAGCGCGCGTCGTCGCGGGCGCGGATGGTGATCGCGGTCTTGTCGCAGGCGGTGAAGGTGCCGCCGGTGTCGTCCCAGCTTTCCTCGTCAGGCCGTAATCGACGAGAAATTGCCGCGACGGCGGCCAGGTGCGACGCCGAAGACCTTGTCGTCGGGTCCGATGATACGCACGCATATGCCTCCTGGTTCAGGAGACCCTAGGATCGGGTTTGGTATTGGGGAAATTGTTATTTCGCATTCTCGCTATCGGTCAGGTCGTGAATCGCCGCGGGACTTCCGGAAAAATTTCTCAATCCCGGCCTGCGCAGTAGCGTCCGGCCAAACGGAGGAGAACGCGCGTGGCCCTTTTCGAATAGCCCCAACTATGTCTGGAACCTGTCGCTGTCGATCGCGATGCAGTCTGGCGCCGAGTGGCGGAGATCATCGACATGTCGAAGCCGCTGCTCGAAGAGCGCAGGCGGGCGAGGATGCCGGCACCGCCGGGTTCTCGCCGAATGGATAGAAGAAGGCCGACGATGCCTGTGCGGTGAACGCCGAGGACGAGGCCAGGGACGGACTTGCTCGGCCGCCGACTAAGCTGCGCCGCGCCGCGCCTCTACCTGCTCACCGCCGAGCGGATGCAGGGCCACGGCCACCGGGCCGGGAAGAGACCTTTGCCCGCGCGCTCCGCGCCCCGACAAATACGTGAGGTACAGCGGCGAGAACTGCGAGCGGGTCGGGATCCCTATGCCGGCAAGGTCCTGCCCGGCTACCTCACCCGCGCCGAGGGGGTCACCGGCGCGGCACCCTGCGTGCTGTTCCTCAACAGGCTCGATTCGAACAGAGGCTGCTCTACTGGACCTGGCTGCCGCAGGCGCTCGCCAAGCGCATCTGACCCTCAGCCTCGACCAGCCCGGCACCGGCAAACAATCCGGCTCCGGGACCTCTCGCGCTGCGACAGCGAGGCCTGGGGCACGCCGGTCTACGAATGGATGGCGGCGCATCCGGAGATCGACGCCGCCCGCATCGACTGCTCAGGCATCTCGCTCGGCGGCGCAGCCGTGCCCGCGTCGTCGCCAACGAACCGCGCTTCGCCTCCGGCGCGGTCACAGGGCGAACCACAGCACAGGCCGAGGTGCAGCTGAAGCGGATGAAGCGCGAGGGCAGGCAGTGCCGCATTACCGGAAACACGTCTGGTGGTTGTTCGTGCTGACCGACCAGGAAGATTTCCTCGAGAAATCGGGCATGACCCTCGACGGCCGAATGCCGGAAGATCCGGGTGCCGTTCCACAATCACCCATGGCGAAAACGACCGCCAGATCGGCCTCGACTACGCCCATCAGAGCTTCGACCGATCGTCAACAGCCCGCGCCGGGGCTCAGGATCTTCACCCCTACGAGGCGTCGAGCATGTCGGGGCCGACAACGCGAGAAATATGGCCGTAATGATCGCCGACTGGTTGCCGAAAACGCTGGGCGGCCATACGCAGTGAACGACCGGGTGGCGCATCTCAAGGCGAGGCCGTGCGCACCTGGACCCGACCGATCCCCCCTCAAGCGACGCGGAACAGCGCAGGCCCGTTCGGACCAGGCGCAGATCCGCGCCGCCGGTGACATCGGCATCCTGCGACAGGAGCACCTCGCCGGCTCCGGTCACCCCGGGAACCGCACCGGCGCGGTCGAGTTGAACACGCAGCCGAGCGCCTCGCCGCGGACGAAGGCGAGCACGCTGTCCAGGTGTCGAGGAACCGGGTCGGCCGGTCTGCAGCGCCGGTTCGGCCCGGCGCAGCGCCAACATCCGGCGGTAGAAGGCGAGCACGCTGGCGTCGTCGCCTGCTGCAGGTCGCGCGCATGCGCAAGCTGCGGCAGCTACACCGGCAGCCAGTACAGTTCGCCGTGGAAAACCCGCCATTCGGCGCCGTACTGTCCCAGAGTCATCGGCGTGCGGCACCGTCGCGGCCCCTGCTTTCCGGCCAGAAGGTCAGCCCCTGCCGTTCGGTCAATTCGTCATGGGACAGCACGGTCTCTTCCTGACCGAACTCACCGCGCCTGGTAGAGAGACAGACCGAGCCTTCGAGCGGCAAGCAGCATCGCCGCCATCAGCGGCGAACCGCTTCGGATCGGCCGCATGCGCCGCCCAGCGGCGGCGCGGGTGACGTCGTGGATTCGACGGCGCCCACATCGGCCAGCCGTCCGGCGCGCCGGCTGGGCGAACTCCTCGAGCGTCCTGCGGAAATGCCGCGCGCCGTATTTCTGCTCCAGCATCTCGAAGGAATAGGCCATGTGCAGGCGATGGCCGGAGGTATACTTGCCCATCAGGTACCGATCGGGTGGTGGTGCTCGCCGACCTCGCCGACCATGGTGCGCGCGTCGTACCGGTCGAAACGCGCCCGCATCCGTGCGGGAAGTCGAGTTCTCGGGCTGGTTCTTCGAGAACAGATGATACTGCATGTCGTAAGCAGGGTTCCACGGCGGCACGCTTTTCACCCGGAAATCCGCCGGGTTGTCGCGCAACGGCTTGTCGTGGAGGTAATAATTGACCGTGTCGAGGCGAAGCCGTCGACCCGCAGTCGAGCCAGAACTGCATCACCGACAGCGCGCGTAGTCCTGGACCTCGGGATTGTGGAAGTTGAGATCGGGCCTCGCGCAGGAAATTTATGGAAGTAGCGTACTGATGCCGGCGCGGCTCCATTCCCAGGCGATCCCGCCGAAGATCGCCTGCCAGTTGTTGGGCGGCGTGCGTCAGGCTTCGAGTCGGCCCAGACGTGCACCAGTCGGCGTATCGGCCGTCAGCGCGACCGGCGGCTCTCCTGGAAGGAGCAGGTGTCGATCGGAACTGTGCGACAGCACCTGGTCGATGATGACCTTCAGCCCCAGCGCGTGCGCCCGGTCGACCATCGCGTCGAAATCGGCAAGCGTGCCGAACACCGGGTCAATGTCGAAATAATCCGACACGTCGTAGCCCATGTCCTTCATCGGCGAGGTGAAGATCGGCGAGCCAGATCGCGTCGACGCCTAGATCGGCGATATGGTCGAGCCGAGACGTGATGCCGGGATATCGCCGATGTACCGTATCCGCGTTGCTGTCTGATAGCTGCGCCAGGTGAATCTGATAGGTGACGGACCGCGCCACCATTCCCTGTTTGCCCATGTGATCCTCCGATCGGCCCGACCTGGCTCCCCCGAAGGTTTCCGATTGCCGGGCGCCCGGCGCCGATACTGGAGCATCGGAGCGCCAGCGCCAGCCCGTAGGTTGGAGCCAGGCCAGCGACTCGGCGTAGCCGTCCCCAGGGCTGCGCGCGCCCCGAACACCGGCCCGGGGCTCAGATCGTGTGCAGGTAGCAGGAAGCTGGTAGTCACTCGATCATCGCAGGCGCTTCGCACCTAGGCATCATTCAGCGGCCTTCGGCGAGAAGTGAAGGTCCGGTGCATCTCCTCGCCCAGCGCCGCCCGAGAAACGCGGAACCGGTCGCCGCCTTGATCGCCTCGTGCCAGTCGCGCGGGATCGCCAGGCCCTCGGGGTCTTCGGCATAGGCGTTGCCGGTGGTCTCCGGTCCAGGTCGAGCGCGCCGTCAACCCGTGGCGGATACCCGCGAAACGCGGTCGCCGCCACGAGGTAAAGGTTGCTCGACACCGGCGGGGCAGTGATGCTCGATCCGCCGCGCCGCGCGCACCCCTCGAGCTGCGACGCCACCGACCGGTTGACCCCCAGGCCGTCGACACCGGGCGGCAGCTCTCTGGTTGGTGAAGCGGCGCCACGAGTTGGATGCGGCGCGACGCCAGCATCGCCTCCCCCATCGTCGCCGCAGACCGCCCAGCGCCCGTGCGGCAGCCGTCTCGAACAGCCGCCCCAGGCACCTCGGCGAACGTTCCGCCAGCGCGTCCTGCGGCGAGACATGGAAGTGCGTACCCGAGCCCGCATGAGTCACTGCACAGGTTTGGCCAGCAGTGGCGGTCACGCCATGGGCTTGGGCCTGTGCGCTGCCCGATCCGCTTCAGCCGCCGGATGTCGGCCGCCTGCGCCGTCGGTCCGGTAGTCGAGGGTGGTCGTACTGGCCGGGGCATATTCCGAGATCAGCGTCTCTGACCCGGATGCCACGCCTTGTCGCCGGCGTAGATGTCGGAAAACAGCGGCGGCATCCCGTGCAGGTGGTCGACCGAGTAGACCTCGGTCTTGGTGATGCTCGCCCGCCCGTCGAGCACGTCGCAGGCCGGGCGCAACCGGCCATCGGAGCCCACCGGCGTCAGGATCGAGCAGGGGAGAACTCGAGGAGCTCGAAGCGGCGCCCGCAGGCGCGTAACCCTGCGCGGCGAAGGCCGCCACCTGCCAGGCCAGCGTGGCGCGGGTCGGGGCCCATCGGCCCGCCCGTCGAGATGAGCCAGAGCGAAGCAGCACCTCAGCACGGGCCGGTTGCGTGTTGTCTGGCGGCTTCAGAGAGCCCGGCACCGGCCAGGCACTGGGTCACCGTCGCCCTGGTCCGGATCAGCCCGGTCTCGTGCACGTCTTCGCCGACCACGTCAGCCCGAGGATCGAGATCGGCATGTATAAGCCGGACCGGTAAAGCGCGGCGAGCTCGTGGCGGCGGATGATCTTGCCGCGCCCGATCCCGTTGGAATCGTGCAGCACGATGTCGATCGCCTCCACCTCCGGATGGGCGGCGAGAAAGGCGTCGGCCTCGGCGATGTCGGCGCCGGAGGGGCAGGTCTGGGTCATGGTGCGGCAAGCTCGTCGAGAATGTCGGTGAAGGCGGCGACAAGCCGGTCGACCTGCCGCCGGCTGGTGGCGGGGCTCACCAGCATCATGTTGTGAAACGGCGCGATCAGCGTGCCGCGGTTGAAGCGCGGTGTGCAGCACCGCGCCTCGACCTCGGGCACATGGGCATGGGCCGCCTCAGCGCCGTTGGCGAGCGGCCCCGGTGCGCAGATGAACTCGACGCGCGCCCGCCGCACGTGCCACGGTAGCCCATGCGCCGAGATCGCCTTGGACAGCCGGCGGCGAGGCGATTCGGCGCCGGCCTCCATCTTCGCGCTGACCGCCCGCGACGTCACCTCAGGACAAGGTCACCACGAGGGCCGCGAACTGGAGCAGGTTGGCGGACAGCGTGGGCCGCCCATGCCGGAGGCCGGAGGCCAGGGTCGCGTCGTAGCGCCGGTAGGCTTCGGCCACGGCCGGCGCAGCCCCAGGCCGCGGTGGGCGCCGCGCCGCCACGCATTTGCCGATGACGAAGATGTCGGGGTCGAACAAATGCACGCGGGTGTAACGCCGACCGGACGAGATCGTGTGCGTCGTCGATGACGAGCAGCGCGCCGTAGCGCGTAATGGCCAGCGCGCGCAACCCGTCGTGAAAGCCCGGCGCGGGCAGCGGCACCATGCAGGAATTGGTCATCACCGGCTCGGTCAGGATCGCCGCGATCGCCGGTCATAGCTACGCCTCCACCGAACGCAAGGTCGTTGAACTCTGCAGGTCGCCACCAAGGTCAGGTCCTCCACCTGGCCCACGAGGCCCGAGCGCGCCACCGTCACCCCGTCCCGACATTCGACCATCGCGTCGTCGACGGTGCCGTGATAGCAGCCGTTGAACACCAGCACCTTGGGCCGGCCGGTCACCGCCCGCGCCACCCGCAGCGCGAAGCGGTTGGCGTCGGTCGCGGTGGTGGCGATCTGCCAGGCAAAGTCGCCGAACCGCTCCGTGAGCAGCCGCCCGGCTGCGAGCGCGGCCTCGGTCGGCAGCATGTAGGTGAGCCCGCGCCCGGCCTGGGCCCGGATCGCGCGCGCCACCGGGCCCGGCGAATGGCCGAACATCGACCCGGTGTCGCCGAGGCAGAAATCGTCGATCTCGTGGCCGTCGAGGTCGGTGAGCCGCGCGCCCCGGGCAGTCTCCACCAGCATCGGGAAGGGCATCGGCCAATCCTTCATCCAATGCATCGGCACCGCATCGAGAAACACCCCGGCCCCGGCTGCGAGCGCTTCGCGGGTGCGCGGGCGGCGGGCGGCATAGCGCGCGGCTTCGGCTTTCGCCACGTCCGCCAGGTGAACGCGGTCGAGACCGGCGATGAGATCGGATGTCATGGCCAAGAAACCCTCCGTGGAGTGGAGGCTTTATCGACCAGGATCGGCCGGACGGGAAGGGGTCTCGCAAGCGGCGCGGGGCCTCCGGCATCCTGCTTCACCCGCCGGCCGCAGCCCGGCCGCTACAGGGCGCCGTTCGCCTGCAACCGGGCGGCGACGATCCCGAAGCTGCGCTCGATATCGGCCGTCAGCGCGGCCCGCGCGGCCTCCCGGTCCCCGGCACGAAAGGCGGCGATCAACGCGCGGTGCAGCTTGTGCTCGTCGATTTCGCGCGCCCGCTTCTGCGCGACGATCACGTTCAGATAGGCGCCGTATTGCAGCCAGAGAGCCTCGATCAGCGGGATCAGCACCTCGGATCCCGACAGCGCGTAGATCCTGAAGTGGAACCGGTAATTGAGGTCGAGATCCGCCCCCGCCCCCGGCTTGCGCGTCGCGCCGGCGAGCATCGCCTCCAGCGCATCGACATCGGCAGGCTGAAGACGGTCCATCGCCTGTTCGAGCACCAGGCCCTCGAGCGCCAGCCGCCCGGCCTTCAGGTCGGACATCCGCCGCGGATCGAACGGCGGCACCACCAGCGTGCGGCTCGGCGTGTCCATCAGCGCGCCTTCGGCCACCAGCCGGCGCACCGCTTCGCGCACCGGGGTCATCGACGTGCCGAGCATGTCGGCGAGATTGCGCAGCGAGACGACGTCGCCGGGGGCGAATTCGCCGCGCAGGAAGGCGTCGCGCAGCGACGAATAGGCGCTTTCACGCAGTTTCGACTGATCGATCTTCTCTATCTGCACGTCGCCCATGCTCTGCAAATCGCCCGTCTGCCGGCCCATCGGTTCCGGGGAGTGTCGCAAAGGCATCTGCGTTTGACAATCTCGATATATGATGTCTACGATCAAATATCACAGATAACAGCCCGGCACGAGGGCCATCGGGACGGACATGCAGACGGACGAGGCCGGGTTCTGGCTCTATGATCTCAAGGTCGAGACGGTGCTGGACGGCCGGGTTCCGGTCTGCCGCCATGTCGAGGGCGAAAGCTTCCGCGTCGAGGGCGAGGCGCTGGTGTTCGACCCCGGCACCCGGGTGTCGATGTATGCGCTGGCCGCCCTTCTGCCGCTCCTGCCGGCCAGGCAGCGCGATACCGCGCCCGACGACTGGATGAGCACCGACGCCGAGGTCGCCTGCCCCGACCCGCATTGCGGCGGCCGGTTCCGGATCATCCGGACCGGGCGGCGCTGGTTCTCCCATGCCGGGACCACCGGCCTCCCCGACCAGCGCGGCACGCCCTGGTGGCAAACCGAGGAAGACCCGTCGTGACCGATGTCGAAACCGTTTCCTTACGTCCCGGCCACGAGATCGCCCGCGTCATCAAGGGCGGCTGGCAGCTCGCCGGGGATCACGGCGAGGTCCGCCGCGCGGAGGCCACCCGTGACATGGAGGCCTTTCTCGACGCCGGCATCAACGCCTTCGACTGCGCCGACATCTACACCGGCGTCGAGGAGATGATCGGCGACTTCATCGCCGATCTCCGCCGCCGCCGCGGCGCCTCGGTCGCCGACCGGGTCAAGGTGCATACAAAGCTCGTGCCCGACCTCGGCCGGCTCGCCGACATCACGCCCCCCGAGATCGAGGCGATCGTCGACCGGTCGCTGAAGCGGCTGCAGATCGACCGGCTGCATCTGGTGCAGTTCTTCTGGTGGGACATGAGCCTCGGCGACCCGGTAGGCCAGCTCGACGTGCTTAGGCGCTGCCAGGAGAAGGGCAAGATCGCCAATCTCGGCGTAACCAACTGGGATACCCCCGACATCGCCCGGTTCACCGAAGCAGGCTTCGACATCGCCTCGGCGCAGGTCCAGTATTCGGTTCTCGACCGCCGGCCCGCGGGGGGCTTCGCCGACTGGGCGGCGCGTCACGACATGCACCTTCTGTGCTACGGCACGCTCGCGGGCGGCTTCCTGACCGAGAGCTGGCTCGACGCGCCCGATCCGGGTTTCGCCTTCGAAAACCGCTCTTTGGTAAAATACCGGCTCATCATCGACGAGTTCGGCCCCTGGGAGCGCTTCCAGGCGCTTCTCCACACGCTGAAGGCGGTGGGCGACCGCCACGGCGTCGCGCTCTCGTCGGTCGCCACGCGCTGGGTTCTCGACCAGCCGCAGGTCGCAGCCGCCATCGTCGGCGCGCGCTATGCACGCCACCTGCCCAAGACCCTCGAGGCGTTCGGCCTCACCCTGACCGAAGCCGACCACGCCGAGATCGCCGCGGTTCTCGACACCGCCGGCGGCCCCCAGGGTCCGGTCTACGGGCTCGAGCGCGACCGCAACGGACGCCACGGGCGGATCATGAAATACAACCTCAACACCCGTCCCGACGACAAGGTCCTGGGCGACAGCCGTGGATAGCGCGATCCTGACCACCGCCGATCTGGCCCGCGATTTCGACGGTTTCCGCGCCGTCGACGGGGTCGACCTGACGATCCGGCGGGGCACGATCACCGGGCTCATCGGCCCGAACGGCGCCGGCAAGACCACGCTGTTCAACCTGCTCACCGGCACCCTGCGCCCGAGCGCCGGCACCATCACGCTCAACGGCACCGACGTGACCGGGCTCACCCCCGACCGCCTCTTCGCCGCCGGCATGGGGCGGACCTTCCAGCTGCCGCGGCCCTTCGCGCGGATGACTGTGCTCGAAAACCTCATGCTGGCCCCGATCGGGCAGGCGGGCGAAACCATCCTCGGCCCGTTCCTGTCGCGCGCCGCGGTCCGGGCGCAGGAGAGCCACATCCGCGCCCGCGCCGAGGAGGTGCTCGACTTCGTCACCCTGCTGCCCCTCGCCGACCACCCGGCCGGCCAGATCTCGGGCGGGCAGATGAAGCTCCTGGAACTCGCCCGCGTGATGATGGGCGACCCCGAGCTCATCCTGCTCGACGAGCCCGCCGCCGGGGTCAACCCGACGCTCACCGGCGTGCTGATCGAAAAGATCGAAGAGCTGAACCGGCAGGGCAAGACCTTCCTGGTGATCGAGCACGACATGGATTTCGTGATGCGCCACTGCACTCCGGTGATCGTGCTCGTCGACGGCCGCGTCGTCTTCGAGGGCACGCCGGAACAGGCGCAGGCCAACCCGGTGCTGCTCGACGCCTACCTGGGGGCGAAGGCCGATGCATGACGCGGTGCTGACGGCAGAGGGGATCACGGCCGGCTACCGCCGCGACCTGCCGATCCTGCACGACGTCACCCTCCATGCCGCCCGCGCCCGGGTGACCGTCATCATCGGCCCGAACGGCGCCGGCAAGTCGACCCTGATCAAGGCGGTGGCCGGTCTGTTGCCGGTCAGCGCGGGGCGGATCCTGCTCGACGGGCAGGACATCACCAACATCCAGCCCCACCGGATGGCCGAACACGGCGTCGCCTACGTGCCCCAGACGAACAACATCTTCCGCAGCCTCACCATCCGCGAGAACCTGGAACTCGCGCTCCGGCGTGCAAAGGCAGCGCCTCCCGGCGGGCTCGACCGGCTGTTCACCGCCTTCCCGCCGCTGGCGCAGAAGGCCCGCGACAAGGCCGGGTCGCTCTCCGGCGGCCAGCGCCAGTTCCTCGCCGTGGCGATGGCGCTCGCCGCCGGGCCGCGCCTCGTCCTGATGGACGAACCCTCCGCCGGGCTCGCGCCCAAGGCCGCGCAGGAGGTGCTGGAAATGGCCCGCGGGCTGACCGCGGACGGGGTCACCATCGTGCTGGTCGAGCAGAACGTCCACCAGGCCCTGTCGCTCGCCGACCATTGCTACATCCTCGCCGAGGGCCGCAACCAGGTCGACGGCAACGCGGCGACGCTGCTCGGCGACAAGGTGGTGGCCGACATCTATCTCGGCGGCCGGCGGCTGAGGGCGACGGCATGATCCAGCACCTGCTCGATGGCATCCTCGTGGGCGCGGTCTACTCGCTGGGCGCGATCGGGCTGACCATGGTGATGCACATCCTGCGCTTCGCCAATTTCAGCCATGCCGAGCTGCTCTCGGTCGGCGCCTATTCGGCCCTCGTCTTCGACAAGCTGCTGGGCGGGCTCGCCCCGCTGCTGACCGCCAAGATCGGCCCTCTGTCGATGACCTTCGCCCTCGCGCTCGCGATGCTCCTCGCCATGCTGGCTACCGGGTTGTCGGCGATCGTGATCGACCGGCTGGTCTTCGCCCGCATCCGCGCGCGGGGCGAGGAGCTGTCGATGGTCTTCGCCTCCTTCGGCGTGGCGCTGATCCTGCGCAGCGCCCTCGGCCTCGTCTTCGGCCTCGGCGCGCAGCTCTACAGCCGCGACATCGCCTTCGCGACGGTGCTGAGCCGCGACCCGATGATCCTGGTCAAGCCCGACCAGGTCTTCGTGCTGGCCGCGGCGGTGCTGTTCATGGTGATCCTGCACCTCGTGCTGTCGCGCACCACCTTCGGCTACGCGCTCCGGGCGGTGGCGGAGAACCCGACCCTCGCCCAGGTCAACGGCATCGAGCTCAAGCGGATGATCCGCTGGGTCTGGATGATCGGCGGCGGGCTCGCGGCAGCGGCGGGGGTGTTCTACGGGCTCACCAACCAGGTCACCCCGCTCATCGGCCGCGACCTCCTGCTGCCGGTCTTTGCCGCCACCATCGTCGGCGGGATCGGCTCGGTCTACGGCGCGGTGGCGGGCGGCTTCGTGGTCGGGATCGCGGCCAACATGGCGCTGGTCGTCCTGCCGTCCGGCTACAGCCCCTCGGTGCCGTTCCTGCTCATTCTCGCCGTGCTGATCCTGCGCCCCAACGGCCTGTTCGGGGTGGCGCGAACATGATCGGCCTCGTCTCCTACCTCGTGTTCTTCACCACCGTCGCCTCGATCCTCGCCATCGCGGTGCTGGGGCTCAACCTGCAATGGGGCAACACCGGGTTGTTCAACGGCGGGGTCGCTGCGTTCTTCGGCGCAGGCGCCTATGCCACGCTGCTGCTCGGCGGCACGCCGCAAACCGACCATGTCGGCGGGTTCGGCCTCGCCTTTCCGCTGGCGCTCGCAGGCGGCATGGCGGCGGCCGGGGCGCTCGCCTGGGTCGTCGGCCTGCTCACGCTCAGGCTCCGGCACGACTACCTCGCCATCGCCACCTTCGGCGTCGCCGTCGCCTTCGAGAACGTGATGCGCAATGCCGAATATCTCACCGGCGGCGCCAAGGGGCTGCGCGGCTTCGAGCGGCCCCTGCAAGGCGTGATCGGCCCCGGCCTCGGCTACAACCTCCTGTTCCTGGCGCTGGTGCTCGCCTGCCTCGCCGCGACCTACCTGTTCCTCGAACGCCTCGTCGGTTCCCCCTTCGGCCGCCTCCTCAGGGCGATCCGCGAAGACGAGGACGCCGCGCGGTCGCTCGGCAAGCGCCCCGCCCGGGTGCGGCTCACCGCCTTCGTCACCGGCGCGGTCATCATGGGCCTGTCCGGCGGGCTCTACGGCGCCTTCTACGCCTTCGTCAGCCCGCAGGACGTGGCCGCGATCCTGACCTTCCAGCTCTGGGCGATGCTGATCGTCGGCGGGGCCGGCAACAATCTCGGCGCGATCCTCGGCGCGGCGCTGATCTGGGGGGCCTGGTCGTTCTCGGGCTGGGCGCTGTCGCGCTTCGCCCCCGTGGAGGCCCAGCTCTTCACCGGGTCGATCCAGTACATCCTGATCGGATCGGTTATCGTCGGCATGCTGCTCTGGCGCCCGCAGGGGCTGCTGCCCGAGCGGCTCGTGGTGTCGCAATCGCGCGCCACGCGCAAACCTCACACCAACAAACCTCAAACAGACAGGGAGACCCAGACATGATTTCCACCTCGAACCTGCGCGGCCTCGCCGCCGGCGCCGGCCTTCTCCTGGCCTCGACCGCGCTGGTGCCCGCGGCCTTCGCCCAGGACTGCAGCGTCAAGGTCGGCGCGGTGCTGCCGACCTCGGTCGACTGGGGCCGCCCGATCGCCGAGACCGCGCAATTCGCCGTCGACCAGGTCAACGCCGGCGGCGGTGTCGGCGGCTGCCAGGTCGATCTGATCCTGCGCGACAGCCAGGCCGATCCCAAGGTCGGCGTCGACGCGGCCAAGGCGCTGGTGGATCTCGACGGTGTGCAACTGCTGCTCGGCGCCGTCTCGTCCGGCGTGTCGATGCCGATCCTCACCTCCGTCACCGTCCCCGCCGGCGTCATGCAGATGTCGTGCTGCTCGGCCTCGACCGCCTTCACCGACCTCGCCGCCGAGGGCAAGACCAACGGTCTGTTCTTCCGCACCTACGCGACCGCCGATATCCAGGCGGCGGTGACCGCCCAGGTGGCGCTCGACCAGGGACTCACCTCCGTGGCCGTGCTCTACAAGAACGACGACTGGGGTCAGGACTACGTCAAACGCGTCTCGGCCTATCTCGAACGGATGGGGATCGCGGTGACCGGCTCGGTCGCGATCAACGACGCCCAGCCCTCCTACCGCGCCGAAGTCACCGAGGCGCTCGCCGGCACCCCCGACGGGGTGGTTCTGATCCTCTACCCGACCGAGGGCATCGTCGCGGTGCGCGAATGGCTGTCGCTCGGCGGCAGCCAGAAGATGGTCATGGCCAACTCGCTGAAGTCGGACGAGTTCCGCGACGGCGTCGGCGCCGACTACCTCACCGAGGCCTACGGCATGGACAACGCCTCGCCGCGCGTGGCCTCGGCCGACGCCTTCGTCGCCGCCTATACCGAGAAGTTCGGCGCCGGGCCCAACGGTCCCGGCCTGCCCAACAGCTATGACGCCACGATGATCGGGCTCCTGGCGATGGATGCCGCCGGACCCGACGCCAAGGGCGCCGACATCGCCGCCGCCGTGGCGCGGGTGACCGACCCCAACGGCACCCCCGTCACCGCCGATGCCGCGGGCGTGGCCCAGGCGCACGAGGTGCTCGCCGGCGGTGGCACCGTGAAATACCAGGGCGCGACCGGCGACGTGACCTTCGACGCGAACGGCGACGTCTCCGCCCCGGCGGTGGTGTGGAAGTTCTCGGGCGACGGCATCGAAGAGGTGCGCTACCTGTCGCTCGACGACGTCAACACGATTGTCTCGGGCAACTGAGACACTCCCGGGAGGCCGCGCCCGCCGCGGTCTCCCGGGGTCACGGGTCACGGGCTCACAGGCTTCGAATGGACAAGGTCGTCAGCGTCATCGGGGCCGGCCGGATCGGCGGCGAGGTCATCCGGTACGTCCGGGAAACGCCCGGGTTGCGGCTCGGGCGGGTCCTGACCCGCAGCGGCCATCCCGACACCGGCGATCTCGCGACCTTTCTCGACACACCCGCCGCGGTCATCGTCGACGCCGCCGGCCCGCAAGCGCTGAGGCGCACCGGAACGGCCTGCCTCGCCCGGTCGGACCTGTGGTCCGTGGGCGCCGCCGCACTGGCCGATGACGCCCTCCTCGAAGACCTGCGCGCCGTGGCCCATGGCGCCGGCACCCGGCTCAGGCTGTTCGCGCCCTGGGCCTTCGGGATCGGGACGGTGCCCGCAGACGCGGTCTTGCAGCTGTCGCTGCGCATCGTCCGTCCCGGTGGCCCGGCCTGGACCGGGCGCCTCGACGATGCGGCCCGGCAGTTCCCCGACGAGGTCAATTTCGCGGTCGCCGCCGCCTTGAACGGCCCGGGGCTCGCCGCGACCCGGATCGAACTCGCGACCGCCGCGGCGCAGGACAGGCACATGATCGAAACCGACTGTGTGACCGAAGCCGGCCACGTCCGGTCCACCCTCGCCTTGACCCGCGACGGGCGTCATCCGACGGCCCTGAGCCTCATTGCCGCGCTGGACGCGCTGACCGGTCCCATCGGATACGGTTGACCACCGGCGCAGGAACCGGGGCGGACAGACGCGTCCCGTCAGCCGAGTTCCATCGTCGCGATGGCTTGCAGGGTCGCTGACCCCCTCGGCGCGGGACCGCGATACATGCGCGCGGTCGCGAAGGTTTCCGCGAACCCGAGCCGCGTCAGAGCGGTCTGCAAGGCAAGGTTGGACGACGGCAGATCGAGAATGACCCGGTCGGCCGGCAGAACCGCCAGGGCGGCACGGGCCAGCACGAGGGCGGCGCGGTCATCCGGGGCGACGACGGGGCCGATCTTCACCCCGTCGCGGCAGGCACGGATCGTGGCGAAGCCGGCGCCCTCGTCCAGCACGAGCGTGCGGCGGGTTTCGGTGGCGGCAACCCAGCCCGCGAGAAACCCCGGGCGGGTGTAGCCGTTGGCCGCGCGGTCGAGGGCGTCGATCGCCGCGGCATCCGCGGGCGTGGCCGGACGCACGCGCGGGCTCGCGGCCGCGTCGAGCCGCCCCTCGTAGCGCAGGCTCGCACCGGCATGGGCAAACCCCGATTTCGCGTAGTTCGCCTGTTGCGCGGCAACGCCGTCGAGCCCGACCGTGCGCGCCCCGGCATGCGCGAGCGCGTGCTGCCACAGGGCAAAGCCGATCCCCTGCCCGCGCCACTCGGGCCGGCAGAGGTAGAGGCCGAGGAACGCCATGTCGGGCGCATGGTTGACCACCGAGATCGCGGCCACCGGCGCGCCGTCGCGCTCGGTAACGAAAAAGCCCTCCGGGTCGGCCGCGAAGAAGGCGGCGGCATCGTCGAGCCCGGGGTTCCATCCCTCTGCGGCCGCCCAGTCGAGAACGGTCCCGATCTCGTCGGCACGGGCCACGCGCATCATCGACCCAGCGCTTCCTTGAGCGAGGCCGCGGCAACCGGCGCGTTGCGCAGATCGAGCGAGGTGAGCAGGTCGACGAGATGGCTCTTCATCAGCTCTTCGGCCCGGTCCCCGTCCTTATCGGCCAGCGCCTTCAGAAGCGCGTGATGGGCATGGCTTTCGCACAGCGCGTTGCGGCGCTGCCAGTAGAGCGCGATGATCAGCGACGACCGCGCGACGAGCTGCGAGATGAAGGTCGCGATCGTCGCCTGGTCGGCGATCCGGGCGATCTCGAGGTGGAACAGCCCCGAGAGATAGAGCGCCCGACCGGCATTGCCCTCGGCAATCGCGGCATGTTCGGCATCGATATGCGCCTGCAGGGTGACGATGTCGTCCGGCGTGACCCGCGCGGCGGCGGAGCGGACGGTGCGGGGTTCGAGCAGCGCGCGCGCCTCGAACACTTCGCGGGCCTCCCGCACCGACGGCTGGGCAACGAAGGCACCGCGGTTGCGCTTCAGATCGACCAGCCGGTCATGCGCGAGCCGTTGCAGGGCCGCGCGCACCACCGTCCGGCTGACGCCGTAGATCTCGGCGAGGTCGTCTTCGCCGAGCTTGGTGCCGGGCGCGAGCCGGTGCTCGTGGATCGCCAATGCCAGCGCGTCCGCGATCTCGCGCGCAGCCCCCTGCGGTTCGTCCCGTGCGATGTAGACCTTGTTCATCTCGTTACTCCGTGTCGCCACGTTGCGGCAGGCCGGGCAGCGCCGCAAGACGGCAGTTTTGTCCTCAATATTGTATACAATCGTGTCGATAAAAATGTGCACATAATCCTCTCCAGCGCTCAAATTTTCACCAGAACCGGTTTTCCGCCTGCCCCCCGCGCCCGCACGCTTCCGGAATCGCCCGCTCCGTCCGCAGGCTCGGGTCAGCAGGGGGCTGACAGATGCGCACCGGACACGATCTCGAACTCGTTCACGTCACCAAGCGCTACGGCGACACCGTCGCGGTCCGCGACGTCAGCCACGTGTTTCAGCCTGGCAGCTACGTCTGCCTGCTCGGCCCGTCCGGCTGCGGCAAGTCCTCGACGCTGCGCATGATCGCCGGCCACGAGAGCATCACCGAGGGGCAGATCGTGCTCGATGGGGTCGACGTCTCGCGGCTGCCGCCGGCCAGGCGCGGCACCGCGATGATGTTCCAGTCCTACGCCCTGTTTCCGCATCTGTCGGTGCGCGACAACGTTGCCTTTTCGCTCAGGATGCAGGGCGTCGACAAGCCCACCCGCCACGGCAGGGCCGACGACCTGCTCGCGCTCGTGCACATGACCGATTACGCCGACCGGCTGCCGGCGCAGCTCTCCGGCGGCCAGCAGCAGCGCGTGGCGCTGGCCCGCGCGCTGATTACCCAGCCCAAGGTGCTGCTGCTCGACGAACCGCTCTCGGCGCTCGACCCGTTCCTGCGCATCCGGATGCGGGCGGAACTCAAACGCCTCCAGCGCGAGCTCGGGATCACCTTCATCCACGTCACCCATGGCCAGGACGAGGCGCTGGCGCTGGCCAACGAGGTGGTGGTGATGAATGACGCCGTCATCGAGCAAGCCGGCCCCGCCCGCGAAGTGTGGGGCGCGCCGCGCACCGAATTCGTCGCCCGCTTCATGGGCGGGCACAACGTGATCACCCTCGACGGCGGCAAGGTGGCGCTCAGGGCCGACGCGGTCAAGGTCGGCCGCACCGGCCTCGCCGCGACCGTCACCGCGGTCGAATACCAGGGCGCGACGGTCGCGCTCACCTCGGAAACCGATGCGGGCGAGGAGGTCCTGGCCCTCCTGCCCGAAGAGCACTTCTTCAAGAACCCGAAAAACCCCGGCGACGCGGTCAAGCTCGTCTGGGACGAGGGGCGGCTGCACCGCCTCCACACCTGATCCTCCTCCAACGAAAGGGACATTCACCCATGAGCAAGATCGGCTACACCCGCCGCAATTTCCTCAAGACCAGCGCCGCCGCCACGGCCGCCACGGCCTTCCCGGCGCCGATGGTCTGGGCGCAGAACATCAAGGACATCACGCTGCGCCAGTTCGGCACCGGGGTGTCGAACCTCAACGAGGTGGCGACCAAGGTGAAGGAGGATCTCGGTTTCACCCTCGAGATGACCGCGCTCGACAGCGACAGCGTCACCCAGCGCGCCGCCACCCAGCCGGACAGTTTCGACATCGCCGACATCGAGTACTGGATCTGCAAGAAGGTCTGGCCGACCGGTAACCTGCAGGCGATGGATACCTCCAAGATCGCCAATTACGACAAGATCGTCGGCATCTTCCGCGACGGTAAACTCACCCCCGAAAGCGTGATCGCCCAGGGCACCGCGCCGCACACCGTCGGCTTCGTCGAAGGCCCCGGCTCGACCGCCTTCGCCACCGAAGAGACCGGCTGGATGACCCTGATCCCGACGATCTACAACGCCGACACGCTGGGCATCCGCCCCGACCTGATCGGCCGGCCGATCAACAACTGGTCGGAGCTCCTGAACCCCGAGTTCAAGGGAAAGGCCTCGATCCTCGACATTTCCTCGATCGGCATCATGGACATGGCGATGGTCGTCGAGTCGATGGGCGAGTACAGATACCCCGACAAGGGCAACATGACCAAGGAAGAGATCGACCTCACCATCGGCATCTTCACCGAGGCCAAGAAAGCCGGCCAGTTCCGCGCCTTCTGGAAGACCTTCGACGAGAGCGTCAACCTGATGGCCTCGGGCGAGGTGGTGATCCAGTCGATGTGGTCGCCGGCGATCACCGCGGTCAAGTCGCGCGGCATTCCCTGCGTCTACCAGCCGCTCGAAGAGGGCTACCGCAGCTGGGGCGGCGGCATCGGCCTGTCGAAATCGCTCACCGGGCTCGAGCTCGACGCCGCCTACGAATACATCAACTGGTATCTCTCCGGCTGGGTCGGCGGCTTCCTGATGCGCCAGGGCTACTACTCGGCGGTCCCGGAAACCTCGAAGGACTTCATGACCCCCGACGAATGGGGCTACTGGTTCGAGGGCAAGGCCGCCGAGGGCGACATCACCAACCCCTTCGGCGACGTGCTGGCCCATGCCGGCGAGACCCGCGACGGCGGCTCGTTCTACGACCGGATGGGCGCCGTCGCCTGCTGGAACGCGGTCATGGACGAGAACCAGTACATGGTCCGCAAGTGGAACGAGTTCATCGCGGCGTGAAGTGGGCCGAGGCCTCCGCACGCGCGGGGCCCGGCCTTTAGCCCAGCGCGGGGGGCCGTCCGCCCCCCGTACCCCCCGAAGGTATTTCCAGACCAAAGAAGGACAGCAGATGGGTCGCAATCTGACAGGATGGCTGCAGGCGCTGCCGCTTGGCCTTGTCCTCATGGGCTTCCTCGTCGCCCCCATCGTGATGATCGTGATCGTCTCGTTCTGGGGCGCGACAGAATACTCAATCTACCCGGCTTTCCAGTTCGACAATTACCAGATCCTGTTCGGCTCCGCCGTCACCTACAAGGTGTTCTTCGCCACCTTCAAATATGCAGCGATCACCTGGGCGCTGACCCTCGCGATCGGCTTTACGGTGGCCTATTTCCTCGCCTTCCACGTCCGCTCTCAAACCATGCAGATCGCGCTGTTCCTCGTCTGCACGATCCCGTTCTGGACCTCCAACATCATCCGGATGATCTCCTGGATCCCGTTCCTCGGGCGCAACGGCATCGCCAACCAGACGCTGATCGGCTGGGGCGTGATCGACCAGCCGCTCGAATGGCTGCTCTACTCGGATTTCTCCGTCATCCTCGCCTTCGTCCACCTCTACACGCTGTTCATGGTGGTGCCGATCTTCAACACGATGATGCGGATCGACCGCTCGCTGCTCGAAGCCGCGCGCGACGCAGGCGCCAGCGGCACCCAGACGCTTGCCCACGTGATCCTGCCGCTGACCAAGCCCGGGATCATGATCGGCACCATCTTCGTCGTCACCCTGGTGATGGGCGATTTCATCACCGTGCGGTTCATGTCCGGCAGCCAGCGCGCCAATGTCGGGCGGCTGATCTCCAACGACATCGGGCTCCTGCAATATCCCTCCGCCGCCGCCACCGCCGTGGTCCTGCTGGTCACCGTGCTGATGGTGATCGGCATCCTCCTGCGCTTCGTCAACATCCGCAAGGAGCTCTGAGATGGAGCCGCGCCCCAAGAGCTTTTACGTCCTCGCCGCCTTCTTCGCGCTGTTCGTGCTGTTCCTCTACGGCCCCACGCTGACGATCGCGGTCCTGTCGTTCCAGGGCCCGCAGGGCGGGCTCACCTTCCCGATGAACGGGGTCTCGACCTACTGGTTTGCCGATCTGTTCCGCGAGCAGGCCGTGGGCGACATCTGGGGCGCCTTCCGCCGCAGCTTCGCGCTCGGCCTCCTGGTGATGGTCACCACCGTGGTGGTCTCGGTCATGGCCGGCCTCGCTTTTCGCAAGCGGTTCCGGGGCTCGGGCGTGCTGTTCTACCTCGCCATCACCTCGCTGGTGATCCCGTCGATCCTGGTCTCGCTCGGTGTCGGGCTGATCTTCAACCAGCTCGGGTTCAAGGTCCATTGGGCGACATCGGGCTTCGGCGCGCAGCTCACCTGGACCCTGCCCTTCGGCCTGCTCATCATGTTCGCGGTCTTCAACCGCTTCGACAAATCCTACGAGGAAGCCGCGCGCGATCTCGGCGCCACCTCCTGGCAGACCATCGCCCATGTCGTCCTGCCGATCATCGCCCCCTCGCTCATCGGCGTGGCCCTGTTCGGCTTCACGCTCTCCTACGACGAGTTCGCCCGCACGCTTCTGACCGCCGGCAGCTACAACACCCTGCCGCTCGAGATCTTCGGCATGACCACCAACGTGACCACCCCGGTGATCTACGCACTCGGCACCCTCACCACGGCGTTTTCCTTCCTGATCATCGGCGTGTTCCTCGCCACCGTCTGGGTCCTCGGAAAACGCCGCTCCCGGCTCGGGTCGGATGCGGAAAAAGGGGTGTGATCGGGGGCCGGCGATGAAGATCCTCTACATCAATCCCAATTCGACCGAAGCGATGACCTGGAGCGTCCTCGCCGTGGCGCGCGCGGCGAACCCGCGGGCCGAGATCCTGGGCTGGACCAACGCGGACGGCCCGCCCGCGATCCAGGGGCCACAAGACGGCGCCCGCGCGGTGCCGGGCCTGCTGGCGCTGCTGCCGCGTGCCCGGGCCGAGGGCGTCGACGCCATCGTCCTCGCCTGTTTCGACGATACCGGCCTCACCGAGGTCCGCGCCGCCGCCCATTGCCCGGTGCTCGGCATCGGCCAGTCGGCCTATGTAGCCGCGGAACTGCTCGGCCACCGGTTCTCCGTCGTGACGACGCTCGACGTCTCGGTCCCGGTGATCGAAGGCAACATCGCAGCACTCGGCCATGCCCCGGCCTGCGCTTCGGTCCGTGCGAGCGGGATCCCCGTTCTCACCGTCGAAGAAGGCTCGGAGGAAACCCGCGCCCATCTCGCCCGCGACATCCTCGCGGCGCATCGCGAAGACGGCGCGACCGCTGCGGTCTTGGGCTGCGCCGGCATGGCCAGCCTGCGCGACGACCTCGCCGCCCGTACCGGCCTGCCGCTGATCGACGGCGTCGCCGCCTCGGCGCAGCTTGCAGAGGCCGTCGCCCGGTTCTGACGGGCGCCCTCACCACAGGACTTGATGGGATCTAGGTCCCAAGCGCAGGATCCCGCCGAAATCTGCGCGCACCGTGCCGCGACCCCCAAGCTCCCGCCGAACGTCTCGGACCAACGCCTTGCCGGCGCCGTGCCCGTCATCGCGTACCCCCCCGGGGTGTCTCGTTCCGGTTTCCGGCTTTCGATGCTGTCCCCGAAGTGGGCCCGGCGAGGTCGCGGTCGAAGGTTTCGGCCCAGATTTGGCCTCCGGTTAACGCGTCGATCATCTGGGCCGTCGCCCGAACGCGCCCGGCACGTGCCCGCACGCCGCCCTCGACGACGTCGCGCAGGCCGAGCTCGCGCGAAACCCTCCGCAGAGCGCGTGGGCCGTCCCGGTAGACGAACTGGCCGGTCGCAGTGACCACCCCGAAGATGTCCGGGGGCCCGCTTGCTGCGGCCCCGTGTTCGGGTCTCCGGGCGTCGATAGCCGCAACACCCCTATCGGAGCTGCGCCTTGACTTATCTCCCGATCCCTCTATGTGAGGTCCATCGCTGTGCGGCCGCGTGAGCTTGCAGCGTCCGATCGGGACATTCGTTCGGACGCAACAGTGAAATCCCAGATCCCATCACGCAGGGTCTTGCCGGTGAGCCGGACCGCGCAGAATTCGTCTGCGGGGTCTGTGGCATCGCCGGGCCCTCGATCGCGTGCCGTCCCGATGACGGCAGGCGGGACCATGGCACGCGGCCCAGTGGCGGCGTCGCCCCGAAAGGACAGTTTTGTCAGACTTTGAACGGCTCGGCCTCGCGCCGACCCTCACCCGGGAACTGGCGCAAGCCGGGTTCTCGCAGCCTACCCCCATCCAAACCCAATCCATTCCCCTCGCCCTCGCCGGCCAAGACATTCTCGGCCTCGCCCAGACCGGCACCGGCAAGACGCTCGCCTTCGGCCTGCCGATGCTGCACCGGCTGATGGAGAGCCCCGGCCGGCCGGCGCCGAAATCAGTGAAGGCGCTGGTGCTCGCCCCCACGCGGGAACTTGTGAACCAGATCGCCGACAACCTGCGCCCGGTCGCCAAGGCGACGCCGCTCAGGATCGCCACGGTGGTCGGCGGCCAGTCGATCAACCGCCAGATCGCGACCCTTGCGCGCGGTATCGACATTCTCGTCGCCACGCCCGGCCGGCTGATCGACCTGATGCAGCGCGGCGACGTGAACCTCGCGACCGTGCAGTTCCTGGTGCTCGACGAGGCCGACCACATGCTCGACATGGGCTTCATCCATGCGCTGCGGAAGATCGCCCCCAAGCTGGGCACACCGCGCCAGACGATGCTGTTCTCGGCCACCATGCCCAAGCAGATGGAAGAACTGAGCCGCGCCTACCTGAAGGATCCCCACCGGGTCGAAGTCGCGCCCCCGGGCAAGACCGCCGACAAGATCGAGCAATCGGTGCAGTTCCTGGCCCAGGCCGACAAGCCCGCGCGTCTGCGCGAGATCCTGTCCGCCGATCGCGCCGCGCTGACCCTCGTTTTCGCCCGCACCAAGCACGGCGCGGAGAAGATGAAAAAGCACCTCGTGGCCGATGGCTACAACGCCGAGTCGATCCACGGCAACCGCAGCCAGGGCCAGCGCGACCGGGCGATCAAGGCGTTCCGTGACGGCGCGGTCACCGTGCTGGTCGCGACCGACGTCGCCGCCCGCGGGATCGACATCCCCGGCGTCGCCAATGTGGTGAATTACGACCTGCCGAACGTGCCCGAGGCCTATGTCCACCGGATCGGCCGCACCGCGCGGGCCGGACGCGCGGGCGTGGCGATCTCGTTCTGCAGCCCGGTCGAGCGCGCACTCCTCAAGGACATCGAAAAGCTGCTCGGCCGCCGGTTCGACGGCCAGGGGGCCGCCGCGCTCGCAGCGCCTGCGCAACCGGACCGCGACGACCAGACACAGCCGGCCCGCAAGCCGCGGCGTAGAAAGAACAAGACGGCCAAGGCCGTCCAGGGTGGGGCGCCGAACACCGGACCGCTCCCCGTACACGACGATCCGCGCGCGGGACTCACGCGCGCGCTCGGCCTGGGCAATACCGCCCGCTCCAAGGCGGCTGCCTGACGGCGACGCTTCCATCCCGCCCACTTCCGGGCAAATCTACAAGGATACTCCACATGGCCAATGGCACAGTGAAATGGTTCAACGCCACCAAAGGTTTCCGCTTCATCGAGCCCGAAGGCGGCAAGCGCGACGTGTTCGTGCATATCTCGGCGGTTGAGCGCGCCGGTCTCTCCGACCTGAAGGACGGCCAGAAGGTCACCTTCGAGATCGAAGCCGGCCGCGACGGCCGCGAGAGCGCGACCAACCTCGAGCTCGCCTGACGACACGGGCGGGCGCCGGCAACGGCGCCCGGCCCAACAGGCGCGTCTTCACGCGTCGTCGAAGACCTTTCGGGCGGCGCGGAAACACTCGAGCCCCTGCGGCACGCCGCAATAGATCGCGATCACGTGGATGATCGCGCGGATCTCCTCCCGGCTGACCCCATTGGTGATCGCACCGCGGCAGTGAAGCTCCCATTCCTGCATCTTGCCGAGCGCCCCGATCATGGCGAGGTTCATCATCGACCGGGTTTTCGCATCGATCACGTCATCGCCCCAGCCGAACCCCCAGCACCAGGCCGTCATCGCCTCCTGAAAGGGCCGGGTGAAGTCATCGGCCGCGGCAAGGTTCTTCTCGACATATTCCGCCCCGAGCGTGGCCTTGCGTTGCTCGAGTCCCTTCAGGAACAGGTCTTCATCGAATGTGCTCATGGTGGTCTCCCCGATTCACGACACCGAGTTCGGGCCTGTCCCGGTGTCTCCGCCAAGTCTCGCCGGGAAGGCCGGGACGGTGCAACAGGCCGCGGCGCTCATCCGACCCAATCGCATGAGGTCCGGCACAGGTGAAAACGGGCGGCGATCCCCGCCGCCCGGTCGCTGTCGCCCCGTCAGAGGCGGATCATCCCGGCATCCACGTTGACGCATTGTCCGGTCATCCAGCCCGCGTCATCGGACACCAGGAAGGCCACGACCTTGGCGATGTCCGAGGGCTGACCCTTGCCGGGCATGGCCTGGAGCATCTCGACGAAGCCGAAGCTTTCCGCATGCGGGCTCACCTTGACGCCGTCGGATTCCGTGAGCCCCGGCGTCACCGCGTTCACCCGGATGCCGTACTTGCCCACTTCCGTGGCCAGCGCGCGGGTGAAGCCGACCACCCCGCCCTTCGCCGCGACATAGGCCGACATGTTGGGCGTGCCCGCGTAGAAGGCGTTGGACGCGATGTTCAGCACCGTGCCCTTGCGGCCCACCGCGCGCATCATGTCGGTCGCCTTGCGGCTGGCGATGAAGACGGAGGTGAGGTTGGTGTCGATGATCTTCTGCCAATGGGCGAGGTCGACATCGTCCCAGGCGATATAGGGCACGATCGAGGCGTTGTTGACGAGGATGTCGATGGCGCCGTCTTCGGCGGCGTCTTCCAGCATCTTCTCGACCTGCGCCACATCGGTGGAATCGCAGGTGACCCCCACGGCCCCGTGGCCGATCTCGGCCGCCGCCGCCGTGGCGCCTTCGCCGTTGATATCCGAGATCACCACCTTGGCACCGGCCGCGGCCAGCGCCTCGGCGATTGCCTTGCCGATCCCCTGTGCCGCACCGGTGACAACCGCCTTGCGGCCTTCCAGACTTGTACTCATGTCAGGTCCTTTCCCTGTCGTTCCGTTACTTATCCGTCGATTGCTGCGTCCCAGGCGGCCTGCGCCGCCGCGAGACCCGCGCCCACGTCCACCTCGGCCCCGAGCGCCTTGAGCGCGCCGCCGAGCGCCGCGACCGCGGCCAGCGCATAGATCGGCTGGGCGGTCGGCCCCATGTGGCCGATGCGGATGAGCTTGCCGAGGGTTTCGGCACGGCCCGCCGACATCGAAACGCCGTAACGCGCCCGCGCCTCGGCGAGCACCGGCCCGGCGTCGATGCCATCCGGCATCCGCACCGCGGTGGCAGTCGGCGAGGCGATGTCTTCGGAAGCGGGCCAGAGCCCGACGCCCATCGCCTTGACCCCTTCGCGGCAGATCTTCGCCGTCAGCGCGTGCCGCGCCCAGACCGCCGCGGGCCCCTCGGCGAGGTAGCGGTCGAGCGCCGCCCCCAGACCGTTGATCTCGGCGACCGAGGGCGTGAACGGGAACGGCTCGGTCTTTTTCCAGGCGTTCCTCCAGTCGGTCAGGCTGAGCATCGAGGCGAAGGGCGCGTCGGGGTTGGCCTCGATCTTGTCCCAGGCCGCGTCCGACACCGCCACCAGCGACAGTGCCGGCGGACAGCCCAGGCACTTGTTCGGCCCGGTCACGTAGATCCCGGCCCGGCAGGCGGCGGCGCTGGTCTCCATGCCGGCCCAGGACGAGACCGCATCGACGATCAGGAGCGCGCCCGCCTCGGCGACCACCGCGCCGATCGCGTCGATGTCGTTGAGCGTGCCCGACGGCGTGTCGTGGTGACAGACAGAGACCACCTTGACCTCCGGGTGGTCGGCCAGGAAGGCGCGCACTGCCTCGGGTCGATCGCGGTGTCATAGGCGACCTCGATCTCCTCGACCTTCGCCGCATAGCGCGCGGCCCAATAGCCGAAGCCCTTGCCGTAGACGCCCGGAGGCGAGGTTGAGCACCACGTCCTCCTTGGCGATCAGCGAGGCCGCGGCCGCTTCCAGCGCCAGCACCGGCTCGCCCTGCAGGATCAGCGGCGGCACCTCGGTGCCCATCGTCGCCTGCGCCTTACGCGCGACGTTTTCGTAATGCGCCTGAAAGGCCGGGTCGTAGTCGTAGAGCACCGTCGTGCCGAGCGCGCGCAGCACTTCCGGGTAGGCATCGACCGGGCCTGCCGTCAGCGTGAACACCGGCGGCGTGGTTTCTGCGTATCTCATCGGATCCTCCTCACCCGTAGTAATTCACGCCGATCTTGTAGTCCTTGCAGCTCTCGGGATCGTGGCTGAACAGGACCTCGGCGTCGGTCTCCTGCTCGATCTCCTTCAAGCGGCGCATCGAATTCACGCCGGCCACCGGATCGATGTGGAAGCCCGCGTTGATGTCGTTTTCGTAATTCTTGCGGGTGTAGGCCGCGTCGAGCGTGAGCAGGAGCGGACGGCGGTTGTCGAACTCGACCAGCAGCGAGTAATGCCCGACCGTGTGCCCCGGCGTGTAGATCAGCTTCACCCCCGGCGCGAGTTCCACGTCGCCCTCGATGGTCTCGTAGGCGGTGTTGCCTGCGGTCTGGCCGGCGGTGAGCTGGTCGGACATGCCGCGCGCTTCCGCGACCTCGGTCGAGAAGGCCAGATCCGAGTATCCCAGCACTTCGAAGGGCTGGCACTTGGCTGCCTGCGGCAGCTCGTCCTTGTGGCAGATCTTCTTCGCGTCGGGGAAGAACTTGTTGCCGCCGACATGGTCGAAATGGAAATGCGAGTTGAACAGCACGTCGATATCCTTGGGCTCGAGCCCGAGGAGCTTGAGTGCGCCGGGGATGGTCTGCTGCTCGGTCTGCTGCGGCTTTTCGAACGGCAACACCTTCTGCACGTGGTCGAAATCGTACCCGGTATCGATCAGGAACTTGCCCTGCGGATGGTCCACGAGCACCGAGTAGACCGGGAAACGGACCTCGCCGCCCGGACCCTTGTTCCACCAGATGTGGAACCCGTCCAGCACCAGCGAGCCCCCGTCGAGCAAAAAGACTTTGGTATCGGCCATGTGACTTCTCCTTGTTGGTGTCCGTTATGTCCGCCCCGGTTCCGGGCACGGATCGTTATCGGGGCGCGGCGTCCTCAGCGGGCGCCGCGTTCGTAAGGCGCGCCCAGCGCCGAAGGCAGTTTCGCGCGGCGACCGAAGAGCACGAGCACCGCCATCACCGCCGCGAACGGCAGCATCTGGATGACATCCGTGGGGATGGTCGAGCCCGCGACCTGCAACGCCGTGGTCAGCGACAAAGCCGCGCCGAAGATCAGCGAGCCGATCAGCACCCACAGCGGCCGGCCGCGCGCCAGCATCGCCAGAACGATGCCGATGAACCCGGCACCCCCGGTCATGAACGGGATGAACAGCCCGGCGCCGATAGTGGCGAGATAGGCCCCGCCCAGCCCGGCCATGCCGCCGGTGAACAGCACCACGAAGATCCGGATGCCGAGCACGTTGCCGCCCGCCACGTCCAGCGCCGCCGGACGTTCGCCCGCGGCCCGGAGCGTCATGCCCAGATTGGTGCGCCGGTAGAGGTAGGCGAGCACCACCACCGCGAGCACCGCGAGATAGACCAGGAGGTGCCGCCCGAACAGCGACGAGCCGATCACCGGCAGATCGGTGAGCCCGGGGATATACACCCGCTCGGGCGCGGGCAGGCGCGGATAGGTGCGGGAGAACTGGAAATGGTGCAGAAGCGCCGTCAGCCCTTCCACCCCCAGCGTCAGGCCGATCCCGATCACGATCTGGTTCAGCCCCAGCCGCACGCAGAGCACCGCCATGACGATGGCGGTCAGCACCCCGCCCGCGATCCCGCCGAGAAAACCCAGCCACAGGCTTTCCGTCTCGAAGGCGACGAGAAAGCCCATATAGGCGCCCATCAGCATCATCCCTTCGATGCCGATGTTCAGCACGCCCGCCTTTTCCGACATCTGTTCGCCAAGCCCGGCCAAGAGCACCGGGATCGCCGCGACGATGGCCCCGGTCAGCAGCGACGACAGAAAGGCCTCGGTCAACAACCCGCTCATCTCAGCGTTCCTTCTTGCGCTTGCGTTGGTCGATGTATTCGCCGAGCCCGAGGCTGATCAGCAGGAAGGCGACCAGCACGAGGGTGAAATCCTGCGGCACGCCGAGCCGGCGCGCGGCACTTTCGCTGCCGATCATCAGCGCCGAGTAGAAGAAGACGAGCACGATCGCCCCGATCCCGTGGAACCGGGCGAGGAAGACGAGCGGGATCACCATGAGCCCGTCGGCCGGATCCCAGTTGGCGCGCACGTTGCCCGCCACGCCCAGGATCTCGGTCGCACCGGAGAGCCCGGCGAACCCCGCCGACAGCCCGAAGGTCGCCATCGTGAGTAGCGGCACCGACAAACCGGCATGGGCGGCGGCGGCGGGGTTGGCCCCCACCATCCGCAGCCGCAGGCCAAAGGCGGTCCGGGTCATCATCAGGTGCACGGCGACGACCGCGATCAGCCCCCAGATCAGCCCCGAGGAGATCGAGGTGTCGAACAGCCGCGGCAGCCGGTCCTCGACCGCGAGGGTGCGGGTCTGCGGCACGGTCGTATCGGGATCGCGGAACACCAGCTTCACCAGCGTCGAGGCCAAGAGCACGCCGAGGAAGGACATCATCAGCGTGGTGACGATCTCGTTCACCCCCTGATAGGCCTTCAAGAGCGCCGGGATGATCGACCAGATCGCGCCGACCACGGCGGCGAGCAGGAAGCCCGTCACCAGCACCGCCCAGCCCGGCAGCACGCCGACCAGCAGCGGCGCGGGCGGCGGCGCAGACCGCGCCGAGCAGAAACTGCCCGTCGGTGCCGAGGTTCCAGATCCCCGCGCGAAAGGCGATGATCAGGCTCGCGCAGAGGAACAGGAGCGGCGCCATCCGGGTCGCCGTCTGTTCCAGCCCGAGCCCCGAGAACAGTGAGCGTTCGAGGATGTAGCCGTAATAGGTGAACGGGTTGACCCCCACCAGCATCAGGATGATCGCCGACAACACGAAGGCGGCGATGATCGGCCCGACCGTCACGGTCATGATCCGCTGGAACGCGGAACGTTCCTTGATCTCGGGCCCGTTGGCGAGCGCCTCGATCTCCGCCTCGACCGAGCCGGGTGCCACGTTGTCCTGCATGCTCATGCCGTCGCCCATCCCTCTTCTTCTTCACCGGCCATCAGCCGGCCGATGCGCAGGCGCAGCGCTTCGCCGCCGCCGTCGTTGTCGACGATCCCGTGGATCCGCCCGCCTTCCATCACCGCGATCCGGTCCGCGAGCGCCATCAGCTCGTCGAGGTCGGTGGAAATCAGCACCACCCCCAGCCCGCGCGCGGCGATGTCAGAGATGCGTTGCCGCGAGCTGTCGATATTCTGCAGATCGAGCCCGTAGGTGGGTTTGTTGAACACCACGACCCGGGCCTCGCCCGAGAGCTCGCGGCCCAGCAGCACCTTCTGGATGTTGCCGCCCGACAACCGGCCGATCGGCGTGGTCTCGTTCGGCGTGCGCACCGAGAAAGCGGCGATCAACTCGCGCGCGTGCTCGGCGATCAGGTGCGGCCGCTCGATCCCGTTCATCCAGAACGGCGGCCGGCCGATGTCCTTGAGCACGGTGTTTTCCGACACCGGGAAGGCCGCCACCGAGCCCTCTTCGAGCCGGTCGTCGGTCAGGTAGCGCAAGCCCTTGAGGCGGCGCTGCGCCACGCTGGCCTGGGTGATGTCCTCGCCCTCGAACAGCACCTGACCGCCGATGACCGGGCGCTGCCCCGCCATCGCCTGGGCGAGCTGTTTCTGACCGTTGCCGTCGATCCCGGCAATGCCGAGGATTTCGCCGGCCCGCAGCGTCAGCGAGACCTTCGCGATGCCCATGACATCGGCGTCGCCCTGGGTGGCGAGGTCGCGCACTTCCAGGAGCACCTCGTCGCGGATGGTGCTGGCGCGGTGTTCGGTCGAGGTCTCGCCGGCGGCGCGGCCGAACATCAGCCGCACGATTTCTCTTCGACGGCGCTGTCCTCGTCCATCGCCTTGAGGTCTTCCGGCCCGATCTCGCCCGCGAGCGCCCCTGTTTGAGCACCGAGATCCGGTCGCCGAAATGGTAGGCCTCGGACAGCTTGTGGGTGATGAAGATCACCGCCAGCCCGCCGCGCACCAGTTTCTGCATCTGCTCGCCCAGCCTCCTGCGCCCCCTGGGGCGTGAGCATCGAGGTCGCCTCGTCGAGGATCACCACCTTCGAATCGCGCAGAAGCGCGCGGGCGATCTCGATCTGCTGCTGCTGGCCGAGCGACAACTCGCCGGTGATCGCGTCGAGATTGAGCGTGAGCCCGAATTCGCGTTTCAGCTCCTCGAGCCGCGCCGCGATCCGGGCCCGCGGCGGCCGCTGGTACCAGGGCGCGCCGAGCGTGAGATTTTCCAATACCGTCAGCGTCGGCACCAGCATCGAATGCTGGAACACCGTGCTGATCCCGGCATCGAGGCTGGCCGATGGGCTGGCCAGCCTCGTCTTTTCTCCGTGCAACGACAGATAGCCTTCGTCCGGCTCCTGAAGCCCCGAAAGGATGCCCACCAGCGTCGATTTACCGGCCCCGTTCTCACCGAGCAGGACATGCACCTCGCCGGGGTGAAAGGTCAGCGACACGTTGTCGACCGCGATCACACCCGGGAAGCGCTTGGTCACGCCATGGACGCCAATGGCGCCTGCCGCCGTTTCCGGCGACAGGTCTTTCGGGGTTTCAGCTGCGTTGGCCACGGCGCGCGCTCACTCGGTCACGGTGACCAGCGCGCGGACGTCTTCCGCGTCGAACTTCGGCTCGACCGTGATCGCGCCCGAGATGATCTCGTCGCGCAGCGCCATCACTTCGGCCCAGGCTTCGGTACCGGCGACCTGCGGGGTCTCGATCAGCTTGACGGAATCGTCGGCCAGGCTGATCGAATA
Organism: Paracoccaceae bacterium; assembly: GCA_041397205.1. Taxonomy (GTDB): domain Bacteria; phylum Pseudomonadota; class Alphaproteobacteria; order Rhodobacterales; family Rhodobacteraceae; genus Sinisalibacter. The sequence goes on from JAWKXC010000011.1 coordinate 174,216, forward strand.
GCCGTGCGAGCCGAAGGTGTCGGCTTTCAGGTCTTCGATCATCGCGGTGTAGACCGGGGTCATGTCCCACACGACCGAGGTCAGAAGGTGCCCGGTGTCGAGCTCCGACTTGTCGCCGATCACGTCGATGAACATCACGTCCGAACCGTCGGTGGCCTGGTTCGACTCGACCGCCTGGATCATGCCGAAGCTCGACCCGTTGCCCTGGCCGAAGATGATGTCGGCGCCCGCCGCGATCACCGAGGTGGTCACGCGGTTGCCGCCGGCGGCATCCGAATAGGCGGCCGGGCCGATCACCGAGTAGAGGATCTTCACATCCGCGTTCTCGGCTTTCACGCCTTCGGCGAAACCGGCCGACTGCGAGTTCCACGACGGCGGCTCACCCGAGACGACGATGCCGACGGTGCCGGTGGTGGTCATCTTGGCGGCCAGGCGGCCAGCGAGATAGGCGCCTTCATGGCCCGACAGCGTGTAGTCGGCGACCAGGCCGTCCACCAGCGCATCGGGGCTGTCGACGATCGACACCGGCACCCCGGTTTCCGCGGCGATCTCGGGACCGGCGGTGTTGTAGCCCGAGGCGTGGGCGATCATCAGATCGGCGCCTTCCGCGGCCAGTTCGCGCATCGGCGCGCGGACGTCGCCGTAGCCGAGACCCTCGGCGACGATCACCTCGACGCCGGTTGCCTCGCCCGCAGCTTTCGCGGCCTCGACGCCTTGCTGGTTCCAGCCGAAGTCACTCCCCTGTTCCGGAGTGAGGATCGCTATGGTATCCACTTCCGCAGCCAAAGCTGCGGTGCCCAGAACGGCGCCCAGCGCCGTCGAGATAAGCAGGTTCTTCATCATGGTCTCCCTGGTTGGGTTTTCGATTTTCCGTCACGCGACGAACGTGTTCGGCAGACTTGCACTCACCCTGTCTGCTGGGCTTGCCTCGCTCCCGGCGCTGGCCGAAAGCGGAACCTATGTGCCTTACTCAGGCATTATTCACGGCACCGAAGGCGCCGATCCGGTCGCGGTCACCATCGCCAACGCCACCGGCGGAGCACTGGTCTGCGGCGTGGCGCTGGCGCATTGGTATTCCGCCGAGCTTGGCGGTTTCGCGCCGGGCGTCCGGCTGGCGGTGACCCTGTGGCACGACAGCGAAACCGGGGTGCTCAACCTGATGAACGCCACCGACGACCGGATGCCGGTCGAGGCCCTGTGGTGCGCGCAGGGCGCCGCCCGCGCCCGTCTCGACCTGCCGATGACGACCGGCAAGGCCGAGGCCGAGATGCTGTTCACCTGCCGCATGGACGGTGACGCAGGGCTCAGCTGTACTGAAGCGGGCGGCTGACCGGATCATTTCGCGCGATACGCCTCGAGCTTGGCCAGGATCTGGTCGTAGACCGCGACCACCTCGGGCTCGCCGCTGATCACGCCCAGCGCGACCTCGGCGAAGGTGGCCTGAAGCTGGGCCTGCTCCTCGTCCGACAGCCGGTGGATCTCGCCGCCGTTCTCGAGCCAGATGGCATTGGCGTTCTCGACGTTCGCCACACCCCAGGGGAACACGGTTTCCTCGGCGGCGCGGCCGGCCTCGAGGATCGCGGCCTTGACCTCGTCGGTCTGCGACTGGAACCAGGCTTCGTTGACCAGGGTCACCGACACGATCTGGTTCATGTCGAACTCGGTCACGTGCTTGGCGGTGTCGTAGAACTTGAACGCCGACAGGATCGGGATCCCGGCCAGCATGCCGTCGATGCCGCCGGCCTGGAGCTGCGGGGTGACTTCCGACAGCGCCAGCGGTGTCGGGGTCACGCCGATCGCCTTCATCGGTTCCATCTGCAAGGGCGAGGCAAAGGTCCGGATCTTGAGCCCCTGGAAGCCCTCCAGCGTGGTCACCGGCTCGCGGCTCAGCATCTGGGTCGGCGAGTTGAAGATCGCGCCGACGATCCGCACGCCCTTGTCGAGGAACATCGTCTCCAGTTCGTCGCGGAACTCGGGGTCATGGATCACGGCGGCGACTTCGTCGGCATCCATGAACATCCCCGGCACGTCGAAGGCCTGGAAGCGCGGATCGACGTTGGTCACGAAGGAGGTCGGCGTGGTAAAGGCCTCGATGGTGCCGAGAAGCACGCCCTCCGACATCCGCGGAATCGCGCCGAGCTGCGAGGCCGGGTAGATCTCGACCGTCACCGCGTCGCCGACACGGGCTTCGAGCTCTTTCTGAAACTCCTTCTGCCATTCGTGCTGGACGTCGTTGATCGTCGCCGAAGCGAGTTTCATCGTGCTCTGCGCCTGGGCCGAACCGGCGAAGGGCAAGGCCAGCGCGAGCGCAAGGCCCAGCGCGCGGCCAGAGCGTGCAAACTTCGAGAACTGGATCGTCATGGTCGGAATTCTCCTTTGGTTGTGCGGTCAGGACATGCCTTCGAGCAGCCACAGCGACAGCGCGGGGACGAGGGTGATGAGGACGAGGGCGGCGATCTGGACCACCATGTAGGGCAGCACGCCCCGGTAGATGTCGGCGGTGCGCAGGTTCAGAACCGATTGCGCGACGAAGATGTTGAGGCCGAAGGGCGGGGTGAACATCCCGATGGCGAGGTTCACGGTCATGACCACGCCGAAATGGATCGGGTCGATCCCGAGCGAGACGGCAATCGGCACGAGCAGCGGCGACAGCACCAGGATCGCCGAGGTCGGGTCCAGCACGCAGCCGATGGCGAGCAGCAGGAGGTTCACCGTCAGCATGAAGGCGAGCGGTGTCAGCCCGGCATCCGCCGTGGCCGCGATCAGCGCCTGCGGCACCCCGTCGACGGTCAGAACCCAGCTCACCACGCCCGCGGCAGCGACCACGACCATGATCCGCGCCGTCATCTTCGCCGAGGTCACCGCCGCCTGCAAAAGCGTCGCGAAGGTGACCGAGCGGTAGACGACGAGGCCGAGGAAGGCCGCATAGGCGCAGGCGAACCCGCCCGCCTCGGTCGGCGAGAAGAACCCGGCATAGATCCCGGTCATGACCAGAGCCGGCATCGACAGCGCCCAGATCGCCTTCTTGAACGCGTCCCAGGCGATCTGGACGCGGAAGTTTTCGTCGCGCGGAATGCCCGCGAACAGCGCCGAGACCGAGATATAGCCCGCCATCATCAGCGCCATGACGATGCCCGGGATGATCCGGCGATGAACAGCTTGGCGATGGATTGCTCGGCCGAGGCGCCGTAGAGGATCATCGCGATAGACGGCGGGATCACGATGTCGATCGCCCCGCTGGTGGTGATGATCCCGGCGGCACGCTGCTTGCCGTAACCGCCCGCGATGAGCCTGCGGGTACATGTTGCGCCCCACCGCCGAAACGGCGGCGGCCGACGAGCCGCAGATGGTGCCGATCAGCGTGGAGCCGCCCAGCGCGGCGATCCCGAGCGAGCCGGGCACGCGGCCGAACAGCGCCCGGACCAGGTTGATCAGCCGGTCGGCGATCCTGCTGATCGCCATCACTCGCCGGCAAAGACGAAGAACGGCACCGACAGCAGCGCATAGGCGTCGAGCCCGCCGAAGATCGTCTGTTGCAGCGCGATCAGCGGCGGGCCGGGGAACAGCAGGAGCACCAGCGAGGCGCCGGCCAGCAGGGCGACGAAGATCGGCGCGCCGAGCGCGATCAGCGCCGCGACGGAGAGACCGAGGACCCAGGTCATGAGCTGCGTCCTTTGCGCCGGAACATGCGCAGGATGTCGGCCACGGTCAGGAAAGCGGTCACGGCCGCGATCCCGGCAAAGCCGACGAAGATCGCCGAATGCGGGATGACCATCGGCACGCCCAGCCCCATGCTGGTCTGGTTGAGGCCCGCGATCCGGTCGATGAAGACGAAGCTGTGCCAGGCGATGAAGGCCGAGACGGCGAGGGTCGCCAGATCGACGACGATCTGCAGGATTCGGGCGTTGTAGCCGATCGCCACGGACGACAGCAGGTTGATCGACAGGTGATCGCGGGCGCGTGCGGCCAGGATCGCGCCCAGCATGACGATCCAGATCATCCCGTAGACCAGCAGTTCATCGGCGCCGACGAGAGAGAACCACCTGGTGTAGCGGCCGATCGCGTTGGCCACGTTGACCAGGACCATCGCGATCAGGCCGAGCCCCAGGAGCACGCTGATGGCCCGAACGATCAGGGCCTCGATCCGGATGATCCCGTGGCCGGTCATCTGCTTGTCCACCTCTGCTGCGCCTGTCCCATCGCCTCAGTCCCGCCCTTCGATGATGCGGCGAATGGCGACGAGCTTGCGCGCGCGTTCGGCTTGCAACTCGGCGATGCGCTCGGGCGTGTAGTCGTAGAGGCCCTGGCCCGACTTGATCCCCAGCTTGCCGGCGGCGATCTGGTCGCGCACCAGCGGCGCCACGTCCTTGCGGTCGCACAGGTCCTCGTTGAGGAAGGACGAGACCGAATGGTAGATGTCCATCCCGGCCATATCGATGAGCGCCATCGGGCCGATCACGGCGATCTTGTAGCCGATCCCCCAGGACACGCAGGTGTCGATATCCTCGGGCGCGATCACGTCGCGTTCCACCAGGTCCACGACCTCGCGCAGGAGCGCGTAGAGCACCCGGTTCTCGACGAAGCCCGGCACGTCCTTCTTGAGCAGCACCGGCAACAGGCCCAGCGACCGGATGAATTCGCGGATCGCCTCGACCGTCGCGGGCGCGGTCTCTTCGCCGCGGATGACCTCGATCATCGGGATGATATGCGGCGGGTTCGACCAGTGCATGCCGACCATCCGCGCGGGGTTGGAGATATGCGCCTGCAGCTTGCTGATCGGGATCCCGGAAGTGTCCGAGGCCACGAGGGTATCGGCCCCGATCAGCCCGTCGATCTCACGGTAGACGCCCGCCTTGATGTCTTCGTTCTCGGGCACGTTTTCGATGACCAGATCGGCGCCTTTCACTGCCACCGCGAGGTCGTCGGTGAAGCCGAGGGCGCCCGCCCGCTCTCCGGCGCCGCGATCCCCAGCGCGTCGAGCACGCCGTTCGACGGCGCGATCATCGCCTGCGCCCGCGCGATGGCGTCCGCCGAAATGTCATAGGCGGCAACGTCGATGCCACCGCGCACGAGGCGCGCGGCCATGCCCGGCCCCATGGTTCCCATCCCGATGATGGCGACTTTCTGGATCATGCCGTTACCTCTTGCTTCTGGGTTTGGATGATAAGATCGGCGGCTTTCTCGGCGATCATGATGACGGCGGCGTTGATGTTGCCGCAGGGCAGGTCCGGCATGGCCGAGGCGTCGACCACCCGCAGCCCCTCGACCCCGCGCACGCGCAGTTCGGTGTCCACCACCGCGTCGGCGTCGGTGCCCGCCCGGCAGGTGCCGGCGGGATGGTGGACGGTGATGCAGGTGTTGCGAATGTGCTCGTCGATCTCGTCGTCGCTCTGGCACTTGGCCCCGGGGAAGAACTCCGCCTCGATGAAGGGTTGCATCGAGGGTTGCGCCGCGAGGTCGCGCGCCACCCGGAACCCGGCCCGCAGCGAGGCCCAGTCCTGTTCCGCGGCGAGGAAGTTCTGGTGGATGAGCGGCGCGGCGAACGGGTCGGCCGAGGCGAGCTTGACCGAGCCGCGGCTTTCCGGCTGGACCGCGACCACCCGGGTCGCGAACCCGTCCTGGAACGGTTCCTTGAACGGCTTGAAATAGGGCCAGGCGGCGAGCGGCGCGGCGGTGAACAGGAGCTGGATGTCCGGCAGCGGCCGGGTCTCGTCGCTCTTCAGGAAAGCCACGACCCCGCCTGGCACATCGGCCGAAAAGCCCTTGCCGGTCAGGTAGGTCTTCGCGAAGTCGAGCCCGATCCGGTCGGCGCGCATGTTCTTGAGGAAGGGTCCCGGTTCGCGACGTCTATACATCAGGATGACCGAGACATGGTCCTGCAGGTTCTTGCCGACCGCGGGCAGCGCGACCCGGGTCTCGATCCCCTGTGTCACAAGCTCGCCCGGCGCACCGATCCCCGACAGCATCAGAAGCTGCGGCGTGTTGATGACGCCGCCCGACAGCAGCACTTCGCGGTTCGCCCGTATCGTCTTTTCGGTGCCCTTGTGGTCGAGCACCACCCCGGTCGCGCGCTTGCCTTCCATCGTGACCGTCTTGGCCATCGCATGGGTGAGCACGGTCAGGTTCGACCGCTTGAGCGCGGGCCGCAGGTAGGCCGAGGCCGTCGACGACCGGCGCCCGTTGGCGATCGTCATCTGCAGCCGGCTGAAACCTTCCTGCTCGGCGCCGTTGTAATCCTCGGTCTGCGGGTAACCCGCCGTCACGCTCGCCTCGGCGAAGGCCTCGATCACCGGATCCTGGTATCTGCAATGCTGGGTGCTGAGCGGCCCGGATGTGCCGCGGTACTTGCTCGGCGCACCGCCCCAGCTTTCCTGCTTCAGGAAATAGGGCAGGATCTCGTCATAGGACCAGCCGTCGAGCCCGTTCTCGGCCCAGCGGTCGTAATCGCCCCGATTGCCGCGCACATAGGCCATGGCATTGGTCGAGGACGACCCGCCGATGACCTTGCCGCGCGCGCATTCCACGCTGCGGCCGCCGACATTCGCCTCGGGCTCGCAGAAATACATCCAGTCATGCCGGCGCTCGGTCAGGATCTTGCCCCAGCCCAGCGGGATATGGATCATCGGGTCGCGGTCCCATCCGCCCGCTTCGAGCAGCAGCACCGAGACCTTCGGATCCGCGCTCAGCCGATGCGCGAGCACGCAGCCGGCCGAACCGGCCCCGACGATGATGTAGTCATAGCTCTGCGCGTGCGACATGAGGTCTTGCTTTCGTCTTGCGTTCGGAAACCCGTTTCGGATCGGGCAGGCCGCACATCCCGGCAGCGCCGGAATGCGCGAATGTCTCGGTCAGTCCAGCAGCCCGGCCTGGCGCAGGCGCATGGTCCAGTGATCCCATCCCCGGTCTTTCTGGGCGCCGACCAGCGCGCCGGCGGTCTTCACCTCGCCCGGCGACAGGTACTTGACGGTGCCGATCTGCAGCCCCGCGGTCAGCGCCGCCGCCTCCTGCTCGAGGTAGAAGGCGCGGAACACCACCTCGCGCACGGAATTGCCGACATTGACCACCCCGTGGCGCGCCATCAGCACCACCGTCTGGTCGCCGAGGCTTTCGGCGATCTCGGCGCAGACCTGGTGGCCGCCGCCGAAGAGGTCGGTCGCATCGCCGTGGTTGTCGCGGATCTCGTAGACCGGCACAGCCTCGCCCATGAAGGCGCCCATATGGGTGACGGGCCGCAGCGGCCGGTCGGTGAAGCAATAGGGCAGGACCGCCGGCGAATGGCTGTGCAGCACGCACATGACGTCCGGCCGCGCCTTGTAGATCTCGCTGTGGATGTAGCGCTCCAGATAGGAGGGGCGGTTGTCCTGGGTCTCGCCCTCCAGATCGAATTTCTGGATGTCATCCTCGGTGATGTGGCTCGGCGCGAGCTTGCGGCCCATGAAAAAGCTCTGCGGGTCTTCCGGATCGCGGGCGCTGATATGGCCGAACGTATCCATGATCCTTCGTGAAGCAGGATAACGATAACGTCTTCAGCTCTTCGAAGACGCTGTCCTGAGCGGAGGTGTTGTCATTCTCGGTCTCCCCAGCCGCTGCGGTCCCGATGGCCGGTCGCCCGGGTCGGGACCGCGGCCTGATCAATTCTCGTACAGACCGACGATCCGGTTCTGCTCGATGATGTTGTCGGCGTAGGTGTTCAGGAATTCTTCCCGCGTCGGCGTCCCCTCGACCTCGGTGTCGAGCGCGTAGACCCAGAAGTAATAATGGTGCTTGCCATGTCCGGCCGGCGGCTGCGGGCCGTAATACATGTGGCCGGCGCCATTCCGGGCCGACTTCCGGTACTTTTCCTGCGCGTCCGACAGATCGGTCGCCTTGGGGTCGATGCCGTAGACGGTCCAATGGGTGAACCCGTGCGCCAGCGGCGCATCGGGATCGTGGTCCGCAAGCTCCTTGGCGTCCGCCGGCACACCGCTCACGGTCAGCTTCGGCAGCACGTTGCCTTTGTCGCCGGCATGGTGGTCGGCCATCATTTCCAGGGGCTGGAAATCGGCGCAGGTGATTTTGAGGTCCTTGATATTCAGAGGCATGGTCTTGTCCTTAACGTCCAGTGTCTTGGGTTAGCCGGCGGCTTCGAGGTCGGCGACGGTCATGCCGCCGACACGATGATGCACACGCGGGCCGGTCGCGGCGGCGCCAGATCAGGATTCATCGGGGCGCGGACCGTCAACCGCAGAAGGTGATCGCGTCATGCGAGCGGATGTAGAGCTCGTCCTTGTGGGCGAGCGGAATGTCGATGGCGGTGCCGGCGCAGGCCACCTTGGTGGCCGACGAGATCGAGGCCGCACCGCCGCGCCGACCTCTTCCCGGAGCGGATTGCGAAGGTGGTTGTGACACAGGCGACGACATGTTCCTGCTCGCCAGCCGTGCCGACGATCCCCCCCTTGCCGTAGCTCTCGACCGGGCGCCCACCGAGCAGGTCGACGGCACGCTTGCCCAGAGCGTGACCGATGGCGGCGCTCGGCGCCGTCAGCGGCGAGAGATCGGCCGTGAACGCGCCCGCGAAGGGGTTGCGGATGATGACGCCCGCCGCGGCCTTGATGAGCGGCACCCCGGGGTGCCCCCATCATGCCTTATCTCCTCGAACACTCGAGTACCAGCCACGCACCTCGTAGTGCTTTTCGACTTCGGCGGGCACGCATATCCAAAGATCTTTCTCCTCGCGAGCGCGCCACCAAAGCGCGTGTCACCATTGCTGTTTTCAGGAAGGCGCGCCGTCACTGCGGCCAGGACATCACCCGGCGCAGCGGGTCGTAGCGTGCGGCCATCAGCGCGTCGGGGGTGAACATGTTGCCCCATTCTGCGAGAGCGACCGGTTCTTAGCATATTCGCCCGACAGCGCCTGGGTGTGGTCGGTCATCGGACGGATCCGTTTCTCCACGCGACCAGCGCGTCCTCGACGCTCGCATGCTCGGCCAGGTCCTGCGACAGGCTGGAAGCCGTTGACCATCGCGCAGCCCGCGCCCTGCGCCAGCGCCGGCGCCATGCCGTTGGCGGCGTCGCCGACGATGGCGACCTTGCCCTTGACCCAGCTGTCGAGCTTGGTGGTCCCGTATTTGTCGTAGCGCGCGTGTTCCAGCTTCGCCGCTTCCACCAGGCAGGGCTCGAGGAACGGGAACATATCGAGCCAGACCTCGAGGTCGAGCGGCACGGCCGAGCCGCGCGGATCGGCGGCGGGCGCCATCAGGCCGAGGTAGAGCTCGTCCTTGTTGCAGGGCGAGTAAAGGATCCGCTGCACCCGCGGCTCGAAATTCCACATGTCGATCGTGTTGTCCCACTCGCCGTCGCCGAGCTTGTCCTTGAAGCGAGGCACGATCAGCCGGATGATCCCGTCGACCGAGACCCAGCGATCCTGTTTGAACCCGAGCGAGTCGCGCACCTTGGAGCCGATGCCGTCGGCGCCGACGATCAGATCGGCCTCCAGCACCTCGCCCGAGGCCAGCACCAGCCGCCCTTCCGCTTCCGCCGACACGGCTTCGGAATTGACCCGGATGTTCACGCCCACGTCCTTGGCGCGCTTGACCAGCGCGTTGTGCAGATGCGCGCGCGTCATGATCCGCCAGGGCAGCCCGTTGAATGTCTCCTTGGACACCGATGTGTTGTGCATCCAGGTTTCGTAGGCGGGCGGGGTGTGGGTGTTTTCCAGCACCTCTTCCAGCGCGCCGATACCCTCGAGCACGCGCAACCCGTTGTACCAGAGATAGATCCCGGCACCGAACGCGCGCAGTTCGCTGTCCTTCTCGTGCAGGGTGACATCCCACCCGTTCTGCCGCAGCGCGATGGCGGTCGTCAGTCCCGAGAAACCGGCACCGGCGATCTGCGCGGTCCGGGTTTTCCCCGATGTGGTGTTCAGATTGGCCATGGTTCACTTCCTGTCAGTATGTCGGGGGCGTTGGCCGCCCCTTCAGGCGTCGATGAAATTGGTGATCGCTTGGGCGGTGATGTCCGGAGACACCTCGTTGACGTAGTGGTCGGCACCGGGGACGACGACGACCGGCAGATCGGGCCGCAGGGCCCGCGTCTTTTCCAGCGCCTCCGCCGAAACCAGCTTGCTGATCGCGCCGCGGACGACGAGGACCGGCCGGCGCAGGTCGCGGTAGGTCTGGGTGAGATCGGCGCGCAGCCCTTCGGCCGTCTGGGCCATGGCCTCGGGCGCGGCGAGCGGACGCAGCCCGCCCTCCGCCGGCGCATAGCCGCTTTCGGCCCGGATCTTGATCGCGGACGCGGGGATGTTCGGGTAGCGCGCGGCCAGGTAGGCCTCGACCGCCGGCAGATCGTCGAAGGTCTGCGCCCCGCCGTTCACCCGCGCTTCAAGCACGTCGAACACTTCCGTTTCGATATACGGGGTGAAGTCGATGGCGATGACGGACCGGACCAGCTCGGGATACTTCGCCGCCGCGACAGCCGAGTTGCGCGATCCCAGCGAGTGCCCCACCAGAATCGCCGGGCCACGATCGAGCGTGCGGATCAGCGCCGCGATATCGTCGGCATAATCGTGCGCCGCGTAGCCGCTGGCCAGCTTGTCGCTGAGCCCGTGCCCGCGCTGATCGACCGCGACGGTGGTGAAACGGTCGCTGAAACGCGACGCCAGCGGCATCAGCGTGGCCGAGTTGGCGGTGATGCCGTGGAAGAACAGCATCAGCGGGCCGGTGCCCGCTTCGCGCAGGTTCAGCACGATGCGTCCCGTGTCGAGCCGGCGCATGTTGGTCTCTCCGAAGGGGGCGAACGCCGCCATGAATCCAAACCCTGTTCTGGTCTTCGTCGTTGGGTTCAGCATGCCGGAAACCCGACAGCCGTCAAGAGGATTGTCAGACATTCTTGCAATTAGACATATTGACAGAAGGTGGGTGCCTGACGTCATATCACCAGGAAAATTTGGATTTCAGGACCGGTCGAAACCCGATTCAAGGGACGGAGAGATGCCGCAAGAGCTGGATTTACGAGTGCTGCCGAGGACCGTGCAGGAGGAAACGGTCGAGAAGCTTCGGCTTGCGATTGTCTCCGGCCATTTCCAGCCCGGAGCCCGGCTGGTCGAAAGCCAGCTCTGTGTCGAGCTCGGGATCAGCCGCCCCTCGTTGCGCGAAGCGCTGCGCAGCCTGGCTGCGGAACGGCTCATAAACCTCGTCCCGAACCGCGGGCCCTCGATCCCCGAACTCACCTGGGAGGAGGTCACCGCGATCTACGAAGTCCGTGAGATGCTGGAAGTCGACGCCGTCGGGCGCTGCTCGCAGAGGATCACCAAGGACGAGTTGGAAAAGCTCGAAAACGCGCTCTCCGCCTTTGAAACGGCGACCCTCAACAACGACAGCGTGGCGCGGATCACCACCACCGAGGATTTCTACTCGATCATCCTCGCGAATTGCGGAAACCCGATTCTGGAAGAGATTCACCGTGGCCTCGTCGCCCGCATCAGCCTGTTCCGCTCGCGTTCCATGTCGCTCGAAGGGCGCGCGATCAGCAGTCTCGCGGAGATGAAGGACATCTACAAAGCCATCGCCGCCCACGATGAGATAGCGGCCCGGAGCGCCTCCAGAAAGCACGTGCTCAAAGCCATGGCGGCGGCGAAAAAGGCGATGGAAAGTGCGAGCTGACCGCGCTGTCGCCACCTCGCACAACGAAAGGAAAACCGCGATGGAGGTGGGAACCAGGCGGCGCGGTCCCGCTCGGCCGCGGCGCGCGGATCACGGCATCGGCGGAACCCTGCAATGACGATGTCCGGCGCCGAACCCCGCGCAACCGCAGATGTCCTCATTGTCGGCGGCGGATCGGCAGGCGCTGCTCGCTGCGCGGCTGAGCGAAGACCCGGCGCGTGAAGTTCTCCTCGTCGAGGCCGGCGAAGAGCCCGTGGACCCCGATATCTGGAACCCCGCCGCATGGCCCGCCTTGCAGGGGCGCGGCTACGACTGGGATTACCGGACCGAGCCGCAGCCCGGCACCAATGGCCGGGTGCATCACTGGGCCCGCGGCCGGGTGGTCGGCGGCTCGAGCGTCCTGCACGCGATGGGGTACATGCGCGGCCACCCCGACGATTTCCGCGCCTGGGCCGAGGCGACCGGCGACGAAAAGTGGAGCTGGGAGGGGCTTTTGCCCGCGTTCCGGGCGAACGAATCCTCCGGCGACGACGGTGCTGGCGGACCCCTGCCCGTCTATCGCCCGGACGCCGAGGTCAGCCCCCTCGCCCGCGCCTTCATCGCGACCGGCGAATCGCTCGGTCTGACCCGGCTGCCCGATCACAACGATGGCCGGATGGTCGGGGTCACGCCCAACGCGCTCAATATCCGCGACGGAAAGCGCGTCACCGTGGCCGATGCCTGGCTCACCCCGGCGGTACGGGCCCGTGAGAACCTGACGCTGGTGACCGGAACGCGGGCACGCCGCCTGATCATTGAGCGCAACGCGGTCCGGGGATCGAGGCGGTCGGGCCGGACGGGCCGGTGCAGATCCAGGCGGATCGGGTGATTCTCTCCGCCGGGTCGCTGGAAACCCCGGCGCTCCTGATGCGCTCGGGCTTCGGGCCGCAGGAGGTGCTCGCGGCGGCCGGCGTCGCGTGCCGGGCAGACATCCCGGATCTCGGCCGCAACCTGCAGGATCACCTGCTTGGCGCGGGCAATCTCTACACGACCCGCAAGCCCCTGCCGCCCTCGCGCCTTCAGCATTCGGAATCGATGTCCTACATGCGCGCCGGCGACTTCACTGCGACGGGCCAACCCGAGATCGTGGTCGGCTGTGGCGTCGCACCCATCGTCTCCGAACGCCTGACAGCGCCGGGGCCGGGCGCGGCCTATTCGCTTCTGTTCGGCGTCACCCATCCCACCAGCCGCGGCACGCTGCGCATCAGCGGGCCCGAACTCGACGACCGGCTGATCATAGATCCCGCCTATCTGCAAACCGACCACGACCGGCGGATGATGCGGGCGGCGCTCGCCGCGGCGCGGACCATCGGCCATGCCGACGGGCTGTCGGAATGGCGCGGCGAGGAGATCTACCCGGGCCGGCGCGATCGTGCCGCCGAAATCGACGCCTTCATCGCCGACGCCGTCATTACCCATCACCATCCCTGCGGCACCTGCCGGATGGGCAAGGACGCGGGCGCCGTGGTCGACGCGGATCTGCGCTTCACGGGGCTCGACAACCTCTTCGTTGTCGATGCCTCGGTGCTGCCGAACCTCACTGCGGGCCCCATCCATGCGGCCGTGCTCGCGATCGCCGAGACCTTCGCGCGGGAGATGACAGCCGGGGCGTGATCGCCAAACCCGACCCGAGCCGCGAAGGGCGATCCGGGCTGTTCGCTGAAGTCGGGGGCGGGGGCGGGCCTTGGACTTTGGCGAACGGTCGTGCCGGTCGTCCAGACTGGTCCTACGCCGCAATGACCGCGGCGGACGAGACCATGATCGCGATCCGCAGGCAATGACAGGCAACCGTCTCACGTTCGGCAACCCACCCGCAGCGGTCAGGTGCCACGGTCACCCGGGTGGCAAAGGTGTGACTCGCGCGGGATCAGCGGACATTCGAGGCGGACCTGCTCCGGCTTCAGGTCCCGGTCGCTCAGCAAGGCGTCCGCGGCCCATTGGCCCATTTCGCGGTGCGGCAGGAGAACCGTCGACAAGGTCGGATGCAGGTGTTGGGCGATCTCCTGGTCGTCATAGCCCATCACCGCGATCTCTTCGCCGACCTTGATGCCCCGCTCTTTCAGGGCCTCGTAGCAGCCCACCGCCATCAGGTCGTTGGCACAGAAGATCGCATCCGGGTGAACGCCGCGCTTCAGAAGACGCAATGTGGCCGAGCGACCGCCATTGGCGAGGAAGTTCCCTTCCACCACCAGAGACGGATCGACCGGAATGCCGGCCGCGCGCAGGGCGCGTTCATAGCCTTCCATCCGCTGGTCGGAGGCTTCCATCCAGGGTTCGCCGGAGATGAAGGCGATGCGCCGGTGCCCGGCGTCGAGCAATGCCTTCGTGGCCACTTCCCCGCCGCGCCGTTCGGCCGGGACGACGGAGGGAAACCGCCCGTCGGGGTCATGGTAGTTGAGCAGAACGGCGTGTCCTCCGTCAGCGCTCTTGGGACATCTGAGTTGATTTTGTAACGGAGGGTTTCTGGCTCA